>CAVOQT010000001.1:0-222037 GCA_963698405.1 uncultured Gammaproteobacteria bacterium
GGCCGGTTATGAAGTCGATGAAGCCGGTGACTCGGCGAGTGCCCGGCTGCAGATTGCCGATGCGCGTCCCGACCTGCTCCTGGTGGACTGGATGCTGCCGGACTCCAGCGGACTTGAACTGACGCGCACCCTGCGGCGCGAACCAGCCAATCGGGAGATACCGATCATCATGCTGACGGCCCGCGCTGAGGAGCGCGACCGGGTGCTGGGCCTCGACAGTGGCGCCGACGACTACATCACCAAGCCGTTTTCGCCGCGTGAACTGTTGTCGCGGGTCAATGCCGTGCTGCGCCGTTCTACACCGGCGGCAGACGAGCCGCTGGTGGCCGGCAAGCTGCGCCTGGATCCGGTCAGCCATCGCGTGTATGCCGGTGACCGTGAGATCGGCCTCGGACCCACCGAATACCGTCTGCTGAAGTTCCTGATGGAAAACCCCGATCGGGTGTACAGCCGCACGCAGGTGCTCGACAATGTCTGGGGCCAGAATGTCTATGTCGAGGAGCGCACGGTCGATGTGCATGTCCGGCGCCTGCGTCAGGCGCTGGAAGAGCTTCGGCACCGACCGCTATGTCCAGACGGTCCGTGGCGCCGGTTACCGCTTCTCGGTCTGCTGATGCCCAGTATCTGGACCTGGACGCTCTTTCGCCTGGTCTCGCCCTGGTTGGCGGTGCGCTGATCGGCCTGATCTACGGTCGTCCTGCACTGGGCATGCTGATCGTGGCGCTTGGCTGCGCTGGCCTGGCAGCTCTATAACCTGTATCGGCTCGAACGCTGGCTGACCACCGGTTCGATGGCGGATATTCCCGACGGTGAGGGTGTCTGGCCGCCGGTCTTTGCCAGGATCCAGTTCATCAAGACCAAGGCAAAGCGGCGGGGCAAGCGTTTCCGCCGGCTGGTCAAGGAGCTGCGTGCCTCGACCGAGGCTTTTCCGGATGGTGGCGTGATACTCAACGCGCAGCACGAGATTCTCAACTACAACCTGGCCGCCAGGGTGCTGCTGGATCTCAAGCTGCGTGGTGACCGCGGTCAGCGTATCGAAAACCTGCTGCGGCATCCGGACTTCATCGATTATCTGCGCAATCCGGGCGACCGCCCGGCGGTGGAAATTCCGTCGCCGACTGGCGGCGATACCTGGTTGTCCTGCCGTCTGATCCCCTATGGGCCGGATCAGACGCTGCTCCTGATCCGCGACATCAGCCAGCGGGTGAAGATCGAGCGCGTGCGGCGGGATTTTGTCGCCAATGCTTCACATGAGCTGCGTACACCGTTGACCGTGATCATGGGCTACCTGGATACGCTGGCCGACGATCCCGGCAAGCCGCCGGTCTGGCTGCAGCCGGTACAGATCATGCAGGAACAGGTGCAGCGCATGTTCCGGCTGGTGGAAGATCTGCTGCAGCTGTCGAGGCTGGAGTCCGGGCCACCTGTCGCAAGGGACCGCGTGGTCAGTGTTGCCGGCTGATCGAGTCGGCCCGGCGTGATGCGCAGAGTCTGCCCGGCTTCCGGGGGCAGATCGAGGTGCAGCTCAACAGCGACGTGAATGTCCTCGGTGAGGAGACGGAGCTGCAGTCCGTGGTGTCGAACCTGGTGGCAAATGCAGTGCGCTACACGCCGGCAGAGGGCAGGATCACGATCAGCTGGAACGTCGATCAGGACGGTGGGCATCTGGCTGTCGTGGATACCGGTATCGGCATGTCGGAGGCGGATATTCCGCGGGTTACGGAGCGTTTTTACCGGGCTGACGGTGGCCGCGCACGGCAGAGCGGCGGTACCGGGCTCGGTCTGTCGATCGTCAAATATGCGCTGCGCCGGCACGATGCGGATCTGGAGATCCGCAGCCGGCTCGGCCAGGGCAGCAGCTTTGTCTGTCATTTTCCCCGGGATCGGCTCGACGCTGTCCTGATAGTCTCTACAGTCGTGCCACGCGCAGGAGCAAGGCAATGGAATCCGAGAGCTTCAGTCATCACATCTCGCGCCGCTTCAATGCCGAGCTGGAGCATCTGCGCAGCGAGGTGCTGCGCATGGGTGGTCTGGTCGAGCAGCATCTGGATACGGCCGTGGAGGCGATTACCTCCGGCGACAGCGAGATGGGCCTGCGGGTTTCCAGCGACGATTTCAAGATCAACCGGCTCGAAGTCTCGATCGACGAGGAATGCAGCAAGTTGCTGGCCACGCGCATGCCGGCTGCCGCGGACCTGCGCCTGATCGTCACGGTGATCAAGATCATCACTGACCTCGAGCGGGTCGGTGACGAGGCCTCGAAGATCGGTTATCTGGCCTCGCATCTGGCTGCCCACCGCGAGCGTCATGCGTCCTACAGCGAGTTGAAGGCGCTTGGCGAGCATGTGCAGAGCATGCTCCACGATGCCCTGGATGCCTTCTCGCGCATGGATGTCGATGATGCGCTGGCGGTCATCGAGGAAGACAAGCTGGTCGACGAGGAATACGACCAGATCACCCGGCAGTGCATCGCCCTGATGATGGAGGATCCGCGGACGATCAGGCGCTTCATGGATGTGACCTGGGCGGCCCGTGCCCTCGAGCGTATCGGCGATCATGCCAAGAATATCGGTGAATATGTGGTCTATCTGGTGCATGGCCGCGATATCCGGCATACCGAGCGCGAGGTGGTGCGCCAGGAGCTGGATGCAGCCAAAGCCGACCGTCCGGCTGCCACCTGAAATAAAGCCGCAACAATTGCTGCCTAGACTGACGCGGGTCAGAAACACTGCCATGACCTTGGAGGTCTGCATGAAAAATCACCCAAAGCCCTGATTTTGCTGGCCAGCGGAGCAATCGTCGCTGCCCTGCCCGCGTGCTGTCTGGTCGCAGTCGGCGCGCAGCTACATCAGCATCGTCGGCTCGTCCACCGTTTATCCGTTCGCGACGGTCGTCGCCGAGCAGTTCGGCGGTACCGGCAAGTTCAAGACCCCCAAGGTCGAGTCCACCGGTTCCGGTGGCGGCATCAAGCTGTTCTGCAGTGGTGTCGGTGTGCAGTACCCGGATATCGCCAACAGTTCGCGCGCCATCAAGCCGGCCGAGCTTGGCAGGACTGTGCCGCCCATGGCGTGAAGGACGTGGTCGAGGTCAAGATCGGTTATGACGGCATCGTGCTCGCCGAATCGGTGGCCGCTACCGGCCTGAAACTCGGCCTGCGCGATGTTTACCTCGCCCTCGCCAAACAGGTTCCGGATCCGACCGGCAAGCAGGTTCTGGTTGCCAATCCCTACAAGACCTGGAAGGACGTCAACCCGCAGTTGCCGGCCACGGTCATCGAAGTGCTGGGTCCGCCGCCGACCTCCGGTACGCGTGATGCCTTCGTGGAGCTGGCCATGGAAGGTGGTTGCAAGACCGTTCCGTGGATCAAGGCCATCAAGGACCAGGATGAGAGCCGCTTCAAGCAGGTCTGCCACACGATCCGTGAGGATGGCCGCTTCATCGAGGCCGGCGAGAACGACAACCTGATCGTGCAGAAGCTCAAGGCCAATCCCAAGGCGGTGGGCATTTTCGGCTACAGCTTCCTCGAGCAGAATTCCGATGTCGGTGAAGGGTTCTCCGATCGACGGCGTCGAGCCGACTTTCGAGAACATCGCGAGCGGCAAGTATCCGGTTTCGCGGCCGCTGTTCTTCTACGTCAAGAAGGCACACATCGGCTCGATTCCCGGAATCACCGAATACCTGGAGGAATTCACCAGCCTCAAGGCGATGGGTGAAGAGGGTTATCTGGCTGATCGTGGCCTGGTGCCGCTGCCGGCTGCCGAATACAAGGCGGTTGCAGAGCAAGGTCAAGCAAGCTGGTCACCATGCCGATCCCCAGGTAGTTCGCAGTGCGTCTGCCAACGCTGCTGCTGATTCTTGCCGCGATAGTGCTCGCTGCCTTCTTTCTCGGAAGGCAGCGGGCGCTGTCGCTGGCGCGTCCGGCCGGCGGTATACGCAGTCTGCATTCACTGCCCAAGTACTACGGCTACTATGCGGCACTCGGCGCGTTGGTGCCGGGTATCGCCCTGTTGCTCATGTGGCTCGCTTTCAGCGAGTCACTCATTACCTCACGTGTCATTGCTTCCCTGCCGGAGACGCTGCGCAACCAGCCGGAGGCACAGCTGAGCCTGACGCTGAACGACGTTCGCAATCTGGCCACCGGGCAGATATATGACGACAGCCGCAGCGCTGAATTCGCCGTGGCTGCAGATCTTTACAACAGCCTGCGCGAGTCATCGCGAAAGGTTCTTGCCGGACTGATCGTCGCGCTGTCGTTCAGTGGCTTTTCCCTCGCCTGGCTTCAGTTGCGTCCGCAGTTCCGGGCGCGGAACCGCGTCGAGGCGGTGGTCCGGTTCGTGCTGGTGCTTGCTTCGCTGCTCGCTATCGTGACCACGATAGGCATCCTGCTTTCGGTGAGCTTCGAGGCGCTGAGGTTCTTCCGGCAGGTGCCGCTGAGTGAATTCCTGTTCGGCCTGAGCTGGAGCCCGCAGACTGCGATCCGTGCCGACCAGGTGGGCTCGTCGGGCGCTTTTGGTGCCGTGCCGCTGTTCGTCGGTACCCTGCTGATCTCGGGCATCGCGCTGCTTGTCGCAGTCCCGATCGGCCTGATGATCGCGATCTATCTGTCCGAGTACGCGCGTCCAGGCGTGCGCCGCCTCGTGAAGCCCGTGCTCGAGGTGCTGGCCGGAATACCGACGGTGGTCTATGGCTATTTTGCGGCCCTGACCGTTGCACCGATGATCCGCCTGGCCGGCCAGCAACTGGGTCTGGAGGTGGCATCGGAGGCCGCTCTGGGTGCCGGACTGGTGATGGGCATCATGATCATTCCCTTCGTTTCCTCGTTGTCCGACGATGCCATCAATGCGGTGCCGCAGGCGATGCGTGATGGTTCTTTCGCACTCGGTGCCACCCGTTCGGAAACGATCAAGCGGGTCGTGGTGCCGGCAGCACTGCCGGGCATCGTCGGCGGGGTGCTGCTGGCAGCGTCGCGCGCCATCGGTGAGACCATGATCGTGGTGATGGCCGCGGGACTGTCCGCAAACCTGAGCTTCAACCCGCTCGAATCGGTGACCACGGTGACCGTGCAGATCGTCACCCTGCTGGTCGGTGACCAGGAATTCGACAGCCCCAAGACGCTGGCGGCATTTGCCCTGGGGCTGATGCTGTTCATCGTTACCCTGATACTCAACATCATCGCGCTGCAGGTGGTGCGTCGTTACCGGGAGCAGTACGAATGATGGCAAATGACGGCGACAGCGATCGGGACCGCCGCCAGCTGAGCCCGGAGGAGACACGTCGTCGCGTCGATGCAAGTCTGCGACGCCGTTATCGCAGCGAGCGGCTGTTCCGTTACTACGGACTGGGCTCGGTTTGCCTGGGTGTGGTTTTTCTGCTGTTCCTGTTTGGCACGATCATCGGTAACGGCTATAGCGCATTCCGGCAGAGCTTCGTGCAGCTTGATATTCACTTCGATGCCGATGCTGATCGATCCGGACGGCGGGCGGGATCCGGATGTGCTCTCGGTCTGCCGACTATTCCCTGCTGCTGAAGTCGGCATTGCGGGAGCTGGTACCGGAGGTGAGCCAGCCGGGCAGAAAAGCGTGAGCTCAATGGCCTGGTCAGTGCCGGTGCCATATTCGAGCTGCGTGAAACGGTCCTGGCCGATCCGCAGATCCTCGGCCAGACCCGGTCGATCTGGCTGCCGCTCGAGCAGTGAGGTCGATCTGTGGATCAAGGCGCGTTCGGCCGGCGATTCCGGCGAGGACGCGCCGGGCAGGCTCTCGGCGAAGCAGCGCAGCTGGGTGGAACGTTTGCAGGCCGACGATCGTGTGGAGCTGCGCTTCAACGCGGCGTTCTTCACCAGCGGCGATTCGCGTGAGCCGGAACTGGCGGGTGTCTGGGGTGCGACCAAGGGCTCGTTCTTCATGCTGCTGGTCACGCTGCTGCTGTCCTTTCCGCTGGGTGTTGCCGCGGCCATTTACCTCGAGGAGTTTGCCCGCCGCAGCTGGTGGGTGGATGTCGTGGAGGTGAATATCAACAACCTCGCTGCCGTGCCGTCGATCGTGTTCGGTCTGCTGGGTCTTGCGGTATTCATCAATTTCTTCGGCCTGCCGCGTTCGGCACCGCTGGTCGGTGGACTGGTGCTCACGCTGATGACCCTGCCGGTGGTGATCATCGCTTCGCGGGCGGCCATCAAGGCGGTACCGCCATCGGTGCGCGAGGCCGCGCTCGGCATTGGCGCCTCGCAGATGCAGATGGTGTTCCACCACGTGCTGCCGCTGGCCCTGCCGGGCATGCTCACCGGCGCGATCATCGGCATGGCACGGGCCCTGGGCGAGTCGGCGCCGCTGCTCATGATTGGCATGGTGGCCTTTGTCGTCGATGTGCCCAGCGGGCCAATGAGCCCTTCCACGGCATTGCCGGTGCAGATCTATCTGTGGGCTGACAGCCCGGAACGTGCCTTCGTGGCGCGTACCTCAGCCGCGATCATGGTGCTGCTGGCCTTCCTGCTGGTGATGAACGCCAGTGCGGTATGGCTGCGCAGCCGTTTCGAGCGACGCTGGTAGCGCCACACAGGGAAGATTGCGGATAATGCTGACCATGGACAAAGACACAGGATGTCGTCGTGCCCCCGGCGGATACGGCCCCCGTTTCGGCAGTCCCTGCTGTGACAGTACCGGTCGAGGCGCAACCCATCGCTCCGGATACGGTTGGCGACGTAACCGCAAAGGATGCGGTGATCTGTGTCCGTGGCGGCAACGTCTACTACGGCGATACGCACGCATTGATCAATGTCAGCCTGGATATCGGACGCAACGAGGTGATCGCGCTGATCGGTCCGTCGGGTTGCGGAAAGTCCACCTTTCTGCGCTGCCTGAACCGGATGAACGACACCATCGAGTCAGCCCGCGTGACTGGCGATTTCCGGCTCGATGGCGAGGATATGTACGCCAAAGGCACGGATGTCGTGATGCTTCGTGCCCGCGTCGGCATGGTGTTCCAGAAGCCGAATCCCTTTCCCAAATCGATCTACGAGAATGTCGCCTACGGCGCGCGTATTCACGGTCTGGCGGCCAATCGCGCCGAACTCGACGATATCGTCTACGGCAGTCTGGAACGGGCGGGGCTGGTCGATGAGGTCAAGGATCGGCTCGACGATCCCGGTACCGGCCTGTCGGGCGGGCAGCAGCAGCGCCTGTGCATCGCGCGCACCATTGCCGTCAATCCCGAAGTCATCCTCATGGACGAGCCCTGTTCGGCGCTGGATCCGATTGCAACAGCCCGCATCGAGGACCTGATCGACGAGCTGTCGGAAAAGTATGCGATAGCCATCGTCACGCACTCGATGCAGCAGGCGGCACGGGTTTCGAACCGTACGGCCTATTTCCATCTCGGCCGCATCATCGAAGTCGGTCCCACCGACAAGATCTTCACCAATCCCTCGCACAAGCTCACTGAAGACTACGTGACCGGCCGTTTCGGCTGAGTTCTGCATCTTCCGGGCGACTTTCATGTCGCCGCTTTCATATTCCTGTAACAAAGCCCCGGCAGACTGCCTGCATCCGGCGGGGTGCGCGAGCGTGTTCACTGTCGATGTGCAACCAAATGTGAACCTGTGAGGTAATCCAATGAGACGTCTGTTATCCGTAATTGCGCTGGGCATGCTGATGAATGCACCGAGTGCATTTGCTGCCGTGTCCGACGAGGTGGTCCAGCAATTGCTGGACCGGCTTGAGGCGCAGGACAAGCGCATCGCCGAACTCGAGAAAAGCACGCAGCAGACGAAGACCGAGGTCGCAGAGCAGAAGCAGGCGGTGGCAAAGGTTGCGGCTGCGCCGGCAGCGTCGAGCTGGACCGACAAGGTCAGCCTCAAGGGCGACCTGCGCATGCGCTACGAAAACATCGACGACGAAACCAAGACCGACGAACGCAATCGGCAGCGGATTCGTGCCCGTCTCGGCGTGATCGCCAAACCACAGGACGATCTGGAGCTGGGATTCCGGCTGAGCACTAGCGACGACAACGATCCCCGCTCCAGCAACCAGACCATCGGCAACGGCAACTCCAGCAAGGATTTCGTGCTCGATCTCGCCTACTTCAAGTGGGCGGCGATGCAGGGGCTGACTGTCAGCGGCGGCAAGTTCGAGAACCCGCTGTACCGGCCAGGCAAACAGGGCCTGCTGTGGGACAGTGACTGGAATCCGGAAGGCTTCGGTGTCAACTATGTAAACGGTGCGTTCTTCGCCAACGCCATCGGCTTCTGGCTGGAAACCGACAGCAACAAGAGCGAGGAGTTCACCTAGGGCGGTCAGCTGGGCGCGAGAGTTCCGCTTGCCGATGACGTGACGCTGACTGCCGGTGCCGGTTACTACCGCTTCAATACCGAAGGCAAGACCACGTTCTACGGTTCTGCGACCAATTTTCTCGGCAACAGCTTCGATCCGGTGGGCAATACCTTCCTCTACGACTATGAAGAGATCGAGGCCTTTGCCGAACTGGGCATGAAGGTCGCCGGTCTGCCGCTCAGCGTCTATGCCGACTTCGTGAAGAACAGCGATGCCGATGATTACGATACGGGCTGGGTGGCCGGTACGCAGCTGGGTGCCGCCAAGGCCAAAGGCACCTGGCAGATCGGTTACGCCTACCAGGATCTCGAAGCCGATGCAGTGTTTGCCGGGCTGACCGACTCGGACTTCGCCGGTGGCAAGACCGACAACAAGGGTCACCGCCTGCAGGGCGCCTATGCGCTCAGCGACAAGTGGAACCTGGCCTTTACCTACTTCATGAACGAAGCAGCCGTCGATACCGGTGCAGGGCTCGACTACGACCGGATCCAGCTGGACATGAACTTCAAGTATTGAGTGCCTTCAGGCAGACACCCCAGCCGCCGGGCGCATAGCCCTTGGGCAGCCCGGCATCTGGCGTGAAACCGTACAGCTCGTCGTCCGGCAGACTCTCGCGCAGAATCTGCCGGACTTCGAGCAACCGGGGCAGGTCGATGCCGGTACGCAGGCCCATCGCATCGAGCATGAAGACCAGATCCTCGGTGACGATATTGCCGCTGGCGCCCGGCGCATGCGGGCAGCCACCGAGGCCGCCGAGCGAACTGTCCAGCGTCGTGATGCCTTCTTCCAGCGCGGCCAGCGCGTTGGCCAGACCCAGACCGCGCGTGTTGTGCAGATGCACGCTGGAGAGCTTGTCGCGACCCACGGCCTCGCGCACCAGCCGGATCAGACGCCGCAACTGTGCCGGGTTGGCATAGCCGGTGGTGTCCGACAGGCCGATGTCTTCGCAGCCGGCTTCCATCAGTGCCACGGCCAGTTCGACGACCTTGCGTTCCGGCACCACGCCTTCGAGCGTGCAGCCAAAGGCGGTGGCGACGTTGCCCTCGAAGCCAGGCCGGCGCTCTGCCGGCAGGCTGCGCAGCAGTTCGGCGATCCGGCGTACGTCCTCCAGCACCTCGGCGTGGCTCTTGCGCAGGTTGGCCTTGCTGTGGGTTTCGCTGGCCGAGAGCGGCAGCGCGATCTTGTGTGCACCGGCCTTGATGGCGTTCTCGGCGCCCTTGAAATTGGGTACCAGCGCCAGCACCGTGAGGCCGGGAATCGTGCGCGCATAGGCCACGATCTCGGCTGCATCGGCCATCTGCGGCATGAGTTTCGCGGGCACAAAGGAGCAGACCTCGATTTCGCGCACGCCGGCGGCTGCCTCGGCTGCGATCCAGGCCTTCTTGGCCGCGGTGGGCATCACGGATTTGATGCTCTGCAGGCCGTCGCGCGGGCCTACTTCGCTGACGAGGACGTCGATTTCGCTGCTCTGGGACATGCCGGATTCCTGTTGACTGCAGACCTTTATTCTATATGGGGGCGGGGTAGTGGATAATCCACCACCCGATTGCCGGTGCCAGCCGGCGCCGGCAACAGACATAACACGGAAAAGGCGCAGTGATGACAGGTTCGCAGGGTTTGCCCCTCGCAGGGGTGCGGGTAATCGAATTTACGCACATGGTGATGGGCCCGGCGGCCGGGCTGATCCTTGCCGATCTGGGCGCCGATGTGATCAAGATCGAGCCGGTCAGTGGTGACAGTACCCGCCATCTGCCGGGCTCCGGCTCCGGCTATTTCCCGATGTACAACCGCAACAAGCGCAGCCTGTGCGTCGATCTGAAATCGCCTGACGGGCTTGCTGCGGTGCTGCGCCTGGTCAGCAAGGCCGATGTGCTCATCGAGAACTTCCGTCCGGGCACCATGGACCGGCTGGGTCTCGGTTACGAGACGCTGAAGGCACTGTATCCGCGGCTGATCTACTGCTCGGAGAAGGGTTTTCTGGCCGGGCCCTACGAGCATCGCACGGCGCTGGATGAAGTCGCGCAGATGATGGGCGGACTGGCCTACATGACCGGCCCCCCGGGCAAGCCGCTGCGTGCCGGAACCTCGGTGATCGATGTGCAGGGCGGCATGTTCGGTGCGGTAGGCATCATCGCAGCGCTCCATCAGCGCAATGCCACCGGGCGGGCCAGAATGTGGTGGCCTCGCTGTACGAGAGCACGGTGTTTCTCGTCGGTCAGCACATGGCGCAGATGGCGGTGACCGGCAAGCCGGCGGCACCGATGCCGGTACGTGTCTCTGCCTGGGCGATCTATCAGGTGTTTGAAACCGCTGATGACAAGCAGGTGTTCGTCGGCGTGGTCAGTGACAAGCAATGGAAGGATTTCTGTACCGCCTTCGAGTTGAAAGATCTCGCCGCTGACCAGAGTCTCGATACCAACAACGACCGCGTGAAGCACAAGGAACGTCTGGTGCCGCTGATTCAGGCGGTGTTCCGCAAGTACAGCAAACAGCAGTTGATGGACAAGCTGGAAAAAACCGGCTTGCCGTTCGCACCGATCGCGCGGCCTGAAGACCTGTTCGACGATCCGCATCTGGCGGCCAATGGCGGACTGGTGCCGATCACGGTCAGCGATGGTCCACTGGCGGGTCAGCAGACCCGGCTGCCGGCGCTGCCGCTGGAGATGGACGGACACCGCTTTGGCGTACATCGCGATGTGCCGCGTGCCGGCCAGCATACGCACGAGGTGCTGCGCGAGGCGGGTTACACGGAAGCCGAGATCGGCTCACTGCTCAGTCGCAAGATCGTCGCGGGTCCGGCCTGAACGGATTTTCAGATCCGGCAGGTGCGGCTGAACCCGGCGCAGCCGGGCAGCTGCCGGATGCCGGGCATAAGACCGGCCTTGCGGTGCTGCTGATGCTCGGCGCGACGCTGTGCTTTGCCGCGCTGGACGCAACCTCAAAGCATCTGTCGCGTACCTACCCGGTGCCGATGATGGTCTGGGGTCGCTACAGTTTTCATTGCCTGATGATGCTGATTCTCGTCGCGCCTTCGATGCGCATGCGCCTGATCGCCACGCAGCGGCCGGTTGCACAGGTCGTTCGCGCGCTGATGCTGGTCGGAACCACCGGCTTTTCCATGGCCGGCTTTTCCATGATGCCGCTGGCTGAAAGCACGGCCATCGTTTTCATCACGCCGCTCGTCGTGGTGATGCTCTCGCACTGGCTGCTCAGGGAATCGATCGCCGGCATCCATGTGATTGCAGTCATCGCGGGCTTCTTCGGCATCCTGCTGATCGCACGGCCCGGTGGTGCGCTGAACCTGCCTGGCCTGGTCTGGATGCTGCTTGCCGCAGCCTGTTATACGGCCTACCAGATCCAGACCCGACAGCTGTCGCCCACCGAGAGCACCCTCACCATGCTTTTCTATACGGCGCTGGTCGGCACTGTCACGATGACGCTGGCTGCTCCGCTGTACTGGGGCGGGCCGATGCCGGACCTGATCGACGCGCTACTGATCGCCTCGCTGGGTATCTATGGCGGTACGGGTCATCTGATGCTGACGCGGGCGTTCCGCTACGCTGCCGCCTCGTTTCTTTCACCCTTCCTCTACGTCCAGTTGATCTGGGCGATGCTGCTCGGCTGGCTGTTCTTCCGGCATCTGCCTGACCTGCTTTCACTCATCGGCATGGCAGTCATCGTCGGCAGCAGTCTTTCGATCGCCTACTCGGAAAGACTGCGTCGGAAGATTAGTAGACAAGAGCAACGAACTGGCTAAACGGGACCCCGCTGCGACAGCTTTCTTGTTGGCAGGTATGTTCAGTGCTTGTAGTTCTCATAGAAGACGTAACTTGTAGAGTAATCACTGACCTCGAAGTAAACTTTCTTCTCGCCCGGATCCTTCTGCCAGTTGAAATTCTCGTCCACGACACCGTACCCGTAGCGGAAGGAGCGGGCTTCACTATCCGAGGTGCCGATACCGGTACTCATCTTGTCAATTTTGATGAACCGCATCGCGAGCTTCTCACCAGCGTAGACATCAAGCACCCCGTCGGTACCGGTCCAGTTCTGGAATCCACGGCCCAACTTGTTCTGCTGTTCCTGTGTACAGCCGACCAATGCCAATGTGGCGGCCAGTCCAATCATCGTGATCAATCCTGGTCCAGAGTGGCGTGAATACTGCATGACATGACCCTCGTGTATTCCAAATACTCCCGCAGGGTATGTCAGCATCTTCCTGAGTGCACCTGACTCGACCCTCTATAACCCTGTCGCTATACCGCTGCAGGGTGTGCCCTATACTTTGCAGGGCAAATACCTGCAACTGCAGCATTACCATCCATGGCCAGACGTTTCCGCCAGAATCTAGGCCTGATTCTCGGCTTTGCCGCCGGGGTGCTGGCGTTGCTCGTGTTGCTGCTGCCGGGTGAGGAGGCGTTGCATGCGCATGGGCCGATGAACAGCGGTCACGATGATATCGCCTGTGAGTATTGCCATCTGCCCGCATCAGGTACCTTGCGCCAGCAACTACAGGCCAATGTGCGCTATCTGCTCGGTATGCGTCGTACGGTGGCTGATTTCGGCCTGCAGCAGGCCGGGAGCAGTGAGTGCCTGGCCTGCCATGATTTTCCGGAGGAGCGGCATCCCGTGTTCCGCTTCTTTGAGCCCCGTTTCCAGAAGGCCCGTGATGCGCTGCATCCGGAGTCCTGCGTTTCCTGTCATCTGGAACATCAGGGCGTGCGGGTCACGCTCGACAGCATCGACTATTGTCGGCATTGTCATGAGGAAACGAAGCTGAAGAACGATCCGCTTGATGTCTCGCATACTTCACTCATCAAGGCAGAGGAGTGGAACAGTTGTCTGGGTTGCCACGATTTCCACGGCAATCACCTGATGACGGTCCGTGAAAAAGTGGATGAGGCGATTCCACCGGCGCGGGTCCTCGAGTATTTCCGCGGTGGTCCTTCACCGTATTCGACAGACAGGAAATTCACGCCCCGTCAGGAACCCTTGCGATGATGCGCCCACTGTTCGTGCTCTCTTCCTTGCTGCTGACCGCGCTGATCGTGTACCTGTTCGTGAGCGCACCACCGCTGCTGCCTGAGCAGGCTGTAGTCGACGCGAATATTCCGGTCGAACGGGTTTTCTCGCTGGTCGAGGCTGAGAACGATGCTGCCCGCACTCTGTGGACCCGCGAAATCGTGGGCGCTGGGCAGAAGGTTGACCTCAGCTTCAGCGAGGACTGGCGTGAGGCCGGGGAGGAGGCCGGGCCGCTACCGGCATTGTTCCTGCGTGAAACGGCGAAGAACCTCGAGCGGGACCCCGTGCGTCTCAGTCTTTTTCTCGGCTCCGATGCGCCGATCAATTCGGCCAATCAGTTTGAAGGTTTGCAGAAGACCGCGTTCGCGGCCATTCGCAGTAGCGGCGAGCCGCAATACTTTCAGATGCCCGATACCGGGTTGTACACCGCGATGTTTCCGGATGAAGCCGTGACCGAGGCCTGCGTGACTTGCCACAACGATCACGAGGACAGCCCCAGGAACGACTGGAAGCTGCACGATGTGATGGGGGCAACCACCTGGGCCTATCCGGAATCACGGTTGACGAGCGATGAGATGCTCGGTGTGCTGGTGGCGTTGCGCTGGTCTATCCGTACCGCCTATCAAGCCTACCTCGACAAGGCGGCGACCTTCAGCAAGCCGCCGGAGATCGGTGCACGCTGGCCGCGCGATGGTTACTACCTGCCATCTGCCGAGGTGTTCATGAGCGCGCTGAGTGAAAGCACCGGGGCCGCGAGCCTCGATGCCCTGCTGGATGCGACAGCGTCACCGTCACCGGCAGGTGCTGCCGGTTCACCGCCTCCCTAGGCCTGGCGATATGCCGTGGCTCACGACCGGAGTACTGCTGATGGCCGCATTTGCGGCCCAGGCGCTCTGGGGCTGGCGTTGGGAGTGGCTTGCCGGCCTGCAGGAGGATGAACTCTACAAGCAGCTCACGGGACTGGTGCTGGTCCTGTTCTTCAGTTGGCAGTGGCGGCTATCGGTGGCGCGCATGACGGTGGCAGTTCCACCCAGCCGGTTGCTTGCCGTACATCGCGATTACGGTGCGCTGGCCCCGTTATTGCTCTACCTGCATGCGATCAGCTTCGGACATGCCTACATCAAGGTGATGAGCCTCGCCTTCCTCGGTCTTGTGGCGCTCGGCCTTTTGCACGGACCGATCGCACGACTGAATCGCAACTGGGTAAATACCGGCTGGCTGGTGACGCATATCGCGCTGGCTACCGTGCTTGTTTTTCTCATCGGCTATCACGCGTTCAATGCGTTCTATTACGAGTAGTGGGCGGCTTGTCTTGGCGCCGGCGCGAGGGCGGAAAGATCCACCAGGTTGCCACAACCAGTAAACCGAACAGCGTGTAGCCGACTGAAAATACCCATGGCGGGGCATCGTAGTACAGAATCCGCTGCAGCCAATGCGCTACGAAACCGCCGCTGTAGGCGGTGGCCTGCGTCCCGGTGCGCAGCCACACTTCAAGAGTGGTGAGCGGGCAGCTCAGGCCAAACCAGGTTTCCGCGATGACGATGGCGATCGCGGCCAGATGCAGTAGCCTGAACCGCAGGCCGTTGACCCAGTTCCAGTTGCGCAGGTTGCCGATGACTACCAGCACAAGGCCGCCGACTATGAACACAACGAGGGTGATATGCGCGGCAAGCACCAGATCTGCGAGTAACGGGTAGGGCATGTCCTGCTTCGCCATGGGCTCTGTCTGTCATCTATACTCGATTATCGAGCCGCAAGAATACCTGGCGCACTGTGCGCTGCGGCAAGCAAAAAAGGAGATGCCATCATGGCCGTCGCCAAGATCACAGAACTGACGAGCAGTTCAAAGAAGAGCTTTGATGATGCAATCACGACCGGCATCAAGCGGGCGACAGAGACCCTGAAACAGGTCTCCGGCGCCTGGATACAGGATCAGGAAGTCGTGATAGAAAAAGGCAGTATCGTCGAATACCGCGTGCGGATGCGCGTGACCTTCGTTCTCAAGTAGGCAGCTATTTGCTGCAGGTGATAGTTGCCGGGGCAGGTCGGCTACTGGCTTGCCGTGTGCTATGAATGGCATGCCATGAGTATCCGTCACCTCGATCAGTTGTTCGATCCGGCCTCGGTCGCCGTGATCGGCGCCTCGCAGCGCCCGGCCAGCGTCGGTGCTACCGTCTGGCGTAACCTGCATGCGGGTGGCTTCAAGGGCCGAATTTTCGCGGTCAATCCGAAATACCGCGAGTTCGACGGCGTGCCGGTTTTTGCACAGGTTGCCGATCTGCCGGAAGTTCCCGATCTCGCGGTGATCTGTACACCGCCGGCCGTGGTGCCCGGGTTGATCGCCGGACTCGGTGAGCTCGGTACGCGTGCCGCCATTGTGCTGAGCGCCGGACTCGATGCCGCGCAGAAACAGACCATGCTGGATGCGGCACGCCCGTATCTGCTGCGTATCCTCGGCCCCAACTGCATAGGCATGCTGTCACCACACGCCGGGCTGAATGCGAGCTTCGCCCATATCGATGCCTTGCCTGGTGAGCTGGCCTTCGTTTCGCAGTCTGGCGCGCTGATGACGGCCATGCTCGACTGGGCGCATTCGCGTCAGATTGGTTTCTCGCACCTGGTATCGCTCGGTGAGCACGCCGATGTGGATTTCGGTGACATGCTCGACTACCTGTCGACTGATCCCGCCACACGGGCGATCCTGCTGTATATCGAGTCAGTTGAAGCCGCACGCAAGTTCATGTCGGCTGCACGAGGTGCAGCGCGCAACAAGCCGGTAATTGTCGTCAAGTCCGGGCGCTCGGCACAGGGCCAGCGCGCTGCGGCTTCGCATACCGGTGCGCTGGCCGGCTCGGATCTTGTATACGACGCGGCTATCGCACGCGCCGGCATGTTGCGCGTCGATACCATGCAGCAGTTGTTTCTCGCGGCCGAAACCCTGGCGCGCTTTCGGGACAACATCGGTGATCAGCTTGCGATCCTCACTAACGGCGGCGGTGCTGGCGTGATGGCTGCCGATTATGCCGCGCATCTGGGTGTGGACCTTTGCGAGCTGGATCCGGCGACGGTGACCAGGCTTGATGCACAGATGCCCGCCAACTGGTCGCGCAGCAACCCGGTAGACATCATCGGCGATGCGCCGGCGGAGCGTTACGTCCAGGCGCTGGAGGCGCTCAACGCTGATCCCGGCGCGGGAGCGGTGTTGTTCATGCATGCGCCAACCGCGATCGTGCCGAGTGCCGATATTGCGCGGGCGCTCGTGCCGCTGGCCAGCCAGTCTCCACCGCGTGTGATGGGTTGCTGGATGGGCGACGAGTCGGTTGCGGACGCGCGAGCCATCTTCCGGGCGGCAGATATCGCCGGCTACGAGACACCGGAGCAGGCCGTACGCGCATTTTCAATGCTCACAACCTACAGGCGCAATCAGGCCCAGTTGATCGAGGCTGCGCCGGTACGACCACCGGGTGTGCCGGAAGCGGACTTCGATGCCGTCAATGTACTGTTCAGGAAGGTGCTGGGCAGCGGACGTGACATGCTCACCGAGCCCGAAGCCAAGGCGGTGCTTTCCGCTTACGCAATTCCTGTAGTTGAGACGCGCAGCGTGGCTGCGGATCCGGCTGAGGCCGTGCTGGCTGCGGTCTCGATCGGCTTTCCGGTTGCACTGAAGATCCTGAGCGAGGACATCTCGCACAAGTCCGATGTGGGCGGTGTTGCGCTCGATCTGGCCGATTCCGGGGATGTACAGCGCAGCGCCATAGCGATGCTCGAGCGGGTGCGCAGCCTGCGGCCTGCTGCCCGGATCGAGGGGTTTGCGGTACAGGCGATGATCCGCCGTACCGACGCCCAGGAGTTGATTGTCGGCGCGAGTATCGACAAGGTTTTCGGTCCGGTGATCCTGTTTGGTCAGGGCGGCACTGCTGTCGAGGTGCTTGCTGATCGCGCCATTGCGCTGCCGCCGTTAAACCTGCCGCTGGCGCGTGCGCTGGTCGCACGCACTCGAGTCGCCAGCCTGCTCAAGGGTTTTCGAAACACCCCTCCGGCAGACGTGAATGCCGTGTATTCGGTACTGATGGCCGTGTCCCAGCTGTTAGCCGACCATGCCTGTATTGCCGAACTCGATATCAATCCGCTGATTGTCAATCACGAAGGTGCGATCGCGCTGGATGCCCGTATCCGGCTGAGTGAGTCAGCGCCGGCCGGTGCGCTGAATTTTGCGATCCGGCCCTATCCGGCACATCTGATCGAGTCGCTGGATTGGAAAGGGCGTGCGCTGACCCTGCGTCCGATCCGTCCTGAAGATGAGGAGCAGCACCTTGAATTCCTGGCGCATCTGGATCCCGAGGACGTGCGCCAGAGGGTTTTCTACAGCAGGCGCAGCATTGAACGCAGCGAACTAGCGCGGCTGACCCAGATCGATTACGCACGTGAAATGGCATTCATCGCTGTGATACCCGGCCCCGACGGATGCGAACAGACCCTCGGCGTGGTGCGTGCCACTGCTGACCCGGATAACTACGAGGCCGAGTTTGGCATCATCGTACGCTCCGATATCAAGGGTGAGGGTCTCGGTGAACTACTGATGTACAAGCTGATCCGGACCTTGCGGGAGCAGGGCACCCGGGTACTGGTTGCAAGCATGCTGCCGGAAAACACACGCATGCTCGAACTGGCGCGCTCGCTGGGTTTCCATGAGGATCCGGTGAGATCCAAACCGGGCTTCTGCCTCATCCAAAAGGAACTGTGATGGGTCCGGATGCCTGTAGCCCGATCAGCAGTTCGGTATTTTCCGGAGCTTTCAGTCCGAACTGCCTCTGGCCACGCTGATCTGCTTCAACAGTGCGGCATTCATGCCCATGGCGGCATTCAGCGCCAGGGCTTCGTAGCGGGCCGCATCTGCCTCGACCACATACTGCGAGCCTTTCTTGCTGCCCATCCCGAAGCCGAGCGCGTTGGAAAGCCCGACGGAAGTGCTGTTGTCCGTCTTGCCCGCCTGATTGACGGTGGCAAAGACATCATCCACGCCGATGTCTTCGGATACTCCCAGCAACAGCGAGTCGTCTACATAGCGACCGTCCTTCGAATAAACGACGAACATGTTGCTGAGGGAGTCCAGCGCAAACCGGGCGCCACCGTCGACGCTGGCCTTGTTTTGCACCATGGATTGACCGCCACCGGCAGTCCAGACAAAGTCCAGGGCGACATTTGGATAGATGATGACTGCGTCCAGTGCGTCACTGGCCTGGTCGCCGACGTTACCGTTGAAGCCGACCGGAATCAGGCCAAAACTGCTGACCACGCCGATCTCGGTGGGGCCTGTAACCAGCAGATCCTTGGACGCCCGGCCATCCATCTTGTCACCTTCGACGGGTTTGTCGGAACGCTTGATTTCCTGGGCTTCCGGCGTGGCAAACAGGGCAGGCCCGTAGATGACATCGATTCCGGCAGCCTGCAGTTGCGCAACAAGATCCGCATGGGCGGCATCTGCAATCCTTTGCAGCATGGCTGCATCGACGCCGGCCAACGTCAGGTTCATGCTGACCTTGGCACCCTGACCGCGAGATGTGGAGCCTGAGATGCTGGCTGTTTGATAGGCGCCGATGTTGTAACCCGCGATAGCAACCTTTGGTCGCTTGGCAAATATGCTGACTGAACCCCGTCGCTCCTCCAGGGAGACCGTCAGCGGAGCACTCACCACGGGATCTGCGGATTCCAGAGACGGCTGGGCAGCCGCATCCACTGCTGTTGCGTCACCGTCATCACCGCTGATCGCATCAGCAGTAGCATCGACGGCCGTATCGGTCGCCGCCTTCTTGCCAAAGCTCTTGGCAATTCCGCCAAAATCCAGCGCATTGGCCTGTCCGGCCACGAGCAGCAGGAGCGCAATCAGGAATGAAGCAACATGGTTTTCGTATTTCATAAAGATGACTTGCCGTTCTGGTTGGTTTTTCGTGAGCTGTTCTTTTACACCAGAAGGCATGCCTGGCTAAATGATCCAGGTCGCATGAATGCAAATTGCGTGGTCAGGGTGATCGGCGCAGCCGGGTGGTCAGCTCGGAACGAGTCCGCTCATTTGCTGTGGCCTTCAGGCAGATAGATCCACGGCCGGCGCAATCCGGTCACGTTCGCGGTAGGCGAGGATCTCTGCGTCGCGCTTCAGCGTGACGGCAATCGAGTCGAGGCCTTCGAGCAGCATCTCGCGGTCCGCGTCGGGGATTGTGAAAGACCATGATTTGCCGTCCGGCGTGGCGACCGTGCAGGTCGTCAGATCCACCGTCAGCAGGAAGTTGTGCGGGTCCGCTTCAATTTTCTGCGCCAGTGCCTCGACTACTGCATTGTCGAGAATCACCGGCACGATGCCATTGCGTACGCAGTTGCCCTGGAAGATCGAGCCGAAGCTCGGCGCGATAATCGCGCGGATGCCCCATTCATGCAGTGCCCACACGGCGTGCTCGCGGGATGAACCGCAGCCGAAGTTGATGCCCGACAGCAGGATCTGCGCCTTGCGCCAGGGTTCGCGATTGAGGATGAAATCGGGGTTTTCAGCGCGGCTGCCGGGGCTCTGGTAGCGCCAGCCGGCGAACAGGCCGTCCGACAGCCCGACTTTGGATACACGCTTCATTTCCCGGCTCGGGATGATTGCGTCAGTATCGATATTGATGCGCAACAGGGGGGCGGCGATGGCAGTGAGGCGGGTGAACTTTTCCATGGCGCTTCAGTTCCCCTTCAGCTTGCGTACGTCAGCGAGCGAGCCGGCAATCGCCGAGGCGACCACTGTCGCGGGGCTGGCCAGGTGGGTGCGTGTGCGCGGCCCCTGGCGGTTCTCGAAGTTGCGGTTGGTGCTGGAGACCACGCGCTCTTCGAGACCAAAGCTCTCGCCGCCGGCATAGAAGCACATCGAACAGCCCGACTCGCGCCACTCGAAACCGGCTTCACGAAAGATCCGGTCGATGCCTTCGGCCTCGGCTGCCTTCTTGACCTGGCTGGAGCCGGGTACACAGATCGCTTTCACGCCGGCGGCGACCTTGTGCCCGCGCAGGAGGCGGGCGGCTTCGCGCAGATCGCTGAGCCGGCTGTTGGTGCAGGAGCCTATGAAAGCGGCGCTGATCGGCAGCCCCTCAAGCGGCGTGCCCGGTGTCAGCCCCATGTACTCCAGAGCGCGCTCCATCGACTGGCGCCGGTTGGTAGTCGGATTCGGCGGCCGGGTCGGGCACTGCATCGCCGATGTTGCCGCCATGCTGCGGGCTGGTGCCCCAGGTGATATGCGGGCCAAGCGTGCTGCAGTCGATCTCGATCTCGCGATCGAAAGTGGCATCCGGATCGCTGGTCAGCGAGCGCCAGTGCGTGACTGCCTGCTCCCAGATTTCCGGCCCCGGCGCGAACGGCCGCCCGCGTACATATTCGAAAGTGGATTCGTCCGGCGCCACGATGCCGGTCCATGCACCGAATTCGACGGCCATATTGCACAGGGTGAAGCGGGCCTCGATGGGCAGTGCGCGTACCGCAGCGCCGGCGAATTCGATCGCATACCCAGTACCACCGGAGGCACCGTAGCGGCTGATGAGATGGAGAATCAGATCCTTCGCATAGACACCGGGCTGCAGCTGTCCCTCGAAGCGGATGCGCATGTTGCGTGGTTTGCGTACCGCCAGTGTCTTGGTGGCCAGCGCGTGCTCGCCCTCGGTGGAGCCGATACCCCAGGCCAGCGCACCCAGACCGCCGAGCGTGCAGGTGTGGCTGTCCGGACAGACCAGCGTTACGCCAGGCAGGGCGATGCCCTGTTCGGGCGAGACCACATGCACGATGCCCTGCCGGTCGTCGCCCAGATCAAAGAGATGAATACCGGCAGCACGGGCTGAATCGCGGGTGCTGGTGATGAATTCGCGGCCGCCCGGCATGCGCGTGTCGTCGGTGCGCCCCGGCGTGGTGTCGACGATGTGGTCCATCGTGCAGAACACCTGCTCGGGGTGGCGCACCGTATGGCCTGCGGCTTCCAGGCCCTTGAGCGCCACGCTGCCGGTGCGTTCGTGCAGGAAGACGCGGTCGATGTAGAGCAGGGTGGCACCGTCGCCCAGGTCAGCCACCGTATGCTCGGCCCACAGTTTGTCGATGATGGTCTGGCCCATGCTTCCCGCACCTTGTAGGCGCTATCCGAAACCGGGCGCGATGATAGCAGCTCGGTTCCGGCTGCGGGCGCACCGGACGAGGGGGCTATAATCACGGTCTCCGGATCCAGGCGAGTAGCGACATGCTGTCCCACGTGGATGACAAGAATCAGCCCACCATGGTGGATGTGAGCGGCAAGGCCGTTACGCGCCGCACTGCACACGCGCGGGCCCGAGTGATTCTGCCGCCCGTGGTTCGTGCCGCCTTTGCCGGGGGTGATATCCAGACGCCCAAGGGGCCGGTGTTCCAGACCGCGATCATTGCCGGTACGATGGGTGCCAAGCGCACCAGTGAGCTGATTCCGTTCTGCCATCCGATCGGCCTGGATTCCTGCCGCATCGAGATCGTCCTCGACCAGAGCGGTGATGTAGTCATCGACTGCACGAGCCGGGTTGAGCACCGCACCGGGGTCGAGATGGAAGCGCTCACCGGTGCCAGCATCGCCGCGCTCACCGTCTATGACATGTGCAAGGCGCTGTCGCACGACATCGTGATCGCCGAGATCAGGCTCATCACCAAGACCGGCGGCAAGAGCGATTTCGGCGCTGCCGGAGCACCCTGAGCGGCATGCAGGAGACTGGCAAGCAACCGCCACCGATATTGCGTGGGTTGGTGCTGGCGGGCGGGCGCAGCGAGCGTATGGGCCGTGACAAGGCGGGGGTCATTATCGAAGGTGGCACCCTGCTGGAACGTACGGTCGCACTGCTCGATGGCTGCGTGACCAGCGTGAGCGTGTCGGTACGTGTCGATCAGGCGGAGGATCAGCTACGCGCCCGCTATCCGCTGCTGCTGGATACCGGTATCGGACTGGGCCCAGCCAACGGTCTGCGGTCGGCCCATCTGAGCGATCCGGCTGCGGCGTGGCTGGTGCTGGCCTGTGATATGCCCGGTCTCGACCGCGAGGCCATTGAGGCTCTCGTCGCCGCCCGTGATCCGGCGCGCGCAGCAACGAGCTGGCGCAGTCCTGTGAACGGGCGGCCCGAGCCGTTGTGTGCGATCTGGGAACCCGCTACGCTGGCGCGCCTCGCCAGTCTCGTTGCCGCCGCCGGGCACCCTGTCAGCCCGCGTGCCTTGCTGGCAGAGAGTGACACCCTGTTGCTGGATGCGCCGCGGCCTGCCGCGCTGCTCAATCTGAACACGCCTGCTGAACTAGATCGATACCGGAAAGAGAGACATGGCCACCAGTCGCAAGAAAAGCCCGACGACACTTAAGCCGAGTCGCGAGAGCGCGGAAGCGGCGGTGCGTACCTTGCTGGCCTGGATCGGTGAAGATCCGGCCCGTCGCGGCCTGCAGAAAACGCCGGCCCGGTTCCTCGGGGCCTATGAAGACTGGTTTGCCGGTTACAAGGTCGATCCGTATGCCTTGCTGGGCACCTCCTTTCATCAAGTCGAGCACTACGACCGGATCGTGGCCCTGACGCACATCGATTTTGAATCGCACTGTGAGCACCACGTGGCGCCGGTGATCGGTGTCGCCCATGTGGCCTATCTTCCAGACCGCCGGCTGGCGGGCATCAGCAAGCTGGTGCGGGTTGTAGAGGCATTCACCCGTCGCCTGATCGTGCAGGAAAAACTCACGGCTGATATCGCTCGCTGCTTTCAGCAGGTGCTTGAGCCGCGTGGTGTGGCCGTGGTCATCGAGGCACAGCACCACTGCATGACTACCCGCGGTGTGCATCGGGATAATGTACGCATGACTACCAGCGAGATGCTGGGTGCATTCAAGGACGATGACCGCATCCGCACTGAATTCCTTGGCGCTATCGCGCGCCACGAGCGTTGAGTCGGGAGTCTTTTTCCATGAGCAGTGAACAAGTGATATGACCCGGGTTGTCGTCAGGACTGCTGCCGATATCAAGGCCTTCGAAGGTCGTGAGGTCGGCGTTTCGGACTGGATCATGGTCGATCAGGATCGCATCAACCGCTTTGCTGATGCGACTGACGATCACCAGTGGATCCACGTGGACGTCGAGCGCGCAAAGCGCGAGATGCCCATCGGCAGCACCATTGCACACGGTTATCTGCTGGTCTCGCTGATGCCAGCTCTGCTGGACAGTGTGGTCGAGTTCGACGGTATCAAGCGCATCATCAATTACGGTGTCAACGAAGTGCGCTTCAGAAACATGGTGCCGGCCGGCAAGCGTGTACGCATGCGCACCGCACTGAAGTCGGCACGTCAGCGTGCCGGTGGCTTGCAGGTCATTCTTGAGAACACCATTGAGATTGAAGGCGAAGTGAAGCCGGCCTGTACCGCCGAAGTGCTGGTGCTGTACTTTTTTGAAGAGTAGGAGCGGCTTCAGCCGCGATCTTCTCACCGTCAATCGCGGCTGAAGCCGCTCCCACGAAGCCGCTCCTACGGGGATCCGTTGAGCGTCGCCAGCAGGCGCTGGTGGATAGCCGGTGATGCACTCACCAGTATCGGGCTGCTGCGCGCGCTGAAATTCTCGAAGATATCCAGCGGTGTGCCGTCCAGTCCGGATACCACGCCGCCGGCATTGGCAACGATATAGCCGAGCGCTCCCCAGTCCAGCAGGTCACAGGCTTGTGACACGAAGCCATCCAGGCGTCCGCTGAAGAGATCGTTGAGATTCTCGAAATCACGTTGCGGATCATCGTCGGTGACGATGTCGAATGCGCTCCAGCTGCCGCGCAGTTTTGCGAGTTCCCCGGGTGCCTGATAGGTGACGCAGACGCCGCTCCCGGAACGGGTAGCCAGCGGCTGCATGTCGTTCAGCGAGCGGCAGTCGCGCGTGCCGGTAAAGGCGCCGCAGCCGCGCACGGCAAGATTGAAGCGCCCGCTGACTGGCAGGTAGCAGATCACTGCCATCAGGCGCGCATCGCGGGTGATCGACAGGATGATCTGCCAGCCGGAGCGCTGATTCTGGTACAGGTAGGTGCCGTCGATCGGGTCGAGCCAGACCATCGTTGCGGCAGCGGGTGGAAAATAGCCGGTGTTGCGTGACAGTTCCTGTTCTTCACCGAAAAAACCGGCATCCGGGAAGTGAGCCAGCGTGGTCATCTCGAAAAAGGTCTGTACCGAATGGTCGGCGTCGGTGATGGCCTGTACCCAGGGATTCTGGCCTGCCTTTCGTGCGGGTTCGGTGATACGTGGCTGAATATGCCGGGCGTAATCGCCGGCGGTGACCAGCACCGGGAGATAGGTTTCTACCATTGCGGTGATGGCAGGCATGCGTGTTCAGTGAGCGAGGCGGGCCTGCAGGGAATCCAGATAGCCGCGTACGCGGCGGGCATTTACGCCCATGTCGCCACGCCCGATCCGCGACTTGGAGCGCACATCGATACGGCTGCCGGTACCTGTGGGCTGAATCCGGATCACCACATCATCCTTGAAACGTACCCAGCCGGTTTCTGCTGTCGCCTCGATGCGTCCTTCTGCTTCATTGGCCTCCACCAGCGTCCAGCCCTTGTCGGCGACGATTTCGCTGGCAGCGGCAAAGACCACGTCGGTGGGCTGATCGACCAGCAGCGGTTGGATATCAGGGAAGGCGCGGTGCTGCTCGGCTGCGGTGTCTGGCCCGGAATACTCGCTGGGATTGGCCGCATCAGCCTGGCGCAGTGCCACGATGGCGACGAAAGCCGGCGGCGTTTCAGTGTCGGTGCTGATGTCGTGAATGGCCGGTGCGCCGCTTGCCTGGCTCATCACGAAGCCGTTGTTTGCTGTTACCGCAAGTCCAGCCAGCAGGGCGAGCCAGGTGGCTGGCCGCGATGTGGCGCCGCGCAGGCCGCCGCTGCGGATCAGGCCGAGTCCGGCGGTGATTGCAGCGATGAGCAGCAGCAGGCTGCCGAGCGCGTAGGCACCCATGCTGGCAAACGGTGAGAGAAATCCGGCGCGTGCGCCAAAGCCGGAGGCAATCGCAAGCACGATGCCGATGGCAGCGGTCGCGATACCGATAACGGACAGGCGGGATCCCTTGCGCGGCGTGAGCTGCAGAGCATCCTTCATGCGCTTTCCCCCCTTGCTTGAGGCTGACCTTAACACAGGCCTGCGGTACTGCCCATGCTGGCTGATAGCCTGCGCGTTACAATTCCGCTCCCTTTTTCCGGTTTGGGCTTTCAATGGACGCAAGCTTTGCCGACCTGATCAGGTTGCTGGAACTCGAGCCGATCGAGGAGAACATCTTTCGTGGGCAGAGCCGCGATATCGGTACGCCACAGGTGTTTGGTGGTCAGGTGTTGGGCCAGGCACTTGCCGCAGCCAGTCGCACGGTGCGTGATCGGGCTGCGCATTCCCTGCACGCCTATTTCCTGAAGCGCGGTGATGTCAATGCGCCGATCATCTATGAAGTTGATCGGGCACGGGATGGCGGCAGTTTTTCCAACCGTCGTGTGATCGCTATCCAGCATGGCGAACAGATCTTCAATATGACGGCATCATTCCAGACGGTTGAGGTCGGTCTGGAGCACCAGGTGAGCATGCCGGATGTGCCGCAGCCTGAAGGTCTCAAGGATATTGAAACGCTGGTGCGCGAGTACAGCGGCGACATACCGCCACGCATGCGGCGCTTCCTGTCCTACCAGCGTCCGTTCAGCGTGCGGCCGGTTGATCCCGGACAGTTTCTCTCGGCAGGCAGCGAGAACCGGGCGCCGGTCAAACAGGTGTGGATGCGCGCCGTCGACCAGTTGCCTGCTGACCAGTTTCTGCATCAGGTATTGCTGGCCTACGTTTCCGATTACGAACTGATCGGCACGGTGACATTGCCGCATGGCTTGCATGCGAGCCGTAGCGGCCTGCAGATGGCGAGCCTCGATCATGCGATGTGGTTTCATCGCGCCTGCCGGGTGGATGAATGGATGCTGTTTGCGCTGGACAGTCCTGCTGCCAGTGGCGGGCGTGGCCTGGCGCGCGGCCATGTATTCACGGCAGATGGCCAACTGGTGGCGACCCTGGCACAGGAAGGCCTGATCAGGCTGCGCGCCTGACGACGCTGCCGGGTGGTCTCAGAGCAGAGACCGCAGGCCAGCCCGATAGCGTTTTGCCCGTTCTATATAGCGTTTGTTGTTGCCGGCTATCCGTTCCAGTTCCTGTGGTGTCAGCGGCCGGATGGCGCGTGCCGGCGAGCCGACGATCAGCATGCCGTCCGGGAATTCCTTGCCCTCGGTAATCAGCGCGTGTGCGCCGATCAGGCAGTTGCGACCGATCCGTGCGTGATTCAGCACGCCCGCGCCCATTCCGATCAGCGTGTCGTCGCCGATGCTGCAGCCATGCAGGGTCACCATATGTCCGACGGTGATCCGCTCGCCGAGCGTGAGCGGTGCGCCGGGATCACTGTGCAGCACTGAATTGTCCTGGATGTTGCTGCCACGACCGACGGTGAGTCGCTCGACATCGCCGCGCAATACGGCACCAAACCATACGCTGACCTCTGCAGCGAGGATGACATCGCCGATGACGGTGGCATTCGGCGCCACGTAGACATCCGCAGCGAGCTGCGGTACCAGTTCATCCAGCGCGTAGATCACTTCGCCTTGCCCTGTTGTGCGACAGCTTCGGCAGCCTTGCGGATGGCGGCCTGATCACCGAGGTATTCGCGCTTCAGCGGCTGCAGATGTGCGTCCAGCGTGTAGAGCATCGGGATGCCGGTGGGGATGTTGAACTCGAGGATGTCCTGCTCGGACATGCTGTCGAGCATCTTCACCATCGCGCGCAGGCTGTTGCCGTGTGCCGTCACCAGCACGTCCTCACCGCGCAGCAGGCGCGGGGCCACCTGGTCCTGCCAGAAGGGCAGCACGCGGGCCAGCGTGTCCTTGAGGGATTCGGTGCCCGGCAGGCCGGCGATGCTGTGATAGCGGGGATCATTGCCCGGGTGGCGCTCATCGGTTGAAGCGAGTGGCGGCGGGGGAGTGTCATAACTGCGCCGCCAGATCTTGACCTGGTCTTCGCCGTGTTTTGCAGCCGTCTCGGCCTTGTTCAGGCCCTGCAGTGAGCCGTAATGCCGTTCGTTCAGTCGCCAGCTGCGCTCGACCGGGATCCACATCAGATCCATCTCGTCGAGCATCAGCCAGAGCGTACGGATCGCCCGCTTGAGCACCGAGGTATAGGCGATATCGAAGCGGAAACCGAGCCGCGCCAGCTCCCGGCCGGCGTTCTGCGCCTCGTTACGGCCCTGCTCGGTCAGGTCTACGTCGGTCCAGCCGGTGAAGCGGTTTTCGAGGTTCCATGTGCTCTGTCCGTGTCGGCAGAGGACCAGCTTGCCTGTCATGCGGAGACTCCATCTGGGTTACTGAACCCGTGATTCTAAATGCTGGCTGTCGCTGACTGACAGTCAGCGACATGTGGTTGGGTGCTCATGCCGGTCTCCGGGCATGGTCTGGGACTGGTTTCTATGTGTGTTTTTGCACATACAGTTGCTAAAACAATGGCTATAAAGTCGAGATAACTTGGCTTTCCATAATCCATTTACTTGCAGTGTTGCGGCATGGAGCGTAAGGGTATGGCCGTGGCGATTGGAGTAATTGCTTCATGCTGACTTGGCAGAATCCCCACAAGAATCACCTTTTGCGTCAGCTTCCCGAGGACTGACTATCTCGCGGCTGGACTCAGATCTTGAGCTGGTCAGTTTAAAGGGTGGCCAGGTAGCTCATCGAGGCGCACATCAAGCCCGTCTGGGTATATTTTCCGGTCAGCTGCCTGCTCTCCATGGTCGGGATGACCAGTGACGGCCACTACACGCCGATCGCTGAAGTCGGTGAAGATGGTCTGGCCGGTGTTATGCAGTTGCTTGGCAACAGGTCAGTGCCGTATTCCTGTGTCACGCTGATTGCCGGCCATGCTTACCGAATCAAGATGGACAGGCTGATGGTCGAGTTCAATCGTCGTGGCAATTTCCAGCAGATAGCACTTGAGTATGCGCAACTGTTGCTGATCCAGATCGCACAGAGTGCCATCTGCCTCCGGCGCCACACGACTGAACAGAAGATCTGCAAATTGCTGACCCAGGGTGTCGACCGTTCTGCGAGCAATGAACTGGAGATGACGCAGCAGTTCATCGGCAACATGCTGGGCCTGCGTCGCGAGGATGTGACCCATGCGGCCCGCAAATTGCAGGATGAAAAGCTGCTCGACTACACTCGTGGCCGCATCACGATTCTTGACAAGGAGGGTATCGCTGCGCGGTCCTGTGAGTGTTATGGACTCGTGAAGAGCGACTCCGTACAGACGCACGCATAGCATATTCCCTGCTCAGTCCGGAGCAGGCGCACTGGTATCTCCACGCCGGGGATCCTCGACCAGCAACTCATTCAGTTCAATCGCGTAGCCATCCGGGTCGGTGAGCGTACTCACCAGCACCGGGATGACACCCTTGCCGCCATAACCCGGATAGGTGGTTCGGGTCGGTTCATCGACCACCCTCACGCCGGGAACCTCGCGTGCGGCTGCGAACTTCGCTGCGGCATTTTTCACGTTGAACACGAAAACCATACTGCCAACGCTGAAGGGTTCGGCCGGTGCTGCCGGAACCGGTTTCGCGGGCTTGAAGTACTGGATCATGCCGATCATGCCGATGAAATCGTCATTGGCCTGCATCAGCACCAACCGCAGCGAGCGATCGGCGGTCGCATCACTCGCTGCATCCCGCGGCGTGCGGATGACCTGGTCATAGCCCACCTTGAGGCCCAGTACATCGCGGTAAAAGCGCAGCGAGGTGTCTATGTCACGCACGATCAGCGTAGTGCGCCGCAGGTCTATGGGCACGCGCTCTGCTTCGCTGACTGGTGCTGCGATGGCTGCCGGGTCGGTTAAGATGCTGCCAAACCCGCATAAGAGCAGCAGAAAAATCCTGTACAAGCGCATGGCCAGCTCCTGTCTGATGACGGGGGTGAGTATAGCGGAGCAGGGCGTTGTTGGTCGGAGCGGGGTCCCTACGGCTGTTCCGGGCCGCAGTTCAGGGCAGGTGTTCGGCTGCGAGGTATTCCATCGACTGCATCTCCAGCAGCCGGCTGCGGGTGCGTTCGAATTCCCGGCTGAGCCGGGTGCCGGTGTAGATCCGGCCGATGGATTCCACAGCCGAGACGATCAGGTTGACGCGGCGATCGTAGAATTCATCGACCAGCGCGATGAATCGTCGCGCCTCGTTTTCGCGTTCTTCATCCAGACGCGGCACATCGGAGACGATTACGGTCTGGAACCAGCGGGCGATCTCGATGTAATCCTCCTGGCTGCGCGGCCCGGCACACAGCGCGTCGAAATCGAACCAGGCGATGCCTTCGGCACGCCGACGCGTGGCGATGCTTCTGCCCAGTACATCCAGCGTTTCACCTTCGGTACCCCGGTCGGGTGCCATGCTCCTGAAATACTGATCGAGGTTCCGGTCTGCCATCTCGTCCAGCGGCGCGTGCCAGATCTCGGCCGCTTCCAGCACGCGCAGCCGGTAGTCGGTGAGTCCGTCCACGTGTACGACTTCAGTATGTTGCTGGATCAGGTCGATGGCGGGCAGAAAGCGCTGTCGCTGCAGTCCACCCCGATACAGATCCTGCGGAGCGGTGTTTGAGGTCGCGACCAGGGTAACGCCACGCTCGAATAGTGCTTCCAGCAGTCGCGCGAGCAGCATGGCATCGGCGATGTCGGCAACGAAGAATTCGTCGAAGCAGATGATGCGCGCTTCGCCGGCCAGTTCGCCGGCAACGGTGGCCAGCGGATCCTGCTCGTCTCTCAGGGTCTTGAGCCGGGCGTGTACCCGGTTCATCAGGCGATGAAAGTGATAGCGGATCTTGTCGTCGAAGGGCAGGGACTCGAACAGCAGATCCATCATGAAGGTCTTGCCGCGTCCCACGCCGCCCCACAGGTAGGCGCCACGGACCGGTGCCGGTCTGGTAGTTCGCGGCAGCAGGCGGCTCAGAAATCCCGGTGCCCGTGGTGGTGGGCGTGCCGCGAGTTCCTGGCCGATCCGGTCCAGTACGCGGAGCGCACGCAGCTGTGCCGGGTCATTGCTGAGTCCGGCATCTGTGCCCAGGGAGTGATATCTGTCGAGGAGGTTCATGTGGTCTGGCGCGAGTGTAGAAGCCGCATCAGTTCCGGGCAAACCCGAATCGCGCAGGCATGGATTGATGGGCTAGACTCCTGTCCGCATGACTGAACGTGAAAGCATGGAATTTGATGTCGTGATCGTTGGCGCAGGGCCCAGCGGTCTGGCGGCCGCCTGTCGTCTGCTCCAGCTCGCCCGCGATGCGGGCACCGAGGTGTCGGTTGCCGTGATCGAGAAGGGCGCCGAGATCGGTGCGCATATCCTTTCCGGTGCAGTGCTGGAGACCACTGCGCTTGATGAGCTGTTCCCCGACTGGCGCGAGCGTGGCGCGCCAGTGCAGACCGCTGTCACCGCAGACGAAGTCCACTGGCTGCGCAGTGCCGATGCGGACATAAAGGTGCCGGACATAAAGGTGCCGGATTTATTTATTCCGCGGCCAATGCATAACAAGGGCAACTACATCATCAGCCTGGGCCGGCTCTGCCAGTGGCTCGCTGAGCAGGCCGAAGCGCTGGGCGCGAATCTGTTTCCCGGCTTTGCTGGTGCCGAAGTCCTGTATGACAACGGCCGGGTGGTCGGTGTACTGACCGGCGATCTGGGCCGTGGAGCCGACGGGAAGGAGAAGGCTTCGTTTCAGCCCGGCTACGAGCTGCGTGGCAAGTACACCATTTTTGCCGAAGGTTGCCGTGGTCATCTCGGCAAGGATCTCATGGAGAGGTACCGGCTACGTGAGGACTGTGATCCGCAGCACTACGGTATCGGCATCAAGGAGATCTGGAGCGTAGATCCAGCCCGGCACCACGAAGGCCTGGTGGTGCATACCTTTGGCTGGCCGCTCGACAGCAGTACCGAGGGAGGTGGCTTTATCTATCACGCCGCCGACAATCAGGTGTATCTGGGCTTTATTCTGGCGCTCAATTACCGCAATCCGCACATCAACCCCTTCGAGGAATTCCAGCGCTGGAAACAGCACCCGCGTATCCGTGATTGCCTCGAAGGCGGGCAGCGGGTCAGTTATGGCGCGCGAGCGGTCAACAAGGGTGGACTGCAGTCGCTGCCAAAGCTGGTATTCCCCGGCGGTTTGCTAGTCGGTTGTGAGGCAGGATTCCTGAACGGCGCGAAGATCAAGGGTTCGCACACTGCGATCAAGACCGGCATGCTGGCCGCGGAGTCGGTTTTTGCGGCTCTTGGCCAAGGTGATGCAGCGCCGGCCGAGCTTGCATCCTTTGAGACCGCGGTACGCGAATCATGGGTGTGGCGTGAGCTGCATGCGGCGCGCAATTTCGGTCCGGCACAGAAGAAGTTCGGATTATTGCTCGGCAGCGCCTTTATCTGGCTGGATCAGAATATTTTTCGCGGGCGCCTGCCGTTTACCCTGCGCAGCCGTCAGCCGGATCATGCCGGTCTGCAGCTCGCCGCCAGTGCGCCACGGATCAACTATCCGAAGCCGGATGGGAAAGTCAGCTTTGACCGCCTGTCATCGGTATTCCTGTCCAGTACCAATCACGAAGAAGACCAGCCCTGTCATTTGCAGCTCAAGGACCCAGCGATACCGATAGAGCGCAACCTGCCGCTCTATGCAGAACCCGCGCAGCGCTACTGTCCGGCGGGTGTCTACGAAGTGGTATCTGATGCCGATGGCGCATCGCGCCTGCAGATCAACGCGCAGAACTGCGTCCACTGCAAGACCTGCGACATCAAGGATCCCGCACAGAACATCCGCTGGGCCACGCCGGAAGGCGGCGGTGGCCCGAACTACTCCGGAATGTAGCTGCTGCGGGCCTGTCCGCCTTACACAAGCTCGATCGCGGTCGCCACTGCCTCACCGCCGCCGATACAGGCGGTCGCAATGCCGCGCTTGCCACCACGCGTTCTGAGCGCGTTGATCAGCGTAGCGATGATGCGTGCACCGGTTGCCCCGATCGGATGACCGAGCGCACAGGCGCCGCCGTGCACGTTCACGCGCTCATGCGGTGCGCCGAGGTCACGCATGGCAGCCAGCGTGACACAGGCAAAGGCCTCATTGATTTCGAACAGATCCACATCGGTGATTTTCCAGTTGATACCCGCCAGCAGTTTCTTGACCGCGGGGCCCGGTGCTGTGGTGAACCACGCAGGCTCCTGGGCATGACTGGCCTGACCGATGATCCGTGCGAGTGGTTTCAGGCCACGACGCTGTGCTTCAGCTTCACTCATCAGCAACAGCGAGGCGGCGCCATCCGAGATCGATGATGAGGTGGCTGCGGTGACCGTGCCATCCTTCGCAAAGGCGGGGCGCATGGTCGGAATACGCTGCATGTCGCAGCGACCCGGCTCTTCATCCGCCGTGACGAGCGTCTCGCCTTTCCGGCTCTTGACGGTCACTGGGGCAATCTCTGCTGCAAAAATGCCGGCACTGGCCGCAGCCAGCGCACGATTTACCGACTCGATGGCGAACTCGTCCTGCTCGGTACGGGAGAAACCGTAGGTTTTGGCCGTGGCTTCACCAAAGATGCCCATCATCTGGCCGTCATAGGGGTTCTGCAGGCCATCAAGGAACATGTGATCGAGCACTTCCTGGTGTCCCATCCGGTAGCCAGTGCGTGCCTTGGGTAGCAGGTAGGGTGCGTTACTCATCGATTCCATGCCACCGGCAAGCACGATGGCGGCGCTACCCGCGCGGATCATGTCAGCACCGAGGTGAACAGCCTTCATGCCTGAGCCGCAGACCTTGTTGATGGTGGTGGCTGGTACCGAATCCGGTAGCCCGGCGGCGAGGACCGCCTGTCGCGCTGGTGCCTGGCCGATTCCCGCACTCAGCACACAGCCGAGCAAGGCTTCGCTGATATCCGCGGCCGGAATGCCGCAGTCGCTGAGGCAGGCCTGGCTGGCGATTGCGGACAGTGCCGGCGCTGAAAGTGGGCTCAAGACACCCTGAAAAGCGCCGATGGGCGTGCGGCGGGCCGCAACGATAACGATCACATCCTGAGTCAAAACATCTCTCCACAGAGCCGGTGCTGGCCCGATGGCGCCCGATTATGCGGTGCAAAACGACTCACGCCAATCGCGGGTTACCGCAGGGGTGGTCAAAGATGCGTCTTATGTCAGTTCATGCGGCAACAGGTCGGGCTCATTGAGGTCTTCCAGGATGCTCAGCCGCGCCTGCTCGCGCAGTGAGTGGACGGGATTGTCGCCGCTGGCATGCAGCGCGGGTTTGATGATGACTTCGATCCTGCCGGGTCGGGGCAGCCGTCGCGCTGCGGGCAGCATGTCGCGGCTGCCACGGATGACTACCGGTACCACCGGCAGATTGCCACGCACTGCGGCCGCAAAGGCGCCGTTGTGGAAGCGACGCAGTCCCGGTTCCATGAAGAAGGCGCCTTCGGGGAAGAAAGCCAGCGATTCCTGGTTGCCTGCCTTGTGCAGGATACGGCGCGCATCAGCCGCACCCTGGTGCCGATCCTTGCGTTCGACAAATTCCGAGCCAATGCGACGTAACAGGAAGTGCGCGAATGGCACCTGGGTCATTTCTCGCATGATCACGAAGCCAAAGCGTGGCGGCAATGCGGCACTGAGAATCGGCCCGTCGAGATAGCTCGAATGATTAGCGATGACGATGCACGGATCTTCCGGAACGTGATCCAGTCCGCTGACCGACAACCTGGCGCCGGTGAGACTCAGTAACGCTCCGGCGGCGTGACGTACCAGTTGCCGACGTCCCGCAATGGCCGGTGTAACTGCAACCGCGGCCAGGGTCGACAGGCTGACGGCAGCGAATATACCGGTTGCGTACAGGCCGAAAATGCCGTGCCCGAGGCCACGAATGAGGTAACGCATTCGCGTGTTTAGTTAAATCGTAAGTTTATGTAATTCATCATAATTTGTGAGTGCAGTCACGCCGATGCGGCAACCTTTTGCCCATACTCCAGTCCCATGAAAGAGGCCCTGATTATCCTGAAACTGACTCGCGGGACGCTGATCAGGTTTGCAGTTATGGCCGTTTGCCGCCAGCACGGGACTGAAGTGTAATGTCACCAGCGTCTGTCAACCACATCACGAGCAGCAGCTCAAAATCTGTTTCTTCCGAGGGCGTCATCGACAAATTTCTTGATGCCATCTGGATGGAGCGGGGTCTGTCGGTGAATACGCTGGGTGCGTATCGCGCTGATCTGGTCGCCCTGCAACGCTGGCTTGCCCAGCGTGATACCAGCCTGATCTATGCAAGCCGTGCTGATCTGCTGGCATTCATTGCCAGCCGGGCCAAGCAGGGCTCCAAGCCGCGTTCGACTGCCCGGCAGCTGTCCAGCTTCCGGCGCTTCTACCGTTTCCTGTTGCGCGAAGGTGCGATCCAGGAAGATCCGACCGTAAAGATCGACATGCCGAAGATCGGCCGCTCGCTGCCGCGCTCGCTGACCGAGTCGGAAGTGGATGCATTGCTCGGTGCTCCGGAGACCAGCGATCCGCTCGGTCATCGCGACCGGGCCATGCTTGAGGTGCTGTACGCCACCGGCCTGCGGGTATCCGAGCTGATCAATCTCCGCCAGAGTCAGGTCAACCTGAATCAGGGTGTGTTGCGCATCCAGGGCAAGGGTGATCGTGAACGGCTGATTCCCTTCGGTGAAGAGTCGCAACGCTGGATTCGCGAGTTCATCAATGGTCCGCGTCTGGAAATCCTGCTCGAGCGCCAGAGCGAATACCTGTTCCCGACACGGCGTGGTGACCGCATGACCCGTCAGGCGTTCTGGCACATCATCAAGCGCTATGCGAAGAAGGCTGATATCGACGCCAAGCTGTCGCCGCATTCACTGCGTCATGCATTTGCCACGCATTTGCTGAATCATGGTGCGGACCTGCGCGTCGTGCAGATGTTGCTGGGTCACAGCGATCTTTCCACGACGCAGATCTACACGCATGTCGCCCGTGAAAGGATGAAGGAACTGCACGCCCAGCATCATCCGCGGGGCTGAGTTTCGCAGCGCGTTGCTGCACTACGTTGACTGGATCGACGCGCTTCACGTGCTACGATTCGGCTCAATAGTCACACGCTGCAGGGTGTCGTTCATGTCGGTTTCTTTTCGTTTTCTGGCGCTGTCCGGTTTTGTCATGCTCGGCGCTCTCGCTGCCGCCAACTCGGTGGCCGAGGTGTCGGGTCCGTCTTCAGGCGGTTCCGCAGCCGAGGTGCGCAAGCTGATTTCCAGCCGCTTTCCGGAGATCAGGCCGGAGCAGATTTCGGCATCACCGGTTGCCGGACTCTACGAGGTGCGGATCGGTTCGAAAATCGCCTATGTATCTGCCGATGGCCGGTACATGGTGCAGGGCGAGATCTTTGACCTGGATTCCGAACACAACCTCACAGAGGGGCGTGTCGAAGGGGTTCGCAAGGAGGTATTGTCCGGTGTCAGCGAGTCCGGCATGGTGATTTTCGCACCAGCCAAGTACCAGGATACCGTCACCGTGTTCACCGATGTCGATTGCGGCTACTGCCGAAAGCTCCACCGGCAGATAGCGACTTACAACGCGCGTGGCATTCGCGTTCGCTACATGTTTTTCCCGCGCAGCGGGCCCGGTACGGAGAGCTGGACGAAGTCCGAGCAGGTCGCCTGTGCGAAGGACCCGCGCGTCGCAATGACCAGGTCCAAGATGGGTGAGACGCTGAAGGACAAAGTCTGCAAGCCCAATTCGGTTGCAGAGCACTACAACATAGGCCGGGAATTCAGCCTGCAGGGTACGCCGGCCATCGTGCTTGAGTCGGGAGAGCTGATCGGCGGTTATCTCGAACCCGATGAGCTGGCGAAATATCTCTCTGAGTCCAAGGCGCCAAAAGTCGCCAGGCAGTAAGACGGCTGCAAGGCGCTACAACAGGCGCCTCGATCAGCGTTCCAGCAGCTTCAGTTTGTCCGGCGTCTTCACCCATGCATCTGCATCGGCTGGCGGTGTGCCGGCCTCGGTGATGACCGGCCACTGCTTGGCCAGTTCGATATTCAGTGCGGCGAAGTGCTTCTGTGCTGCCGGCACCTCATCTTCGGAGAAAATGGCTTCGGCGGGACATTCCGGCTCACAGAGCGTGCAGTCGATGCACTCGTCGGGGTCGATGACGAGCATGTTTGGGCCTTCATGGAAGCAATCGACGGGGCAAACCTCGACGCAGTCCATGTATTTGCACTTGATGCAGTTCTCGGTGACGACGAAAGTCATGGTGTCTGGGCTCCTTCAAGGGCCGCTACTTTAGAGATTTTGGGCGCAGATAACTAGCCGCGCATGGTCCGCGGTGCGGTGGTCAGGTGTACCAGCTGGTTGCCGGTCCGGCGGTTTTCCAGATACTGCTCCAGGGCAATTCGGATGCTGGGGAAGGCCAGCTCGCTCCACGGAATATCCTCTGGCCGGAACAGGCGTGTCTCAAGGCTTTCTGTGCCCACGCCGAACTCGGGCCGGGGCAGCTTGCCGGTGAAGAAAACGTGTACCTGCCCGGCGTGAATCACATCGACTGCGGCAAACAGCGGGCCGATCTCCACCTGGGCCAGCGCCTCTTCCCAGGTCTCGCGTCGGGCAGCTTCGGCCAGCGATTCACCGATTTCCATGAAGCCGGCGGGCACGGTCCAGAAGCCATGGCGTGGCTCAATGGCGCGGCGGCACAGCAGGATCTGCCCCTCGTATTCGGGTACACAGCCGGCCACGATCTTGGGATTCTCGTAATGCACGGCTCCGCAACTGGTACAGACGGCCCGCGACCGGTTATCGCCGGCCGGAACGGTATGGGTGACGGGTTGGCTGCACGCGCTGCAGTACTGCATGGGTTTAACTGCTGCCGGGTTGCTGGGTGAAGGTGGCATTATTGTACGGGCCGCTCAGCGCTTTTCCGTATTCCCGGCGCATATGGCGCAGCAGGACCAGTCCGGGCAGGCCGACGAGCAGCGGCACCAGTGCGCAGGCGAGGGCGATATTGCTGCCGGCAAACAGGGCGTCATTGAAGAAGCCCACTGCCAGCGGTCCGACCACCAGGCCAGTCAGCATGATGATCATGTAGAACAGGGCGGAAACCTGGCCGCGCATCGCGCCCGGTGTGATATTGAGCAGGGCGACCGGCGCGGTGGCGGAAACTGCTGACAGGCCGATGAGGTTGAACAGCCAGACTGCGAAGGCTGTTTCTCCGGATGGCATCAGCGGCACGAGGATGCCGGTAGGGACCAGCAGCACGGTGCCGACCATCACAATCAGCAGCGGGCCGTCGGTGCGTCCCCGGGCATACAGCCGGTCTGACAGCCAGCCGGTGAGATTGACCGTCAATGGTCCGAGGATGATCAGCCCCAGGCCGCTCCAGGTGGCAAAGCGCGTGATATCCCAGCCCCACTGGCGTTGCCAGAGAGCCGCATACCAGTTCTGGCTGTAGGCGATGATGGTCATCACCGAGACCACAGCGGTGAGGCTTGCATAGCCTGGCCAGCGCGCGCGCAGGTAGCGCAGCGTCTGACGCATCGTGGGGCTGTTGAGTGCCGAGACCTCGCGAGCGGGTTCGCGCATCAGAAGCAGCAGCACGGCCACGATGAGCCCCGGTGTGCCGACGGCGATGAAGGTGAATTGCCAGGGTGCAAGGATGCCGAAGCCCGGCAACGAAATTTCACTCTGTGCGTTGGCCCAGCCGAGCACGGCTGCACCGCCGAGTGCTGCAAGGCCGGCACCGAAAGACTGTGCCGCAACGTACAGGGCGATCGGTCGGCCGCGTCGCTCGGGTGGAAAGCTGTCAGAGATCATCGACATCGCGCAGGGCGCAAGCGTGGCATCACCGACGCCGACGCCAACGCGGGCCAGCAGCAGACGGCCGAAACTGCCGGCGAGTCCGGATGCTGCGGTGGCCAGCGACCATAGCGTCACGCCCATCGCGACCAGCGTGGTGCGTCGGTAACGATCGGCGAGCCAGCCCATCGGCAAGCCCAGAGTGGCATACAGCACTGCAAAGGCAGGTCCCAGCAGCAGACCCATTTCGGTGTCACTGAGGCCCAGGTCGCGCTTCAGGGGTTCGACCAGCAGTGCCGGGATGTACTTGTCGACGAAGGAGAAGATGTAGGCGATGGTCAGCAGCGTGACCAGATACCAGGCGCGCAGCGGTCCTGGCCAGCGATGCGCCGGTATCTCGACGTCGGGCCGGGTTGCTGCCATGCCTGCAGTGGTGCCTAGGAACCCTTCTTTAGCCACTGTGCAAAATCCGCGGGCACGGTGTCTTCGAGCAGGGTCTGGACGGTATTCAGCAGCGCCTGCTGTTCGGTCGGCCCCAGCGTCTTTGAGTTTTTTGCCAGCTTGCGCATCATGGTCAACGGTGCCTGTGGTGCTTCAGCATAGCTGGCCAGCTTCCATTCGCCATTGCGCCGGCGGAATACCGCCACGATGCGATTGAAGCTCGATAACGGCTGCATGCCTTTGACGGCCAGATCAAAGCGCAGTCTGTAGGTCGCCAGCGCAAGATCTGCTGTGAGATAACGCGCCCGGACATCGCTGTACTCATTGCGGATACCATCGAGTGAGCCGGGCCGGTCAAAGTACGCCTTGATGGCTGGCCAGCCGTACATCGGTGGATCGACTTCCTCGGCCATATAGAAAATGTCCGGATCGTCGGTGTCCCACATCTCCAGCAGTTCTGCATACGCCTGCCGGTTGTAGAGCGCAGCATAACGCGCCAGGAACTCGCTCAGCTCCTGCTTGAGCACCGTTTGCGGTACTGCTGTCACGGCAGGTCGGTGCGGCCCATCAGATAGCGATCGACTTCGCGGGCTGCTCCGCGACCCTCATTGATGGCCCACACGATCAGGCTCTGTCCGCGCCGGCAGTCGCCGGCGGTATACACGCCCTTCACGCTGGTGGCGTACTTGCCATATTCGGCCTGTACGTTGCTGCGCGAGTCGCATTGCAGGCCGAGTTCCTCAAGCAGTGGCGCCTCGGGGCCGGTGAAGCCCATCGCCAGCAGCACCAGTTGCGCCGGATGTGTTTTCTCGCTGCCGGGGCGTTCCTGTGGAACCAGCTTGCCGTCCACATTCTCCCAGCTGATCTCTACCGTCACGCAGGATTCCAGCTGCCCGCTGGCATCAGCGACGAACTTCTTGACCGTCGTCAGGTAAGTGCGCGGATCCTGCCCGAACTTCGCGATGGCCTCTTCCTGTGCGTAGTCGATGCGGTGAATCTTCGGCCACTCCGGCCACGGATTGTTCTCGGCACGTTCGGCCGGTGACTTCGGCATGATCTCGATCTGCAGCAGCGAGCGGCAGCCCTGACGGATCGCAGTGCCAATGCAGTCGGTGCCGGTATCGCCGCCGCCGATGACGATGACATCCTTGCCCTTTGCATGCAGCAGCACTCGCTTCCGGCTTGCCATCCAGCAGCGCCTTGGTGCTCGCCGTCAGGTATTCCATCGCAAAGTGCACGCCACCGAGACTGCGGCCCTCGACGGGCAGATCGCGCGGCTGTGTGGCGCCGGTACAGATCACCGTCGCATCGAAGTCCTTGAGCAGCATCTGTGCCTCGACGTTCTCGCCGACCGTCGCATTACAGATGAACTTGATGCCTTCTTCTTCCAGCAGCCGGATACGGCGCTCGACGACAGCGCGCTTGTCGAGCTTCATGTTGGGGATGCCATACATCAGCAGGCCGCCCGGGCGGTCGTCGCGTTCAAGTACCGTGACCAGATGACCGGCGCGGTTCAGCTGCGCAGCGGCGGCGAGGCCGGCTGGCCCCGAGCCCACCACCACCACTTTCTTGCCGGTGCGGGTCTTCGGCGGTTCGGCAACCACCCAGCCTTCCTCGAAGCCGCGGTCGATGATCGCTGCTTCCAGGTTCTTGATGGTCACCGGCGGGCTGGAAATGCCGAGTACGCAGGAGCCTTCGCAGGGCGCCGGGCAGACGCGCCCGGTGAAGTCGGGAAAGTTGTTGGTCTTGTGCAGCCGGACCAGCGCTTCCTGCCAGAGGCCGCGGTAGACCAGGTCGTTCCACTCCGGTATCAGGTTGTTGACCGGACAGCCGACCGTGGAGCCCTCGATGGTCGTGCCGTTATGGCAGAAGGGCACACCACAGTCCATGCAGCGCGCACCCTGCTGGCGCAGCCGCTTCTCGTCCATGTGGTGATGGAACTCGTTCCAGTCGCGAACCCGTTCGCGCGGGGTCCGGTCTACCGGCAGTTCGCGTACGAACTCGATGAATCCAGTTGGCTTGCCCATGTCAGTTGCCACCTACGCGCGACAGATCCCGCGCGTTTTCTTCAAACGCCACCATGATTGCCTCGTCACCGGTCAGGCCCTGATCGTGCGCACGCATGATGCAGGCGAGCATGCGCTTGTAGTCCTTTGGTATGACCTTGACGAAACGTTTGACGTTGGCGTCCCAGTCGTCGAGTACCTGACGTGCGCGTTTGCTGTCCGTCCAGCGCAGGTGCCGTTCGACGAGTTCACGGACCCTGGCGATTTCTGCCGGGTCTGCCAGCTGCTTCGGTTTCCACCATCTGCATGTTGATGCGCGCCGGGAAGCTGCCGTTCTCGTCGAGCACATAGGCGATGCCGCCGGACATCCCGGCGCCGAAGTTGCGGCCCGTCGGCTCCGAGCACCACCACATGTCCGCCGGTCATGTACTCGCAGGCATGATCACCGACGGCTTCAACGACCGTATCCACGCCGCTGTTGCGTACTGCAAAGCGTTCGCCGGCCATGCCGTTGATGTAGGCCTCACCGGCTGTCGCACCGTAGAGCGCGACGTTGCCGATGATGATGTTTTCGGCGGCGACGAAGGTCGACTTGCGCGGGCGGCCGCACGATGATCTTGCCGCCCGACAGTCCCTTGCCGAAGTAGTCGTTGGCATCGCCCTCGATGATGAAAGTCATGCCGGGCGGCATGAACGCACCGAAGCTCTGGCCGGCAGAGCCATTGAAGGTGATGCTGATGGTGTCCTCGGGCAGACCCTTCGCGCCCCACTTTTTCGTGATCTCGCTGCCGGTGATGGTGCCGACCACGCGGTTGACGTTGCGCAGGGCAACCGTGCCGCGTACCTGTTCACCCTTCTCGATGGCAGGTTTGCAGAGGTCGAGCAGGGTGGTGACGTCCAGCGACTTGTCGAGGCCGTGATCCTGCTCCGTCCTGGCAGTAGCGTCCGACTTCCGGGCCGACATCGGGCTGGTAGAGGATGTTGCTGAAGTCAAAGCCCTTGGCCTTCCAGTGATCGATGGCCTTCTTGGGTTCGAGGCGGTCGACGCGGCCGACCATCTCGTCGATGGTGCGAAAGCCCAGCTGCGCCATCAGTTCGCGCAGATCTTCGGCGATGAAGCGCATGAAGTTGACGACATGCTCCGGCGTGCCGGTGAATTTCTCACGCAGTTTCGGATCCTGCGTGGCGACGCCGACCGGGCAGGTGTTGAGATGGCAGACGCGCATCATGATGCAGCCCACGCTGACCAGCGGTGCGGTGGCAAAGCCGAATTCCTCGGCGCCCAGCAGTGCAGCGATCGCCACGTCGCGACCGGTCTTGAGCTGGCCGTCGGTTTCCACCGCGATGCGACTGCGCAGGTTGTTCAGCACCAGCGTCTGGTGCGTCTCGGCGAGGCCGAGTTCCCAGGGCAGTCCGGCATGCGTGATCGAGGTCTGCGGTGAAGCGCCCGTGCCACCGTCGTAACCGCTGATCAGCACCACGTCGGCATGCGCCTTGGCAACGCCGGCCGCGATGGTGCCGACGCCGACTTCGGCGACCAGCTTCACGCTGATGCGCGCATCGCGATTGGCGTTCTTCAGGTCATGGATCAGTTCGGCCAGATCCTCGATCGAGTAGATGTCGTGATGGGGCGGCGGGGAAATCAGGCCGACGCCGGCGGTGGTGTGCCGGGTCTTGGCGACCCACGGATAGACCTTGCTGCCGGGCAGCTGGCCGCCTTCGCCGGGCTTGGCGCCCTGCGCCATCTTGATCTGCAGTTCCTTGGCGTTGACCAGATAGTCGCTGGTCACGCCGAAACGGCCGGAGGCGACCTGCTTGATGGCGGAACTCTTCGAGTCGCCATTCTCCATCGGTGTGAAGCGCTCCGGATCTTCGCCGCCTTCGCCGGTGTTGCTCATGCCGCCGATGCGGTTCATCGCGATCGCCAGTGTCTCGTGCGCTTCCTTGCTGATCGAGCCATAGGACATCGCGCCGGTCTTGAAGCGCCGCATGATGTTCTCGGCCGGCTCGACGGCCGACAGCGGTATCGCCTTGCCGGGCTTGAAGTCGAGCAGCCCGCGCAGCGTGCAGAGCTGGTCTGACTGATCGTCGATCAGTCGCGCGTAGGACTTGTAGATCGCGAAGTTGCCGGTGCGCACGGCCTTCTGCAGCCGGTGGATGGACTCCGGGCTGAACAGGTGATACTCGCCATCGGCCCGCCACTGGTATTGGCCGCCCGGTGGCAGTGCCTGGCCGGGCAGCTGTCGTTCGGGGAAAGCCGCCTGATGCCGCAGCAGGGCTTCGCGTGCGACCACATCCATGCCGATGCCGCCGATGCGCGATGCCGTCCAGGTGAAGTGCTGGTCGATGAGGTCCTGGCGCAGGCCGACGGCCTCGAACAGCTGTGCACCGTGATAGCTCTGCACCGCAGACACGCCCATCTTCGACATCACCTTGACGATGCCCTTGGTGGCGGCCTTGGCGAAGTTCTTGCAGGCGGTCTTGTGGTCGATATTCGGCAGCAGCCCGTCGCGGATCATGCCGTCGAGGGTCTCGAACGCCAGGTACGGATTGACCGCGCTGGCGCCATAACCGATCAGCAGCGCGAAGTGATGCACTTCGCGTGCCTCGCCGGTTTCGATCACCAGGCTGACGCGGGTGCGCAGGCCTTCGCGCACCAGGTAATGATGCAGGCTGGATACGGCCAGCAGCGACGGGATGGCCGCATATTCGCGGTTCACGCCCCGGTCGCTGAGGATCAGGACGTTGATGTTCTCGGTCTCGATCAGGCGGCTGTGCATTGGCCCACAGTTCCTCGACCGCACCGATCAGGCCCTTTTCGCCGCGCGCCACGCGGAACAGGCTGGACAGCACGCCCGACGCGCAGGCCGGGCAGGTCGAGCCGCCGTACCTTGGCGAATTCCTCGTTGGTGAGTACCGGCGCCTGCAGTTCGAGCCGCCGGCAGTCCGCGGGTTGCGGTTCCAGCAGATTGCCTTCCGAGCCGAGCCAGACTTCGGAGGCCGTGATGAGTTCTTCGCGGATGCAGTCGATCGGCGGGTTGGTGACCTGCGCGAACAGCTGCTTGAAGTAGTCGAACAGCAGGCGTGGCTTGCCGGACAGCGCAGCCAGCGGCGTGTCGTTGCCCATCGAGCCGATCGCCTCGACACCGTCGCGCGCCATCGGCGTCATGATGATGCGCTGGTCCTCGAAGGTGTAGCCGAAGGCGATCTGCCGCTGCAGCAGCGTGTCGTGATCCGGTACCGGCACCTCGGGTGCGGCCGGCAGATCCTTCAGGTGCACCAGGTGCTCGTCCAGCCACTGGCGATAGGGGCGTTCGTTGACGACCTGCTGCTTGATCTCCTCGTCTTCGACGATGCGGCCTTCTTCGGTGTCCACGAGGAACATCCGGCCGGGCTGCAGGCGGCCCTTGCGCAGGATGTTTTCCGGCGGGATATCGAGCACACCGGCCTCGGAGGCCATGATGACCAGATCGTCCTTGGTGACGTAGTAACGCGAGGGACGCAGGCCGTTGCGATCGAGAATCGCACCGATCTTGCGGCCATCGGTGAAGGCGATGGAGGCCGGGCCGTCCCAGGGCTCCATCAGGCTGGAGTGGTACTGATAGAAGGCGCGCCGTGCGTCATCCATGCTGCGCGTTCTTCGACCACGGCTCCGGAATCATCATCATGATTGCGTGCGGCAGCGAGCGGCCGGCAAGCACCAGCAGTTCGAGCACGTTGTCGAACATCGCGGAGTCGCTGCCGTTCGGATTGACGACCGGCGGGATCTTGCTGACGTCTTCGCCGAACAGTTCGGACTCGAACAGTGCCTCGCGTGCGTGCATCCAGTTGATGTTGCCGCGCAGGGTGTTGATCTCGCCGTTGTGCGCCACATAGCGGTAGGGGTGGGCACGGTCCCAGCTCGGGAAAGTGTTGGTGCTGAAGCGCGAATGCACCATCGCCAGCGCCGTTTCCACGGCCGGATCGCTGAGGTCGGAGAAATAGGTGCCGAGCTGCCCGGTGAGCAGCATGCCCTTGTAGACGATGGTCTTGCAGGACAGGCTGGGCACATACCAGAAATCGGCGCCGTCGATCGTGGAGGTGCGGATCTCGCTGTAGGCGCGCTTGCGGATCACGAACAGCTTGCGTTCGAACGCGAGTTCGTCGGTCAGGGCCGGGATCGCGGCCGATAATCACCTGACGCACGAAGGGTTCGGAGGCCCGGGCGGTTTCACCCAGGGTCTTGTTGTGCGTCGGTACCGTGCGCCAGCCGAGCACCGACTGACCCTCGGACTGCACGATCTGTTCGAAGCGTTCTTCCAGCTTGCGGCGCTTGCTGGCATTGCGCGGCAGGAAGATCAGCCCGCTGCCATATTCGCCCGGGGCGGGAAGCGTAAAGCCATCGCGTTCGGCCACGCTCTGCAGAAAGCGGTGTGGAATCTGCAGCAAGACGCCGGCACCGTCACCCGTGTTGACTTCGCAGCCGCTGGCGCCGCGATGATCCAGATTGCACAGTACCTGGATGGCCTGTTGCAGGATGCGATGCGATTTGCGCCCCTTGATGTCCACGATGAAGCCGACCCCGCAGGCATCGTGCTCGTTGGCCGGGTCGTAAAGGCCCTGTTTCGGAGGCAGGCCGAGCCTGCCACTGTTCTGGTGGCTGTTCATGATTGTCATCGGGGTCACTGTCCGCGAGCCATGAAATACGGCCCGTGACTGCACAGTTTAAGTGGCTGAGGGCAATCAGGAAAGGCTTGTCGGGAAACCAGCCTGTGCGGATGCGGTATTTGGTCCGTCCGATCGGCTTGTATCCCCCGGGCTGGCGCTTAAACTGGCGCCGTGCAGATGCCCGTCCAGATCCAGATCGTTTCTGATTTCGTATGCCCCTGGTGCTATATCGGCAAGCGCCGCCTCGAAGTGGCGCTGGCCCGGCGTCCGGCCATCGAGGCCAGGATTTCGTGGTTACCATTCCAGCTCAGTCCCGATATGCCGCGCGAGGGCAAGGACCGGCAGACGCACTACGCAGCCATATTCGGGCCGGAGCGGGCAAAGACCATCATGGACAAGATGGTTTCGACCGCAGCTGCAGACGGGCTGGTCTTCGCTACCCGCCCCGGTGCCCGTTCACCGAATACGCTCGCTGCACATCGGCTGCTGTACTGGGCAGGCCAGCTGCCGGGTATCGACCAGAATGATCTGGCTGAGCGCCTCTTTGCTGCGCACCACGCGCTGTCTGAAGATATCGGGGACCCTGTGGTTCTGGCGCGCATTGCGACCGGGGCCGGGATGGAAAGTGCAGGCCTGGAAGCCAGATTGCGTGGCGATACTGACGAGGATGCCGTCCGGTCGTTGATCGATGAGGCGCGCCGGGCGGGCGTTTCGGGCGTGCCGTTCATGATCTTTGATCAGCGGCAGGGGGTATCTGGTGCCCAGTCGCCCGAGGCCTTGGCCGGAATTCTCGATCAGATAGTAGCCGACCGGCCGCAGGCGCACCGGTAAATGCGCCTGCAGCCGGCCGGGTGTCTGGCTAACCGCCTGTTGGGGCAGCCGGTGTCTCAGGCGCTGTACCTTCCGGTTCTGGCAAGGGTTCACCCATTTCCGGCGCTTCCAGGCGGATATTCTTTTTCGCTTCGGCCTTGAGGGCGTTCTTCATTTCCTCGAAGGCCTGGTCCGCATCGATACCTGACTGCGTACGCAGTTCCTCGATGTGCGTCTGGATTTTCTTGCGCTGGACCATCTCCTGCAGGCGATCCTTGACCTCGACCAGTGTCGGCAGGGTGGGTTTGCGCGTGTCTTCAAGCAGGATCACATGCCAGCCGAACTGGCTCTGCACCGGTGTAGTCGTGTATTTGCCCTTTTCCAGGGCTGTCACCGCCTCCGCAAAAGGCTGGACCATCGATTGCGGAGCAAACCAGCCCAGGTCACCGCCTTCGCCTGCGGAGGTGTCTTTCGATTTCTCCTTGGCGAGCTTTGCAAAGTCGGCGCCACCGTTCAGCTTGACGATGATGGCTTCGGCCGTCGCCTGGTCATCGACCAGGATATGCCGGGCCGAGTATTCCATCGGTACCGCTGCGACTTGCTCATCGTATTCCGCGCTGAGGTCAGCATCGACGACAGGGTGCTTGTCCAGATATTCGCGCATCGCCGCTTCGCTGAGCACGTTCATGCGCATTACACGAAGCTGGGCTGCTACCGCATACCTGTTTGCCAGACCGGCTTTTTCACCTGACTCTGCGGCAAGCTGCATGGTCTGATACTGGTCGAAGAGCTGACGCAGTTCGTCAGGTGTCAGCTCTGCCTGTGGCTTGCGCGATGCGGCGGCTATGAAAGTCTCGAAATTTGCCGCCGATTGTTCGGGTGTGAGCGGCTCGGGCTCTATCTTGGCACAGGCCGACAACAGCAGCAGTGCGGCGGCAAGCGCCGGGATATATAGACGATGGTGCATAAGTGCCTCTTTGTGCTGTGGCGATAGTGGAGTCTAGGTGCTTCGTTTGGGTTTGCTCAGTTTGCCTTTTTTGCGCGGTAGTGTGCGTCCATCGGGCGGACCGCCCGCAAAAGGTGTGCCGTCCGGCGTGATCTGCAGTTGTTGACCGACGACCCATACCGTTTTCAGATGGCGCAGGACTTCCCGCGGCATGCCTTCGGGCAGGTCGATCAGTGAATGATCGTCGCGGATGTCGACGCGCCCGATGTACTGGTTTTCAAGCCCGGCCTCATTGGCGATCGCACCGACGATATTGCCCGGCTTCACACCATGCTGATGGCCCACTGCGAGGCGGTAGCGAATCATGCCGGGCCTGACGGTAGCCTGCGAGCGTGGCGGGCGCTCGCCCTGTGCTGCTGAAGCGGGACGTTTGGCCCGCTCGAGCGGCGAACTGGCGGTGCGCTCCGGCCGGCCGGGTGGCGCTGGTCGGGGTGCGCGTTCCGGGCGCACCGGCTCGGCGACCAGCAATGGCGAATCGCCCTGGGCGATGCAGGCTAGTGCCGCAGCGATATCCCGCGCCGGAGTGCCATGTTCGATTTCGTACTGCTCAATGATCGACCGGTAAGCGGCTGCCTGCGTGCCGGCCAGGGCGGCGGTGATCTTCTGCTTGAAGCGCATGATGCGCTGGTCGTTGACCGCTGCGACGCTCGGCAGGGTCATCGGTTCGATCGGCTGGCGGGTGGCGCGTTCGATAGAGCGCAGCAGGTGCTGCTCGCGATTGCTGACAAACAGGATTGCCTCGCCCTTGCGACCCGCACGGCCGGTGCGTCCGATTCGGTGAATATAGGCTTCCGTGTCGTAGGGGATGTCGAAATTCACGACATGGCTGATACGGTCTACATCAAGGCCGCGGGCCGCGACATCGGTCGCCACCAGGATATCCAGGTCGCCGCTCTTGAGCCGGGCGATGGTTCGTTCACGTTGCGCCTGTGCCATGTCGCCATTCAGGGCTGCCGCAGCAAAGCCGCGCGCTTCAAGTCGCTGAGCGAGTTCGTCGGTGGCAATCTTGGTCCGCGTGAAGATGATCATGCCGTCAAAAGGCTCGACTTCGAGAATGCGCGTGAGTGCATCGAGCTTCTGCATGCCGCTCACCATCCAGTAGCGCTGGCGGGTGTTTGCCGCAGTCGACGTCTTGTTCTTGATCGTGATCTCGGCGGGATCTGACAGATGCTTCTTGGCGATACGGCGGATCTCTGCCGGCATGGTTGCCGAGAACAGCGCGATCTGCCGGCCTTCCGGTGATTTGCTGAGCACGGCTTCTACGTCATCGATGAAGCCCATGCGCAGCATCTCGTCGCCTTCGTCGAGCACCAGGCAGCTGAGGTTGCGCAGATCCAGCGTGCCGCGATTCAGGTGATCGATCACCCGTCCGGGTGTGCCGACCACCACATGTGCGCCGCGCCGCAGGCCGCCGAGCTGTGGGCCATAGGCCTGGCCACCATAGATCGGCAGTACATGAAAGCCGGGCAGATGGCGCGCATAGCGGTGGAAAGCCTCGGCAACCTGAATGGCCAGTTCGCGTGTCGGCGTGAGTACCAGGGCCTGTGGGCCATAGCGCTTGAGATCCAGCCTCGCGAGGATAGGAATCGCAAAGGCCGCTGTCTTGCCGGTACCGGTCTGGGCTTGGCCAAGCATGTCGCGGCCCGCGAGCAGGGCCGGGATGGTTGCGGCCTGGATTGGGGATGGCGTTTCGTAGCCGACATCGGCAAGTGCGCGCAGCAGGGGCTCAGGCAACCCAAGTTCAAGGAAGCTGCCGGCATGAGCGGGCGGAGTGGGTGGCGAAACGGACATTACTAGCCTCAACAGGGCGGGTTCCCGGTCGGCCGGGGCGCGAATTGTGCCACGGTGGGCGGCGGATTTCCGCCTCAGGTCTTTCGGGTGGGCGTCAACACAGGGATACTGAGCCTTGAATCCATACGGGGCCTGCGATGTATTCGCCGCTGTTACTGTTGCTGGCCGGAGCCAGTCTGGTCGTGACGATCTGGGCTTTCCGCCAGTGGCAGCTGAACCGCTCAGCGATGATTCTGTTCGTGCTGCTGCCGCTGGCGGCCCTGCCGGTCGAGTTGTTATTCGCTGGTCTTGGCGAGTCGAACCGCGCCCTGCCGCTGATATGGGCGCGCATCACCCTGCCGCTTTCGTTGTTTGCGCTGGCCACGCTCTGCCGTCGCGTGGGTTTTGCCTGGGCGAAGATCGATTGGGGGCACGGGGCGATCTGTATTCTGGCCGTCCTCATGCTGCTTTATCAGTTGCCCGGGGTGCTGAAGATCGGGACGCAGTCCGCGACGACCTCCATGGTGGACTGGCTGGTATTCGCCATCTATCTGGTCTGTGGTGTGGGGCTGTGGCGGGTAAAGCGCTGGCCGTGGCTGCTGGCCGGCATGCTGCCGGGTGTGTTGCTGCTGCTCCTGCCGCTGAGTGTTGCGGGCCTGGTTCCTGCCAGTTTCGGCAAGCTGCTGATATTTTCAGCCATGGCGGTGACGATGGTGCATTTCACGCGGTTGTTTCCGGTCGTACGCGACGACGTGAGCGAGTAGATTAGCTGGCGGGCATGGCCCGGGAGTCAGCATCATGCGTCTGCAAATATTCGGTCTGGTGACGGGGTTTTTACTGCTGGCTTGCACTGCGGGCGGGCCGGTGCTCGATCCGCAGCGTTCAGCGGAACTGGCCGGCTCGGCGCGTGATGCAGCCACGCAGACGGAGCCGCCGCTGATGTCGGAGGCCGCGGTGAAGCCGCCGGGCAACAGGCCGCGGCCGGTCGATCTGACTGAGTTGGCGGTACTTTCAGCGCTGGCGAATGTGCAACGCCCGGCAGCGGACCGTGAGCGGGATGCACAGCGTCAGAGCGCTGCCGTACTCCGCTTCTTCGGCATTACCCCCGGCATGACGGTGCTCGACCTGTATTCAGGCGGCGGCTATTACACCGAGATCCTGTCGTATCTGGTCGGCCCGCAGGGCCGCGTCGTGGCGCACAACAATTCACCCTATCTGCAGTTCGCCAAAAACGAGCTTGCTACCCGCTATGTGGAGGGCCGTCTGCCCAACGTCGAGCGACTGATCGCCGAGAACAATGCCCTCAGCCTGCCGGTCGGCACCTTTGACGCGGTGCTGATGACTGATGTCTACCATGATGTCTATCTGGTTGATGAGAAGAACGGTTGGTCGCGTATCGACGGGCCGAAAATGCTGGCGGAAATTTATGCCAGCATGCGACCGGGCGCCGTGCTGGGTGTGGTGGACCATGCGGCAGCTCCCGGTGTCGAACCGGAAGCGGCCGCCGCCCTGCATCGCATCGACCCGGCGCTGCTCAGGCGGGATCTGCAGGCGGCTGGTTTCGTTCTGGATGGCCAGAGCGATGTGCTGCGCAATCCGGCCGATGACGGCAACCGCTCGTCATTTGATCCCACCGTGCGTGGTCAGACCAACCAGGTGGTACTGCGCTTTCGCCGGCCCCGGTAAATCGCTGTCGGGGTGCTATCCTTCGCGCCCTTATGGCAGCCCCCGGCACAGCAACCGCACATTCGTCCGTCCTCGCACAGGAGGTCGGTCATCGGCGTACCTTCGCGATCATTTCGCACCCTGATGCCGGCAAGACCACGCTGACCGAGAAGCTGCTGCTGTTCGGTGGCGCGATCCAGCTTGCGGGCACGGTGAAGGCGCGGCGCAGTTCGCGTCATGCGACCTCCGACTGGATGGAGGTGGAGAAGCAGCGTGGCATCTCTGTGACCAGTTCGGTGATGCAGTTCGAATATGCAGGCAACACCATCAATCTGCTGGATACGCCGGGTCACGAGGACTTCTCTGAAGATACCTATCGCGTACTGACGGCGGTCGATGCGGCGGTGATGGTCATCGATGCGGCCAAGGGTGTCGAGGCACAGACCCTCAAGCTGCTCGAGGTCTGCCGTCTGCGCAATACGCCGATCATTACCTTCGTCAACAAGATGGACCGTGAGGTGCGTGCGCCGCTGGCGCTGCTGGAAGAGATTGAGGCCGCGCTGAAGATCGAATGCGCGCCGATCAGCTGGCCGATCGGCATGGGCAAGAGTTTCCGCGGCGTGTATCACCTGCTGCAGGATCGGCTGCTGCGCTTCACGGCCGGCGGAGAGAAGCGCACCGATGTCGAGCTGATCGAGGGGCTGGACAATGTGCAGCTCGATACGCTGTTTCCGGATGAGGTGGCCAGCCTGCGCGCCGATGTGGCCTTGATCCGTGATGCAAGTGTGCCTTTCGATCCGCAGCAGTTTCTGGCCGGCCAGCAGTCGCCGGTATTTTTCGGTTCAGGCATCAACAACTTTGGCGTGCGCGAAGTGCTGCAGGCACTGGTTGACTGGGCGCCACAGCCGCAGCCGCGCGATGGTGGTACACGTCTGGTGCAGCCGGCTGAGGAGACCTTCAGTGGTTTCGTTTTCAAGATCCAGGCCAACATGGATCCGAAGCACCGCGACCGTATCGCCTTTTTCCGGATCTGCTCTGGCCGCTATGCGCCAGCCATGAAGGCGCGCCATCTGCGTACCGGCCGTGAGATGAAACTCGGCAATGCGCTGACCTTCATGGCCAACGAGCGGGTGGCCAGTCAGGGTGCGGTAGCCGGTGACATCATCGGTATCTACAACCACGGGCAGTTGCAGATCGGCGATACGCTGTCAGCGGGTGAGGCCCTGTCATTCAAGGGTATCCCGTACTTTGCACCCGAATTATTTCGCTCAGCTCGACCAAGAGACCCCATGAAAAGCAAGCAGTTACAGAAGGGTTTGCAGGAGCTTGGTGAAGAGGGTGCGATCCAGGTGTTCAGTGCCAGGCAGGGCGCCCAGATGCTGCTCGGCGCGGTTGGCCGCCTGCAGTTCGAGATCGTGGCGCACCGGCTTTCGGCTGAATACAACGTCGATGCGATATATGAGGAAGCCGACATCTTCACCGCCCGCTGGCTGACCTTTCCCGATGAAGTGACGCGCAAGAAGTTCGAGAAGGACGAGCTGTTCTCGCTGGCCAGGGATGTGGATGACAACCCGGTCTTTCTTTCTGCCAACAAGTACAACCTGAAGCTGACGATCGAGCGGTGGCCGACGGTCGGCTTCCATGCCACGCGTGAGCATGGCCAGCGGCTATAACATGCCAGCATCCACAGCCTGCCGGGTGCCCCTGGCATGACGGCCCGCTACGACAACAGTCTGAACAGCGCCTGTGATTGTCGCACCCTGGATTCCGAACGGCTGCGCGCACAGCTTGAATCCGAGGCATCGCTGGCCGGGCTGGCGGCGGAGATCACGCGCAGTCGCCCGCACATGTTTTCCGCGACCGCAGTATTCATTTCGGAACAGCAGCTGGAGCGTATGGCGGCGATCATCGCGGCCATTGAGAGCGTGGCGGCGGTGCCAGGCTACCGGGCTGCGGTGCTCGAGCGTGCGCCGGAGCTGGCGCGTGCCGATCCGGGGCCACGCAGCGTGTACATGGGTTTCGATTTTCACCTGGGTCCACAGGGGCCGCAGCTCATCGAGATCAATACCAATGCCGGTGGAGCTTTGCTCAATGTGGCGCTGGCCCGTGCACAGCAGGTCTGCTGTGCCGAGGTGGGCGATGTGCTGCGTTCGCCGACTGACCTGCAGCAGATCGAAGCTGCATTCATGGATGCCTTTCACCGTGACTGGCGCCTGCAGCGCGGCGCTGAGCCGCTGGTCCGGATCGCGATCGTCGATGATGCCCCGGAGACGCAGTTCCTCTATCCGGAATTCCAGCTGTTCAGGCGGTTGTTCCGGAGTCATGGCATCGAGGCGGTGATCGCCGATGCTGTGGCGCTGGAGTGGCGTGACGGGAGTTTGTGGTACGCCGGGGGAAAGATTGATCTGGTCTACAACCGGCTGGTCGATTTCTATCTCGAAGCGCCACAGCACGTTGCGTTGCGTGATGCCTGTGCGGCAGCTGCCGTGGTGCTGACACCGCACCCCTATGCGCATGCGCTGTATGCCGACAAGCGCAATCTCACGCTGCTGAGCGATGCGACACGGCTGGCGGCGCTGGGTGTCGCACCAGAGATATGTGCCGTACTGCAGTCGGGCATTCCGGCGACGGTGAATGTCAGTGTTGAGCGCAGTGAAGAGCTATGGAGCCGACGTCGTCATCTGTTTTTCAAGCCGGCGCGCGGTTATGGCAGCAAAGCCGCCTACCGGGGTGACAAACTTACCCGGCGCGTATGGGATGAAATACTGGCCGCTGACTACGTAGCCCAGGAGATTGCGCCGGCCAGTGAGCGTCTGGTCAGGTTGGACGATGTGCGTGCTGATCTGAAGTTTGATATCCGCGCCTATGTCTACGATGGCGGCATGCAACTGCTGGCTGCACGCCTGTATGCTGGCCAGACCACCAATTTCCGCACGCCGGGCGGTGGTTTTGCGCCGGTCTTTATCGCACCGGCACGGGAAGCTACGGCTTAGCTGCAGATCAGCGTGCGGCGTGATTCTTCAGCAGCGGTACCGGTTCGAGTACCCAGTTGCCAGTGGCGCGGCGGGCCGGGCTCGGGATCGCAAAACCGGTATCCCTGCCGTTACGTCGGGTGAAATCATCCCAGTCGATCCGCCAGCCCTTGTCGTCAAACCGTGCCAGCCACTCGCGGTAACCGACTACCGCCTTGTCTGATGGCGTGAGTACCTCCCGGGTATTGCTGGTCGGTGTCCGCGGCGGATAAACGTCGACGAGGATTTCGATGTCCTGTTTGGCGATGACTTTGTTGCGGGCATGGATCGGTCCGTCGTGTTCCGGACCCAGCATGAAATTGCGCATGTTCAGGAAGAAGATCCTGGTTTTGTGCTGATCGACCGGTTGTTCGAAGAAGTACTGCCGGAACTTGTTGCCGCTGCCGACGTTGATCTCCGTGACCATCGCATTGGGGCCATGCGTCCCGCTGCCGGCAAACAGTTCGCCGGGCGCCTTGCTGTTCACGTCCACTGATTTCCAGGTGGGGTCGGTGAGGCCCGGCGCACTGAAGCGATGTACGAACCACATGCCCCAGCCCTGCGGATGATCAGTCACGTCGTATTCGCGGACGTGGTAGGTGTCGCGGTTGACGGCTTTCAGGCCGTGGGTCGGATGCACAAATTCGTTGTGTGCCGGATCCAGGCCGTTCTCGATGGATCGCTCGTAGTAGTAGTCGACTTCCAGTACCAGAATGGCGTTGGCCCGCCAGCCCTCCGTATCGTATTCCTCGACCTGGAGCAGTGGGGGGCGGTCTCTCTCGGGCAGGTCTCCGAGAAAGGCGAACACGATGCCGTACTTCTCCTGGACCGGATAGGAGTCAACCTTGGCGCGTGGTGGAACTTTCTTGCCGTAGCCGATCGACGGGATGTTCTTGCACTCGCCGTCGCCACCGAATTCCCAGCCGTGATACGGGCACACGATACAGTCGTCGATGATGCGCGGCTTGTCGCCGAGTTCCCATGCGCCGCCGAGCGAGGCGCCGCGGTGCGTGCAGGTGTCGCTCAGTACGTGGGCTTTGCCCTGGCTGTCCCGGAAGGCGACGAAATTGAGGCCCAGTACCATCGATTTTTCGGGCTTTCCCTCTCCGAGGTCTTCGCTGCGGATGATGGGGTACCAGAAATTGATATACATGGCGGCATCCTGATCAGTGACGGGATTCCAGCACCAGCGCCATGCGTACAAGATGCGCCAGAGAGCGTGTGCCCATTTTGTCCATGACGCGGGCGCGATGGATTTCCACAGTGCGTTCCGAGAGATTCAGGTCGAGCGCGATTACCTTGTTGGCCTGTCCGCCGACGATCATCGCCATCACTTCCTTTTCGCGCGGTGTCAGTGTGGTATGGCGCCGGATGATTTCTTCATTCTGCGACAGCGTTTCCCGTGCTTCCGCATCGGCTTCCAGGGCGCGTGCGATCCTTTCGAGCAGGTCCTGGTGGCCGAAGGGTTTTTGCAGGAAATCAAAGGCACCGTTTTTCATCGCCTGCACGGCCATCGGTACATCGCCATGACCGGTGATGAAGATCACCGGCAGGAAGGCGCCTCGCTTGGCCAGTTCCTGTTGCAGTTCCATGCCGCTCATGTCCGGCATGCGGATATCGAGAACCAGGCAGCCGGCGCGGTTCGCATCGTACTGGGTGAGGAAGTCGCAGGCTGAAGGGAAGGGCACCGGAACATAGCCGACCGAATCGAGCAGGATGCTCAGCGAGGTGCGTACGCCCTCGTCATCATCAACGATAAATACTGTTTTGCTGGGTGTACTGGTCATCAGGTCCGTTGAGCATCGATATGTGGAATACGTGCGCAGAAGCGGGCACCACCTTCAGGCTGGTTACTGAAGCGCAATTCACCGCCATGCTCCATCGCTATGGTACGGCAGACCGCCAGTCCAAGACCGGTGCCATCTGATTTGGTAGTGAAAAACGGCCGGAACATTTCCCGCGCTGCATCCGCTGGTACACCGGTACCATTATCGATGACGGCCAGCTCCACGTGCGCTGTGTCGCTTGAAGTCGTGATCGTGACCTGTCGCTGGGCGGCAGGCAAGTCGAGCACTGCATCCACGGCATTGCGGAACAGGAACAGCAGGAGTCCCTGCAGCCGTGGTCCGTCACCCTGGATCGGTGGCAGAGGGCTGGAAAGATCTACAATGAGCCGGATGTCATGGTGCTGGGCGAGCGGCTCGATGAGCGGCAGCATTTCCTGTACCAGCGCATTACAGTCGGTAGCTGCACGATGCACCGGGAGAGGACGAACATTGCTACGGACGCGTTGGATCGCATCGCCGGCCCGCAGGGCCTGGCGGGCGATTTCCTCGACGATTTCGACTGCCTTGGCCACCTGTGTCGGTTCACGGCGCAGCAGTGTTGCGGCGCCTTCCGCGTAGGCGGCGATTGCTGCCAGCGGCTGATTCAGCTCATGGGCAAAACCGGACGCGAGTTCACGCAGCAGGCATCGATAGGTGACGGCCACCACCTGCTCAAGCACGCGGTCGACTTGCGCACTTGCCCGGTACAGCTGATGATCATAGTTATCCATGGTCGACCGATCCTAAACCGGCATTGCGCTTTGCTCTCTAAGGGCTTACCCCTATGACCGCCAGTAATGGCATGAACCCCTCGATTGCCATGCGGGTTGTCGAGCAGGCCCCCGATGCGCTGATTCTGGTGGATGCGGCGGGACATATCGTGTACGCCAACAATGCGGTCGCCACATTATTCGGCTATGCCCAGGACGAACTGATCGGCTGTGGCATCGAGTGTCTGGTGCCGGAACGCTTTCGCAGCACCCATATGCGGTATCGCGAGGGCTTCAATGCCACGCCAGCCGCCCGGGAGATGGGTGCGCGGGTCGTCGCGTTGTCTGCTGTGCGGCGGGATGGCAGCGAGTTTCCAACCGAGATACGGCTGGCGCCAATCCATGCGGATGGGCAGCTGCTGGTCGTTGCGGCAGTTCGTGACATCAGTGAGCGTGCGCGGATCACCGCCGAGCTGCGCGCCGCACGTCTTGAGGCTGATGGCATCAACCGGGCCAAGAGCCGCTTCCTTGCCACAGCCAGTCACGACCTGCGCCAGCCGCTGCAGACGCTGCAACTGCTCAATGCCGCACTGGGTCGGCAGGTCGATGGTGCGGCAACCGAGATCATTGAACGGCAGCAGCACGCGCTGGAGTCGATGGCTGACTTGCTCAATACCCTGCTCGATATCAGCAAGCTGGAGTCAGGCACTGTCACGCCGACGCTGGAGGATGTAGTGGTCGGTGACCTGCTGGCCGAGATCAAGCGTCAGTTCGAGCACATCGCCGCTGCCCGTGGCCTGGCTTTGACGGTGAACACCGGCAGCGAATTCTTGCGTACCGACCGGGTCCTGCTCCGTCAGCTGATCCAGAATCTGCTGACCAACGCCCTCCAGTACACCCGTGTTGGCGGCGTGAGCATCCGTACGGCACGTACGGCGACGCATTTCACCATTGAGGTAACCGATACCGGTGTCGGCATTGCGCCGGATCAGATCGAACTCGTCTTCGACGAGTACTATCGTGTGGAACGACCGGGTGCCGGACGTTGCGGATCTGGTCTCGGCCTGAATATCGTCCGACAGATCAGCCGCCTGCTTGGCTACGGTGTCGAAGTCGAATCGGAACTCGGGCGCGGCACGACATTCAGGCTGGCCATACCGCAGGATCGTCTGGTCGAGGCGGGGCTGCGCAAGGCGGCGGTGGCGGCTGTCGGATATGCGGATTCCGGGCCGGAGGTGCTCAAACCCGCGGTGCTCATCATTGAGGACGACGATGCGGTGCGTGGAGCGCTGGAGTTGATACTCAAGCTCGACGGCTACCCGGTGTGGGTGGCAGCAACAGCCGAGGCGGCCAACAGCCTGTTTGCACGCGAAGGCCAGAATATCGATCTCGTCGTTACGGATTTTCACCTCAACGGTCCGGAGAACGGTCTGCAGGTTCTGGATGGACTGCGTGCGACAGCTGGTCGTGACCTGCCGGCAGTCGTGCTCAGTGGCGATACTTCACCGATACTGCGTCATGTAGGTGAACTGTCACGTGTGCAGCTGCTGCGCAAACCCGTCGAGGCGAAGCACCTGATCCGCACGCTGGAGCAGTTGTTTGGTCGTGAAGAGCCTACCGGCTCCGGTCCTTGACCTTCAACCAAGGTTCAGGGTCTAAGGTGGCCGCGTTTACCGTAAAGGGATATCCGGTCAATGCTCGGTGTCGATGACAGGCTGATTACGCCCGCTACCATCAAGTGGGTGAAAGTAGGGCTGGTGGCCGGACTGGCCACGATTCCGACCACCATCCTGCTGTACTACGTACTCGGGCTGACCGTGGATGCCGCCTGGCAGGGCAGCAATCTGCTTCGGCAGTGGTTCTGGATACTGTGCGGACTGGTGCTCCTCAAGGCTGTTCTGGCCTGGTTTTTCCGTACCGGACAGTTTCGTGCCTCCAGCGAGGCGAAGCTCAATGTGCGTGACCAGATCTACCGGCAAGTCGTGACTCTCGGCCCCGGTCTGCTCGGCAAGCGTCGCACCGGTGAGATCGCCAACACGGCGACTGAGGGTGTTGAATACCTCGATTACTATTTCAGCGTGTACTTCGTGCAGATCTGGGTCGCCATCGCGATACCAGTTTTTCTTTGTTCAGCGATTTTCTGGATCGACTGGGTGGTCGGTGTCTGGATGCTGGCGGGTGTACCGCTGACGCCGCTGTTTGTCGGTTCGTCTGCGCGCGGCTTCCGCCGCATCAGCGGACAGAACGCTGTGGTCAAGAATCGCAACAGTTCCCAGTACCTCGACTCCATCCAGGGCATGAGCACCCTGAAGTCATTCAACCAGGCAGTCCGCCGCGGCAAGGAGATGGAGGCGGGTAATGAGGTGCAGCGTCGCACCACGATGAAACTGCTGCTGGTCGCCCAGTCGCAGTTCGTATTTCTGGAGCTGGGCTTTGCGCTGTTCTCGACCGCAGTGGCGATGGGCGTAGCCTTGTATCGCTACACCGGCGGCTTCATGACGCCGGGCGAAGTTGTGGCCGTCGTGCTGCTGAGTCTTGAGTTCAGTCGTACGCTGCTGCTGATCGGTGAATTCTTCTTTGCCGGTGCGCTGGGACGTGAAGTGGCGGCAAAGATCATCGAGTTCCTGAATGAAAAAGCGCCGGTGAGCAGCGACGAAGGTGCACGTTCTGCACCGCCGACTGGCAAGGCAATCCATATCGAACTGCGTGATGTGACGTTCAGCTACCCGGGAGCCGAGAGCCCTGCGCTTGAGAATCTCAGCTTGACGCTGGAGCCGAACGAGACCGTTGCCCTGATCGGCCGCAGCGGCTCCGGCAAGACCACCGTCACGAATCTGTTGCTGCGTACGCTGGAGCCGGACTCCGGCACGATCCTGTTTGATGGTGTCCCGGAAAAAGAGCTGTCGCTGGAGTGGATCCGCAAGCAGATCGCCCTTGTACCGCAGGACCCGTTCCTGTTTTACGGGACGATTGCAGAAAACCTGCGCGTCGCTAAGGACGATGCGACCGAGCAGGAACTGATTGCAGCAACCAAGGCTGCCGAGCTCTACGATTTCATCAAGTCCACGCCGGATGGCTTTGACACCAAGGTGGGTGACCAGGGTGCAGCACTCAGTGGTGGCCAGGCGCAGCGCCTGGCAATCGCGCGCGCCTTCCTCAAGAACGCACCGATCGTGGTGCTCGATGAGCCGACCTCGCAGATCGACGTCGAGACCGAGATGCTGCTGAACCGCGCACTCGAACGGCTGACGGAGAACAAGACGGTGCTGATGATTGCACACCGCCTCAGCACCATCGAACAGGCGGATCGCATCATCGTTCTCGATGGTGGCCGGCTTGCGGAAAGCGGCACTCGGCAGGAGTTGCTGGCACAGGACGGGATCTACGCGAGCATGATCCGTACCAAACGCGAAATAGAGAACACGAAGGTGGTCGCATGAGCATTCAAGCCAAGGCCAGCAATACGCAGATCATCCGTCGTCTGCTGACCTACATGACGCCTTTCAATACCACCATGATCAGTTCACTGGTGGCCCGTGTGATCAAGATCGTCGCGCAGGCGGCGGTGCTGGGTATCGCGGCGGCGAGTGTCGGGATCTATATTGAGTCGGCAGAACCGGGCGTCGTGAACTGGGACGTGCTGTGGCATCAGGTGAAGTGGATTGCTGCCGTGGGCACCCTGGTCGGCCTGGTTTCCTATATGGAGAACTACACCGGTCACTATGTGGCATTCCGGATCCTGGCCGAGTTCAGGAACCGCTTCTACTACGCCATGTTGCCGCTGGCTCCGGCACGTACTGCCAAGCTGCAGTCAGGTGATGCCGTGAGCCGGGTCATGAGCGACTGTGAGCGCGTCGAGCCCTTTTACGCACACACGATTGCGCCGGCGATTGCCGCGATCTTTGTGCCGATCATCCTGCTGGCCTGGTGCTACACCGTGCACCCCATGCTGTTATGGGTCCTCACGCCGTTTTATCTGGCCACGACCTTTGGTCTGCCCTGGCTGGTCGCCCGTCTCGGCGGTGATGGCGTGGAATATCGCGAGCAGCTTGGCGGCGTGAACGCCTTCGTCGCAGACAGCATCCAGGGGGTGCGCGATACGGTTGCCTTTGGTTACGAGAAGCGTCGTGCACGCCAGCTGTGGGAAATCGGCAAGACCATGCAGGACGGGCAGGACAAGCTTTACGGTGCCGATGCCACGCAACGTGCGCTCGCCGAGATATTCATCACGATCGGCATTCTGGCTGCTGCCTGGTGTGGTGTGGAGCTGGCGCTGGCTGGTGAGATCTCCACCCTGACGGATCTGCCTGCAGTCATCGCAGTATCGATCGTCGGCTTTTATACCTCGGTCGGCATGGCCAACAACTACACGGACTTTCGCGTGTCGCTGATTGCTGCACGTCGGCTGTTTGCCATGATGGACCAGGCGCCGGCCGTGCAGGAAACGGCGAAAAAAGCGGTCACCGCGCATGTCGAGTCCTCGCTGCATTTTCGCAATGTGCACTTCGAGTACGACGCAGATGATGCCAGCTGGAGCCGTCAGAAGAAGGTCTTCGATGGCTTCACGCTGGATGTACCGAAGGGCAAGCGTGTTGCACTGGTCGGGCCCAGCGGTACCGGCAAGTCGACGGCCATGAACCTGCTGCTGCGGCAATGGGATCCGCAATCCGGCCAGATCCTGATCGGTGATCGTCCGGTTACGGACTTCCCGCTGGCTGATCTGCAAGACTGGTTCGCTGTGGTTTCCCAGCGCGCCTTTATCTTCAACGAGACTATTCGCGACAACATCCGTATGGGTTGTCACGATGCGACGGATGCACAGATCGAAGTCGCAGCCCGCGATGCCGGGCTCGCTGACTGGATCGCCACATTGCCAGAGGGCTACGACACGCCCTGCGGCGAGCGCGGCAGCAAGCTGTCCGGCGGACAGCGCCAGCGCGTGGCGATTGCCCGGGCAATTCTCAAGAATGCACCGATCGTGCTGCTCGACGAGGCGACATCGAGCCTCGATGTGGAAACCGAGCGTGGTGTCATGCAGGCGTTGCGTCGCCTGTCACAGGGGCGCACGACGCTGATCATCGCCCACCGCCTGTCGACCATCATGGACAGCGATCGAGATCCTCGTCATGCTCGAAGGTCGGATTGCCGAGCAGGGTACGCACGAGGAACTGCTCGCGAAGGGTGGCTGGTATGCCCGGATGTTCGAGATCCAGAAGGATGAGGTCGATGCGACGCTGGTGACGGATTGAAGCCGGACTTTCGATAGACCTCTGCCGTATCGATACGCGCATCTTCAGTCATTGGTGCGCGCTTTTCTCAATGCCGATACGGGATCTGCATCAGCGGCAAGGCCGCAATGCCGATAATGAATCTCATGCCTCATGCTAAACGCAAGGCAGTGCGTGCGCCATGCAGAAGGATCTGCAGCGGGAAAACTCCAACCCTGCCTCATCTGCCCCTGGTCAGAGGGTTGGCACGAAGAAGCGCTTCAGTTGCAGGAAATGTTTTTCCAGTACATGCCATGAAAGAAACGCTACGCCAAATGTCCCGGCCGTGGCAATGATGATATAGATCGTGCTCCATAAAACTGATTGCGACACATCCGGTTGCAGAGCGGTTGCAAGCGGCTGGCCTACAAAGTCGTGCAAGGGCTTGTGAAATACATACATTGCGTAACTGTACTTGCCGAGTGCCTGCAGCGGACGAAGCTGGAATATCTTCAGCCATGATGAGAAACCATGGGCTTCGGCGCCAACGATGGCCAGCAGAAGTAACGTGAAGCAGGCTGCAACGAGGGTATAGCCCAGGGTTGCACCAACTGGAGTTCCGGTCCAGAAGCCCCGTGTAACGGCTATGCTGACCAGGAACAACAGGCCGCTGTAGACGATCAACCGGTTTGACATGGCAAATAATTTCTCGTCGCCAGACCGGAACGCGCAGTGCGGCCGCCGCCGCTCCACCGAGTGCCAGTGCGTCCATGCGACAGAAGGAATTCTCATAGATCAAATGACCCGGGACTGAATACCAGACCAGCAGACTGCGTAATGCCAGGCTGATGGTTGCCACACCCAGACAGAATTTCAGGCAGTGCGCCGGTCCGCGCGTGAGGATCAGCAAGGGCCAGACCAGATAGAATTGTTCTTCGACAGCCAATGACCAGAAGTGCGGGAATGTTTGGCTGTTGGCGTCGAATAAATGTGCCCAGTTGGACAGGTATGTCCATAGCCAGACCTGGTGATTCTGGTCGAAAGCGACGCTGGCCGGGATGACCCCGACTGCTGGCAGGACAATGAATGTGATTGTGAGTACGCTGAAATAAAGCGGAAAGATGCGCAAGATCCGCCGCACATAGAAGCTGGAGAAATAGTTTTTTGCCTGTCGTGAATCGAGCAAGATGCCCGTAATCAGGAATCCGCTGAGAACGAAAAACAGTTGAACACCGGTCCAGCCTGCATAACTGATGCGGTAAAAAACGTAGGCGGCAGCACCATCTTGTATCTCCAGCAGATTCAGCATGTGAATCAGTACAAGCAGAATCGCCATGCCCCTCAGTCCGTCAAGTGCGGAGATATGCGGCGATCTGGATAGCCTGGTCGGGTCCGTATGCGTGGCATTTTGACGCTGGAGCAACAGCGCCTCTGCCGGATTTATTGGTACCATTGTTTTACCGGTTGCCAACCGCTACCTGTCGTATTTCAGTATGGGACGGACTGACCTGATGCGAATCCTGGCGAGCTTGTAACTGGTTGTACAGGTTGCCGGTAGATGCAGCGTATAACAGGTCAGGAACTGAATCACACATCTTCGAGAAGTCATTGACTTTTTTGGCTTATGAAGTGCAGCATCCTGCACGACTTCAGGAGTATCCCGGTAAACGGGCCGGCCTGACCGGGCCCCTGACAAACCTTTTTCGCACCGACCGGGTGAAGTCGTAATGCAGTCGACACCAAGCGTCTCCGTTGTCATTCCCGCATACAATTGTGCAGCGACCATAAGAGAAACGATTGCAAGTTGTTTTGCGCAGACACTTCCGGGTATCGAGATTATCGTCGTCGATGATGGATCGACTGACGCGACGGCAGCAGTGCTTGCTGAGTTCGGGAGCTCAGTACGCGTAATCCACCAGGAAAATCGCGGTCTGGCTGCCGCACGTAATGCCGGCCTTTCGCAGGCACGCGGTGACTTCATTGCCTGGCTGGACGCGGATGACGTGGCAGAGCCACAGCGTATGGAAATCCAGAGCCGCGTCCTGAGCAGATACCCTGAACTGGTATTGCTTCATACGGAATTTACTGCGTTCGGAGAGCTCATCACCGACACCGTGGCGCCATATAGTCCGGTTTACTATCCGGTTCTGCGGGCCACCATGCCATCGCATCCGTTCTACCAGCGGTTGGCACTGCCTGGCGATGAACTGGAGACGGGATTGCCGAGCGTGCTCTTCGGTAATGTCACCGCGGGGTTGATCAGCGGTAATTTCGTGCATCCACCGACAATCATGCTGCGGCGACGCGACCTGGAAGCGATCGGTCCGCTCGATGAATCTTTGAGCTCGGGGTGCGATTACGATTTCATCTTGCGTGCGTCTCGTCGCGGGGTGTTTGGCTATATCGACATGCCACTTCTCCGCTACCGGATCAGCCCTGCACAGATGTCCGGCAGATTTCCTGCGGGTGAAACCATGATGGAGAATGCGCATATCCTCAGAAAATTGCGCACTGTCGATCGACCTTATTACGAAGAAAACCAGCGGATGATAAAGCGCAGGATTTCAATGTCGCTACTTGATGCTGCACAACAGATTGGTGAAACGAGGCGCGGGCTGGGACTGGCGCTATGGTGTCGCAGTGTCATTCATGCGGATACTGGCGCTGCGATTCGTGCACTGTTCCGCTTGCTCGCGCCCGACTGGACCATCGACACCCTGCGAGCGATCCGGCGTCGTATCGCTCGTAGTCATGAGTCGCCATGATTCCATCTCCGCCAGACACAACATTCCATCCGGCATCGCAGCCTTTGGCCGTGCAGCTACGGGCGCCGAATGCCGATGACTGGCGGTCTGTAGCCGGGGTGTGGGAGAGGCTGTTTTTCCAATGCCATGATGCAAGTCCGTACTTGTCACCGGTATGGATGCAGACCTGGCTCGAAACTTACGGTACGGAGCTCCGACCAGAACTGTTTTCCGTCAGCCTGCCCGGGGATGGGGTTGTCGGGGCCTGCTTTTTGACCTGCCGTACGAGACGCCAGACGATACTCCCGCATGTGCGCATGCACCTGAACTGTGATGGTGAACGTGCCGGCCATGGTGTAGTCGTTCAGCATAATTCGATTCTCGCAGCGCCGGGCAGGGATAACGATGTGGTGCGTGCGCTTGCGCAGTTGCTCGTCTCCCGGCGTGTCGATGAATTGGCAGCATCCGGGTTTGACGAAAAGGGAGTCAATCATCTGATCAGTGCATTCCCTGACTGGACCGCAGAAGTCGACTGGCGTGAGGCACACTATGTAGACCTTGATCACCTGCGGGCTACTGGTGCTGACCATGTCGGAGCTCTGAGCAAGAATACCCGTGAGCAACTGCGCAGGAGCCTGAAGCTTTATCGTGAACGCGGCGACTTGCGCCTGGAGGCTGCGACGACAGTCGATCAGGCTGAGGCGATGATGGATGAACTGGTTGCGTTGCATGACGTGCACTGGCAATCAAAAGGCCATGGTGGAGGGTTTGTCAGTGACTGGCGGCGCAGGTTCCACAAAGCATATATTCGCGCAGCACTGCCACACGGCGCAGTGCAACTACTGAGAGTCACGGTCGGCAGTGAAACAGTCGGTGTGCTGTATAACCTGGTCGCAAATGGCAAGGTCAATTTTTACCAGTCCGGACTCCGGTATGAGCTCGATGGGCGTTTCAAGCCGGGTATGGTCGTGCATCATCTTGCAATCCTGTACTGCCTTGAGCAGGGTATGAGCGAATACGACTTTCTGATTTCTGGCCCGGGTGAGGGACGCTACAAATCTTCGCTGTCCACCCACTGCCGCCGGCTTGGCTGGCTTGTGCTCTACCGGTCGGGATGGCGAGGGCGCTATTTCTCGATGCTGCGGGCAGTCCGGCAACGGATTGCCCTGGCTCGACGCGGACTGGTGTCACAGGTACAGGCGGAATAGCCCATGGTTCCCCGGGTCAAGAAAATCGCCTTGCGGCTTTTGGAGAACAAGGCGATCGGACGATTGCTGCGTGGTGTCAGCCCCTCGCGATGCGTCATCCTGATGATGCATCGTTTTGCATCAGCTGATGGCAGAGCGTCGGGCCATGACCCAGCCCGCCTTCGCGAGTTACTCGACTACTTCCGTCAGACAGGCGTGCACCTGGCTGCACTCGACGATATCGTTGCATCCCTGCGTAACGGGGATGCCTCACCGCTTCAACGTGGGCCAACGGTTGTATTCACCGTCGATGACGGTTATGCGGATTTCGTTGAGGTTGGTGTTCCGGTATTCAGGGAATTCGATTGTCCGGTGACAGCTTTTGTAGCTCCCGGGATAATCGACGGGAAGTTGATGTTCTGGTGGGACCAGATCGCCTGGATTCAGGCGCACACGCACCATTCGGCAGTGACGATTGATGTTGGCGGGACAGACATGCGTATTGAATGTTCTGATCCAGTTGGCCGCATGAAGTCTTACAGTGAAATGTCCGAACGCATCAGGCAGATCACGACTGCACAGCGAATTGCTGCTATCGACCAACTGTCCGCTGTTGCGATGGTGTCAGTCCCGCTGACAGCACCAGACGAGTATCGTGTAGCAACCTGGCAGGAGTTGCGCTCCGTCGAATCCGATCTGGTCCGGATTGGTGCTCACACCATGACGCACCCGATCCTGAGCCAGTGCGATGATGATCAGGCGAGCCGTGAAATTTTCGACTCGATCGCACGAGTGCGTGATGAGCTCATTCGCCCGTCCGAAGCCTTCGCCTACCCGGTGGGTTGTTCGTTATGCTTTGGCGAACGCGAGATCGTCATCACACGCCAGGCAGGCTTCCTGGGTGCACTGTCGAGCATGCCGGGATATGTCACTGCTGGATCGGTCGACGGGCCTGACAGTAACGGGATTTGGCGCATACCCCGGATGGCGTATGAAGAACGCCGTGGGGCAATGGCAAGAATTGCACTGCTGTGAGCGTATTGCGGGTAAATGCCTTTAAGGAGAGTGCAGCATGATTCGTCGTATCGGTGCCGTATTTGTGGCGGCTACGTTGTTGAGCACGGGTTGTAACGGGCAGACGCCGGAAGTGAAGAAGGCGGCGGCTGATTATCTGGTGGTTGCGGCGCAGGAGCCGGGCGCAGTGCAGACCGGATCCGGGCTCGTATTCCGCACGCTTACCCCGGGTGCCGGTGCGATGCCGAAGTCCGGCGATGTGGTGCGCGTTCACTATCACGGTACTTTGCCGGGCGGCAAAATCTTTGACAGCTCGGTGGATCGCGGCGAGCCGGCCGAGTTCGGCCTGAACCAGGTGATTCCCTGCTGGACCGAGGGCCTGCAGCTCATGCATGTCGGTGAGAAGGCACAGCTGGTCTGTCCTGCTGCGATCGCCTATGGCGACCGCGGTGCCGGCGGCGTGATCCCGCCGGGTGCGACGCTGATCTTTGAAGTGGAACTGCTCGACATCAAGAGTCGCTAGTGCGCGAGCAGGGGATGCTTCCCTGCCTGATTCACGAGGACGAGCATTTGCTGGTGGTGAACAAGCCCGCCGGCCTGAATACGCACGCGCCAGATCCCTGGGCGGGGGAAGGTCTTTATGACTGGCTGAAACATCGCGAACCGCGCTGGGCCTCGCTCGCCATCATTCACCGACTCGACAAGGAAACCAGCGGTGTAATGGTGTTCGGCAAGACGCCGTTGGCAAATCGTGCGCTGACTGCGCAGTTCACGCAGCGCAGTGTGCACAAGAGTTATCTGCTGCGTACCGACCGGTCGGTACCGGCTGATGAGCAAGTGGTGACATCCGGCATTAGCCGCGCCGGTGACCGCTATGTGAGCAGTCCACATGGCGAGTCGGCCGAGACCCGTTTCCGCAGCTTGTCGCCCGGTTTGCTCGAAGCGCAGCCGCTCACCGGGCGCACGCACCAGATTCGCGTGCACGCGGCAGCACATGGTTTCCCGGTGCTTGGTGACACGCTGTACGGTGGCAGTCCGTGGCCGCGAGTCTGCCTGCATGCGGCGCAACTGACGCTGGAGCATCCGGAATCCGGTGCGCCCATGATTTTCAGCGCCCCAGCCGATTTTGATGCAGACGCAAGGCAGGCGCTGCGCACAGCGCTGATCGATACCGGCAGTACCAATGCATATCGACTGATCCATGGCGCCAGCGATGGCTGGCCGGGCTGGTATCTGGACCGCCTCGGTGAGCTGCTGTTGTCTCAATCGGCGGCGGAGTTGCCAGCAGAGGCAAAGCAGCGTCTGGCTGCGGTGCCGGCAGTGAAATCCGTGTATCACAAGATACTCAACCGTCAGGTCCGGCGCACGACGCCGGAAGAAGTCTCACCGCAGTTATTGTCCGGCGAGCCGCTGACTTCTGCATTCACGATCCTCGAGAACGGCCTGTATTTTGAAATGAGCATGATCGAGGGTTATTCCACCGGCTTGTTTCTCGATCAGCGCGACAACCGGCGCCGGCTGCTGACCGGGCACGTTGCGGCCGGCTTTCCGCTGCGCGACGCATCTGCCGGAGCAGATTTTCGCCTGCTCAATACCTTCGCCTACAGCTGCGGATTCTCCGTGTGTGCGGCACAGGCCGGCATACACACCACGAGTCTCGACCTGTCGAAGAAATACCTGGAGTGGGGGCGGCGCAATTTCCTGCTGAACGGACTGGACCCGGTGCAGCATGATTTCATCTATGGCGATGTATTCGACTGGCTGCGACGTTTTGCCAAAAAGGCACGGCAGTTCGACGTGATCGTGCTTGATCCGCCGACTTTCTCGCAATCGAAGGTACAGGGCATGTTCCGCGCCACGCAGGATTACGGGCGGCTGGTGGAACTCGCCCTGCCACTGCTGAAACCGGCCGGCGTGCTGTTTGCATCCAGCAATGCAGCGAACTGGCGGCCGGAGGATTTCATGGCCAGCGTGGAAGCGGCCGTACATGCCGGTGAACGCCGTATCCTGCAGCAGCATTACGTGCCGCAGCCACCGGATTTTCCGCTCAGCCGTGCGGAGCCGGCCTACCTGAAGTCGGTCTGGCTGCGGATTGCCTGAGGCGGCTCAGAACCAGTTGTAATTGAAACTGATGCTGATGCGTTCAGCATGCCGCTGGTTGATCGGCACCTCGTGCCGTATCCAGCTTTCGAACAGCACCACGTTGCCGGCCTTGGCCGGGATGGTGATCCACGGCTGGTTTTCCGGGCTGCAGTCGGCCTTGCGTGGCGGCGCAGCCATGAAGCGGTCGAGACGTGGGTCTTCGAACTTCAGCCCCGAGCAGCCCTTCGGCGTCTGTACGTAATAGGTACCGCTGATCGTCGAGGTCGGGTGGATATGCAGGCCGTGCACCACGTGCTCCGGCATGATGTTGATCCAGCAATCCGTCATCGTCAGTTCGCGTCCGCTCATGTCGAACTCGAGCGCGCGGGCATAGGCCTTGACGTGCCGGTTGATCTTTTTCTCCAGCGTCTCGAAGGTCGAAGACATTTTCTGCATGTGGCAGAGGCTGCCGTAGGAGGTATAGCCGCCTGGATAGTTCTTCTTGCACCACTTCTGGCCGGCTTCGTCGTGCTCGCGGACTTGCTGGCATTCGCGCAGCAGCTCGCGGTTGAAGCGCAGCCAGCCGGCGTGGCGCAGATGTGCCGAGTAGACCTGGGTCGGAAAGAAGCTGTGTATGGTCATGGTCTGCGGTATGTCTAGTTCGATGTCTTTAGTTTGGTGCCGGGAGAGGGACTTGAACCCACACGATGTCACCACCAACGGATTTTGAGTCCGCCGCGTCTACCAGTTCCGCCATCCCGGCGCGGGCCGGCAGTTTACACGATGGTTTGCCCTTAAGTGCTGCTAACACGGCGCGACTTCATTAGGATGCGCCCGGCATGGATCCTGCTGATTTCAATTTTGAGCTGCCCCCGGAGCTGATTGCCCAGCAGCCGCTGGCTGAGCGTACGGCGAGCCGGCTGCTCGAATTGGGGTCGGGCGGGCAGCTCAGGGACCGGCACTTTGCCGATCTGCCGCAGCTGCTGTGCGCTGGCGACCTGCTGGTGCTGAACGACACCCGGGTGCTGCCAGCGCGTCTGTATGGTGCCAAAGCCAGCGGCGGCCGGGTCGAGATGCTGCTGGAGCGGCTGTTGTCGGTAGACGAGGCGCTGGTCCAGCTGCGTTCCAGCCATGCGCCAAAGCCCGGCAGTACCCTGAACTTCGACGGCGAGGTCAGCGCGACAGTGCTCCGGCGCCAGGACGAGTTCTTCGTGCTGCGCTTTGCACGCCCAGTGGTCGAGGTGCTGGATCAATCCGGCCATGTACCGCTGCCGCCCTATATCCGCCGAACGGATGAGAGCACCGACCGGGAGCGCTACCAGACGGTCTATGCCCGTGAGCGCGGTTCGGTGGCGGCACCGACCGCCGGCCTGCATTTCGACGAGGCCTTGCTTGCTGCTCTTTCTGCACAGGGTGTGGAGTTTGGCCACTTGACCCTGCATGTCGGAGCCGGCACTTTTGCGCCCTTGCGGCCGCACCAGCTGAAGACCGGGCGGCTGCATGCCGAGCGGCTGTCGGTATCGGCTGAACTCTGTGCAACGGTAGCTGCTTGCCGGGCACGTGGCGGGCGCGTGGTTGCGGTGGGCACGACGGCGATGCGCGGCCTGGAGTCGGCGGCCACTGCTGGTGTGCTGCGGCCATTTTCTGGTGAAACGAGCCTTTTCATCCGCCCCGGTTATGCTTTTCAGGCGGTCGATGCGCTGATCACCAACTTCCATCTGCCGGAGTCATCCTTGTTGATGCTGGTTGCGGCTTTTGGCGGTGTAGCTCCGGTGATGGCGGCCTACCGGGAGGCGGTGGCCCGTGCCTACCGGTTTTTCAGTTATGGAGATGCCATGTTCCTGCTCCGCAATCCGGTCGCCGCATGAGCGGCGGTTTCAGCTTTGATGTACTGGCTACGGATGGTGCGGCGCGCAGCGGTCGACTGACGCTCGCGCATGGCGTGGTCGAAACGCCGGTGTTCATGCCGGTCGGCACCTATGGCGCGGTCAAGACACTGACGCCTGAGGATCTGGAGTCGCTGGGCGCACGGATCATTCTCGGCAATACCTTTCATCTGATGCTGCGACCAGGCGGCGAAATCATGCAGGCACTTGGCGGTCTGCATCGCTTCATGCACTGGCAGCGGCCGATCCTCACCGACTCGGGCGGTTTCCAGGTGTGGAGCCTCGCGACCAAGAACAAGATCAGCGAAGCAGGTGTCGAGTTTCGGGCGCCGGTCGATGGCAGCCTGGTGTTTCTGTCGCCGGAGCGCGCCATGCAGGTGCAGGCGCAGCTCGGCAGCGACATACAGATGATCTTTGACGAATGCACCGACTATCCAGCCACCGAAGCGGTGGCGCGCAGTTCGATGGAGCTCTCGCTGCGCTGGGCGGCGCGCAGCCGTACCGCCTTTGACGTGGGTACTGCGCCGCAGGCTGGATCGGCGCTGTTCGGCATCGTGCAGGGGGGCATGCATGAGGGGCTGCGCAGTGCGTCGCTGGCCGGACTCGTGGAAATCGGCTTCGATGGCCTGGCGATCGGCGGCCTGTCGGTCGGTGAGCCGGAAGAGGACCGGCTGAGGATTCTCGACCATCTGCTGCCGCAGATGCCGGTCACAAAGCCGCGCTACCTGATGGGGGTCGGGACGCCATCGGACATCGTCAAGGCGGTACTCCGCGGCGTGGACATGTTCGATTGCGTAATGCCCACACGCAACGCCCGCAACGGCTCACTGTTTACTGGCGATGGGGTGGTGCGGATCCGCAATGCCCGGTATCGGGACGACCCGCTACCCATTGAGCCGGGCTGCGGTTGCTACACCTGCCAGCACTACAGTCGCGCCTATCTGCGCCACCTGGATCAGTGTGGCGAGATGCTCGGCTCGCGGCTCAATACCATCCATAACCTGCATTTTTATCTGCAGCTGATGGCCCGGCTGCGTATCGCGATCGGCCGGGGCGAGCTGCAGGCCTTCGCTGCCGACTTCCTGGCCCGACAGCAATCCGCGGTTTCCATGCCATAATGGCGCGCCGTTTTTCAGCGAATCAAGGTCAATAAATGGGCTTTTTCATCCAGGACGCAATGGCGCAGGGCGCCGCCGCTCCGGCACAGGACCCGTGGGTCAGCATGCTGCCGATGTTCATCATCCTGCTGGTGATCTATTTCATGATCATGCGGCCGCAGCAGAAACGCCAAAAAGAACACAAGGCATTGATGGCCAGTCTGGCGGTCGGTGATGAGGTCAGCACGGCTGGCGGTGTGATCGGCAAGGTGACCAGCATCAAGGACGATTTTCTGCGTGTCGAGATCGCCAATGGCGTAGAGGTCGTCGTGCAGCGCCATACCATCGGTGCCGTGTTGCCCAAAGGTACGCTCAAGAACGCGTGATAGCCGCCAGGCCTGAGGTCATGCCTGCCGGATACCGGCAACTGACTTCATGGCCCGGCCCACGTTTGCCCGCCGGAATTTCGGGAACCTGTTGCTCATGAATCGCTTTCCGCTCTGGAAAAATCTGATTGTGGCCATTGCCGTAGTGGCTGGCCTGCTGATATCGCTGCCCAACCTGTTCGGTGAGGCGCCGGCAGTGCAGGTTGGCCGGGCCAGTGGCGAACCGCTCACTGACAGCGGCATCGAACGCGTCAATCAGGTTATTGCATCCCTGCAGATCGAGGGTGCAGCGCCATATGTGGAAAAGGGCCGCCTGATGGTGCGCTTTCCATCGGTGGACATACAGCTGAAGTCCGCCGACTCGCTGCGTCAGACGCTCGGCAAGGAATATCTGGTCGCATTGACGCTGACGCCGAAGACGCCGGCCTGGTTGCGCGCCATCGGCCTGCGACCGGTACCGCTGGGCCTCGACCTGCGCGGCGGCGTGCATTTTCTTTTCGAAGTGGATATTTCAACGGCTATCAAGCAACGGCTCGACAGCTATGCGGGTGACTTCAATAAATTGCTGCGCGACAACCGCATTCGCCGCAGTATCAGCGTCACTGGCGATGAAGTCTTGATCCGCCTGTCCGACGCCACCGATGCCGATCGTGCGGAAGAGCTGCTGAAGGATGCTGATCCCGAGCTCAGCGTCGAGCGTCGCAACAGCGGTGACTCGGTCATGCTCGTCGTGCAGATGACGCCTGCACAGATCAAGGAACGCGAAGATTTTGCCATCCAGCAGAACGTCACCACGCTGCGCAATCGTGTCAACGAACTTGGCGTTGCCGAGCCGGTGGTGCAGCGCCAGGGCGTTGACCGGATCGTGGTCCAGTTGCCTGGTGTACAGGACCCGGCTCAGGCCGAGCGTGTGCTCGGTGCCACGGCCACGCTTGAGTTCCGACTGGTCTGCGATGAGGAGAATCCGCTGGAGGCTGAGCGTACCGGTCGCGCACCGCTGGGCTGTGAGCTGTTCAGGTTGCGCGATGGTGGGCCGGTGCTGCTCAAGCGACGCACGATCGTGACAGGCGATCAGCTCGTGGATGCCAGCCAGGGCTTCGATCAGGGCCAGGCGGCCGTATATGTGCGCCTCGACAGCAAGGGCGCGCGCAGCATGCTGGAAACCACCCGGGAAAATCTGAAAAAGCCGATGGCGGTGGTTTTCATCGAGCAAAAACGGGAGACCGTTGAGCGGGATGGCAAGAAGGTCGAAGTGCCGCGGGTCGAGCGCGAGGTCATCAACGTCGCGACCATCAATGGCGTATTCAGCAGCAGCTTCCAGATCACCGGCCTGGACACCTTTGAAGCACGCGACCTTGCGCTGCTGCTGCGCGCCGGTGCCCTGGCCGCACCCGTATACAAGATCGAGGAGCGCACCATCGGTCCGAGTCTTGGCCAGGATAATATCGATCGCGGCATCCAGGCATTTCTCTATGGCTTCGCGTTCGTCGGTATCTTCATGGCGATCTATTACCGGGGGTTCGGCCTGATTGCCAACATCGGCTTGCTGGTCAACGTGATCCTGATCGTCGCGCTGCTCTCGCTGCTGCAGGCGGCACTGACGCTGCCCGGCATCGCCGGCATCGTGCTGACCATCGGCATGGCGGTGGATGCCAACGTGCTCATCAACGAGCGTATACGTGAGGAAGTGCGCAATGGCAGCACCCCGCAGGCGGCCATCTCTGCCGGCTACGACAAGGTGTTTTCGACGATCGCTGACGCCAACATCACCACGCTGATCGCCGGTATCGTGCTATTTGCCTTTGGCAGCGGTCCGATCAAGGGCTTTGCCGTGGTGCTGTGTCTCGGCATCCTTACCTCGATGTTCACGGCTCTCACGGTAACGCGTGCAGTGGTGAATCTGGTCTATGGTGGCCGCAAGGTCGAGCGACTCTCTATCTGACGGATGGCGGCATGGATTTTTTCAGCACAAAGACCCAAATAAATTTTCTCGGCCAGCGGCGTCTCGGCGGCGGTTGTGTCGGCCGTCCTGATGATCGGTTCGCTCATCCTGCTGATCCCCGGCGTGCGCGGGCTCAACTTTGGCATCGACTTCACCGGTGGTGTGCTGCTGGAGCTCAGCTATCAGGGGGCCGCAGACCTGCCGGATATCCGCGAGCGTCTGGGCGCCAGCAATTTCGGTGATGCACAGGTGCAGAACTTCGGTACGGCCAGCGATGTGATGATCCGCATACTGCCGCGTGAAGGTCTCGACAACAAAGTAGTGGCCGGGCAGCTCATCACCGTGTTGAAGGCTGGTGACCCTACTGTAGAACTGCGCCGCACGGAGTTCGTCGGCCCTCAGGTCGGTGAGGAGCTGACCGAGCAGGGCGCGCTGGCGATGCTGTTCGCGATGATCATGATCATGGCTTACATCATGCTGCGCTTTCAGTGGAAGTTCGCCATGGGCGCGATCATGGCGACCCTGCATGACCCGATCATTACGCTGGGTTTCTTCGCGCTGACCGGTCTCACTTTCGACCTGTCGGTGCTCGCAGCGATGCTGGCGATCGTCGGCTACTCGGTCAACGACACGATCGTTGTCTTCGACCGGATCCGCGAGAATTTCCGCAAGATCCGTCGTGGTGAGCCGGAAGAGATCATGAATATCTCGGTCAACGAGACGCTGGGCCGTACGATCATGACCAGCTTCCTGACCATGCTGATGGTGATTGCCATGCTGTTTTTCGGTGGTGAGACGCTGCGCGGTTTTGCCAGCGCGCTGACCGTCGGTATCGTGGTCGGAACCTATTCGTCGATCTTCGTTGCCAGTGCCCTGGCGCTGAGCCTGAAGGCGACGGCGGCGGACCTGATGCCGCCAAAACAGGAAAAGGGCGAGGGCGAAGCCGACTCGATGCCCTGAGGCCCGAGCCGACGGTAGCCGTACGGGTGGAGGGCCCTCAGGCCGGGCCGGTGTCGGCGTTCAGGTGCGGTGCCAGCAGCTCGCGCAGCGCGTCGTGTACTTTCAGATTGCCGGCCAGAACGTTGCCGCTGTCCATGTGTGAACCGGCACCGGTCAGGTTGCTGATGACGCCACCGGCTTCCTGGATCATCAGCGTGCCGGCGGCCACATCCCAGATCTCCAGCCCGAATTCAAAGAAACCATCCAGCCGGCCGGCTGCCAGATAGCACAGGTCGAGTGCGGCCGAACCCGGGCGGCGTACGCCCGCGGTGTTCTCCATCACGCTGCCGAGCATGCCCAGATAGGTTTTCATCCAGCGGGTATTGCTGCGGTAGGGGAAGCCGGTGCCGATCAGGGTGCCTTCGAGTTCCTTGCGTTCGCTGACGCGAATGCGCTTGCCGTCGAGTTGGGCGCCGCGCCCGCGCATGGTGGTGAACAGCTCCTGGCGGCAGGGGTCGTAGACCACACCCACCTCCAGAACATCGCGTTTGCGCAGCGCAATTGAGACGGCAAAGGTGGGGAAGCCGTGCAGGAAATTGGTGGTGCCGTCGAGCGGGTCGATGATCCAGACGAATTCACTGCTGCCGTGTCGCCCGGACTCTTCAGCGAGGATGGCGTGATCCGGATAGCGTTTGTGGATGCTCTCGATGATGGCCTGTTCAGCCGCCTGGTCGACCTGGGTGACATATTCATTGCGCGCCTTGGCCTTGATCTCGAGCTGATCGAGCCGCGACAGCGAGCGAATGGCGATATCGCCGGCGCGCCGTGCCGCCTGGATGGCCGTATTCAGCATTGCCTGCATGGAGATGTCTGCCTGTCGCGCGCGGGGCGGCCATTGTACGCATCAACGCCCGTGCTGCCAGCTTACAATGCCGGCCTATGCCTGATTCAAGCACCATCCGTTTCGTGCTCTTCGAGCCGACCCACCCCGGAAACATCGGTTCAGTGGCCCGGGCCATCAAGACCATGGGCTTCCACCAGCTGTATCTGGTCAACCCGCCGGTGGAGTTCATCTGTACTGATTCCCGCGCGATGGCTTCTGGTGCCCAGGATGTGTTGCACGGTGCACGGGTCGTCGCCAGCCTGCCTGAGGCGCTGGAGGGCTGCGGACTGGTGCTCGGTGCGAGCGCGCGCCACCGGCGCATCGGTTGCCCGGAAATGGATCCGCGCGAGGGCGCGCGGCAGATCATGGAGCAGGCGAACAGCAAACCGGCGGCGATCGTCTTTGGCCCCGAGCGCTCCGGGCTCGCCAATGAAGAACTCGACCTCTGCAGTGCGATCGTCTATATCCCGGCCAATCCGGACTACAGCTCGCTGAATCTCTCCCAGGCGGTACAGATCATCGCCTATGAGTTGCGTCAGCAGCAGCTTCTCGAGCGCGAGCTGCCACCCCGCGAGTCGCCGCTGGCAGGGCCTGCCGCGATGGAGCTCTTCTATGAGCACTTCGAGCGGGTGCTGCTCGCCAGCGGTTTCCTGAACCCGCAGAACCCACGCCACCTGATGCGTCGTCTGCGTCGTCTGTTCAATCGCGCGCAGGTGGACGAGAACGAACTGAATATCCTGCGCGGCATTCTGAGCGCGGTAGCGCCGGGCTCGGGGCCCCGGCCGAAGCCCTGAGCATGCAGTTGCCTGTGTATCTCGATTACGCGGCCAGCACACCGGTCGATCCGGCTGTCGTGGAGCTGATGACGCATTGCCTGCATACACCGGAGCTTGCGGCAAATCCTGCCGCACTTGGCCACGCGGCCGGACGTGCGGCGCAGGCGCTGGTAGAGACGGCGCGTGCGCAGGTGGCCTCCCTGATCAACGCGCAGCCCGCCGAGATCATCTTCACCTCAGGTGCGACCGAGGCCGATAACCTGGCGGTGATCGGTGCCGCGCAGTTTCGCCAGGCGCGTGGCCGGCATATCGTGACGGCGCTCACCGAACACAAGGCCGTCATCGAAAGTTGCAGGCATCTGGCCGCACTGGGCTGGCGCATTACCTGGCTGGCACCGGAAGCCGACGGTCTGATTGCACCGGCTGCAGTTGAAGCAGCGCTGACGCCGGAGACGGTGCTGGTCTCGCTGATGCACGTCAACAACGAGACGGGTGTTGTGCAGGACATTGCGGCGCTCGGCGCGCTGTGCCGGCGTCATGATGTGCTGTTGCACGTGGATGCAGCGCAGAGCGCCGGACGTGAGCTGATCGATGTGCGCGCCCAGCAGATCGATTTGCTGTCGCTCTCGGCTCACAAACTGTATGGCCCCAAGGGTGTTGGCGCGCTGTTCATCGATCAGCAGCGCGTGCGGCGGGTAGCGCCGTTGCTGTTTGGCGGGGGGCAGGAGCGCGGCCTGCGACCGGGCACGGTGGCGACCCATCAGGTGGCGGGGATGGGCGAGGCTTATCGTCTCGCAGCGCTGCGCTTGCCGGATGAGGCGCAGCATGTGACTGCATTGCGCGAACAGCTGTGGGCCGGCTTGCAGCGCTTGCCTGGCGTGCTGTTGAATGGGCATGACCGGCAGCAGAGCGGGCATATCCTCAATGTGAGCATCACCGGTGTTGAAGGCGAAAGCCTGTTTTACAGTCTTGCTGATTTGTGTATCGCCAGCGGTTCGGCCTGTACCAGCCTGAGCAACGAAGCTTCGTATGTGCTGCGTGCACTTGGCCGGTCGGCAGCGCTGGCACAGAGTTCCATACGTTTTTCCTTCGGCCGGCAGAGTACGGTGGCGGAAATCGATTTTGCCATCGACTGCGTGACACGTGCGGTGCAGCAGCTGCGCAGTATCAGTCCGGCCAGCGTGTCAGGCTTCTGAGGCATGGAATATTCCAGCGCAGTTGCCCGGCATTTCGCCGCACCCCGGCACGCGGGGGTGCTGGCACCCGGGCCAGGCACACTGGTGCGCGGCGAAGCGGGTTCGCCCGAGCAGGGGGCCTGGGTGGTCTTTCAGGCCCGGATCGATGCGGGACGCGCCGTGGCGCTGGCCTGGCAGGCCTGGGGCTGCCCGCATACGATCGCCGCCTGCAGTCTGGCGGCGGAGACGCTGACTGGCGGTACAGTGGTGGATCTGCTGGCTTTCGACCCGCTCAGCCTGCGTGTGCCGCTCGATGTGCCGGTACTGAAGACTGGTCGGCTATTGATCGTTCAGGATGCCTTGCACAACTGCTTGGCAGCTTGGGACAATGGCGACCAGCGTGTTTCCCTTGCCAAGAGGAATTAATGGTGGCGGTCGTACTGACTGAGAACGCCCTGAACAGGGCGCGCGCGTTCGTTGGCAGTCCTGATCCGGCTACCGCAGCTGCCGGCGTGGGCCTGCGTATCGGTATCCGCCGTACCGGCTGCTCCGGTATGGCTTATGTCGTAAGCATTGCCGAGTCGGTAATGCCTGAGGACGTGGTCTTCGAACAGGCCGGTGTGCAGGTCGTGGTCGATCGCGATGCCTTGGCCGTGATCGATGGCACTGAAGTCGATTTTGTACGTGAGGGTCTGAATGAAGCCTTCCGCTTCCGCAATCCCAAAGCCAAGGGCGAGTGCGGCTGTGGCGAAAGTTTTTCTGTCTGAACAATTCTGCAACTAGCGAGTACTGGAGCATCCATGACGATTGAACGAACGCTTTCCATCATCAAGCCCGATGGCGTACAGAAGAACCTGATCGGCGAGGTCTATCGTCGCTTCGAACAGGCCGGCCTGAAGGTCATTGCTGCGCGCATGCTGCACCTGAGCACGGCGCAGGCCGAGGCGTTCTATGCGGTACACCGCGAGCGGCCTTTCTACCGCGATCTCGTCAGCTACATGACGACCGGCCCGGTTATCGCGCAGATACTGGAAGGCGAGAATGCCATCGAGACCCATCGGCGCATCATGGGTGCCACTGATCCGAAGAAGGCCGATGCGGGCACGATCCGCAAGGACTTTGCCGCCAGCATCGAAGAGAACGTGGTGCACGGCTCGGATGCGGTGGAAACTGCCCGGCAGGAGATCAGCTTCTTCTTTGCCCAGGCTGATATCTGTCCGCGGACCCGGTAAACCCTGGTGAATGGACCGGTTCAGGCTGCTGATTCGGGTCAGGCTCTTTTGGGCCTGCCACGGGCGGAGCTTGAGCAGGTCTTTGCCGGTTACGGCGAGAAACCGTTTCGTGCCCGACAGCTGATGCGTTGGATGTATGGCCGCGGGGTACTCGACCCTGCGGCCATGACCGACATGTCGGTCGCGCTGCGCGAGCGCCTTGCGCTGACGGCTGACTTCCGTCTGCCGGTCATCGATACGCATCAGGAGTCCGCCGACGGTACCGTCAAGTGGCGGCTGGCAGTCGGTGCCGGCCAACTCGTCGAGACGGTCTTCATTCCGGAGGAGGGGCGCGGCACGCTGTGCGTCTCCTCGCAGGTCGGTTGTGCGCTCGATTGCTCCTTCTGTGCCACTGGCCGGCAGGGCTTCAACCGCAATCTGAGCGCTGCCGAGATCATCGGTCAGGTGCTTGTCGCGAAGCACCAGCTCGGTCTGGTCGATGGTCGTTCACGGATCACCAATATCGTTTTCATGGGTATGGGCGAGCCGTTGGCCAATTTCCGGCCGGTGGTGCAGGCCTGCTCGATACTCATCGATGATCTCGGCTTCCAGCTATCACGCCGCCGGGTGACGGTGAGTACTTCGGGTCTGGTGCCACAGATCCGCAAGCTGGCCCAGGAAAGCAATGTCGCGTTGGCGGTTTCCCTGCATGCACCCGACGATGCATTGCGCAGTCAGCTGGTGCCGATCAACCGGCGGCATCCGATTGCCGAACTGCTCGAGGCCTGCTGGGATTACGCTGAGGTTAGCAACGCAGTCGGCATTACCTTCGAGTACGTGATGCTCGCTGATGTCAACGATGCGGAGAGCCATGCACGGGGCCTGGTGAAACTGCTGGCCAACCGGCCTGCCAAGCTGAACCTGATTCCCTTCAATCCGTTTCCCGGCAGCAACTATCGCCGGTCTTCGGCCGCTGCGCTCGACCGCTTCCGCGCAATCCTGATCGATGCCGGCATCATGACGATTACCCGGCGCACGCGCGGTGATGACATCGCTGCGGCCTGCGGGCAGCTTGCCGGCCAGGTCAATAACCGCGTACGGGTGCCGCTCGGCACCAGGCTGCATGAGGTCACATGGCACACATGAAAGTCATCATCGCGTTGCTTGCTGCCCTGGCGCTGGCCGGCTGCATCACTACGACCACCGGAGCACAATCCGCCGCGAGTTCGCCCGACGAAGCGGCCGAGTACAACATGCAGCTCGGGATCAGTTATCTGCGCCAGGGCAAACTGCAATTGGCGCGTACCAAGCTGGAACACGCGATCAAGCTGGACCCGAATCTGGCCACGGCACACTCCGCACTCGGCGTGGTGTTCGAGCGACTGGAAGACCCGGTCGGCGCAGAGAAGCACTACCGGCGTGCCGTCGACCTGAATCCGCGCAATCCGGACACGCTCAATGCCCTGGCGATATTTACCTGCTCGCGCAAGCAGCAGCCGAAGGAAGCGCTGCGGCTGTTTGACCAGGCGCTGGCCATCCCGCTGTCGGTCAGTAGCGCCAACCGCGCCATGCTCAATACCAATGCCGGTACCTGTGCCAAGAGCGTCGACATCGATCGTGCCGAGGGCTATCTGCGCGCTGCACTGGCAGATAACCCGAATTACGCTGATGCGCTATTCCAGCTTGCTGAAATCACGCTGGATGCCGGCCGGGCATTTCAGTCCCGGGCCTTTATCGAGCGCTATCTGACCGTTACTCCACCGTCACCCGCCGGGCTCTGGCTTGCCGTGCGTATCGAGCGGGCCATGAACGATACGACTGCTGCGGACGACTATGCGGCGGATCTGCTCAAGCAGTTTCCTGCTTCAAACGAAGCCCGTCAGCTGACTGAGTCCGGATCTTGAGCGAAGTGCCGAGCGCAGCGGTGGAATCGTCCGGTTCCACAGAAAGTCGCAGCGATCCTGCGCTGTCACTTGGCGCGCGCCTGCGCTCTGCGCGCAAGGCACGGGCACTGGGCCTTGAGCAGGTAAGTCAGAAGTTGCACCTTGAGGAGTCGATGCTCAGGGCCATCGAGGAGGATCGTTTCGATGCACTCGGTGCGCCGGTTTTCGTGCGCGGCTACCTGAAGGCTTATGCAGGGCTGCTCGGATTGCCGGAGCAGTCGGTGCTCGACGCCTATCGGCAGGCTGATCCGGCCTCGAGCCTGCCGCCAAAAATGGTGCGTGATCGTGAGGAACTGCCAGCTGCCGGTCCGCGCCTGCCTGGCATGCTGATGATTGCGGGAGGCGGCGTGCTGCTGCTTCTGCTGTTCTTTGTATTTCGTCCTGGTGATCCAGGTCGTGGCCCTGAACTGCAAACTGCAGCGCAGACCGAAACCCCGGTGCTGGTCGCGGAGGGCGTTCCGGCCGTACTGCCTGAGCCACCGGTACCGGAAAATCCATCAGCCGAGGCTGGTCGGTTGGTGATCGAGTTTGCACAGGTATCCTGGGTGGACATCAGCAACAGTTCCGGGCGTCTGTTGTCTGGTGAACAACCCGCAGGCAGTCGCCAGGTCTTGAGTGGTGAGCCACCCTATAGCGTGGCGATTGGCAACACGCCTGGTGTGCGGCTGAGTGTCGATGGGCAGCCCTGGCCGGTGCCGGAAGATGCGCGCGCACCCGGCAGCAACGTGGCCCGTTTCCGTATCGAATCGCTGTCCCGGTAGAGAGCAGGCATGCAAGAACAGATTCAGGCGATTCGTGGCATGGGCGATGTGTTGCCGCCGGATTCCGCGCTTTGGCGGCACGTCGAGGCGACCATCCGCGGCGTATTGCTCGACTATGGTTATCAGGAAATCCGCGTGCCGATCGTCGAGCGCACCGATTTGTTCAAGCGCTCAATCGGTGAAGTGACGGATATCGTCGAGAAGGAAATGTACAGCTTCGACGATCGCAACGGCATGTCGATCACGTTGCGTCCCGAAGCGACGGCCGGCATCGTGCGTGCCTGCATGGAGCATGGGCTGCTGCGCAACCAGCGGCAGAAGTTCTGGTCGACGGGGCCGATGTTCCGTTACGAGAAACCGCAGAAGGGCCGCTACCGGCAGTTTCACCAGTTCGATGTCGAGGCGCTCGGTTTTTCCGGTCCGGATGTCGATGCTGAACTGATCATCATGCTGGCGCGGATCTGGCGCCTGCTGCGTATCGAACACGTCAGCCTGCAGATCAATACGCTGGGTACCAGCGAGTCCCGCGTGCAGTACCGCGCCGACCTGACGGCGTATTTCCGCAGCCACTTCGAGCAGCTCGACGAAGACAGTCGCCGGCGTCTGGAGCGCAACCCGTTGCGCATTCTGGACAGCAAGAACCCGGAACTGCAGACGCTGATTGCCGGGGCACCGCAGCTCACCCAGTATCTGGATGCCGGATCGGAGGCGCATTTTGCCGGCCTGCAGGCGCTGCTCGACGATGCCGGCGTGGCATATGTCGTCAATCCGCGCCTGGTGCGCGGGCTCGACTATTACGGGCGCACGGTCTTCGAGTGGGTGACCGACCGCCTGGGTACGCAGGGCGCAGTCTGCGCGGGCGGCAGGTATGATGGCCTGGTTGAGCACCTGGGCGGAGAGCCGACGCCAGCGGTGGGTTTTGCCATCGGGCTGGAGCGGTTGGTCGAACTGTATGCACTGGCTGGCCTGGGGGCTCCGTCGCGGGTACCGGATGTCTATCTGGTTGCGGTGGGGGAGGCCGCGACCCGCTCCGCATTCCGGATCGCCGAAAGCCTGCGTGATGGCGCTGTGCCGTTGCGCGTAGAGACCAATTGCGGTGGCGGCGGGTTCAAGTCCCAGATGAAGCGTGCCGACCGCAGCGGAGCAACGGTTGCCGTACTGCTGGGTGAAGACGAGGTGGCCAGTGGCACCGCTGTCGTCAAGCCGTTGCGGACCGAACTTGAGCAGACCACAGTAACAATGGCCGGGCTGGCTGATGCGATCGCTGCCCATCTGGGTAACCGGCCCTGATTGAAGCAATACATGACAGGAACACGCCGTGGAAGATGATTTTCTGACAGACGATCAACAAGCCGACCAGGTCAAGAGCTGGTTGCGGCAGAACGGACCGTTCCTGGTTGCCGGCGTGGTGCTGGGGCTCGGTGGACTGTTTGGCTGGAACCAGTGGCAGACTTATCAGCAACAGCAGGCCGAGGCTGCCTCGGCGCTTTACGACCAGCTGCTGCACTCGGTGGGCGACCAGCAACTCGATACGGCTGTTGAACAGCTGCAGCAGCTGGAGAGCGAGTTTTCCTCATCGGCATATGTAGACCAGGCCCGGCTTTCGATGGCTGGTCTCTACGTGAGCAGGAGCAAGCCGGATGAAGCGATCGCGCAGTTGCAACGGGTTGCTGACCAGAGTGCGGCTGACGAGATCAGCCATATCGCACGGCTGCGGCTCGCCCGTCTGCTGAGCTCAGTCGATCGGCACGATGAAGCGTTGAAGGTTCTGTCCGTATCCGGTACGGGCGCCTTTGCCCCGCTGTTTCACGATGTGCGTGGTGATGTGTACTACGCGATGGGCAAGCAGGCGGAAGCGCGCAGCGAATACCAGCAGGCACTGAATGGCGAGCGGGCCGCTGCGGTGCTTGATCCCGGCTATATCACCGCCAAGCTGGACGAACTCGGCGGTACGGCGGCTGACCTGGCTGCAGCGACCAGCGCCCCGGCTGCCAGCACACCGACAGACAGCGTACCAGCGCAGTGATGTACCACGGAGACCGGTTCTGCGGCGGTGTTCTGCGCACCGTCATGCTCGGCGCACTGCTCGCTGTCGGCACCATCTCGATGCCGGGCTGCAGTTTGTTTGGTGGCGACGATGATGAACCGGATGCGCCGGCTGAACTGCCGGACTTTGATACGACACTCAAGGTCAAGAAAGTCTGGTCTGCAGGGCTGGGCGATGAAACGGAATTTCTGCGCCTGGCGCTTGCGCCTGCCTCGGATGGGTCGCGGATTTTTGCTGCGGCCAATGATGGCCGGGTGAGTGCTTTCGAGGCGGTCAAGGGCAAGCGGATCTGGCGGAGCAAGACGGAATTGCAACTGTCGGGTGGCCCTGCCACCGATGGCAAAGTGGTTGTGCTCGGCTCGAGCAATGGTGAGGTCATCGCGCTCAGTGCCGATGATGGCAAGGAACTCTGGCGCAGATCCCTGTCTAGCGAGGTCCTGGCTGCGCCGGCCATCGCGCCCGGGCTGGTGCTGGTGCGCACCGTAGATGGCAAGCTCACGGCACTCGATGTTGCCGATGGCACGCAGCGCTGGTTCGTTCAGCAGAATATGCCGCGTCTCTCGGTGCGTGGCACCGGCGCGCCGGTGGTGATCAGGAATGTGGTGGTCTGCGGTTTCGATAACGGCAAACTTGCCGCCTACGAACTGTCGGATGGCACACCGGCCTGGGATACGCTGCTCGATCCGCCGTCGGGCCGCAACGAGATCGAGCGTCTGGCGGATATCAATGCAACGGTGCGTTCAGTCGGTGACGACATCTACGTCGTCGGCTATCGCGGTCAGACCAGGGCCGTTGCCCTGGAGTCAGGGCAGGCGCTATGGGCCCAGGATGTCGCCGGTTATGGTGGTCTCGCCGCCGATCTGGAGAATGTCTATATCTCCGGCAACGCCAGCGAGCTGCAGGCGCTCGTGCGACAGACCGGCAGTGAGCTCTGGAAGCATGAGCTGCTGAAAAACCGTGATATCACCGGTCCCACTGCCTGGCAGAACTCGGTTGTGGTGGGTGACTTCGAGGGCTACGTACACTTTTTCGATACCGCGACCGGCAAGCCGCAGGCCCGTGTCCGGATCAACCGCACCCGCGTGACTTCACCGCCACTGGTCGTCAACGACCTGCTGTACGTCCAGTCTGACGGCGGCAAGCTGGCGGCCTATCGCCAGCTTGCGAAGAAATAGCGTACAGGGAGCCTGAGGTGCTGCCTGTATTTGCGCTGGTTGGTCGTCCGAACGTCGGCAAGTCCACGCTGTTCAATACACTGACCGGTACTCGTGACGCACTCGTCGCCGATCTCCCGGGTCTGACCCGCGACCGTCTGTACGGCTACACCACCGTCAAGGACCGGGCGGCGATCGTGATCGATACCGGCGGACTGACCAACACCGGCGATCCGTTCAGCGTCCAGATCGAGCGCCAGGTTGCGTATGCGGTAGGCGAGGCCGACGTGATCGTGTTTCTCGTCGAGGCGGCTGCCGGCCCGTTGCCGGATGATCATGCGATCGTGGCACGGCTGCGCAAGACCGGTAAGCCGGTGATTCTTGCCATCAATAAAGCCGAGGGCCGTGCCCCGCTGGAACTGTCTGCGGCTTTCTATGAACTCGGACTCGGTGACCCGGTAGCCATCTCGGCGCAGCACGGTGATCGGCTCGCACTGCTCGGCGAGCGTATTCTTGGTGCATTGCCTGCCCAGGATGATGCGGAGCCGCTGGCTCTTGGCGGTGAACTGCTGGGTACGCGGATCGCCGTGATTGGCCGTCCGAACGTCGGCAAGTCCACGCTCATCAATCGCTACCTGGGTGAAGAGCGGTTGCTGACCTCCGATCAGGCCGGCACTACCCGTGACAGTATCCGCGTTCCCTTTACGCATGATGGCCACGCCATGGTGCTGGTGGATACCGCCGGCATTCGTCGCAAGGCGCGCGTCGATGAACTCATCGAGCGTTTCAGTATCGTCAAGTCGCTGCAGGCGCTGGAAGAAGCGGATGCAGTGCTGGTGCTGATCGATGCGCGCGACAGCCTGACCGAGCAGGATGTGTCGCTGATCGGTCTGGTGCTGGAGCGGGGGCGGGCGCTGGCGATCGGTGTGAACAAATGGGATCACCTGCCGCCTGATCAGCGCGATCGCGTGCGCGATGATCTGGACCGGCGCCTGCCATTTCTGGATTTTGCCGATATTCACTTCATCTCGGCACTGCACGGTACGGCGGTCTTCGATCTGCTCGAGAGCGGCCGGCGTGCGGCGCTGGCTGCGGTCAGGGAGTTGCCCACGCCCGACCTCAACCGCGCGCTGAAGGATGCCGTGCAGGCTTATCCGACGCCGATTGCCAACCACAGCCGGATCAAGCTCACCTATGCGCATCAGGGTGGCCGCCGGCCGCCGCTCATCATCATCCACGGCAATCAGACCTCGGCAATGCCGGAGAGCTACCGGCGCTATCTGATGGGTTATTTCCGCAAGGTCTTTCGTCTGCGCGGTACGCCAATCCGCGTCGAACTGCGCTCCGGCAAGAATCCCTTTGCCGGTAAACGCAACCGCCTCACACCGCGCCAGGTCAAGCATCGCGCGCGTCTGCGCTACCGGTAGCGGGCCATATCCATATAACCAAACGGTCGGGTCAGGGCCGTATTTCGCCACGCATAATCACGGCCTTCCACCGCGCGATGGACCATGAGGCAGTGACCACGGCACGCAAAATTTTCCAGCTTCCCGGCACTTTCGAGATGCACCGCGGTGGTGTGCTCGATCGTCCGGTGATCGCCTATGAGACCTGGGGTCAGCTCAATGCCGCGCGCGATAATGCGGTGCTGATCTTTAGCGGCATGTCGCCCTCGGCGCATGCCTGCTCCTCGCCGGACGATCCTTCACCGGGCTGGTGGGAAGAAATCGTTGGTCCGTTGCGGCCGATCGACACACGGCGTTACTTCGTCATCTGCATCAATTCGCTGGGCAGTTGCTTCGGCTCTACCGGGCCGGCGTCCATCGACCCACAGACCGGGCAGCCGTACCGGCTGAACTTCCCCGTGCTGACGCTGGAGGATGTCGCCAATGGCGGCATGCTGGTGGTGAAGAATCTCGGTATCAGCCGGCTGCATACGGTGGTTGGTCCATCGATGGGCGGCATGACTACGCTTGCTTTTGCCATCGCGCATCCGGGCATGGTGCGCAATCTCGCGCTTATCTCTACCGGCGCCCGCGCGCTGCCGTTTTCGATCGCGATGCGTTCCCTGCAGCGCGAGATGATCCGGCGCGATCCGGCCTGGCAGGATGGCAACTACGTGAGCGGTGCCGGACCGATCACCGGCATGCGCATGGCGCGCAAGCTCGGCATGATCACCTATCGTTCGGCCAGGGAATGGGAGCAGCGCTTTGGTCGCGAGCGTATCGGTGAAGAGCGCCAGACCGGCAACGCCTTTGCGCTGGATTTTGAGGTGGAAGGCTATCTCGAAGCGCATGCCCAGAAATTCACCGGTCAGTTTGACGCCAACAGCTATCTCTATCTGTCACGCGCCAGCGATCTTTTCGACGTGGCTGAGCACGGCGGTTCGGTAACTGCCGGACTGGCCAAGGTGCGTGCCGAGCGCGTGCTGGTGGTCGGCGTGGAAACGGATTTCCTGTTTCCGATCGCCCAGCAGCGCGAACTCGCCGCTGGTCTGGATGCGCTCAACCGCGAAGTGCACCTCGTCGAACTGCCATCGATACAGGGACACGACTCCTTTCTCGTCGACATGGACCGCTTCCGCCCGGTCCTTGAAGTCTTCTTCGCCCGGTAGGAGCGCCTTCAGGCGCGATCTCCCTGTGGGAGCGGCTTCAGCCGCGATTCCACCGATCAAGAATCGCGGCTGAAGCCGCTCCTACCGGATTTTCCTTACCGTGGCCTCAACCATCCCGTCGGCAAGACGCGCTGTGATCGCATCACCCGCCTTCAGTCGGGCTGCGCTTCGCACCACGCTGCCGGCAGCGTCCTGCACGATCGCATAACCGCGCTCCAGCGTGGACAGCGGGCTGACGGTCTGCAGGCGGCCACTGAGTACGGCGAGACGGCTGCCGGTGGCGCTGACGCTGACGCGAATGGCGGCAGCAAGCCGCTGTCTGGCGCTGCTGACGCGCTCGCCGGCCAGCCGCAGCTGCATCACCGGTGATACCCGCTGCAGGCGGTGCAGCGCATTGTCGATGCGCAGGGCATCGAGTGCGAGGCGATTGCCCAGTGCTGCCGACAGTTGATGACGCAGTTCGTCGAGGCGCTGTGCGTTCTGGCGTAACTGGTAGCCGGGATGACAGCGGGCGAGCCGTGCGGCCAGCTGCTGTTGGCGCGTGAGCGTAACTGCCAGTGTCCGGCCGGAGGCCAGTACCGCGCGTCGCTCCAGCGCCTGTATGTGTCGCAGCCAGTCGCGGCTGTCGGGCACCACCAGTTCGGCAGCACCCGACGGAGTCGGCGCCCGCACGTCAGCAACCAGATCGGCGATGGTGAAGTCGATCTCGTGGCCCACACCGCTGACGACCGGGATCGGGCAGGCGGCGATGGCACGCGCCACGATTTCCTCATTGAAGGCCCACAGGTCTTCGAGCGAGCCACCGCCGCGCGCGAGGATCAATACCTCACATTCGGCACGTCTGGCCGCAGTCTCGAGTGCCTTGACGATATCGAACTTCGCCTGCTCACCCTGCACCTGCACCGGATAGATGAGAACCGGGATGGCTGGAAAGCGCCGCGCGAGGATATGCACGATATCGCGCACCGCCGCACCGCTGGGTGAGGTGATCACGCCGATGGCTTTGGGCAGTGCCGGCAGCAGCTGCTTGCGTGCCGGCTCGAAAAGCCCCTCGGCAGCCAGTTTCTGCTTGAGTGCCTCAAGGCGCTGACGGAGCAGTCCCTCGCCGGCCGCTTCGAGGTGATCGACGATCAGCTGGTAGTCGCCGCGGGGCTCATACAGGCTGACCCGGCCGCGGGCCAGCACCTGCATGCCGTTTTCAGGCCTGAAGCTGCTGCGATTGGCACCCCGGAACAGCGCGCAGCGGATCTGGGCGCGTTCGTCCTTGAGCGAGAAATACAGGTGTCCAGAGGCTGGCCGGGCCAGGTTGGAGATTTCGCCTGATACCCACATGCGCGGCAGATCCTGCTCAAGCAGCTGGCGGGCCAGCCGGTTGAGTTCGGAGACGCTATAGACCTGTTCGCCGGCGGCAGTGGGCATGTCTGGAGTGCCTGGTGCAGAGGGCAATGCTGCGGCAGGCCAGTTTACGCGCCCAGCCTGCCCGCGTACCATCCTCGCTCCCTCAGTCTGCGTACCCGATGCCATGCGGATCATCCACGACGCCCTGACTTTTGACGATGTGCTGCTGCAGCCGGCCTATTCGGAGGTGATTCCGCGGGAAGTCAGCCTGAGTACCCGGATGACGCGTGAGATCACGCTGAATATCCCGCTGGTGTCGGCCGCGATGGATACGGTGACCGAGTCCCGCCTGGCCATCGCGCTGGCCCAGGAGGGCGGCATCGGCATCATTCACAAGAACATGAGTCCGCGCGATCAGGCTCGCCAGGTAGCTGCGGTCAAGAAATTCGAGAGCGGTATCGTCAACGACCCGATCACTGTGCGCCCCGACCAGACCATCCGTGAAGTGCTGGATATCACCCACGCTCACCGTATCTCCGGCGTGCCGGTGGTCGACAACGGGCGCACGGTCGGTATCGTCACGAACCGCGACCTGCGCTTCGAGACACGCCTCGATGCGCCGGTCTCCTCGGTGATGACGCCGGACAGCCGATTGGTGACGGTGCGCGAGGGTGCCGACAAGAAAGAGGTACTGGAGCTCCTGCACAAGCACCGCATCGAGAAGGTGCTGGTGGTGGCCGAGAACTTCCAGCTGCGCGGCATGATCACCGCCAAGGATTTCCAGAAGGCCAAGGATTACCCCTACGCCTGCAAGGATGCGCGCGGCGCATTGCGCGTCGGTGCAGCAGTCGGTACGGCTGCCGATACCGATGAGCGGGTCAGGGCGCTGGTCGAGGCGGGCGTCGATCTGATCATCGTCGATACGGCGCACGGTCACTCCAAGGGTGTGCTCGACCGTGTGCGCCTGATCAAGCAGACCTATCCGAAGTTGCAGGTGGTCGGTGGAAATGTCGTGACGGCAGATGGCGCGAGGGCACTGGTCGACGCGGGTGCCGATGGTGTGAAGGTCGGTGTCGGGCCGGGTTCGATCTGCACCACGCGCATCATCGCCGGTGTTGGCGTGCCGCAGATCACAGCGGTGGCCAATGTGGCTGCAGCGCTGGAAGGCTCCGGCGTGCCGCTGATCGCCGATGGCGGCATCCGCTATTCGGGCGATTTCGCCAAGGCGATTGCAGCGGGCGCGCACTGCACGATGATCGGTGGCCTGTTCGCCGGCACCGAAGAAGCGCCGGGTGAGGTCGAGCTGTATCAGGGGCGCTCCTACAAGTCCTATCGCGGCATGGGCTCGCTCGGTGCGATGGCGCAGCGTCACGGTTCTTCGGATCGTTACTTCCAGGATCCCTCAGCCGAACTTGAAAAGCTGGTGCCTGAAGGCATCGAGGGTCGTGTGCCCTACAAGGGTAGTCTCACCACCATCGTGACGCAGCTGGTCGGCGGTCTGCGTGCGGCGATGGGCTATACCGGCTGCACGAATATCGACGAACTGCGCAGCAAGTCGCAGTTCGTACGCATCACCGGCGCCGGTATCCGCGAGAGTCATGTGCACGATGTCACGATGACCAAAGAGCCGCCGAATTACCGGATGGAGAGTTGACGGAGTCCTGGCGTTGAATGATGCAGTGCTGTCTGCCCGTGAAGCCGTCCGGGGCGATCTGACGGCCCGCCGTATCCTGATCCTCGATTTCGGTTCCCAGTACACCCAGCTCATCGCACGTCGCGTGCGTGAGGCGGGCGTGTACAGTGAGATCCTGCCCTGGGACATCGATGCGGATGAGATTCGCAACTACGCGCCGGCGGGTGTGATCCTGTCTGGTGGCCCCGAGTCGGTGGTGCTGGCTGAACCGCCGGTGATTCCCGAACTGGTCTTCAAGCTGGGCGTGCCGGTGCTCGGCATCTGCTACGGCATGCAGGCCATGGCTGCGCAGCTCGGTGGCCAGGTCGAGGCATCGGCGCATCGCGAGTTTGGTTATGCAGTTGTGCAGCCGACGTCTTCGAACCGCCTGCTCGAAGGCCTGGCCGATGTGGCGCATGCCGATGGCGTGCCGGCGCTCAATGTCTGGATGAGCCACGGTGATCGCGTCGCGCAGCTGCCAGCCGGCTTTCGTGCCATCGCGAGTACGGCCAATGCGCCGCTTGCCGGCATGGCGGACGAGAGCCGGAATTTCTACGGTCTGCAGTTTCATCCTGAAGTGACGCACACCGAGCACGGTCAGCAGATCATCGAGCGTTTCGTGCGCGACATCTGCGCCTGCCCCGATACCTGGCGCGCCGGCAACATCATCGCCCGCGAAATCGACAGCGTGCGCGCACAGGTCGGCAAGGATCACGTGCTGCTCGGGCTCTCGGGCGGAGTGGATTCATCAGTCGTCGCGGCGCTGTTGCATCGCGCGCTCGGCGAGCAGCTGCTCTGTGTGTTTGTCGATACGGGCCTGCTGCGTCTTGATGAAGGCGACCAGGTGATGGCGATATTTGCCGAGCACCTGGGCGTGAAAGTGATCCGCGTCAATGCCGAAGCGCGTTTCATGGCCGCACTGGCCGGCGTCGAGGATCCGGAAGCCAAGCGCAAGATCATCGGCCGGCTGTTCATCGAAGTCTTCGACGAAGAGGCTGCGAAGCACACCGACATCCGCTGGCTGGCACAGGGAACGATCTATCCCGATGTGATCGAATCAGCCGGCTCGAAGACCGGCAAGGCGCATGTCATCAAGTCGCACCACAATGTCGGTGGTCTGCCTGCACACATGAAGCTCAAACTTATCGAGCCGGTGCGCGAACTGTTCAAGGACGAAGTGCGCAAGATCGGGGTCGAGCTTGGATTGCCGCGCGAGATGGTCTACCGGCATCCGTTCCCCGGGCCGGGTCTGGGTGTGCGAATTCTTGGCGAAGTGCGTCGCGAGTTTGCTGACTTGCTGCGCCTGGCGGATCAGATCTTCATCGAAGAACTGCGGCGCGCCGATCTCTACGACAAGGTCAGCCAGGCCTTCGCGGTATTCCTGCCGGTACGCTCGGTTGGCGTGATGGGCGATGGCCGCCGCTACGACTGGGTGATCGCGCTGCGCGCCGTCGAGACCATCGACTTCATGACCGCACGCTGGGCGCATCTGCCCTATGACTTCCTGGATCACGTCTCACGCCGGATCATCAACGAAGTCGACGGCATCTCGCGCGTCACCTACGACATCTCCGGCAAGCCGCCGGCGACGATCGAGTGGGAGTGATCAGGTGCCTTTCGCGCCTGTCGACACCCGGCGAAATTCAATCTTAAGTCGCTGATAAAGACGTACTTCGTTGGCGGTATGGTGCCCGCGGCTGGATCTGATGGTATTCAGGCCAGAATCCGCTGACGGTTCGCTGTCGAATCATGTCCATGACATCATCCGGTGACTCATCTTGAATCCGCAAAAATCCAGAACCCTGCTGCCCCTCTTGTTCATTGGCGTGCTGATGGGGGCGCTCGATCTGGCCATCGTGGGTCCTGCCCTGCCGGCCATCCAGGCGGACTTCGGCATGACCAGCCGTCAGCTGGCAGTGCTGTTCAACGCCTACGTGCTGTGCCAGATGATTGGCACGCCGTTGCTGGCGAAATTTGCCGATCGTGTGGGTCCGCGCCTGGCCTACCTGGTCAGCATCGGCTTCTTCGCCGGCGGCTCGCTGCTGCTGGTGATCGCGCCTGATCCCTGGGTGCTATACCTCGGCCGATCGCTGCAGGGCTTCGGTGGCGGCGGTATCTTTCCCATCGCTGCAGCAGTCATCGGCAATAGCCTGCCGCCCCGGGAGCGCGGCCCGGCCCTCGGCATGCTCGGCACGGTCTTCGGCCTCGCATTTCTGGTGGGACCCGTCATGGGTGGGCTGCTGCTGCCCTATGGCTGGCAATGGCTCTTCCTCGTCAATCTGCCGATCGCCGCGGTCCTCATGGTTGGTGCATTCCGCGTGCTGCCGGCTGCCGCTGGCGACGCCAGAAAGCCGCTCGATATCGGCGGCATTGCCACCTTGTCAGTGCTGCTTGCCGCGCTCGTGCTGTTCGTCAGTAACCTGGATACGCACGAGCTGCTGCATAGCCTGCTTTCTGGCCGAAGCGCCCTGGCAGCCGGTGTGCTTGCGGTCCTGGTGCCGGTGTTCTGGCGCATCGAGAATCGCGCTGCTGACCCGATCGTCCGTCCTGGCCTGCTCCGCTCGCGGCCGGTTGCGACCGCTTCGCTGATTGGCACGGGCATTGGCGCCATCCAGTCGGGTGGCGCTTTCTATCCGGCGCTCGCCATCGCAGCTATCGGGGTGACACCGAGCACGGCGTCGTGGATGCTCCTGCCAGGCGTCCTCGGCGCAATCATGGCCTCGGCAATTGCCGGCCGCCTGATAAACCGCATCAGCACCCGGACGATCGTTACCGTGAGCGTGTTGATGGTAGTCTGCAGCCTGCTCATCTTCGGATTGGCGCACATCAGCGTCACGAGCTTTATCATCGCCAGCGTGCTTGGCAGTACTGGCCTAGGCGGCGTGCAGGGCGCGCCACTACGCATGGTGATAATCGAAAACAGCCTGCCCGGTGAGCGTGGCACGGCCCAGGGTCTGCTCAGCAATTTCACCTCGATGGGTCGGCTGGTCGGTGCCGCGCTGGTCGGCAGCATTGCTGCATCGGCCGGCAGTGGTGCCGTGGGCTACCAGGCGGCATTCCTCGGCATGACCGTCGTCGCGGGATTCATGGTTGCGCTGGGGCTCACACTGTCGGCGAGAAGTGCCGGACAAACGGAGGAGGCGAAGGCCTTGCCATCGTGAGAGCTGGTGGCGCAACCTCATTTCATATCACGATGAAAGCTGGCGAAGACTGCAGAGCGGCACGCAGGCAGGAGATCGAATCATGAAGCGTCGAAAGATATTGCAACATCTCGGAGTGCTCGCACTGGTGCCGCTACTGACCGCCCGTTCGCGTGCAGCGCAGGCGCAGGTGACGGCGAAAGGCGGAGCAGTCGTGGCGCTGAACAAGCCACACGAGGAATGGCGCGGGGTTGTCAGTGACGCAGCCTATGCGGTGTTGTTCGAGGAGGACACCGAACCATCGGGCAGCAGTCCGCTGAACGAAGAGAAGCGCGAAGGAACCTTCGTCTGCGCGGCTTGCCGGTTGCCGCTGTTCGATAGCGCGCACAAGTTCGAGAGCGGCACCGGCTGGCCGAGCTTCACTCAGCCGATCGCCGGCAATGTGCAGACCAAGCGTGATTTCAAGCTGGTCTGGCCGCGCACCGAATATCACTGTGCCCGCTGCGGTGGCCATCAGGGCCATGTGTTCAACGATGGCCCCAGGCCGCGCGGCGAACGCTGGTGCAACAACGGGCTGGCCCTTGAATTCATTCCGCGCGGCCAGCCGCTGCCCGAATTGAGGAGTTGAGAATGAGCTTTTCGGGAATTCGACTGATGGCGCATGCGGTCATGCCCCGACTGCTGGTATCGCTGTTCGTGATGGCAGCCTGTGCAGGCCATGCCAACGGCGCGACAAGCGCGCCGGTAGCGGACAAGGTTGCGACCGAGTCGGCGATCTTCGCCGGTGGCTGCTTCTGGTGCATGGAGCCTCCGTTCGACAAGCTGGCCGGCGTCATCTCGACCACCTCCGGCTATATCGGCGGCAAGCTTGTGGATCCGGGCTACGAGCAAGTCTCGGCCGGTGGCACCGGACATGCGGAGGCGGTCAAGGTCATCTTCGATCCCGCCAAAGTCAGCTACGCGCAGTTGCTCGATGTGTATTGGCACAACGTCGATCCCTTCGCGATCGACAGGCAGTTCTGCGATCGCGGCGACCAGTACCGTGCGGCGATCTTCACCAGCGGTCCCGAGCAAGCGCGCCTTGCCGAGGAGAGCAAGCAAGCGCTCGAATCCTCGGCGCGTTTCGACAAGCCTGTCGTCACCCAGATCGTCCCGGCGTCGACCTTCTATCCAGCCGAGGACTACCATCAGGACTACTACCAGAAGAATCCTGTTCGCTACAAATTCTATCGGTACAACTGTGGACGTGATGCCCGCCTGGAGCAGATCTGGGGCAGCTCGGGACGCTGATTCACCGACCTCGACAGCCCGGCGGGCGCGCGCTTCGAAGCAGAGCTACCGGTCGGCAAGCACCCTCTGCAGCTCTACTCACTCGCGACACCCAGTGCGGCACGTCCCGTACGCGTACGACATCTCCGGCAAGCCGCCGGCGATGATCGAGTGGGAGTAGGCGCTCGGGAGTCGACTGGCGCTGATCAATTCGGCCTTCGCCATGCGCTACGCTGCCGTACAATAACGGCCTGAGGGACTCTGCACCGGAAGCGGAACTTTTCTGTCGGCTCACGCCGGCAACGCCAGACTCTGCCGTGCGAGCTGTATTGAAACAATAATTGTGCGCACCCAGACGTCGTCTGATGGCGTTACTTGAGGATTCCTGATGAACATCGGGTGGACCTGGCTTATCCCCGCAAGCCTGTTACTGGGTGCCTGCAACAACGACAGCACGACCAGTGCCGCTGCATCCAGCTGTGAGCCCCTGATGGTCGAGTCGGCCGGTGGCGAGCCGCTCCTGTACACGACAAGAGACTGCTGGACCGTCAAGGTCGACGCCCACACGGTCACGATCCTGGACCCGGCCAAAATCGGTAAGTACGAAACCTGGGGTGATCCGCACGAGAACCTGAACGGCAAACACGTCAAGGACTGGTTGAGTGACCGCCGGAGCATCGTCTTTGGCGGCGCGATGGTCACGATGATCGCTGAGGGTCCGGACCGGGTTGTAGACAGTCTGACCATCTACGATGGACCGCGGAGCTACACCATCGTCAATGTTGGCAATATGGTCATCGACCACACCGACGATGAAGTGAGCACACTCGCGCGCGACGCGGTCGAAGCCGACGGCGAAGCCGGGTGCCTCGCGAACAAGGCCGATGGCGGCCTCCTGTTCGACAACACCTACCAGCAGGATGCGGATATTGACGGCACACCCCTGGAGATGGTGCCGGCCCTGGCGCGGCTCGGCGAGACTTTCGGGCCCGCGAATCCCAGCCAGGTCAACGACAACTATCCCCCTCTGCCGGGCGATGCGCCGCCGGTCGCCGCTTGCGTGGCCTCGCCGTAGACGGCATCTCGCGCAGGCAGAAGCAGTGCGCGGATTCCGGAAAGAATCAGGCCAAACTCGACAAGTGGTTTGCTGATTTCTGGTTTGACTCACTCACGGTGACCAAAACGGCGGAGTGGTAACCCTCTCACTCGTGACGGAGCCCGCATCATTTTCGATCAAACACAGCAGGTTCGTCGATTCCCCTTGCGCTTGCCGCGCCATCGGGCGGGAGAGCTGGTGGGCGGGGACGCGGCGGGGCGGGTTGCTGCAATCCGGGGGGGATCTTGTCCGGTACACGCACGGGCAAGAGCAGTTGCGGCCCCCCTGCAGGACGCGGGATCAAGTCGGGTGGGGGTAGCGTTCGCGTGGTATCAATGGCCTTCACAGCACTGGTGTCAATAATCGTATATCGACCTGCGAGAACCGGCGCGATCTTGCCAGGCATCGTCAGATAGACACGCACGACTTCGGTCTGCAACTGTGCCGACCAACCGGACCCGGCGGGGTTGGCTGGAATCTGGATCTCAATTTCGTCCGCTCCATGGCGCCCGACCACGGTCACGGACTGCGACATGGTTGCAGGCTTCGATTCATCATCGCCTGGGAACGTGCTCACACGCGCGCTCTGCGCGCTACCAAGGTCCGGGCCATTTACCCGCACAAAGGCACCCCAGGTTCCGCTCTCCGGGCTCAATGTGCCAACAGTCCCGGCGGCTCGCTTCGGGTCGCTGAGGGGCAGCGTCTTGATGCTGCCGTCAGGAGCAAGCAGGTGTTGTCGTTTCAGCGGGTTGAGACCGTGATCAATGACGGTGACGCGAACACTGGTGAACTGGAATTCCAGCCTGGAAAATTCGTATGGGCGGTCGGGATGTGACCGCTCACGGCGCCAGCCTCCAAACACCATGGCCATCGGCCACTGCAGGGGGCTGGCACCAGCCACTTCGCTGCTGTCCAATGAAAATGACTGGGACAGGCCGGTTCCGTTTACAAGTTCCTTCACGCGGGAGCTGAAAGCATAGGACTTGACCAGGGCATCGAATCCATCCTTGCTGTCCTTGTACCAGGAACAGTCCATGATCCCCAGGCCCTCGAAGGCATCCGGCACGATTCGATTGGACACCCGGATACCGTCGCATCCCTTGTGCCACTCAGAAGTTTCCTGGCGTCCGTAATTCGGGATGGTGTTGCTCTCAACGACGAAGTTAGTGTCCTCAGACCAGTGATCCGCCACATCGTTAAATGTAGCGGTCTTCTGTACCTTTGTGATCGGGTCAAAAATGGTGCTGAAGCGCAAGTTGCCTGAAAATGAATCCCCGACAGCCAGGCTGTAGATATTCGGGCCCTGAATTGCTGTGACGGTGGCGGTGTAGTCAATTCGGACAACGTTGGCACTGGCCGTCGCGGCGCCAAGTCCCAGGAGGCCGATCAGAAGTTTCGTCAAGCGCATATGGGGATTCCCGGAAGGTCCTCAGATTCCCGATTCTCACATGATCGTCGGTGACTTTAGAAGCTCATCCTGACGCCCGTCAGAAGGGTGCGGCGTCCTGCATCGGGGCCACGCAGGAATACACAGCATCTTGGTTACGCCTGACGCTCGCGCTGCATGAGGAGATAGAGTTCCTCGACCTTCGCGCGTGCCCAGGGTGTCCGGCGCAGAAATGTGAGGCTTGAGGCCACGCTCGGATCGTTGTTGAAGCAACGAACCGGAATGCGCTGGCCGAGCACCTCCCAGCCCAGCCAGGTCACCAGTTCAGTGACCATGACCTCGAGGGTTATGCCGTGCAGGGGGTTCCGTGGTTGTTGCATGGTCGTCATTATCATCTGATCCACCTCGACGGCTGGGTCTCGATGGATTCCATGTCCAGTTGGCTTGTCGGTTCGTCCATACCAGACCCGTCAGCGCTTCCAGACCGTACCTTATGGCCCTACGGAAACCACTGGACTCCAAGAAACGCGTCCAGATCAATCGAGTCCGGGTCATTCTCCAGCCCGGTGCCGATACCGAGCAGCATATGGAATGCTTCGGTCACCGTGATGTCCAGACCGATCCGGGCCGCGGTGCCGTGTTTGTCGAAGTGCTTGTCCGGGCCGCCATAGATGCTGGCCAGTGCGACGACAGATGTGCTGATGGGGTGCGTGGCATAGAGGCCCCAGGTAAGTTCATCCGGATCGTTCCGCACCGAAATATAGCCGAACTGGCCGCCGACAGCCCAGTCACCAAGGACTTTTTCGAGTACCACGGGCAGCGTCAGGGCATGAGTGTCTTCGATCACGCCGCGATCCTTGCTGGAGTCTGACAGGTTGAATTCGTAGGCAGGCGCGAGGGCGATATCCAGCCCGCCCTCCGACCACGCGAGCCACTTGATGCCAAGTTCGCCGATGCCGAGGCCGCTCTTGCTGCTTGCGCCGCGCGGTTGATACACGGCGCGCGGTATCACGGCGGCCACTTGTATAGTCGGCGTAATGCCCAGCGAGACATCAACTACCGGTACTTGCCATGTCTTGTCTTCGCTGGTTTTCTCACGGGTGACTGCGGCGATGATTTCCCATTGCCCGGGGTCGAGCATGCCGGGATCTTCCAGTGGCAGTGGTGGTCCGGCGTTAGCTGAGATGGACAGAAGGGAAATGGCAACGAGTAGCGGGCATCCTGTCTTCACAAAACCGGCACCTCGAAAAAAAGAACCGGCCACAACGGGCCGGCATTAACTGCAGGAAATAGCCGCGGGCAGAAACCGGCCCGGGATCGCGCAGGCGATTATAGGGACCTGGTGCCGGAAGGGGCCAGGGTTCGTCAGGCCGACTGCTGATTGGTCAACACTGATGCTGAAGGAAGGGCCCGATCACGCGCCAGCCCTTCTTTCGGTGACCCAGCCAGATAGCTTCAGGGTGCTGTAGCTGAGGGCCCCGGCGGCTTGCCGAACAGCGCCTTGAAACGGGCGAGGTCGGCGAAGTTCACGTTGCCGTTGCCATCCAGATCGGCATTGGCGTTGCTGGTGGCGAAGCTGGCAGCGGAAGATCGACAGGTCGGCAAAGTTGACCTTCAGGTCGTTGTTCAGATCCGCATCGCACCAGTTGCCGTAGCCATCGCCGTCGGTATCGCGCTGGCTGGTGTTGGCGGCACCGAGGCAGTTGTCCACGGCATCATCCACCAGGTCGTTGTCGGCATCGATGATCACGGCCACGGTGACCGTGGCGATATCGATCATGTGTGCCGTCATCGATGGCGTACTCGAAGGTGTCGGTGCCGATGAAGCCCGGTGCGGGCGAGTAGCTAATGGTTGGCGAATAGCCGCCATTGCTGTTGACGCTCAGGCTGCCGTGCTGGGCGGCGGTGTAGATGCCGACCGTCTGGTTGTAGTAGTTGAACCCGATGTCGTTGCGCGTCACGCCGATGGTTACCGGTGTGCCAACGCCGGTGACAGCCTGATCGTCCACGGCTTTGTAGCGCACCACCTCGACCGACACGGTGGCGGTGTCGGTGCGGGTGCCGTCGGTAATCTGGTACCGGAAGGTTTCCGTATAGTCGTTCGGGTAGTTGTAGCTATTCGGGTTGTAATAGATATAGACGTTGTCCTTCGTGCCTGGAGAGCTATAGACGTAGGCATATCCGTTGTGGTCCGGCGACTGGATCAGCGTGATGCTCACCTGGCTGCCAAAGCCCACATCGTTCCGGGCGACATACAGCGACTGACTGCTGTAGTCGCGCCGCACGACAAAGTTGTCGTTGTTGGCCTTGTAGGACAGTACCGTGATCGATACCGTCGCCGAGTCGCTGTTGAAGCCATCATCGACCTGATAGCTGATGCTGTCGGTACCGGCGTAGCCTGTGGTCGGCGTGTAGTTGATGCGGATGGCGGACTTGTTGCCCGGGGAGCCGCTGACGGTTGCCACACCGTGGCTCGGGCCCGCCGGTGATCGTCACGGTGGCCGGATCGGCAAAGTTCTGGTCATTGGCCAGCACATTGATGGCAGTCGCTGCGCCATTGCTGATGGAGACGGTGTCGTCATTGGCCTGGGCTGGCTGCACGGTGATGGTCACGGTGGCGGTATCGGTGCTGGTGCCGTCTGTGATCGAGTAGACAAAGCTGTCGGGTCCCGCATAGCCGGCATTAGCCGTGTAGGTGATGGTCTGTGCAGCAGCAGCACCGGTATCGCTGATTGCAGTGATCGTCCCGTGCAGCGGCGCGCTGCTTACCGTGACCGTTACCGGGTCGGCAAAACCGATATCGTTCGCACCGACCGGAATGAGGGTGGGTACCGATGGTGCGGTGTGATCGGGCCATCATTGATGGCATCGGCGGCAGGTACGATCGGGACATCAAAGGTAAAGACGTAGCCGGTATCAAAGCCGGTGACCGCATCGCCGGCGCCGGCGACCAGGTCCTGGCCGTTGTTGAAGGTGATAACGCTGGAAACCGGCCGCCGCACCCGTGACAGGCGTGGCTGCCGTGAAGTTGCTGTAGCTGTTGACCAGCGTCTGGGGGGCGCCGCGATGCCGTGTCGTCGCCGCCGATCGTCACCGTGGCCGAGATGGCATCCGGGGTGCTCGGTTGTAGGTGCTGTCGTTGGTGAAGTCGCCGCCAAAGCTGTAGTTGCCGCAGATGTGCGCACCGACGATGCCACCGAAGACACCTTCGGTGCAGGTCCAGGTCGCGCCGGTCGCGTTGCCCGGTACTCATCGAGACACCGGTCATGGTGTGCGTCATCAGCGGGGTGGCACCGACCTTGGCCATGCGTGCATAGGTGCCGCTCGCCATCGCCAGGGTGTTGGTGGCGGTATCGAAGGTCCAGGTCGCCGTGTTGGCGGCGGTGAGCTGTCCAGGGCGCGCGGCGTGCGGCGTTCTTGCTGTAGCTGCCAACGCTCACCATGGTTGCCGGAACGCTGGTGCCGCATTCGCTACACCGATGCCACTCACTCCGATCAACGCGGCAATCGACAACACTGTCTTGCCTGGCATTCTCATCTGGAATCCCCCGATTTCCTTGATTTTGTATGGCCGGAGTATCCAACAGGAATGCTGCAAATGCACCATCCAAACGAATGATAGATATTAAGTAAAATTACCCGACTGCCGCGGCTGGCCGAACGACGCTTATCTGCTGACCCGCCTCGACTGCTGAACCTCGGCCACGCCCTGGCTGCTGAGGTATTCCTCATACCCGCCGTGGAAGTCGACGATCTCGTCGGTCTTCATCTCGATCACCCGGGTCGCAAGCGAGGCGACGAATTCCCGGTCGTGGCTGACGAAGATCAGCGTGCCGGCATAGTTTTCCAGAGCCAGATTCAGGGCCTCGATGGATTCCATGTCCAGATGGTTGGTCGGCTCGTCCATGAGCAGTACATTTGGTTTGAGCAGCATCATCTTGCCGAACAGCAGGCGGCCTTCCTCGCCACCTGAGATGACTTGCACTGATTTCCGGCTCTCGTCCTTCGAGAACAGCATGCGGCCGAGCGTCGCGCGCAGCGCCTGCTCGTCGTCAGTCTTCTGCTGCCACTGGCTGATCCAGTCGAACAGCGTCAGGTCTTCGGCGAAATCGTCGCCCCGATCCTGGGGGACGTAGCCGATCGTCACGTTCTCCGACCACTTGACCGTGCCCTGGTCCGGTTCCAGTTCCTGTACCAGGCACTTCAGCAGCGTGGTCTTGCCGACGCCATTCGCACCGATGATGGCGATCCGCTCGCCGACCTCGACCTTCAGGTTCAGCCCCTTGAACAGTGGCTCTGCGTCGTAGCCCTTGCTCAGCCCCTCGACCTCCAGCGCCTGCCGGTAGAGCTTCCGGGACTGGTCGAAGCGGATGAACGGGCTCACCCGGCTCGAGGGCTTTATGTCGGCCAGTTCGATCTTCTCGATCTGACGGGCGCGGGACGTGGCCTGCCGGGCCTTCGAAGCGTTGGCGGAGAAGCGGCTGACGAAGGTCTGCAGTTCGGCGATCTGCGACCTTCTTCTTCGCGTTCTCGGCCAGCAGTTGTTCGCGAGCCACGGTGGACGCTGTCATGTACTGGTCGTAGTTGCCCGGATAGATGCGCAGCTCGCCGTAGTCCAGGTCGGCCATGTGGGTGCAGACGCTGTTCAGGAAGTGTCGGTCGTGGGAGATGATCACCATCGTGCAGTCGCGGGAGTTCAGCAGCTCCTCGACCCAGCGGATGGAGTTGATGTCCAGGTTGTTGGTGGGCTCGTCGAGGAGCAGCACGTCCGGGTTGCCGAACAGCGCCTGTGCCAGCAGTACGCGCAGTTTCCAGCCGGGCGCCACCTCACTCATCAGGCCGTCATCCAGCTCTGCCGGAATACCGACACCCCGCAGGAGTTCGCTGGCGCGGGACTCGGCGGTGTAGCCGTCGAGTTCGGCGAACCGGGTTTCCAGTTCGCCGATCCGCATCCCGTCTTCCTCGCTCATCTCCGGCAGGGCATAGATGAGGTCCCGTTCCTGCTTGATGGCCCAGAGTTCGGCATGCCCCATGATCACGGTATCGATCACCGGATATTCCTCGAAGGCGAACTGGTCCTGACGCAGCTTGCCAAGGCGTACCCCGGAATCCAGGGCCACGTTGCCCGCAGTGGGGGCCAGATCGCCGCCCAGGATCTTCATGAATGTGGACTTACCGCAGCCGTTGGCCCCGATCAGCCCGTAGCGGTTGCCGCCGCCGAACTTGGTGGAGACGTTCTCAAACAGCGGCTTGGCGCCGAATTGCATGGTGATATTGGCGGTCGTGATCAAGGCGAAATCCTGCTGTGGGGGTTAATAAGGGGGGCAGATGCTACACGCCATCCTGCTGAAATAGCCCATTAAAGGTGCCCCTCACTCAGATCGAGTGATTATTCGGCATGGACTGGACAGGTCCATTGCTATCCAAGTAGCCTCAGCCTCCGTCTACTGAGGCTTTGAGTCATACTTCGTCCATGATCGGCACCCGAACCAGACAGCTGTTATTTGCGCTCTTTTGTGCTGCGGTGCTTTTGCCGCAGCTCGGCGGGTCGCATCTGCATTTGTGTCTGGATGGTTCTGCGCCGGCCGTTTCCCTGCATGTCACCGGCGATGCTGGCAGCCAGTTGACGGATGCGGGTCATGAAGACCGGTCCATCGATGTGCCCAGCCCCGTCATCGGCAAGCTTTCTTTGCAGGGGTTCGGCGGCCTGCTGGTAGCTGCCGTCCTGCTGGTCTTTGTCGCCTTGCGACAGACGCTGTTGCTGTTGCCGCCATCCCCCGGCATCGCAGTTCCTCAAGCACCTCCTTTCCTCAGACCGCTGCTGCGCGGACCGCCCGCCTGACTCCCGCTACGTTTCGTTGACGATTTCGTGCCGCAGGCGATAGCGGCTTTCGAACCGGGAGACCTCAATGTCGTTTATCACTACACGCGCAGCTGGCGCGTTGCTGCTATTTTTCAGCATCACGCTGGGCAATGCTGCCGCGCTGCCGACGGGCGCTATTGGGCGACCCAGCCTGACGCTTGGTCAGACGATTGCGCGGGCGCTGGCCAGCAATCCGGCCTGGGTTTTCCCTACACCTTGCACCCCGAGGTGCGCGCATGGCCGTCAAACGGCTTGGACCAGCCTCGGTACTGCTGTCGGACGATCTCACCGGTGGTGAACTTGAGTTCAAGGCGATGGATGGGCCGAGGTTGCGCAAGGCGAGTCACATCGTCCTGTTGAATTCTGCTGGTGCACCGGGTCGCGCCGGTAACGCGGGGTGTGCAGGAATTCCCTCGGGCCTGGTTACCCAGGCCTGAGCCTGCACTGGACAGCAGGTTGCAGCGGCGACTTCTGGCCCGATCCGGCAAGGCCGCAGGCGGACCTTCGGCACTGCTCGCGTCCTGGAACTGCAGCCGACGTTGCGACTCGTGCTGCGCTGCTCCTGCCGCAGCTGGCGGCCGCAGCTGCAGCTGTGCCTGGATGGTTCTGCGCCGGCGGTTTCATGCATGTCAGCGGCGATGCAGGCAGCGCAGCTGCGGATGCGGGCCATGAAGACCGGTCCATCGATGTGCGCAGCCCCGTCATCGGCAAGCTTTCCTAGCTGGGATTCGGCGTCCTGCTGGTAGCTGCCGTCCTGCTGGTCGTTGTCGCCTTGCGACAGACGCTGCTGCTGTTGCCGCATCCCCCGGCATCGCAGTTCCTCAAGCACCTCCTTTCCTCAGACCGCTGCTGCGCGGCCCGCTCGCCGGAGCTCCGCAGAATTGTTGACGTATCGTGCCGCAGCGATGCGGCATTCGGACCGGGAGAGCTCAAGTTATTGATGAGCGACACGCACAGCAGGAGCGTTGCTGCTATTACCGGCCTGGCACTGCACAGCGCTGCCGCGGCTGCAGACGGGCGCCATTGAGCCTGCCCAGCCTGACGCTTGGTCAGGCGGTGGAGCGGGCGCTGGCCACAATCCGGCCCTGCAGGGTTTTGCCGTGGGCCGACGGCAGCTCGCAGCCACCTGGGGTGCACAGGATGATGCCTTCGGCGTGATCCGCGCGGATCTCTATCGTGTGCCGGGTTTCACCGACTTCCCGGCACTGGCCGCAAGGCTGGAGGCCAATCCTGATTTTCTGCGCTTCAGCTCGGAGGCGCGCTTGCGCGATGCCGAACTGCGGCTGGCGAGCAGCCTGAGCCGGCCGGATATCGCCTTCTCCGCTGGCGTACGACGCTTCGAAGGCCCTGACGACCAGGCGCTGGTGTTCGGTGTATCGGTCCCGCTGTTCTCAGGTCAACGTGCTGCGCCGGTCCGCACGGAAGCAACGGCACTGCGTGATCGTGTGGGCGTCGACCGGCAGACCGCGATATTGCGTGCACGCAGCCAGCTGTTCCAGCTGCATCAGGAACTGCAACAGGCCATCGCCGAGACCCGTGCGCTGCAGGCTGAAGTCATGCCGCGGCTCGAGCAGGCGTTGAAGCAGACCAAATATGCCTACGAGCGCGGACGCTACAGCTATCTGGAACTTGTGGATGCACAGCAGGCCTGGCGCGTGGCGCAACAAACATTGATCGATGCGGCCGAGCGCGGCCAGACGCTGCAGGTGGAGATTGAACGGCTGACCGGTGAGCCCCTCGCCAATACGGCGACGAGCGGACTTTCCGATGGGAGTGGCAAGCGATGAGCAGTATCAGACTTGAAGGACAGGACATGGGCAGTTATTGCGGGAAATTCGTCGTTGCGCTGGCGGCATCTGCACTGCTGACGCTGGCAGCTGGCTGTGGCGGCAAGCCCGCCCCGGCTGATGAACATGGCCACGAGGCAGCGAGCGAGGAAATGGCCAAGGGGCCGCACGGTGGCAGGTTGCTGGAGGATGGCGACTTTGCGCTGGAGCTCACGATGTTTGAGCGTGGCGTGCCGCCGGAGTTTCATGTCTGGCCCTCGCGCAAGGGGCAGCCGGTGAATGCCGCTGAAGTACAGCTCGATATAGAGCTGACGCGCCTCGGTGGCGTCGTCGACCGGATCGCATTTCAGCCGCAGGAGGATTTCCTGCGCAGCACGCAGGCAATCGCCGAACCTCATTCATATACATTGAAGGCAACCGCAAAGGCGGGCGGCAAGACCCATACATGGACCTATGAGTCCTTCGAGGGTCGCACCAGCATCGCACCGGAGATGGCCAAGGGTGCCGGCGTTGAAACAGCAGTCGCAGGGCCCGGTCGCATCGAGGAGCAGCTTTCGCTCTTCGGCAGCATCCAGCCAAATCCGGACCGCGTCCGGAATGTGGGCGCACGTTTCCCCGGTGTGATCCGCAGCGTACGCGTCAATGTCGGTGACCGCGTGCAGCAGGGCCAGCAACTCGCCACCGTCGAGAGCAATGAGAGTCTGCAGACCTACGGGGTTGTGGCGCCCATCGCCGGCGTGATTACCGATCGCCATGCCAACCCCGGTGAGACCACTGACGGCGAGCCGCTTTTTCAGGTGGCGGATTTCTCCGGCGTGCGCGCTGAACTCAGTGTCTTTCCGCGCGATCGCAGCCGCTTGAAGCGTGGCCAGCCGGTACGCGTAAAGGCTGCGGATGGTGCGCTGGAAGCCACCGGCAGTGTGGACTTCATTGCGCCGGCCGGCTCGGCCGGCAATCAGGCCTTGCTGGTGCGCGTGCTGCTCGACAATCCGGATGGCCGGTGGACACCCGGTCAGTTCATCGAAGGCCTGATCACCGTGTCAGCCATCGAAGCGCCGCTGGTCATTCCGCGCAGCGCCCTGCAGACCTTCCGCGACTGGGAAGTGGCTTTTGTGAATGTGGGCGATGTGTATGAGTTCCGTCCGCTGGAACTCGGGCGCAGCGACGGGGAGCGGGTTGAGGTACTCAGCGGGCTGCAGCCTGGCGACCGCTATGTGTCGGTGAACAGCTATCTGATCAAGGCCGATATCGAGAAGTCCGGGGCCTCACATGATCACTAGGGGAGTCTGGTCATGATTGACGCCATCATCCGGGGTTCCATCAGCCGGCGCTGGATCGTGCTGCTGGTGGTCGGCTTCGTCGCCGCACTTGGCATCTACAACTATCAGCGCCTGCCCATCGATGCGGTGCCGGACATCACCAACGTCCAGGTGCAGATCAATACCGAGGCGGCTGGCTACTCGCCACTGGAGTCCGAGCAGCGCGTCACCTTTGTCGTCGAGAACGCGATGGCGGGGCTGCCGAAGCTTTCGTACACGCGCTCGCTGTCACGCTATGGCTTGTCGCAGGTGACGGTCGTATTCGAGGACGGTACCGATATCTACTTCGCGCGGCAGCGAGTCGCCGAGCGCATCGCCCAGGTGCAGGGCCAGTTGCCGCCCGGCGTGGAGCCGGAGATGGGCCCGATCGCCACGGGCCTGGGCGAGATCTACATGTTCACCGTCGAGGCTGAGCCTGGCGCAAAAAAGCCGGACGGTTCGGCTTATGACGGCGGTGATCTGAAGAAAGTGATGGACTGGATCGTCCGTCCTCAACTGTCCAAGGTCCCCGGTGTTACCGAGGTCAATGTCATCGGTGGCTTTGATCGGCAATACCTGGTGGCGCCGTTGCCCTCACATCTGCTTGCCTACGGGGTATCGCCGCGCGATCTCATCGATGCGTTGGAGAACAACAATGCCAATCGCGGTGCCGGTTATGTAGAGCGCTCTGGCTCGCAATACCTGATCCGTACGCCGGGCCAGGTGGCCGAGCCTGGAGGACATCGAGCGTATCGTCATCCGGCAGTTCAACGGCCTGCCGGTGACGGTTCGCGATGTGGCAGAAGTCAGTATCGGACGCAACCTGCGTACTGGTGCGGCTACCGAGAATGGTGAGGAGGTGGTGCTGGGCACTGTCTTCATGCTGGTTGGCGAGAACAGCCGCATTGTGTCCCAGCGGACTGCCGCCCAACTTGAGGAGATCGGCAAGACCCTGCCCGAGGGGCTGGTGGCGAAGACCGTCTACGACCGGACCACGCTGGTCGACAAGACCATCACGACCGTGCAAACCAACCTCGTGGAGGGCGCGCTGCTGGTCGTGGTGGTGCTGTTCCTGCTGCTCGGCAATTTGCGTGCGGCGCTCGTCACAGCGCTCGTGATACCGCTGTCGATGCTGATGCTGATCACCGGCATGGTGGAGAACGGTGTCAGTGCCAACCTGATGAGTCTGGGTGCGCTCGACTTCGGCCTGATCGTGGACGGCTCGGTGATCATCGTCGAGAGCTGCATCATGCGGCTTGCGCAGCGGCAGCGTCAGCTTGGCCGCGTGCTCGATGTGCAGGAGCGGATGCATGCCGTGTTCCAGGCAACGCGCGAGGTCTTCATGCCCAGCCTGGTGAGCGTCATCGTCGTCGTGCTGGTCAATCTGCCGATCTTTGCGCTCACCGGCGTTGAGGGAAAGATGTTCTGGCCGATGGCATTCACCGTGGTGGTGGCCCTGCTGGCGGCACTCGTGCTCTCGCTGACCTTCGTGCCTGCAGCCGTGGCGCTGGCGCTGAGTGGCAAGATCTCGGAGAAGGAAAATCCGATCGTGGCAGCGGTGCGCCGGGTTTATGAACCGGCGCTGGCCTTCGCCCTGCGGCGCCGGTTGGTGGTGGTAGCGGGTGCTGTAGTGCTCGTCCTCGCCTCGGGCCTGCTCGCTACCCGCCTGGGTTCGGAGTTCATTCCCAGCCTCGACGAAGGCGACATCGCCATGCATGCGCTGCGCATCCCCGGTACGGGGCTTGAACAGGCGGTCAGCATGCAGAGGCAGCTTGAGAAGGTCATCTCGGGTTTCCCGGAAGTGCGCCGGGTGGTGGCAAAACTCGGTACGGCTGATGTGGCCACTGACCCGATGCCGCCTTCGGTGGCCGACAACTTCATCATGCTCAAGCCACCTGAGGAATGGCCAAATCCGGACAAGACCAAGGCCGAACTGGTGGCTGAGCTGGAAGCGGCCGTTGCCACGGTGCCGGGCAACAACTACGAGTTCACGCAGCCGATCCAGATGCGCTTCAACGAGCTGATCTCCGGTGTGCGATCCGACCTGGCGATCAAGGTCTATGGCGATGACATGGACACCTTGATGGAGATCGGTACGCGCATCGAGGCGGTGCTCAATACCGTGCCCGGCGCAGCTGACGTACAGCTGGAGCAGACCACGGGCCTGCCGATGACCACTGTGACCCCGCGGCGCGAAGTGCTGTACCGCTACGGTATCAATGTGGCTGATTTGCAGGAACTGGTGGGCATGGCGCTCGGAGGCCATGTTGCCGGTCAGGTCTTCGAGGGCGATGCGCGTTTCGATCTGGTGGTGCGTCTGCCCGAGCGGCTGCGCAGTGATCCGGCGACGCTGGAAAATCTGCCGGTGCCGCTGCCCGATGGCAGCTATGTGCCGCTGCGTGAGGTCGCCGAAGTGAGTACCGCACCCGGCCCCAATCAGGTCAATCGCGAGAACGGCAAGCGACGGGTGGTGGCGGCAGCCAACGTGCGCGGCCGCGATCTGGGTGGTTTTGTCGCTGATGTGCAGAGTCGTGTTGCCGAGCTTGCGATTCCGCCGGGCTACTGGCTGGAATACGGCGGCACCTTTGAGCAACTGCAGTCGGCCTCTGCGCGCCTGCAGTTGCTGGTGCCACTCACCATGGTGCTGATCTTCGGCCTGTTGCTGCTGACCTTCGGTTCGGCCAAGGATGCGGCGCTGGTCTTCAGCGGCGTGCCGCTGGCGCTGACCGGTGGTATCGCTGCGCTCTGGTTGCGCGATATTCCGCTATCCATCTCGGCTGGTATCGGCTTCATCACCCTGTCGGGTGTGGCCGTGCTCACCGGTGTCGTCATGGTGTCTGCCTTCCGCCAGTTGATCGACGAGGGCAGGAACCTGGAAGAGTCCATCGTCGAAGGCGCGCTGCTGCGCCTGCGGCCGATCCTGATGGTGGGGCTGGTTGCGAGCCTCGGCTTCCTGCCGATGGCCCTCAATACCGGGACCGGTGCCGAAGTGCAGCGGCCGCTGGCAACCGTGGTGATCGGCGGCATCATCTCGGCCACCATCCTGAGCCTGCTGGTGCTGCCGGCCCTGTACCGGCTGGCCTACCGTCCGGCTGATCCGGTCGCCTAGGCAAGGCTGACCGTAGCGCCTGTCTTTATGTCAAATCAGGCGGGCGCCGCTGCAGGGCGGCCCCGCTTGACATGCCGGGTATTGCGGCAGGACTATTCTGATCACAAGTACAAGTCGCAGGTCTTGATTCCAGACCCAGCACGGAAGCACCGGTCTATCTCAGCGTCATGGAAAGCGTTGTTTGGGAGCAGGTGTCATGTACAGAACGCACGGGTTCCGTTCATTCCCCTATAGCATCAGGCCAGACATGCGTCGCCGCTTGTGGCTGGCACTGGTCGCTGTGCTCATCGTCCTGGCAGCTGCCAGTTCTGCCAGCGCCGCACCGCTGACCTGGAACAACGTCACGGCTGACTGGACCATCGGTACAAACTGGACGCCAAATGGCCCGCCCAGTGCTGTAGATTCCGCGCTCATCAATGTGGGCAATGCGCAGCTGAATTCCGATACCACGATTCTCGGCCTTAACCAGACAGGCGGAACGATATCGGGTACCGGCACGCTCACGCTGACCGGCGCCTCGACCTGGACCGGCGGTACGCATACCGGTGCGGGCATCAGCCAGTTCAACGGTCCGCTCGCCATATCCGGTACAACGACCAAGACGATCTCCGGCGCCCGCGTCGTGAATGCGACCAGCACCGACTGGTCCGGCAATACCGGCGCCAACAACACCATCTCCATAGCCAGCACCAGTGTCTTCAACAACACCGGTACCTTTACTGATGCCAATACCTTCAATAGCACCATCACCGGTGGCACCTTCAATAACAGCGGCACCTTCAACAAGCAGTCCGGCACTACCACCACGGTGAGCTCGGTCTTCAACAACACCGGTACGGTCAACGTGAATGCCGGAACGATGTTGATGCAGGCCGGTGGTACCAGCACCGGAAGCTTCGCCCTCGCGGCCGGGGCGCTGATGGAGTTCAGGAACGGCGCTCACACCCTGAACAACGTCACCACCAGTGGCGCGGGCACCTTCCAGATCAGCACCGAGAATGTAGGCGCGGATGCGACGGTCACGGTGAATGGTGGCACGCACACCTCGGCGTTCCTGCTGAGCGGCAGCACCATGACGGGTACTGATACGACGTTCCAGGGGCCGGTCAGCTGGACTGGCGGCACGATATCCGGTGCCGCCAGCACGACCTTCAGCAATGATGTGGCGATCTCCGGTCCCAACCTCAAGGTGCTGGTGGGCGGCCGCACACTGAACCTTGAGAGCACCACGACGTGGAGCGGCAATACCGGTAACAACAACAACGCGATCCGCTTCTGGAACGGGGCAACGATCAACAACAACGGCACCTTCAACGATTCGAATGCCTTCGATTCATTCCTCGAGCACAACGTCGGCAGTCCGCACAACTTCAACAACATCGGCACCTATAACAAGACCGAGAGCACCGTCACCACCGTCGATCTCGGCGTCAATTTCAACAACACCGGTGAAGTCAACGTGAATGCCGGCACCATGTTGATGGGGGGTGGTGGTACCAGCACGGGCGTGTTCAACATCTCCGATGGCGCGAAGCTGGAATTCCGGAACGGCTCGCATACGCTGAACAACATCACGACCAGCGGCGCGGGTACTTTCCAGATCAGCACGGAGAACGTGGGCGCGGATGCGACCGTTGCGGTGAATGGCGGTACGCACACCACTCCGTTCCTGCTGAGCGGCAGCACCATGACGGGCAGCGATGCGACCTTCCAGGGTCTGACCACCTGGAGTGGCGGCACGATATCCGGCGCGGCCAGCACGACCTTCAGCAATGATGTGGCGATCTCCGGCTCCAACCTCAAGGTGCTGGTGGGTGGTCGCACGTTGAATCTTGAGGGCACCACGACGTGGAGCGGCAACACCGCGAACAACAACAACGCGATCCGTTTCTGGAACGGGGCGACGATCAACAACAATGGTACGTTTAACGACTCGAATGCCTACAATTCATTCATCGAGCACAACGTCGGCGGTCCGCACAACTTCAACAACATCGGGACTTACAACAAGACCGAGAACACCATAACCACCTTCGACCTCGGCGTTAACTTCAACAACACCGGTGACGTCAATGTGAATGCCGGGACGATCACCGTCGCCAACGCCTTTGACAACCATGGCACGATCAGCACTGCCACCGGTACCAGATTTGCTTCCACCAGCGGCGGCTCGAATCTGCAGAATCACGGCATACTCCAGGGCACCGGCACCTATGATTCCGCCACCGGCCGGGCCGTGCAGAACTTTGGCCAGGTGCAGCCGGGCACCGCGACCAGCCTGGGTCAGTTGCTGATCGCCGGCGACTATGCCCAGGAAGCTGCTGGCCTGATCGAGTTCAATCTGGCCTCGCTTGCCGACTTCGACACCATGGACGTGGTCGGCAACCTGTTGCTCAACGGGACGGTCCACGTATCCAGCCTCGGCGGTTACAACCCTGGCGACGGTGACACCTTCACGATCATTACCTTCGATGACGGCGTGGCTGATGTGAGTGATCTGCTGGGTGTCTTCAACAGCGTGACCTGGAGTGGCTTCGACCCGGGCGTGTCATTTGTCGCCCTGTACTTTGATCATTCGGTGGTGCTTGGCGCGAGCGCCAGCCCGGTGCCGCTGCCCGGTGGCGTCTGGTTGCTAGGCACAGGCGTCGCCGGCCTGATGTTCCGCCGGCGGCTGACCAAGAGGCGCATGCCGGTAGGTGCAGACGACTAACGGTAGTTCATGCTGCCTGCAGTGGCAGCGTGACGATGAACGTCGTGCCGACGCCCGTTTGCGTCTCGAACTCGATGCGTCCGCGATGCTTGTCGACCACGGTCGAACGGGCAACCGTCAGCCCCTGTCCGGTGCCGCTGCCGACTTCCCTGGTCGTTACGAACGGATCAAATACCCGCTCACGGATTTTCTCCGGAATGCCGTCGCCGTTATCGCTGATGCGTATCTGTACATGATCGGGCAGCAGCCCGGTGGAAACGATGATCTGTCCCTTGCTGTCGGTTCCCTTGATCTTGTCGGCAATCGCTTGTGCGGCATTGACGATCAGTTGGAGGAATACCTGGTTGATATCACCTGGCAGGCAGGGCACGGTGGGCAGGTCTGGCGCAAGCTGTGTGGTCACTTCCGCCACCGATGCCCACTGGTGATGCGACACGGTCAGCGTTGTCTCCAGCGCCTGATTGAGATTTGTATGGAGCTTCTCCGCGGTGCTTCGGTCGGGAGAACTCCTTCATCGCCTGGACGATCTTGGCGATATGCTCCACACCGCTCAACGACTGCGCGATGGCTGCAGGGACATCTTTTGCCAGGAACTCGAAGTCGGCCTGCTGCATGGTTGTTTCGAGCTGTGAAATCTGTTCTGCGGAGACTGTACCGGCCTTGATGTCGGGTAACAGCTTCTGCGACGCGTCGAATACAGCCAGCATGTCGGTACATGCCTCCTCCAGAAAGCGGCCATTGTTGAGCAGGTACTGCGCTGGTGTATTGATTTCATGGGCGATGCCGGCCGCCAGCTGCCCGATGGACTCGAGCTTCTGTGCCTGTTGCAATTGCGACTCCATGCGCTTGTGCTCCTCCTCGGCGAGTTTGCGCTCTGTAATGTCCCGCAGCGATACCAGGGATGCCGGCTTGCCTTCCCATTCAGTGTTCACTGATCGAGCCTCGGCTGTCGTAATGAAGTCAGCGCCAGGAATCGAGACTTCCACGGTTTCGTCTGCAAGCAGTTTGTGGCCGAAGGATGTGCCGATGAGCTCATCTCCCTTCTTGCGGAAGATCTTCTCTGCAGCCGGATTGGCGAAGCAGATCACGTTCTGCGGATCGACGACCAGTACTCCGTCGGCGTTGTGCATGATTATTTGCCGCAACCGTAGTTCACTGGCCTGCTGTGCCTCGTAGGCCTCATTGCGCTGGCGGAGATTCAGATACGCTTTGGCGTGATAGCGCAGTCGTGCGATGAGTTCGAGCTGATCGGGGATCTTGATCAGGTAGTCGTTTGCGCCCCGCGCAAACGCCTCTTTCTTGGTCGTCGGATCTTCCTTCGTTGACAGCACGAGGATCGGTGTGTCCTGGGTAGACGGGTGCTCCCGATACTGACGCACCAGATCAAGGCCATCGACGCCGGGCATGACCAAATCCTGCAGAATGACCATTGGCCCAATCTGACCGGCCATTTCAACTGCCTTGCCCGGGTCTGCGCAGTAATGAAGCGTGAAGTCGGCGTCTCCCGCCAGAGAGCGGCGTATCGCCTCGGCCACCAGGGCCTGATCGTCAACGAGCAATACGGCAATCGTCTGCGGGTCGTGACTATTCATGGGCATATATACCGCTACCTGAGATCAGGGCATGGCCTGCGAAGGAGGTTAGCGCAGACCAGCTTTTGTAAAACGTGCGGTACCTCAACGTTTTACACAACGGGCTCGAACCAAACTGCCATTCGGGCTGAATAGGCTGCGTTGGATACGTTGAGAGTGCTGTCCATGAAGGCGTTTGTTGTGGTTTCCCTGATCGCATTGCTGACACCGCTCGCGAGCTTTGCGAGCTGTGCTGAGGTGCAGGACATTAGCCAGCTGCCCGACGGCGCCACGGCCAGCCGTGAGGACATGCTGGCTGCAAACAAGGCGGTCCATGACTACAACACCGCTGTTGATGAGTACGTGGAGTGCTTGCGAAAGAGCGGCGGTAATGCTGCACGCGAGAATCGTGCCATCGACAAGCTGGATGCCGTCGCGGCCAGCTACAACGCTGCAGTGCGCGCCTTCAAGAAGAAGGGCGGCAGTTAGGTTTGTCTTCAAAGCATCCCGTTGCGGTAGTGAAAAACATCCGTATGCATCACCGGTGAGTGGAGTCCGAAGGAATGAAAAACTGGACAATCAGGCAAAGGCTGCTGGGTAGCTTCGCCATAGTTCTGGCGCTGATGATCGCCATGGGGAGCATTGCATACACACGCCTCGCCATCATCGAAAAAGCTGCCAACAGTGCCGCTACCGAATCAATCCCCGGCTTGTACCTCAGCTCTGCGGTGCGCGACACCATGGTCATGATTTATGCCATGACCGTCGAGCAGCTTGGCGAGAGCGATATCCTTGCAATGCAGAATCTCGAAAAAGAGCTCGAAGGCCAAAGGGGAGGAGCTCGATGCGCTGATTGTCAGTTACGAGGCAATCATCAAGACCAGTCAGGACCGGGAGCTGTTTGCCGCATTCAAGAGCCAGCTGGGTCCCTATGAAAGTGCTCAGAAGGAGGTTCTCAAGCTTAGTGCCGACATGAAGTATGAGGAAGTCAACGACATGTGGCGCAACCAGCTTGACCCCGCTTTCGAGAAAGCGCATCTGGCCATTCAGGCGACCATCGAGCTGAACAAGGCCAACGCCAACCTGTCAGTCCAGGAGATCACCAATGCGATCGGCAGCGCCAAGCTGCGCATGGCGGTCAGTTTCTTCGTCACACTGCTGTTCAGCTCTGTCTGTGCCTATGCATTGACGATCGGTATTTCCAGGCCGCTGCGCCAGTTGAACGATATCGTCGAAGTCGTGCGTTCTGGTGACTTCTCCAGGCGGCTTACACTCAAGCAAAATGATGAGTTCCAAATCCTCGCCGAGGGTTTCAACCGCATGACCGACGAGTTGACGGCGTTGGTCGGGCAGATCCAGAAATCCAGCAGCCAGGTCAACACCTCGGTGACGGACATTGCCGCTACCGCCAAACAGCAGCAGGCAACGGCCAGCGAGATCGCCGCTACCTCCACGGAAATCGGCGCGACATCCAGGGAAATCTCCGCTACGTCAATGGAGCTGGTGAAGACCATGGGCGAAGTATCGGAAGCGACCGAACGCTCTGCTGCTCTGGCCACTGGCGGGCAGACCAGCCTGTCGAGCATGGAGGAAACCATGGGACGGGTCATCGAAGCCGCCGCATCGATCAATTCCAAGCTGGTGGTGCTCAACGAGAAGGCGGGCAACATCAACCAGGTTGTGACCACCATCACCAAGGTGGCCGACCAGACCAATCTGCTGTCACTTAACGCCGCGATCGAAGCCGAGAAAGCTGGCGAGTATGGGCGCGGCTTTTCTGTTGTCGCCACCGAAATTCGCCGCCTCGCCGACCAGACCGCGGTGGCCACCTTCGATATCGAGAAGATGGTCAAGGAGATTCAGTCCGCCGTTGCCTCCGGCGTGATGGGTATGGACAAGTTCTCGGAGGAAGTGCGCCGCGGCATGCAGGAGATCCAGCAGGTTGGTACACAGCTGTCGCAGATCATCCATCAGGTTCAGACTCTCGCGCCGCGAGTTCGAGTCGGTCAATGAAGGCATGCAGGCACAGGCGACCGGTGCCGAACAGATCAGTCAGTCGCTGATGCAGTTGACCGAATCCGTGCGCCAGACCGCCGAATCCCTGAATCAATCCACTGCGACAATCAACGAGCTGAGCCAGGTTTCCAATGGGCTACGCAATGGTGTTTCACGCTTCAAACTGCAGGTGGCGTGAGCGCTGCGCGTCAGGATCTGTGCGTCACTGTTGACGGTAGCTTGTCGAGCCCGGGAGATGGACTAGATGCTGTTCCTGCTATTTCACCTCGGCCAGGACCGCTACCTGCTGGAGGCCCAACAAGTTACGGAGATACTGCCTCTGGTCGAGATCATGGAGATCCCGCAGGCTCCGCCCGGAGTAGTCGGGGTTTTTAACTATCGCGGTACATTGGTACCTGTATTCGACCTGAGCCAGATGGTTCTGGGCCGACCGGCTGTGCGGCGCTTGCATACGCGCATCATTCTCGTAAAGCATGCCGACCAAAGCGGCGCAGCATCGCTGCTTGGTCTTATCGTTGAGAAAGTCACCGATACCAGGCGGATCCAGTCCGCAGACTTCAGTGCCCCGGGAGTCTCGGCCCCACACCTCGGCCCGGTCATTACCGATCGCCATGGCCTGGCGCAGCGAATCGAGGTTCAGCAGCTACTTCCAGCCTCGGTGCTCGAGCTGCTCCACCAGCCGGCCATATGCTGATGACGCTCCCGGATTTCAACGGCTTGCTGCGAGAAGCGATGGGGCTGGATTCCGCGACCATCGGTGCGTACGCGGTGGAAAGCGCAGTCAACGCGCGTCTGACGGCACACGGGATCGGGGATCCCCATGCGTACTGGGAGCTGGTGCGTACATCCAGCGTCGAGCTGCAGGCACTGATCGAGGCAGTGGTTGTCCCTGAGACCTGGTTCTTCCGCGATGGCGAGGCGTTCGCCGCACTGACTCGTTACGCTGCCAATGAATGGCTACCGGCCCATCCGGGTGAAACGCTGCGACTGCTGAGTTTGCCGTGCTCAAGCGGTGAAGAACCCTACTCGATGGCAATGGCACTGCTCGATGCCGGATTTCCAGTCCAACGCTACCGCATTGATGCGGTTGATATCAGCGCCCGGGTTCTGGCGAGGGCGCGGCATGGCGTATACGGGAAAAACTCTTTTCGGGGGGGCGATCTGGCGTTCCGTGCCCGGCACTTCATTCCTGTCAGCGGTGGCTATCGTGTAAACGATGCCGTACGCGAACCTGTGTTCTTCAGGCAAGACAATCTGTTCGCCGATGATTTTCTGTCCGGCGCTGCCCTGTACGACGCGATATTCTGCCGGAATCTGCTGATCTATTTCGACCGTGACACGCAGGACCAGGCGTTCCATGTGCTGCAAAGCCTGCTGAAACCCGAGGGCATTCTGTTCGTGGGTCCGTCTGAAGGTGCGCTGCCCCTCCGGCATCACCTTGACTCGACGCGAATACCACACTCTTTTGCCTTTCGCCGCCGCAGTGTTACATCGCCACCCAGCCGACGGGCGAAAGCTGAGCCGGTTTCAGCAGTGCCGCTCCCGGTCCGCATGCCGCAATCGATGCCTGCCGTCACAGCAACAACCCAAGAGTCGGAGCTGAGTGTCGCGCTGGCGGAATTGAAGTCTGACAGCGCAGTGCTGGATGAGGCATACCGGCTGGCTGATCAGGGGCATTTGTCCGCAGCTGCCAGTCTCTGTGAGGAAAGCCTGGCTAAGCACGGTCCATCGGTGCGCGCCTTCCATCTTCTGGGTCTGATCGCCTCAGCTACCGGCGACCTCGCGACTGCCAGCAGCCACTACCGCAAGGCGCTGTATCTCGACAAGAGCCATTACGAAACGCTGGCTCACCTCAGTCTGCTGCTTGAGAAGGAGGGCGATGTGGCGGGAGCCCGGATTCTGCACGATCGGATAATGCGCCTGCAGACAGAGAACCGTGTCGCATGAGCGATATCCTGCATCTCGACGGACCCGCACACAGCGCTGTTGCCGACTGCTGGAATACCATCGGAGTACTGGGTGATGCGTCGTGCCCGGAACTGGCGACATACACTCATTGCCGCAATTGCCCTGCCTACTCGGCGGCTGCATCGGGTTTTCTCGATACGGAGCTGACGGGTGACTATCTGCAGCAATGCACCGAGCAGGTGGCGCAGGGGAAGCCGCTGACGGGTGCAGATCAGATTTCCATCGTCGTATTTCGCCTTGGTGATGAGTGGTTTGGCTTGCCGACCGCCATACTCAAGGAGGTAGTCAGCGTCCGGTCTGTTCATTCGGTACCGCATCGTCGCAACGGTGTGCTGCTCGGTCTGTCCAATATTCGCGGCGAATTGCTGCCGTGCTTCTCATTGCAGCAGGTGCTCGGCCTGGATCTTGCTGATACCAGTACGGCCGAAAGGCCCGACAAGAGCCACTCCGTCGGGGGGCGACTGCTGGTGATGTCGCGGGAAAACAGCCGTGCGGTATGTCATGTCAGTGAAGTGCATGGCATCGTGCATTTCTATCCGCGGGACATCACACCAGCTTCGGCCACAATCACCAAGGCGGCTGCGGCCTATACCCGATCAGTGCTGGCATGGAAGGAAAAGATGGTTGGCCTGCTCAGCGATGAGATGTTGTTCAAGTCGTTCAACAGGAATCTCGCATGAGCAGTCCAGACTTCAGCAGTATGTCGATGCTGGAACTTTTCCGCATGGATGCGGAAAGCCAGTTCCAGGCGCTGACTGCTGGTTTGCTGGCGCTGGAGCGCGACCCGGTGGCTGCTGATCAACTCGAGATCTGCATGCGTGCTGCACATTCCCTCAAGGGTGCGGCACGTATTATCGGCTTGGACGTGGTTGTGAAGATCACGCACGCAATGGAGGACTGCTTCGTTGCTGCCCAGCGCGGTACTCTGCGGCTGCGGCAGTCTCACATCGACGTGCTTCTTCAGGGTGTCGACCTGCTGACACGCATCGTCAACACTGCCGATGCCGATCTGAGCGTCGCAGCGGATAAAGTTGCCGAGGTTTCCGGGTATCTGGCAGATCTTGCCGCCGCTATTGCTGCAGTCGAGGATTCACCTGCTCCGCAGGCCGTGCCTGCAGCAGTCATCACGAGTCCTGTCGTTCCTGATGTGCCATTGTCTGCGCCTCTCCCGGACCCGGTGCAGTTGCCGGACCCGGCGCCAGTTGCTGAGTCACGCCCCCCGTCTGCAACGGAGGAGCGTGAAAATTCCAACCGCGTGCTGCGCGTCACCGCCGAGAATCTGAACCGGTTGCTCGGACTCGCCGGCGAGTCACTTGTCGAATCACGCTGGCTCAAACCCTATGCAGAGTCGATGTTGCGGCTCAAGCGGATGCACGACGCAGCTGCCACCAGGCTGGATGATCTGCGCGAGATGCTCAGTGGTGTGCCGCCAAACCCCCGGTTTGAGGCCGCCCTCACGGAGGCTCGCAATGAGATTCACGAGTGCCATAGCCTGCTGTCACAGCGGCTGGTCGAAATAGAGATGTTCGACGGCCGCTCTACCGATCTCGTTCAACGGCTCTACGATGCTGTGCTTGCCTGTCGCATGCGGCCATTTGCCGACGGAGTGCGTGCTCTGCCGCGAACAGTGCGTGACCTGGGGCGTTCTCTCGACAAGCAGGTCCGGCTCGAAATTGTCGGCGAAGATACTCAGGTCGACCGTGACATTCTGGAGAAGCTTGACGCTCCGTTGGGCCATCTGCTGAGAAATGCCATTGATCATGGCATTGAAACTCCCGCTGACCGTGTGGCCGCCGGGAAAGCCGCTGAGGGTGTCGTGCGGCTTGAAGCCCGTCACACCGCTGGCGTTTTGCAGATCACGATCAATGACGACGGACGCGGCGTTGACTTGCCCCAGCTGCGCGAGACCATAGTCGAGCGCAAGCTGACGACTGCAGAGGTCGCCCGGAAACTCAACGAGGCTGAGCTTCTGGAGTTCCTGTTTCTGCCTGGCTTTTCGACGAAAGATGCGGTGACTGAAATCTCCGGTCGTGGCGTTGGCCTTGATGTTGTACAGACCATGATCCGCCAGGTGCGCGGTACCATTCGCGTCTCGTCACAATTTGGCCAGGGCACCTGTTTCCAGTTGCAACTGCCATTGACGCTCTCGGTCGTGCGTACCCTGCTGGTGGAGGTCGGTGGTGAGCCCTACGCTTTCCCCCTGGCGCATGTCGTGCGCACGCTGAAGCTGCCCCGGGACAGGATAGAGGTGCTTGAGGGCCGTCAGCATTTCCGGCTCGATGGGTCTCCCATAGGACTGGTCAGCGCACAACAGGTGCTGGGTGGCGATGCACCGAAACTCAGTGGTGATGAGCTATCAGTACTTATCGTTGGCGGTGCCGGTGAGACCTATGGCCTGATCACGGACTGTTTTCTGGGCGAGCGCGAGCTGGTGGTTCAGCCGCTCGACTCGCGCTTCGGCAAGATCCAGGATATCGCTGCCGGTGCCCTGATGGAGAACGGGTTGCCGGTGCTGATCGTCGATGTCGAGGACATGATCCACTCCATCGAGAACATTCTCTCCCGCGGCCGACTGAATCAGATAGCGCCGGGCGACGTGATCCGTGCCGGCAAGTCGCGGAAGCGCGTGCTGGTTGTCGACGATTCACTGACTGTGCGCGAACTGGAGCGAAAACTGCTTGGTCATGCCGCCTATGAGGTCGATGTGGCGGTCGACGGCATGGATGGCTGGAATGCGGTGCGCGCCGGGAATTTCGATCTGGTCGTCACTGATATCGACATGCCGCGCATGGACGGAATAGAGCTGGTTGCAATGATCAAGAAAGATCCTGATCTGAAAAACACTCCGGTGATGATCGTCTCCTACAAGGATAGGGAAGAGGATCGCCGTCGCGGTCTTGAAGCCGGAGCGGACTACTATCTGACCAAGGCCAGCTTCCATGATGAGACACTGCTGCGCGCAGTGGAGGATCTGATCGGCGAGGCGGCCGCATGAGGGTTGGCATCGTCAATGATTTGCCGACGGCCGCTGAAGCACTACGCCGGGTTGTCTCGCAGCGACCCGACTACGACGTCATCTGGATAGCCCGCGACGGTGCCGAAGCTGTCGCCCACTGCGTGCGTGACCAGCCAGACATCATCCTGATGGATCTGATCATGCCGGGCATGGGGGGCGTAGAGGCAACGCGTCGCATCATGGCGGAAACACCTTGCGCGATTCTCATCGTCACCGCCAATGTAGGTGCAAACGCAACCGGTGTATTCGAGGCCATGGGATATGGGGCTGTCGACGCGATTGATACGCCAGCTCTCAATCCCGGGAATCCGGATACAGGTGCGGCGCCACTGCTGGCGAAACTCGATCGCATCAGAAAAAACATAGCGGGCATCACCGAGATGCTCTTTGCCATCCCGGCACCGCTTGCCTCGCCATTGATGGAGAGACAGCTCGTCGCAATCGGCGCCTCTGCGGGTGGGCCGGCGGCGCTGGCGAAACTGCTGTCAGCACTGCCGCGACAATTCCCGGCCGCGATCGTCATCGTCCAACATGTTGATGGGCGGTTTTCCTCTGGTTTGGCCGATTGGCTCAGCCAGCAGTCACCCCACCCGGTGCGACTGGCTGAGGCAGGGGATCGACCCGTCGCCGGCACAGTCCTGCTCGCCCGTGGCAATGACCATCTCCGCCTGAAGAGCAACGGTGAGCTGAAATACACCAGTGAGCCGCACGAGTACGCGTATCGGCCATCCGTAGATGTGTTCTTTCAGAGCATTTGCGACTTTTGGCAGCATGATGCCGTGGGCGTCTTGCTGACCGGCATGGGTCGGGACGGTGCAGTCGGCCTGAAAGCCCTGCGCGACAAGGGATGTCACACCATCGCCCAGGACGAAGCCACCAGTACCGTGTATGGCATGCCGAAGGCAGCCGCCAAGCTGAATGCAGCCGATGAGATCCTGCCGCTGGAGCAGATCGCACCGAAACTGGCCGCCATCGTCTCCTCGTTTAGCAGGTCGCGAGCTGTCCGGTGATGCCGGCAGTGGTTATCCGGATTTCACGGTGTACCTGATCCAGGCGTAGTCTGGTCCGCATAACGCAACAACAAGCCGGGATCAAGGGATGAGCTGTGCCGCATCGGATACTCGTGATGACGCGACATTCATGCGTCGTGCGCTTGAACTCGCGCGCAGTGCCGAACTGGCCGGCGAAGTACCGGTAGGTGCAGTGCTGGTGCTTGAAGGTGCGGTGATCGGGGAGGGCTGGAACCGGCCGATCGGCAGCTGTGATCCGAGCTCACATGCGGAGATCGAGGCCCTGCGGGCCGGCGCACGGCAACTCGGCAACTATCGCCTGGCCGGCAGTACGCTCTATGTGACCATGGAGCCTTGCCCGATGTGTGCCGGTGCAATGATCCATGCACGCGTCGCACGTGTGGTCTACGGTACGCCGGATCTGCGTGCCGGCGCGGCAGGAACGGTCATCGACGTGCTGGGCAGTGCCGCTGCGAATCATCGCGTCAGTGTGACGGGCGGTGTGCTGGCAGACGAGTGCCGGGATTTGCTGCAGGCTTTCTTTCGTGCCCGCCGGGGTGGAATGCCCGCTGTCTAGCTGCGGTTTGGAGCTGCCGCAGCGTGTGCGGCCCCGGTGTCGGCAGCCTTTACTGGCGGTTGCACGCTCGGCGCCGGCTGTCGATAGGCGTTCCGGCCTTCGGTCAGCCAGACAAGAATGTCGTAGTAGTTGCGGATGTTGCGTACATAGCTGCGGGTTTCGTGGCCACGGGCATAGCCCCAGCGGGTCTGTTCATACCAGCGGCGTTCCATCAGCAGCGGCAGGGTGCGCTTGATATCCACCCAGCGATCCGGGTTGCCGCCGTTCAGCTTCGCGATATGCCGTGCGTCGAGCAGATGGCCGTAGCCCATGTTGTAGGCGGCCAGCGCCATCCAGGTGAGATCAGGTTCGGATATTCCGGGCGCCAGCCGCGAGATGCGCCTGCGCATGCGCCACAGATACTTCGAGCCGGCCGTAATGCTCTGTACCGCATCGCTGCGATCTTCGACATTCATCAGCAGGGCAGTGTCCGACGTCAGCATCATCATGCCGAGCGCGCCCTTGGGTGAAACGGCAGTGGGGTTCCAGTGGCTTTCCTGATAGCCGACTGCAGCGATGAGCCGCCAGTCGATGTCGGCGCGTTTGCCGGCAGCCTCGAACAGCGCGCGGTAGCGGGGCAGCATGCTTGTGTAGTCGCGGATGAACTTGCGTGTCCCGGCGTAATCGAAAGTACCCCGGTGCCCGTAGTAGCGATCCATCAGATGACCGAGATCACCGGAGGCACGCATGCCCGCAAGATGTGTCCCGGCAGCGTCGATCAGGCTGTGTTCACTGCGACGCTGAAACGCCCAGGCCAGTGAATCGCCACGCGTGAAATCGAAGGCCACCAGCAGTTCCGGGTGAAAGCGCTGAAAGACCGAAAAGATATTCGAGTCGACGATCGTGAAGTCTGCCTCGCCGTTCTCAACCCGGTTGAGCAGCTCGCCGGCATCGGCCGACGGATTCTCAATCCAGGCAAGCTCGGGTACCTCGTTGCGGGCTGCCAGCAGTGACTCAACATAGCTCGACTTGGCAACCACTTCGATGCGTTTGCCGACCAGGTCGGCCGGCGTCTGTGGCCGCTTGTGCCCGCGACGATAGATGAGGTGCTGGCTGACCTGCTGGTAGGACGGGCCAAAATCCACCGACTTGGCCCGCTCGGGCGTTACCGTCAGGCCGGCGGCAGCGATATGTGCCCGGCCGAGACGGATCTCCGTCAGCAGGTCGGAGAAGCGTGCCGCTTCGATCAGTTTCAGTTTTACGCCCAGGTGCTCAGCGAAGCCGCGTACGAGTTCGTAGTCCGGTCCCTCAGGGCCTGCCTGGCCGATGTAATAGGTGATCGGGCTATTGCGCGTGACCACACGCAGCTCGCCCAAGGCCCGGACTTCCTCCAGTAGTGAAGGTTGCCGGGCGCAGGTACATAGCAGGCTCGCGACAGCGATGAGCAGTGCGGTACGCATGATCGGCGCGAACCGTAGCACGCAGGCTTCGGGCAGGAACAGGTGCAGGCACTATTTTTAATGTTGAGGTTTATGTAAAAAATTATATATAACAATGAGATAGGAGGGTTACCTGGCTTTTCTGTCAGGTCGGCTGGCCGTTCCCCGGGCAGCGATTTCCGTTATTGTTCAGTCCCCGCCAGGAACAGCGACGCCATGACCCAGAGCGCAAGACAGTCCGAATCAGCAAGCAGCGAGTGGCGCAGCCTGTGCCGGGCGCGTCGTATCGATCCGGCCGAGGTCGAGATGGTTTCTTCTCGCTATGTGGCCTACCGGAACTACATGCAGCCGCATGGCGGTGGGCTGCCATTGGCCGGATGGTTTCGCTTCTACTGCCAGGAAAAGGCTTCGGAGAGTGGTACCCAGAGCAGTGGTGTGGTCAGCGACTGCTCGGCCACTGGCGAGGCCATCGAGCAGAATGTCCTGAGCGATTCGCAGGGGTTTCTGCAAATCCTCCGACTGCAACTCGGTGCCCTGCATTCAACCTGACGGCACGGCGCTGAATACTTATAATGCGTCGCCAGCCTGAAACCGGAGGGATGCCGGAGCGGCTAAACGGCCCTGACTCGAAATCAGTGGGGGGCGCAAGCCCCACGGGGGTTCAAATCCCTCTCCCTCCGCCACTCAAGCATCCAGGACAATCCGACAAGATCCGATAACCCCGCATAAGAGCGGGGTTTTTCTTTGTCTGTGGTATCCAAGGCTGTCTTGGGAAGTGGGGCCTTGCCCTGAGATTGCTGGCAGTGTTGCCCACGACTTCCTCAAGGTGCGCGCCATGCAGCACGCTGCAGAAAACCGGAGCTCCCGGCTAAGTTGTTGTTGGCACCAGGCCGGATTGCTCAACGTCGCGTACGAAAGATCGGCTTACCGGCACTTCGAGTCCGTTGCGCAGCTTCAGAAACAATTGGCTATTCTTTCGCTCGTAGCTAATGACCGATCCATCCGCTACCCAGAATGAGCGATGGACCTGCAGGCCGGGCACTTCTGCCAATTCCTTCAGTGCATCGCCGAAGCGATAAAGTATCAATTCAGATCCGCTGGCCGTGTGCACAGAAATGTAGTGCTCCTGGGCCTGGATGGCGAGCAGTCCCTGCCGCCGCTGTTCTGTTACCCGATCCAGGAATGCCGGCGCCGGTGCGCCGGGCCTTGCTTTCGGAATTTCGATCCGCACCGGGTCGTAGATGGTATTCCCGATCAGGAAGCGTGCGGAGAGGTTGGCGCTCAACCAGATCACCATATGTCCCAGTACACCAAAGAGCACCGGGATAGACCATAGATTGGTCAGAGCCGGTGGACGCACAGTGAAGGGCGAGGGGGACGTGCCCAGCCACTGCTCAAACACCCGATCCAGCAGGTAAAAGTAGCCTAGTAAATCGGCGGTCAGAAATGCCAGCGCACCCGCCAGCGCAAGACCGAGCCAGAGTCTCCGGTCTGTGTTTCCGGTCCGGGCTAGAACAATTTTGCTAAGGAAATGGCTGAGCCACCACAACGGAAATATTGCGGACAGCCAGTACAGAAAGCCGGAACTCATGGCCAGGAGAGACAGCGGTTTTGGGGAGGCAAGGCCAGCCGTCAGGCACTGGATGATCGGCAGTACCCACAGGGTCCACAGCAGTGCGCGATTTTCGCGTTTTCGCTGCTGATCCGATTTTTTCTGAAATTCGCTCACTTGTATGCACCCCGAGCGGATGCTGCCGGCGACATCGATGGCGAGCGCTTTATATTCACCGGCAATAGATCGCCGCAGTGCTTGTGCCAGTTGTAGATGGCCTGAACCGACAGGTTGTGGCGTTTGGGCATCACCGACATGATCTCCCGATCCGCCTCTCGCAGGAACATCACCATCTGCTGTTGTATGCAGGTCATTGTAATTCAAGAATCATGAATGCCATTGAAGAAATTCCCCAGTTAAATCAAGAAATGGCTTGACGCAGGACTTCCAAGTGATTACGCGCCATGAATAGTATCGGGCAGGGGTGTTCAGGCGAGTTTTCGAGCGTTCTGATAGCCAATTGCAGAGAACTTAAATTGGGTGGGGGCTGAAATTTATGCTTAGGTCTTGTAAGTGGGTACTGACGATTGTGGCGGTGGCGGGCACCAGCTCGCCATTGCTGGCGCAGGTTGGGTCTGCCCCGGAAGAGATTGTGGTGACGGTGCGCAAGATGGAAGAGAAGCTGCAGGACGTGCCACTGGCCGTCACTGCGCTGCCTGAATCGACTCTGGAGCGTGCCACCGTCCAGTCGATGAGCGATATAGCGGGCCTGACTCCGGGTCTTAGCTTCCAGGATTTCAACGTGGGCGCACTGTCGACGCCGGTCATTCGCGGTTTGGCGCAATCCAACATTCAGGGTCGCGAAAACAACGTGGGTATGTTCCTGGATGGCGTGTATCTGCCAAGTCGCAACAACCTGGACCCTGAACTGCTGGATTTGCAGCGGGTCGAGGTCGTAAAGGGGCCGCAAAGCGCCCTGTACGGTCGTAGCACCTTCTCCGGGTCGATCAATTACATTACCAAAGCGCCCTCCGATGAGCTGGATCTCAAAGTATCGGGTTCATTGGGCTCGGATGAGTACAAGGACGCGCAGCTCAATGTGTCCGGACCGATTACCGATACGATTTCCGGTACGGCGGCTATTGCCTACCGTGAGTTTGACGGCACGATCAGCAATGTCGCCAGTAGCGATAATCTGGGCGGCTACGACAACACCTCCGGCCTGGCCAAGCTGCGTTGGCAGCCGAATGACCAGTTGACGGCCAGCCTGATGGGCTTTGTATCGAGCAAAAAGACCGAGTCGGCCGGTGTTTTTAACATCGACCCGAACTGCGGCAGCAGTGCGGCGGTGCCCCCCTTCAATCCCGGTGGTGCGTTCACGTACACCTGCGGCACGCTGCCGTTCCGGGAACCCGTCAGCGTGAATCCGCTGGCGAGTGGCGGTGATTCCGACATGACGCTGGTCACGCTCGACGTTTCCTATGACTTCGGTGAAATGACCCTGACCAGCGTGACGGGTTATACCGACAGCAGCTGGGATGCCATCACCGACTACGACGCCAATGCGGATGGCGTCGCCTACCGGACCTTTGACAACCTGGGCGCTCCGGCGGGAACCACCCTGATCAGCAACCTGTACTTCAACACAGCTGACGACGATACGCTGAGTCAGGAATTCAGGCTGGAGGGTGGCGGTGACGTGTTCACCTGGCTGGGTGGTGTCTACTGGACTTCGGAGAATTCCGACTCTTCCAGTGCACTGACGCTTGATTCCAGCAATCTGCCTGCGGGCTACACCATTGCTCCCGGGTTTCTCAACGCGTACCTGACGCCTGATCCGTTGCAGCCCAATTTTATTCCTACGCAGGCGACGGCCGATGTCGATATCTACGCGGCTTTTGCGCGAGGTCAGTGGACGATCAACGACCGGAGTCGTTTGTCACTTGAAGGCCGGTACACCCACGAAAAGAAGGAGGTCAACGGTAAGGCGTCCTTCGTCGGCGCAGCTTCGGGCCCGCAATCGAATTCCTGGGACAATTTTGCGCCACGCATCACGTACGACTTCGATCTCACTGACGAGATCATGTTGTACGGTTCGGTTGCCAAGGGCATCAAGTCCGGCGGGTTCAATACCAGCTATTCAGCCCTGTACCCGGACGAGCAGTACTACGATGAGGAAACCAACGTTACCTATGAACTGGGTTCCAAAGGTACGGTTGCCGATGGGCGACTTCGCTACGACTTGGCGATCTTCTATGTCGATTGGGATGACATGCAGATCAACAGCGCCTCACAGGATCCGACATTCATCGGTTCTGTAGTGCGCAACACGGGGTCGGCAACGTCACAGGGCTTCGAAGTGCAGCTGGATGGCATTGTCACCGACTGGCTGACAGCGGGCGGTGGTTACGCATATTCCGATCCGGAGTTTGACAGTGGCGTTATTGACCTTTCCATCGCCAGCATTTGTGGTGACGGATCCCTGTGTACTACCAATGTCGGTGGTCAGCAGGTTGGTCGCACAATCAAGAATCAGTACAACCTGTTTGTGGATTTGCACGCAGGCCTGACCAGCGACTGGAGCTGGTATGCGCGAGCCGACTACGTCTATCGCGACGAGCAGCCCGCCCGTTCTGCGAACCTGCAGTTTATCGACGATGTGACTTTGGTGAATGCGCGTTTCGGTATAGCCAATGACCACTGGGACATCGCGATATGGGCAAAAAACCTGTTTGACGAAGACTACGTCACTTCGCAGATCCGGCAGCCACGGCTGAGTGATTTCGTGAGCCCGACCACCGTTATTGAAGGCAACCAGCGGCAAGTGGCGCTTACGTTCTCTTATCGACTGTAGTCAGCCATGCCTGTAGGGAATGGTCAGCCAGTGCCCCCGCGCGTCAGTCGCGCGGGGGCACTGGCCCGTCAGGCGGGCTTCGCTGTCAAATGGCTCGTCCTGGGCGTGGCTGCGGTGGCATTGCTGGTAATCAGTGCACCGTGGCTACTGCCTGAGCGACAGCAGCTCAGTCTGCAGACCCTCGAATCCCGGTACGCCACGCCCGCATCGCGCTTTGCGGACCTGGATGGCCTGCGTTTGCACTACACCGACGAGGGTGAGGGTCCGGTCGTCGTGCTGCTGCATGCGTCTTTTATGGACCTGCGAAGCTGGGACAGTCTGAGCAATTATCTGAAGCCGGGCTATCGAGTGATACGGCTGGACCTGCTTGCGTCCGGACTCACCGGGCATGAACCCAATGACCGCTATTCCTTCGACCGCAATCTGGAGCTGGTTGACCAGTTGACCCAGCGGCTGGGCATACGCGAATTCGCCTTGCTCGGTACCTCATCTGGCGGCATCGTTGCCTTCAATTTTGCGGCGCGCTATCCGGAGCGGGTAACCCGGCTGATTCTCGTCAACTCGGCGGGTATGCCACGCAATGCCAAGACCAATCCCAATCGGGGTCAGGGCAATCCCTTGATGTCCTGGCTTTCCCGCCGTTACCAGACTCGCGGGATGGTGCGGGACAATCTGGCTACCAATTTTGTCGAGCCCCATGAGCCGCCCCAGTGGCTGGTTGACCGAAGCTACGACATGCGCCTGCGCAAGGGTTTGCAGAGAGAGGGGGCGCTCCTGCTCCGCAATTTCAGTACGGGTGACCCGCAGGCAGTGTTGTCCGGTGTGCGCGCGCCAACGCTCATTATCTGGGGCCTGGAAAATCAGACAGTCTTTCATCTTGAGGCGGATGTCTTCCGGGCCTGGCTGACCGGCGCACCATCGCTGGTCAAAAAGTACCCCGGTGTGGGCCACTACCTCTATCTGGAAGCGCCTGAGCAGTTTGAGAAGGACGTCGGTGATTTTCTGGCGGGCCGGATGGATCAGCAACTGACTACATGTCAACGCGTGCCCTGACGGCAGCATTTCGGGAGTACAACAATGAAAACGATTACTGATGGAACTGAACTATCGCGTCGTAACGCCATGAAAGGCATGGTGGGTATTGGTTCGATGGCTGTGCTTGGCGGTGGCGTTCAGCCGGCGCTGGCGCGCCCGACAGTGCCGGTGCGTTTCGATGATCCGGAATGGAATCGCGATGCGCTGGCACGGCTGCAGGGCAACCTGAGCTTTGGCAAGGTCAAGTACGGCTGGTACAGCGGTACGGTATGTGGTGTCCGGGACGGTGAGGCGGTCAGGCCCATTATGGGTTATGAGGGCTTCTCTGCCGCCCGTCTGGTCGACAACGGCGATGGCTCATATCAGAAACTGTTGCGCGAAGTTCTTTACTACAAGGATCTGGCGACGGGCGAGATTCTGGATCGCTACACAAATCCCTACACCGGTGAAGCCGTCAAGGTTGTGCCGGTCGCAAATGATCCCTTCAACCTGGTGCTGGAAAAGTATTATCCGAAAAGCCCCAGTTACGGCGGGTTGCGTGCTGCCGACGAAGCAAGGCGGCCGATGCTGTTGCCGTGGAAAATTACCAAGCCGGATACAGTGACGCTGGCTACCGACATACACATGTATTACCCGTCTGCCTTGCAGCCTGACAAATGGCCGCGAGAGTCTGCTGGAAAGTCGGTTCGTGTTTCGGAGCTGTTCCGTTACGTTATCGCGAAAGAGGATCTTGAAGACCCGTCGCTTACTTCAGTGGAATTCACGGGTACCTGGTCGCGGGTTACGCCCTGGCTTCCATGGATGCTGATGGGGCAGGTGCCGGGCCATATCCTCTATATGGGCATCATGGGCGGCTATGACAATCTCGATATGGTGTCTGATGCAGTCATCGAGTATGCACAGAAGCACCACCCGAAATTCTTCGACGCCCCGGCAGAGTGGGTTGATCCCAGTTTCTCGAGCCTTGAGGACTATGCGCGAACGCAAAAGCCTGCACCAGTCAAACGCTCACCGGCGGGGTCGCAATAGAGACGCAGCCGCGGAGAGGCAGACCCGTCCGGTGCATCGCGTAGTTGGGCTTCAGCGCCGCTACAGGACTACTTCGTACAGCCCACGAACCAGTTGGTGCTGACTGTTGGCCTTGGCGGTGCGGCTACTATGAGTTCTGTCACCAAGGGGCTGCCATGGATATTGCCGCTAACGCCATCAACTCGCTGGGCATGGACCTGCTAAGGGGCCAGGGCCCCGGTGATCGGAATGTCCTGCTCTCTCCATACTCTGTCCAGACGGTCCTTGCGATGGCCTATGCGGGCGCGGAGGGCGAGACGCGAGCAGAGATGGCGAGGGCACTCCACTTTCCGGCGGACGAGCCGGAACTGCATCGCTCGTTCGCCGACCTTCGTGTGGCGCTGGGAGGGTACCCGCCGGAAGCAACACCACGATCGCTTTTTGATGTTTCCGGTAGCCGTCATGGCATTCTGACAACCGCCAATCGGCTATTTGTCCAGGCAGGCTATGGTATTCGTCCCCAGTATCTGGCGGTACTAAAGGACGGCTATGACTCGTCGCTCGAAGCGCTCGATCTCGCTGGTCAACCGGACAGTGCTGCCGCTGCGATCAACGACTGGATTGCGGCGCAAACCGAGCGGCGCATACACGATGTGATCATGCCCGGAGCCATCAATAAAGCGACCCGGCTGCTGCTGGTCAACGCCATCTATTTCAAGGCCCCCTGGATCAGCGCGTTCAATGAATCCCTGACGGTGGCTGAATCGTTCCATCTGGCTAACGGCCAGTGCGTGGATGTACCGACCATGCGGCGTACCGGCGATTACGGCTACGCCCGGCACGACGGGTATACCGTGCTGAGTCTGCCCTATGCGAGGCGCGCCGTTCACTTGGTCATCGTCCTTCCGGATCAGGCGGGCGGACTGGCGTCGGTCGAGGCGCGACTGACAGCGGGGCTCATCGCCAATTGCAGCGATCTGCCGGACCGGGAAGTCGCTATTCACCTGCCGAGGTTCCGGATCGAGCCACCTGTCATGGCGTTCGGCGAGCAACTACAGGCGCTGGGTATGCACTGTGCCTTCGACCGACCACGCGGCAGCGCGAATTTCGAGCGCATGGCGCCACGGCATGGCCAGGACTATCTGGCTATTTCGGAAGTTTTCCAAAAGACTTTCCTGAAGCTCGATGAGCACGGCACCGAAGCCGCCGCAGCGACTGGCAGCGCGCAGCCAGGGTGCGCGCCTCCGCAAGAAAAGCCACCGCCGGTTGAGGTCAAAGTGGATCGGCCGTTCTTCTTTGCCATCCAGCATCGGGAAAGTGGCACCTGCTTGTTTATGGGGCGTGTCACCGATCCGCGTTGAGCAGGTCTGTGTAGCGTCGTTGACTTCACGGCGCTGGTCATCCCACTCGCTGGGAAGTGCTGGATGATTGATCAGGCGCCGGGCGCTCATGTCGGCAGGTTGTTTGCCCTGGACGATTCTTGACACGATGTCGGGGTCAGGAATGCCAGCATGACCGGCTGATATACGGGACATCTCCGGGCCACCATGTGAGCCTGGGAGGAGTCACATGAGCAGAATACGTGAACCGTATCCCGCTCCCTGTGCCAAAAAATGCGCTTCAGCGCACAGCGCAGATCTCAACCCACCCGCAACATAATGCTCAACCAATTATGTTAATTGAATTGCTTCAACTCGTAGATTGAACGGCAGATTTCCATTCCGGTATTTAACTGATTGCAAGGAGACTATGTTGTGAATACGGATCGCTCGGCCACCTCTGATTACGGGATTCACAGGCGTCTTGCAGTCATGCTGTCTGCGCTGGTCATGGTGGCCTGTGGCGGCGGGGGTTCTTCGTCCGGAGGCAATGGAGCCCCGGCCCCGGGTGTCACGTTGTCCGGGCAGGCGGTGACCAACGCCGCGCTCGCTGCACCCGCCGCGCTTGGCCGTGCAACCGCGGCATCTGCGAGAAGTATCCAGATCTCCGCCGTACAGCCAATTGAAGGCGGCGAGGTTTCGCTCTACAAGGTTTACCCCGATGGGGTCAAAGAACCAGTGGATATCGGTGCGGTTACTACCGATGCTTCCGGCAACTACGAGATACCCAATATCCCAATCGCGGAAACCGGCAACGGTCTCCCCACAGACTTTTATTATGAAGTCCGTATCACTGATGATGCGGGTATGGATGTTCGTGCACCGGTTGCGCCGGGCGCCGATACGACTGTCGATGTCTCCCCTTCAACGAACCTGGCGGCACACATTCTCGCCGATGTGGCGAAAGTGCCAGGACAGGTCGATCTGCCCACACCCGCGGCCGAATTGATTGAATCCATGCGCATGATGGTGAGTGAAGATGCAAATACGCTGGAAACCAATGGATCAATCGCCGTGCCCGATGCCACGGTGGCTGGAAATAGCAATGTGCTTGCCAGCGCCAACGGGCTTGCGTCAGCCGGCGGCGATGCGGAGAAACTCTACAAAGCCGTACAGTTCCACTCAGAATTGATCACGCTGGCAAACGACAACGCGACGACAGACGCCGATGCCGGCGCTTATATCAAGCGTGTCACCCGCGAGGGCGCCAATCAGAATGCCAATGGCAATACCCTGTCCGCGCTCGCCGCCAATGCCATGGGCCAGGCGTTGATAGACGACGCGATGTTCACCCCGACGGAGATCATCGCAGCGTACAACGCCAACAATGGCTTTGACCCGGATGCGATCCTGGCTGACAAGGTCGATCAATTTGCGGAACTGCTGGGCGGCGTGGAGGACAAATTCACCGGTGTGGAGGGCGCCCCCGAGGATCTCAATGTCGAGAACCAGGCAGCGCTGTACACCATGCGTGATCTGTCTTCAGACACGTTCGATGCGACGACACCGCTGGATGCCGACCAGGCAGTGGCATTCCTGCAGACCTTGTCGCTGAATGACTCCGATCCGAACTCCAGGGTCGGCAACTTCGGCAATAACGTTGACATCAACGCCATCGTCTCAAACCTCACCGAAGACGATGCACTCGCCGAACCAGCCATCGCCGACATGCAGATCTATCACAACAGCGGCTTCGGTTGTAATGAGGGCGATGGAAAAGGCCATTTCATGGCCGATGTGGATGTGTATGCACCGGGGCTGACCGTCACGGGCGTTACCATCACCTCGACCGACGGCACCGCGCTCGGCGGTAACGGCGTCAGCCTGAGCCCCGCGGGCAAGCGCTGGATGAGCAACACTGACGGCGAGTGTGTCACCTTGGGTACCGCCGTCACATACACCGTCGAGGCGACGTTATCGGACGAAAGCATCGTCACCACCACGGTAGGTCGCAATCACCCGGGTGTTCCGGAGGCGATGACGACGGTTGACGGCAATCCCACGTCAACCCAGATGGACAATCCGGATGTCTTCAGCGTAAAGCGTCCGGTCTACACCTGGGAATCACCCGAGACCGTACTGGCCTCAATCGACGACGCTCCCGCCGGCAGCCAGATCAAGTACACCTACGAGTTCTCGCACGTGACGGTCTCCGGTCTGCTCGCTGGTGGCCCGCTGAACGCGGACACCTACCCAAGCTGCAAAGCCGTCAATAGCAGCGGTTCGCTGACGATGTACTCTGTGGACAGCTTCATACCCACCGTGGACTGCGATATCGAAGCCTGCGCGACCGACACCGGTGAAGATCCGGGCAATGTCATCTGCCGGATGAACGTCCAGACCTTCCTGGTAGATGAATATGATCGGCTGCTGGGCCAGGCGGCAGGGCATTTCCCGGTGTTCCGCGTGGACAGTAGCGGAAGTAGCGACTAACGGAGCACCGGCAGCAGATGGACACAGGATTCACTGCACCCTTCCGATTGCTGGCCGGGCTTGCCGTGTTCTGCGGCTGAGGCCGCATCCGGTATTAAAAAGGGCTGGTTCCGGTAGAATCGCGAGTCGTTTATCGGAGAATGTCGCCCGACATTCCGGGGCAATGTTCAGCTTGGCCTCGACGGGGCGTTCACCGGGCAGTGATCTGCTGCCAGCGATTCAGGAGCTCTCTTTATGAACAGCAATGCAAATGGCGTCAGTGCGCCGGTCAGCGTGGTGGTGATCGGTGCCGGGAATCTCGACGCTTCACTCAGGTTTTATGCGGGAACCCTGGGCCTCGAAGTTGCCGAGACCCGTACCTGGCAGGGGCGTGAATTCGAGCATTACTGGAAGGTGCCGGCGGGAACCACCGCACGATGTGCGTTTCTTGGGCATGGCGCTGATCCTGTAGGCCGCATCCAGCTCATGGAATTCGATACGCCCAACCGTAAGCTCGCCCGGCCGTCGGAAATCCGCCGCGCCACGGGCTTGTTCAATCTGAACATCTACGCCAGTGATATCGAGAAGGATTACGCGCGGCTGACGGCGCAGGGCTTCAAGTTCTGGAGCGAGCCGGCACGCAACAACTTCGGTCCGGCAGTGGGTGAAACGCTGGAAGCGGCTTTTGACGGACCGGATGGCGTTGTCATCAACCTGATCCAGTTACTCTCGGACGATCCCAAGACGGTGATCGGACACATCGTCAAGTTCATCGCCGAGTATGGTCGTACACCGACGGGCTATACCTCAGTCGTTACGACGGCGCATGGTGTCGCTGACATGGAGAAGGCGCTGGCCTTTTATCGTGGTCCGCTGCACATGACCCTGTTCCTGGAGTCCGTGCTCAAGGGCCCGGTAACGAACCGCGCCCTGTGCCTGCCCGAGCACTGCGAAACCCGCAGCGTGATCGTTCAGGGTCACCATGAATACGGCAAGATCGCCCTGGCAACGCCGATGAACTACAAAGTCCCTGACCTGACCCACGATGCCGTGCCGCCCAATATCGGTTACCTGGCCCAGTCCTTTCAGGTTGGCGATCTGGCAGAGGCGGCTCGTGGCAGTGCCGCCGTGGGCGCGGAAGTATTCTCGGGGCCGATGGAAATCGATCTGCCGGGCCGCGGCAAGTGCACATCCATGGTGGTGCGTAATCCGGGGAGCGGGGCGCTGCAGGAATTGTTTCAGCCTGGCTAGTTGTGCCAACTCGTTTTACGCGTTTACGGGAGGAATCTTGTGAAAAACAGACTATGGATGTTGGCTGTAACCATTCTGTTCGCGGGTGTGGCTGGTGCCGCAGATCAGCTGACAGCGCCCGGTGCTGCGCAGCCAGCCGCGCAGGCTGACAAGGTGGCAGATTCGGCGGCAGTTAACGCAGTTCCAGGCAGGGACGATGATTGCGATGGCGTCAATTGCACCAGTAATCAGGTACCTGAGGCACAGCGTCTCGCCATCAAGCAGAAGGGATTGCCTGGCAAGAGTTCCTCAAAGAAGGAAAACGAGGCGTATCTGAAGCACAAGTAGTTATCGCCAGGCCGCCTGTTGTCGGTCACTCAACTTCATTCGATGCCGGCGAGCGCCACAATGATGACATCCCGCTCGGTGCCGTTTACCAGAACGGAATCCTGAGTGCGAATGGCGCGGCACCTTCACCTCCATCGACGGGCTCGGACTCTCGCGCGGCCGGAAAATACGCCGACTCCAGTAGCAGGCTCCTCGCCCGCGTCGGCAAGGGTTGCGGTAAGCATGCAGCAACCCTGACAATCGTCAAGGCCTCCGTGCCTGTAGAATCATGAGATCCAGTCAGGTCTTTGGCATGTTCGTGCCGAAACCAGGCACCCGCTGTACCCGTACCAGGAGTCTTGCATGAAGCAGAATGAACCCGTCTCGAAAATCATGTCGTCGAATCTGAAGACCATCCACACCGGACAGAAACTCAGTGAGGTCCGGCGCCTCCTGGCGGAAAATCCCTTTGACCACGTACCCGTCGTCAGCGGCGAGAAGCTCGTCGGCATGCTCAGCTCGGCTGACCTGATGCGGTTGACCTTTGATGCAGGAAATACGGACGTACGTTCCATGGATGCGGTCCTCGACAGCCAGTTCACGATCGAGGGGACGATGACTGGGAATCCCGTGACGATTGCTGTTGGCGACACAATCCGCCGTGCGGCAGAGTTGCTGGTGAAAGGCGCCCATCACTCGCTTCCGGTGCTGGGAGATGGCGGCAAACTCGTCGGGATCGTGACAAGCACAGACCTGATTCATTACCTGCTGGAGCAGTACTAGATCATGGCCGTAAAGAAAAAGGCTTCACGCAAGAAGAAGGTTTCACAGACACGGAAGCGGGCCGCGACTGCGGCGTCGCGAACGCTCCGGAACCCCAAGGCCACCAAGGCAGCCAAGACGGCTGCGGGGAGCGCGCTTTCCCAGACAGGGCGCCCTGCGCGCACCAGAAAAAAGGCTGCCAGTGCCGCGGGCCGGGCGCTTGCGCGCAAGGTGACGAGCCCTGCCGGGCGCCGGGCGGCTGCCAGTGCGCTTGCCCAGACTCGCAAACCTGCGGCCAAACCAAAGGCCAGGAGCCGCTCCAGGTCCTGATACAGGGCCAGCCGACATTGACAATTGCTAGGTAGCCCCGGCCCGGGACGCCGTAGAATAATTTCCGACGGCTGGAACCTCAGGGTTCGGCCGCGTGTTTGGTTCATGAAGGCCGCGAGACAGTAACTTTCGCGCCTGCTTCAGGAGAGTGACATGAAACTGTCGGTCATATTGTGGGGCATCCCGCAGTCCATGCGCGCATGCGCAGCTGTGTACCCAAAGTTTGCGGAACGCCTGAAAGAGCGTGATTGCATCGCGCAGTTCCAGTTGAAGGACCAGCCCAAGGGCCGCTGGATACAGCTGAAGGACGGCAAGATCTCCAGTCGTGCCGGCATCCACAAGAACCCGGATTTCAGGCTCTTCTTCAAGAATGAAAAGATTGCCGCGAATTTCCTGACGCCGCCCTTCGATCAGCTGGAGCGCATCGATGCGGCCAAAAACTTCAAGCTGACCATGCAGGGCCCGGATGCCCTGGTGGACTGGTTCATGGCGCTGGTAGCCAGCATGGAGTCCTATACCTGGACCAGCGGCACCGACATGGGCGATGGGGTGACGCGCTACACCAATGGCACCAATGGCGGACCGATCTTTGTCTATGTGAAGGACGGCAAGATCCTCCGCACCACGCCGATGGACCTCGACGACAGTGATGCGGGGTCGTACTCGATCAAGGCGCGCGGCAAGACCTTTGTGCCACCGCGGAAGACGACGCTGGCTGCGCACGGCCAGTGCCAGAAGTCGATGGTCTATTCGAAGAACCGCATTCTGAAGCCGATGAAGCGGGTGGATTTCGATCCGAACGGTGAGCGCAATATCCAGAACCGCGGCAAGTCGAAGTTTGTAGAGATCAGCTGGGAAGAAGCGCTCGATATCGTTTCCGGAGAGATCAAGCGCTGCAAGGCGGTTGGTCCGGGCGCCATCTGCGTAGCCAACGGTTCGCATCACCAGTGGGGCAACCTCGGTCACTACCTGAGTGCCTTTAACCGCTTCTGGAACCTGATTGGTACCACCAAGCTGGTGCACAACCCCGACAGCTGGGAAGGCTGGTTCTGGGGCGCGATGCATCACTGGGGCAACAGCATGCGGCTGGGCGCGGCTGAGCCATACGGCACCGTTGAGGACTGTCTGAAAGAAGCCGACATGATGGTGTTCTGGTCCAGTGACCCGGACGCCTCGTACGGCTTCGAAGGTACGCAGCGCCGCCGCTGGGCCAAAGAGCTCGGCATCAAGATGGTGCACATCGACCCGTACATGAATCACACGGCTGCCCATCTCGGCGGCAAGTGGTTCTCGCCGAAGCCCGGTACGGATGCGGCTTTCGCCCAGGCGCTTTGTCACGTCTGGATTACCGAGGGCACCTACGACAAGGAGTTTGTCGAGCAGCGCACCACGGGCTTCGCAGAATGGAAAGCCCACGTGCTCGGTGAGGACGACGGCATCCCCAAGACGCCCGAGTGGCAGGAAACCGAAACCGGCATCCCGGCGCGCGAGGTGAGGGCGCTGGCCCGCGAGTGGGGCAGGAAGAAGACCTATCTCGGCGTCGGTGGCTGGGGTTGCGGTGTAGGCGGTGCCTGCCGTGGTCCGACGGGCACGCAGTGGGCGCGGATGATGACCATCCTCGGCGCCATGCAGGGCATGGGCCGGCCCGGTTCCAATTTCGGCAACCTGCAGTTCGGTGCGCCGGTCGACATGAACTTCTATTTCCCCGGCTATGCCGAGGGCAGCATGTCGGGCGATCTGGCCTACAGCGCCAACTCCACCAACAACTATCAGCGCATGCCGCACATCATCACCATGAGCACGGTGAAGCAGGCGATCCCGCGGATGTGGCTGCCCGAGGCGATCACCAAGGGCAAGGCCATGGGTTACCTGACTGCCGTTGATTCGGTGCAGGGGCAGTTCTTTCCCTTTGGTTATCCCTCGCCCGGGCACGTGCCGGTGCAGATGCTCTACAAGTACGGCAGCGCTTCCTTCGGCACGATGGTCGATGCGAATCGCTGGGTGAACATGTATCAGCATGACAACCTCAAGTTCGTGGTGAACCAGTCGGTCTGGTGGGAAGGCGAGACGCCGTATTCGGATGTCATCCTGCCCGCCTGCACGGTGTTCGAGCGTTGGGATATCGGCGAGTGGTACAACGTCGGCCCCGCGTACGTGCATCACATGTATTCGATGAACAATCACCGCGTGATCTCGATGCAGCACAAGTGCATCGAGCCGCTGGGTGAGTCGAAGTCGGACTACGATATTTTCCTGGCCATTGCCGAGCGGCTCGATCTGGGTGCGGTTTACTCCGAGGGTGGCAACTCCGAGTACGAATGGTGCAAGCGCGCATTCGATTCATCGGATATGGCGAAAAACATCTCCTGGCGCCAGTTCCTGAAGAAGGGTTACTACGTGGTGCCTCCGGAGCCTGAAGGCTCGCGGGCCCCGACGGCCATGAAATGGTTTTATGAAGGCCGCAAGAAAGACGTGCCGGAGCCCTATCCGCTGCCGTCAGACTTCGTGAACAACTACGGTGAGGGCCTGCAGACGCCGTCGGGTAAATACGAGTTTGTGCCGACCACGCTGAAACGCTTCGATGATCCGGAGCGGCCGCCGATGAACAAGTACATGCGGACCTTCGAGAACCACGAGAACAACCCGGAGCTTTCGAAGTATCCGCTGCAGCTGTTGTCGCCGCATTCGCGTTATCCCTTCCACGTCATGGGTGATGATGAAGGCTGCTTCCTCAGGGATATCCGCGAGCATCGCGTCAAGGTCGGGGACCACTATTACCTCGTGGCGCGCATCAGTCCCGAGGATGCGAAGGCGCGTGGCATCAAGGACGACGACCTGATCCGGCTGTGGAATATTCGTGGCTCGGTGGTTTGTGCGGCACAGGTCACCGGCCGGCTGCGGCCAGGCGTTATCAGCGCCTCGACGGCATCGGCCGAATACCGGCCGGTAGGCGAGCCTGGTAAATCAACTGACCTCGGCGGTTGCGTCAACGTGCTGAACTCAAGTAAATCCATTACCCCAAAAAGCCATGGTATCCGGCCCAACACGACCCTGATCGAGGTCGAAAAATGGACCGGTGTGGATACCTGGAAACCGGCGGAGGTCGCCTGAGATGTCCAAGAAATGGAACATGATCGTCGATGTAGAGCGCTGCAATAATTGCCGCGCCTGCTTTCTGGCGGTCAAGGATGAGCACACCGGAAATACCTTCCCGGGCTATGCGGCGGAACAGCCCTCGATGGGTGCCAACTGGCTGAATATCGAGCGCAAGGAGCGTGGCAGCTACCCCATCGTCGATGCGCACTTCATGCCCGTGATGTGCAACCACTGTGACGATGCACCCTGCATGAAGGCCGCGAAGAACGGCGCCGTTACCAAGCGTGACGACGGCATCGTCATCATCGACCCGGAAAAGAGCAAAGGGCAGAAGCAGATCGTGGAGGCCTGCCCCTACGGTGCGATTTCCTGGAACGAGGAAAAGCAGATTCCGCAGGCATGGATCTTCGATGCCCATTTGCTGGATACGGGCTGGACCAAAACCCGCGCCGAGCAATGTTGCCCCACCGATGTGTTCAGGTCGGTCAAGGTCGAAGACGAGGAGATGCAGCGCATCAGCCGGCAGGAAGGTCTGGAAGTCCTGCAGCCGGAACTCGGTACGAAGCCCCGCGTGTATTACAAGAACCTGCACCTGATGACCAAATGCATGGTCGGCGGATCCGTGGCAGTTGATATCAAGGGCGTCGACGAGTGCGCTGAAGGCGCCGAGGTTGTGCTGAAACAGAATGGCCGCGAAGTCGGCCGGGCGACAACCGATACCTTCGGTGAATTCAGGATCGACCGACTTGAACCCGGCAGCGGGAAATACCAGCTGGAAGTGAGCAGCCCGTCGGGTCGCGGTTCGATGGTTTTCGAGCTTGGCAGCGACAGCCTCTATCTGGGCGTCATCAGACTCGCGGCGGCGGCCTGACCCCGCCCATACCCAGGAGCACGAAGATGATTCTGTTGACGGGCGTGACCGGCAAGATCGGCGGCGAGACAGCGAAGCAGCTGATCGCAAAGGGCGCGAAGCTGCGGGCCCTGGTGCGCGATGCAGCCAAGGCGGCGGAGCTGAAGGCCGCCGGCGTGGAGCTGGTGGTTGGCGATATCGCCGATGCCGATACCGTCAGGCAGGCGCTGAACGGTGCTGACAAAGCCTTCCTGCTGTTGCCGAACGGCGAGCAGCAGGAAGCGAACGAAAAACAGTTCACCGATCTGTGTGTGGCTGCCGGTGTGAAGCACCTCGTGAAGATGTCCTCGATGGAGGCCACCGCAACGGCCGAGACGCCCATCCCCCGCGCTCACTGGGCGGTGGAAGAATACATTCGTGCCTCGGGTCTGGACTGGACCATGGTCAAGCCGAACTTCTTCATGCAAAACCTGCTCGCCAGTGCCAAATCCATCAGGGAGCAGAACAGGTTTTCCCTGCCGATGGGTGAGGGGACCACCGGCATGGCAGACGCCCGCGATATCGGCGCGGTCTGTGCCGAAGTGCTCACCGGCAAGGGGCATGCCGGGCAGAGTTATGAAATCACTGGCCCGGAAGTGCTGACTTTCAACCAGGCCGCTGAGCGCTTTTCAGAAGTGCTGGGGCGGAAGATCGAGTATGTGCCGATGCCGATGGCCCAGTTCCGGGAGCGCATGACCGGCATCCTCAAGCCCTGGCACCTGAATGCGGTCTGCGAGCTGTTTCAGGAGATCGCTGACATCGGCCTCGATCACACGACAGATACCTTCAAGAAACTGATCGGCTGCGAACCAAGATCGGTCAAGCAGTTCATCGAGGATCACCTGGCGTTGTTTAAATAGAATTTTATGCACTGAATACACGAGCATAAAAGCTGGCGTCGGATATTTGGGTGAGGATATATGAGTGATAGATCAGCCCCGGGCTGTACAGTAATTGTACTGAGCGCCATGTTCTGTCTGCTGGCAGCCGCTTGTACCCGTGCACCACCCGTGCAGTCGCATGAAGCATCTACCGTTGTGCGTGATGCTGTACCGGTGGTAACAGAGGTGCAGCCTGCAGTCGCCACACCAGTTTCACCACCTCTGATCGTTGATCCACCTTCAGCCGTCGATCCACTTCCAGCAGTTGCACTACCGGTGCCGTCAGCAGCATCGACCTCGCCAGCACCGACTGCTCCGGCCAAGCCGGCTCCGGTTGCGAGCCAAGCCCGCTCGGCCACGCCGGTCGCTCCGGTCAAGCCGGTTCGACCGCCACCCGTGATCACGCCGCCTGCAGCCGCACCATCGGTTCCGAAATCAACCGCCGCACCGGTCGCCGCCAAGTCAGCGGCACCGACACTGGATCTGGACTCCCTTGAGCGGCGACTGAGGGAAACCAAAGGTATTGGTACCTTCACCAAGCTGTCACTGAAGAACCAGGTCGATGATCTGCTCGACAAGTTTCGTGCGTATTACAAGCGGCAAAGCAAACTAACGCCCGCTGATCTGCGGCGGCCCTATGACATGCTCCTCCTCAAGGTATTGTCGCTCCTGCAGGACAGCGATCCGCCACTGGCTCGCGATATTGTTGCGTCGCGCGAGGCGATCTGGGGCATTCTTTCTGATCAAACGAAGTTCAATGAAGCCAATCTGATGGCGGGAGTGACACCATGAACAGGTATGCAGGAAAGCTGGCTTTCATCATGGCGACGGCAGTGCTGTGCGCCATGCCATCACTGGCTGCCGATGAGGTTTCCGGTGACGTCAGTCTCGCCAGCGACATGACTTCCGTGATCGCCTTGCAGGGCTTGCCTTGCGGGAAGGTCGTTCGCGCCGAGAAAAAGGGTGATAACGACTACCTCACCGCATGTGCGGATGGCAATCGTTATCGGGTGACGATCAATGCGGAAGGCCGTGTCGTGGTTGTGAAGCAGTAAGCCGGCGAGGGCAAGCGGCAGATGTCTGATTTCGATCTGGAGCAGCGTTTTCAGGCCATGCTGGCCATGGTCAATGAAAAGTTGCCGCTGGAGCCCGTGGCGATTGACCCGGAACTGGCCGAGCCACGCTCCTTCCTGAAGATTCTCAAGGCACGGCATATGAACTGGGAGGCGCCGCGCTACCGGAAGATCTTCGGTATGCGCTTCTCGGTGAAGATCCCGTCACTGGATCAGATGAACTTCATCATGTATCCGGCACCGGGCCATGATGCGCCCATATTCCTGTTTTTCTGCCTGCTTACCGGCCGCAAGCTGATTGCGCACGTCAATGTGAACTGCCCGTTCCGCGACGAGGCCTACATGCAGAAGTGGGTAGCGCCGCTGCTGGAGGCGCAGCAGCGCTATGCATCCTTTGCCTGTGACGATCGTTACCCGGAATGGATGCTGAAGTGGCGCACGCCGGCCGGTATCTACGGCATGCTGCCTAAAGACCGCTTTGATGATTTCATGAACTGCGGTCTCGACTACCTGCGGATCTACCTGGATCTCGTCGCGCAAAGTGAACCGGTGACGGACCCGGTGCGCGGCACGCAGATCAGTGAGGCTCATGCGCAGTTCGTCAGCGATATACGCACCCAGGACAAGGCGCAGGGGATGATGGCCAGGATGATCGGCGCAGAAAAAGCACGGCGAATCTTCTACGAAGTGACAACCTGAAGGCGCGGGCAAGTCATGGCGCGTAAACACACTCCATGTCGCGCGGGCAGTGTGGTCGTGCTCGAACACGTTTCGCGTGTACTCAAGGGTAACCCGCTTGGTGATCCGCATGTACGCCAGCTCGCGGTATGGCTGCCGCCTGGCTACGATGGTTCGGGCCAGCGCCGCTTCCCCGTGTTCTATGATTTAGCCGGATTTACCGGTTCGGGTCTTGCTCATCTGAACTGGAAGCCATTCAGTGAAAATCTGACTGAGCGCGTCGCTCGACTGATTCACGAGAAGAAGATGCCGCCGGTGATCCTGGTGCTGCCGGACTGCTTCACGGCGCTCGGTGGAAATCAGTACATCAACTCTTCTGCGATCGGGCGCTATGCCGACTATCTGACCCGTGAGATCGTGCCCTTTGTCGATGCGCAGTTTCGTACGCTCGCTGCGCGTGAGCATCGCGGCTGTTTCGGCAAGTCCTCTGGTGGTTATGGCGCGCTGGTACACGGCATGAAATACCCGGCCACCTGGGGCGCGATCGCTGATCACTCCGGTGATGCCTATTTTGATTTCGTCTATCGTAGCGACTGGCCTAACACGCTCAACGAACTGGCGAAGTACCGGCAGCCGCCGCAGCGCGCAGGGGCTTACCGTGCTGCACAGCAAGCGGCGGAGCTTGCCCGTGGGTATGACGATGGCCGTGTGAAGCGTTTCCTGGCGGCAGTCTGGAAAAAGACCAAGGTGTCCCGTGCGGAGGGCATGGCGCTCATGAACCTGTGCATGGCGGCCAGTTACGATCCGCGGCCGCAGGCGCCGCTGGGTTTTCGCCTGCCCTTCAATGCGGAGACGGGCGAGCTGATCGCGGCCAACTGGAAGCGCTGGCTGGTCCACGATCCGATCCATATGGTGACGCGGTATGCAGCCGCACTGCGTTCGCTGCGCGGTCTCTATATAGACTGCGGCTGGCGCGACCAGTACCACATTCACTATGGCTGCCGGATTCTGGCCAGCCGGCTGTCAGCAGCCGGCATTGCGCACCGCTACGAAGAATTCGATGATGACCATTCGGATATCGACTATCGCATGGACCTGAGCCTGCCGTTCCTGGCCAGGGCGCTGCGCGGATAATGTGCGAATCATGGCGGCCATGCTTCTATACTGTTTTTGTTACGGGGTCGGGAGGGAAAAACAATGAAAGCAATCGGGACGATTCTGACAAACAAAGGGGGCCAGATCTGGTCGGTAGCGCCGGGCGATACCATGCTGCAGGCGATCACTATCATGGCCGAGCGCGGGGTCGGTGCGCTGCTGGTCATGGAAGGTCCGAAGCTGCTGGGCATCATCTCGGAGCGTGATTACGCCCGCCGGATCATCCTGCAAGGGCGGCGTTCAGCCGATACCCGTGTCGAGGAGATCATGACGCGCGATGTCGTTGCGGTATCCGTCGACATGACCGTCGAGCAGGGACTGGCGTTGATGACCGAGCGGCACTTCCGCCATCTGCCAGTGATCGATGAGGGACGGGTGATCGGTGTGGTGTCGATCGGTGATCTCGTCAAGGAGATCATCAAGGACCAGCAGTTCGTGATCGAGGAACTCCGGCGCTACGTATCGGGCTGATCTGCTGGTACGTGCTTGCTGACTGCCAGATAAAGAAAAGGCGCAGGTAGCGGGGCTACCTGCGCCTTTTTTCACGTCAAGCCTGGGATCAGAAGTTGGCGGAAAGCATGAACCAGAACTTGTCGGTGTCGAAGTAGCTGGACTCGCTGTCAGCGTCAAAGGCCGCGTACTTCACGGCCACCGAGTAGTTCGTGCCGACCGGATAGGTCAGCCAGACACCCAGTTCGTTGCCGTAGTCCACAGAGCCCGTTTCAGACTGATAGTCGTCATAGCGAACCTTGAGGTTGGCACCGAGTACCGGGACATCCAACTGTATGAACAGGTCTTCGATACCGCCGGTCGGGGTGGAAGCGAACTGGTCAGCCCAGCCCTGGAAGGCATGCGCGGTCGCCAGCGGAGTCTGGAACTGATGGTTGGCAACGGTGTCGCCTTCCAGCACTTCGTATGACAGCTTGACGGTCACTTTTTGCCAGCGTACGCCAGCCTCGGCCAGGTAGTAGTCGGCGCTGTAGCTGTTGGGGTTGTCGCCATAGTCGTCCTGCGTGGCCCACTCGGCCGCATAGGGAACTGCCCACTGCTCGTTGATCTTGAGGTCACCGGCCAGGCGCAGACCCAGCGTCTGACTGGAAGATGCCAGTGCTTCATCGAACTCCAGGAAGTAGCCGTAGGCAGTCAGCTTGGCGGCCGGGCTGAAGGTATAGCTCACATCAGCCAGGTGGGTGTTGCCGTTGAAGTCGGCGGGCGGCGTACCATCATCCGGACCAACAATGCGGTTTACCTGACGCACATAGGCGTAGTAGGCCTGCAGCTTGTCGTTGAACTTGTAGTTGATGGATCCCGCATCATAGGTCTGCTCGTTCTGGCGCCAGCCCACCGGGCCGACGAAACGCTCGTTGCCACGCGCGATCTTCTGGCGGCCGACGATGATTTCGGTATTCGCAAGGCCCATGTACTTGAGTGCAGCGACGTTCAGGTCAGTTGCCGTCGGATCAAGTACGGTCGGCCGGTCGGTGTTGCCGTTACGGGTGCTGTTGTAGTCCTCATCACCCAGTGAACTGATGTTGTCCAGTTCCAGCATCATCGTCAGGTCCTGCCAGGCGGCAGTCTGGAAGGAGATTCGTGAACGCAGGGTCGATGCGTTGGCATCCTTGTCAAAGTTGTCCTGATCGACATTCTCATAGCGATAACGGAATGCGACGTTGGCTTTGCCGTCCTTGAATGCCTGGGCGACATCAGTGCCCACATCCGCGTGTGATGCGATCGGCATGATCAGCATGCTGCTGGCGAGTGCGGACAGAACGCCCAGCCCAAGCCGCCTTGCTGAAGTAGTAGTACGTGCAATTGACACTGTATTCACTCCTCTGCTGGAAATAATTCTCTGCTGCATATTAGGCGCGCATGCGAATGCGCTTTGCATAGCGAGTTGTACTTATAAATGCCCGATAAACACGCGCAGAGGGGCGAAAAAGGTGTGATTCAAGGCTTGTTTTCTAGGTGTTTTCCGCAGCAAGCGAAAATCGGCTGATCCAGCCCCGGCTCACGCAGCGGGGTAGCAGGGTGGTCAATGATTCTGTTGTAGCGAGTGTTGCGAGCTGTTCCAGTGACTGATCTGCGGAGATCGCCTGTAGCAGTTGCCACTCGCTGTCAGTCAGGGTGTCGATGCGCATGTCGTAGTGCTGTCGCCAGACGATCAGTCTGACTGCGCCCTCGCCAAGGTCGACGGTGCTGGCGTCGCTCCAGTCGGTCTGGTTGATCTGCCAGATACGATGCACCGGCCAGGCTGAGGCCAGCAGAGTGGCGGATACGGGCAAGGCAAACAGCAGTTGCTCCTGCCGTTCAGCCGGCACTTCGTCGAGCGTGCGGGGGTCGAAGGCAACTTCGTCGGCGGCGTGAAATGCCCGGTGCCAGTGCCACTCCAGGCGGGCGATATCGGCCAGATAGTGCAGCGTTGCAGCCGGAGCGAAGTCTTCTATAAAGTTGGCGAAGTTGCTGCCATAGTCGCCCAGGTCAGCGGAGTGTGATGGTGTTCGCCCAATATATTCCCGACACATCCCATCGAAGAATGGTGCGCCGACCAGCCGGCGGCACACCGGGTAAATCCCGGCCAGCGCGCGTGACAGGCTGCCGAGTACCGCGCGTCGGTATATCTGCACATGCTCACCGGCGGACAGTCCCGGGCTGGCGGCAACCTGTGTGCTGGCATTGGCTACCGCGCTGCCGTTTCTGTCGGGTGTGTTGAGGGCATCGCGAAATACCCGCTGCAGTTCTGCAAGCCTCATGCCGATGTACCAGAACTTGCAGCTTCGCCATCGAGAATGCGCTGTGCCCGGGCTGCTTCTGCAGCGAGCACTTGCCAGGGCGGGATGTCGGTATCCCACTCGATCAGCGTGGGTACGGACCCCAGATCGTGAATTGCGCGTGCATAGAGGGCCCAGACTGGATCGTGTACGCGGTAGCCGTGCGTATCGAACAGATAGCCCGCATGTTCCTCATAGCCGGCCAGATGTATCTCACGGATGTGCCCGGCAGGCAGCGCGCGCAGATAGTCGCCGGTATCCCAGCCGTGATTGACGGCGCTGACGTAGGCGTTGTTGACGTCGAGCAGGAGTTCGCAACCGGTGCGTGCGACCAGTGCACTGAGCAGCTCCGGTTCGCTCATCTCATTGTGCGTGAAGCACAGGTAGCTGGACGGGTTCTCGATCAGCAGCCGGCAGCCGAGAATTTCCTGTGCCTGGTCCAGCCGGTCGACGAAATGATCGAGTGCTTCGTGCGTACAGGGCAGGGGCAGGAGTTCATGCAGATGCTGGCCGTCAACCGAACTCCAGGCGAGATGCTCTGACACCCATGCCGGCTCGATGCGTCGGATGAGTTGCTTCAAGCGGGCGAGATAGTCGAGGTCGAGTGCATCCACAGAGCCGAGCGACATGCCCACGCCATGCAGCACCACCGGATAGTCGGCCCGCACGCGATCGAGTTGCTGCAGCGGCAGTCCGCCGGCACCGAGATAGTTGTCAGTCAGGACCTCGAACCACGGTATCGACGGACGTGTGTCGAGAATATCCCGGTAATGACAACTACGCAGACCGATACCGGCGCCGCGTATGGTCGCCGGTGCAAACCGGCTCACTTCTTCGTTGCGGAGTCAGTCGCCTTGCCTTTCAGTGTGCCGCCAACGATCTTTTCGCAGGTGCCTTCAGGTACGTAGATCCACTCTTCCTGGTCGCCGGCAGTTGCGGCCTGGCCGGCACAGGCATGCTTGCTGGTACCGCAGTCGTTCATGCCGGCCTTGACGATGCCGCTGCACTTTTCCATGCCGGCCTTGGCCGCTGCTGCGTCTTGCGCAACGCCGGCCCCCAAGGCCACGATACCCGCCAGGGCGGCGCTGATCAGGCTGTTTTTGCTGCTCATGCTGTACTCCTCAGGTGATGTTTGGCGATGATAACCAAAGCACGTGTCTGCGGTACGACTCAGCCTGGCTTCCCGTCTATGCGGGAGGCCGCCAGGATCGGACCGTATGCCACCATGAAGATAGCAAAAGCCAGCGCCCAGCAAATCCCGGCACCCAGCAGTACACGCGGATAGTGGTCGGGCCAGACTGCCGGCCCCGCCACGCGCAATATTGCTGCAACTGCAACCAGCAGATAAGCCACGACGATCGGTCGGCTGACTACCAGCGGTCGGGCCGTATGGCCCAGCGTGGTGCGTGTGCTGACGGCGAGGATCATCGTTGCGATGGCCCCGATGCCGAAGCCATGCAGCCAGTACTGTGCCCAGCTCGCATTACTCAGCAGCGCGATACTTTTCAGTGCAAAACCGAGCGGCAACCAGGCGTAGGCCAGATGTAGCACCCACAGCATCGGATCGCCACCGCTACGCAGGCTGCGCCAGCCCGATAGTCGCACCGTATGCAGCACGGCGACGATGCACGCCAGCCAGCCAGCCAGCGCCGCGTCCGGCTGCCAGATGTCGACGCCGATTACCACGATCATCGCAGTCGGCAGCAGGGTTTCCAGCCATGTGTATTTATGCAGCCTGAAGCTGGCGTTCATGCGGCGCAGTGCGTTGCTCGTAAAGGCCGGCAGGATGCGGCCCCCGACGATGGTCAGCAGCAGCAGCACGACGTTTATCGCCGTGAGCAGTGCACGGCTGGCCAACACGGCATCGGTGCGCGCCAGTGCCAGCAGAAAGACAGCGTCGGCAATCCACAATACTGCCAGCACGGCGAGCATGGCGATGTTGCGATTGCGCTCACGGATGATGGGTGGTGCGATGAGTGCGATCAGCAGTGGCAGAAAGGCCAGTTCCAGTGTGACAAGCACGGGCAGGCTGCAGAATGGTGCGAGCGCGAATACGGCACGACCGGCCAGCCAGACCAGCGTGAGAGTGAAAACCGGCCAGCCACCAAAGCCGCGATTGGCAGTCCAGCTGGGTACACCGGTGAGCAGAAAACCGCTGATCGCTGCGATAGCGAAGCCGAACAGCATTTCATGCGCATGCCAGAGTTGCGGCGGCAGCCCGATGAGTGGCGTGGTGTCAGTCAGCCAGATCAGCAGCCAGGCAGGAATCACCAGCAGCGCAAAGAGCCCACAGAAGAAAAAGAATGGGCGAAAACCGTAGGCAAACAGTGGATGACGGGCAATCATGCGCAAAGTATGGCGCAGTTGGCGGGCGTTTTGATTTCCGTGCGCTGGTCAGCCGATGCGTTTGTAAAAGCGCACGGTCTTCTCTTTTTCTTCCGGCGGCGCTGATACGCAACCCGAACAGCTGCCGGGTGGTTTTTTCCGCAGGCGCCAGACAAGCCGGCCGGCGACGACGGCGACGATCAGTATTGCGATGAGTTCCTGTACCCCGGGCATGCTGGACCTCCTCAGCTACCGAGCTGGTACGCAAGCAGTGCGCCTGCATAGCCCAGTCCGGTCATGTACAGCCAGGCAAAGACCGGCCAGCCCAGGCTGTTTGTTTCACGATAGATGACGGCAAGGGTTGCGGCACACTGCAGGCAGAACGCATAGAAGATCAGCAGGCCGACCGTCATCGGCAAGGTGAAAACCAGTGATCCATCGGACCACGCGGCCCGCTTCAGTTGCTCACGCAGTGCGCCGTCTGTGGCCTCACCCTGATCACCGACCGAGTAGATGGTGCTCAATACGGCGATCACTACTTCCCGCGCGGGGAATCCGGCAATCACGGCTGCAGAAACTTTCCAGTCCCAGCCCAGTGGTGCGAAGGCCGGTGCAACGAAATGCCCCATGCGGCCGAGCCAGCTTTGTTCCATCCAGGCACTTGCCAGGCGATTGTCGAGCTGGGTGAGCTGCTGTTCGCGTGCGCTGCTGTCCGGCAGGCTGATGAGCGCAGCGCGTTCGGCCTCGAAGGGTGCGGCGACCTCTGCCGGTCGTGGAAAATAAACCAGCGCCCAGACCAGTATGGCCACTGAAAAGATCACGGTTCCGGCGCGCACCAGAAAGATGCGGCCGCGCTCGGCAAGCCGGATTGCAACCGACCATAGATTCGGCAGGCGATAGGGCGGCAGCTCGATCATGAAGGTCGGTGTCGGCCCGCTGAGTGCGGTGCGCTTCAGCAGTAGCGCGGTGAGGACGCCGCCCACAATACCGAGCAGATAGAGACCCAGCAGCACCATGCCCTGCAGGTTGATCAGTCCGCCCAGATAACGCGTATTCGGTATGAATGCACCGATCAGCAGCGCATAGATCGGCAAGCGTGCCGAACAGGTCATGAATGGCGCTGCGAGGATCGTCGCGATCCGGTCGCGCCGCTCGGGTATCACGCGTGTCGCCATGATGCCGGGCACCGCACAGGCGAAACTCGACAGCATCGGAATGAAGGACTGTCCCGACAGGCCCACCGAGCGCATCAGGCGGTCGACCATGAAGGCAACGCGCGGCATGTAGCCGGAATCTTCCAGCACGATGATGAAGGCGAAGAGGATCATGATCTGCGGCAGGAAGATCACCACGCCGCCCACACCGGCGATCACGCCATCGACCAGCAGGCTGGAGATCGCACCGGGCGGCAGCGCATCGCGCACCAGCTCGCCGAGACCCGAGGCCCAGCCATCGATCAGGTCCATCAGCGGTGCGGCCCAGGAAAAGACGGCCTGGAATACCGTTGCCATGACCAGCAGGAACAATACGATTCCGATTACCGGATGGTTGGTAACCCGGTCGATACGGTCGCTGAGTGTGATCCGGGGTGGCTGGCGCCGCTCGACTTTGGCAATCAGCGCGTTGATCAGTCCGTAACGGGCCGTCGCTTCCATCGCGGCCAGTGAACTGCCGGCGCTCAGCCTGGCACGCAGGTCGAGCATCTCGGCGTGGAAGGTTTCGCCGGCACTCAGTTCGAAACGCCGCTCGGCGGCACCGTGTGCATCGATGAGCGCCCGCTCGACTTCGTATTCGGTGAGATGTGAGCCCGCAGCCCGAAGCCGCTGCCAGAGATCTGCAGCTGCTTCGTTGACGGTGGGCAGTACGCGCAGCGGCGGGGGTGCCGGTGCAGTGAGAGCAACGGCCAGCGCCGTGCGCAGTGTATCCAGTCCGATCCCGCGGGCCGCCGACATGGCGACCACCTGTGCGCCCAGACCCTTGCCGAGTTCGGCGACTTCGATCTCAATGCCCTTGGCATCAGCCAGGTCAGTCATGTTCAGGGCGATGACCATCGGCAGCCCGAGTTCAGCCAGCTGCGTGACAAGAAACAGGTTGCGCCGCAGGTTCGTCGCATCGACGACCGCGAGAATGGCGCGTGGTCGTGGCAGGTCTTCAACATGGCCGAGCAATACATCGATGGCCACCATTTCGTCAGGCGACTGTGCAGCGATCGAGTAGGCGCCCGGCAGATCGACCAGCGTGACGTTTCGGTCGTTCAGGCTGATGCGTCCGGTATGTCTTTCGACGGTGACGCCCGGGTAGTTGGCCGTTTTCTGGCGCAGCCCGGTAAGCGCGTTGAACAAGGTGCTCTTGCCGGTATTCGGATTGCCGATCACGGCAATCACCGGTCCGGTGGCATTTTCAGGCCCCGTCACGGGGGCGGCGCCGTTCATGTGGCTGACGCAACCTCTACTTGCCGGGCTTCCTCACAACGTAGCGAGAGCGCGTAATCCATGACCGAGACCTCGATCGGGTCACCGCCGATAGCCCGGCGTGTGACCTGGATTGGCGAGCCGGCCAGCAGGCCGAGCGCCATGAGCCGTTGCACGACGGGGCCGTGGCCATGTACGGCGATTATGGTGGCCGGCTGACCGACCTTGAGTTCATCGAGTGTCATGGGTTCATTCTAAATGAGAATGATTGTCATTCGATAGGGGGTTCCCCTGAGCCGGGGGAGGGCGGGGCGGGATCAGCGATTGCGTATCGCGCGCGCCACATCCATCTCCTGGGTGTAGGCGCGGGCAAATTCTTCGCTGAACAACTGCGGGGGGCCGCCGTCGTCGCGCTGGGTCAGCGCGTGATAACTCTCTTCATAGAGTTCCCAGTACTTGAGCTTGTTGGAGCCGGCCAACAGTCCACCGCGCTTCAGCCCCTTGTCGAAGCGGGATTTCAGCTCTTCCGGATCGAAACGGTCGACGTAATCCTCGACCGCCTGCAGCATGGCCTTGACCAGCGCCTGCTCGTGTTGCCGGACGTCGCGGAATCCGGCCTTTACGGCGTCTTCGGCGCTGAGATAGGAGCCCTCGTTGCGGTCGTTGAGCAGATAGCGCAGCGCCTCATCGACGCTTGGCGAGAATTTGAGCGGATTGTTCTGCGCAGCCTGCATGACGGTTTGCGGCAGGCGGAAGGTGTCTTTCATATGGCTGCGCTCGCGCAGCAGTTCCATGAGCCCGCCGACCATCAGGCGCAGCAGCTTGCCACTGGTCTGCATGAGGTCGCCGGGCGGTACGCCGGCGATCGCATCCGGTTTGAGTCCGGCCGCCGTGATGAACCGGTCCAGGGCGCGCTGATCAACGATTGAGGGGGCCGGCGCTGCATCGCTGTCCGGTGGCAGGGCTGCTGGTACTTCGCTGGTCGTCCTGGTCGGTGCTGCTTTCTGCGTCTTGCCGGGGCGCGCGGGCAGCGACTTCATCTTCTGCACCAACGCGGTATTGGGGGTTAAATGGTGCTGCAGACTGGCGTCATTCAGCATCTTGTCTTCTGATACCAGCGCCAGCTCCATCGATTCTTCTTCCTGCACGAGTTGTGCTCGTACGATGGAGTCGCGCATGCCGTCATGCTGCGCATCGTCGTCGCTTTCACTGATGTCTACGGCGATTTCATAGGCGCCGATGCGCAGACGGTCGCCATCGAACAGTCGCTGGGGATGTCCCTGACCAACCGGTGTATCCGCATCGTTGACGTAAACGCCGTTGCGGCTGGTGTCGACCAGATAGTAGGCGCCGGACTGATGTTCGATCATCGCGTGCCGGCTGGAGACATAGCGTTGCGTGTCCGGCAGCACCCAGTCGTTCTCGCTGTGTCGGCCGATCGTGCCCCCGACGGCGGCAAATTCACGCGTGCGCTCTTCCGCCGCAATCGCGTTGCTCTCACTGATGACCCGAAGGCGAAGTGGCATGGTTTGTCCTGTACCAAGGCAGGACCGATACGGTGCACCGGCAGCCTGCATGGAGTGTTGCAGGCGGAATGATGGCTGGAGAGCGGGCATCTGGCCGCGTTTCGGTTCACAGTTCGGGGTGGTTTTCAGACCCGGTCTGGATCCGGAGCCTGCGCTATACTGCGCGCCCGCCAGATCTGGCGGGGCGTTTGAGCAAACAGCACCAGCGGGGCCTGGCGGCCGGCATGTCAGCGAGAAGTCTTTACAAGGTTGTCTTCCTCAGCCAGGGCAAGGTCTACGAGATCTATGCCCGGAATGTGACGCAGGGCACATTGTTTGGCTTTATCGAGGTGGAGCGGCTGGTATTCGGTGAGCGCAGCTCGGTGGTGATCGATCCGTCCGAAGAGCGCATCAGAACCGAATTCGCCGGTGTGCGGCGTACCTATCTGCCACTGCATTCCATCCTGCGTATCGACGAGGTCGAGAAGCAGGGGGTCAGCAAGATCAGTGCCGCTGACAGCAGTAACGTCAGTCAATTTCCCACGCCGATCTATACGCCGGCGCCATCCGGCGACGTCGACCAGTGACCGGCGCACCGCAGACACCTGCCGTGTCGCCGTCATCCCGTACAGGCACCATGCTGGTGTGGGCCGGTGCTGCTGCGCTGTCCTCTTTCCGGCTGGACAAGCTGCTCAGGGCAGTCCGCACGCATGTGCCGCAGGTCAGCCGGGTGGCTGCCCGTTTCGAACACTGCCTCTCCCTCGACCGGCCGTTGACGGAAAGCGGGGAGCGCACCCTGCGGCGTCTGCTCGGTGATGAACCGGTAGCAGAGCTGGCCGGTCAATCGCTGCTGGTGATACCACGGGTCGGCACCATCTCGCCCTGGTCGAGCAAGGCCACCGATATCGTGCACAGCTGCGGGCTTGATGCGGTTCGGCGTGTCGAGCGGATGATCCGTTTCAGTTTCTCTGTACCGGCACCGCTCAGCGCTGCCGAGATCGCGCCGCTTGCGCCGCTGCTGCACGACCGGATGACGCAGACCCTGCTCGACCGGGAAGCAGTATCTGACGATCTGTTTGCCGTGCATGCACCGGCGAGACTGCGCAATATCCCGCTGTTGCACGAAGGGTTGCCTGCGCTGGAGCGTGCCAATCAGGAGCTGGGCCTCGCGCTTTCGACGGATGAGATGGCTTACCTGGCGCAAAAATTCAGTGCTGAGCAACGCGATCCGACTGATGCCGAGCTGATGATGTTCGCTCAGGCGAACTCCGAGCATTGTCGTCACAAGATCTTCAATGCGCGCTGGGTGATCGATGGTGAGGAGCAGGCCTCAAGCCTGTTTCAGATGATCCGTTCCACGCATGCGACGAATCCCACCGGTGTGCTGAGTGCCTACTGCGACAATGCCGCCGTGATCGAAGGTGCGGTGACTGCGCATCTGTTTGCCGATCCGGCGAGTGGCGCCTACCGCTCGCAGATTCTCCCCGTCCACACCTTGATGAAAGTCGAGACGCACAATCATCCGACGGCGATCTCACCGTTCCCCGGTGCCGCGACCGGATCTGGTGGCGAACTCCGCGATGAAGGTGCGACCGGCCGCGGTGGCCGACCGAAGGCCGGCCTGACCGGTTTCAGCGTATCGAATCTTGCTGTGCCGGACTGGTCGCAGCCCTGGGAATACAGTCCGGGCCGGCCAGAGCGAATTGCCAGCCCCCTGCAGATCATGCTTGAGGGGCCGATCGGCGCCGCCTCTTTCAATAATGAATTCGGCCGGCCGAACATCGTCGGCTACTTCCGGACGTTTGAGCAGCGCGATGCGAGGGGTGGTGCATCAGCCCGCGGCTATCACAAGCCGATCATGATCGCCGGCGGTCTCGGCAATATTTCCGGTGCTGATGTCGAGAAGGCCGAGGTGCCGGTGGGCGCGCTGCTGATCGTGCTCGGCGGGCCGGCGATGCTGATCGGACTCGGTGGTGGTGCGGCTTCGTCGGTTGGCAGCGGCACGAGTGCCGCGGATCTGGACTTCGCTTCGGTTCAGCGTGGCAATCCGGAAATCGAGCGGCGCGCGCAGCAGGTCATTGAAGCCTGTCGTGCACGCGCGGCGCTGGAGGGCGTTGCGAACCCCATGCTCATGCTGCACGACGTGGGCGCGGGCGGCCTGTCGAATGCAGTGCCGGAGCTCGTCGATCACAGTCATCGGGGCGCGACCATTGAGCTGCGCGAGATTCCAAATGCCGAGCCCGGCATGTCGCCGCTGGAAATCTGGTGCAACGAAGCGCAGGAACGTTACGTGCTGGCCATCGAACCAGCCGATCTGGATTGGTTCGCTGCGGTATGCGTACGTGAACGGTGCCCATATGCCGTGCTGGGCTGCATGGACGACAGCGGTCGTCTGATCGTCACCGATCGCGAACTCGGTGGCCGGCCGGTAAATATGCCGCTGGAAACCCTGCTCGGCAACGCACCGCAGATGCTGCGCAGGATCGAACGCCGCCACGCGGCGTCGGCCGCGCCGCTGGATCTCAGTGGTATCGAACTTGCTGATGCCTGTCTGCGCGTGCTGCGCATGCCGGTGGTTGCCGACAAGTCCTTCCTGATCAATATCGGCGACCGCACCGTCGGTGGCCTGGTCGCACGCGATCAGTTCGTCGGTCCGTGGCAGGTGCCGGTAAGCGATGTGGGCGTGACTGCGCTTGGCTTCGAGACCTTCGTCGGTGAGGCGATGGCGATGGGCGAACGCGCACCGGTAGCGCTGCTCGATGCACCGGCTTCCGGCCGGCTGGCCGTCGGTGAAGCACTGACGAATATCGCTGCAGCGGCTATTGCCGATCTGGCCACGGTACGGCTGTCGGCAAACTGGATGGCCGCTGCCGGCAGCCCTGGTGAGGACGAGCGGCTGTATGACACGGTCGATGCCGTCAGCGCGCTATGCCGGACTCTCAGGATTGCGATTCCGGTGGGCAAGGATTCGCTATCCATGCAGACGCGCTGGAGTGAGGCGGGCGTCAGTCATGCGGTGGTGGCGCCAGTCTCGCTGGTCGTGTCGGCGTTTGCACCGGTCAGCGACGTGCGCCTGACCCTCACACCGCAGCTGGCAGCGGATATCAACTCAAGCCTGCTGCTCATCGATCTGGGCTGTGGCCGGAATCGTCTGGGCGGGTCCGTGCTGGCGCAGGCCTTCGTGCGTACTGGCGGATCGCCGCCCGATCTCGATGATGCCGCCAGACTGGCTGCGCTGTTTGCCTGCGTGCAGGCGTTGCGCGCCCGGCAGCTGTTGCTGGCCTATCACGACCGCAGCGATGGTGGCCTGTTTGTCACGCTGTGTGAAATGGCCTTTGCCGGCAAGACCGGACTCGATATCACGCTCAGTGCGGAGAGCGCTGAAGCAGTGCTCAGTGCCTTGTTTGCCGAGGAGCTGGGTGCCGTACTGCAGGTGCGGGATACGGATCTCGCCGCCGTGCAGGCTGTCCTCGCGCAGCATGGCCTGACGGATATCACTACCAGCGTTGGTCGCGTCACGCAGTCTGACCGGATCCGTATCCTGGCAGGCAGCGGGTTGTTGCTGGAAAAAACGCGCACTGAACTGCGTCGCAGCTGGTCGGAACTGTCGTGGCGCATGCAGGCGCTGCGCGACGATCCGGATGCGGCACAGGAAGCCTGGGATACCTTGCTCGATGCTGAAGACCCGGGGCTTTCAGTGCAGCTCGGCTTTGATCCAGCCGCTGATGTAGCGGCACCGCTGATCCGTGTGGGCCGCCGGCCGCGCGTGGCAATCCTGCGCGAGCAGGGCGTCAACAGTCAGCTGGAGATGGCTGCGGCATTTCAGCGCGCGGGCTTCGATGCGGTAGACGTACATATGACGGACCTGCTGGCCGGGCGTCAGCAGTTGCGCGAGTTTGCCGGTCTGGCTGCCTGTGGTGGTTTCTCCTACGGTGATGTGCTCGGTGCAGGCGGTGGTTGGGCCAAGTCCGTGCTGTTCAACCCGCGCGTGCGCGAGGAGTTTGCGCGCTTCTTTGAGCGCAGCGACAGCTTCACGCTCGGCGTGTGCAATGGTTGCCAGATGTTGTCGGTGTTGGCTGAGCTGATTCCCGGCGCCGCACACTGGCCGCGCTTCCGGCAGAACCGGTCGGAGCAGTTCGAGGCACGCCTCAGTCTGGTCGAAGTGCTGCCCTCCCGCTCGGTCCTGCTGGAGGGTATGGCCGGCAGTCGTCTGCTGGTGCCGACCTCACACGGCGAGGGTCGTGCAGAGTTTTCCTCGTCGGCTGATCTGGCGGCCTGCGAGGGCGCCGCGCAACTGGCGATCCGCTACGTCGACAATCGCGGTGCGCCGACCGCGCTGTATCCGGCCAATCCGAATGGTTCACCCGGCGGTATTGCCGGGCTGTGCTCGGATGATGGCCGCGTCACGATCCTGATGCCGCATCCGGAACGCGTGCAGCGCACCGTGCAGCACTCCTGGCATCCGGCCGACTGGGGTGATGAGGGTCCCTGGCTGCGTCTGTTCCGCAACGCGCGACTGTTTGTGGGTTCGTAGGAGCGCCTTCAGGCGCGATTTTTTTGGCCAGCAAAGATCGCGGCTGAAGCCGCTCCTACGGCGGCTGCGGCCGGCTCCGTGTCGTCGATGCCCGCCGCCTGATCGGCAAAGAAACGCCGCACTTTCAGCGCCTGACGCAGCTTGGCCTTGCGTACATAGGTCTGGTTGAGCAGGTCTTTCATGGTTTCCAGCAGCGCGGCAGCCTGTCGGCGTTCGAATGCCGGCTCGGTAACTGAGCCTTTGGTATCCGGATCGAAGATCACCCGGCATACGGCAGTGAAAGTCGCTTCATCGATCTCGCCGAGTTGCTGGATTTCGGTCACCGTATCGAAGACACGCAAGCGACCGGTTTCACCGACATCTTCGAAGATTGCGCGTGCCGTCTGTCGGCACATGGCGGCGAAAGCCTGCCAGAGTCCGGCGCTGTAGCAGGCCAGCGCCTCGCGAAAACGCGTGGCGACTGGGGCGGGCAGATAGCTCAGGCTGAAACGTTCGGGCGGATGCTCGACCGGTTGCGGCAGCGGGTGCAGTTCAACCCGGTCATCGCGCCAGGCGCGGGTCCGGTAGCGCAGGAAAACCGGTGACTTGCAGGCCGAGCACTGCAGGACTATGCCGATCTGCGCTGGTCGCTCGCTTTTCAGCCGACTGAAGGGCGGGAAGGCAGTGACGCTCATCGGTACCACGGCCGCACACTGCGGACACTCCATGGCATTGATGCCGCCGCTGCGTTCGAAGCGATTTTCTGCGGTGATACAGGCGGTCATGTCGTGCTCCGTTGCAGAGAGCCTAGCGGGTCAGTGGCTTGAAGCGGATCCGGTGCGGGTTGGCCGCCTCGTCACCGATGCGTCGACGCAGGTCAGCCGCATAGTCGGCATAGTTGCCCTGGAACCATACCACCTCGCTGTTGCCCTCGAAGGCCAGAATATGGGTGGCGATGCGATCGAGGAACCAGCGGTCGTGGGAAATCACGATGGCGCAGCCCGGGAACTCGAGCAGGCCTTCCTCGAGCGCGCGCAGGGTTTCGACGTCCAGATCGTTGGTCGGCTCGTCGAGCAGCAGTACGTTGCCGCCTTCCTTCAGTACCTTGGCCAGATGCACGCGGTTGCGTTCGCCGCCAGACAGCTCGCCGATCAGTTGCTGCTGCTGCGTGCCCTTGAAGTTGAAGCGTCCGCAGTAGGCGCGTGAGGGCGTCTCGTACTTGCCGATGCGGATGATGTCCTCGCCGCCGGAGATCTCGGCCCACACCGTCTTCGTATCGTCCAGCGAATGGCGGGACTGATCGACCGAGGCGATCTGTACCGTTTCGCCGATCCTGATTTCGCCGCTGTCGGGCTTTTCCAGCCCGGTCAGCATGCGGAACAGCGTGGTCTTGCCGGCACCGTTCGGGCCGATGATGCCGACGATCGCGCCGGGCGGAATCTGGAAGTTCAGATCTTCGATCAGCAAGCGCTCGCCGAAGGCCTTGCGCAGATGATTGACCTCGATCACCAGGTCGCCCAGACGCGGCCCGGGCGGGATATAGATTTCCTGCGTCTCCTGCCGGGTCTGGTATTCCTGCGAGACGAGTTCCTGGAAGCGGCTGAGTCGCGCCTTGCTCTTGGCTTGCCGTGCCTTGGGGTTGGCCCGTACCCATTCGAGTTCGGCCTTGATGGCTTTCTGGCGCGCTGCCTCGCCCTTTTCCTCGCGCTGCAGGCGCTGGTCTTTCTGGTCAAGCCAGGAAGAGTAGTTGCCTTCCCAGGGGATGCCGTGTCCGCGGTCGAGTTCCAGAATCCACCCAGCCACGTTGTCCAGGAAGTAGCGGTCGTGGGTGACGGCGATGACCGTACCCGGATACTGCTCGAGAAATTTTTCCAGCCAGGCCACCGATGAGGCATCAAGATGGTTGGTGGGCTCATCGAGCAGCAGCATGTCGGGTTCGGAGAGCAGCAGCCGGCACAGCGCCACGCGCCGTCGTTCACCGCCGGACAACTGCTCGATCTTCGCATCCCAGTCGGGAACGCGCAGGGCATCGCCAGCGATTTCCAGCTTGCGCTCGATTTCCCAGCCGTTCTTCGCTTCGATGGCGTCCTGCAGTTTGGCTTGCTCTTCGAGCAGCTTGTTCATCTCGTCATCGTCGAGCGGTTCGGCAAACCTTTCGCTGATGTCGTTGTAGCGCTTGACCAGCATCATCATCTCGCCGAGGCCTTCCTCGACGACCTGCCGTACCGTTCGGCCGGCAGGCAGATCCGGCTCCTGCTGCAGGAAGCCGATGCGGATGCCGGGTTGTGGCCGGGCCTCGCCCTCGAATTCCTTGTCGACGCCGGCCATGATCCGCAGCAGTGTGGACTTGCCCGAGCCGTTCAGGCCGAGCACGCCGATCTTGGCGCCCGGGTAGAAGCTGAGTGAGATGTCTTTAAGGATGAAGCGCTTGGGTGGAATGATCTTGGCCACCCGGTTCATCGTGTAAACGTATTGCGCCACTGGACCTGCCCGCTTGACTGCTGTGAGGGAAAAGTCGCGCGATTATCCGGCAAGCGTCCGGCCTTGCAAAGTTATAATCCCGCGCATGGCAGACAGTCGCAATGCCGTGCTGGTGCTGAAGGGCGCCAACATCGCCGCCTATGGCTTCGGTGATGGGCATCCTTTCGGGCCGGACCGGCACGCTGCCTTTCATGAGGAACTTGCCGGCCGCCGGTTAGGCAGCGCAATCCGGCTGGCGATGGCTGCCGAGGCCACCCACGCCGAGTTGACTGCCTTTCACACCCCGGGCCATGTGGCGCGCGTGGAGGCGCTGTGCCGTGAGGGCACCGGCTGGCTGGATGGCGGAGATACACCGGCGCAGCGCGGGCTGGATGCAGCGGCGGCAGCCGTGGTCGGCGCATCGGTCTTTGCGATGGAAGCCATCATGGCCGGACAGGCGCGGCGCGCATTCGTGCCGATCGCCGGCCTGCATCATGCCGGCCGCGACAATGCCGCCGGTTTCTGTGTCTACAACGATTGTGGTGTGGTGATCGAACTGTTGCGCAGCCGGCATGGCCTTGGCCGGATCGCCTATGTCGATATCGATGCCCATCATGGCGATGGTGTTTACTACGCCTTCGACACCGATCCGCAGGTCTGTTTTGCCGATATCCATGAGGATGGCCGTTTTCTGTACCCCGGCACCGGGGCAGCAGATGAAACCGGTCGCGGTGAGGCTGCAGGCACCAAGCTCAACATCCCGCTGGCGCCGGGTGCCGGCGACGAGGAGTTCCGCCGTGCCTGGGAGCGCGTCGAAGCGCACGTTGCGGAGTTCCGGCCGGAATTCATCGTTTTTCAGTGCGGGGCCGATAGCCTGGCGGGTGATCCCATCACCCATCTGCGTTATTCACCGGCGGCGCACGGCTATGCCGCTGCGCGTCTGTGTGCACTGGCCGATCGATATTGCGAAGGACGGCTGCTGGGTACTGGTGGCGGTGGATACAACCGGCGCAATCTTGCTGAAGCGTGGACTGCGGTAGTCGCTGCCTTCGTTGCGGCCAGTCAGCCAGCCTGAGCGGGATTGTTTCTGCCCCTGATGGCCGCCGGAGCGGAGGCCTCGGGTAGAATGACCCGCTTTTCCAGTGGAGGCCACCCAGAATGTTCAGGCGGGATTGCACGATTGCCGGGTTTGACCCTGAGCTTGCCCGGGCCATCGAGAGTGAGCGTGGCCGGCAGGAAGACCATATCGAGCTGATCGCTTCGGAAAACTATGCCAGCCCGCGCGTACTCGAGGCGCAGGGCTCGGTGCTGACCAACAAGTACGCCGAGGGTTATCCGGGCAAGCGTTACTACGGCGGCTGTCAGTATGTGGATATTGCCGAGACTCTGGCTATCGATCGGGCGAAGCAGCTGTTTTCTGCGGCATATGCCAATGTTCAGCCGCATTCCGGATCGCAGGCCAATGCTGCGGTCTATCTGGCCCTGCTGCAGCCGGGTGATACGGTCCTCGGCATGAGCCTGGCGCATGGCGGGCATCTGACGCACGGCTCGCCGGTGAACTTCTCCGGGCGCCTGTTCAATATCGTTTCCTATGGTGTGGATGCCACCACCGGGCTCATCGATTATGACCAGCTCGAAAGCCTGGCGCGCGAGCACAAGCCACGCATGATCATCGCCGGCTTTTCCGCCTATTCGCGGGTCATCGACTGGCAGAAGTTTCGTGTCATCGCCGACAGCATCGGGGCATACCTGTTTGTCGATATGGCGCATGTGGCGGGGCTGGTGGCTGCGGGTGAGTATCCGAATCCGGTCTCCATTGCCGATGTGACGACCACCACCACCCACAAGACGCTGCGTGGTCCACGCGGTGGCTTGATCCTGGCGCGGGAGAATGAGGAGGTCGCCAAGAAGCTCAATTCGCTGGTGTTCCCCGGTACCCAGGGTGGTCCGCTGATGCATGTGATCGCGGCCAAGGCGGTGGCCTTTCTGGAGGCGCTGCAGCCGGAGTTCAAGACCTATCAGCGCGAGGTCAAGAGCAATGCACAGCTGATGGCACGCTGCCTGACTGAGCGCGGCTACAGGATCGTTTCGGGTGGTACCGAGAATCACATGTTTCTGCTCGATCTGATCGACAAGGGCATCACCGGCAAGGATGCTGATGCCGCACTCGACCGGGCCAATATCACGGTCAACAAGAATGCGGTGCCGAACGATCCGCGCTCGCCCTTCGTGACCAGCGGGCTGCGCATGGGTACGCCGGCTGTCACTACGCGCGGCTTCAAGGCGCCCGAGATCGAGCAGCTCAGCGGCTGGATCGCCGATATTCTCGACAACCTGCAGGACGAGGCGCGTTCAGCGGAGATTCGCGGCAAGGTCATCGAGTTGTGCGCACGCTTTCCCGTCTACCAGTAAGCTGAAAGAGGCAGACCGGTTTTGCATTGCCCGTTCTGCAGCCATCCGGAAACCAAGGTCATCGATTCGCGGCTGGCGGGCGAGGGCACACAGGTGCGCCGTCGTCGTGAATGTCTGGCCTGTGCCGAGCGGTTCTCGACCTTCGAGACGGCTGAGCTGGTCCTGCCGCGCGTGGTCAAGCGCGACGATACGCGCGAGCCTTTCGATGAGGGCAAACTGCGCAGCGGTATGGTGCGCGCGCTGGAAAAACGCCCGGTTGACAGTGAAGCGGTTGAGGCGGCCCTGGCGCGGATCACTCACCGCCTGCAGACCATGGGTGAACGTGAAATCGCCTCACGCCGCATCGGTGAGCTGGTGATGGAAGAGCTGCGTGCGCTGGATGAGGTGGCCTACGTCCGCTATGCCTCGGTCTACCGCAGCTTTCAGGACGTGGAGTCGTTTCAGGAAGAGATCCGCCGCATGCGTGAACTGGGTGACAAGGAGCGTCGGCGCGATCAGCTGCCCTTGTTGCCGGACGAATCGTCGTGAACGCTGCCGAGCCAATCTGGAGCGCCGCCGACCATGGCCATATGGCGCGCGCCATGCTGCTGGCTGCGCGCGGCCTGAACGGTACGCCGCCAAATCCCCGCGTCGGCTGTGTCATCGTGCAGGGCGCGACGATTATCGGAGAAGGCTGGCATCGACAGGCCGGTGGGCCGCATGCCGAGGTGTACGCACTGCGGGCAGCCGGTGCCGATGCGCGCGGCGCGACGGCTTACGTAACGCTGGAGCCCTGCTGTCATCAGGGCCGTACGCCGCCCTGTAGCAATGCACTAATCCAGGCGGGTGTCCGGCGTGTGGTGTATGCCGCACAGGACCCCAACCCGCATGTAGCCGGCGGCGGCGGGCAGGCCCTGCGTGCAGCCGGTATCGAGGTGAGCAGCGGTTTGCTGGCCAGTGAATCGGAGCGGCTGAACGCGGGCTTTTTCCTGCGCATGCGTCACGGCCGGCCGCTCGTGCGTAGCAAGATCGCCGCCAGTCTCGACGGGCGTACGGCGCTGGCCGATGGTCGCAGTCAGTGGATCAGTGGCGAGCCGGCCCGTCTGGACGTGCAGCGCCTGCGTGCACAGAGTTCGGCCATTCTGACCGGCATCGGTACGGTGCTTGCCGATGATCCTCGGCTCAACGTGCGCGGGCTGGCGGATGAAGTAAACCGGCAGCCGCTGCGCGTAATTATGGATAGCGGATTCCGGACGCCGCCGACTGCACGTCTGCTGTCAGTGCCTGGCGAGGTGGTGATTTTCGGTGCTGGCATTGCGGATAGAAAAGCTGCGCTGGAAGCGCGCGGTGCATGCGTGGAATTGCTGCCTTGCCCGGATGGCCGGGTGAGCCCGATAGCGGTACTTCAGCGTCTGGCGGAGCTGCAGATCAACGAGGTGCTGGTGGAGGCAGGGCCGGTACTCAACGGTGCGCTGCTGGCAGCCGGTCTGGTAGATGAGTTGATCGTTTATCAGGCCGCACATGTGCTGGGCTCGGCTGCGCGCGGCATGTTCGAGCTTCCGCCGCTGCCGGATATGAGTGCACGACCCGGCTTTGAGTTGCTGGAGGTGCGCCGCGTAGGCGCTGATCTGCGTCTGCGCTACAAGCCGGTCATTACAAGCGGGAGGCTGGACTGATGTTTACCGGAATCGTGCAGGCAGTGGGTCAGGTCGTGACGACCGCAGCGACCTCATCCGGCCGTCGCTGCGAGTTCGCCCTGGGTGCGCTGGCCGGTCGCCACTTCAATCCGGGCGACAGCATCGCGGTAAACGGTGCCTGCCTCACCGTCGTGACGCTGGAAGCTGACCGCTTCAGCGCCGATATTTCCGCCGAGACGCTGCGGGTTACGACGCTCGGTAGTCTGGTCACCGGCAGTCCGGTCAATCTGGAACCGGCGATGACGCTCAATGACCCGCTGGGCGGGCATCTGGTGACTGGCCATGTGGATGGCATCGCTGAGGTGGCCGAACTGCGCCGGGAGGGCGGTACCGCGGTCGTCCGCTTTGCCCTGCCGGAAGCCCTGCGCCGCTATGCAGCCCGCAAGGGCTCGATCTGCATCGATGGCGTCAGCCTGACGGTAAATGATGTTGCTGACGACCGTGTGCTGGTAACACTGGTGCCCCACACGCTCGGACAAACTATCATGCAGCACTATGCTGTCGGCACCCGCGTCAATATCGAGGTTGACCTGGTGGCGCGTTACGTTGAAAGACTGCTGGGAACGATATGAGTCCGATACAGAATTCAAGGCGAGGCGGGGCCGAGCGGTCAGAGAGCGGCTTCAGTCCCATTCCGGAGATCATCGACGATATCCGCCAGGGACGCATGGTGATCATCGTCGACGATGAGGACCGGGAAAACGAAGGCGATATCCTGATGGCGGCCGCCAAGGTGCGCGCCGAAGATATCAACTTCATGGCCCGCTACGGCCGTGGCCTGATCTGCCTCACCCTGACACGCGCACGCTGCCAGCAACTGCGATTGCCGCTGATGGTCGGGGATACCGATCGCGAGCACGGTACCAACTTCACCATCTCGATCGAGGCAGTGGAGGGTGTTACCACAGGTATCTCGGCACATGACCGCGCGCGGACGGTGCGGGTTGCTGTCGGCCCCGATGCGGGGCCGGAGGATCTGCGTCAGCCTGGCCATGTGTTTCCGTTGATGGCCCAGCCGGGCGGTGTGCTGACGCGCGCCGGTCATACCGAGGCTGGCTGCGATCTGGCCCGGCTTGCCGGGCTGGAGGCGGCTGCCGTGATCGTCGAGATCCTCAATGAGGACGGTACGATGGCGCGTCGGCCGGAGCTCGAAGCCTTTGCCAAACAGCATGGCCTGCGGATCGGCACGATTGCCGACCTGATCCGCTACCGGCTGCGGCATGAAGAATCGGTCGAGCGTATTGCCGATCAGCAGATCGAGACCGAGTTCGGCGAGTTCCGCCTGGTCTGCTATGAGGACCATGTGACACGCAATGTGCACCTCGTGCTGATCCGCGGTGACCTGAGCCGCCCGGAGCCGCCGCTGGTGCGTGTACATGTGCAGGACACGCTCGGTGATGTAGTCGGCGTGCAAAGCGCAGAACTCGGCTGGCCGCTGCAGGAGGCCATGCGTCAGATCGCTGCCACCGGTCACGGTGTCGTCGTGCTGCTGCGCTATGGTGAGTCGCCGCGCGAACTGATGGCCGCCGTGAAGTCGCTGAGCCGCCCCGCTGGTACCGAGCAGTCGAAGCCGACCGGTGGAGAAGTGCTGCGCAGTTACGGAATCGGTGCGCAGATTCTGCGGGACCTGGGCGTGCATCGTATGCGTGTGCTGAGTGCACCCAAGCAGATGCATGGCCTGTCCGGATTCGGGCTGGAGGTCGTGGAGTATGTCGACACCGCCGATCGGCTGGCGGCAGACTGAGCGGATGCGCATCATGGAAGGACAACTGGTGGCCAGGGACATGCGTTTTGTCATCGTCGCTGCACGCTTCAACGACCTGATCGTCAGGAATCTGGTCGATGGTGCAGTGGATACGCTCAAGCGGCATGGTGCTGCCGAGGCCGATATACACGTGGTGCGTGTGCCTGGTGCCTTCGAGCTGCCGCTGGCGGCACACCGTCTGGCCCGACTGCAGCGCTACGATGCCATCGTGGCACTTGGTGCAGTGATCCGCGGGCAGACGCCACATTTCGACTTCGTCTGTACGGAGTGTGCGGCCGGACTCAATCGCGTCAGTCTGGAGTTCGAGGTGCCGGTAGGTTTCGGTGTGCTGACCTGCGATACGGTGGATCAGGCCATGGACCGCGCCGGTGGCAAGGGCGGCAACAAGGGTACGGATGCGGTGCTGGCTGCGCTGGAGATGGCTAATCTCCTGCGGCAGCTGGAAGGCTGATCGTCGCGCATGGCTGCGACAGGTCGGCATGGTTCGCGTCGCTTGCTGGTACAGGCGCTGTATCAGTACCAGTTGGGTGGACACTCAGGCGTGGAAATTGCGGCGCAGTTTGCCGTGCAGCGCGATTTCAGCCTCGTCGATGTGAACTACTTCCGCCTCCTGCTCGACGAGATTCTCAGTGACACAGCGGATCTGGACCGCCTCCTGTCAGAGCAGGCTGACCGGCCGGTTGCTCAGCTCGATCCGGTCGAGCGGGGCATACTCTGGCTGGGTCTTGCCGAACTGAAACTGCATCGCGAGGTGCCGGTGAAGGTCGTCATCAACGAGGCGGTAAAACTCGCGCATGAGTTCGGTGCCCAGGACGGGCATCGTTACATCAATGCCGTCCTCGACCAGCTTGCGCCGGCGCTGCGCCCGGCCGCCTGACCGCACAGGTAGCGTGCCGGTGGATGAACGGACGCTGATCAGTACCTACTTTGCCAGCCGCGGCCAACCGCGCAGCGATGTGCTGCTCGGCATCGGCGATGATGCGGCTGTACTGCGCTGCGAGCCTGGCTGGGATCTGGTGGTCGCGACTGACAGCATCGCCGAAGGCACGCATTTCCCCGCCGGTATCCCGGCCCGTGCGATCGGGCACCGCTGTCTGGCTGTCAATCTCAGCGACCTGGCCGCCATGGCTGCCGAGCCGCTGTGGTGTTCGCTGGCCTTGTCCTTGCCAAAGCCCGAGCCGGAATGGCTGGCGGAGTTTGCAGCAGGATTATTTGCCCTGGCCGATCGTTTTGGCGTGGCGCTGGTCGGTGGCGATACGGTGCGCGGACCGCTGGCTGCCACCATCACCGTGCACGGTCGGGTCAGACCCGGTACGGCGGTGACCCGCAGCGGCGCAAAGCCTGGTGACGCGATCTGGGTGACCGGCAATCCCGGTGATGCGGTAGCTGGTCGTCATCTGCTGAATGCGAGCGATACGGTCCCGACGGCAATCAGTGCGGCGCTTGCTCAGCGTTTCCTCTATCCCGAGCCGCGCGTGCGCGAGGGTCTCGTGCTGGGCCCGCTGCTTACCGCGATGCTCGATATCTCCGACGGGCTGCATGATGATGTGGGCAAGTTGATGGCAGCGAGCGGCATGGGTGCCGAGCTTGATGCGGATCTGCTGCCGCTGTCTGCCGAGCTCAGAGCTGCAGCGCCAGAGCGTGCCGTCGAATACGCGCTCACCGGCGGTGATGATTACGAGCTGTGCTTTACGCTATCCGAGCAGGCGACTGACCGGCTGCAGCAGATGACAGCTGAGTGGTCGGTGCCTGTGACCCGCATCGGTACCGTGGTGAGCGATCCGGGCATCCGCTGGCAGCATCAGGGACGCACACTGCGTGTACCCGATGCCACCTTCAGGCACTTCTGATGGCCAGTTCCCGCTCAGGCTCCGTTGCCTGGCAGACCGTCCTGCGCGATCCGGTGCACTGCCTGGCATTCGGCTTCGGCACCGGCCTGCTGCCGGTCGCACCCGGTACCTGGGGCTCGCTGCTGGCAGTGCTCATGTTCTGGTTCTTGCCACCGCTGCCGCTGCCGGTGCTGCTGGCCGCCCTGGTGCTGGCCTTTCTTGCCGGTTGCGTGATCTGCGGCACAAGCGCCCGACGTCTTGGTGTGCATGATCACGGGGGTATCGTATTTGACGAGTTCGTCGGCCAGTGGCTGGTACTGGCGGTCACGCCGCACTCACTGGCCTGGTATCTGCTCGCCTTTGTGCTGTTCCGGATCATGGATATCTGGAAGCCCTGGCCGATTCGGGAGGCTGATCACAGATTGCAGGGCGGCCTCGGAATTATGCTCGATGACGTTCTGGCGGCCGGGTATGCGGCATTGGTCGTCGGAGGAGTGCAGTTGTTGCCGCTGACATAAATTTCCCGGGTTCTGTCCGCATGGTTCAACTTCCGAGACCGAGTGTCGCGCCAGCCGCCTCGGCGGAGGTTCCGGACAAGATCGGCAAGTATCCGATCATCAAGGTCGCCGGGACCGGCACCACCGGCACCATCTACCTTTCACACGACCCCTATTTCCGCCGCGATGTTGCCATCAAGGTCTATGCGACGACCACCGATGACGATGCGCAGCGCGCGAAGATCGCCCGCAAGATGTTCTTCAATGAAGCGCATATGGTGGGCATGCTCCAGCACCCGAATATCCTGCCCATCTACGACGCCGGTGAAGAGGATGGCAAGTACTACGTCGTGATGGAGCATGTGCAGCGGGCCCGGACACTTGAGGCCTACTGCCGTCCGGATAATCTGTTGCACATCGAGGATGTGGTGAAAATCATCTTCAAGTGTGCCAAGGCGCTGCACTACGCGCACAAGCGCGGTGTCATCCACCGCGACATCAAGCCCAGCAATATCATGCTGACCAACGACAATGATGTGCGCATCATTGATTTCGGCATTGCGATCCTGCTGGATGCGGATATCTCGCGTATCGAAGGCATTGCGGGTTCACCCAGCTACATGTCGCCTGAACAGGTGCAGGGTTTCGATATCACGCCGGCCTCTGATCTCTATTCGCTTGGCGCAGTGATGTACGAGCTGCTGACCGGCTTTCGGCCGTTTCGTGGCAGCAGCCTGTCCAAGCTGCTGAACCAGATCGTTTATGCGACGCCGCCGCCGATTCACACGCTGCGGCTCGGTGTGCCGGACGAACTCGAGGAAGTGGTCGCGATTGCCTTGCAGAAGGAGCCGGCCAAGCGCTATGCCAATGGCGGTGAGTTTGGTGCACGTCTGACGCGCGTCTATCAACAGCTCAAGGCACAGTGGGATGGCATCGATCGCCATGAGCATTTCGATACCCTTCGGCGTCTGTCCTTTTTTCATGATTTTTCGCAGACCGAGATACACGACCTGCTGCGTGCCAGCGAGTGGCGAGAATACATGGCGGGCGACGAGATCGTCCGCGAGGGTACGGCCGACGATCGTTTCTATGTGATCGTTACCGGCCGCGTGTCAGTTGAAAGCAACGGGCGCATGACAGGTACGCTGAACAGCGGTGACTGTTTCGGAGAGACGGGATACGTATCCGGTGCCCGCAGCATCTCCAGCTTCCGTGCGCAGGATGCGGTGACCGTTCTGTCGGTGAGTTCGACGATACTCGAGCAGGTTTCCACCGAGTGTCAGCTGCGTTTCAACAAGGTCTTCCTGCGTACCCTGATCCGTCGCCTGCAGGGTGCGAATAACCGCACAGATCCCGCCGCCTGAAGTGGCGCGTGAGCGCTATCAGTCGGCGTCAGCCTCGTCATCCGGGCTGACGAAATCCTTGAGTTCTGCACCCATCAGCAGTTGTACACGCTGCTCGGCATCCTTGAGGGCCAGCTGACATTCACGGCTGAGACGCACACCGCGTTCAAATTCCTTGAGGGATTTTTCCAGCGCCAGATCGCCGCTTTCGAGCTGTGCAACGATGGTTTCGAGTTCGGCCAGGGATTTCTCCAGGTCCGGCGCTTTGCGGCGTGCTGTATTCATGTAAACACTGGTCATTGGGCGGGCGATAAGGTTAAGGTTTGCATATGCTTCGGCAAGCGGTCAAACCATTGATCGCAAGCATTGACGGGGCGGTGCAGACTTCTTATTATTTAGAACTAGTCTAAAGTGGTGCGTGCCGAGGTAATCCGGTGCGTGGGCAGAAGACCAATAAACAGGGAGAAAACAGATGGATCTCAAGGGCAGCAAGACTGAAGGAAACCTCAAGGCCGCATTCGCTGGCGAGTCGCAGGCCAACCGCCGCTATCTCTACTTTGCAGGCAAGGCTGACGTTGAAGGTTTTAACGACGTGGCAGCGGTATTCCGCTCCACCGCAGAAGGTGAAACGGGTCATGCACACGGGCACCTTGATTACCTCAAGACGGTTGGTGACCCGGCGACGGGCCTGCCGATTGGATCAACGTCCGATAACCTCAAGGCTGCGATTGCCGGTGAGACGCATGAGTACACCGACATGTATCCGGGTATGGCCAAGTCGGCTCGCGATGAAGGTTTTCGCGAGATAGCTGACTGGTTCGAGACGCTGGCCAAGGCCGAGCGTTCACACGCCAACCGCTTTCAGAAGGCACTGGATACGCTCGGCAAGTAACGCGCAGTGGATAAGCAGCCTGCGCGCGAGGGCGGCCTTGAGGCCCCGACCCGGCATCCGCTCGACTGGCGGTCGCCGGACTTCTGGGACAAGGCCGCACTCGACAAGGAGCTCGAGCGGGTTTTCGATGTCTGTCACGGTTGCCGGCGTTGCTTCAGTCTCTGCAACGCATTTCCGACGCTCTTCGATGCGGTCGATGAAGCACCGACCGGTGAGCTGGACGGCGTACCCAAGAGCAAGTTTGCCGAGGTCGTAGACCAGTGCTACCTCTGCGACATGTGTTACGTATCGAAGTGCCCCTATGTGCCGCCACATCAGTTCAATATCGATTTTCCGCATCTGATGTTGCGCGCGAAAGCGGTTCGTTTTCGCGAGGAGGGCGCATCGCTGCGCAGCCGGATTCTTTCCTCGACCGATCTGGTCGGCAGCATTGCCGGCATACCGGTCGTGTCCGAAGTGGTCAATGCCGTCAATGACAATATGGTCGGTCGACTCCTGTTGGAGAAGACGCTCGGCGTAGCCCGTGATGCGCCGCTGCCGCGTTACGAAAGCGATACGGCGCGCAAGCGGCTGGCGCGCACACCGGCACCAGACCTGCCTGTAGAGCCGGCAAACGGCACGCAGGGCCGGGTGATTCTGTATACGACCTGTTATGGCAACCGCAACCTGCCCGAGATGGTTGAAGACCTGGTTGCCGTATTTCGCCATAACGGCATACAGGTGAAGCTGGTCGGGTCCGAGCAGTGTTGTGGCATGCCGAAGCTCGAACTGGGTGATCTGGATTCCGTGGCCAAGGCCAAGGAAGCGAATATCCCGGAACTGGCGCGCTGGGTGGAGCAGGGCTGGGATATCGTCGCCCCGGTGCCTTCATGCGTGCTGATGTTCAAGCAGGAACTGCCACTGATGTTTCCTGAGGACAGTCAGGTACAGGCAGTTGCCAAGGCCTTCTTTGATCCCTTCAATTATCTGTATCTGCGTCACAAAGCCGACAAGCTGCGCACCGATTTTGCCAGGTCACTGGGACGGGTCAGCTACCATGTGCCCTGTCACCTGCGCGTACAGAATATCGGCCTCAAGACCCGTGACGTTCTGGCCCTGGTTCCCGACACCACAGTCGAGGCGATCGAACGCTGTTCCGGCCACGACGGTACCTACGGGGTGAAGACCGAATTTCGTGCCGCATCAGTGAAAATCGCGATGCCGGTGGTCGAGCAACTGAAGGAGGCAGCACCGGACCACTTTTGCAGCGATTGTCCGATGGCCGGCGCACAGGTGGCCGGTCTTGCCGACCGTGATGCCCATCCGCATCCGATCCAGCTGCTGCGTCAGGCTTATGGTATCTGACGGCAGGCCATGAACAAGCTGAGCATTGACGACCTGTATCCTCTCGAGATCTACGCGCGGCTGCGGCCTGAATTTCGCGAACGGGTCATCGAGCACAAGGCGCATCGTCGCCTCGCTCTCGGCGCGCATCTGTCGCTGGCTTTTGAAGACCGGCTGACCATGCACTACCAGGTGCAGGAAATGCTGCGTGCTGAGCGGATTTTCGAGCCGGCCGATATCGAAGCCGAGCTGGAAGCCTATAACCCGCTGATTCCGGATGGCAGCAACTGGAAGGCAACCCTGTCCATCGAATATCCGGATCCGGATGAGCGCCGCGTGGCGCTGGAGCAGTTGGTTGGCGTCGAGGACAGGATCTGGGTGGAGGTTGCTGGCGGGCCGGTGGTTTTCGGCCTTGCAGACGAGGATCTGGAGCGCAGTACGGAGACCAAGACCTCAGCCGTGCATTTTCTGCGCTTCGAGCTGTCCTCCGCGTCAGTGGCGGCATTGCGGGCCGGTGCGGCGCTGGCGGTCGGCGTGGATCACCCGATGCTCAAGGTCCGCGTGGACGATGTTCCCGAGACTCTGCATGAGTCGCTGCTTGCCGACCTGAGCTGAAGCGCTTTCGCTTCTTTCCGTGTTGATAAATCTCCCGGGTGGACTAAGATTCCGCCCGTTGTTGTGCGCGCCTCTCGATATTTCAAGGATTCCGCTGTGATCGACCTGTCAGCGACCCCTGTGCACTGGCAGTTTCCTGCCGGTGGTTCGGGTCGTCCATGAGTGCCCGTTACGAAGCGACTGAAATCGAGGTTCTGAAAGGCCTCGACCCGGTGCGTCGCCGGCCCGGCATGTATACCGATACCAGTCGGCCCAATCATCTCGCACACGAGGTGATCGACAACAGTGTCGATGAGGCCATCGGTGGGCACTGCAAGCGGATCGATGTGACACTGTTTGCCGACGGGTCGTTGCAGGTTGCTGATGATGGTCGCGGCATGCCGGTCGACAAGCACCCCGTGGAGAAGGTTTCCGGTGTTGAACTGGTCCTGACACGGTTGCACGCCGGCGGGAAATTCTCCGGCAACAACTACCAGTATTCAGGCGGCCTGCACGGGGTCGGTGTGTCGGTCGTCAATGCGCTGTCAAAAAACCTGGAAGTCTGGGTACGCCGCAACGGTGGCGAGTACAACATGAGTTTCCGCGGTGGTGAGCCGGCCAGCAAACTGGAGAAGGTCGGTACCGTCGGCAAGACCAATACTGGTACCACGCTGCGTTTCTGGCCGGACCCGAAATACTTCGATACCGACAAGTTCGCGATCAATGAGCTGCGCCATGCGCTGCGCGCCAAGGCAGTGCTCTGCCCCGGACTGCATATCCGTTTTGAAGTCGAAAAGCCGGAGCAGAAATTCGAGTGGCACTATGCAGGCGGGCTGGAGCAATACCTGGTTGAAAGCCTGCCGGGTACTGCGTTATTGCCTGCTGATCCCTTCAGTGCGGTGCTCAAGGGGCAGCGTGAAGAAGCGGAGTGGGCCATCGCCTGGGCGGACCCTGACGGCCCGGCCATCAATGAGTCCTACGTCAACCTGATTCCCACCGCGCAGGGTGGCACCCATGTCAACGGCTTCAGGACCGGTCTGACCGACGCGTTGCGCGAGTACTGCGAGTTCCGGAATCTGTTGCCGCGTGGTGTGAAGCTGGCACCCGATGATGTCTGGGACGGGTTGCAATACGTGCTGTCGGTGAAGATGGCGGACCCGCAGTTTTCGGGGCAGACCAAGGAGCGGCTGAGTTCGCGTGAATGTGCAGCCTTCGTCAGCGGTGCCGTCAAGGACTCCTTCTCGTTGTGGCTCAGCCAGAATACCGATGCCGGTGATCAGATCGCGGAGCGCGCGATTATCGCCGCCCAACAGCGTGCAAAGGTGGCGCGTGTCGTGGTCCGCAAGCGGATAACCAGCGGCCCTGTGTTGCCCGGCAAGCTTACCGACTGCACCAGTACCGATCCGGAGCGCTGCGAGATATTCCTCGTTGAAGGCGATTCGGCAGGTGGTTCTGCCAAGCAGGCCCGCGACCGCGAATACCAGGCCGTGTTGCCGCTGCGGGGCAAGATCCTGAATACCTGGGAGGTCGATCAGGGCGAGCTGCTGGCCTCGCAGGAGGTCAGCAACATCAGTCTGGCGATCGGTGCAGAACCGGGCAGCAATGATCTGGCGGGGCTGCGCTACCACAAGGTCTGCATCCTGGCGGATGCTGACTCGGACGGTCAGCACATAGCGACGCTGATCTGCGCGCTGTTTGTTCGGCACTTTCCCCAGCTCATTCGCGCCGGGCATGTCTACGTGGCCATGCCGCCGTTGTTCCGCATCGATGTGGGCAAGGATGTCTACTACGCATTGGATGAAGCCGAGCGGCAGGGTACCCTCGATCGCCTGCAGGCTGAAGGCATCCGTGCGAAACCCAACGTAACGCGATTCAAGGGCCTCGGTGAAATGAGCCCCTTGCAGTTGCGCGAGACCACCATGCTGCCCGACTCGCGGCGTCTGGTGCAGTTGACGATGTCGCCGCAGGACGACACCGAACAGTTGCTGGACATGCTGCTGGCCAAGAAGCGCTCGGCTGACCGGCGCGCCTGGCTCGAGAGCAAGGGCAATCTGGCCGAAATCTGACAGGGTATGAAATTCAAATGACGGCTTCCGACAACATGCAGACGCGTCTCGAGTTCGACCCGACCGAGAAACTTGCGCTGCGCACTTTCACCGAGAAGGCGTATCTCGATTACTCGATGTACGTGATTCTCGATCGTGCCCTGCCGTATATCGGTGATGGTCTCAAGCCGGTGCAGCGGCGCATCATCTACGCGATGAGCGAGCTGGGCCTTCGCGCGACCAGCAAGCACAAGAAGTCCGCCCGTACGGTCGGCGATGTGCTGGGCAAGTTTCATCCGCACGGTGACTCGGCCTGTTACGAAGCCATGGTGCATATGGCGCAGAGCTTCGCTTATCGCTATCCGGTCATCGACGGGCAGGGCAACTGGGGCTCGACCGATGACCCGAAGTCCTTTGCGGCCATGCGCTATACGGAGGCGCGCCTGACTGCTTATGCGGCGACGCTGCTCGATGAACTCGATCATGGCACCGTCGAATGGGTGCCCAACTTCGACGGTACGCTGCTCGAACCGGTGCTGTTGCCTGCGCAGTTGCCGAACCTGCTGCTGAACGGCGCCAGCGGCATCGCCGTCGGCATGTCTACCGACATCCCGCCGCACAATCTGCGGGAAGTCGTCAGTGCGGTGGTGCGACTGCTGGAAGAGCCCGAGACGACCGTCAAACAGCTGTGCCAGCACATCAAGGGTCCGGATTTCCCTACCGGTGGTGAACTGGTCACGCCGCGCAAGGACTTGCATGAGATCTATGCGACCGGCAACGGCACCTTGCGCCTGCGCGCAACCTGGGAACGCGAAGACAACGACATCATCATCACCAACCTGCCGTTCCAGGTGTCCGGCAGCAAGGTTCTCGAGCAGATCGAAGCGCAGCGGCAGGCGAAAAAACTGCCGCTGGTCGATGACCTGCGCGATGAGTCCGATCACGAGAACCCGGTGCGTCTGGTTATCACGCCCAAATCCGGCAAGGTGGATATCGATGCGCTGATGGGCCATCTGTTCGCCACCACGGATCTCGAGCGTACGCTGCGCGTCAACATGAACTGCATTGGCCTGGATGGCCGGCCGGCAGTGCGTGATATCAAGGCGCTGCTCGCCGAATGGCTGCGCTTCCGTACCGACACCGTCAAACGTCGTCTGCAGGACCGCCTCGGCAAGGTTGAGGACCGCCTGCACATACTCGATGGTTTGTTGACTGCCTTCCTGAATATCGACGAAGTGATCCGCATCATTCGCCGGGAAGACAAGCCCAAAGAGGTGCTGATGCAGTGCTTCAAGATCAGCGATATCCAGGCCGAGGCGATCCTCAATCTGCGCCTGCGCCAGCTGGCCAAACTCGAGGAAATAGAGATCCGCAGCGAGCAGAAAGCGCTGGCAGAAGAGCGTGACTGGCTTAACCAGGTACTCAAGAGCGCTGCGAAGCTCAGAAAGCTGATCCGCGACGAGTTGCTGGAACTGGCCGAGAAGCATGGCGACAAGCGGCGCACGGCGATTGTCGAGCGCGAGGCTGCCCAGGCGCTGGCTGAAACTGCACTGGTAAGCAGCGAACCCGTCACGGTGGTGCTGTCGGTCGGTGGCTGGGTGCGTGCGGCCAAGGGCCACGAGATCGATCCGGCAGCGCTCAGCTACAAGTCTGGTGACAGCTATCTCGCTGCAGCGCTGGGCAAGAGCACGCAGACCGCCGTATTCCTCGACAGTGCCGGTCGTGCCTACTGTCTGCCTGCGCATTCCTTGCCATCGGCGCGCGGACAGGGTGAACCGCTAACCGGTCGACTCAACCCCGCCGCCGGTGCCGGTTTTCGTGGCGTACTCATCGGCGAGCCGGCGATGCGCTGGCTGCTGGCCAGCGATGCCGGCTATGGTTTCTTCGTGCAGCTCGGTGAGTTGCAGTCACGTAACCGGGCCGGCAAGGCCTGTCTGCGTGTACCTGAGGGCGGCGATGTGCTGATTCCGGCGCCATATGGCGGCGCTGAATTTCCGGGCAAGGCACTGGTTGCGGCTGTCAATTCAGAAGGCCGGTTGCTGGTGTTCCCGGCCGCTGATCTGCCTGAACTGGCGCGTGGCAAGGGCAACAAGATCTTCGGTATCTCGACGCGCAAGTTCCGCGTGGGTGAGGAGAAGCTGTGCAGTATCGCCGTACTCGATGCTGGCGATTCGCTGTTGCTGTTCAGCAATCAGCGCAGCATGACCCTGAAGCCGGCGGACCTCGCCGAATACAAGGGTGCCCGTGGTCAGCGTGGTGGTCTGTTGCCGCGGGGCTGGCGCAAAGTTGAGCGGATCATGGTTGTACCGTCGGCCTGATTGCCGGTCGGCGACTAGTCTGGTTTCCTGATCACCGGCATTGAGTCAGTGCCGGTTGCCAGTGCTTCGCGCATGGCAGACAGATCCAGAACCTGGCTGGCAGTCAATTCGGCCTCATAGTCGCGTTCCAGCAGCGAAAGCGCCTGCAGCAGAGTTTCAGCCTGCTGTTCGTCTTCTGCGCCATCCAGCGTTTCATCCATCTGTGCGGGCTGCGCAATCGCTGCGGTGCGCATGGTCTCGCTGTCGTCGCCAAACAGTTTCTCAAGTTCCGAGGTGATTTCCTCGGAGTTGTTGTTGGAGGCGCGCGCAGGAGCTGCCTGCGGTTGCGGTGCGGGCATGGCTTGCGTTGCGAACTCTGCGGCCAGCGCATCATCCGGCCGCGGCGACCATTGCACGGTGATCGATGGCTCGGCACGCTCGGAACGGACAGTGATCGGGCGCGGTATGACCACCGGGCTGACGGCGGTTTTTTCAGCCGTCGTCACCGGTTTGACCGCTTGCCTTGCCGGTTGCTTGCGGCCGATGGTTGGCATGCGGCGCCGGAACCAGAGCAGGCTGCTGATCAGCAGGCCGAAGACGGCACCCGCAGCAGCGGCTGCGAGCGGACTGGCTTCAGGCTCGCTTGGTGTGCTGGTTTCAACGGCAGGCCGGGCAGCAGGTGTGGTGACTGGTGAAGGCTGAGTGGCCAAAATTACTGCCGGTTCGACAACTACCGTGGTGGTGACAACAGGCAGCTGAGGTTCTGCGGGAGCAGTTGCGAGCTCTGGTGCCCGAACGGGTTCCGGCATCGGTGCCGGTATGGGCTCGGGTAGTAATGCAGGCAAGCTTGCCGCAGTCACGGCTTCGGCAGCGGAATCGACAGCAGGGATGTTGATGGTGCTGCCGAGTTTGATCAGGTTAAGGTCGTTACGGATGAACGCTGCGGGATTGGCGGCAAAGATCTGGTTGGCAAGCGTCCACAGAGTGACTTTCCGGTCGCCGACCCGCGCGGCAATCGATGACAGGGTGTCGCCTGCAACTACCTGATAGCGCGTGCCGGGCAGGATCGGCGTACTGGCAGCGTCCAGCGTCCGGCGCGTGCGCAACGGACGTTCACGCGCTGGGGTCGTGCGCAGGACATCTCCTGACGTGAGCGATGCGGGCAGGGCTTCGGGTATCTGTTCGGGCTGTGTGAGCGGTGGTTGTGACGGTACTGATGCCTGGCCGGGTGTCATGCCGGGCAGGTCCAGCATCAGCACGTACTGTCGTGCGATGGCAGCCGTTCCGGGGCAGCTGGCGCGCAGGCTCAGCGCGTAGATCGGTTCGTACAGTGATGTGGCGCTGGTGATGCGCAGCGTATACATGCCGGGGCGCGCGGCCTCCGGTGTGCTGACTACGGCATCTGGAACGCGTCCGAGTTCGTTATCACCACTCCGTGTGGATTGAATGCAGCCGTTGGTCAGCGATTCACCGGCGGTCAGCTGCACTGGTACGCTGGCATTCAATTGCTGGCCCAGGCTGGAGTGTACGGTGACCTCGCCCATGCTCAACGCATGACTGGCCGGGGAGGCGGCCAGCAGGGCCATGCCCGCAAGCGTGGAGGCGACCAGCCGGTCGTGACCGGTTACCGGTTGTCTGTGCGCCACGCTGTGTGTGGACGGTTTGTGTCTGTTCTGGTTGCGCCTGGTGCGCATGCCTTGGTCCCGGGTTTATGGATCCACCATGGATCCGTCTTGCGACAAACGACAAGAGACCATTTGCTGCAGTCCGGTGAAACGAACCAGGTCTCGTTCTGTAATGTGGCGGTGGCGATCGTGCTTGCCAGTGTTGTGGAGTGTGATCTGCTGCACGTGAGACTCAGCCAACTGCCTGCTGTCCGGAGCTGTCTTCACCGCCCAGTACCACGCCATGATTCTGGGTGAAATTGCCCTGCACGAAGGCGATGCCGAGTTGCCAGAGTACGGCCATCGTGTTGGCGTTCTCGACCCGCTCGGCGATGGTCTTGATTTTCAGTTCATTGGCTCGCGCAGCAATGCTGCCGACCTTGCGCTGCAGATCCTTGTCCCGATGCAGGCCCTGCATCAGGCTGCCATCGATCTTGACGAACTGCATTGGCAGGTGACCGAGTAATTGTGTGGCATCCCGGCCTGCGCCGAGGTGATCGACGGCAAACATGAAGCCCGCTTCGCGCAGCTGTTCGGCTGTCTGCTTGGCCTGCTTGAGGTGCTGCAGGGCCAGTTCTTCGCTGATCTGGAAGCAGACTTGTGAGGGTTTCAGGCGCGTGCTCTGCGCGCGTGCCTTCAGCCAGTCCAGCAACGAGTCATCCAGTATCGACTCGCGGGACAGGCGGATGAATACCAGGTTCGGCTGGCGCGCAACGCAGAACGAGAAGGATGCGCCGATGACCCAGCGGTCGATGTTCTTCATCATGTGTGCACGTTCTGCCACCGGAATGAACTCGGAGGGCAGTACGGGCTCACCCTGCTCGTCAATCAGGCGTACACGCGTGTCGAGTACACCCTGAATCTCCTCCTGGAGCCCAACCACCGGTTGATGGACGAGCCGCAGGCGGTTCTGCATCAGTGCGGCGCGGATGCGTGCGATCCACAGGGAATCGGTCTTGCGCACACGCTCGGTAATGCTGGTGATCTCACTCAGTACGACCCGGTTGCCACCCTGCTCGCGGCCACTGCGGCAGGCTTGTTCTGCTTCGCTGAGAAGTTCGCCCGGAGTCTGGCTGGCAGAGCGGGCTTCGCAGATACCGATAGTGCACGACATCGACGTGGACTGGGTGTCGACCTCAAAGATCTGTGTGGCCACCGATTTCTGGATCTGTTCGGCCCAGGCTTGTACGTCACTCATCGTGCCGCGTTCCACCAGTACGGCGAACATCGTGCCGCCGAAGCGTCCGTAAAGATCGCCGGGCTGCATGAGTTCACGCAGCAGTTCGGAGAGCCGCATGAGCAGCGCTTCCGTACCCAGCAGACCGACGTCGGCCTGTACCCTGGAAAAGTGATCGGGGCGAATATAGGCGACAGCGCGGATACCACCCTCCGGTGGGCTGGCAAGCCGGGTCGCCAGACGCTCCAGAAAGAAATGCCGCTGGAAAAATCCGGTCGAGGGATCTTTGCCGACGGCTTGCTGCAGGATTTCGTCGGCTGGCTGTTCACTGCTCCGCTCGCCGGGAACGATCAGCCTGACGCCGGGGTCGCCATCGATGGTGATGCGTTTCAGGCACAGGTCCAGGGGCAGTTCGCGGCCATCCTTGCGATAGGCGACCATGCCCAGTGTGCTGCCTTCCTGCCACTTTTCGCGCAGACAGGCGACCAATGCGCCCTTCAATGTGGCCTGGTCAGCTTCACGAAACAGATCCATGAAGGGTTCGCCGATCAGTTCTTCTTCAGTACGGTCGAGCAGCCCGGCCCAGGCCGGATTGGTGGCGACGATGATGCCGTCGTGAATATCGACGATCGCATCGGAGGCGCCACTCATCAGGCTGCGCAGTTCCTGTTTGTACTGGCGAGCCGAGCTGAGTACGCCTTCGAGAGCCACTCGCAGGCGGTGCGCATGCAGTTCGCGGGTGACTACCGCACGCAAGCGGTTGCGATGCGTCAGCGAGACGACATCGCGAGCGCCGCTTTCCAGTGCGCTGGCAATGGTTTGCTCATCGACCTGGCTATGTACCAGCAACAGCGGTGGCTGGGTGGCGCACTGCGCGATACTGGCGGCAGCGGCTGCCAGCTCGATTTCGGTGGCACCGGAAAAATACAGCACGAGTTCTGGTGCCATGACAGACAGCTGCTCGCCCAGCAGCGTCAAGTCGTTGACCCGCATGCAGTGCACCGGATGACCACTGTCGCGCAGAATCGTATTGATAGTCGTCGCGTGATCGTCGCTGCGGCTGATGACGATCAGCGGAATTCCAACGGAGTTGCCCAACCCCACACCTGTCGTAACTTTTGCGAAGGATCAGGATGATGCCGACACGACTGCGGGGATTATGTGACCGCAGTACGATTATGTGGCGCAGCTGGAATTATGTAGCGCCGAAATATTCCAGCGGTGTTTTTGCCGCAGCTCCAGCCGTTTCGCGCACGAGTCGCGGCACCAGATAGCCAGGCAGGGTTGCTGCCATCGCTGTCACCAGCGCATGTGCTTCCTGATCGGGCACGAGGAAGTGTGCTGCACCAGCGACATGGTCCAGTTGGTGCAGGTAATAGGGCAGTACGCCGGCAGAAAACAGTTTTTCAGAGAGTTCTGTCAACGCAGCGCTGGAGTCGTTCACGCCACGCAACAGTACCGATTGATTGAGCAGTGCTGCAGAAACGCCGCGCAGTCCCTGCAGTGCTGCAGCTACACTGGCATCGATCTCGTTGGCGTGGTTGGCGTGAATGACGGTGACTACAGGCCGACCGATGTTGCGCAGCAGGTCCAGCAATCCCGCATCGATGCGCTCGGGTAGTACGACCGGTACCCGCGTATGCAGCCGGATGCGGGTGATGTGCGGAATCCTGGCCAGTGGCTGCAGGAGTTCAGCCAGACGGGCGTTGCCAAGTACCAGCGGATCGCCGCCGCTCAGAATGATTTCATGCAGGCTGCCGTCGGCTGCAATCGCGGCGTGTGCGGCAGCCAGGACGCCAGGAGTCGCGCTGTGTCCGGAATATGGAAAGGCACGACGGAAGCAATAGCGGCAATGTACGGCACAGGCGCCGGTGGTGATCAGCAGGGCGCGTCCGGCATATTTTTGCAGCAACCCCGGGGCACGGATGCTGGCGAGGTCGCCGACCGGATCAGTGCCATATCCCGGCATGCTGAGGTTCTCGGCGGTGATTGGCAGCACCTGCCGCAACAACGGGTCGCCGGGGTCGCCATAGCGCATACGAGCCACGAATCCACGCGGTACGCGCAGCGGAAAGGTCGCTGCTGCTTCGGCTGATACGCCACAGGCTTCGGCGCTCAGGCCGACGGCGGCCAGCAGATCGCTGAGGCGCGCATAGGCCTGACCGAGTTCGGCCTGCCACGGCGATCTGTCGCTTGAGTGACCAAGTGTTGCGTGCATTGCCGATCCATCTGCTGCCGGGGTCTGCCCTCGGCGCGCTAGTGCGGCTAGAATACCCGGCCACGTAACCGAATGGGCTTGTATGGCTAATTACAGCGCGAGTGATCTGCGGGGCGGCAGCAAGATTCTGATCGATGGTGATCCTTGCGCCGTGGTCGATAACGAATTCGTCAAGCCCGGCAAAGGCCAGGCCTTCAACCGTGTCCGGATACGCAATCTGCGTACCGGACGGGTGGTGGAGAAGACCTTCCGCAACAGCGATTCCATCGAGTCGGCCGATGTCGTCGACTGCCCGATGCAATATCTCTACGCCGATGGCGAGATGTGGTACTTCATGGATCCTACAACCTTTGAGCAGATCCCGGCTTCCGATACCGCCGTCACCGATGCCAAACAGTGGCTGCGCGAGCAGGATACCTGCACGGTCACGCTCTGGAACGGTGTGCCGCTGACGGTCGTCCCGCCGATGTTCGTCGAGCTCAAGATCGTCGAGACCGATCCCGGTGTGCGCGGTGATACGGCGACTGGCGGCATGAAGCCGGCACGTCTTGAGACCGGTGCGGTGGTCAAGGTGCCGCTCTTCATCAATGAGGGCGAAGTGATCCGGGTGGATACCCGCTCAAGCGAATACGCATCACGCGTGAAATAAGCACGCCAGCCGGCGCGCTGTTCAGCCGATACTCATGAACCGGCCGGAAAGCTGATTCCAGCCTGGATGTCGGGCAGGCCGAGCAGAAACATCACTGCCCGGTCAAAGCCCAGCGCTACGCCGGCACAGTCCGGCAGTCCGGCTGCAAGCGCTGCGAGCAGTGCGGGATCCGGAACGACATCCGTGTGACCGAGACGCGCGCGCTTCGCACGATCTCCGGCGAAGCGCTGGGCCTGTTCATCGGCAGCGCAGAGCTCACGATAGCCGTTGGCGATTTCCAGTCCGCCGCAGAACACCTCGAAACGCTCGGCGATGCGGTTGTCGGCTGGATCAAGCCTGGCCAGCGCGGCCTGGCTGGCTGGATAGCCGCTGATCACGGCGACTTCCGTGGTGGCCAGTTGTGTGCTGACGCTATGTGTCATCAGCAGATCCAGCCACGCGTCGACATCGTCACCGATGCCGTGCTCCAGCTCTGTGCCGAGGCTGCTGCCGAGGGCGGTGCGCGCGCAATTGCGCAGCATCGCTGCATCGGCCGTCAGCGGATCGATGCCGACCGCAGACAGAAAAAGTTCGCGATAGCTGAGGAATACCGGTGCTGCCAGGTGTCTGCCGACGGCGGTGGCCAGTGCAGCCAGCAGCGTGCAGCTTTCGGTGGCCAGCGCCGGCAGGGTGTAATCGTGTCGATACCACTCGATGAGCGTGAACTCCGGCGTGTGGCGACGACCGGCCTCGCCATCACGAAAGACCTTGCCCAGTTGCCAGATATCGGGGGCACCGGCGGCCAGCAGGCGCTTCATGTGGTATTCGGGTGAAGTATGCAGCCAGAGCTGGCGGCCATCGGCGAGCCGGGTCTCGATGTTGCTCAGGTGCGGATCGCTGACGGCATGTGCGATGAGTGCGGGTGTCTCAACTTCGAGCAGGCCGCGGCTGGTGAAGAACTCACGCGCAGTGCCGAGCAGGCGGGCACGCTGTGCCAGCGTGTCGAGGCTGGCCGATGGTTGCCACTGCATGGCTGCCCGACTCAGCCGGACCGGGTCTGGCCCAGACCTTCGCCCATGCGTACGCTGTGCCCCGAGCTATGGTCGGCAGCCCAGTTGATGAGCTTGCGTTCCGCCACGACAACCACCGTCGAGCCGAGGTTGAACTGGCCAAGCAAGCCGCCAGTGGGAATGCTCAGGTGAGGAGTATCGGCCGGATAGCGGATGCGGGTGACTTCCTTCCCGGGTGCAACTTCGCCGCTCCAGGCCAGAGAAATACTCGCGACATTCATGGCGCCGACCAGTACCACAGCGAAGCGACCGGCCGGGTTCTCGCACCACAGGATCACCCGTTCGTTGGCCGCAAACAGCCCCGGCACGCTGCGCGCGGTACGCCTGTTCACTGCCCAGCGCCGTCCGGGTACATAGACCATTTCGCGGATCTGTCCCGCCAAGGGCATGTGTACCCGGTGATAGTTGTGTGGGGCGAGGTAGATGGTCAGTGTTGCGCCGTCGTGGAAATCGGCGACTGCCGCATCGTCGGTGGCCAGAAAGTCTGCCAGCCGATAGCGAAACCGTTTGGCCTGTATCAGATGGTCGCCGACGGCATAACCGAGTTCCTCGATCGTGCCATCAGCCGGACTCACGACGGTATTGGCACCGACGGCGATCGGGCGGGCACCGGGCCGCAGTGCGCGCGTGAAAAAAGCGTTGGCATGTTCCCAGGCTGCCGGCTCCGGGTGCTCGATCTCGCTGATGTCGACCTTGTAGAAGCGGATAAAGCTGCGTATCAGCAGGGTGCGCAGCCAAGGCGTGCGCTGACGTGCCAGCCAGTAAACCCCGCGCCCGAGCAGCCGCTCAGGCAGCAGGCGCTGCAGCAGTATGAAGAGCTGGTCGGGCAGACCTTGAGGCATGGCGGTCCTGGTTCCGGTCCTGTCTGGCACCAGCGTATTCTATACGGCCAATTCCGGCGCTGATGGTCAGAGAGAGATGGCGGGTAGAAAGACTGGCAAAAATCCTGTCGCAGGGCATAGCGTGGCCGATCTGATCGAGCGCTGTACCCGTGCGCTCAAGCGCAGCGCAGTCTGTTTCGGTCACGGCACTGACAATGCGCGCGATGAAGCGGCCGCTTTGGTCTTCCACGTACTGGGGCTGGATCATAGTGATGCCTTGCGTGCCTATGGTCTGCCGGTCGCTGAAGCCGGGCAGGCGCGTGTAGTCGAGATGCTGGAAGCGCGCATCAGCACGCGACGGCCGCTGCCCTATCTGACTGGTGAAGCCTGGTTCGCCGGTCTGCCTTTCCATGTGGATGAGCGGGTGCTGGTACCGCGCTCGCCCTTTGCTGAACTGATCATGGCCCGCTTTGAACCCTGGCTCGACCCGGCTGGCATACGGCGGATTCTCGAAATCGGTACCGGTAGCGGCTGTATGGCGATTGCCTGTGCGCTGGCATTTCCGCAGAGCAGGGTGGTTGCTACGGATATTTCTGCCGCCGCACTGGAGGTTGCACACCGGAATGTCACCCGGCACCAGGTCGCCGATCGGGTAGAGCTGGTTGAGGCTGATCTGTATGCCGGGCTTGGTGGGGCATTTGATCTGATCATCAGCAATCCGCCTTATGTGTCGCCTGCAGAGGTGGCATCGTTGCCCGAGGAATATCGTCACGAACCGCAGCTGGCACTGTTGTCGGAGGAGGATGGGATGGCAACGCCCGCCAGAATCCTGCAACATGCAACGCGATTTCTGTCGGCAGACGGTTGGCTGGCCCTTGAGGTCGGTGGCGGGGCTGCCCTGCTGGAGGCGCGTTTCGCGACGCTGCCATTTATCTGGCCCGAGTTTGAATACGGCGGCGACGGTATCGCGCTGATCAGCGCCGTGGACCTGAGAGCAAGCGAATGTCCGGCAACACCATAGGCAGACTGTTTTCCGTCACCACCTTCGGTGAAAGTCACGGGCCGGCGCTCGGCTGTATCGTCGACGGGTGCCCACCCGGCATGCCGCTGGCCGAGGCGGATATCCAGCACGATCTTGAGCGCCGCCGGCCGGGCAAATCACGCCATACGACCGGCCGCCGTGAGCCGGATACGGTGCGCATCCTGTCCGGTGTCTTCGAAGGGCTGACGACCGGAACACCAATTGGCCTGCTGATCGAGAACGTCGATCAGAAGTCCAAGGACTATGCAGGCATCAAGGACCGTTTCCGTCCGGGTCATGCCGACTACACCTACCAGCAGAAATACGGCCTGCGCGATTATCGCGGTGGTGGGCGGTCCTCAGCCCGCGAAACTGCAATGCGGGTCGGGGCCGGTGCTATTGCCCGCAAGTATCTGCGCGAGCGTCTGGGCGTGGAAATTCGAGGCTATCTGCGACAACTGGGCCCGCTGGTACTTGAGCCGCTGGATCTGGCCACTGTCGATGACAATCCGTTTTTCTGTGCAGATCCGTCTCGCATACCGGAACTCGAGGCCTATATGGATGCGCTCCGCAAGGAGGGCAATTCGATCGGTGCGCGGGTCAACGTGGTCGCCTCGGGCATGCCGGCCGGTCTCGGTGAACCGGTGTTCGACAAGCTGGAGGCCGATATTGCCCACGCACTGATGAGCATCAATGCGGTGCGTGCGGTTGAGTTGGGTGCGGGTTTTGCCGTAGTGGCACAGAAGGGCACCGAGCACCGTGACGAAATCGGGCCCGAAGGTTTTCATAGCAATGCGGCCGGCGGCATTCTCGGCGGCATATCCACGGGTCAGGACATCCTCTTCAGTATCGCCCTGAAGCCGACCTCGAGCATCCGTCTGTCCGGAGCGACGGTGGATGAGGAGGGCGAGGCAACGGAGATCGCTACCACCGGCCGGCACGATCCCTGCGTCGGCCTGCGTGCCGTGCCGATTGCGGAAGCCATGCTGGCCATCGTGCTCATGGATCACTACCTGCGGCAGCGCGGCCAGAATGCCGATGTACAGTCGTTGACGCCGGCTGTGGAGGCGCACCGGTCAAAGCGCTGAACTGCCCGGCCGGTTCCCGGTCGATATCGTAGCGGGGCTTGTTTTTGCCCTGCAATTGCCTATTCTTCGGCGGCTTCCCGCCCTACACCCAGCGCAGAGTTTCAGTTCATGTCAAAGAAGGATGCCTACAGGGTCGCCATCGCCGGTGCCACCGGCCTGGTTGGCGAAACCATGCTGCAGATTCTTGCCGAGCGGAAATTTCCGGTCAGCGAACTCATTCCGCTGGCGAGCGCCCGCTCGGTGGGCAAGACCATCGAGTTTGGTGGTCGTACGCTGCCGGTCCGGGATCTCGCCACCTTCGATTTTGCCGGTGTCGACATCGGTCTGTTTTCAGCCGGCGGCAGTGTCTCCGGAGAGCATGCACCGCGGGCTGGAGCAGCCGGCTGTGTGGTCATCGACAATACCTCGCAGTTTCGTCGTGAGGCCGATATTCCGCTGATCGTTCCGGAGGTCAATCCGCAAGCGATTCCGCAGTATCGGCAACGCAACATCATTGCCAATCCGAATTGTTCCACGATCCAGATGGTCGTGGCGCTGAAGCCGATCTACGATGCCGTCGGCATTACCCGTATCAATGTTGCTACCTACCAGTCGGTATCCGGCGCTGGCCGGCGCTCGGTTGAAACGCTGACCCGGCAGACCAGCCAGCAGTTGAATGACCAGCCGGTCGAGACCCAGGGTGCGGCCAAGCAGAATGCCTTCAACGTAGTGCCGCATATCGACGCGTTCATGGATAACGGCTACACCAAGGAAGAGATGAAGATGGTGTGGGAGACACGCAAGATCCTTGGTGATGAGTCGATTCAGGTCAATCCGACCGCGGTGCGCGTGCCGGTGTTTTTCGGTCATTCCGAGGCCATACATATAGAGACCCGACGCAAGATTTCTGCGCGTGAAGTGCGGGCCCTGCTCGAAAAGGCGCCCGGTATTCGCGTGATCGATGAAGCACAGCTGGGTGGCTACCCGACTGCGGTGACTGAGGGAGCGGGTCACGATCCTGTTTACGTTGGGCGGATCCGCGAAGACATTTCCTGTGAGCGCGGCATCAATCTGTGGGTGGTGGCTGACAATATCCGCAAGGGCGCTGCCCTGAACAGCGTGCAGATTGCCGAGCTGCTGATTCGCGAGTATCTCTGAGCCCGTCCACCGGGCAACACTTAGACGGCCGTCACGAAACGGACCTTGAGTCCATGATCTGCCTTACGTAATACGGTCATATGGGCTATAGTTGCGGCCACTTCTCGGAGTGGGTTACGACGTTCCGCTGTGCGCCTTGAGACGCAGTCACCAGGGGTGGTGTGCTGGGTCATAAACGGGGATTGGTGATGCCACGAGTTCCACTCGCTGCAGTATGGCTGCTGGCGGGACTGATACCGTTGTCTGTCGGGGCCCTGGGCCTCGGTGAGATCAGTCTCAAGTCAGCATTGAATCAGGCACTGGTTGCAGAGATTCCGGTTACGGCCGATTCGTCTGATGACCTCAGCCAGCTGGATGTACGCCTGGCTTCACAGGAAACCTTTCAGCGCTTTGGCCTGGACCGGCCGCAGTTCCTGAGTACCCTCAACTTCACGGTCGAACGGGATGGCGGCGTAAGCCGTATCCGGGTGACCTCCAGCCTGCCTGTCAGCGAACCTTTCGTCTCTCTGCTGCTCGATATCAACTGGCCGCAGGGCCATCTGCTGCGCGAATACACCATGCTGCTCGACCCACCGGCCTTTGCGCGCGAAGATGCAGCGCAACCGGTGGCAGCGCCGGTCACCAGCAGTCCTGCACCAGCGGTCAAGCGTATTGAACGAAATGCGCCACCAGCAGATACCGGAGCGGACCAGAGCGCAGCCCCGAGCGGGGATGCCCGGCTGGTTGCCGGAGCGGATGGCAGCAGCAGCTACGGACCAGTACGTGCAAACGAAACGCTCTGGGCCATTTCCGAGCGCCTGAGAGCTGATAGCAGCGTGTCCCTGAACGCGATGATGGTTGCGCTGTACCGCGCGAACCCGGAGGCTTTTGCGGGCAATATCAATTTGCTGAAGCGCGGTGCAATCCTGCGCGTACCGGCAGCGGCCGAGCTCGCCACGCTTTCTGGTGGCGAGGCTACCAGCGAGGTGCGTCGTCAGAACGAGACCTGGCGTGCGGGAATGGAGAGTATCCCGGGCGCGGCACGTCTGCAGCTGGTGCCACCGGAAGAAAAGCCGGTCAGCACCGCGCCGACTACAGCTACCCAGCCAGCATCGGCCAAACCAGATGTAGCTCAAGTCAGGGCGCTGGAGCAGCAACTTGCTGAGAGCCGCCGCCTGATTGATCTCAAGGACAGTCAGCTCAAGGCCTTGCAGGACAAGCTCCGGTCCGGTGCGCAAACTCCGCCGGTCGAGATGCCGGTGGAGGCTCCCGTAGAGCGGCTGGATATTGAGGGCGGTGCGGTCCCTGCTGCGGATGAAGCAGCCGACAGCGATGCGGCTGTAGTAGACGAGGACTCAGCTGAGTCAGCGGTACCGGCAGCTACCCGTCCGGCTGAACGGACTACAGCAAAGCGCAAGGCGAAGGGCAGCGACAGTTCGTGGCTGGATTCGCTGGGCGGCCTGATCTTTAACAGCTATTTCCTGATTGCCGCTGCGGTAGTCGTGCTGGCTGGTCTGTTCGTCGTATTTGGTCGCCGGCGTATGGCGACGGCTGATGACAGCACCGGCCGGTTCCCGACCACCCTCCCGAAGGGCAGTTCGGTGGGCGGTGCGGCGGAAGGTGAGCCGACGCTGCGTGACGGCTTCATCGTTGAGGAAAGCGAGGCACAACGGACCGCCGAGCTGACGGCGGAGCGGACTGCAGTGGCATCGGCGCCCGGACGTGGCGGTCGCAAGCTGGCTGGTGATTCCGAGACGGCGCTTGAGCGCACGATCAGTACTGATGGTGCGGTCGAGATCGATCAGGCCGACGTCGTCGCCGAAGCCGAGTTCCACATGGCCTACGGTCTTTATGACCAGGCGGCAGAGTTGCTGGTCCGGGCCTTGCGCGACAATCCGGATCGGCGTGACTTGCGCCTCAAGCTTCTGGAAGTCTATTTCATCTGGGAAAACAAATCGGCATTCCTCAAGGAGGCGCAGACATTCCAGCGTCAGTCTGGCGGTGTCGATAGTCCGGACTGGAACAAGGTACTCATCATGGGCAAGCAGATCTGCCCGGGTGAGGCGCTGTTTGCGGCAGGTGCGGGCGCCGCTGGTCTGGATATCTCACTGGACGGTGGCAGCTCGGACAGCGTGGACTTCACGCTGGACGATGATGCCGATGCCAGCGTTGATCTGGATCTGACTGGCGCACGGCCGGGCCCGGTGGCGGATCTGCTGGATTTTGATCTCGGTGAGATTGCTGGTACCGATGATACTGGTGTTGATGACACCGGTCTGATGAAGACCGAGATTGCGCCGGGATTGCAGGGTAGCGACTCGCCCACTATCGAAGCACCGGTCGGTAGCGACTACTCCCCGACCATGGAGACGCCGACCATTGAAACGCCGACCGCGGAATTCCGCGGACCGGATGCTCCCACGGTAGAGACGCCAACGCTGGAGACACCAGCTGCCGGGACCGTCGAGACACCGACGATCGAAAGTGCCGCGATTTCCGGTTCGCGTGCACGGCTGGACGACAGTGAAGGACATGACTACACCGAAGAGCTGAACGTCGAAGATCTCGGCCTTGATCTGACTGGCCTGGACGTGGCTGCGGGCGATATGGGTACCGGCCTGCACGCAGTAGTTGATGCGGGCGAGTCTGATGATGGCGACGACGAGATTCTTGATATCGGCGATGCTGGTGCCGATGTTGATGAGGAGCTGTCTGACGGCGACGATGATGTTTTTGATATCGGCGATCCTGATGCCGATGTTGATGAAGACCTGTCTGACCTGTTGCAGAGTCTGGAGGGTGATGCGACCTCCGAGATGCGCAGTATGTCGCTCGACGAAGGGACGCTTGATCTGCCTGCCTTTGGTACGGCAATGGAAAAGAGTGCGGCAAGCCGTGACGAGGCCGCCCAGTCATCGGGCGAGGATACAGTTGAGCAGCCGCGCAGCAGCCTGGCTGACAGTGCCTTCGGTGAAGAATCCGGTGAGCTGAGTCAGGTTGAAGAAGATTCCGAGCCAACCGCGGTAGTCACGCCACGTGGACGTCGCGGGCCTGAAGGGCCGACCATGACCGAGGTTGGTACCAAGCTGGATCTGGCCAGGGCCTATGTTGATATGGGTGATCCGGAAGGCGCTCGCAGCATCCTGAACGAAGTACTTGAGGAAGGCGATTCGTCCCAGCAGCAGGAAGCACGCAAGCTTCTGGACGAACTGGCTGACTGAGTCGTAGCGCGTATCTGTGGTTGCCCAGCGCTTTGCTGCCGGGGTCGAATATGACGGCAGTGATTTCTTCGGCTGGCAGGTCCAGAGTCACGCCCGCAGCATTCAGTCCACGCTGAATGCTGCGATCAGTACTGTCGCCAACGAACCCATAACAACTGGCGCTGCAGGACGCACAGATACCGGTGTGCATGCTTGCGGGCAGGTTGTACATTTCGATTCGCTTGCCAGTCGCTCCGAATACGCCTGGTTGCGTGGCATCAACAGCAACCTGCCGGCCGATATGGCAGTGCAATGGGTCCGTTCCGTATCGACTGATTTTCATGCGCGATACTCGGCTCTGGCGCGCACCTATCGCTATGTGATTCTCAATCGCCCGGTACGCTCTGCGCTTGAGCGCAACCGTACCTGGCAGTTGCGTACACCACTCGATGCCAGTTTGATGCAGGTGGCGGGCCGGCAGTTGCTGGGTGAGCACGATTTTTCATCATTCCGTGCTGCAGGCTGTCAGTCCAGGAGTCCGGTACGCCGGATAGAGTGCCTGGAAGTGATGCGGCGCGAGGATTGCCTGGTTGTTGAAGTGCGCGCCAACGGCTTTCTGTACCACATGGTGCGGAATATCGTCGGTTCGCTGGCCCGGGTGGGCAGTGGTGAGGCTGATGCCGGATGGATCGGCGACTTGCTGGCACAGAAAGACCGGCGTGTGGCTGCGCCTACCGCACCGTCATCGGGCTTGTTTCTGGCGGCTGTCCACTATCCGGAGGTATTGGACTTCCCGCCGGCACCGGCGCAGCCGGTCTGGTTTGCTGAATGGCGTGATCGTTGATCCGGACTTGATTATGATTCGCCCATGAGCTGGTATGAAAAAGTCCTGCCCTCGCGTATCAAGACCGAGCGGCGTACGCGTTCTGTGCCTGAAGGACTCTGGATCAAGTGTCCGCAATGCAGTGCGCAGCTGTACCGTGCCGAACTGGAGCGCAATCTCCATGTTTGTCCAAAGTGCAGCTACCACATGCGCCTGGTGGCGCGCGATCGGCTGGCCTTTTTTCTCGATGCAGGTTCCGGGCGGGAGATCGGCGAGAAACTCAGTCCACAGGATCCCTTGCGCTTCAAGGACACCAAGCCCTACAAGGCGCGCATCATCCAGGCCCAGAAGGACACCGGCGAGCAGGACGCTCTGGTTGCGATGAGCGGCCAGCTCAAGGGCCAGCCGATCGTGGTCTGCGCATTTGAGTTTCGCTTCATGGGCGGATCGATGGGTTCGGTGGTCGGTGAGAAGTTCACGCGTGCTGCCGCATACGGTCGTGATCACCGGATGCCGCTGGTCTGTTTCTCGGCCAGCGGTGGCGCACGCATGCAGGAAGCCCTGTACTCGTTGCTGCAGATGGCCAAGACCAGCGGTGCACTGGCTTCGCTTGCAGATGCAGGGATTCCGTACATATCCGTACTGACAGATCCGACTACCGGCGGCGTATCGGCGAGTCTCGCCATGCTCGGTGACATCAATATTGCCGAGCCAAACGCGCTGATCGGTTTTGCCGGGCCCCGCGTGATCCAGCAGACCGTTCGCGAAACGCTTCCCGAGGGCTTCCAGCGCAGCGAGTTTCTGCTCGATCACGGTGCCCTGGACATGATTGTCGATCGCCGACAGATGCGTGACGAGATCGCGCAGCTGCTGGCCAAGCTGCTGAAGCAGGCGCCGCCGGCTGTCGATCTGCCGGCCTGAGGGCTGATGGCTGCGCGGACCCTGGCCGAGTGGCTGCAGTGGCAAGAGTCGCTGAACCCGCACACTGTCGACTTGGGTCTTGAGCGCGTCCGTGCCGTGCTGGACCGGCTTGATCTCCAGCCCCCGCCGGGTCGTGTCGTGACCGTTGCGGGTACCAACGGCAAGGGCACCACAGTCACCCTGCTGCAGGACATGCTGCTGGCGATAGACCGCCGTCCGGGCCTGTATACCTCGCCGCACCTGGTGCGTTACAACGAACGTGTCCGTATCGCTGGCCAGCCCGCCTCTGATGCTGAGCTGGTGCATGCCTTCGAGCGCGTTGAGCAGGTGCGGGGCGGCTTGCCGCTGACGTACTTCGAGTTCGGCACGCTGGCGGCATTCATCTGTTTTGCCGAGGCGCAGTGCGATAGCTGGATACTGGAAGTCGGTCTGGGCGGTCGCCTGGATGCGGTGAATGTGCTGGCAGCCGATCTGGCCCTGATCACCACGATCGCGCTCGATCATCAGGACTGGCTGGGTGAAACCATCGAGGAAATCGCCAGCGAAAAGGCCGGGATTCTGCGCGCCGGTCATCCGGCCTTCTATGCAGATCAGCCGGTACCGTCAGCGATTCGCCAGCATGCAGCCGGGATCAGTGCTCCGCTGGCCATACTGGGCACTGATTTCTCGTACCGCTGTACCAGCGGGCTAAAGGATAGCGGTCCAAATAGCTGGTCATGGCAAGGTGTGGTGGAAACCGTGGCTGGACTTGAAGCGCCACGGTACTGGTCGGCTGCCCAGTACCGCAATGCGAGTCTGGTACTGGCAGTGCTGTCCAGGCTGGAGCCACGCCTGCTTGCCGATGCCACATTACTGAACCAGGTGTTCGCCCGATCCCGGCCGGATGGACGCTTTCAGCAGGTGCGCGCGTCACATGAGTGGATTCTGGACGTGGCACATAATCCGCAGGCTGCTGCCGTGCTTTGTGCACAGCTTGAGAGTCTGCCGCCGGTCGGGGTCACAACCATCGTAACGGCACTGCTGGCTGACAAGGCGGTGACGCCTTTTGTTGCTGCGCTGGCACCGGTGGCAACACACTGGATCGTGGCCGGTATCGATGATCCGCGTGCCAGTACGGTCGAACGCATGCGTGCCGGAATGATGGCTGCCGGCCTCGATGTGGTTGAGTATGCGGCGACTCCGGAGGCCGCCTTTGCGCTGGCTACGCGCATGACGCCACCGACAGGCCGTATCGTGGTCTGTGGCTCGTTCCGGATCGTGGCGCCTGCATTGCAGTGGCTTGGTCTATACTGATTGCCCGCCCGGAAATCTTTTTTTTGATGGACCGCCAGCTCGCTGAACGAATGGTTGGTGCCGCGTGTTTGCTCGCGGTTCTGGTTCTTGTCGTGCCCTCGATTCTGGATGGTAATCAGCAGCTTGAAACCCCGAGTCTGGAGTCCGCACCGTCCGAAGCGCCCAATCTGCGTACGTATACGCTCAGTCTGAATAACGATGAGCGGGTGCCGCCAGTACCGCAGCTGCGTGATGCTCCGGGTGAGCCCGCCGGCACGCTGCCGGATGAGGTGCTTCCTGCCGATGATCGGCCGGCGCCAATCGTGACTGAAGACGAACCGGCTCCATTGCCGGTACCGGAAGTTGAAAAGCCGCCAGCGCAGAGTGCGCCACCAGCCAGTGCCAGCGTGCAGACAGTTGTCAAAACACCGGCTGCCCCGGCTGCGGGACAGTGGTACGTGCAGTTGGGCAGTTTCTCAAGCCAGCAAAATGCCGAGCGCCTGGTCGCAAAGCTGAAAACCAGTGGCTTTGAGGCCATGCTTCGCAAGAGCAGTAACGGATCGATGTCGCGTGTCCTGGTGGGGCCGCGTATGGATCGTGATGAGGCGGATGCGCTGGCCCGGAAACTTGCCGGTGCAGGGTTTACCGGGCAGGTAACGCGGTTGTAGCTGATGAGCACGGTTGACTACATCCTTGTCGTGCTGGTGGCGGTCTCAGGGCTGGTCGGTGTGCTGCGCGGCTTCATCAAGGAGGCGCTATCGGTGCTCGTCTGGATTCTGGCGCTGTGGGGAGCTGCTCGCTATGGTGGTCAGTTCGGGTCCTTGCTCAGCGGTTTTCTGCATGAGCCAGCGCTACAGCTCTGGGCCGGTCGCGGTCTGGCATTTGTCGCAATCCTGTTTGCCGGCAGCCTGCTCGGCTGGTTGGTGGGCTATTTGATCCGCAACAGCGCGGTGACCGGTACCGACCGGGTGCTTGGCCTGTTTTTTGGCCTCGCCCGTGGACTTATCGCGGTGATTCTGGTCGTGCTGGTGCTGAAGCAGGGCGGGTTTGAATCGGAATCTTGGTGGCAAGGGTCCAAGCTGATACCGTATGCCGCCGCAGCTGGTGAGCAGTTCTGGGCACTGGCCGGGCAGCAGGTCAAAGGTCTTGGCGAACAGGCAGGAGTCTGGTTCTAGTGTGTGGCATCGTCGGCATCGTCAGTCATCGGCCAGTCAATCAGGGGCTGTATGACGCGCTGATGGTTCTGCAGCACCGTGGTCAGGATGCAGCCGGCATCATGACCGACTGGAATGGAACTCTCTGTACGCGCAAGAAGAACGGCTTGGTCAGCGATGTTTTCCTGCAACGGCACATGGAAGAACTGCGCGGCAATATCGGCATCGGCCACTGCCGCTATCCAACTGCAGGTACGCTCAAATCAAGTGAGGCTCAGCCGTTCTACGTCAATTCGCCATATGGCATCGCCCTCGCGCATAACGGCAACCTGACCAATTCTGATGAGCTGAAAGCGCTGCTGATTCAGCAGGATCGACGTCATCTCAATACTGGCTCGGATACCGAAGCCCTGTTGAATGTGTTCGCTCATGAACTCCAGCAACAGCCCAGCGAGGAACTGACGCCACGGGCAATTTTTGCCGCTGTGGCGGCCGTGCACCGTCGTTGCCGCGGCGGCTATGCGGTGGTGGCGCTGATCATCGGCTATGGCATCGTGGCATTCCGTGACCCGCACGGCATACGTCCGGTCTGTCTCGGTCGCCGCGAGACGGCGGAGGGTGTCGAGCACATGGTGGCGTCCGAGAGCGTGGCGATGGATGCGCTGGAATTCCAGATGGTGCGCGATATCCTGCCGGGTGAGGCGGTAATCATCGAACGCGACGGTACCTTGCACAGTCAGGTCTGCGATATCCCGCGCAGTTATACGCCCTGTATCTTCGAGTATGTTTATTTCGCACGGCCGGATTCGATCATTGATCGCATCTCGGTGTACAAGGCACGTCTGCGCATGGGTGAGCGCCTGGCCGAGAAGATCCTGCGCGAACGGCCGGATCACGATATCGATGTAGTGATTCCGATTCCCGATTCGAGTCGTACCAGTGCACTTGAAGTGGCGCACCGGCTGGGCGTGAAGTACCGCGAGGGCTTCATCAAGAATCGCTACATCGGCCGTACTTTCATCATGCCCGGTCAGGAAATGCGTCGGCAGTCGGTACGCCGCAAGCTGAATGCCATCGACCTGGAATTTCACGGCAAGAATGTGCTGCTGGTCGATGATTCCGTAGTGCGTGGCACGACGTCCCAGCAGATTATCGAAATGGCCCGGGAAGCCGGTGCGCGGCGCGTGTACTTTGCCTCTGCCTCGCCGCCAGTCCGGTATCCCAATGTTTACGGCATCGATATGCCGGCAGCCAGTGAGCTGGTGGCCAGTGGCCGTACCGAACAGCAGGTTCAGGAATTCATCGGGGCCGACTGGCTTGTTTACCAGGATCTCGACGACCTGATCAAGGCGGTGCATCACGACGATGCGGAGATCAGCGAGTTCGACACCTCATGTTTTTCCGGTGAGTACGTCACTGGCGATATCAGTCCTGAATACCTGGCGCAACTTGAGCAACAGCGCAGTGATCGAGCCAAGTCGCAGCGTGATACGCGCCGCCGCCGCGGGCCCTCTGAACCGGATACTGCTGCTCCGGCTGCCAAACCGGATGCCCGGTTGCGGACTGTCTGAGGCCCGCTGTGCGGCATGCGGTAGTGAGCTGCCAGACACCATCGTGAGCCTCAAGTTTCTCATCATCGATGATCACGCTGAGTATCGGCGTCTACTCTCGTATCACATCGCGGCACACTGGCCCGAGGCGATTATTCGGGAATATGATCCCTTGCAGTCGGGGCGCCTGCCGGATGCATTCTCCGGTGCCGGCAACGACGTGGTGCTGCTTGGCGATACCTGTGGTCGTGAGGATGCCCTCGAATGGCTGCGCAGATTCCGCGCCCAGCCAAAATTCCCGCCGATTATTTTTATCGGCAATGGCGATGAACGGCAGGTGGTATCGGCCATAAAGTCAGGCGCTGAGGAGTATGTTGGCAAGCCGCGGCTCAACAATGCCCGCCTGGTCGAAGCAGTAGAGGAGGCCTTGCGGATCGGCTCGAATCGGGCCAACCCGGGCCGAACCGGGGGCGAGGCCATTGCGGCTGATGGTAACGGGCCGATCCCGCGCAATTACAGCATCGTGCGCCGGCTTGCACATGGTGAAATCGCTACCGTGTATCTGGCGCAGGAACGCAGCTCGGGGCGGGAAGTCGTACTCAAGGTACTGCACCAGGTCAGCGATGCAGCGAGCGGCAAGATTCTCGACCGCTTCCTGCGCGAATATGAACTGGCCGCGCATCTCGATCATCCGAATGTGGTGCGTATCCATGATTTTGGTGTGGCCGATGATCACGCCTACATTGCGATGGAGTATTGCGGTGGCGGCAGCCTCAAGCGGCGTATAGCGGGGGGCATGGATCGCTACGAGGCCTATCGGCTGATGCGTGACATCGCCGCAGCCCTCGGGGTGCTGCATGCAGCCGGTATCCTGCACCGCGACCTGAAGCCCACCAATGTACTGTTTCGCGACGATGACACGCTGGCGCTGATTGATTTCGGGCTGGCCAAGCAGGTTGCCCTGAAGGCTGAAGTGACGGGTGCCGGTGCGATTTTTGGTACGCCTTACTATATGAGCCCCGAGCAGGGGCACGGTGAAGCGGTCGACGTGCGTGGCGATATCTACAGTCTGGGTGTCATATTTTTCGAGATGCTGACTGGTACCAAGCCTTACGACGGTGACACCGCCATGAGCGTGATCGTCAAGCACCGCCAGGCGCCAGTGCCTGTGCTGCCGCGTGCGATATCCGAGTTCCAGCCCTTGATCGAACGAATGCTGGCCAAGCAGCCAGCTGGTCGTTTCCAGTGCGTTACCGAGTTGCTGACCTGGGAGCCGGCGCTGTAGTCGCCGACATCAGTGCAGGGAGAGGCTCTGTAGTTCGGGGCCTGAGGGCGTCCAGCACAGTACGCTGCCCTGTGTATACCAGTCACCCAGTACGATGCGTGTTGCGGCCTTGTGCTGCGTGTTTTCGAACTGATGGATGGCCGGACGGTGCGTGTGTCCGTGGATCAGCAGCGACACTTCATGACGTTGCATGACCTCGACTACCGTTTGCTGATTCACATCCATCAGCATGGCGGGTTTATTGCCATGCGCTGCCATGCTGCGGCTGCGCAGCTGTACTTCGATTCGATTTCTAATGCTGACCGGCAGGGCCAGATATAGAGCCTGCGTAGGTGGCCAGTGGACGATCCTGCGATAACGCTGATACGCCAGGTCGTCGGTGCAGAGCGTGTCGCCGTGCATCAGCAAGACGCGTTTGCCATGCAGGTCGATGACCGTTTCATCGGGCAGCAGGCGGAGGCCGCTCAGGGCTGCGAAATTGCGTGAGATGAGAAAATCGCGGTTGCCGTGGATAAAGCTGCAGCTGACTCCGTGGTCAGCGAGGCTGCGCAGCGCCGTACCGACTTGCAGGCCTGCCTGGCCTGGCGCGTCGTCTCCAATCCAGCTTTCGAACAGGTCGCCGAGAATATACAAGGCATCTGCCTGGCTGGCGGTATCGGCCAGAAAGCGCAGAAAACAGTCCGTGACTGCAGGTCGCGAGGCGTGGAGGTGCAGGTCAGAGACGAACAGTATCGTCATCTGGTAGCAGGCGGTTTCAGCAGACTGGCTTTCTGGATGATTACCGGTTCAACCGGCACATCCGACGTGCCTTCCTGCACGCTGGTCAGGCGGTGCCCGATATCATCGATGACCTCCATGCCCTGAATGACATCGCCAAACACTGCATAACCCCAGCGGGTGGGTTTCGGGTCAAGTGAAGCATTGTCTGCCAGATTGATATAGAACTGTGCATCGCCAGAATGGGGGTCATTGGATCTTGCCATGGCGATGGTGCCGCGTCTGTTGCTGAGCCCGTTGCCGGATTCGTTGGGCACGCCAGGACGTGCTTTCTTGAGCTTGAGATCGCGAGTGAAGCCACCGCCCTGAATGACGAAGCCATTGATTACGCGGTGAAAGATAGTGCTGGTATAGAAGCCTTCATCTACATACTTCAGAAAGTTGGCGACGCTGAGCGGGGCGCGCTCTGGATCGAGTTGCACGATGAACGCTCCGGCGGAGGTCTCGAACTGCACCAGAACGGGGTCTGCAGCCTGCAGGCTTGTGCTCAGGCCCAGCATGAGACTGGCGATCAGCGACAGGTAAATTCTTGAAATTCGCATCGACGTACTCCGTAATAAACTTGAATCAGCACTGCTCAGGCTGGGGGTAATTCGCGCGGTGCCAGCAGTGACACTCCGGAAATCGCTGCGGTCAGTGTGTTTTCCAGCAACATTGCGATGGTCATCGGGCCAACACCGCCTGGTACCGGTGTAATCCAGCTGGCGCGCTCACTGGCGGCCGCAAACTCGACATCGCCGCTGAGCTTGCCATCCGGCAGGCGCGTGATGCCGATATCGAGCACCACTGCACCGGGTTTTATCCATTCGCCGCGAATCAGTCCCGGCTTGCCGACCGCAACTGCGAGGATATCGGCCTGGGCGACATGGCTGGCCAGGTCGCGTGTAAAGCGATGGCAGACCGTGGTGGTGGCACCGGCCAGCAGCAGTTCGAGCGCCAGAGGTCGGCCGACATGATTGGAGGAGCCGATGATCACCGCATGCTGTCCGCGTACCGGTACGCCGATATGCCGCAGCAGTGTCATGACGCCGTAGGGTGTGGCAGGGCGCAGGACCGGCATGCGCTGGCAGAGCCGGCCGAGAGTGTAGGGGTGAAAGCCGTCCACGTCCTTGACGGGATTGATGCGTTCGATGACTGCGGTTTCATCGATGTGCAGGGGCAGTGGCAGCTGGACGAGAATGCCATCGATGCTGGCATCGAGGTTGAGCCTGTCGATCAGCGCCAGCAACTCAGCCTCATCTGTGGTGGCCGGCAGGTCATGATTGTGCGAGATCACACCGACCTCGGCACAGGCGGTGCGTTTGTTGCGTACATAGATCTGCGAGGCCGGATCTGTACCCACCAGGATTACCGCGAGCCCCGGAGGCCGGTGCCCTTGTGCCAGTCGCTCACCAATACGTATGCGCAATTGTGTGCGCAAGCCGAGCGCAATGGCCTTGCCGTCGATCAGGCGGGCAGTCATATGAAAGCTGTCATGGGCGAGATGCGTGGCCTCTCGTGAAAGGGGAAAGTAGCCAGGTGCCCGCACAATACCAGAGCCACAGAGGCTGAAAAACCGGCCCGGAGAAGGCCGGTCATATCAGCTGAAAATTGACGCTGACGGCGCCCCCTGCGTATCATGCGGCGCCCCGGCGGGCGGGCGGCTATAATGCGATGCCGGATACAGATCGGGGTATAGCGCAGTCTGGTAGCGCATCTGCTTTGGGAGCAGAGGGTCGGCGGTTCGAATCCGTCTACCCCGACCACCCGGACCACCCGGTAGCAAAGCGCCTGTAGCTCAACTGGACAGAGCACCGGCCTTCTAAGCCGGTGGTTGCAGGTTCGAGTCCTGCCAGGCGCGCCAGGTCAGGATTTTGACGTGCAGTGTCGTGTCTATGGTGGGCGTAGCTCAGTTGGTAGAGCACTGGATTGTGATTCCAGTGGTCGTGGGTTCAAACCCCATCGCCCACCCCATTTTTGACGGCGGAGTGCGCAATACGGGTGCGCAATCTGGAAGTAAAACAGCGGGCCGTTAGCTCAACTGGTAGAGCAGTGGACTCTTAATCCATTGGTTGTAAGTTCAAGTCTTACACGGCCCACCATATAAATCAGCAAGTTAGGCAGCTTGGCTGGAGTATCGGTCGTCTCGATCAATTACGATCGACAGGAATATATCGCAGCCCTTCAGGTCCGCTTGTAGTACGGACTCCGCCCGCCGGCATGATCGGTGACATCGATGATTTCGCTCACCTCTGGCACGATGCGGCGAACTATGCGCTCGAAGCCCTGCCGCAAGGTGAACTGCGAGGCCGCGCATCCCTGGCAACTGCCACTCATCTCTATATAGAGTCGCCCATCCTTCACATCCGCGAGGGTGATGGTGCCTCCATGTGCAGCGACTGAGGGGTTTACTTCCCGGTCGAGCAGCGCCTGCACCAGTTCGCGGATCTCCGCATCAGTCCGTTTCCCTGCGCCGCCTGTTTGCGGTGCCTGAACGATGGCCGGCATGCCGCTGAGCAGCTGACTCCTGACAATGGCCGCAATCTGCGGCTTCAACTCTGGCCAGGAAGATTCCCGGGTCTTTTCGACGACGAGAATATTGTCGGCAACGAGCACATGTGCCAGGCCGGCCAGCTCAAACAGGCGCTCGACCAGCGGCGATCCGGCGGCCTGATCACGACTCTCGAAAAAGCGTTCACCATCGGGATTGAGCGCCTGGCTCACGGTGAACTTGCAGGTATCCGGATCTGCGACGGAAAGCTCCGCCCGAATGGTGACCGGTGCGTTGACTGTCGCAGCCTCAGACATCTTCTGCTGCCACGCTGGCAATGCGCTCCCCGAGTGAGCGCAGGTGGTCAAAGGAATCCAGTCCGGAGTTGTGGCCGTCGCTCCAGTTGATGCCGATAGCGTAGTTGCCGATGCTGGAAATGGTCTGCGGGCGGACGTCGGCCCTGACTTTCAGCGGATCCAGCAGTTTTCTGCCGCTCATCTCCTCAATGCACAACGCGCAATGACAATTCAGCCGAAGCTCGCGGACATCGAAGTGGTCGCAGTGGCCATCCTCCCAAAGCACAGCAAGGGTGCGTGGGTCGTGTCGACGCAAGCCGATGGGCTTGGTGCGGATGCCATCGGGACGTGAGGCGCTCTCTACCCATTCCGGTGCGCCGTCGTTGGTGTCCCACTGCCAGACGAAGGGCTTGAGCGCACTCGATGGTGTCTTGTCCAGTTGCCCGGCGAGTTGCGCGGCGACGCTGGTATAGGCGTGGGCGGCGATTGAATCCGGTTTGGCTATGACGATCGGATACCCTTCATCGCCACCGGTCACGATATCGGCATCGAGCGGGATAGCACCGAGAAAGGGTACCGCCAGCTGCTGGCTCATGCGCTCGCCGCCGCCGCGACGGAAGACATCCGTGATCTCGCCACAATGCGTGCAGGTAAAGCCGCTCATGTTCTCGATGATGCCCAGAATGGGTACATGAACACGCTCGAACATCCGCAGTCCGCGCCGTGCGATCTTCAGGCTGACATCCTGTGGTGTGGTGACGATCACTGCACCTGACAGCGGGAAACTCTGCGCCAGGGTGAGCTGGGTATCGCCAGTACCGGGTGGCAGGTCCAGTAACAGATAGTCGAGTTGCCCCCACTGTGTGGCGTCAATGAACATCTTCAGATACTTGCTGACCATCGGTCCGCGCAGGACTGCCGGTGTGTCATCGCCGGTGATCATCGCCATCGATATGGTCGCGATACCATGGCGTTCGATGGGGATCGCTTTGCCTTCGTCTGTGACGTTCGGCGGCTGTCCGGTGGGTATGCCCAGCATGCCCGGGATGCTCGGCCCGAGTATGTCGGCGTCCACGAGTCCGACGCGTGCACCCCGCATCTGCAGCGCGAGCGCGAGGTTGACGCTGACCGTGGATTTTCCGACCCCGCCCTTGCCACTTGCCACGGCGATGATGTGCCGGATTCCCGGCAGCTTGTCGGCCCCCGCATCATGTCGTACCGCAGCCTGATCCTGGTGTGTAGTTGTCATAGCGATGGCCTCTCCTCAATACAGGACCATTATAGTCCTGTATTGAGGATGCAGGTCATCTTCTAGCGGTAAAACTCCAGGTAGAAGCGCACCTTGCCCAGTGGCTTTACGAAATGGCCCACACCCGGCTCGACGACACCAACGTTGCCTGCATCGAGACATATCTCCTCTCGCGAGTCGCCATTGATGACGTAAAGCAGCTGTCCCTCCAGCACGGTGATTTTTGCCCATCGCCCTCGCTTGGTTGAGTGAGGTCTGAGCCATACCTCGGGCACATTTTCTTCATTGAATTCGGCGGTGCGCCGGTATGCGACGACATTTTCCGGGATCGAGTTCATGGCTATCTACCTTATGCGGGCCGGGCATCCTTGCCGATAAGAGGCATGTAAAATGCTTCTTATCGGCAGCGTGTGCGAATTGGCCTGACGGGGTAGTCCTTCGCTTACTTTCCGGCTGGTGCAGCTGGTGCAGCTGGTGCAGCTGGTGTGCCCGCGTTGATCTTGTTGGCGCCACGATTATCGGCTACTGCACCGATCTGCCAGCCGCTGGCGGTGTGCACCAGCATGTAGAGCTCACTGAAGCTATCGGTTCGTTTGCTGCCGTTCTTGCCCACGGTTTCGGTGGCGGTATTGGTCCATACCGTGGCGAGGTCGCCATCGATACGGGTATTCACGACCTGCGGGATACGGCTGTAGCTTGCCGTGCTGCCGAATACGACCGGACCGACAGTGCTCCAGTGCGTCTTGAGATCGCTGGTGACGCTCCCCGGTCCGCCAGACGGGATATCGCTGTGTGCTGAGCGCAGGGTGAACTGCACTGAACCGGCGGCGATCAGCGCCAGCGCCGCATTCAGATCGTGCTTGCTGAGTGCCTGGTTGAAAGCCTGAACGGTTCCGTCCGGGCTGCGCTCTGCAGCTGACAGGGTGGAAAAGCCCAGTGAACTGATCAGGAGCATGACACTTGTGGTGACGGCCAGATAGCGGTGCAGCATGTGTGTTTCTCTCTCTGTGGTGGATGGTGTATGTCAATCAGCGTGAGGATGTGCTGCGCAACTGCTGCACGAACTGTTCGTCGACCACGCTCACGCCTGCAGCCAGCGCGGCACTGACCGTACCCTGCAAGGCGTTCTTCAGAAACGGCCGGGGTACTTTGATGAATGCCGCGCAGGCCTCGTGGGTAAAGCGTACGTTATTGTCGATACGGTTCGCCAGATAGAAAACCTGCTGGACTTCGCTGCCCGCAACCTGTGGCGGTGAAATACTGAACGGCTCACCGTGTTCGGCAAACCAGAAGCCGCCATTGCTGCGAAAGCCGTAAAAGATCGGCATGATCGGGAAGGTGCCGCCATTTTCCAGCGCATCGTGAAAATTTCGGCGCATCAGCAGGTGATCGATGTTCAGCACGAAGCGTCTCTCGATGGCCGCATTGCTGTCCCGGTTGGGCGGCTCAAGGTCCCAGCTGCGGTCCCAGCTGCATTCCATGATCTGAAAAGCTTCGCCGAGAAGGTGCGGTGCTTCCGGGTCGGCTTGCCGGTCCGCAGACAACGAAGGCAGCAGCGTGAAAGGCATTTCTTTCTGCTTGTCCTCCAGCGACTGGCCGGGATAGCCGAGTCGTGAAACGGCGGCAAGCCGGTCACGGTCGTACTCGATGTAATTCAGCGCGCATTTGCCGGTACGGAGGATATTGGCGGCGGTCGCACTGTTGCCGCGACTGATCAGCAGCATGGAATAGGGCGGGCTGATGCCGAACGGCATGATCAAGGCATGCGGCCCAATGCCTGTCTCGCCGTTCTCGTGCACTGTGGTGACGAGTGCGAACGACATCGGGATGAAGGCGCAGGTCTGATAGAAGTTGTTGCGTCCAGCGTAGCTGACGAAGTCGTCAGTGGTGGCGGTGGTCGATGTCTCGGTACTCACGCCGGCGATGCTCCTGTTCAGTGCGGTGCATTGTGGGGTTTTCCTCGCGGTTATCAGTAACAGAGCCCCAGGGCCGTCTAACTGATCTGGATCAAGTAGCCGCCAGGTATTGACGGCTTGTCCACGTGTAGGTGCAAGACAGGGTTGGTTGAAGCCGCTTCGGGCAGGTGATGGGGTCAGGCAGCGTGTTAGTATTCAGCCGTAATTAATTGATTTAAAAGCACTGGACGCTATGAGCCTGCTCATTTGTACGGTGAATTCGAAGTCCCGCACAGGCAGGGCAGCGTGTTCAGAACCCTTCGGTATAATGCGCCGCGTAGTGCGCCCCGGGGCCCCAGGCGCGAAAGTGGCGGAACTGGTAGACGCGCAGGATTTAGGTTCCTGTGGGGCAACCCGTGAGAGTTCGAGTCTCTCCTTTCGCACCAAGCCCCGGTATAACGGGATTAGACGCCGGTGCGCTACTCCTTCCGGCAATCAGGTAGTCACAGAAGAAAGCGAGAGGTTGAATGGAGCGCGTTGAGGGTTCAGACGTACAGGTTGCCATTGAGTCCGCACAGGGTCTCAAGCGGCGTATTCGGGTCAGCGTGCCGGCGCAGCGTATCGAGCATGAGGTCGAAGCGCGTCTCCGCTCGGTCGGGCGGACTGCAAACATCAAGGGTTTTCGTCCGGGCAAGGTGCCTGAAAAAGTAGTTCGCCAGCGTTTCAGTGAGCAGGTGCGTGAGGAGGTCATGCAGGACTTCGTCCGCTCAAGTTACTCTGAAGCTGTAACCCGCGAGAAGCTGCGTCCGGTCGGCGATGCACAGATCGAAACCGTACCGGATTCTGGTGACAAGGGCAGCGATCTGTCGTTTACTGCCAGCTTCGAGATTTTCCCCGATTTTCAGCTGCAGGGCATCGATGCGCTGAGTATCTCGCGTCCTGAGCCGCAGTTCGACGATGGTGATGTCGAGTTCATCATCGACAATCTGCGTCGTCAGCGCAGGAACTGGAATGCCGTTGATCGTGAGGCTCGCGATGGTGATCGCGTAACGCTTGATTTCGAGGGGCGCCTCGATGGTCAGCCGATCGATGGCGGTGCAGGCGACCAGGTCAGCGTGGTCATCGGTGCCGGTCGCCTGGTGCCTGATTTTGAACGGCAGCTGGCCGGGGTTCGCGCCAGCGAGCAGAAGACGATCCAGGTTGAATTTCCCGCCGATTATCCCAACAAGACACTGGCTGGCCGCAAGGGTGACTTTGATCTGCGCATCAGTGAGGTCGCCGAAGAGCAGCTGCCCGAGGTGGATGAAGAATTTGTTCGCAGCTTCGGTGTCGATAGCGGCGCGCGTGCCGACTTTGAGCAGGACATTCGCAAGAATATGGCGCAGGAATTTGAGTCGCGTGCGCGGGCTGAGGTGAAAACGCAGCTGCTCGAATTGCTGCTGACCAATAATCCGATCGACGTGCCAGAATCGCTGGTTGCCGAGGCAGCCGTATCGCTGCAGGGTGATGCGGCACGCAAGCTCGGCTTGTCTGACGGTCAGGGTGCTCCGGATGTTGCAACCTATCTGCCGGCTGCCGAGCGGCGTGTGCGCCTCAGTTTGCTGCTCGGCGCGATCATCATGGAGCAGAGCATGGTCGCGAATCGGGAACGGGTCGGGGAGCGAATAGATCAGCTGGTGAGCGGTTACGACAAGCCGGATGAGGTGCGCAAGATCTACTACCAGAATGCCGGCCTGCTTGGGCAGGTCGAAGACATGGTTCTGGAAGAGCAGGTTATCGAATGGCTGACGGGTCGGGCAACGGTCACGCCGAAGCCGACCAGTTTTCAGGCATTGGTCGGCGGGTAGTTAGCCAACACAGAGTACAGGTCTGCCGGGTAACCGGTGGCGCATGGGACGACAGACAGGAATAGTTGGACATGGCAATGGATACACACGCGCTTGGCCTCGTGCCAATGGTGATCGAGCAGACTGCCCGTGGCGAACGTGCCTACGATATCTACTCAAGACTGCTCAAGGAGCGGGTGATTTTTGTTGTTGGTCCAGTCGAAGATCATATGGCGAATCTGGTCGTTGCCCAGTTGCTGTTTCTCGAGTCCGAGAATCCCGACAAGGACATTCATCTTTACATCAATTCACCGGGTGGCGTAGTGACGGCCGGACTGTCCATTTACGATACGATGCAGTTCATCAAGCCGGATGTGAGCACGATCTGTCTCGGTCAGGCAGCCAGCATGGGTGCGTTGCTGCTGACCGGCGGCGCCAAGGGCAAGCGATTCTGTTTGCCGCACTCCCGCATGATGATCCACCAGCCGCTGGGTGGCTTTCAGGGGCAGGCGACGGATATCGATATCCATGCCAGGGAAATCCTGCAGACTCGCGACCGCCTCAACCAGATCCTGGCGAAGCATACCGGTCAGCCGATCGAGCGCATCGAGCGCGACACCGACCGCGACCGCTTCATGAGCGGCAAGGAAGGCATTGAGTATGGGCTGATCGATTCCGTGCTGGAATGCCGCGCAGACGTTCGCGTACCGGCATGATTGTGAACTGATAGCAGAATATGTGCAGCTGCTTTGCACGGCCAGACAAGGGCGTGTTATATCTGATCGGGGTCCGTGTGACGGACCTCACGGTAGAGAAATGAGGCAACCATGGTAGATGAAACCCGGGGACGTGGCGACGACGGCAAGTTGCTCTACTGTTCGTTTTGCGGCAAGAGCCAGCATGAGGTGCGGAAGCTGATTGCCGGCCCCTCGGTGTTTATCTGTGACGAGTGTGTAGAGCTCTGCAACGACATCATTCGTGAGGAGCTTGAAGACCGTCAGGAGCACACTGGCGCCAAGCTGCCCAAGCCGCAGGAAATCAAGAACGTTCTCGATGAGTATGTCATTGGTCAGGATCGCGCCAAGAAAATCCTGTCGGTTGCGGTTTACAACCACTACAAGCGGCTCGAGAACCGTTCCACCGATGCTGGCAAGAGTGATATTGAACTTTCGAAGAGCAATATCCTGCTGATCGGTCCGACCGGTTGCGGCAAGACACTGCTTGCCGAGACGCTGGCTCGTACGCTCAATGTGCCGTTTACGATCGCTGATGCCACGACGCTTACCGAAGCCGGCTATGTCGGTGAGGATGTCGAGAACATCATCCAGAAGCTGTTGCAGAAGTGTGACTACGACGTTGAGAAGGCGCAGACCGGTATCGTCTATATCGATGAGATCGACAAGATCTCGCGCAAGTCAGATAACCCGTCCATCACCCGGGATGTTTCCGGAGAGGGTGTGCAGCAGGCGCTGCTGAAGCTCATCGAGGGTACGGTTGCTTCGGTGCCCCCGCAGGGCGGCCGCAAGCATCCCCAGCAGGAGTTCCTGCAGGTTGATACGCGGCATATTCTTTTCATTGTCGGCGGCGCCTTTGCCGGGCTCGAGAAGATTATCCAGAAGCGCTCGCAGAAGAGCGGGATCGGCTTTGTTGCCGACGTTCGCAGCAATGCCGAGTCGCCGATCGGCGAGCTGTTGAACGATGTGGAGCCTGAAGATCTGATTCGCTTCGGTCTGATCCCGGAGTTTGTTGGCCGACTGCCGGTGGTTGCCACGCTTGATGAGCTTGATGAGGCGGCACTGGTCAGTATTCTCGTTGAGCCCAAAAATGCGCTGACCAAGCAATACAGGCGTCTGTTTGAGATGGAAGGCGCCGAGTTGGAGTTCCGTGAAGATGCGCTGCGGGCGATCGCCAAGCGGGCCATGCAGCGCAAGACCGGTGCGCGGGGCTTGCGGACGATCCTCGAAGGTATCCTGCTCGATACGATGTACGACCTGCCATCGTTGCGTAATGCCCGCAAGGTGGTGGTCGATGCTGCTGTCGTCACTGGTGAGACGCGTCCCTATATTATTTATGAGTCCGATGAATCAGGCCCGTTGCGGGCTGTTGCTGAAGAGCGTCGGGCGGCAGGTTCCGGCAGCAGCTGAACCTGTACGGCGCTACGCAGAGCAGTGTTCCCTGGTCACCGGCCAGCCAGGGACGGGCGGCGCTGATTGAGCATGGAGAGAAGAATGTCTGAGCAGAATCCGCCGGAACAAGAGCAGCGTCTGAACGTTCCCATCCTTCCGTTGCGCGATGTTGTGGTTTACCCGCACATGGTGATTCCGCTGTTCGTGGGCAGATCGCGTTCCATCCAGGCGCTCGATGCGGCGATGCTGGCTGGCAAGCAGATCCTGCTGGTCGCGCAGAAGCAGGCCGATGTCGACGAGCCTTCGCTGGATGATGTCTACCGGGTGGGTACGCTCGCTACCATCCTGCAATTGCTGAAACTGCCGGATGGGACGGTCAAGGTGCTCGTAGAGGGTGGCGTGCGCGCCAACCTGACCGAGACCCGGGCCGCAGAATTCTTTTCCGCCGACATTGATCTGGTTGAAGACAATCTCGACGTCACGGTACGTGAGTCTGACGTGCTCAAGCGTTCGCTGATTTCCCAGTTCGAAAATTACGTCAAGCTGAACCGCAAGGTGCCGCCCGAGATTCTGACCTCGCTGGCTGGCATTGATCAGGCCGGTCGGCTGGCTGACACCATTGCCGCGCACATGTCGCTGAAGCTCGATCAGAAGCAGAAGGTGCTTGAGATTATCGCGATTCGCGAACGTCTTGAGCACGTCATGATGCTGATCGAGACCGAGATCGACATGCTGCAGATCGAGAAGCGCATCCGCGGCCGTGTCAAACAGCAGATGGAGAAGAGCCAGCGCGAGTACTACCTCAACGAGCAGATGAAGGCTATCCAGAAAGAACTCGGGGACATGGACGATGCTCCGAACGAGATTGCCGATATCGAGAAGCGTATCGCGCGTGCCGGCATGTCACAGGAGGCGCGTACCAAGGCAACGGCTGAGGTTACCAAGCTGAAGATGATGTCGCCGATGTCGGCTGAGGCAACCGTGGTGCGCAACTATGTAGACTGGCTGCTCAAGTCGCCATGGCGCAAACGCACCCGGGTCAATCACGATCTGCCGCAGGCTGAAGCCGTTCTCGAAAAAGATCACTATGGTCTGGAGAAGGTCAAGGAGCGCATTCTGGAGTACTTGGCCGTCCAGCAGCGCGTAAAGAAACTGAAAGGCCCGATCCTGTGTCTGGTTGGGCCGCCCGGCGTGGGCAAGACCTCGCTTGGGCAGAGCATTGCGCGTGCCACCAACCGTACTTTTGTCCGCATGTCGCTGGGCGGAGTGCGCGATGAGGCTGAAATTCGCGGCCACCGGCGTACCTATATCGGTTCAATGCCCGGCAAAATCATTCAGAATCTTGCCAAGGCTGGCGTACGCAACCCGCTGTTTCTGCTCGATGAAATAGACAAGATGTCGACGGATTTCCGTGGTGATCCCTCGTCGGCCCTGCTCGAGGTGCTTGACCCGGAACAGAACGGCAGCTTTGCCGATCATTATCTGGAGGTCGATTTCGATCTCTCCGATGTGATGTTCGTCTGTACTGCCAACACGCTGAACATCCCCGCACCGCTGCTTGATCGAATGGAAGTAATCCGTCTTGCTGGTTATACGGAAGACGAGAAACTCAATATTGCGCGGAGCTATCTCGCGCCAAAGCAGATCAAGAATAATGGGCTGCGCAAGGATGAGATTTCGATTTCAGATGGCGCGATTCACGACATGATTCGTTTCTATACGCGTGAGTCCGGCGTGCGAAACCTCGAGCGTGAGATCGCCAAGCTCTGTCGCAAGGTCGTCAAGAGCCATCTGCTCGAGCCGAAGAGCAAGACCACTCACGTGGTACCGAAGAGTCTGCAGAAGTATCTGGGTGTGCGACGTTTTCGCTATGGCCGGGCAGAGGAGAGCAACCGCATCGGCCAGGTTACGGGCCTTGCATGGACTGAAGTTGGTGGTGAACTGCTCACAATCGAGGCAGCTGTCGTGCCAGGCAAGGGCAAGATGATCCATACCGGCCAGCTCGGTGAGGTGATGCGCGAGTCGATCCAGGCGGCTACGACGATCGTCAGGGGCCGGGCTGCGACGCTGGGTATCGACGAGGACTTTCATCAGAAACTCGACCTGCATATCCATGTACCCGAGGGCGCGACGCCCAAAGACGGCCCGAGTGCTGGTGTCGGCATGTGCACGGCACTGGTCTCTGCGCTGACTAATATTCCGGTGCGGTGTGAGGTTGCCATGACCGGGGAAATCACTCTGCGGGGTGAGGTTCTGCCCATTGGTGGTCTCAAGGAAAAGCTGTTGGCTGCGCATCGTGGCGGGATTACGACGGTACTGATTCCGCATGACAACGAGAAAGACCTGGTGGAAATACCGAAAAACATCAAGGACAACCTGAACATTGTTCCGGTTCGTTGGATTGATGAGGTTCTGCAACTGTCTTTGCAGGATATGCCCTTGCCCAAGACGGTTGAGCGCAAATTGGTGGCAGACGAAGCGCAGAAGGCGCAAACTGAGCCCACTGATAAAGCTGTGCGCGCGCATTAATATCCGGCTGCGCACAGGTTGACAGCGGTTTTTTGCGCTTGGTTTGCGGTTTCGCGTCCCGCTATACTTCACCTCACTGCCGTCCGGGGTTTTTCTTCGCTGACGTGAAGAAAGCCGGGGAAGATTTTATAGGGGGGGGCTATCGGTTCGCCGATAGTCTGTTTGGTAATTCGGTAACAATTAAAGGTACGTTGATGAACAAGGGTGAATTGATCGACGTGGTTGCGGATGATGCGGGCCTGTCAAAGGCTGATGCCACTCGTGCAGTGGATGCTGTCATTACTGCGGTCACGAAGGCGATGAAAAAGGGCGATCAGGTCGCGCTCGTTGGTTTTGGAACGTTTGCCGTGAAGAAGCGCGCGGCTCGTCAGGGTCGTAACCCGCGCACCGGTGAGACGATCCAGATTGCGGCCAGCAATGTACCTGGATTCAAGGCTGGGAAGGCTCTGAAGGATGCCGTAAACTAAGCGGCGTCCGGGTGCCTGGGTTCAGGCATCGCTCCTGACGGTCGTCGTTACTGGTTGCCAGCCGGCACAATAAGTCGGCAAGTGCAGCGTGGCCAGCAACAGGGTGCTTAGCTCAGCTGGAAGAGCGTCGCCCTTACAAGGCGAAGGTCGGGGGTTCGAGCCCCTCAGCACCCACCAGATTCGGGAGTATTACTGCTCGATGAACTGCGGGACTCGGGGCGACGCCCGGGTTTCCTGTCTGAGCAGTCGGTTTTATTGGAGTGGTAGTTCAGTTGGTTAGAATACCGGCCTGTCACGCCGGGGGTCGCGGGTTCGAGTCCCGTCCACTCCGCCAACTATCCTGCAAGTGCATCTGTGGCAGCATACGCCACACCTGATGCGAGCGAACGGGCGCCACCAGTGTGGCGCCTTTTTGTTTGGAGAGAGCGATGCTGGAAAAGATAAGAGAAAGTCTCAAGGGCTGGATGGCGTGGGTGTTCATCGCGGTGATCGGTGTGCCGCTGGCCCTGACCTTTGTCGGTGGCGATAGCACGTTTACGGGCGCGACTACCGCTGCCAGCGTCAACGGTGAAGAGATTCCGGCAATAGAGTTCCAGCGTGTCTTGCAGGACCGCATGGTTGCCCGGCAACAGGAAACCCGCAGCCAGTTGCCTCCGGAAGCCGAGGAGCAACTCAAGCGTGAAACACTCGATGGGCTGGTTCTGAACCGGGCGGTCATCCAGTTTGTACGGGAGTCCGGATTTCGTGTCAGCACCCAGCGGGTCGCTGAACATATCCGCAGCTTGCCGAATTTTCAGGTAGGCGGGCAGTTTTCCAAGCCGGCCTATGATGCGGCGCTTGCTGCCAACGGGATTTCAGCGGCTGCTTTCGAGGGTGAACAACGTTCCCTGCTGGAGGTCAACCAGTTGCAGGAGGGTATCGGCAGCAGTGCTTTTTTCACACCAGGCGAGTTTCGTCGCATCATTGCTCTCGATCAACAACGTCGTGATCTGGAATACATACTGCTTGATCCACGGGTTCTCGGTGCGGCAATCGAACCCACGGATGTGGAGATCCAGGCGTATTACGCGACGAATGCCGCACAGTTCCAGAGTGAGGAAACGGTGGCCCTCGACTATCTGGAAATCGGTATGGCCGATGCGGCGCGCGACTATATGCCGGATGAGGCAGCACTTCGCAAAGCCTATGATGCCGATCCGACCCGCTTTCGCAGCGCAGAGGAGCGCGACGCCAAGCATATCCTGATCAGTATCGGCGCCGAGCGTACGGATACTGCGGCCAAGGCGCTGGCAGATGAAGTGGCGAAGAAGCTGGCTGATGGTGCTGATTTTGCGGCTCTGGCGGCGCAGTACTCTGGCGATCCTGGTTCTGCAGCGCGCGGTGGCGAGCTCGGTTTTGCTGCGCGTGGCGTATATGTAGAGCCCTTTGAGCAGGCCTTGTTTGCCTTGCAGCCGGGCCAGACTTCAGCTCCCGTCAAGACGGAATTTGGTTATCACATCATCCGGCTTGGGGCGGTGCGGGCCAGCGAGGGGCAGGATTTCGAGCAGGTACGTGGACAGTTGGCTGAAGCGCTGCGTGAGCAGAAATCGCAGGATGATTTCTATGCGCTGGCTGAGCGGCTTGATGACCTTGCGCTTGAAAACCCGGGCTCTCTGGAGCCAGCAGCCAAAGATACCGGATTGCAGATTCGCCGGTTTGCCGGTTTTACGCGTGCTGGTGGTGGGCCCTTTGGCGATAACGCTGACCTGATCAGTGCTGTATTCAGTGATGCAGTGCTGGAGGGTGGTGAGAATACGCCGCTGATCGAACTGGATCAGGGCCGGGTCATCGTCGCAAGAATTGCTGAGCACAAGCTGCCTGCAGCCCGGCCGCTGGCTGAGGTACGCGATGAAATAGCTGTTCGCCTGCGCTCGTTGCGTGCGGCGACAGAGGCGAAAAACCAGGGTGAATCGATTCTCAAACGGCAGCAGGCCGGTGAAGATCTTGCAGTCGTAGCCAGTTCGCTGGGCTTGAGGCTGACAAAGACCGGTCCGGTGCTGCGGCGTTCGCCGGTTGTGCCGCCTGAATTGATCGCGGCAGTATTCCGTGCCCCGGCGCCGACGGATGACAAACCGGTGGTGCGTGGTGTGTTGCTCGGAGATGGAGGCTACGCAGTGTTCCGCCTGAATGGCGTGATTCCGGGAGATCCGGCAACTATTCCGCAGGAGCAGCGCGATGCGCAGCAGCGCATACTCGAGCAGCGATCGGCTCAGTCTGAGTTGGCAGCGCTCGCAGCTGAGCTGCGCGGTACCGCAAAGGTTGTAGTGGCCAGGGATCTCTTCAAGGCTGAAGATCTCACCCAGTAAGGGCGGGTTGCCCTTATTCCATCAGGCTCATACCGACTGTGTGGAAGCCGCCATCGACGTAGACAGTCTCGCCAGTAATCCCGCTGGCGAGGTCCGAGCACAGGAAAGCGGCGGCATTGCCGACGTCCTCGATGGTTACATTGCGCCGTAGAGGCGCAATGCTGGCAAAGTGTTGCAGCATCTGCCTGAAATCACCGACCCCGGATGCTGCCAGCGTCTTGATCGGCCCGGCAGAAATACCATTGACCCGCACACCATCTGCGCCCATGTCGGCAGCCATGAATCGCACGTTGGCTTCGAGGCTGGCTTTGGCCGGACCCATGATGTTGTAGTTCGGGATCGAGCGTGCGGCGCCGAGATAGGACAGCGTCAGCAGTGCTGATTGTTTGGAGAGCATGCTGCGGCCATATTTGGCCATCGCGACAAAACTGTAACTGCTGATGTCGTGGGCGATCTGCGAGCCCTCACGCGTTACGGTATCCAGGTACCTGCCGACCAGCTGGTCGCGCGGCGCAAAAGCAACCGAGTGTACGAGGATGTCGAAGGTCGGCCAGTGCTTGGCCAGCGCGCGGTACATGCTGGCGATTTCTTCATCGCTGGACACATCGAGCGGCAGACAGATGCCAGCCCCGATTTCTGCTGCCATTTCGTGCACGCGTTCGCTGAGGCGCTCTGACTGGTAGGTGAGGGCGATTTCCGCGCCCTCCCGGGCCATTGCCTGGGCAATGCCCCATGCGATGGAGCGATCACTGGCGATTCCGGCAATCAGGGCACGTTTGCCTGTAAGAAAACCCATCGTCTGCCTCAATGTAATTGGCTGGCCAAGTATCCATTGTAAAGCGCCACGGGCTCAACCGGTGAATCACTGTGGGCTAATATAGGAATATGCGCTCCGATTGGATCCAGTCCGGTACCGGTATCACCCTGCTCAGGGAAGAGTCGTGCCAGGTGGCCGGTGCCTTTGAGAGTATTTTTGGTGATCAGTGCCTGCAGATCGGCGCATGGGGCGACGGGCAGCTGTTCAGGCAGTTTTCCCGGACCCGCCGTTATGCGGTGGTAGGGGCGAAACCGGGTCCAGGTGTCGACCTGGTCAGTGCTGCCGAGGATCTGGCCATTGCTTCTGACTCGATCGATGCCGTTCTGCTACCCCATACCCTTGAGACCGCAGACGATCCGCATGACGTGCTGCGCGAGGTCGACCGGATCCTGCGTTCGGATGGGCATCTGGTCGTCCTCGGCTTCAATCCCTGGGGTTGGTGGGGCCTGCGTCACCACCTTGCGCGCCGCAACTTTCCGGCTGGTGGGCGGCGTATGATCTCTACGAACCGTCTGCATGACTGGCTGCGCTTGCTTGATTACCGGGTCGATCCGGCCTGCTTTTTTCATTTTTCTGCGCCGATCTATCGAACCCAGGTCGCGGCCGAACCCGCTGCCGGGCGGCCAGCCCAAGAGTGCCGCCACTGGCACCCGCTGGCCAGTTGTTATTTGCTTGTGGCACGCCGTGAGGTGTTGACCATGACGCGCATCCGTCCGGTCTTTCGTCACCGCCGGGCGCAGCTGGTGGGTGGTTTCGTCAATCCAACCACGCGCGATGCTGCATGAGTCAGGTCGAGATCTACACTGATGGCGCGTGTCGCGGTAATCCGGGTCCGGGAGGCTGGGGCGCACTGCTGCGCACCCAAGGCAAGGAACGCGAGCTCTGTGGTGGTGAGTTACATACCACCAATAACCGCATGGAACTGACCGCCGCGATCGAGGCGCTGACCGCACTCAGCCGGCCCTGTGAGGTGGCGCTGTATACCGACTCCGAATATGTCCGGCGCGGCATCAGTGAATGGCTGGAGGGCTGGAAGCGCAGCGGCTGGCGCACTGCGGCTCGCAAGCCGGTGAAGAATGAGGATCTGTGGCGGCAGCTGGAGGCCATCGCTGCTGTACACCGCATCGAGTGGCATTGGGTAAAGGGACATGCCGGTCATCCGGAGAATGAACGGGCCGATGCACTTGCCAATCAGGGTCTGGACGCTACGCTTGCTGGCCGCACGCTGCCGGGCGTGGGTTGAGCGGAGGTTGCCGAATGCGTCAGGTCGTACTGGATACTGAAACCACCGGGCTTGAGCAGAAGCTGGGGCATCGCGTGATTGAGGTCGGCTGTGTGGAGCTCGTTAACCGGCGCCGCACGGCGCGTACGCTGCACCACTATCTGCAGCCCGACCGCGACATCGACCCTGGTGCACAGGAAGTGCATGGCATCTCGATAGAGATGCTGCGCGACAAGCCACGCTTCAGCGAAATCGTGGAGGACTTCCTCAGCTTCATCTCGGGCGCAGAACTGGTCATCCACAATGCCGATTTCGATGTGGGGTTCCTCAACGCTGAGCTGCGCCGTACCGGACGTACGCCGGCCACCGTGACGGAAGTCTGCACGGTCGTCGATACGCTGGCTCTGGCGCGTCGTCTGCATCCCGGTCAACGCAACAGTCTCGATGCGCTTTGCAAACGCTACAGCATCGATAACTCGGGCCGTGAATATCACGGTGCGCTGCTGGACGCGCATCTGCTGGCCGACGTCTATCTGGCGATGACCGGTGGGCAGGCGACCCTGTCCCTCGACCGCAGCAGTACCGAGCCCGGCGGGCAGGCGCAGCCGGCCCGCCAGATCGACCGCACCGGCCTCAACCTGCGCGTGATTCATGCCTCGCCGGAGGAGTTGCTCGAGCATGAACAGCAGCTGCAGCTGATCGATAAAGCCAGCAAGGGCAAAACGCTCTGGCGGGAAACCCCTTGATTGCGGCGGCTTCTGTGGGAGCGGCCGTAGGAGCGGCTTCAGCCGCGATCAGCGATTGGGGAATCGCGGCTGAAGCCGCTCCTACGATGATTCACGATGCAGCTCACGCGTAGTCAGGCACTGGCAGCGAATTTTCTTGGCCCGTCACCAAGCTGGTACAAGGTCACGATCTGCGCCTTTCTCGTGCTGAACCCGGTCGTTGCTGCCAGTGCAGGCATGTTTGTCGCGGGCTGGTTACTGGTTGCAGAATTCATCTTTGTGCTTGCCATGGCGCTCAAGTGCTACCCGCTGCAGCCGGGTGGCTTGCTGGCTATCGAGGCGGTACTGATCGGCATGACCACGCCCGAAGCTGTCTATCAAGAGACTGCACATAATTTTCCGGTGCTTCTGCTGCTGATCTTTGTCGTGACGAGCATCTATTTCCTTCGGGAGATGCTGCTGTTCATTTTTGGACGGATCCTGCTTGGTGTCCGTTCAAAGCCGCTGCTCGGTCTCATGTTCTGTATGGCTGGTGCCTTTCTGTCGGCATTTCTTGATGCACTTACAGTTACCGCTATTGTCATTGCGGTGGCCGAAGGTCTTTATGGCATCTATCAGCGGGTAGCATCGGGGCAGGCGGATGCGGTGCCGGATGGCTGGATCGATGATGGCTCGGTGCCGGATTTGCGGCGGCACGATCTTGAACAGTTTCGCGGGTTCTTGCGCAGTCTGGTGATGCATGCGGTGGTTGGTACGGCGCTGGGTGGCGTGACGACGCTGGTTGGTGAACCGCAAAATCTGCTTATCGGTGCAGAGGCTGGTTGGAGCTTCATCACGTTCTTCACTCACATGGCGCCAGTGTCACTGCCCGTGCTGGTAACCGGCTTGCTGGTTTGTCTGCTTCTCGAGATTACGGCCTGGTTCGGTTTCGGTACGCCCTTGAGTCCTGCAGTACGTCTGGTTATTGCGGAGCATATGCGGCACGAAGCGGAAAGCCGCGATATGCAGCAGAAATGCGCTCTTGTCGTGCAGGCGCTGGCAGCGCTGGTTTTGATTGTTGCGCTGGCCCTGCATCTGGCAGAAGTAGGGCTGGTCGGTCTGCTCATAATCGTGCTGGCTACCGCACTGAATGGTGTTACCGAGGAACATCGGATCGGACGGGCCTTCGAGGCATCGTTGCCGTTCACGGCGCTGTTGGTCGTGTTCTTTGCGATCGTTGCGGTTATCCAGGACCAGCAGTTGTTTCAGCCTTTCACTGATTGGGTGTTTGGCATGGCGGGGCGGACCCAGATCGTCATGTACTACATGGCTGCGGGGATCCTGTCAGCGGTAAGCGACAACGTGTTTGTCGGTACGGTATACATCACCCAGGCCAAGGCGGCGCTGCTCAACGGCAGCATCAGCCGTGAGCAGTTCGAGTTGCTGGCAGTGGCCATCAATACAGGCACCAATGTGCCCAGCGTGGCGACCCCCAATGGCCAGGCTGCCTTCCTGTTCCTGCTGACCTCTGCCCTGGCACCGCTGATTCGGCTGTCCTATGGCCGGATGGTCTGGATGGCACTACCGTACACCGTTACTATGACGGCTGCCGGCCTGCTGGCGATTATCTATCTGCTGTAGTGTGATCCGTCCGTTGGCGCTGATTTCAGGGCTTCGGGGACAATCAGATGATCTGTGCTCTGCTCTTGAGGTTAAAGAACGAGAATGACGAATTTCAAGAAATTAGGTGACGCAAGGATTGCCATCGTCGGGCTCGGCTACGTCGGTTTGCCGCTCGCAGTCGAGTTTGGCAAGCATCTCGACACGCTTGGTTTTGATATCGATGCCGAGCGCATCGGCGAACTCCAGGCTGGTACTGACCGGACCCTTGAGACCGATGCTGCCGAGCTTGCCGAGGCGAAGCATCTCAGCTTCAGTACTGACCTGGAGGCCCTGCGTGGCCGCGACGTTTACATCGTCACGGTGCCGACGCCGATCGATGCCGCCAAGCGCCCCGATATCAGCGCCCTGCGTGCGGCCAGCCGGACCGTTGGTCAGGTGCTCGGCAAGGGCGCCATCGTCGTCTATGAATCCACCGTCTATCCGGGCTGTACTGAAGAGGACTGCGCGCCGATTCTCGAACAGATCTCCGGTCTCAAGCTCAACAAGGATTTCTTCGTCGGCTACAGCCCCGAGCGCATCAATCCGGGCGACAAGGAACACCGTCTGCCGACTATCCGCAAGATTACTGCAGGCTCGACGCCCGAGGCCGCTGACTTCGTCAATGAGCTCTACGCGACGATCATTACAGCGGGTACTTACCGAGCCTCAAGCATTCGCGTGGCCGAGGCTGCCAAGGTCATCGAGAATACGCAGCGCGACGTCAATATCGCGCTGATCAACGAACTGGCGCTGATCTTCAACCGCATGGGGCTCGATACGCTGGAAGTGCTGCAGGCCGCCGGCACCAAGTGGAATTTCCTGCCGTTTCGTCCGGGCCTGGTTGGCGGTCACTGCATCGGTGTCGATCCCTACTACCTCACGCACAAGTCGCAGGAAATGGGCTATCACCCGGAGATGATTCTTGCCGGCCGGCGCATCAACGACAACATGGGCCTCTATGTTGCCGCGCAGGTGATCCGGCTGATGGTGAAGGCGGGCGCTACTTTGCCAAAATCACGCATTCTCGTGCTCGGTATCACCTTCAAGGAAAACTGTCCTGACGTGCGCAACACGCGCGTCGTGGATGTGGTGCACGAACTCAAGGCCTATGGTGCGGCCGTGGATATCTACGATCCCTGGGCCGATGCCGCCGTGGTCAAGCACGAATACGGGCTCGATATTCTCAAGCAGGCGCCGGCGCAGGCACAGTACGACGGCATCGTTGTGGCGGTCGCCCACGACCAGTTCCGCGAGATGTCGCCGGCTGACATACACGCCTGGGGCAAGGCCGGGCATGTGCTCTACGACATCAAGAGCCTGCTGCCGGCCGATCAGGTCGATGCGCGTCTCTGACAATTACAGGCTACGGAAGCAATAGACAATGAAGGTTCTGGTTACAGGTGCGGCAGGATTCATCGGTTCTACTACCGCGCGGCGCCTGCTGGCGCGTGGCGACGAGGTGGTCGGTCTCGATAACCTCAACGACTACTACGATGTGAATCTCAAGAAAGCCCGGCTGGCGATCCTGCAGAAAGAGCCCAACTTCCGCTTTGAATTTCTGGACCTCGCGGATCGCGAGGGCATGGCCAAGCTGTTTGCAGCATCGCGCTTCGATCGCGTCGTGCATCTGGGTGCCCAGGCTGGCGTGCGCTATTCGATACAGAACCCGCATGCTTACGTAGACAGCAACGTGGTCGGTACGCTCAATGTGCTGGAAGGTTGTCGGCACAATGCCGTCGAGCACCTGGTCTATGCCTCCACGAGTTCGGTGTACGGCGCAAACACCAACATGCCGTTCTCGGTACATCAGAACGTCGATCATCCGCTGTCGCTGTATGCCGCCACCAAGAAGGCCAACGAGCTGATGGCACATACCTATGCCAGCCTTTACGGACTGCCGGTTACCGGGCTGCGCTTCTTCACGGTCTATGGGCCATGGGGCCGGCCGGACATGGCGCTGTTCCTGTTCACCAAGGCGATTCTCGAAGGTCGGCCGATCGACGTGTTCAACTACGGTAATCACCGCCGCGATTTCACCTATATCGACGATATTGTCGGCGGTGTGGTGGCCGCGCTCGATCACGTTGCTACGCCAAACACCAAGTGGAACTCTGATTCACCCGACCCGGCCACCAGTCCCGCACCGTACCGTCTCTACAACATCGGTAATGCTCAGCCCGTCGATCTGATGAAATACATCAGCGTGCTCGAGGAACGCCTGGGACGTACCGCCGAGAAGAACATGCTGCCCTTGCAGGCCGGCGATGTGCCGGACACCTGGGCGGATGTAGAGGATCTCGTCAACGATGTCGGCTATCGTCCGGCGACTCCGGTCGAAACAGGCGTGGCGCGCTTCGTGGACTGGTATCTGGACTACCATCAGATCAAGCGATGAGCGAGCAGCTGGCCGGCCTGGAGCAGCAGAGCAGCAGCCTTGATCAGCTGCCTGTCTGGCAGGCGCTCAAGCATCAGGCCACGCGACTCGCCGACATCCCGCTTGCCGGGCTGCTCGATACAGTCGGGCGCTATGCGAATTTCTCGCGCCAGCACGGCGATTTCATCCTGGATTTTTCCCGCAACCGGCTGGATGCAGAAACCCTTCAATTGCTGATTGAGCTGGCCAAAGTGCGCCAGGTACCGCGCTGGATCGAAGCGCTGTTCAGCGGTGAGTCTGTAAACAACACCGAAAACCGGCCGGCCCAGCACATGGCTTTGCGTAGTCCCGAGCACGAGTCTGTGCTGGTCGGTGGCCTGAACCTGCTGCCAGAAATCTCTGCCGAGCGCGAGCGCATGCTGACGCTGGCTGAAGCGATTCGCAGTGGTGAATTCCGCGGCGCTACCGGTGCGCGCATCCGGCACATCGTCAATATCGGTATCGGCGGCTCGGATCTCGGTCCGGTGATGGCTGCCGAGGCGCTGCGTGAATACGCCGATCCGGATCTCAGTCTGCACTTCGTTTCCAACGTCGATGGCACCCAGCTTGTCGATGTGCTCGCTGGTGTATCGGCTGCGGAAACCCTGTTCATCATCTGCTCAAAGACCTTCGTTACCTGGGAAACTGCGCTCAATGCCAGCGCGGCGCGTCAATGGCTTACTCGTCAACTTGGCGATGAGGCGGTGGTCCGGCACTTCGTGGCCGTATCGGTCAATGCCCCGGCGCTGGATAAATTCGGCATCGCCCCCGAGCACCGCTTCCGCATGTGGGACTGGGTGGGCGGACGCTATTCGCTGTGGTCACCCATCGGTCTGGCGATAGCGATTGCCATCGGTGGCGAGAACTTCCGCCAGTTTCTGCGCGGTGCGCATGAGCTGGATACCCATTTCCGCACGGCACCGCTGGCCGATAATCTGCCGGTGCTGCTGGCGCTGCTCGGCATCTGGAACCAGAACCATCTCGGCACCACCAGTCATGCCGTGCTGCCCTACGACGGACGTCTCTCACGCTTTCCTGCCTATCTGCAGCAACTCGAAATGGAGAGCAACGGCAAGGGCGTCACGCGCGATGGCCAGCCGGTGCGCTGGTCCACGGGTACCGTGCTGTGGGGTGAGCCCGGCTCGAATGCCCAGCATTCCTTCTTCCAGCTCCTGCATCAGGGCACCGCGCAGTTCAGTGCCGACTTCATCGCCCCGGTTGAAGGCTCGAGTGCCGCTGTCGATCAGCATATGGTCGGGCTCGCCAACATGCTGGCGCAGGCTGAGGCCTTCGCGCGTGGCAACCCCGCCGGGCGCATCAATGCTGAACTGACGGCGCAGGGCAGAAGTGCCGACGAGGTAGCGCGCCTGACACCACACAAGGTGCATCCCGGCAATCACCCCAGCAACATTCTGCTGATGCGCCGGCTCGATCCGCGCAGTCTCGGTTTTCTGATTGCACTCTACGAACAGAAAGTCTTCGTGCAGGCCTGCATCTGGGGCATCAATCCCTTCGATCAGTGGGGCGTAG
>CAVOQT010000002.1:0-522500 GCA_963698405.1 uncultured Gammaproteobacteria bacterium
AGCCAGATCATCGTGCGCGGCCCGGGCAATGAGACCATCGCCACACTCAAACGCAGCGACGCGCACTGGCTGCTGGTCGAACGCGACTACCCGGCCGATCTCGGCCGGATCCGCGAAGTCCTGCTCGCACTGGCTGATGCACGCATCGTCGAGGAAAAAACTTCCGCACCGGAACTGTACGACCGTCTCGCCGTGCAGGACATCAGCCTGACAACAGCACGTGGCGTGCAGCTCGAAATCACCGGCACGCGCACACCGGTGCAGATCATCATCGGCGAGCCCCAAACCGACAATGGCGACATGAGCTACGTACGCCGCACCGGAGAAGCGCAAAGCTGGCTGGTCACCGGCCGGCTCACGCCCGGCAAGACCACCGGCGAGTGGCTGGACCGCCAGCTCCTCGACATTCCTGCGACACGCATCCAGTCGGTCACCATCACGCACCCCGGCATCGAAACCCTGCGCATGGACAGGGCTGCGGCCGATATACCGGATTTCAGCGTGGCGAATATTCCCGCCGGCCGGATGCTGAGCTATCCCGGAGTCGGCAACAGCCTCGCTGGATTGCTGGCCGGGTTACAACTCGATGACGTGCATGGCCGCGAGGCACTGGGCCCCGATCCCGGCAAACCGGTCGTCGCGCGCTTTGCGACTTTCGATGGGTTGATCGTCGAAGCCAGTGCCTGGCGTACCCCGGAGGGCACGCGCATCAGCTTCCTGGCCTCCACCGACAAGGCGCAGGCCGAACGTTACGCCAGCCCCGACGCACCCGGATTCGACGCCGTGCGTCGCGGAAGCAGATGCCATCAATACGCGGCTCGGCGGCTGGATCTACACGCTGCCCGGCTACAAGACCGAACAGTTCACCCGCCGCCTGCAGGATCTGCTCGCCCCGGCTGCCACTCCGTAGTGCAGACTTCCAGACATGGTGTGCCGGAACCTGCCGGTGCTGATGACGCTCTTCACGATTGCAGCTGCCCGTCTGCAGGAGGAAGCTTCACTGTCGCCGGAACTGCTGGCCTTTCGATGGTCAGCCTGTTCTCCATCGATACCTTCTTTCCGTCATTCCGGGCGATGCTACGGTGCTGCGGTAACCGACTGGCCCAATGAATACCAGGTCGCACGGGCCTTGCCGTGCTGGCGGACGCGCCCCTCTGACACCAGTTCCCGCAGCCGAACCTTGAGCGTATTGCGATTTGCACCAGTAATTGCTTCGAGTTGTGCAATGGTCAGGCGCTCTTTTGCACGCAGGGCTTTGAGTACCTTGAGCGACAAGTCGGACAGTTCGGCCTCGTCCTCCTGGGCGGCGCGCTCACGATCCAGCCGCACCGCGAGGCTGTCTTTTTGTTTCTTGAGGCACCGCAGAAAGAAGCCAGTCCACGGCTCCCAGTCGGGCGCAGTGCCCTTGAGCGTCGTTTGGGTCCGTCGCAGCGCCTTGTAATAGAGGTCCTTGTTTTCCTCGATCACCCGCTCCAGCGATGCATAAGGCACATAGACATAGCCCGCCCGCAGGAGCAGGAGTGTGGTGAGCACGCGGGAAAGCCGCCCGTTTCCATCTTGAAAAGGATGGATCGCGAGAAACGTCACGATGAAGACGGCGGCGACAAGAAGCGGATGCAACGCTTCTTCCTCGATTGCTTTGCGTGTCCAGGCGATGAGGTCCTCCATTTCGTGCGGGGTATCAAAAGGCGTCGCGGTTTCAAACACGATGCCAATCTCATGCCCGTCCGCGTCGAAAGCGACGACGTGATTGGGGAGGGTCTTGTAGGAACCACGATGGTGCTCGTCCTTGTCGCTGTGGCGTAGCAAGGTCTGGTGCAGTTGCCGGACGTGATTTTCGGTCAGGCGCAGATCGCCAAAGGCCTCAAACACGAGGTCCATCGCTTCGGCGTATCCAGCTACCTCTTGTTCGTCGCGCGTCTTGAAGGACTTGATCGCGATGTCCGGCAGCAACGCCTCGACCTGTGCATCGGAGAGCTTCGCCCCTTCGATACGCGTGCTTGATCCGATGCTTTCAATGGTCGCCACCTTGCGCAAGGCACTTAAACGGTCAGGCGAGAGCGTCCTGAGGGCTTCCCATCGCCCCTTGAACTCATCGATTTCAGCGATGAGTTTGACGAGGTCGGGGCCTAATGTGAGCTTGGGTTCCCTCATGATCGGGTGGCCTCCATACCTGATTTCGTACCCGATTACACCCAATAATAGCCGATTCTGCAAGTCAACTCGGAGGTCGACATCGCCGCCCACGGCACGCCCGTGGCTCGGGCACGCTGGGCGTGCTCAATTGAATTCGAACTCCCGCTGTCCCGGCGGGCCGCGGGCGCGGTGTGCTGTGGCCAGGTCAGCCACTGAGCCCCTCGCCTGTTTTGTTTGCTCCAGGTGCACAAGGATCCGCCCGATGACTGCGGGGCCCCTCAGAAATGCTTGCTCCCTTCTTGCTCAGTTTCTTGACATAAGCAGGTGGCTTGCTGCGTGGCTAGAACAGGCGTAAAAAAAAGTCGAGTAGCTATCGCCCAATTGACGCGATTCCGGGCGTTCGGGGGTAGACTCAACCGCAAAGTAGTCCTCGACTCTGCGCCTTTTCCCGTGAGCGGCAGGCATGGAACAGAAAAATGAAAACAGCCACTATCGAATGTCCTATATCGAATTTGGCATCCGTAAATTGAACGTAAGGGAAGTCAGCGATGAGAGTAATTGCAAGTCGATTTGTTTTTGCGCTTTGCGCATCTGTTTTTCTTGGCAGTAATTCACACGCAGCTACCGTCACAACTTCAACATGCGGCGGGCTCGTCTGTGTCGATTCGATATCCGGGTTAGTCGTAGACGGATCAACATATGATGTAACTTTTTCGAGTGATAGTTGGTATGACTTAAGAACCGATGCTCGCGCGCTTGTATTTTGGGGAAATCAATCCGGAGCTCATCTCGCCAACATCGCGATGGCCGCTGCCTTAAATTCTGCCGACGCATTTTCGGTCGCAACGGAGGCATCTTCCAGTCGACTAATTACGGTGGCAGTCAGTGAAGAATTTGCAGGTGGCTCGGGTGACTTGGTTCTGTCTCCCGGCCATTGGCTTGATGTAAGCAATCCCGTAATGTCCAATTGGTTTTGGCGAACCCAATGGGGTCTAGGAGGCACGCCAATGGATAGTAATGTTGATGCAATTGCCTTGTTTACTCAGACGTCTACTGTACCAATCCCCGCCGCTATCTGGCTGTTTGGCTCCGCCGTCGGCCTGCTCGGCTGGATGCGGCGAAAAGCATCTTAGCCAGTTGCACTAGCTCAACATCAGGAACCCGCTTCGGCGGGTTTCTTTTTGTCCGCTACTACGACATCCTGGTCTGGCTGACCGAAGGTCGGGACGCATGGCGCCAGCCGGAACCGGGCGATAAGGTGGCGCCTTACCATCGACCGTATGACGGTAAAAATCAGGTCCGCGAATAGGACGTTCAAAGCCCATGTTCAAGCCAGTGCAGCTGCATGGCGTGAAGTCGGCGACCCGCGGTAACCGGGGCCGAGTGGTGTAGCAGTCGGTTGCGCTGCAGGAAATGCAGGCCTGCGGCGGGGACGCAGTGCGGGATGCCGAGGACACAGCCGCCCACGGCACGCCCGTGGCTCGGGCACGCTGGGCGTGCTCAATTGAGATCGAACTCCCGCCGCAGCGCTCGCACTGCTCGATATCGATGCGAAATACCCTTTTGAGCCGCTGTGCCCAGGTCATCGACCGATGCCGCTCCGTAGTGCAGATTTCACGGCAATCAAATCAATAGGTTGCGAGCGCGTCAGCGCACCATATTCAACACCGAAGCAACATGCAGTCGGGCACCTTTGTGGGGATTTAACGTAACGGGCCTGTCTCGCTTGACTGGGTTGTGTGGTTGCCGCTATGCGGTAGATACTTGGTTTCTACAAGGCCATGCGAGCGTAGCCTGAAGTTTCAGCAACGAACTGCACGCACAAGAAACCAGGGGGAAATCCAATGAAGAAAGTATTAGCAGTAGTCGCCCTGATCGGCGCAGTCGGCGTTGCCCAGGCAGCCCCGGCCACGCTGATCAGCGTGACCAGCTACAGCAAGAGCGGCACCAGCGTCTGGAACATCGCTGGCAGCACCGCGACTTGGGATCTGAACACCGGTACCGGTGTACTCACCCAGACCGGTGGTACCTACAAGGCTACCGCCAAGGTTGGCGTAACCACGCTGATGACACAGACCATGACCGGCGGCGTACTCAGCTCCGGTACTGCTTCAGCCACTTCATGGGCCTGTACCGAAGGTGTCTTCGGTGGCATCGTCGGCGCACACATCTGCGGTAACTACAGCTTTGGCGCCAACGGCACCAACGACAGCGTGTACACCCCGACGGCTACGGGTGCCACGGTTGCAATCGGTGGTGACGACGCCGCTATCCCGGGTGGCCCGCAGACGCTGGCCAATTCCTACAGCGGGATGGCACTCACCTTCGGGAGTGGTGGCCTCAAGCTCAGCAACGGTGTTGTGGGCGTCGGTGGTTATGACTTCTGTTTCGGCACCCCTGAAGGGGGGGGTTGTGGCGTGGGCATAATCCCGGTTCCCGCATCTGTCTGGCTATTCGGCTCCGCACTCGGCCTGATGGGCGCGATACGCAGGAAGGTCGGTAGCTAACAGCAACCCGGAAAAACGTGCCTGATTTATTTCTTTATGAGTGTGGTCGGGGCGATTGCGAAAATCCATACCAACGTCGCATCACGCGCGCTGGATTGCGCTGTATGCGATCAGAGCGTCTCGCGATCGGCCAATTCAGTCAGTCTGCGAATCTTCGGCCGCCGGTTCTTCTGCGCCCGCCATAAATCGTAGGCCGACTGCATCCGCAGCCAGGACTCGGCAGAGCCGCCGAGCGCAGCGGCCAGGCGGATCGCCAGTTCTGCGCTGACAGCAGCACGACCGTTGACTACCCGCGACAGGGCAACACGTGAGACACCCAGGCGTTCAGCGAAAGCGGTCAATGTCAGGCTGCTGTCCGGGTGCAGCACGGTATCGCGCAGTATCTCGCCGGGGTGCGGTGGGTTATGCATTTGCGTCATGCTTCGTGCCCTCAGTGATAGTCCTGGTAGTCGAGGACTTCTGCATCTGTACCAACAAACCGGAAAGTCAGCCGCCAATTCTCGTCCACCCATACGGCCCAATGTCCGGCCATCTCACCCTTTAGCGGGTGCAGGCGCCAGCCCGGCAGCGCCATGTCCTCGGGACCACTCGCAGTATCGAGTCGGGCGAGTTGCAGCCGTAACCGGTTGGCATGTTTGGGTTGTATGCCAGCCTTCGAGCTGGTGAGGAAAAACTGTTTCAGGCCACGGTGTCGAAAGCTGTGGATCATCTATGATTGTATCGCCATGCGATACAGTCGTGCAACGTGTTTTCTGAGGTTCCCACGCAAGGCATGGTGGGTCAGCCACGGGCATCTGGCCAGCAGTGAATGTGGTGGTTTCAGCCAGGTTATGTCTGTGCGAATAGGCCATTCAAAGCCCGTGTTCAAGCCAGTGCAGCTGCACGGCGTGAAGTCGGCGACCCGCGGTAACCGGGGCCGAGTGGTGTAGCAGTCGGTTGCGCTGCAGGAAATGCAGGCCTGCGGCGGGGATTCTCGCACTGCTCGATGTCGATGCGAAATACCATTTTGAGCCGCTGTGCCCAGGTCATCGCCCGATGCCGCTCGGCCGGGTCATGGCGAAGTCCGGATTGCGCAGACTCAGCCGCCTTTGCGCACTGTCGCCCTCACAAGGCAGATGACCGGTCAGGAACCGATCCGGTCCGGGCCCTCACCCCGCAGTATTCTGCCGGGATGGCATCTTCGGCTGGTTCGCCACGTAGACCATGCCCGCCGTGAACACGCACAGCATGATGCTGTTGGTGATGGCGTAGTCGAAGGGCTTCAGCCAGATCTCGGAGTACAGGCCGAAATGCGCAGGCATCTCGGCCACGCCCCAGCCCACGATCCCCACCGGGATACCGTAGCGCACCGCGTGCCCGACCCGCGGGATCTTCAGCAGCTTCCACAGGATGTAGCCGGTCCATCCGGCCCAGGCCACATAGGCCACCATGATCGCGTTGTTGCTGAGCATGTAGCCCACATAGAGCCAGAACTCGTAGCAGGCCCAGGTGACGAAGACGGTCTCCAGCGCGGTGATGCGGGCGAAGCTGCGGCCGTTGTCGGAAGTCGGCATGCCCGGATCGAAGTGGAGGTTCCGGTGCAGCCAGCGAATGAGGTTGCACTTGGTCTGCCGGTTGTAGATGCCGTAGAGCAGGAACAGCGCGAGCATGATCGGCATGGTGGCCATGAGGACGGTCGCACCGGCGAAGATGGGCAGGCCGGTCGGGCTCGTGTACTCGGGGATCCGGAACATCTCGGCGTAGAACTCGAAGGTGAACTCAAACCAGCCCACCCAGACCAGCAAGCCACCCAGAAAGCCCATCCAGGTCGCCGGTACCTCGCTACGCTTCAGCCCGGCCCAGATCAGGCCGGCACCCACAGCTCCCACACCGAGGCTCGCGATTTGCTGATAGTCGCCGAAGACCCCGCGAATGAACGCCCATGCACCGTGACCCAGCCACTGGCTCAGAAAGGCGATGACGAACGCGACCAGGCCCGGAAAGGGCTTGCGGTAGATGAAGGCGGTCATGAGGGGTGGCGCTCCCAAGCATCAGGTGCTGGCCGCCATTGAAGACAGCGGCGCGGCACAGGTCAACCGCCGGGACCGGAATAATTCCCGGCTGACCACGCAAATTCACGAAACGGCGTTCGTGCAGCATGATTTCGGCGGCACGCCTGTCATTGACGATCTCACGGGCACTTCTGCCCAGACGACCACTCACTGAGACCCGACGCGCCGATTGCTCCGCCGGCTGCGCATCGCCATGACCAGCGCGTAGACCAGCACGCCATGGGCGGCGACCAGCGTCAGCCACTTTCCGGCTGTCATGAACGTTGCCAGCGTCCAGGTGGACGACATGCAAGCCAGGGCTTCGGAGAAGCGGCGCAGCACAACCAGACACTCGGGCCAGTGATGCAGTGATTCTAGATCATGGCCCGGCTGCCTCTCCGTAGTTACCATGAGCCCTGCAGCAGAGGGACGGGTCACCCATGGCGGAATATCTCGAGAAGATTCTGAAAGCGCAGGTCTATGACGTTGCGATCGAGACCCCGCTGGACCCGGCACCGCGACTGTCAGCCCGGCTCGGCAACCAGGTCCTGCTCAAGCGTGAGGATCTGCAGCCGGTCTTTTCCTTCAAGCTGCGCGGTGCCTACAACAAGCTCGCGCAACTGACGCCGGCCGAACGTGCCGCCGGCGTGATCTGCAGCTCGGCCGGCAACCACGGACAGGGCGTGGCGCTGGCCGGTCGTGCGCTGGGCGTACGCACCGTGATCGTGATGCCGACCACCACGCCGACCATCAAGAGCGAGGCGGTGCGTGCGCTGGGTGGTGAAGTCATCCTGCATGGCATTACTTACGACGACGCCTATGCACGGGCGCAGGAACTTGCAGCAACTGATGGACTAACTTTCGTCCACCCCTTCGACGATCCTGACGTGATCGCCGGCCAGGGCACCATCGGCATGGAGATCCTGCGCCAGCATCACGGCACGCTCGATGCGATATTCGTCCCAGTCGGCGGTGGCGGACTGATCAGCGGCATCGCGCTGTATGTGAAGGCGCTGTATCCCTCCATCCGGATCATCGGCGTGGAGCCGGAGGAATCGCCGACCCTGCATGCGGCGCTGCAGGCCGGACATCCGGTAACGCTGGGCAGCGTGGGCATCTTCGTCGATGGTGTGGCGGTGCGCCGCGTGGGCGATGAAACCTTCCGCATCTGCCGGGAACTCGTCGACGAGGTGGTACTGGTCAGCAACGACGAGGTCTGTGCCGCGATCCGCGACGTGTTCGAAGACACGCGCGCAGTCATGGAACCGGCCGGTGCACTTGGCGTGGCGGGCATCAAGCGCTGGCTGGAAGCCAATCCCGCTACCGGCCGGACCTTTATCGCGGTCAACAGTGGCGCAAACGTGAATTTCGACCGGCTGCGCTACATCGCCGAACGAGCCGGCATCGGCGAGCATCGCGAGGCACTGCTGGCCGTAGAGATTCCGGAACGGGCCGGCAGCTTCCGCAACTTCTGCGAAACCATCGGCAGCCGCTACATCACCGAGTTCAACTACCGCTATGCCGACAAGGCACGCGCACGAATCTTTGTCGGCGTGGGCCTGACCGGCGGACTCGACGGAACGGGCGCAGATCATCGCGAGTCTTGAGGAACGCGGCTATCCGGTCGTCGACCTGAGCGACGACGAGCTGGCCAAGATGCACGTACGCCATATGGTCGGTGGACTCGCACCGGGCCTGCGCGACGAGCGGCTGTATCACTTCGTGTTCCCGGAACGGCCGGGCGCCCTGCTCGGCTTCCTGAAGGCGCTGGGCAACCGCTGGAACATCAGCCTGTTTCATTACACGAATCCCGGCTCTGACTTTGGTCGTGTGCTGGCCGGCATCCAGGTACCGGATGCCGAACTCGAGGACTTGCTGACGCACCTGCGCGCGACCAGCTACGAATTCAGGGAAGAAACGGCGAACCCGACCTACCGGATGTTCCTGGCTGGCGACTGAACACGCACCGGAGCGCCCGCATCACGGCTCTGATATGGCCTGCTGACTCTCTCGCACACGCCGCTTTTCCAGCCGCCGCATCCACAGGCTGCCGCCAACCACGCCCAGCGCCACGATGAGCACGAGAATAGTGGCCAGCGCGTTGACGTCGGGGCTGACCCCGAGCCGCATCTTGGAGAAGATCACCATCGGCAGGGTGCTGGAACCCGGGCCCGCAACGAACTGTGAAATCACCAGGTCATCCCAGGACAGGGTAAAGGCCAGCAACCACCCCGAGGCGATGGCCGGCAAGATCAGCGGCAGGGTGATGCGGAAAAATACCTTGATCGGCCGGGCGCCGAGATCCATCGCTGCCTCTTCGAGTGAGTCGTCGAATCCCGCAAGCTGCGACTGCACGATCACCGTCACATAGGCCATCGCAAAAGTTATGTGCGCGATGGTGATGGTCAGCACGCCGCGCCCCTTTGGCCAGCCGATCAGCTGCTCCATGGAGATGAACAGCAGCAGCATGGAGAGACCGGTAATCACTTCGGGCATGACCAGCGGCGCCGTGGTCATGCCCGACAGCAGGGTGCGCCCCTTGAAGGGCCCGAAGCGGGCCAGCACCAGCCCGGCCAGCGTACCCAGCACCACGGCGATACTCGCCGTCATCGCGGCGATCTTGATCGACAGCCAGGCGGCACCAAGAATCTGCTCGTTGCTGAACAGCGCGTAATACCACTTCAGGGTCGGCGAATTTTGCGCATCCCAGACCGTAACGAGCCTGGAATTGTTGAAGGAAAAAACCACCATCGAGAGGATCGGCACATAGAGAAACGCAAAGCCGATAAGCAGCGCCGAGGTCGACATGATGCGACTGCGCATCAGCGTCGCGCCTCCATCTCGCGGGTCTGGATGCGCTGGAACAGCATGATCGGCACCATCAGCAGGATCAGCATGAAGATCGCCACCGCACTTGCCACCGGCCAGTCGCGATTGGCAAAGAACTCATCCGCCAGCACGCGGCCGATCATCAACTGGTCAGCACGACCGAGCAGCGTGGGGATGACGTACTCGCCAACTGCCGGAATGAACACCAGCAACACGCCCGCGACGATGCCAGGCAGCGACAGCGGCAAGGTCACGCGCAGAAAGATGGTGAACGGCCGGGCGCCAAGATTTGCTGCAGCCTCGACGAGCGTCTGATCATGCTTTTCGAGGTTGGCATAGAGCGGCAGGATCATGAACGGCAGATAGGAATAGACGATACCGATATACACCGCAAAATCAGTCTGCATCATGGTGATGGGCGTATCGATCACACCGAGCGCCAGCAGCACGTTATTGATCACGCCGTTGCTTTTCAGGAGCCCGATCCAGGCATAGACACGCAGCAGGAAGGAGGTCCAGAACGGCAGGATCACCAGCAGCAGAAAAACGCTGCGCCAGGTTGGCGTGGAACGCGCGATTGCATAAGCCATCGGGTAGCCGATCAGCAGACACAGAATCGCTGATATGGCGGCCACCCTGACCGAGTACAGGTAGGAAGTGAAATACAGGTCATCGGTCAGCAGAAACGCGTAATTGCCGAGATTGAGCCTGATCGCGACGATCTGGTTCCCCGCCCATTCCAGCAGCGGGGCATACGGCGGCATGGCCATCCGCGCTTCGGAGAACGAGATCTTGAAGACGATCAGGAACGGCACGAGAAAGAACAGCAACAGCCACAGATATGGCATGGCGATGACGAACTTCTTGCCGGTCCAGTGCGTCAGCACGTATTCCGACCAGCGCGGCGGCGCGAGCCAGAACAACAGCGCCCACAGCGGCCCGACACGCCCGCTCGACAGTCGGGCACTCAGCGCAGGGTAGTGTCGCTCGCTGCTCATTGCGTCAGGACGATGGCGCTCGACGGATGCCAGGACAGATAAACCGCCTCATCCCAGCTGATCCGGTCCTCTGACTGGCGCACGATGTTCGGCCGCGTCACACGCATCATCCGCCCGCTGTCGATCTGCACCAGATACATGGACATGTCCCCCATGTAGGCAATCTCGCGGACGATGCCGTGTACGACATTGTCTTCCGCAGGCGGCTGTTCCCGCTCGATATTGATCTTCTCCGGACGGATCGCCGTCCATACCGTCGCACCGGGTGCGGCGCTGATACCGTGATCGACATAGACGTGCGCACCAAGTTCGTCCGACCGGATACGGACATGGTCTGGCTCGTCCTCGATCAGTCGCCCCTCGAACATATTGACCGAACCGATGAAGTCCGCGACGAAACGCGAGGACGGGAATTCATAGATATCGGGTGGCGTACCGACCTGGACGATCTCGCCGCGATTCATCACGCCGATTCTGGTCGCCAGCGTCATGGCTTCTTCCTGGTCATGCGTGACCACGATGAAGGTGACGCCCAGGCTCTCCTGGATGCCGAGCAACTCGAACTGCGTCTGCTCGCGCAGCTTCTTGTCGAGCGCACCGAGCGGCTCGTCGAGCAGCAGCAGCTTCGGTCGCTTCACCAGCGACCGTGCCAGCGCGATGCGCTGCCGCTGCCCACCGGACAGCTGATGCGGCTTGCGCTGCGCGTAGGGTGTCATCTTGACGATATCGAGTATGGCTCCGACCCGCTCACTGATTTCGGCCCGCTTGAGCCCCTCCTGTTCCAGACCGAAGGCGACATTCTTCCAGGCCGTCATGTGCGGAAACAGCGCGTAGGACTGGAACATCATGTTGGCTGGACGTTCGTAGGCCGGAATGCCCGCCATGTCCTGGCCATCGATGAATATCGAGCCGGAAGTCGGCGCATCGAAACCGGCCAGCATGCGCAGCAGGGTGGTCTTGCCACAGCCGGATCCACCGAGCAGGCAGAAGATCTCGCCCTGATTGATGCTCAGCGTGACATTGCTTACCGCAACGAAATCACCAAACTTCTTGGTCACCCCGTCAAGGCGCACATACTCGTGCATGACTTCAGCGGCCGGTCTTGAAGCGCGTCCATGAACGGTTCAGGAGACGGGTAAATCCGGGCGTCTCGGCCAGATCCGGCACCAGTCTGGTCTTGACCTCGGCAGAGGGATAGATGCTGGGGTCGTTGCGCACCGCCTCATCCACCAGCGCGTACGAGGCCGCATTGCTGTTCGCATAATTGACGTAGCTCGAATTCCGGGCCGCAATCTCTGGCCGCAGCAGGAAATCGATGAACAAGTGCGCGTTCAGCGGATGCTTGGCATCCTTCGGAATCGCAAGCATGTCGAAGAACATGATCGCACCCTCCTTCGGCAGACCGTAGCGGATGGTGTTGCCCTTGCCTGCCTCGTCAGCGCGATCGCGGGCCTGCAGCACATCGCCGACCCAGCCAAGCGCCAGGCAGATCTCGCCATTGGCAAGGTCGTCGATGTATTTCGATGAATTGACGTACCGGATCGAGGGCCGGATCTTCACCAGCACATCTTCAGCAGCCTGCAGATCTGCCGGATCCTCGCTGTTCGGCTCCTTGCCGAGGTAGATCAGTACGGTACCGACCACCTCGGAGGGCGCATCCAGAACGGCGACGCCACAATCAGCAAACTTTGCCACCACGGCCGGATCGTAGAACATCCGCCAGCTGTCCACCGGGGCATCCGGCATGCGCTGCCTGATCATCTCCACGTTGTAGCCCACGCCCGAGGTGCCCCACAGGTAGTTGACCGAGTACTTGTTGCCCGGATCGTGCAAGGCCACGCGACGCGTGATATCCGGGTCGAGGTTCTTCAGGTTCGACAGCAGCGAGGCATCCAGCGGCTGGAACACACCGGCGGTGATCTGTCGCTCCAGAAACGAAGCCGACGGCACCACGATGTCGTAACCGGTATTACCGGCCAGCAGCTTGGTTTCGACCACTTCATTGGAGTCGAACACATCGTAATTGACGTGGATGCCGTACTCCGCCTCGAATTCCTTGATGGCCGAATCGTCAATGTAGTCCGACCAGTTGTAGACGTTGAGAACTTTCTCCGCATCGGTCTGTGCAACTGTTGCGTCAGGTGGCGGTGGAGCGATACTCCCGGTATCCGGCGGCGGACCACCACAGGCACCGAGCAGCAAGGCGATGGCAAACGCCATGCCGGTCTGGCGTGAAATGCTGTTCATATCTGACCCCCTGATGCGAGTTGCGAAACGGTATGGACGCCGGTCTTTATAGCGCAGGCTTGGCACCGGGGAAAGGCGGCTCGCGATCGCCCGCAGTGCACAGCAATCTGTTGCCGCTTTTGACGGCCAAACGTGCTAGATTTTGCAGCGCTTCAATTTCAGCTACAGGGGTACATTCATGCGCAATTTTGCGGTCTTTTCAGCACTGGCCCTCATTGGCCTGACGACCGTCGCCCATGCCGAGATCACCGGCACGGCCGCACTGACCACTGACTACGATTTTCGCGGTGTTTCACTGAGCGATGAAGATCCGGCCATCCAGGGCAGCATCGACTACGCCCACGACAATGGCTTCTATGCCAGCCTCTGGGGCAGCAACATCGATTATGGCTCTGATTACGATGGCACCATCGAACTCGACCTCAGCGCCGGCCTGTCAGGCGAAACGGAGATTGGCATCGGCTGGGACGTGGGGATGGTCTATTACATGTACCCGGACAGCGACTCCTCTCCCGCCAAGTCGGAAATCGAGGACTACGGCGAAGCCTACCTCGGCGGCAGCTACAAGATGTTCGATGCCAAGGCCTGGTATACGGACGATTATGGCGATACCGGTGACGATGCCTGGTACACCGAACTCAATGCCAGCTTCGAACTGCCGGCCGGCCTGACGCTGGACCTGCATGTGGGTCAGAGCTTCGGCGACTACTGGGATCAGATCGCTGCCGATACGGAGGCCGATCTGGAAACGACCGGTATCGACGGCGACTATACCGACTGGTCGATCGGTCTGGGCTACACCGTCAGCAACTTCGACCTGAGCCTGCGCTATGTCGATACCGACACGGACTCAGAGCTTGAGATCAACAGCGGCGCCTTTGCCAATGACAGCCGGGTAGTGTTTACAGTATCGACCAGCTTCCCCTGGACGAACTGAGCCGGAGGTCAGTCTGATAAACGGAACCGGGGCGTGCCTCAGCCGGCCGCCCCGAATTCCTTTTTGCAACTGGTACAGGCCGGCGCTGTCATCAGCGGTTTGTACAGCGAACCATCCAGTGCAGCGGACCAGAACCAGCGGTTGCCGCAATCCGGGCAACGGATAAACAGGCAGCCGAAGGCATAACCGAGCACGGCGAGGATGGTCCCCACCGTCCAGGACATCCCAACTGACTCGAACAGCGGCACAAAACTCCCGACCAGCAACAGAAGCATGGCCAGCGCCAGCTTCCAGAACTGCCCCGTACGCGTCACGACTGAATTCGGAAACATAACTTCCCTGCTCCGGCTATTTGCCGGTCTGAATCAGACTGCGCTTCAACACGACCGGCATACGCTTGATGGCGGCTTCCCGTCGCAGTGCTGCACTTCGATCATCCGCCGGCTCGCAATGCACCAGTTCTACGGGGCGACGCGAGCGGGTATAGGCACTGCCCTTGCCGGCATTGTGCTGCCCGATACGCGCATCGAGGTCCCTGGCAATTCCGGTGTACAGACTCTGGTCTGCACAACGCACAATATAAACGTGCCACATCGCGCCTGCCGACGTCCCTGTCACAAATCAGCTTGAAAAGCCTGGCGAGCTTAGCGGAAGTCGTCACGCTCAGGCAAAGTGAGCCGCGCGGATTCGCGACACCTTCGCGGCCTGCGGCAGACGGTAGAAGCTGCGCAATTCACGTACCAGTTCGGGCGTCAGCCGATCAGCAGGGTAGCGCAATTCCAGGCCAGCGCAGTAGCGGCAGGCCAGGTGGCTGGCATCGTGATAGCGATCACGCTCTTCATCGTCCAGCCCAGGCAGCGCACAGGTATCGATAAACAGTCTCTGCAGCAGCGGACCACCCAGATCGGCACCCGGCTGCTGTTCAAGCAGCAAGCGCGTGGTCACATACTTGTCGACCTCCGCCTGCATCTCGAGCTCAAGCAGACTGACGGGCTGGTCGAGCGCTGCATTCCACACCAGGTAGCTGAAATGACTGACGCCCTCCAGCAAGGTCCAGAAATCGCCGAGGTTTGAGCCGCACAACTGTTGACGGGGATCCGCTGCAGCGAGCCGCGTGAGTACCGCAGCATCCAGGTACAGGGCAACATCGATACCGTCATCACCCTGCATGATGATGAGTTTTTCATCGATGTCACGGCCGGGGGCGCCGGCGGTGAGACTATTGAGTAAACCGGCATCGGTGACCAGAAAATCGCTCACATCGTGAGCCAACTCGACAGCATAAAAGCGGCCGAGTTGTTCCTGCATATCCCGCAGCAACGGGGCCATGGCCATCAGTGCTCGCGTGCGCTGCCCGATTGCTGGCTCGGCTCGATACCGAGCAAGCGGAGCAGGCGTGCGGCACGCTGGCTGCCGGTCGTCAGCCAGAGTTCGTAGAGCCGCAGAATATCCTTGTCCCGGCTTGCACCCGCCACATGGCGAACCTCGGTCAGCACATCGACCAGATCGGTAAACCGGGCCGAGAGTTCGGCATATACGGGAGCGATCGCCCGCCCGCGTGTGCTGGATGGCAGGGACACCGCCAGACAATGGTAGGCGCCACCGCCCATGCGTACGTAGTAATTGATCCCGACGGGTGAGCGGTCCAGACAACCAGCCATGAACCCGGCCACAAACAGCGCAACATCGCCAAGCCGGCGCAGGGCCATGTTGCGCTCGTCGCTCGACGGCGCCTCGGCGGCATCAGCCAGCATGAGCGCAAGCGGCTGCAAACGCGGGCCGGGAGGCATCTGGTCGAAAAGCGCTTCGGAGCGGGCAAAGGCGGTGAGCAGATTGACGACGTAATGCGCAGTATGGTCGTCCACTGCGACCTTGTTCGAAGCCATCGCCGCATCCACGGAGTCGCGAAAAAACTCCTGCAGACTCGGTACCGGAATCAGTTCCGGCGCTGGATTCACCGCTGACATGCGCTGGTTATACCGCCAGACTCAAACTGGCAGCGTGATCACCATCACGAGAATCGGAACCGGGAACCCGGTATCAGCAGGTCAGTGCACCTCCGGCACCGCATCCGCTGATAACATGTGATCGTCCCGATCAAGTGAAACCACCGTGACCGAATCTTTACCCGACCGCCTGAGCACCAACCCCCAAAGCCCCTTCTATGACGAGGCGCTGCTCGCCCGGGGCATCGGCATCCTCTTCAACGGCAAGGAGCGGCACGACGTGGAAGAGTACTGCGTCAGCGAGGGCTGGATCCGGGTGGCCATGGGCAAGGCACTGGACCGGCGCGGTTTACCGCTGATGCATAAGCGCATCGGCACGGTGGAGCCCTTTTTGAAGGCCCCGAGCTGAGGCTTGGGATCGCGGCTTCAGCTGCAGGAGCGGCTTCAGCCGCGATTCCACCGATCAAGAATCGCGGCTGAAGCCGCTCCTACCGCCGCTCCTACTGCTGCTGGCCAGTCCTGCGCCCGGCTGCCAGGCGATTTCGGTGATCCGGCAGTCGCTGATATCGTGCTCGAAACGAAAGGCGACAAACTCGTCGGGTCTCGCCAGCGCCAGCCCGACGACAAAGGACAGGCCGCTGCCGCGTCCATTGGTGTCCTGATCGCACTTCACGTAGAAGGTGCGACGCGAGGTATCGCCCGCCAGCAACCCGGCGGTACGGGACTCGGCCAGGTAACGGCTGACCTGATCGGCAACCGCCCGCCAGGTTTCCGGACCGGAAGCCTGAATCGCCGCCCAGCGGGTGTTGTGCGCAATGTTGCTGGCGGTCATCACGGCACGTCGACGGACGCTGAGCTGCCGCCACTCGCGATGCAGGCCGCTGCTGCGCGCCAGAGTGACATCGCCGGAAAAAGAGATGAAGCCGGGTGCTGCGGGTCGCAGAAGATTCACGCCACTGCGTGCCAGGGTGCGCTCATCTTCAGCATCCGGCTCGATGGCGACTCGCGCCCGTGAACGCAGCAGGCAGGGTTCCGGCTCTCCGCCCGCCGTCAGATGCTGCTGGTCGTCTTCGTCCATGCGCCGGTCGCGGGCAGCCAGCATCCCGGCAATCGCCCCCAGCGCACTCAGCGACCTGGATGGTCCGCCATCGGTGGTGGCACCTGCCAGCAGCGGGAAATACGTCATCACGTTCGGACTGGCGAAAGCGCTGTTCCGCTGGCTGCGCGCCACATCCTCAACCTGCGACCAGTGCGACGGGGGGTCGAGCAGCAGGATTGCATTACGCTTTGCGCAATAGCGCTCTGCCGCAAACAGGCCAACCGGACCGATATCGGCATCCGGTGCGCCGGACAGCAGGCAGATGAGATCAACAAAGGCAACCTGGTTCAGCGCGTGCAGTCCGGTGCACTCCCGCTCTGAGCCGATCAGGTCGTAATCGGTTGGCGCGCCGCCACTCCGCCGGTTGCCACTGGCGTAGACATATCCAACCGGACCGATCCCGTTCGCCCCCGGCGTTACGAATGGTCGTGCACGCGGCGGCTCGCCGGAAAGGCGCACCAGTGCCGATTCACCCAATACCTCACCGATATAGCCAGACTCATCCGGCACAATCGACGCGCCATGCCAGATCTCCTGCTCTTCAACCAACGGGTTGGATGGCGAGCGGATACGCTGCACCGTCAGATTGAAGCGCCAGAGATCATCAGCCGGTACATTGTCGTAATCCACCGCAACCCTGAGATATTCGAGCGGTCCGGTATTGCGCGCGACGAGATCCAGCGAACCGCCCGGGCCGGGGAGAGCCAGCTGATTCGGCGCACCAGTGCGCGGCACCCGTACCACGATCGCAGTACGCCCGCCATTCTCGAAGTATTGACCAAGTATCCACTCCATCCGGCTGCGTTCAGCAGGAGAACCGAAGCGCTTGCGGAACTCGGCAACGCTCTCGATGGCGACCGGGATATGTGCGGGACCGCGGGGTACGGGACCCACAAAGGCGGTCACTGTCTCACGCCGCAGGGGAATGGGATCCTCTCCGGTTGGTGTTTCGACAACGTGCATGTGTTCCGGAGAATGCTCAGCCACGCGCATATCCTAGCAAGCGCGGCGCCAGTAGCGGTGCCAGCAACAGGCCGGCGACGAATCCGCCAACGTGTGCGCTGAAGGCGATACCACCACCAGTCGCTGACGGCAGGTTGGCATACAGCAGCTGCAACAGAAACCATGCGGCCAACACCACGAAGGCCGGCAGGTAAACCACACGCATGACGATCACCACCGGGACGATCAGACTGATCTCGGTGCGTGGATGAAGCACCAGATAGGCACCGAGGATGCCGGACACACCGCCACTGGCACCCACCATCGGCACTGCCGACGAAGGATCTGTCCATGCCTGCGCCAGCGCCGCCACCACCCCGCTGATGATGACCAGCACGGTAAAGCGACCAGACCCGAGCGTGCGTTCCAGTTTGGGGCCGAATACCCATATGTAGAGCAGATTGCCGAGCAGATGCATCCAGCCACCGTGCAGGAACATGTAGCTGATCATCGTCGCCGGCGGCGGAATGACAGGAACGCTCTCGGGCAATGACGCGCCGCCGAACAGGAGCCCCGGAACAAAACCCAGATTGACCGGCACCACCGGCGTACCCCCGCCCAGATACAGCTGGAGCAGAAAGCATCCACCGAACAGCGTCATGAAGGTCAAAGTCGCCATGGCCGGCCCCTGACCCTTGCTGCCGTCACTGATCGGCAGCATGGGGATCCTTGGCTGACATCAGAGGCTCGGCTTCTTCTGCCGGCGGAGTAGCCAGATTCACTACAAGTCGTGCCTTGTTGACGAGGGTCTGCGCATCGGCGGCAGGCTGCAGCATCGGCACCGGAAAACCGCGTGCCGCGCGTACGGTGTCAGCCAGCAGCACCGGATCAAGCTGTACGCCTCGGGCAACACCGTGCTGTTCTGCACGCTTGAGTTCCTTGTTGATCCTGGCATCGAGCTGCTTGCCGAGGTCGCGCCGGTCATCCTCCAGCGCCGGATGGGCCTCAAGATAAAGATTGCCGGCACGCCAGCCCAGCAGCTGCGGCTCGTTGATGATGCGCACCGAAGTACCCACCGCAACCTGGCCGAACAGCGACTCGATATCTTCCGGGAACAGCTGCACACAACCGTGACTGACACGCATGCCAATTCCGTCCGGCTTGTTGGTGCCATGAATCAGATAGCTGGGGAAGCCGAGACGCAGCGCATAAGCGCCGAGCGGATTGTCCGGTCCCGGGCCTACCCTGGCCGGCAGCGGACTGCCCTCCGCCGCATGTTCCCGGCGAATCGAGGCCGGCACCGTCCAGACCGGATCCTTGTTCTTGGCCACTACCCGTGTGGTACCGATCGGCGTCTGCCAGCCTTCCCGTCCGATCCCGACCGGATGGGTGATGACCATACGCGGCTGCCCTGCGACGGGCTTGGGGAAATAAAACAATCGTTTCGCGGCAACGTTGAGCACGATGCCGTCGCGTGCGCCATCAGGCAGCACAAACTGGGTGGGCAGCACGATGCGCGTACCGGCACCAGGCAGCCAGGCATCGACACCCGGGTTGGCGTCCACGAGTTCGTCATAGCCCAGATCGTAGATACGAGCGATATCCAGGAAAGTGTCTTCATGGCGCGCCACAATCACCTGCAACTCACCGACGACATCGCTGCCCTCGGTCAGTTCAAAGCGACTGCTGACAATCGGCGGCTGCTCGACCGGTGCCACCGCCGGTGCCGACTGCTTGACCGCCCATTCCGGCACCTCGAACAACGCGCAACCGCCGATACCGAGCATCAGACCGGTCAGCAACAGCCTGATCAGAACGGCTATCACTGGCGACACACCGGCTTCTTCCCGGCGGCCTGCGCCTCGTTGTACAGCTTGAGGGCGGCCGGCAACTGCCCTATGAGATCCTGAATACGCGTATCACCCGAGGGATGGGTGGACAGAAATGGCGCCGGACCGAGCTTCGATTTTTTCGCCATGTTCTTCCAGAGCTGAATGCTCTGCTGCGGATTGAATCCGGCTGCGGCCATGTACTTCAGGCCGATCACATCGGCATCGCTTTCCTGTGCCCGGCCATAGGGCAGACTCAGGCCAAGTTTGGCGCCCATCGACAGCAATTGACCGGTCGCCTGGCCGCCGCCCAGCACCGCTGATCCCGCGATCACGCCCGCCTGGGTGGTCATCTCGCGGTTCACACGATTCAGCGCATGCTGCCGCGTAACGTGCGCCACCTCATGGCCGATCACGGTGGCGAGCTGGTCCTGGTTTTCAGCCACATTCAGGATCCCGGTGTAAACGCCAATGTGCCCGCCAGGCATCGCAAAGGCATTGATGTCTTCGGAATCAAACACCTCGACATCCCAGCTCTTGTCCACATACGGCCGCTCCAGTTCCCTGATGATCGCCGTAGAAACACAGTTGATATACGCACGGGTCTGCGCATCGCTGGACACCACCAGCCCGGCACGCATCTTCTCGAATTCCTTGTCGGACTCGGTTTCAAGCTCCGATTCACTGGCCAGCGGCAGCGCACAGCCGCTGAGCACTGCAGCCAGAACGGCAACAACACAGCTACGCATCAGCATCCGGGACAGGTTTTGCATGGTTCAGCCCCTTCAGTGAAACCGGCTTTCCTGATTCCGCTGTGACAACCAGATTGCAGCTTCATCAACGGTCGCGCGCATGGCGGAAAGCACCCGCTGCTGCAGCGTCGGCTTGGCGTGGAAACTGACATGGAACAGGTCGGCCGACTCCATCGCACGGATCAGGTAGTCATCGCTGGTTTCGAGCGCATCCACCAGCCCGAGTTCCCTGGCCTGCGTTCCGTACCAGTGTTCGCCGGTGGCGACCGCATCGATATCCAGCGTCGGACGGTGGTTCATCACCACATTCTTGAACAGGGCGTGTACGTCCTCCAGTTCCTCGCGCAGCTTGGCACGATCCTCATCGGTATTGCGGCCGAACATCGTGACCGTACGCTTGTAGCGCCCGGCCGTCACCTGCTCAAAGTCCACGCCGCGTGCATCCAGCAAACGGTGGAAGTTCGGGATCTGCGCGATGACGCCGATGGAACCGATCACGGCAAACGGCGCCGCAATGATCCGGTTGGCGATGCAGGCCATCAGATAGCCGCCGCTCGCCGCGCCCTTGTCCACGATGGCAGTCAGGGGAATCTCCCGGTCGCGCAGCCGTTTGAGCTGCGAAGCCGCCAGGCCGTGCTCGTGCACGGCGCCACCAAAATTCTCGACGCGCAACACCACTTCATCCTTGCTGCGCACTACGGCCAGTACCGCACTGATCTCTTCGCGCAGCGCGGTCACCGCCGTCGCGCGTATATCGCCTTTGAAGTCGAGCACAAACACCCGGCGGCGGGCTTCAGCCTCACCTGCCTTGTCAGCCGCAGCGGCAGCCTCCTTGTCCTGCTGCTTCTCCAGCTTCAGTGCCTTGCGCGCGGCTGATTTGGACATCAGTGCCGCACGCAGCTTCCGCGCACGATCGCGATACTTGTCGTTGAGTTTCTCGACCTCAAGTCCGGAAGCGGCGTGACCGCGTCGGGACAGACCAAACACCAGCATCGCAACAGCAGCAATTGCCGCAACGATGGTGATCGCCTTGGCCAGAAACAAACCGTAGTCGAGCAGAAAAGCACCCATGACCCTATACCCTGGCGTCGTTAACCGGTTGGCAGACCGACATTATTGCCTTCGAGCGCACGCTCGGCCCGGTAACTTGAACGCACCAGCGGTCCGGACACGACTTCTGTAAAGCCTTTCTCAAGTCCCAGCGTGCGATAGGCGGAGAATTCTTCCGGATTCACATAGCGGATCACCGGCAGATGATTGACCGTCGGGCGCAGATACTGGCCCAGCGTCAGCAGGCTGACCCCGCTGGCACGCAGATCATCCATGGCTTGTGCGATCTCCTCCGCGGTCTCGCCCAGACCCAGCATCAGGCTGCTCTTGATGAGTATCCGGCCCGGCAATGCTGCGCTGACCTCGTGAGCATGCGCGAGGACCGCCAGCGACTGTGCATAATTGGCCCGCGGGTCACGCACCGCAGGCGTCAGGCGCCGCACTGTTTCCAGGTTGTGTGCGAAAACCTCCAGACCTGCACTGACGACCGTCGCGACAGCGGACTGCTGCCCGGCAAAATCCGGCGTCAGCGCCTCAACGGCGGTGCCCGGGTTCTGCGCCTTGATGGCGCGAACGCAGGCGGCATAGTGCGCAGCGCCTCCATCCGGCAGATCATCGCGGTCTACCGAGGTAAGCACGACGTATTTGAGGCCCATGAGCGCCACCGAGCGCGCTGCATTGGCAGGTTCCTCGACATCCAGCCGGCCATGCGGGTTACCGGTATCCACGGCGCAAAAACGGCAGGCGCGCGTACAGATCCCGCCCATCAGCATGATGGTGGCTGTGCCGTTACCCCAGCACTCACCGATATTGGGACACATCGATTCTTCGCAAACCGTGGCGAGACGATGCTCCCGCACGGTGTGCTGGACTTCGGCATAACGGCCGCCAGCCGCCAGCCGTACCCGCAACCAGTCAGGTTTGCGTGCCTGGACCGGCTCGTCGCCACCCTGGCCACGCTTGATGCCATTGCGCACGGCAACCACGCCGTCGGGCGTCCGGTACTTGGTACCGGTTTCGATCGGGATGCCCTTGAAATTGCTCATGGCAGGCATTGTAGCCGGGACACGTAACCCGGACGACCCGACAACCTGAACGAACAAGGGCAAAAAAAAGCCCGGCACAAGGCCGGGCGAATATAGGGGGAAGGGGTCGGTCAATCCGGAAATCGCACCCGGGCTGACTTAGTGAACTCTGGACCAGTTGAGCAGCTCTACTTCCTGCTGGTCGCGGTGGAAATTCTCGGCAAGTACCGCCTCGATCTCGTGAGGCTCCAGCACCTGGTTCACGGCATGGCTCAGCTCAACGACACCGCTATATTCGTCAGCGAACCCCGGCTCGGCGGAGCGCAGCAAGAACCGTGTGTAGTACTTCGCGCGCATGGTCTGAACAGTAGGCAAAGGCGCGCTGGCGTTCTGTGAACGGCGCCACAAAATCGGAAGGACGAGTCGGGACGGGTGAGGCCGGTGGAAGCGCGTTCCGGCGCCCGGCCCAGGTGGTCGGTCAGCCGCTGATCAGCCTGCCTCCAGCTGCGCGTAGGCCTCCAGCCATTGCGCTTCCAGCACCGCGTGCTGTGCGCCAACTTCGCTGTGCCGGGCGGTCAGACGGGCAAACTCGGCAGCATCACCGCTATAGAGCAGCGGATCCTGGAGACTGGTCTCCAGCTGCGCGAGGTCGCTACCCAGCATCGCCATGCGTTGTTCAAGTTTCTCGATATCCTTCAGGCGGCGGCTGCGCTTGGAGTCTGCCTTCGGTTGCGGTGCGGCTTTCGGTGGCGGGCTGACCTTTTTCGGCTCGGCATCTTTCTCTGCCTTGCTCGAGCGCGTACGCAACCAGGCAGCATATTCATCGAGATCGCCAGCGAAGGCTTCAATCCGGTGATCAGCCACGCGCCAGAAGGTATCGCATACCAGGCCGATCAGATGCCGGTCGTGGGACACCATTACAATTGCACCGTCGAAATCGGCCAGCGCTTCGGCCAGCGCTTCGCGCATGTCCAGATCCAGATGGTTGGTGGGCTCATCGAGCAGCAGCACATTCGGCTTGCGCCAGGCGATCAGCGCCAGCGCCAACCGGGCCCGCTCGCCACCTGACATCACATCGACGGACTGGAAAGCGCGTTCGGCCGGGAAGTACCACTTGCCGAGAAAGCTGCGCATTTCCTGGGTCGTGGCCTCCGGCGCAATGTCCCGCAGATGGTCCATCGGTGTCGCACCTTCGCGCAGGCTCTCCACCGTATGCTGAGCGAAATAGCCGATGCGCAAATCGCTGTGTACGCGCCGCTCACCGCCCAGCGGCGGCAGTTCACCGACCAGGGTCTTTACCAGGGTTGATTTGCCGGCACCATTGGGTCCGAGCAGCGCCACGCGGTCACCGGCTTCCAGACCGAAACAGACATCGTGCAGGATCGTCACACTGCCGGCTGCAGACGAAGCCTCACCGGGCAGATGGTCTTCGGCATCGTTGGCAGCTGACGCGCGGTATCCGGCTGCAACATGCTCCAGACTGACCAGCGAGAACGGCAGCTTCGCCGGCACTTCGAAATTGATCCACAGCGCACGTTCGGCACGCACTGCCTCGGTACCGCTGAGCTTCGCCAGGCGCTTCATGCGCGACTGCGCCTGCTTGGCCTTGCTCGCCTTGGCCTTGAAGCGATCGATGAACTTCTTCAGATGCTCGCGTTCAGCCTGTTCTTTTTCAAATGCGATCTGCTGCAGCCGCAGATGCTCGGCACGCTGCCGCTCAAATGCAGTGTAGTCGCCCGTATACAGCTTGGCCCGCTGCTCATGCAGATGCAGGGTGTGCGTGCTGACGCCATCGAGAAACTCGCGGTCGTGGGAAATCATCAGCAAGGTGCCGGGATATTTCAGCAACCATTGCTCCAGCCACAGCACGGCATCCAGATCCAGATGGTTGGTGGGCTCGTCGAGCAGCAGCAGATCGGAGGGCGTCATCAGTGCACGGGCCACATTCAGCCGGACTCGCCAGCCACCGGAAAACTCTGCAACCGGCTTCAGGTGCGTGGCGGCCGGGAAACCCAGTCCATGCAGCAATCGTCCAGCGCGGGCTGCCGCATCGTAACCCTGCACCTCTTCCAGGCGCTGATGCGCCAAGGCCACGGCCTCGTAATCCTCGGCCTCCATCGCAGCGGATTCAGCGCGGATCGCCGCCCACACCTCGGTATCACCGGAGATGACAAAGTCGATTGCCGGATCGGGCAGCGACGGTGTTTCCTGGGCCACGCTGGCGATACGGATTCTGCCCGACAGATCGATATCGCCCTGATCCGCCTCGAGTTCACCCTGAATCGCGGCAAACAGGCTGGTCTTGCCACAGCCATTGCGCCCGATCACGCCGACCCGGCAGCCGGCATGCAGGGAAAGATCTATCCCGGACAGCAGCAAGTGCTCGCCACGCCGCAGGGCAAGGTTTCTGAAGGTAATCATGAGGGCGCGGATTATAGCCGCGGGATGGGCGCTTTTCTTGCAGAATATCCCGACCATTCGAGGAGATTGATCAATGCGGATACCTTGCAATCCGGCGGCCTTGCTGTTGGCCAGCGTCCTCTTGCCGGTTATGGCAACGGCTGCCACCGCGGACGGTGATGCCTTCAAGGTGGTAATGGTCAGCCGCGCACAGGCCGAAGCCATGGATGCCGCAATGCTGTCGCCCGGCAACTATGCGGCGGCAGTAAAAACCGTGGAGCGCGCGCTGCGCAATGCAGAATCCGGCCGCGACACGGCCAGATTGAATGAAGACATCAACCGGGCCGACAGCCTGTTTCGCGCGGCGGTCACCGCTGCACAGCTTGCTCAGGACACTTTTGCCAAGGTAATCCATGAACGCGAAGCGGCGCGCAGCGCGGATGCCTGGCGACTGGTTCCCGAACGCTGGCTGATAGCCGAACGTGACTTCAGTGCCGCAACCAGCCGCCTCGAAGACGGCGGCACGCAGAGCGCAGATAAACTCGGGGCTATCGCCACAGACAGCTATCGCGAAGCGCAACTGCAGGCACTGCGCAGCCGTTATCTCTCACCAGCCCGCACCCTGCTCATTGAGGCGGAACGGCTCAAAGCTGACCGCCATGCGCCGCAGACCCTCGCGGCGGCCAACGCGCAGTTGCTCAAGGCCGAAGCAGCCCTTGCTGCCAACCGTTCACAGCCGGAAATGGCTGCACCAGAGATCGAGGCTGCACAGCTTGCCGCCGCACATGCGGTGCACATTGCCACCGTGATACGCCAGGTGGATACGGACGAACAGAGCATGGAAGAACTCGTGCTGTCGCTGGAGCACAGTGTCCAGCGCATGGCAGAGGCAGCGGGACTGCCCGCTGTGAACATCGCCGGCAATACGGCAGGCACTGAATCACTCGTCACAGGCATGCAGGCGCTGCGCGTACGGGCCGAAATTGCCGAGCAGGAACTTGGCGAACGCGACAAGCGGCTCAGTGGACTCGAAGAAGAGCTGCGCGAGCTGGATGCACGGCTTGGCGGCACAACCACCGAACGCGACAAGTTGTTAATGAAACAGGCAGACGAGCAGCGCATCCGCGAACAGATCAGTACGCTTGAGCAGCAGTTCCCCCCGGGCGAAGCACACATCATTCAGGCGCCGGGCAAGCTGATCCTGCGACTCACTGGCCTGTCGTTTGCACCGGGTTCGGCGCAACTCGGCCGCAGTGCTACCCCCTTGCTGCAGAAAACCGGACTGGCGATCACCCTCTTCCCGCGAGCTGTCATCATCATCGAAGGGCATACCGACGCAAGCGGCGACGCAGAAGCAAATCAGCGGCTGTCCGAGGCCCGTGCCCAGGCCGTACAAAGCCGGCTGATCACCGAACTGGCCTTGCCGGCCGGCCGCACGCACGCGCTGGGCTATGGCGAAACTCGCCCGGTCACCAGCAACGACACGAGTGCCGGCCGCAAACAGAACCGCCGTATCGACATCGTCATTCAGACCGGGAGCGACAGCGCAGCGCTTTAGCCCCGAGCAGTGCTCCGCCACCAGTCGACAATCGCCGCACCGGTGACTGCGTTGACGAAATACGCATAGCACTTGTGCACGTTAAGCCCTTCCTGGCCCCGGAATGGATTCACCAGGTTGAGCTGATCGGATATCTCGCTGACCAGGCCAAGCCGGTACATTTCCGCATAGTCGTCGGCAAAACGATGCCCGAGTGCGGTCAGATCGCCAAGCCCGGCAAGGTTGCGCCAGCGATGAATGCCATGCGGATAATGCCGGGCGCCACTGGCCTGTGCGCCGAGCAGACGACGGCGCACGAAACGCGTACCGAGCGGGCTGCCAAGGGTCAGAAACAGGTCGACCCCGGTATCGGCACGCCCCGGCTGCACGGTATGACTCAGGTGCCACAGCGTGTCCCAGGCGATCACTGACCCCAGACTGTGAGCCATGAGCAACACGCGCTCACCGGCCGCCCAGGCACTTTGCAATTCAGCCGCCAGCAGGGCGCGAATCCGGTCGGCAACACCATCACGGTTCTCGAAATAGCGCACCGAGTCATCGATATTGATACGTGTATCCGCATCGGCCAGCCAGTCGATGAGCAGCGGAATACGGTCACCCAGACGATGCAGAAGAAATACCAGACGACGGTTCAGCGTGAAAATTTCGCTGACCGTCGTGCGCGCGGGCATCGGGTCTGCCAGCAGGCCATCTACGCCAGCTGCATCGATGCCCGGGTCACGATATTCGGGATAGAAAAGGTGACCCCAGGGAACCAGGCGCAGGCAGCCTGGCATCGCAGAGAGTGCGTCAGCTGTCACGGGATCAGCACGCCTTACGCCCTCGACCACGCACTTGAAGAGCAACTCACGGTGCAGGTCTGGCGACGGTTTGGCGCGGATACCCGGAACGTACAGGATGCGCCGGCCGGGATCGCTCATTGCACGACCCACCACAGGCGTCTGCCCGGAGGAGTGGCTAGCGCCTCAGGCGCGCGCCTGGGACGGCGAAGAACGGAAGCGCCCGGTCTGAATGTGGGCAGAGCTGGCATCGCGCACGACGACCCGGTTACGGCCTTCTTCCTTGGCCTGATACAGCGCCTCATCAGCAAGCTGTATGGCGCCGGCAAGACTGCGCGCCGTGTCCGGACTGACCACTGCAACGCCGACACTGATGGTAAGCCACGGGCTGGTCGATGACTGTGCATGCGGAATCTTGAGTTCTTCTACTGTATGCCGGAGATGCTCGGACAGTTCACGTCCATGGTCATGCACTGGCCCATAAAGCACGACTGCAAATTCTTCGCCCCCGTAGCGGGCAGCAAAATCCAGCGGCCGTTGTGCGCAGCTCGAAATCACCTCGGCTACACGCACCAGGGCATCATCCCCCGCCTGGTGACCATAGCAGTCGTTGTAAGCCTTGAAATGATCGATATCAACCAGCATCAGTGTCAACTGACTCTGATCGCGTCGCGACTGCCGCCACAACCTTTCAACATTGTGATCAAAACGTCGTCGATTGTAGAGACGGGTCAGGCCGTCACGTTCAGCCAGCTCATTCAGCAATCGCGACTCGTGAAACGCCTGACGCACAGCTGATTCGAGCTGATAGCAGCAGTACCCACCGATGATATTGATGGCCAGCAGGGCAGCGGCGGAAAAGTACAATTCATTGGCCGGAAAATCCCAGGCCAGCAGCCCCCACAAGTAACTGAATGACAAGGTCACTGCGGTGACCGCGGCATACCTGAACTGCAGGCCCTGCACGACCCATACCATGAACACCCAGGCAACCATGGTGGCAAAGTGGTATTCGGCCCCGTACAGACTACCGCGCAAGGACAGGGAAATGCAGATAAACCCCAGCAGGACCATCGTCAGTGTCAGCAGAGCCTGGGTGCGACGATACGACGCTTCCTTGTAAGTCTGCAGCAGGGTTGCCATCAGCGCCGGCAGCGCGATGCCGAGCATATACACTGCCGTCGACCAGGACAGCGTTGCCCGCACGACACCGACGATCAAAGACAGAAGGATCAGCGCAGCAGAGGCGATCAGAACCTGACGGACCTTCGGATAATTACGTTCAGCATAGACCTGCCGAAACTCGCGTTCCAGGAGGTCACTGAAGCGCAGGCGAGCGCCACCCTGCTGCCGCTCGGTCACCATCGAACTCAGGTGGTGATGAATATCTGGACTCACGCGCAGAAGCACCCGCAATTAAGCTGATTAACCTATATGACATTACGCGTCGGACACGCCAATCGCTGCGTTATGGATCACACTTGGGTGCGGCGCAGCTTGGTCTGTTGTGAATATTGGCAGCCCGTCTCCAAACTGGCTTAGCATAGTTACAACGCATCATTTCAGTCGGCCCGTCTCCCCCGATGATCCACAAAGTTGCACCGCAAAGCGGGACGAACCGCACATTGCTCGACCGCCTGAGCCGGCTGGCCGGTGCCGCACTGGTCCTGCTGACTGGCTGGCTGGCGCTTTCCCAGCCCGCATCTGAAATCCGACCGGCTGCAAACGACTGCGATGGATATCTGCGCGGCCGGGTATTTGGCGCCCTGGACATGAATCTCGACTGGACGGGCGAAAAACTGCACTGTGAGGGCATGGCCCGCCCCGATGGCGAGGGTATACGACTGCATTTTGCCTGGGACCAGGGCAAGGACGAGCAGTTGATACTGGTCATAGGGATCGACGGGGTCAGCAGCCCGATTGCAGGACTCGAAAAACCCGCCAACGTCACCTTTATCGATGAACGCAGCGGGCGTTTCTTCAGCTCGGGGGGTACCGGACGCTGCTGGATCGACATCAGCCAGCTGGCCTCGCTGCCCGCACGCAAGCGCAGCCGCCAGCTCAAGGGCACGCTCTACTGCACGGGCGCGCTGCCGGCGCTCAACGACCGTTCATCACTGACGCTCGGCGACCTGCGCTTCTACGGGCGCTTTGCCTTCGATGGCAACTGACCGGCCTGATCGCTGGCGGAGCCGTGCTGCGGCCCTGCTAACCCTGTGCCTGGCTGGCACTGCCGCAACAGCCGCCGAGCCAGCCGAGCTGGTACGCGATTTTCCGCGCGGCCAGCTGGTGCTGGAAACGCGCGGCCCGCGCTGCCTGCTGATCGAGATCTATATCGCGTCAACGACCAGGCAGCGTGCCCAGGGGCTGATGTACATAGAGTCCATGCCGGAGTTCGAAGGCATGTACTTCGGTTATGCGGAGCCGGTCGGCATTGCCATGTGGATGAAGAACACGCCACTCGCGCTGGACATGCTGTTTATCCGCCAGGATCGAACCATCGCCAGAATCGCGAAACATACCACCCCTTTGTCCACAGAGCGGATTGAGTCGCAAGAAGCTGTGGTTGGGGTACTCGAACTGAATGCCGGCTTTGCCGACCGTTGGGGGGCAGAAACCGGCACTCGCGTGTTTCTGGAATTTGAACCGTAGCTTTCAGCCAGCTTTCACGGCAGTGCGGCAAAGCACTTCCCAGCGCTCCTGATGCCCGCGCGGATTGTCCTCCAGATAATCGAAGGGTCTGCGCTTCCCCACATCAAAACCATCCGGACAGAGCCGGCGCGCGGCAAGCCAGGCACTGAGCCAACGCAGCCGTACCGCGTCTGCCGCCGGATCATCGACCGGAAATTCAGCGGGGAACTGGACATCAAAGTAGATAAGCCCGGAACGGTCCCGGGGAATCGTCAACTGGCTGTAACGATGCCGGTCAAAGTCGGCGCTCTTCTCTATCCCGCCGCAGGCAGCCAGCAGCATTGCGGCAATTGCGCAAACCGGCCCAACGCACAGCAAAGGGCTGAAACGGCTGGCTGTCAGACGCATTGGACTCTCCATTACTGATCGCAATCAGGTACCCGGCGTTGCATACCATGCCAGGGCAAAAATACCGACACCGCGTGACCGTGGAAACTACGTAGAGTTTGCCAGCAAAAAAAAACCATCGCGGCACAGACGAGCGTTCAGCCTGCAGGCCAGTGTGCAATCGGCAGAAATATCGGGTAGATTTGCGGCTCGGATCAGAGGGGGCTTTCTGATCCGGATGGAGCCGGCTCCGCAACCGTACATAAGACTCGGCAAGGAACGGACAGATAAAACCAGTGTAGAACACACTGCACAGACTCCTGATGCGGACGCATGGATAGCACCTTTAACAAAGGCCGTAACGCAGGCCGTACAGCAATACTCGCAGTCATCGTGGGAATCCACGTGCTGCTGGTCGTGGCTATCAATACGAGCCTGTCCACGGTGATCCTCGATCGCCTGCCGCCGCTCATCAAGGCCGAGATCATCGAAGAGATCATCAAGGATGATGAGCCGCCTCCGCCTCCGCCGACCGTTGAGACGCCGCCGCCGTATGTGCCGCCGCCGGATATCATCATTGATATGCCAACCGCGACCAAGGGGCCAACAACAGCACTGGTCGTTACCGACAAGCCGCGCCCGGTCGCACCACCACCGTCTGCGGTGGTCAAGAAAGCACCGGAGATCGACCCCAGATTCAAACGTCGTTTCCAGCCGGATTACCCGCCAACCTCGCGGCGGCTCGGCGAGGAAGGGTCCGTCGTCCTGCAGGTACTGGTTGATACCGAAGGCAAGGTTCAGGATGGCAAGATTCAGACGAGCAGCGGTTTTCCGCGGCTCGATGAAGCGGCGCTCAAGCATGCGCTGCGTGCATGGCGATTTAAGCCCGGCACAGAGGACGGTAAGCCAGTTTCAGCCTGGCATTCGGTCAAGGTAACTTTCAGAATCGAAGGTTGATTTTTTAAGTTCGGAAAGTTCTGGAGTGGGCGCTGCAAATTTGGCGTTCCTTTTGGATACAAACAGATAAACACAAGGTAGGCGAGCTATGGCAGGCGAGAACATTCAGCTGGCACAGAACACGGCAACCGATCAGGGCATTCCGCCCACAGATCCGGCAGCACTCGATGCGATGCCGGGCGATGCGGTTGATCCGGGTGCAGCAGATCTGACCGGGATGACCGATGATTTTCTGCTCGACGCAGCTCCGGATGCCGGCGCTTCGGCAGCCGACGTACTGCCCGCCAATGAAGCCGAAAATCCCTACGGCCTCGCGGCCCTCTGGGGACAGGGTGACTTCATCTCACGCGGTACGCTCGTCATCCTGGTGGGCATGTCGCTGTACTCGTGGTTCCTTATTCTCACCAAACTCTGGGATCAGTCGCAGATGCTGCGTCAGGCCCGGCAGGCAAGCCGCGATTTCTGGACGGGTGCGTCCCTGACCGATGGCATGCAAAAACTTACTGGCAAGGACAACCCATACCGTTCGCTGGTGGAAAGCGGGATCAATGCGAGCTCGCATCATGAAGGCAAGCTCACTGACAAGGTACCGCTTACCGAATGGATCAGCGGCAACCTGCAGCGCAGCGTCGATCGCATGAACAATGAACTACAGGGCGGCCTGTCCTTCCTGGCATCGGTAGGCTCGGTGGCACCGTTCGTGGGTCTTTTCGGTACCGTTTGGGGCATCTATCACGCGCTGATCGCAATCGGTGTCGCCGGCCAGGCGAGCATCGACAAGGTTGCAGGTCCGGTCGGCGAAGCACTGATCATGACCGCCATCGGTCTGGCAGTCGCCGTACCCGCAGTGCTCGGCTACAACCTGCTGTTGCGACGGAACAAGGCCATCCTCGACCAGTTCCGTTACTTCACCAACGATCTGTATGCGACGCTGGTCAGCAGCAACCAGGGCGACGCGCGCAAGTAAGCGCGTACTTGGGTAGAGGGAAAGCACGCGCATGGGCATGAATATTCAAACCGGGGATGGCGATGATCACCCGGTGATGTCCGCCATCAACACCACGCCGCTGGTCGACGTGATGCTGGTGCTGCTCATCATCTTCCTGATCACCGTGCCGGTCATCACCAAGACCGTGAATCTGGATCTGCCGAAAGCAACCAATATCGCCACGCAGACCAAACCGGAAAACATCACGGTCGCCATCGATCGTCAGGGCAACGTCTACTGGAAAGAGTCGCGCGTGCCTGACAATCAGGTACTGGCCGACCTGATTCGCGCTGCAGCTACCACGGTTCCACAGCCTGAAGTACACGTCCGCGGCGACCGGGCTGGTCGCTACGAGCACGTGGGCCGCGTGATCCTGATGCTGCAGAAAGGCGGTATCCAGAAAATCGGCTTTATCTCGGAGCCCGACCGTGGCTCCGCACGCTAACTGATCACCATAACGGGATCAGCAGAGGTCATCTTCAATGAGCATGACGGTAGGTACAGGCGGCGAAAACGAGCCGATGATCGAGATGAACACCACGCCGTTGATCGACGTGATGCTCGTACTCCTGATCATGATCATCGTCACGCTGCCGATCATGACGCATGCCGTAAAGCTGGATATGCCGCGCCCGGACAACACGGTACCCGACGTCCAGCCGGAACTGATCGAGATCGTGATCGACTACGACGGAACGATCCTCTGGAACGGTACAACGGTACCGAACCTCGATACGCTTGAGCGCTATTTCAAGTCCGAGGCCGCAAAGTATCCGCAGCCGCAGGTGGCCATCAGGCCGGATGCGCGCGTCAAATACGACTATGTGGTTCAGGTGCTGGCCAGCGCACAGCGCAACAGCATCGAGAAGATGGGGTTGATCGGCAACGAGCAGTTCGAGTAGTCGTTACTGCCGGCCCAGGGCAGTTGCCCGTGCTGCAAGATCAGCCCCGCCACACACCATCCGATTGACCAGTTCAGCGCTCGTTCACTCCGCTGTAGGAGTATCTTTGCGCAGAGTCGGCTGCTGACCGCCAAACAGGGAGACCCGGAACATGCGAAACAGGACCTGCGCGACCTTGGCCGCGGCAATCACGGCGCTGACCATTCTGCTCGGCGGCTTGGCCATGGCACCCGATCTGCATGCAGCAGACAAGCCGGCTACCGCCGGCAAGATCAGCAAGAAAGTAATGAAACCACTGAAGGCCGGCCTGGATCTCGCCAATGAAGGCAAGTTCCCGGAGGCTGAGGCCGAACTGCGGGCTGCAGACGCCATTGAGGACAAGACACCATTCGAACAGTTCCAGGTCGATGAACTGCTCGGCTTTGTGGCCCTGAAGCAGGCCAACTACAAGGATGCCGCGCAACTCTACGAACGCGGTCTGGATTCCGGTTTTCTGCCTCCGGAACAGGTCAACGACCGGCTAAGACTGCTTGCACAGCTGTACTTTCAGACCCAGCTCCGCGATCTGAACAAGGTCGTCGCTTATGGCAACCGCTGGCTTGAGGCCAGCGACACGCGCGATCCAGTCATGCTCGGCCTGGTCGGTCAGGCCAGCTATTTCAATGACGACTTCGGTACTGCCGCCAAATACATGCAGGAAGCGCTGGACAGCACGACAGCTGCCGGACAGAAGCCTGAAGAGAACTGGCTGCTGATCCTGCAAAACTCCTATGGCAAGCTCAGGAATGATCCGGGCGTCATCGATGCCACTGTCGAACTGGTGCGCTACTTTCCCCGCAAAGAGCATTGGGCCACCATCTCCGATGGCCTTCTCCGGCAGGCCAGCACCAAGGAGCTGGAAATCCTGCAGGTCTTTCGCCTGCTGTATGTCGTGGATGCGATGGACAGCGCGGATGATTTTACCGAAGCCGCCAATATCGCCATGCGCTCGGGTTCGCCGGGTGAGGCCCTCAAATTCATGGAGCGCGGCTACGCATTGAAGATCCTCGATACCAGTGGGGACAAGCAGAAAAGCCAGCAGATACTCGATGATGCCAAACGCCTGGCTGCAGACGATCGCAAGTCCCTGCCGCAATTCGAGAAGGAGGCGATGGCAGCGAAAGTTGGCGAGGCAGACGTCAAGCTTGGCGAGGCTTTCCTGAGTTACGATCAGCCCGCGAAGGCGATCGAAGCCATACAACGCGGTATCGCCAAGGGCGGCGTCAAGAGTCTGGACGATGCCAGGCTGTCACTGGGGCGTGCCTTTCTGGCCAGCGGCGACCGCGCCGAGGCAGAGAAGGCCTTCAGCCAGGTCACCAGGCCCGACTACTCGCTGCTGGTGCGGCTCTGGTCGATTTACACCGCACAACAACCCTGACTTTTGCAAGGCGCCCGCGCTGATTGAGTGCTGGCTGAAACACCGTATCTGGAGACCGCAATGCTCAAGAAATTCATGATGATCCTTTGTGTGGCAGCCAGCATCGGTATCGGCCTGTCCGGCAGCCTGCTGATCGCCCCGGCAGCATATGCACAGGCTGCTACCGGCAAGGTTGGTCCGAAAGTCGGCAAATTACTGCAGGACGCACTGACGGCCAGCAAACAGAAAAAGAATAACGAGGCGCTGGCCAAACTGAAGGAAGCCGATGCGGTCAGCGGAAAGAGCGGTCTCGAACAACTCAAGATTGCCGAGATGTATGGCTACGTCTATCTGCAGCAGCGTAATTATCCGGCAGCGGCAGCAGCCTATGAGCGCACTTTGAATTCCGGTCAGCTGACGCCGGCGCAGACCAACGACCGGGTCAAGCAGATCGCTCAGCTCAGCTTCCCCAAGGATATAAAAAAGACGGTCGAATACACCACGCGCTGGCTGAAGGCCACTGGATCAAAAGACCCTGACATGTACGCCATGCTCGGTCAGGCTTATCAGATCGGCGGCAATGACAAGGCCGCGATCAGTGCCACCGAGATTGCAATGCGCAATGCCCGGGAGGCAGGGAAACGCCCGGACGAGAACTGGCTGCGTATCCTGCTGAAGTCCTACGGCAACATTGGCGACACGGCAGCTGTCAGCCGGCTTACCACCTCGCTGGTTACCCTCTATCCGACCAAGGACAACTGGCAGTTGCTGTCCAGCGCACTGCGCAAGCAGGCCATGGGTGATGACCGCGTTGCACTGAATGTCTACCGCTTGATGAATGAACTGGATCTGATGGACAAGCCGGAGCTGTTTACCGAATCAGCCATCGTCTCGATTCAGGCCGGCCTGCCGGGAGAGGCACTCAAGACCATGGAGCTCGGCTATACCAAAAAAGTGCTGGGTGCCGATGATGCACGCAACCAGCGCATCATGAACGACGCACGCACGCGCCTTGCAGCACAACAGAAAGACCTGCCGAAACTCGAACAGGCGGCCGCTGCTTCCTCACAGGGTCTGGCCGATGTGCAGCTGGCTGATGTGCTGATGAGCTATGGCCAGATCGACAAGGCCATGGCGACTGCGAAACGAGGCCTGCAGAAGGGTGGCCTGCCGGATCCGGATGATGCCTGGATGTTGATCGGCCGCGGCAACGTTGCCAAGAAGAATGGCGCGGAGGCCCGCAAGGCTTTCAAGCAGATCAAAGGCCAGGATCTGGGCTCGATCGCCAAACTCTGGGATATCTACTGCGCAAAGCTCTGATCTCCCTGTTATGGGATCGCGGCTGAAGCCGCTCCTACGACGCGCCCGGCAGGAGCGGCTTCAGCCGCGATTCCAGTTACGGCAAACGGTCGCGCAAGGCATACCACAGCATACCAAGCACCAGGCCCGGCCAGCGCAGCAGCGTACCGCCAGGAAATGGCGGAGGAGCCAGCCGGGCAAATACGTCAAAACGTTCAGCGGTGCCAGCCACCGCTTCTGCCAGCAGTTGGCCGGCAAGCGTAGCCATGGCCACGCCGTGCCCCGAATATCCCTGAGCAAAACAGATATCAGGCCCCAGGCGGCCAAAATGCGGCATGCGGTTCATGGTGATCGCAAGCCGCCCGCCCCAGGCATAGGCGATCCTCTCCTCGCTGAGTTGTGGAAACACATGCAACAGCTGCCGTCGCACGAAGCTCCCGATATCTGCCGGGAAACGTCGCCTGTAATTCTCGCCACCACCAAAAATCAGACGTCCGTCGGCTGAAAGCCGAAAGTAGTTCAGTACGAACAGGCTGTCGTGAACCGCAACCGGATCGCGAATCAGTTCCCGACAGCGCTGCTCGCCCAGCGGGTCTGTCGCCACGATGAAGTTGTTGATCGGCATGATCGTGGCGGCCAGCCGCGGCTCCAGATCATCGAGATAAGCGTTGCAGGCCAGCACCATGAACCGGGCCTGCACTTCGCCGCTGGCAGTGTGCACCGTGACCGGTCCACTACCCGTGTGGCGGGTAACCGCCGACTGCTCAAAAATCCGTACACCCGCTGCACTGCAGGCGCGGGCCAGCCCCAGCGCGTAATTCAGCGGATGCAGGTGCGCCGCCTGCGTATCCAGACTGGCGCCAAAATAAACCGGACTGCCCAGCATGCCACGCAGCTCGGACTGCGATACACAACGCTGGTGCGGGTAGTCATAGTCGCTGGCAAGTTTGTCAGCACGGCGCTTCAGCGCATCCATGTGCGCCGGTTTGGCGGCACACAGCAGCTGGCCGGAGCCCAGCTCGCAATCGATCGCATGCCGACTGATGAGCGCCCTGACCAGCGCCTTTGACTCTTCGGCAAGCAGGAACAGTTGCCGGGCAGTATCGCGGCCGACATGCCGCTCCAGCGACTCCTCATCACAGCGCTGACCGGTGCCGATCTGGCCGCCATTGCGACCTGATGCGCCCCACCCGACGCGTTGCGCCTCCAGCACGACGACCGAGTAGCCGCGCTCGGCCAGATGCAGGGCCGCAGACAGCCCCGTATAGCCCGCGCCAACCACACAGACATCGGCGCTGAGCGTAGCGCTCAGTTGTGGATGTTCGACCAGCCCGCGCGCACTCGCGACATACCACGACGCGGGGTGAGCGGCAGCGATCACGCGCCCGCTGCCGCACCCAGCGACTGCTGCGTCAGGTCCAGCGCCCGCCAGGCCTTGTCCACCAGTTCATCAAGCTGGGCTTCCGTCAGGATAAACGGCGGTGCCACGACCATGGTGTCGCCCACCGCACGCATCACCAGGCCCTGTTCGATACACAGGTCGCGGCAACGCTCACCGGCTTTCAGCGCCTTGGGAAAACGCTGTTGCGTGGCCTTGTTGCTGACCAGCTCAAGCGCGCCGATCAGGCCGACCGAGCGCGCCTCGCCGACCAGCGGATGCGTGCCGAGTCTCTGCCAGCGGGCACTGAATGCCGGAATCAGGCTCGCCTGCAGATGATCGATGATCCGCCCCTCCCGCAACACGCGCAGGGTCGCACGCGCAACCGCACAGGCCACCGGATGCCCCGAATAAGTGAAGCCATGGAAGAACTCGCCACCCTGCGCCACCAGCAGCTCCGCAACACGATCACCGACCATCACGCCGCCCAATGGCTGATAACCGCAGGTCACACCCTTGGCAAAGGACATCAGATCGGGACGAATGCCAAAGTGCTGGCTGCCAAACCACTGGCCTAGCCGGCCAAAACCGGTGATCACTTCATCAGCAACCAGCAGGATTCCATACTCATCGCAGATCCGCTGGATCTCCGGCCAGTAACTGGCCGGCGGCATGATCGCACCGCCCGCACCCTGTACCGGCTCGGCAATGAAGGCCGCCACCTTGTCTACCCCGACCCTCTCGATGGTCGTGGCGAGCTGGCCAGCCACATGCCGACCAAAGGCCTCAGGGTCTGCGATATCGGACTGCCCGAACCAGTACGGCTCCTCGATATGCAGAATTCCGGGGATCGGCAGACCCGCCTGCGCATGCATCCACGGCATGCCGCAGAGGCTTGCCGCACCCACCGTACTGCCGTGATAGGCATTACGCCGCGCGATGATCACCTGCTTGTCTGGCTTGCCAAGCAGCGACCAGTAGTAACGCACCAGCCGTATCACCGTATCGTTGGCTTCCGAGCCCGAGTTGGTGAAGAACACGCGATTGAAACCGGGCGGTGCGATTGCGCACAGCTCGGCAGCCAGCTCGATCGCCGGCGGATGCGTGCACTGAAAAAAGCTGTTGTAGTACGGCAGGGTTTGCAACTGTTCCATGGCTGCGGCCACCAACTCCTGCCGACCATAACCGAGGTTTACACACCAGAGCCCGGACATGGCATCCAGCAACTGATGGCCATCTGCATCCCACAGGTACGCACCTTCAGCCCGGGTAATGACCCGCGTGCCACGCTGCGCAAGTTCACGGTGATTGGTGAACGGGTGCAGGAAATGCTCACGGTCAAGCTGCTGCCAGCGCTGGAGATCACCGGTATTCATACGTTCAGCAGCAGGTATTCGCGTTCCCACGGGCTGATCACCTCGAAGAAAGCCTCATACTCTTGCCGTTTCATGGCGGTATAGATCTTGATGAAGCGGTCACCGAGCAGCGGCCGCAGACGCTCACTGTTTTCCAGACGCTTCAGTGCATCGGACAGACTGCCGGGCAAGGCAAAGGGGCGCTGGTATGCGCTCCCCTTCTCTGGTGCATCTGGCTGCAGACGCTCCTCAAGGCCCAGCAGCCCACAGGCCAGTGATGCGGCAATGGCGAGGTAGGGATTCACATCAGCACCAGCCAGTCGGTTTTCGACACGCCGGTTATCCGGATCTGAATGCGGCACACGCAGGCCGACCGTGCGGTTGTCGTAGCCCCACTGCAGATTGATCGGTGCCGAAAGATGGCGCGTGAAGCGCCGGTAGGAATTGACGTACGGCGCACAGAACAGCGTGGCCTCAGGACCGTACTTCTGCATACCGGCGATGAACTGCTGGAACAGTTCGCTCTCGGAACCATCCGGACTGGAGAACGCATTGCCGCCATCGGCGGCACGCCGCAAGCTGATATGCCAGTGCATTGAACTGCCGGGCTCGTGCTCCATCGGCTTGGCCATGAACGTGGCGTAGATCTCGTGACGCATCGCCGTCTCACGCACGGTCCGCTTGAACAGGAACATCTGGTCGGACAGCTCGATCGGATCACCGTGCTGGAAATTGATCTCCAGCTGTGCGGTACCTGTCTCGTGCGCAAGGTTGTCCACATGCAGGCGCTGGACCTCGCAATAGTCGTAGATGTCCTGGATAAACGGCTCAAACTCATCTACCGCGTCCATGCTGTAGGGCTGACGCACGGTCTCCTTGCGCCCTGAGCGCCCGACCGGCGGTTCGAGTGGATAGTCGGGATCAGTGTTGCGCTTGACCAGATAAAACTCGATCTCCGGGGCCACCACCGGCACCAGTCCACGCGCATGGAACATCTCGACGATGCGCCGTAGCACCTGACGCGGCGCGATATCGATCGGTTCCTTCTCCTGGGTATAGCAATCGTGAATCACGCAGCAGGTCGGCTCTTCACCCCACGGCACCAGACGCAGCGTGGCCAGATCCGGCTTGGTGATCATGTCGCGGTCCACTGGATCCACGACGTTTTCTTCCAGATAGTCATCGATGTATTCACCGGTCACCGACTGGATGAACACCGATTCGGGCAGGCGCATGCCGCCCTGCTCGGTAAATTTTCTGGCCGGCATGTACTTGCCGCGCGCAACACCCGCCATATCGGGCACCACCGCCTCCACTTCATCGATCTTGTGATCGATCAGCCACTGCCGCAGCTGTTCTTCATTCATGTTTTCGCCGTTGCCTGTGCTCATGACCTGTAACTCCGACAGGCGTCACCAAACGCCTGAAAAATTGCCATCGACACTTCACTCTCCTGCACGCGCCATTCCGGGTGCCACTGCACGCCGAGCGTAAAGCCCGGTGCATCGGCCACGACGATGGCCTCGATCAGGCCATCCGGTGCAACGGCATCAACCACGAGCCCTTCACCGAGCTGATCTATACCCTGCGTGTGCAGGGAATTGACCTGGGCCGAATCGCGCGCAGTGATCCGCGCCAGCACACCGCCAGCTGCAAAACGCACCTCATGGACCGGCGCATACTGGATCTCCACCGGTTCACCCTTGTCCTCGCGGTGCTTGCCGATGCCGGGCAGCTTGTGCACCTCCTGATGCAGGCTGCCACCAAAGGCCACGTTCAACTCCTGGAAGCCGCGACAGATGGCGAGCAGGGGCAGCCCGGCACGGATGGCGGCTGGAATCAGTGCAAAGGCGAGCAGATCGCGTTCCGAATCATGCATGGTCCCTTCGCGGCTGGCTGCACCGCGGTAGTGATGGGGCTCTACATTGGAAGGTGACCCGGTCAGCAGCAGACCATCGAGCGCGTCCAGGATGCCCGGTGAGTCAAAATCACCGCCAAGACAGGGTATGCCCAGCGGCAGTCCACCCGCACCAGTGACGACGGCGCGCAGATACTTCTCACCCTGCACCTGGAAGGCATGGTGCCCAAGGGTGCGGCGGTCCGAGATCACGCCAATGATGGGCTGGGTACGGCGCATGCAGTGGCTACGGTGCCAGAGCCGGAGACTGGCCGCCAGAGGCTACCGACCGATTGGCACACAGAAGTACCTGTAAACCGTTGACTGGCAGGGCGGACCCAGCCAAAGTGCGGCACTGTGTACGGAAAGCACGTGGCACTGGGCCAGCCCGTACGACATCTCGAAAGGATTCGGAATTGAGCCAACTGCCCCCGCCCGCTTCTGTCGGCGGTTTCCGTCTGGGCCCCATCGAATTTGCACGGGGCGTCACCGGCCTGAATGCGTACACCTACCTGTACGTCAGCTTCATCGTCATGCCAATCGTGAGCTTTCTCAGCTTCACGCAGCCCTATGTGCTGAACGAGATCGTCGGTATCCCGCTGGAGCAGCAGGGCCGGGTGACAGGTTTTCTGGTCACCATGCAGGAGATCGTCGCCCTCTGCCTGATCGGCTACATCAGCGGCCTGTCGGACCGCTTCGGCCGGCGACCGATCTATGCGGTAGGAGCGTTCATTGCCGGCATTGGCTTCGGTCTCTACGGCTTCGCTACCAGCGAGCAGGGCCTGTACCTGTATCGCTTCATCTACGCGATCGGCGTTACTGCAGTCGGCGCCATGATTGCCGTTACCGCTGCAGATTATCCGGCGGAAAATTCGCGCGGCAAGCTGTCGGGTGCGACTGGCCTGCTGAACGGACTCGGCGTCGTGCTTGCCATGCTGTTCGGCTCCACCATTCCAGCCATACTCAAGGCGCGTGGCTTCAACGCGGCTGAGGCAGGCCAGTACATGCTACTGGTGGTGACGGCAATCTGCGTCACCACCGCCATCGTCATGCAACTGGGCCTGAAGGGCGGCACACCCACCGGCAAGCGCGCCAAGATCGGTCTGATCAAGACCCTGCTGATAGGGCTGCGCGAAGCCCGGCTGAATCCACGCCTGATCATCTGCTATGCGGGTTCCGGCGTGGGCCGTGCCGATCTGACGCTGGTAGTCACCTTCGTCTCGCTATGGCTGCAGCTACTCGGACGCGAAAACGGCATGAGCGGCAGCGAGGCACTGAAAAGCGCCGGTTTAATGCTGGCCATTATCCACATTTCATCGCTGTGCGCGGCACCACTCATCGGCATAGCCATCGACCGCTTTCACCGCCTGACCTGCGTTATGGTTGCCCTGCTGATTGCCGGGGTGGGCTACACGCTGCTGGGCATGCAGACAGATCCCTTTACGCCGCTTGGCTACTTCGCCTGCGCACTGGTCGGCATCGGGCAGATGAGTGTCATTCTCACCATCACTGCCCTGCTTGGCCAGGAAACACCGATCGATGTACGCGGCTCCGTCATCGGCTTCGCTGGCCTGTGTGGCGCGGCCGGCATTCTGCTGACGAGCTTTGCCGGCGGTTACCTGTTTGATCACTGGATGATCTCCGGTCCGATCATCCTCACCGGGGGAGCCAACCTGGTGATCGCTGTCGCTGCCTTTGTGCTCTGGAACCGGAGTGGACGGCCGGTGCGCTTCGACCCCAGCGAAGCAAAGTCCCTGGAGCCGGCAGGCTTCGGGCACTAACCGCAACGGGATGATCCTGTACTCCTATATCGCCCGCCACTGGCGCGGCGAATTGCGTCTGAGCGTCAGCTGGTGGATCAATTGCGTGGCCCTCACGCTGCTGCTGTTGCCGCTGGTACCGTGGATCGCACATACCGCTGGCCTCGCCAGCAGTGACTCCGCATCGGGGTATACGGCAATACTTGGCCTCGTCCTCATGCAGACTGCGGTCATCCCGCTCTGGCAGATGGTCGGCCTCTGGCAGGCCAGCGACCGGGTCCTGCGCACTACCGACCGGGCTTTCACCGCACGCCTTACCCAGGTTGCGGCAGTGCTGTTCACGTTGATGATTGCAACGCGCGGACTGGTGGCCGGCAGCGAACAGATTCTGGCTGCCCGGGTTGCTTATGCAATCGGTCCCTACCAGTACGAGGTTGTGTTGCTGCCCGGTGCGCGGGAGATCGAAGTCAGCGGCGGGCTTGGATTTGGCGTGACTGCAGCGGTTGCCGAACTGCTGGCTGGAAATCCGGATATCCGACGCATCCGCTTGAACAGTGGTGGAGGCGCGCTGTCAGAAGGCGTCCGTCTGCGCGAACTCATCATTGCGCACGGGCTCGACACCTACAGCAGTCGGGAATGTTCCAGCGCCTGCATCTCCGCCTTCATCGGCGGCCGCTTCCGCTATCTGCACCGCGGTGCCCGGATGGGCTTCCACCTGCCACGCAACTGGGAACCCCTGTCGACCAGCCCCGTATCGGGACTCTATGCGGCCGAACTCAGCTACTTTCAGCAACGCGGCGTACCGAACTGGTTTCTGGACAACTGGATCCGCTCGGGACAGAAGTTCTGGTTCCCTACCGAATTTCAGTTACAGCGCGCGGGTATCGTGAGCTTTCTGCGCGGCGCACCCCGGGACTGATCAATGCGCATGCCCGTGTTCGCCATGGTCGTGACCATGGTCGCCATGCGCTGCGTGCTCACCATGCTCATGCGGCGGGGTCGGGTTCTGCTCCACACGTATCTGTTCGTCGGGATCTATCCCGGCCGCCAGTGCGAGTCGCAGTGAGGCCAGCGCCGGCAGATGTTTGCTGGCCTGCCGGTGCAGCTTCTCGAGGATGATTGCGGCTTCGCGCACCAGCAGCGAATCATCGACCACCACATCCGCTTCCGCATACATGCGATGACCGAGCCAGCGGGTACGCACGTTCTGTACCTTGCGTACGCCGGGCACATGCTCACCGGTATGCCGCAGCAATGCAGTGAACTCCGGCTCTACACCGTCCAGCGCGCGCGTGAATACCGCCCTGGCTGACTGCCAGACGATGCCGAAGATCAGCAGCGTGATGACTCCACCAACGACAGGGTCTGCGAGCGGAAAACCGAGCCACACACCGATCGCACCGCCGACCACGGCAAGACTTGTCAGCCCATCGACGCGTGCATGGTAGCCGTCAGCGATCAACGCCGCGCTCTGGATCTCACGTCCGACGCGAATACGAAACACCGCCACCACTTCGTTGCCGATGAAGCCGATCACCCCGGCCACCGCCACCGCACCCAGATAACTGATCTCCTGCGGATGCAGCAAGCGGTCGATGGTCTGGTAGCCGGCTACCAGTGCACTGAACAGGATCAGGGCAACGATGAGCATACCTGCCAGGTCTTCAACACGGCCCAGGCCATAGGTGAACTGATCAGTCGCCTTGCGGCGCGCAAACATGAAGGCAATCCACAGCGGAATTGCCGTCGCCGCATCACCGACGTTGTGAATCGTATCCGCCAGCAGCGCCACACTGCTGGACAGGATGACGATTACGATCTGGAACACTGCCGTGATCGACAGGATCACAAACGACCACTTGATCGCCCAGATACCACGCGCTGTGGTGGCAATAGTCGGATCGATCACACCATGGGTATGCGCGTGCCCGCCTTCATGGTCGTGCCCGTGACCATGGCCAACCGCGTGACCCTTTTCACCAAAACCAAGCCAGTCGAGTGTGGCGCGCAACATGTTTTTTTCCTGGTGTCGTTTACAGATCAGAGATAACGGGTGATTTTCTTGAAGTTGTCGATCGTCACGCGCTGCTCGCGGCTGACCGGGCCGATCGCATCCTCAAGGCAGTGTTCGATGTGATCGTGAATGAGCGTCGACTTGGCCTCTTCGAGTGCGCGTATTACCGCGTGCATCTGCTGGGCGATCTCACCGCACTCGCGTCCGGCTTCGATCATGCCGGAGATGGTCTGCAGGTGACCGGTCGCACGCCGCAACCGGTTCTGCACATCCTTGTGGGTCTTGTGAGCAGCCAGATCATGGTTGTGTGCAGGCAGGGCAGCAGTCTTGGCAGCGGACATGGGAATCAACCCGGTGACGAATTCAGGCGTCCATTCTTATCCCCTCCCGGGGGATAGGTCAAGGAGTTCTACCCTGCGGAACGGTTTGGTCAGCCGGGCGACGGTTGCTACCATGCAAAATCCTGTCATCGACTGGATATCCCACCCCCGTGCCATCTTTCACCCGCTATCAGTGGACGGTTCTGGCTGCCGCATGGCTGGGCTGGGGCTTCGATGTGTTCGATGGCCTGCTGTTCAACTATGTCGCGCCGAATGCGGTGCCCACCCTGCTCGGATTGGCGATCGGCTCGCCTGAAGCGAAGTCAGCGACACTATTCTGGACCGGCGCGCTGACCTCGTTGTTTCTGCTCGGCTGGGCCGCTGGTGGCGTGATATTCGGCCCGATCAGCGACCGCTTCGGCCGTCGCCGCACGCTGATGATCACCATGGTGCTCTACGCGATCGGCACCGCCGGCTGCGCGCTGGTCACCGACATGTGGCAACTGATCGCCTGCCGGCTCATCGCCAGCCTGGGCATCGGCGGTGAATGGGCAGCGGGTGCCGCGATGGTGGCCGAAGTTGTGGATGAGGAGCATCGCGTCGAGGCCGGCGCACTGCTCTATACGGCGGCGCCTTTCGGCCTGTTTCTCGCCACCGGCGTCAATGCACTGATCGCCGGGAACTTCATGAGCGCAGATCCGGAGACCAGCTGGCGCTTTGTTCTGTTGTTCGGCCTGCTGCCGGCTGCCGTGGCTTTTTTCGTGCGCCTGTTCGTCAAGGAACCTGAGCGCTGGGTACAAACGGCACAGGGCGCCAAACCTCCCGCGCCACGCATACGCGAGCTTTTTTCCCCGGAGTTCTGGCCGCGCACACGCAGTGCATTGCTGATGACCTTCGTCGCGCTGCTGACCTGGTGGAGCTGCAACGCTTTTATCCCGGTGGTAAGTGCGACGCTCGGTCAGGCAGCTGCAGCAGCCAGCGGCCTCGACAAGGCAGCGACCAGCGCCCTGGTAGAAAGCTGGAAGACGATAGCCACCACCTCATTCAACCTCGGTGGGCTGATCGGCACCCTGCTCACCATCCCGCTGGCCAAGCGGCTGGGTCGGCGACCGATGTTCGCCATCTATTTTGGCGTTTCTGCGCTGGCACTGATGGGCACCTTTGGCCTGGACCTGCCCGAAGAAACCCGCTTGTACGCCTACTTCTTCATCGGCCTCAGCGTATTCGGCGTATTCGGCAGTTTCACTTACTACCTGCCAGAGCTGTACCCGACACGGCTGCGCGCCACGGGCGCCGGCTTCTGCTACAACATCGGCCGCGTCGTGGCAGCAGCCGGGCCGTATGTCGTAGGCAGCGTGGCGGCTGCGGGCGCCGGCTCACCGGCAGTGATTCTGAATGCACTGTTTGCAGTAGCCTTCGTGCCACTGGCCGGGCTGCTGTTTATCCCTCTGGTTGTCGAGACCCGCGGGCAGAAACTGCCTGACTGAGTACCGGCCGCCGTCAGGACCAGCCGTAATACGGGTGACGGCGCACGAGTTCCGGATCACGGAACAGAAAGATCAGCGCTGCACCGGCGATGTAACCGCCGACATGCGCCCAGAAGGCAACACCACCGCCCTGTGCGCCGATGGAACCGATGCCACCGATGAACTGCGCGACAAACCAGTAGCCGAGCATCCAGAACGCTGGCACCGAAAAGGTCGTGACGAAGATACCCAGGAACACCAGCATCTTTACCTGCACCTTCGGGTAGAGCAGCACGTAGGCACCCATCACGCCACCGATTGCGCCCGATGCGCCGACCATCGGAATACCCGAACGCGGATCGGAAAATATCTGCAGCGCAGCTGCGGCCAGGCCGCAGAGCAGGTAAAAAACCAGAAAACGCGCATGGCCCATCGAATCTTCGACATTGGTACCGAAAATCCAGAGAAACCAGAGGTTGCCGATGATGTGCAGCCAGCCACCGTGCAAAAACATGTGTGAGAGCGGGCTGAGCCAGTTCGGCGTATCCGTCAGTACGCACAACATCCCCGGCCCTATCGCGAAACGCGTACCAGCAGCCAGGGTCTGCAGCAACTCACCGGGGACCAGCCCGAGCGTACAGACGGAGGCGCCCAGTTTCGGCTCGCCACCAAGCCCCTGTATAAATATCCAGGCCAGAATATTCAGGGCGATGAGGCCAATAGTCGTATAGGGAGTAAGGAAATGCGGGTTCTCGTCACTGATAGGGAACACAGGCCACTCCAGACACTATCGGCACAATATTGACACTTTGGCTCACAGGCCTGATATATATTGGCACTGTATAGACGGTGCCATAGGTTTCAAGCATGTCAACGCAACGCAGCTATGCCCTTTCCGAGCTTGTAGAGCGCACCGGCTTCGACCGGCGCACCATCGTTTATTACATCCAGTCAGGGCTGTTACCCAAGGTCGGACGCCGCGGTCCGCACACCCGTTACCCCGATGAATGCCTGTCCAGACTGCTTTTTATCAAAGGCGTCAGGGAGTTACAGGACAGCGGCCAGCTTCTGACGGCAACGCTGGCTGAAATCGGACGGGCGTTGTCGGCTCTGGATGCGCAAGGTATCAGGGAAATTCTGGATCGCGGACTACCCAGTTCCGAAATCGAGCGACTGTTTGCCGAAGCGCCGCCCCCGGCTGTAACCACACCAGAACCAGCAAGCCCTGCAGTCACCAGACCAGCGCCACCATCAACAGAAAGCACACCGGGCATCAGCGAAGCCGTGCACCCGCAACCTGGCGGAGACCGACGCAGCTATGGGCTTGCAGATGCCTCTATCCGGCAGCGCTTTAGTGCAGAAAGAGTATCGGCAACACCCGCGACAGCGCCGCATGAAGATACGCATCCACGGCTGCCCGTGCTGCGGCCGGCAGCAGACGATTTTCGCCTGGCGACCAGCGAAGCCGCGCCTACGACGCTGATGGAAAAACCTCCCGGCACTGCCGCAACTGGTCCGAACCAGGATGAGCATGCCGAGCTCGGGCACCTGCTGCGCGAACTGGAACTCCGCCCTACGCTCAATCCCAAACGCAACCCGCCGGGTGCCCCGGAACAATGGACCGAGATCCCGATCACCAGCCGGGTCTATCTCTCAGTGCGCGGCCTGCCAGAGGAAGACCACGCCATCGCCGAAGCCATGGCGCGGTTGCTCAAGCGTGCACTGCGCAACCGGCCTGCTGCGACATGAGAGCTGTTTCCACCACGCTGGCCGCATGCTGGCTGCTTGCACTGGGTGCACAAGCCATGCCGGTAGATGATCCGGCGCTGGCAGAACTCCGCGACAGCATCGAGCGCGGCTACAACCAGCGCGATATTCAGGCGATTGAGGCAAGCCGCCAGGCAATTCTGCGCATCGGGGAAAAGCCGGCAGACAACGCTGCACAGCGGGATCTCACCATCTACCTCGGCGCCTATGCGCGTCTGCGTCAGTCACTCCTCATTGCAGGAGAAAAGAATCAGGCACGCAGCTATCTGGAAGACTGCATCACCGCACTGGAGGCTTTTCTTGAACGTCGCAGCGATGACGCGCAGGCAAGAGCGTTGCTTGGCTCCTGCTACGGTGCGAGCTCCCGATACTATTTCCTGGGCGCAGCATGGCGAGGACTGGAAGCGGGCCGGCAGATCAGTGCGGCGATTGAACAGTCGCCGGACGACGCGTGGGTGGTCTTCCAGGACGGTGTCAGTGATTACGAGAAACCGATGATGTTCGGCGGCAGCAAGAAGCGCGCACTGAACAAGCTACGACGCGCTGCAAGGCTTTTCGCCGAATCCCGTCCGGCCAGTTCCGTGCAACCGGTCTGGGGGGAGGCCGAAACCTGGCTGTATATCGGCAGGGCCCATCTGGCCCTGGGTGAGAACGAAGCGGCACGGAAAGCGCTGCAGACGGGCCTGGTCATGGCGCCGGACAATCGCGATATTCGCGAAACGCTGGAAACGCTGCCATAGCAACTGACATCGCGGCAAATCAGCCGCATGCATAGACATCCGCAATTCCCACAGCCGACGGGTGTCGGCACGCCTTGTACAATCTCCAGTACATGTATTTCTGTGACTGGAATTGGTGAACACGATGGACCACCTGGCTGCCAAGATGAAAGGCCCCCTGAAAATGTTCATGGACCGCTTCGGGGAATACGTCCGCGAGGACGACTATCAGCAGTTTTTTTCCAACCGGCGCCAGACCGGTCGGGATACCTACCTGAGTTCGGATTTTCGCCGGGCCGACAAGCTTTCCTCGATCATTCTTGAGGAGTACGGCATTCGCAACAAGTTGCAGGGCAACGTGATTCTTGTGGTTCCGGATCACGAACATGACATACCGGTTTACATGTTCCAGCTCGGCGGCAACGGCAAGCAGACCATCGCGCTGCTCGATATCGCAGCGACGCATCCGGACATGGACTACAGCCCGCTGATTCCGGTTTACGAGAAGTACCGGAAGGCCCTGAACATCGGCGAGGCGAAGATCGAGTGGGTGCTGACTACTGCCTCACCTTATCTGCTGCATTGTCAGTACGGCGAAGTTGATACGGAACTGTTCAATGAAGCTGCTGCAGCTTATCTGGATGTCTGGATCGAGCATTACTACAAGCCGGCCCGCAAACTTGAAGCGCAGACTGATATCGATATCGTCACCAACGCCATCTACAAGTACAAGCATGTACTGCATGCCAACGACCCGGCCTATGGAATCTTCGAAAAGTCATGGGGCAAACCGGTCGCCGACGCGTTTCACTACGTCGAGAGCTGGGAGCATCCGGCGCTACCACTGTCACATGAAACAGACCCCTATGCGCAGGTCTGGGAAAACACCGAATTGAATGTGATGTGGACGCTGTCTGCACAGCAGAAGTTTGAGCAGGAACCGGCGCAGGCTCAGAAAGGCCTGCGTGAAACGCTGGAAAAGCGTGCTCGCGATGCGCACTTCGGCATGATTACGCCGGAGATCTATGATCGATTACGCGGCTGAGGCCAGTAAGCATGAGGGGCTGGATCCGGATGGATCCAGCCCCTCACTTCAGACAGCAGACAGGGCTGTTCAGCCCCCCGGCGGCAGTGCGGCGTAGTACTCGCCCAGCGTAATGATTTCCGCGTCGCTTACCGTAGCGGCAATTGCCGACATCGACGGGTCATTACGCAGACCCGCCTTGTAGTCACTCATTGCCTTCGAGATATAAGCAGCCTTCTGGCCAGCAAGATTCGGCCAGATCGGATTCATGCTGATGCCGTTCGGGCCGTGGCAACCGGCACAGAGGTTCTTTGCCGTGTCTGCGGCATTCTTGTCCGCAGCTGATGCGCCCAGGCTGAAGCTGAGCGCAACCACTGCCGTCGCGATGATGATTGTCGATTTCACGTCATTCTCCTTCAGGATTTCGTTAGGCAGCGTGTTCTGCAGCTTCTGTGTGGAATACCGCCGGGCGGGTCTCACGCTTGCCAATCGTCATGAGATCCCAGACCAACAGGAAGAAGCCGGCTGCAGTCATGTAGCCGAAGAGCTGCCGCCACCACATACCCTGCAGGTACCAGGCATTGTGCTGCGCCTTGAAGTAGCCAGCCCAGGTTGAGCCCTCAAGAGCGCGCTCGATGAATACCTGGTCATAGCCAGAGATCAGCAAGGCCATGACCATGCCAAGCACACCACCGTTAAGCAGGCCCAGAGACCACTTCCACTTCCAGCCGTTATCAACCAGTCCAGCACCGAAGTTCACGTTACCGCGCCACTTCTGCACGGCAATGTAGAACACCGCGATGTTCATCGTCGCGTAAGCGCCAAAGAACGCGAAGTGTCCGTGCGACGCTGACCACTGGGTGCCGTGGGTATAGACGTTGACCTGCGGCAGTGTGTGCATGAAGCCCCAGACGCCACCGCCAAAGAAGTTACCAAAGGCGTGGGCAATCAGCCAGGCAAGCGCCGGATGATTCGGGCTCTTGAAGCGGTGCACACCGGAGTCATAGACCGCATGCACGACCATCGCCACCAGCGGTACCGGTTCGAGCGCCGAGAAGAAGCCGCCGACGGTGAGCCAGTACTCGGGCGTACCGATCCAGAAATAGTGGTGGCCAAGGCCCAGAATACCCGAGCCGAGCATCATCGCGACTTCGATGTACAGCCAGGTGGTCACGATCCGCCGGTTTGCGCCGAGAGTCTTGATCAGACCCCAGGCCATGATGCAACCAACGAGCACTTCCCAAGTCGCTTCTACCCAGAGGTGAATGACCCACCACCACCAGAACTGGTCCATGGTCAGATTGGGGCTGTAGAACATGCCGGTGAGATACATGCCGGCAACTGCCACCAGATCAAGCACCAGCACACCGCCAATTCCGGTCCAGCGGCCCTTCATGAAGGTCGCAGCAACGTTGTAGAAGAAGATCAGCACGCAAACCACGATGCCGATGTCTGCCCAGCGCGGCGCTTCGATGTACTCACGGCCCTCATTGATGAGCCAGAGACTCTCCATGCTGCCGGCGCCCGTCTGAATGACGAGAAACACGACGACTACAACGGCAACTGCACTGGTGAACAACCAGAAACCGATATTGGCCAGCGTCAGACCGACGAGTTCGGTTTCCGATTCATCCTCGATCAGCCAGTAGATGCTGCCGATGAAGCCAAACAGCATCCACACGATCATGGCATTGATATGAACCGTGCGGTTGACGCTGAAATCGATCACGCCATAGAGGAAGTCCGGATTCAGGTACTGGAAACCGGCCAGCAGGCCGAACAGGATCTGCGCACCGAACAGGGCGATGGCGACTACAAAATACTTGACGGCCAGCCGCTGGCCCCCGTTGAGGGCAGCGCTGCCGGTAAGCTTGGCGGTACTCATCGATCGCCCTCCTGCGCAATGGGCGTAAAGTTCCGGGGGAATCCGGTGGTATCGATGGCGGAGGTCCATTTCAGGAATGCCACGACCGCCTTCGCTTCTTCTTCAGTGAGATGGAGGTTGGGCATGCGCCGCTTGCCGCCGTAACCGCGGGCATTGGTGGTTGGGTCCATCAGGAACTTGACCATCAGCATCTCGCGGGCGCTTTCACCGGCCCAGGCCGGGTCCAGCCATGCCTTGGTCAGGTCGGGGGCATAGTAGGAGCCGTTACCCAGAATGGTGTGACAGCCGGTGCAATTTCTGGCCTGAAAGGTCATCTTGCCATGACTCACCATGGCCTTGGCGTCTTCAAGCGACAGCTGCTTGCCGAACAGCGGGGCATCCGCACCGATGACCGGTTCCTGGAACTCGCGCTTCGTATTCATGCGGTAATAGATGCGCTTATTGATCACATCGTAGTTCGGCACACGCGAGTGACCAGCGGTGATCACCTTGACCGTATCGAAGGTCAGCACAATGAGGACTACAGCCATGAAAGCGGTCACCCAGACCGCCGTCTTGCGCCACACATCCTCGCTTGCCCACCAGGGCACATTACTCATGGTATTGCTCTCCTTCCGGCCACAGGGCCCTTAGATACAGAAGTCATTTACGTCTTATTCGTGGGTTGCCGTAGTCAGCCGCCAGATCATGCGTGGTGCAACGAAATAGGCGATCAGCATCAGCACCATCAGCACGTTCCAGACACCGCTGAAGTCCAGCGAAGTCGCCAGCACATAGACGGCGCCGATCAACAAGGCAAAGCACCCGTAGGCAGCCAGTATCAGGATGGGGTTGCGGAACAGACGCCCAAACGCGAAACATGCGGCATACACAGCACCGAAAAGCACCACAAGAGCACCGGCAATGACGGCAAGGAGGAACGCGTCCAGTCCCTCTGGCCCCATTGGCACTATAACGTTCAGCCCTTCGGGTCCCAGTGCACCCATAAACAGTTCCCCTTTAACCGAGCCCGGTGCGGCAGGCGCCCCATTCTACGGAAACAGGGAAGCGAATCTAGTTTATAGAAGAACTATTTCCCATAAGGGTTATCCGCAATCAGAAGCTAAACGAGCGTATGGAAAACCTTCTGTACATCCTCGTCCTGCTCCAGCTTGTCGACAAACTCAAGCACTTCCCGCGCCTGATCTTCCTGAAGTTCGGTGGGCGTCGTGCAGATATATTCCTGCTCGGCAGACAGCGGCGTGAGGCTGCGATCTTCCAGGCCCTTCTGCAGCTGGCCGAAATCCGCAAAATTGCAACGGATCACCAGCTGCGGCTCATCCTTCTCGCCGGTACTTTCCCCCATTTCATCCAGTCCATGGTCGATCAGATACAGCTCGAGATCATCCTGATCGATACCGGCCGGATCCAGCCGGAATACCCCCATGCGCCGGAACATGAAGCTCACGCTGCCAGAGGTACCGAGATTGCCGCCATTCTTGTTGAATACGTTGCGGATGTTGCTGACGGTACGCGTCGGATTATCGGTTGCGGTCTGCACCAGTACCGCCACGCCATGCGGCGCATAGCCCTCATAGATGACTTCTTCGTAGTTGGTGACGTCCTTGCCGGTCGCACGCTTGATCGCGCTCTCGACCTTGTCCTTGGGCATGTTGACCGCCCGGGCATTCTGGATCACCCGGCGCAGCGTCGGATTATGGTCTGGATCCGGGCCACCGCTGCGTACGGCGATAGTGATGTCCTTGCCGATCCGCGTAAACTGCTTCGCCATGCGGTTCCAACGAGCGAACATCACGTGTTTTCTGGTTTCAAATATGCGTCCCATGCAGTAATTGTGGCAGAGGCATGCTGAGCTACCAACATGAATATCACTGCGGCAACCATGCCGATGTCCTGAAGCATTCGATTCTGGCTCTGACGATCCGCGCGCTACAGCGCAAGGACAAGCCACTGCGCGTGATCGACGCCCATGCCGGCTCAGGGGTTTATGACCTGGGCAGCGCGGAGGCACAGCGCAATGCCGAGTTCAGGACCGGCATCAGCCGCATACTGGCAGCTCCGTCACCGCCGCTGGAACTGGAGCCTTATCTGGCCGCAGTTCGCGCCATGAATCCGGATGCGGACAACGCTGCGGCGCTATCCCGGCTCGCCACAGGTCGCACATCAGCTGCTGCGGCCACAGGATCATCTTGAACTGCTGGAACTCCATCCGCAGGCACTTGCACAGCCTGCGCCGCAGCTTCGGACATGAGCCACGGGTACATGTACACGAGCGGAACAGCTACGAGGGACTGCCGGGCCTGGTACCACCGCCGGAGCGCCGCGGACTGGTGCTCATCGACCCCTCGTATGAAGTGAAGCAGGAGTTACGTGCGGTGATCGATACCGTATCGGCCGGTCATGCGCGCTGGCCAGGCGGCACCTGGCTGATCTGGTATCCACTGCTGCGTGATCCGCAGACCGCGCGCCTGCCGGCAAAACTTGCCGCCACCGGGATCCGCAAGATCTTTCGCAGCGAGTTGCAGGTCGAGAGCGACGGCCACATGGGTCTGCGCGGCTCCGGGATGCTGATCATCAACCCGCCGTACGGACTGGACACGGCGCTCGCCAACCTCGCTCCCCTGGCTCTGGGAGCATCTGGCCAACGATGACCGCGGCGGCTGGCTCGCTGAATGGCTGGTCGGCGAATAGCCGATCCGTACAGGTATCCATCGCTGTACGGATCGGCGCTGCCAGGGTTGACTGGACTGCCGTCAGCTATCCGCCTTGCGGCTCTTGAGCCAGGCCTCGGTCGCATCGGCACCGCCGATATGCTTGCCGTTGATGAAGACCTGCGGCACGGAGGTTGAACCGGCCACTGCACGCAGCGTGGTATCCGTGTAGTCCTTGTTCAGCACCAGTTCCTCGAAGCGGATACCGGCAGCCGTCAGGGCGGCCTTGGCCCGCACACAGTGCGGGCAGCTCTTGCGGGTAAACAGCGTGACATCGAGCGGTTTTTCGCGCATTCGGCGCCAGATACGCGAGCATGGTATCGGCATCGGACACCTTGAAGGGATCACCAGGCTCCTGCGGTTCGACAAACATCTTTTCGATGATGCCGTTACGCACCAGCATGGAATAACGCCAGGAGCGACGGCCAAAACCGATGGCATCCTTGTTGACCAGCAGGCCCATCTTTTCAGTGAACTCGCCGTTGCCGTCGGGAATGAAGGTGATGTCGCCGGCGTGCTGGTCTTCCTGCCATTCGTTCATCACGAAGGCATCGTTGACCGACATGCAGATGATTTCGTCCACGCCCGCCTTGTGGAATGCCGGCGCAAACTGGTTGTAGCGCGGCACATGCGTCGAGGAGCAGGTTGGCGTAAAGGCGCCGGGCAGCGAAAATACGATGACCGTCCGGTTGGCGAAAATTTCCTTGCTGGTGCGATCCACCCATTCGGCCCCCTGACGGGTATGAAAAGTGACCTCGGGGACGGGCTGGCCTTCGCGATTGGCAGACATGGTCGATACTCCTGTCGAGTGCGGTTACAGGTTGGTGCTAAGTTACACATCTTAATAGCCGGTCAGAAAGCGCTTCAGCTGAATCTGGCCACGATTATCCGGAGTACGGTCTATGGCGCGCTGTTTGTACCTGTTGGCGGTGCTGGTGCTGGTGGGCTGCAAGCCAGCTGCTGCACCCGCACCGGCCGAAGCGACCAGCGTGGGCATCGCCGTGGTCAGCGAAGGTCCGGCACAGGCGGCCATAGCATCCAACGGCATCGTGGTGACACGCGATGAACTCAGCCTGTCATTCAAGGTCGCGGGCATCGTGCGCAAGATCAGCGTCGTCGAAGGCCAGTCGGTAAAGCGCGGCCAGCAACTGGCAGCACTCGAACTGGCCGAGATCGATGCCCGGCTGGCCAGCGCCAGCGAACTGGCCGCACAGGCAGAGCGCGATCTGGCCCGCGGCACGGAACTGCGTACTGACGGGCTGATCAGCGCACATGACCTGGAAGTGCTGCGCACCAATGCCGCGGTCGCCGCCGCCACGCTACGGGAAGTGCAGTTCAATCGCGACTTTTCCACCATCGATGCGCCCGACGATGGCCTGATCCTGCGCAAGTTTGCCGAAGAGCGCGAACTGGTGCAGGCCGGGCAGGCTGTACTGCTGATGGGCCCAAAGTCGGGCGGCTATATCGTGCGGGCCGGCCTTGCCGACCGCGATGTTGTGAAGCTGCGACTGGGCGACCCGGCAAGCATCAGCCTGGATGCCTGGCCCGGTGAAGTCCTGCAGGGCAAGGTGATCGAGATACCAGGTGCAGCGGATCCTGCCAACGGATTGTTCGTGGTGGAAATCGCGCTCGAAGCGACGAAGCTGCGGCTGGTGAGCGGGCTGGTCGTGCGGCTGCGGCTGATGCCGGCCAGCAGCAGCGCCAGACGCCTGCCATATGCTCCGTTTGCGGCCATCATCGAAGCGGATGGAGATAACGCAGCGGTCTTCGTCATCAGTGACGGCGTGGCACAGCGACGCGAAGTACAGGTCGCATTTATAGACAGTGATGGCGTGGCAATTGCCAGCGGTCTCGCCACCGGTGAAACAGTGGTGACAGACGGGGCGCTGTATCTGACCGACGGCGAACGCGTCCGTACGACGGCATCAGCCAAACCCTGATGACACCGCTGGAATACCCGATCCGCCGCTACCAGGTCACGCTGGTCGGCTTTCTCTGTCTGGTGGTGATGGGTATCTATGCCTTCCTGAACGTACCGCGCGAAGAAGACCCCTACTTCAAGATTTCCGCCTTCTATATTTCGGTGATCCTGCCCGGCGCAGATCCGGTCGATCTCGAGCGACTGGTCGGCAAGCCGATCGAGGACCGGCTGACTGAACTCGATGACGTGAAGGAGATCGAGACCACGATACGCGACAGCCTGTGCGTACTGGCCATCGAGTTCGAGGCATTCACCGATCCGGACAAGAAATACGATGAGGTCGTGCGCGAGATCAACGCGCTGCGACCGACCATGCCGGCCGATATCGAACGTATCGAGATCCGCAAGTTCAGCCCGGCACTGGTCAATATCGTGCAGTTCGCGCTGGTGTCTGAAACCGCCAGCTACCGTGAACTGGAGGATCTGGCCCGCGAACTGAAAGACCGCCTCAAGACCGTGGACGGCGTGCGTACCGCCGAAAGCTGGGCATTCCCGCCACGCGAACTCCGCGTGGAGATAGATGCGGGACGGATGGCTGCACTGGGGCTGACTCCAGGCCAGCTGCTCGATGCGGTGCGCAGCGAAAACAGCGACACGCCGGCCGGCACCCTCGATATCGGCCCGCGCAATTTCACACTCAAGTCCTCCGGAAGCTACGAGTCGCTCGACCAGGTCCGCAATACCGTCGTGACCAGCGACAAGGGCGTGATCACGCGGATCCGTGATGTGGCACAGGTGTTCTGGGCCGATCAGCCCTGGAGCTATGTGGGCCGCTACAACGGCAAGCGCGCCGTGTTCGTTTCGGCAAACCAGAAGGACGGCTACAACATCCTCGGCGTGCGTGAGCGGATCGCAGCTGCCGTCGATGAATTCAAACTGCAGGTTCCAGGCCGGATTCAGCTGGAGTGGGGATTCGACCAGTCGCAAAACGTCTCCCGGCGACTCAACCGGCTGTTTACCGATCTGCTGATCGCCATCGGCCTGGTCAGCATCACCCTGCTGCCGCTGGGACTGCGCGCGGCCGGCATCGTGATGGTTTCAATCCCGCTGTCGCTGTCCTTCGGTCTGGCCTGCCTGTACTTTTTGGGGTTCTCCCTGAACCAGCTGTCGATTGCCGGCTTCGTCCTTGCGCTCGGACTGCTGGTGGATGATTCCATCGTCGTGGTCGAGAACATCAGCCGTCACCTGCGCATGGGCTATAGCCGCAGCGAGGCCGCATTGCGCGGCACGCAGCAGATCCTGCGTGCGATCCTCGGCTGCACCGCTGCGCTGCTGTTTGCCTTTCTGCCCCTGATGGTCCTGCCGGCAACGGCCGGCAAGTTCATCCGCGTCCTGCCGCTGACCGTGATCACGACGATCATCGGCTCCCTGCTGATCGCGGTGCTGGTCATTCCGTTCATCGCCAGCCGGGTTTTGCAGCCCAGCGATCATCCCGATGGCAGCCTGGCGCTGCGCCGCCTGATGGGCATGATCGAACGCTGGTACCGGCCTGCACTGGAATTCTGTCTGGCGCGGCCGCGCGGCACGGCCATCGTATCGATCGGCGGCTCGCTGCTGGTGTCTGCACTACTGATGCCGGTGGTTGGCTCCAGCCTGTTTCCCAAGGCCGACACGCCGGCATTTCTGGTTACCATCGAAACCCCGGACGGATCGAGTCTGGCCGCCACCGACCAGGCGCTGCGCTTCGTGGAGAAGCAGCTTGCCGGAATGCCGGAAGTGAAAAGCCATTTCGCAAACCTGGGGCATGGCAACCCGCAGGTTTTCTATAACCACATACCGCGTCAGGATGCCGCCAACTATGCCGAGGTCTTTGTGCAGCTGAAGAGCTATGACACGCGGCGCACACCCGAGCGACTCGACCAGCTGCGCAACGCGCTGGCGAACTATCCCAATGCGCGGATCTTCGTCGACGAGTTCGTCAATGGCCCGCCGATTACTGCACCGATTGCCATACGTATCCTCGGGCCGGACCTCCACACCCTCGAAGATATCTCCCGCATGGTCGAGGAACTGCTGGCAAAGGTGCCGGGCACTCGTGACATCGATAACCCGCTGCGGGTATCGCGCACCAACCTGCGGCTGAAGATGGACCCGCAGAAAGCCAGCCTGCTGGGAGTTTCCAGTGCCGAATTCGACCAGGCCATACGCCTGTCAGTCGCCGGCATCGAAGCCGGCAGCTACAAGGAAACTGACGGCGAGCAATACGACATCGTGGTGCGCACGCCGGTAGGCCAGCGTGCTGATCTGGATGCACTGGGCGAGGTACGGATACCAAGCCTGAGCGGTGCAGCGCTGCCGCTGGCGCAGCTCGCAGAGCTGGAATTCGAGAAGGCGCCAACGCGCATCCAGCGCTACCAGCGCGAACGTTCAGTCACCGTGAATGCGAATGTGGAAACCGGACTGAACACCGCGAAACTGACCGCCCAGGTCGTACAGGAACTGAACCGCATCGACTGGCCGCGCGGCTATCGCTATGTACTGGGTGGCGAAGCGCAGTCGGGTTCGGAATCCTTCAGCGGTGTGGGCACCGCCGCCATCGTCGCGCTGTTCGGAATTTTCGCGGTACTGGTGATCGAGTTCGGGAGTTTTCGCTCGACGCTGATCGTACTGACAGTGGTACCGGTCGGCATACTCGGTGGCTTTCTCGCCCTGTTCGCTACCGGCAACAGCGTGTCGTTTACCGCCAGCATCGGGTTCATTGCCCTCATTGGCATCGAGATCAAGAATTCGATCCTGCTGGTCGACTTCACCAACCAGCTGCGCGCACAGGGCGTACCGCTGGATGCGGCCATCGAGAAAGCCGGGGAAACGCGCTTCGTGCCGATCCTGCTGACTTCAGCCACTGCGATCGGCGGCCTGCTGCCGCTGGCCCTGCAGAATATCGGCCTCTACTCGCCGATGGCCTGGGTGATCATCGGCGGCCTGCTGACCTCAACCTTTCTCGCCCGGCTGGTGACGCCGGTGATGTACAAGCTGTACACCCCGGCCATAGAAGTGCCGACCGGCATGTAACCGGAACTGTCAGGGAGTGGTACTGATCAGACGCTGACCCAGATCAGCCACTGCGTCCCTGGTCAGCGCCTTGGGATTGGCCTTGCAGAAGGCCGTCAGTTCGTCGCCCAGCCGGTCGTAGGTCCAGGCTGGGCCGGTACGGTCCGCCGCGTTCACCACTTCCTGCAGCGGCTTGCCGGTGACCGCCTGCAGGTAGCCGGCGGACCAGGTGATCAGCGAGTGCCGGGTGCCGAGCGGGCCGACCCTCATCATGTCGCTGTAAACCTGGCAGGGGATCGCGCCGATGTCGGGCACGCCGCCCATGCCTATGGGCATCACCAGCTTCTCGGCAGAAGCCCCGCCCGCGGCGAGCAGCAGGGCGAGGGCAGGCAGCGTGCGGTGGCGGTGGTTCAGGTTCAGGTTCAGGAAGTTCATGGGTCAGGGTCCGTCCTTGTTCAGGTGGCGCGACGGCCCAGCTCGGAGGGCTTCTTGGGCGCAATCAACAGCAGAACGATCAGGGTCAGGAGGGCGCCAAACAGAACCGACGCCTCCAGCGTGTGGCTCCAGGGATCGAGGAAGACCTCATGGCTCATCAGGTCCAGTTTCTCCAGGATCTCGACGTTCACCCAGGCGATGTTGCCCACCGGGATGGCGTAGCGCAGGGCCGTAGCCGTGCGCTTGAACTGGATGAGCCGGGTGAGGCAGAACCCCGCCCAGACCACGGCGATAAACACGGAGGTCAGGTTGACGGCGAGGAACAGGTTGCCCTTGCCCATCAGACCCGGGTCGAAGGTCAGCAGGTTCCAGGCATAGCAGAACCAGGTGACAAAGAAGGTCTCCATGAAAGTAATGATGGCGTAGTTGCGGTCCTTCGCTGTCTTGGTGCTCGGGCCAAGACCTTCCTTGAGGCCCAGCTTGTCCTGGAACCAGAGGAACATGTTGCAGCGGGTGTCTTTGTCGAAGGTGTAGAAGCACAGCATCATGAGCAGCAGGCCTATCGTGGACCCCATGATCATGTACTCCGGGTAGGTACCGCTGACTTCCAGACCGCCCACGCCGTCCATCCGGGGCAGCATTCCCCAGTTCATGCGGCCATACCACATGTAGAAGAACTCTACCCAGCACATCCAGACCATGAGGGCACCGAAGAACCCGATCCAGGTCTGGAAGGTCTCGTTCTTCGACTTCACCCCGTACCAGAGCATGACGATACCGCTGAAGCCGAGCAGCGGCGACACGGCCAGGGTGGTTTCCTTTCCGAGGTAGTGCTCAATCATCACCATCAGGGTGTGGCCAAGGCCCACGGCCAGGAACATCAGCACGAAGGTAACAAGCCCGACGATAGGGGGCTTCCAGAGCTTTGACTTGGCGGGAGCCGGCTGGGCCATCGTGTTTGCTTCGCTCATGCGGCTTTCTCCGGTAGATTGAGGTAACACAGCTTGCCCTTGACGCCGTCCCACGTTGCTGCGTCCGCGGGTGCGTCACCGCGGGCGGTAATCACCGGCCACACGGCAGAGAGTTGACGATTCAGCGCAAGAAATTGCTGCATGTCGGCCGGCAAATCATCCTCGGCATGAATGGCGTTGGCCGGGCATTCCGGCTCGCACAGCGAGCAGTCGATGCACTCTTCGGGATCGATCACCAGATAATTCGGCCCGGCATGGAAGCAATCCACGGGGCAGACTTCCACGCAATCCTGGTACTTGCAGCGGATGCAGTTCTCGGTCACAACGTAGGTCATGCAGACATCTCCTGTGCGAACCAGTCTAGACAGACCGGACAGCGGGGTGTGTCAACAAATGGCAAACAGAGCGCAACCCATGGCAATCGTCGGCTAAGCTGGCCGCATGAACCTCGGGACCCCCCGTCTGCTGCTTGTCGACGACGACGCCAGCCTGGCGGCCATGCTGCGCGAGTTTCTGGAGCTGCAGGGCTTCAGTGTGGACGTTTTGCATAACGCCGAGGACGGCCTGGCACGCATCGATGCTGACCCGCCAGACCTGCTGGTGCTCGACGTGATGCTGCCCGGCATGAGCGGTTTCGAAGCGCTCAAGGTGCTGCGCAGCAAACACGAACTGCCGGTCGTGATGCTGACCGCACGCGGTGAGGAATCGGAACGGATCCTCGGCCTGATGGGCGGCGCGGATGACTATCTGCCCAAGCCCTTCAGCCCGCTGGAACTGGCGGTGCGGATCCGGGCCATTCTCAAGCGCTCACACAGCGAAGCTGCCCCGGCCCGCTCCAGAGAAATACTGACGGCAGGGCCGCTCCAGCTCGATTTGCGCCGCTGCGAACTGCAGGCCCACGACACGCCGTTGGCAGTAACCGCAGCGGAGATGCGGGTGCTCGAACAGCTGATGCGTCATCCGGACGAGGTCATGTCGCGGGCGCGACTCACAGAACTCGCGCTCGATCGGCCGATCGAAGCCTACGACCGCAGCATCGATACACTGATCAGCAAACTGCGGCGCAAACTTGCCGATGCCGGTATCGCAGCCGGCTGCATCCGCGGCCTGCGCGGACACGGTTATGTGCTGGATACCGCGGTGATACGCGAATCCTGAGCGATGAAACTTCCCTACAGACGACTGTACCTGCGCATGGCGCTCTACATCGGTGCAGCGCTGCTGGCATTCATCGGCCTGGCCGTGGCGAGCGTGGCTGCGGTTGCCTCCTACCAGCTGGAAAGCTACATCGCCACCAAGCAGAGCACGCTGGGGAAAACGGCCGCTGATGTACTGACCAGCGGTGGTCCTCCGGCGCTCGAGAAGTGGCTGCACACAGATGCTGCTGTTCCATCTGACGTAACGATCCTCATCCTTGATGAGAACGGCAGCGATATCTTTGGCCAGCGTGTGCCGCCTTCCTACGTCAACTTCGTGCGTCACTCGGTAGTCAACGCGCCGGAGTTGCCGGACGCCAACTACCGGCCGGTACGACTCGCCCCGCAAATCATCGGCCCTGACGGGCGCGCTTACGCGTTCCTGGTCCTGCCCAACCAGATTTCCGTCTGGGGCAGCCCGGCCACCGCAGCGGGCCTTCTGATTGCAGCCTTGCTGGTTATCGCTACCGTGGCCTGGGTGATCGCCCGCACGGTTGGCCGGCCCATCGGCGAACTGCAGGTCGCGGTCCGCGAGCTCGCCCTGGGCCATACGGAGGCACGCGTACCGGCCACGATCACCCGTCGCCGTGACGAACTGGGCGCACTGGCTGCCGATTTCAACTCCATGGCCGACAAGCTGGCTGCCCTGCTGGCCAGCCGGCAGCAGCTGATGGGCGAGCTGTCCCACGAATTGCGATCACCGCTCGCACGGTTGCAGGCAGCCCTTGCGCTGGCTGAACACCGGCAGTCGATCGGCACAGCCGAGCGGGAACGCATCGAACAGGAAGTGCAGCGCATGAACCTGGTAATCGGTGATCTGCTGCGCTTCTCGCGACTGGATGCTGCGGCCGCGATCGTGCGGCGGCTGGTGCGTCTCGACAACCTGCTGGCGGAACTGGTTCGTGACGAGGAAATCGAAGCCGCCGCACATCCCTGCAAGCTCGCCCTGAGCACCACGCCGGGCCTGGAAATCATCGGCGACCCGGGCCTGCTGCGCAGCGGTTTCGAGAATATCGTGCGTAACGCCATTCGTTATGCGCCAGCAGATTCGGTGGTGGAAATCGTGGCACAGCGCGATGGCACACGGCTGAAGGTCGAGATACTCGACCGCGGTCCCGGAGTCTCTCCGGAACTGCTGACACGGATCTTCGATCCCTATGTGCGCGCGCCCAGGTCAGCCGACGACACCAGCGGCACCGGTCTCGGACTGGCCATCGCAAGGCGCGTGTTCGAAGTGCATGGCGGCAGCGTCATGGCCACACCGCGACCGGGCGGCGGACTCACGGTAAGCGTAGAGTTGCCGGCCGTAGAATCGAGCTGAGCAACGAGAAGGAAGCCACATGAGCAAATTCCCCGACCACCAGCCACCGACCGGCGCCTATGCCGGAGACGTCACGGCGAAGGATGCCTGGAGCGTTCTGGCATCTGATCCGAACGCGGTACTGGTCGATGTACGCACGCAGATCGAGTGGACCCTGATCGGCAAGCCGGACCTCAGCGGGATTTCACGCGAGCCGGTTTACCTGCAGTGGGTGACCATGCAGGGCCAGAATCCGGACTTCGTCAATCAATTGCAGGCCGCACTCGACGCCCGCAAGGCGCCGAAAGACGCCCCGATATATTTCCTGTGTCAGTCGGGTGGACGTTCAAAGATCGCGGCCGCCCAGTGCACCGGCCTCGGCTATACAGCCTGCTACAACATCGCCGAAGGCTTTGAGGGCGCGCTGGACGAGCACAAGCATCGCAACAGCATCAGCGGCTGGAAAGTCGCCGGCCTGCCGTGGGCCCAGACCTGAGCGCAGCGCCTATTTCTTTACCGACATCAACGGCACGGGATCCAGCACCCAGTTGCCGGATTCGCGCCGCGCCGGCGACGGAATGGCAAAGGCCACATCGCCCTGCTTCGCACGCAACGCATGCATGTCGATGCGCCAACCGCGCGCCTGCCACTCTTTCAGATGCTCGCGATAACGCAGCACGGCAGCATCGCCCGGCAGCAGGATCTCCTTGCTATTGGTCTCCGGCGTGCGCACCGGATTCAGGTTTTGCAGGACAGCCATGTCCTCGTGAACGATATTCAGCGTGAGGTCTTCCACCCGCTTGTCGTGCTTTTCATCGAGCAGCCAGTTGCGCATGTTGAGGAAATAGAGCCGCGTGTGGTTCTCATCCAGCGGCTGCTCGAAGATGTACTGGTGGAAGGCATTCGTCGCCGTCAGTTCTATCCAGGTGACGAGCTGGTTTGGCCCCTGATACCAGGACCCGGCAGCGCCGGTACGCTCACCGGTACGGTCTGCAGAAAGCGTGGTGGAGTCGTCCTTGTCGGCAAAGGCCAGGAAGAACTTGCTGCCCCAGGGGATTTCCTCCATCGGCAAGGGATTACGCTGTAAATCCAGCGCCATCTTCGGCGCACCCTGCAGCGGGTGCACGAACTCGTTGTGAATCGGGTCCATGCCGTTCTCGATGGACCGCTGGTAATAGGCGTTGAGCTCCAGCACATAGGTCTGGCACTTCCAGCCCTCGGTACCGAACTCGGGGATCTCGTACAGCGGCGGCCGTTCCGCCTCTGGCAGGTCACCGAGAAAGGCAAAGACGATGCCGTACTTCTCCTGTACCGGATAGGCATCGACCTTGGCGCGGGCAGGAATCTTTGCGCCTTCGCCCAGTGACGGCACCTTGCTGCACTTGCCGTCACCGCCGAACTGCCAGCCGTGATAAGGACATACGGCATTGCCGTCCTTGATCAAGCCCTTGCTCAGCGATCCGCCGCGATGCACGCAGGTATCGGCCAGCACGCACGCCTGCCCCTCGCTGTCGCGAAAAACCACAAAGGGGAGCCCGAAGACCTGGGCATGGCTCGGCTTGTCGGCGCTGATATCTTTCGCCAGCGCGACGGGGTACCAGAAATTAATGAACATGGGCTGCTCCGGGCACTCGCAGTGAGCGCTTCACTCTAGCATTCGCCATCCACGCCGCTGCGGTTTCAGGCGGCCATAAGTTTCATGTTCATCTGTTGGCCGGAGCATTGCCGCCAGATCGCATCAGCGGTCACGCAGCCGCTTGCAGAACCGCACCTCACACTGCGTGCACTTCGGATTCGTCCCGCAGATATCACCATGTCCGGCCGACATGAACAGCCGGAACAACTGCGCCACATGATGCGGATCGACGCCGGCCTGCACCGACCACTCCTGCATGCGCTGTTCAGCCGCGGCTGGCTCCAGCACCTGGTGACTGATACCGAGGCGGCCCGGTCCGATCAGCCGGCTCCACAGGTCTGGCGCGGCGAGACTTGCGGTAACCGGCGTAGCGCCGGCATCCGCGATGAGCCGGGCAGCATCCACCTTGTGGCGCGCGAGTGTGGCCCGTACCTGATCGAGCAGTACAGCGGGTTGCCGCTGTGCCTGGTTGCGCCGGAACCAGTAGTAAGCCTGCACCATGCCGCCACCGACCAGCTCGGTCAGATCTTCAAATTCCTCGCGGGCGAAATAACGTTCCTGCAGATCCGGAGCAAAGAAGCTCTTTATCTCGTCACGACTCACCCGTCGCGGACCCATCTTGCCGTTGCCCTGCCCTGGGAACAGCGGGTGCCAGTGCAGCAGGACGAAGTCCCCATCCTCAGCCACCGCCTGCAGCACGGTCTGCCGATAGGCCGCGTGACGCACCGGGTCCAGGTTGTGCAGCAGGCCATGGTCGAGCACCAGATCGAAGGGCTGTTCCGCGCGCCATGCGGTGATATCCGCCTCTACCGGCGTCACGCTGACACCGACTTCCCTGGCACGTGCCTGGGTGAACTCAAGCGCCTTGGGTATGAAGTCGAGTGCCGTCACCTCCCAGCCACGCTGTGCGAGATAGACAGAATCCGTACCCGCGCCACAACCGATGTCGAGCGCCCGGCCCGGTTTGCGCTTCGCGCACAACTCGGCAAGAAACAGCGTGGCTTCATCGTGCGCCCAGGGCAGGTCGCGCCAGGTCTTCGCCCAGTCATAGGTGGCCGTAAATGTTTTCAGTTCGTGCGTACTCATACTCGCCGCCTCCTAGGCCGGCATATCGGAACTTCGCCATTCCGCTTCATAGTCAAGCCCGAGCCGTACCAGCCGCTCCAGCAGACTGCCATAGGCAATACCCGCCTCAGCTGCCGCAGCGGCAAAGTCCTCGCCGTTACTCAGGTTGGGATTGCAGTTGGCTTCGAGCAGAAACACGCTGCCATCGGCGCGCATGCGGAAATCCATGCGCGCGTAACCGGTCATGTGCAGCGCACTGTAGATCCGCTTGCTCAGCCGGCTGAGCTGCTCTTCCGCCGCCTCGCTGAGGCCGGTCGCCCGGCCAGTCTGGATGCCATGCTTCTGCTGATACTTGAGATTCCACTTCACTCGGCGCGTTGCGATACCGGACATCAGCTTCGGCAGCGTACCAAAGTTCATCTCCCAGACCGGGAAAGTACGCAGGCGTTCATTGCCGCACAGGCCGACATACAGCTCACGGCCCTCGATGTATTCCTCGACCAGCGCATCGGTCTGCGTACTCTCGTGAATGAAGTCGATGCGTTCGCGCAGTCGCACGCGATCCTCGACGATCGAGGCCTGCGAAATGCCCAGCGAGGCATCCTCGGTCGCAGACTTCACGAACAGCGGGAAGCGCAGCTTGCCTGACAGACGATACGGCCGCCCGCGGCGAAACAGCGCGAACTGCGGCGTGGGAATGCGGTGATAGGCCATCAACTGCTTGGTCAGCACCTTGTCCCGCGACAGCATCATGCCGCGCGGATTGCAGCCGGTATAGGGCTGGCGCATCAACTCCAGGAAAGCGACGATGTGCTGATCGTAGGTGACGATGCCCTGGAATTCCTGCAGCAGATTGAATGCCACATCCGGTTTCCACGTGGCGATCTCGTTGCGCAATTCGACCAGGTTGTCATACAGACCGATGGCGCGCACCTCATGCCCGGCCTCGCGCAGAAAAGCCATCACATCGTATTCGGTTTTCCACTCCTCGATCTGCTGGGGCGTATAGCCCGCGAGCGTCTCAGGCGGCACCAGGCTTTCGTGCATGAGTACCAGAACGCGCAGTTTCTTCATCCGGTGTACCGTTCCAGGTGACGACGGGTTCAGGACCGACGGGAAAGTCTACGGGACGGAAAGACCCGCTGGTAGCCACTGACATCGCCATCGAGGATCACATCCTCCTGACGCACAGCTCGTGCGAGCGCCAGACCGGCCAGCGTCCGGCAGCGACTCAGTGCCACATAGGTCTGCCCGTGCGTGAAGGCACCGCGGCCCAGATCGATATACACACGATCGAAAGTCTGTCCCTGGCTTTTGTGAATCGTGATCGCCCAGCCCAGGCGCAGCGGCAATTGCCGGTATGCGCCGATCACGCCGGGCGTGATCTGCTGTGTACCGCGATCGTACTGATAGGCGATGTTTTCCCAGGTGGTCGGCTTCACTGCATGCGCGCTGCCATCGGATAACTGTACCGTCGGCCCATCGGGTGACAGCTCCGTGACGATTCCCCAGGAACCGTTTATCCAGCGCTTCTCGGTATCGTTCTTGAGGAACATCACCCGTGCGCCGACCTTCAGGCTGAGTTCCGGCTCGGTGGGGAATGCCGAGCCATCGAAGCGGCCGGTCACCTCGGCGGTATAGGTCTGCTGCTTGCCAGGCAGGGCTGCCAGACGACGACGGTTCTCGCGAAACGCCGCATCATTGGTCGCAGTCAGCACGATATAGCTGTCCGGATCATCGAGTTCAGCCCGCGCGCGCACGCGTGAATTCAGTGCTTCGATGACCGATTCTTCCGGCTCTCCGTCGCGGATGTGCTGCAGGATCTCCCGGAATGCAGCATCGTCTTTCTGCCGGTATATTTTTTCCAGCTCGATGGAGCTGCCACCGCAATTTTTCCAGGCCTGCGCCTGAAAGAAGTACGGCCCGCCACAGGTCGCCGCGAAATACTCCCGGAGCTCCGGCTCCCGCACCACCGGCGGCAACTGCCAGAGGTCGCCGAACATGGCCAGCTGCACACCACCGAAGGGCTCGTCGTTGCGCCGGTTGACCCGCAGGGACTGGTCAATGCCATCGAGCAGATCGGCGCGCACCATCGACACCTCGTCGATGATCAGCAACTCCAGCGCCTTCATCACCCCGGTATGTCGCAGCGGACGGATGGCGCGCAGATCCACAAAGCGCGGCGGCAGCCGGAAGAAGGAATGGATGGTCTGGCCACTGACATTGATCGCTGCCAGACCGGTCGGCGCGACGACCGCTACGTTGCGGATGGTTTCCTCGCGCAACAGGTGCAGCAGGGTGGTTTTACCGGTGCCGGCGCGGCCGGTAACGAAAACATGCTCGTCACTGCGCTCGATCAGGTCGAGCGCCTGCTGAAAGTCTGCATTCGCCTCCAGACCGGCGCGGAGCCGCGATGGTGTGTCCGGACGGGGCTTCATCTAGACTGCATTATGCCCGACTACTTCGCCGCACTGCTCGCCATCAGCTTCATCGCGCTCGCCGTCATCTACGACGTGCGCTTTCGCACCGTACCCTGGGATATCTACCGGCCCAAAGCGGCATGGCTGCGGGCGGGCATGTATTTCTGCTGCTGTTATCTGCTGTCGTATCTCAGCGGTGGCATGCAGCTGCTGCTCGACAGCCCGGTATTCAGCACGGCGCAGATCAATAACCCGAACTGGGTGCGTTACACGCTGGGCCTGTACGCATTCATTCTGATCGCCTATGCCGGCGTCTGGTCGTATTTCACGCCAGTGTTTGAACGCCAGAAAAACCCGCTGATTTCGGCAGTCTTCGGTTTCCTCTGGGGCTCAAGCTCGGGACAACTGTTTCTTTCGATATGGCTGATCGCCGGCCGCCTCGGCCTGCCGGACTGGGGCACCTGGCTGCTGACCTTCGCAGTGCTTGCAGCCTGGCAGCCTAACTGGCACAACATTTACTGGGATCATTACATCGCGCCCGAACACGACACGCCGATGACGCAGAAGATCAAGGCGCTCGGCTGTCACATCCCGAATCTCGCCATCGGGCTCACCTATCTCACGATCTACGAGAACCATCTGATCTTCGTCAGCACCCAGGTGATTGCCTGCGTATCGGCCGCGATCGGCATGCGCTATCCGGCACCGTGGGCAGCGCCGAGTGCGCTCAACTATGCGCAGCGCACCAAGGCACGGATTCCCCGCTGCACCGGCTATATCCCGCGGGATCCGCGCAGCGACCCTTACACGCCCTTCTATCCGGGCTGGCGCAGGCCTTCCGACTGATTTGCGCGCGACAAGCGGCGCTGGCAATCACGCCATGTGATTGCCAGCGCCAGCTATAGATTTCAGGGCGCCGCAGACGGTGCAGGAGCAGCGACGGGTGCTGGCTCACGTACGTAGGTCACGAATATCCCCTTCATGTCGCCGTCCTCGACATAGACATCGAGGCCCTTGAACTTCCAGCCCTCTTTCGCCATATCCGCATGCTTGTCGGTGACTTTGTCGGCCATGGAACCCTGGCCCTTGCCATTGACCCAAACGGTCTTCGCTGCGTACTGGCCATCGTCGTCTGCCAGGGCCATATTCATTCCGGCCAACATGGTAAAGGCTGCAAACGCCCCGGTAATCAGCTTGTTCATGCTCAGGCTCCTGGCTAATGGTGTTTTGTACAATTCTGGCGGGTCATGACGAACACCGCGGAGTGTCGATCGAGTATTGCAGATTCATGGCAGCACCGCGACCAGCCAATGATGCGATGATGTGTGATGAGCAGCTTTTCAGAACTTCCCCTGCATCCGGCCTTGCACCAGGGCGTAACCGCCGCTGAATACCTGGACATGACACCGGTACAGGCCGCAAGCCTGCCGGCGATCCTTGCCGGCCGCGATGTGATCGCCCAGGCCAAGACCGGCAGCGGCAAGACCGCCGCATTTGCGCTGGGCCTGCTCTCTGCGATCGACACCGACCGCACGCAACTGCAGGGGCTGGTGCTGTGCCCGACACGCGAACTCGCCGATCAGGTCAGCAAGGAAATCCGGAAGCTCGCGCGATTCATTCCCAACGTAAAGGTATTGACCCTGTGCGGCGGCATCCCGTTGCGTCCACATCTGGCCTCACTGACGCACGAACCACACCTGGTGGTGGGCACCCCCGGACGGATCCTGGAACTGCTGCAGAAAGGTGCGCTGCCGCTGGCGGCGCTGCGCGTACTGGTACTCGACGAGGCCGACCGCATGCTCGACATGGGCTTCAGCGACGATATCCATACCATCACTGAGCAGATCCCACGCAAACGCCAGACCCTGCTGTTCTCCGCCACCTACACCGATGCCGTGCGCGCGCTCAGCCGAAAATTCCAGCGCGATGCGCTGGACGTCAGCGTCACCGCCACGCTTGGCGCAGAGGAACTCGAGCAGACTTTCTTTGCCATCAACGAAGCACAGAAATTCGACACCCTGAACAGCCTGCTGGCACAACACCGCCCGGAATCCGCGCTGGTGTTCTGCAACACCCGACATGCCGTACGCGCGCTGACGACGCAACTCGCCGAACGGGGACACTCGGTATTGGCACTGCATGGCGATCTCGACCAGCGTGAGCGCGATGAAATGCTGCTGCGCTTCGCCAATCGCAGTTGTGCGGTGCTGGTCGCCACCGACGTGGCTGCGCGCGGGCTGGACATCAAGGACCTGCCGGTGGTGATCAACTACGACATGGCACTCACCGCCGACGTCCACCTGCATCGCATCGGCCGCACCGGGCGTGCCGGCGGCAAGGGCCTGGCATGGACGCTGTGTGAGCATGACGAGCGCCACCGGACCATCGCTCTCGAAGAGCGCCAGGACACACCGCTCAACTGGCAGGCCGTACCGGCCAGCAGCACGCAAAAGCCACTGAGCGCCAGCATGGTGACGCTGATCATCGATGGTGGCCGGCAGGATAAATTGCGTCCGGGTGACCTGCTGGGCGCACTGACCGGTGATGCCGGCCTGTCCGCCGATGCGATCGGCAAGATCGACATCTACGCGACCCGCGCCTATGTGGCGATCAACCGTCGCTCAGCCGATCATGCTTTGCGCGCACTCAGCGCAGGCAAGATCAAGGGCCGCCGCTTTCGCGTACGCCGGCTGGCCTGAAGTACTCAGCGCAGCGCGGGAATCACCCGTTCGCCGATCAGGCGTATGCCGTGCGCCTGATGCTTCTTCAACTCCAGCGAGACCTGCGTGCAGCCGGCCGCTTTCAGTTCCAGCAGGTGTGCGATCACATGATCCATATCGTCAGTCGTGCCGGTCAGCGTCAGATGGTCCACGCACATATCCAGCAACCGGTCCGGCACGCCCTCAACCGAGTGCGCATCTCTCGCCGCCATGGCGTAGATCTGCGGGATGTGATTGAGAATCACCGCGAAGTCGTCGGCACTCATGAACTCGCGCATCATGTACTCGCGGAAGATGGCCCGGAAACCGATCCAGCGTTTCGCTTCGTGGCGCGCTTCCTGCAGATCGTCGTAGACATACCAGGCCATGAAGTTATTGAACTGGAAGGCGGCCGGGTCGCGACCAAACTCGCGCAGGTGGCCGTGCACTGCACCGACCGCAGCCCGACTCAGTGCCGGTGACAAGTCGCTCATCATGATGCCGTCGGCAGCCCGCGCCGACATGCGCAGCATCTGCGGACGATTGGCGGCAGCGAAGACCGCTGGCGGTTGCGCAGCTGTGATCCACTGCGGGTCGTAGTCGTTGATGCTGTACATCTGGCCGTGATAACTGAAGGGCCGCTGCGTGGTGGCGCCCTTCACGATATCGATGGCCTCGCGCACAGCGCGCACGCGGCGCTGACGGGGAATTTCCAGCGCCATCACCACTTCACCGCCACCACCGATGATGGCCTGCGCGCGGCCCGGGCACAGCTCATTAAGCGTCAGCAGCGCCATGGCGATGCGGAAGGGATGCAGCTCATAAGGACTGAGCGCGATGGGCCCGAGGCGAATACTGCTGGACGCCCGGGCCAGTTCCGCCAGGTTGCCGAAGGGGTCGCGGCCATCCAGATAGCTCGCACACCACACGGCGTGAATGCCGTGGCGCTCGGCCAGCAGCCCCAGTTCCGCCAGTTGCGCCGAGGGCAGCTGCGAGTCAAGAACGATATCTATTTTCATGATTGATACGGCCTAATCTGCCGCCCTGCGCCTGCTCTCCCAGAAGCGGTACATGAATGCACCATAGACCGTGGTCGTGGTGTCGTCGGTGAACAGCGGGCTGTCTTCGTTTTTTGCACCCTTGTAGAAACCTTGCCGCACTCCACCCCACAGTTCGAGACGGCTCGCCACTGGCCAGCGCAGCGACAGCGCGATCTCAGTACCGAGATAGCCGCCGTCTGCTGCAAAGGCAGGACGTTGCGCGGTCGCGTATGCAGGTGCGACTTCGTAGTAGTAATCCATATAGCCGTCACTCGCGAACGACGACGTGATACGCAGCTTGAGCTGCTGCCGCTCCTTGCCGAAGTCACGGGTGAACTTCAGCTCAGGCGCAAACACCAGCCCCTCGAAGGAGGGATCAAGGCCATCCCACGACAAGGCACCACGCAAGGGAAATGCCAGGAACACGTCGGCGGGGAGCCACCCGCGATCTGCAAACTGCAGTTCCAGCTCAGGCCCGATCTCCGTCAGCAGGTCGAGGTCCGGCATGCCATCGCGCGCCGCAACGTCATCGCTGTCGGAGCCGAAAACAAGGTCGAAATCGATATCCAGCTTGATCCGGTCGGTGCGGAATACCCGGCCGCGCATCGGCGAATCGGTATCGTCGCCAACCCGCAGGAATGTGCCGCGATATACCGGAAGGGGCAGCGGAATGAAGTCGTTCTGTGAGTCTTCTGACGCCGGGTAGGATGGGCCATGGCGCCCGAAGGCCGCGATATTCATTTCCCAGAGCGCGTCGGTGGCGGGGTCATCAACCGTCGCTGCGGGGGCGGTGCTGGTGCAGAACGCCAGCATCAGGAGGGCGGCGGTGCCGGGCAGTGGGCCGGATGATTGGTTGTTGCGATACTGGTGCATGGTCAGGGGGTGATCGCGGCTGAAGCCGCTCCTACACACGCTTCCAGCTGCGCAGTGCCTCGCCGTACAACTGGTCTACGTGCTCGAAGACACCCGGCGCACCCTGCTCGAGCAGGGCCCGGTTGGTTTCCGGAAACACTTCGCGGCCACCTTCGGCCGGCAGTTGCCGGGTCGCATCGATGACGATCTTGCTGGTGCGGGTGTACTTCACCTGACTGGGATCGGTCTGCAGGCCGAACGCATCCTCGATGATCTTGCTGGCCGGATACGGCTGCCAGCGCGAGCCGATGGCAAAGATGACTTCGCGCCGGTCAAGGATATTCACATCCTTGTCCACCACCACCACGACCTTGGCGATGGGATTGCGCTGCGCCACCTTCATGCCGGCAGCGAGGCCTTCACCGGCGGTCTTCTTGTCGATGCTCATCACCACAAAGCCCATCGTGTCCTGCGGGTTGGTGTAGGCGACGAAATTCGGAATCTGCTTGCCAAGCAGCACGCTGTACATCGCGTCCATGGGTGCCGTCACGCTGGCGCGCTGCATGCCGGTCATCGCGTTCACAAACCACGGGTCGCGGCGATGCGTGATGGTGTTGACGGTCATCACGTAGTTGTCTGGCTTGACGGGACCGAGGTAGCCGAACATCTCGCCGAAGGGGCCTTCGTCCTGGAAAGGACCGTTCAGCTGCACCTCACCCTCGATCACGAACTCGGCATGCACCGGAATCAGGATGTCGGTGTCCTCGGAACGAATGACGTCGATCGCCTTGCCGCGCATACCGCCGGCGATCGCCAGTTCGTCCTGTGGTGCATCGCTGAAGCGTGGCGCGAGGCGCGTACCGCTCAGCAGCCAGACCATCGGATCCTGGCCCAGCACGATGGAATACTTCACCACCTTCTCGCCACGCGCCTGCGCGGCTTTCAGGAACTTGTCGCCCGTCTGGTTGGGCTCGATATTGATGCCGAGCGTGCGCGGCCCCTTGATCTCGGCACGGTAGGTACCGAAATTTGCACCCAGCTTCGGGTCCACCATGAAGTGCGAACCCGTGTTCACGTACCGTCCACCATCGGCCGGATTGGTTTTCACGAAGGCAAACTTCAGCAGGTCAATGTCGTCACCCTTCAGCACCACCTGCTTGCAGGGCGCCTGGTCGCGGGACACCTCGACCGGCGGGATCTCGGGATACTTGCCGCGATTTTTCGCCAGCATGTCTTTCAGGTAGGCCATGGCACCGTTATAGGTGGCGTAGTGATCGCCCGGCACCACCGGCAGATTCCAGACGATCGCGTCGGTGTTCCAGTGGCCATACAGATTGATCAGCACCGGGCCCTTCATCCACTGGCCGTCGATCTTGACCTCGTCGAACAGCATGGTGGGCGCGCCATACATGCCGTACTGGTCCGTGGCCCGGAAGAACAAGCCGGGAATCTCGTACTGGTCCTGATCGATACGGTCAAAGCGCATCAGCAGGCCATTGGCCTCGAGTGCCGCTACCCAGTCACGCATCGAATCGAAGGGCGCTTTGGGCGCCGGCCCCGAGGCCTTGCGCGCCTGCTTGCCGCTGGCCGCGTAGACCGGTTTACCAGCACCCGCCGCAAAAGCTGCCAGCCCCACGCCTGCAGCACCGACTCCGGCCAGCAGGCTGCGCCGTGACATTTCCTCGGCAGATGGCTTGTCACTCGTGTCAGACATGGCGGGCTCCCCGGCGATGGCATCGAGTTGATGTGAATAGACCCAACGATACTGCAGGGGCGCAGTGCTGACCATGCCACCGCAGACAGCACCGATTGATCTGTCCGGCGTGCGGCGTCCTACACATGCAACGCCGGCAAACGCACGGCCATCAGGACCCCGCATGGATACCGATCGGCATTTCTGGCTGAATCACGCCATCTGGCCACTGCTGTTGTTCTTGCTACTCGCAACGGCCTCAGCCACCACTCGTCTCGATGAAGGCATCGCCCGGGCCTGGGCTTTCGATGCTGCTGCGGGGCACTTTATCGGTACCGGAACCGGTACATGGTGGGCCAAACAACTGATTCACGGCATCGGCGGCCTCGTCATGCGCAGCCTGGGCGTGCTGCTCCTGCTGCTGTGGGCTGGCACCTTTGGTATCAGCGCCCTGCGACACTGGCGTCGCCCGGCAGGCTTTCTGATCCTGAGCATTGCACTGGGCACCGGCATCGTTGGCCTGCTGAAGCAGACGACCAATATCGACTGTCCGCGATCCCTTGCGGAATTTGGTGGCGGGCAGCCCTATGTGAGCCTGCTTGCAGAACGGCCATCTGCTCTGCCCAAGGCACACTGTTTTCCGGGCGGTCATTCATCCTCGGGCTTTGCGCTGTTCGCCCTGTACTTCCTGTGCCTGGCGCGCAGTCGGCGGCTGGCGCGCACAGCACTGGCACTCGCCCTCACCGTCGGTGGCTTGTTTGCCTTCGGACAGGAAGCGCGCGGCGCCCACTTCCTGTCGCACGATGTCTGGAGTGCCGCCATCGTGTGGTTTGCCTGCCTCGGTACTTTTGCCATCGCTTATCAGGGCAAGGTCTGGGCGACGGAGCGCAGCCCGGTTACAGTGGAGCTGGTATCAGATGCCGCGACATGAACGAATCGTCCTTCAAGAGCAAAGGTGGCCTGGTGCGCATCGTGCGCGCTGCGGGCTACTCACTGGCCGGCCTGCGCGCCGCGCTACGCCACGAAGCCGCATTCCGGCAGGAACTGCTGCTGGGCGTGCCGTTGATGGTGTTGGCGCCGTGGATTGCGCCCGGTAAATGGGCTGCACTGGCGATGATCGCCAGCATCCTGCTGGTGCTGATCGTCGAACTGCTCAACTCCGCCATCGAGGCCGTGGCCGATGCAGTCAGCACCGATCGGCACCCCTTGCTCGGCCGCGCCAAGGACTTCGGCAGTGCTGCCGTGATGCTGTGCCTGGCGCTGACCGCGGTCACCTGGCTGGTGGCGCTGTGGCCTGAAACCTAGTCTGCGGCCGGTCGGCGGCAGCCGGCAAACAGATCGAGGGACGGCTCGCGCACGCTCGTCGTCACGTCGAGCAACCCCAGCACCGAATGAAAGAGATGATCGTGGGCGACCGCACCGCCCGCGCCCGCTTTCAGGCAATGCTCATCCACGCCCGTACTCTGCAGCAGGCCAGGCGACAACCACATCAGCATCGGCACCTCGCGCTGCACCGCGGGTGCGATCGCATAAGGCAAGCCGTGCAGGTATATGCCGTTCTCACCGAGCGACTCGCCATGGTCAGACACATAGATCAGCGCCGCATCACGACCATCGATACCCTGCAGATACCTGATCATCCCGGCCAGCACATGATCGGTATAGAGAACCGCGTTGTCATAGGCGTTGACGATCTGTGCGTCGGAACACTCACTGAGTTCTCCGCTGTCGCAGGTCGGCGTGAAGCGCCGGAACTCATCGGGATAGCGCCGGAAATAGGCCGGACCATGATTGCCGAGCAAGTGCAGAACCACCACCAGGTCGCCAGGCTCGGCCGCTACCGCTGCCGCAAGCCGGGGCAGCAATACCGCATCCAGGCAGCGCTCGCCATCACACAGGGCCGGATCGGCGTCACCGGCGATACGTTCGGCGGGCAAGCCCTCGCAGACGCCCTTGCAGCCGGACTGGTTGTCCAGCCAGAGCACATTGATCCCCACCCGGTCGAGCACGTGCAACAGCGACTGCTCGCGGCGGATGCGCGCCTCATCGTAGTCGCGGCGACCGACCGGCGCGAACATGCAGGGCACCGACACCTCGGTGCTTGTGCCACAGGCCTGCACACGCGGGTAGCTCACCAGGTCCAGCATTCGCAGCTCAGGCGTGGTATCGCGCGTATATCCGCTGAGGCCGAAGTTCGCCGCACGCACCGTCTCGCCGACGGCCAGCACCAGCAGCTTCGGGCGGTGACCGGTAGCCGCAGTGCTGTCGCGGCGCGCATCGGCGGCAATCACCGCACGCGGCCCGGCCGGTTCGGCAACTGCACTGCGCGCCAGCCGAAAACCGGAAGACAGATAATTGGTGGGGGTGATCAGGTGGCGGGCTTCGCGATGATTGCGCACCACCGAAGACACGGCACGAAACTGCGGCACTACCATCAGGCCAGCCAACAGCAGTGCCGCCAGCACGGTGAACACGCGCACGCCCATCGCTTTCGACCGGGGTCGTGGCTTGATCTGCACACGACTCAGCACCAGAAGCGGCAAGCCAGCGTAGAGCAGCAGATGCTTGCCAAGCGCCGGCGTCAGCAGTTCATGCGCTTCCGGCCAGTCGGTATGCAGCAGGTTCTGCAGCATCTCGGGGTTGATGAACACCGAGTAGCGATCCATGTAAAAGGTCGCAAAGGCCGTGGCCACGAACAGCACGGCCAGCACCGGCCGTACGGTGCGGCGGGTCAGCAACAGGGCCAGCACCGCAAACTGCAGCGCCGTTACAGCGATCAGCAGCGCAGCAAACAGCAGCAGGTCATGCAGGCCCGCCAAAGCCCGTTAGCCGAACAGTGCCTGCCAAAAGGCGTGGTTATAGAAGACTGAAAAGGCCAGAGACGCGCAGACGATCAGGGTCTCGGCAGCAACCACTGGCCGCCAGGCTACCAGCCACCGCCCGGCCTGCCAGCACTGTCGTATCAGGTGGCTGCCCGGCAGCGATACCGCTGCGGCGCCATGGATCGTCGAGGGGTTGAGCTGGTCATGCATTCTGTCCATGACGCTTGGACGGTGGGTAGCGGAGAAATCAATCGGACTGGAGATCCGTGTACTTCTTGCTGGAGCCCCTCGCCTTTTCGACAGGATATTTGGCCGAGTTACGGACGATCTTCTCTCTCGCTGCCTCAGCCAGATCAACCTGCAGCTTGTCAGCAAGGCGAATCAGGTACAGCAGCACATCAGCCATTTCTTCACGAACGGCAGCCGACTGCTCCGCAGTGAGGTAACGGCTTTGCTCCTCGGTGAGCCACTGAAAAGGCTCCAAGAGTTCTGCTGCCTCAACCGAAAGCGCAGAAGCCAGGTTCTTCGGCGAGTGAAACTGGTCCCAGTCGCGATCCGCGGCGAAGCGCCGCAGCTCGTCGCGGAGGAGAATGAGGGGGTCGGCAGATGGCTTGTGGCTCTCTTTTTGCTTTTCTTGTTTTGCCATTGGGTCGACACACCTCACCTGAGTAGCAGAAGGTCCTGAATGTCAGTGGCGAGTGCTGATCATCGCCACCAGTTCCAGCAGAAGCCGGTCTGGCCGAATCCACTTGCCCCGAACGGTTGCAGGCCGATCGCACAGGTCCAAAGCAACCGCCAATGGGTCCAGCATCAGAACGTTGGGTACCCTCGCGATATAGCCTTCGAGTTCCTGCCGGACGATGCGCATGGAACTCAGCACGGAGCGGTCGGTTGCCGTATCGAAGCGGATCGGCCCCAGAGCGAGCTCCGCCTGGGAGACTTGGTGAGGTGGGCAGCCCATGGCAGCCAGCGTGGCGGAGAACAGGGGCCGGAAGCTCCCAGCACCCAGGTCAGCAAACAGCTCCTTTCTTAGCCCCGGCACGAACAGGGCGGCTCGGGTTTCATCGTGGCAGAAGAGCACGCACTGACGACGGTCGATGATCAACCGGTCAGCATGCCAGCTGCCGAGCGGGCTGTCCTCCCGCAGTGCATCAGACGAAACGTCAGGGAGACGGGCAGCGAGCTTGCGGGTGGCATGAATTATCACCGTCGCGCTCCGACAGATTTCATCTCAGTTGCCACTGGGCTATCCCAGTAACTGCAGATAGCTCTGGTACCGATAGAGTCGATCCCGTTTGCGCTCCCCGATTTCCGCAAGAATACCCGCTGCGATCAGCACTTCTATCGCCTTTCCCGCAGTAGGCTTGCTAATCGAAAGCAGTCGCGTCACGAACGGCATCGTGATCACCGGATGCTCAGGCAGCAGCTCGAAGAGCTGGACGGCCGTGAGCGTTGCGCCCGGGGTGGCGAGCAGCGTCTTGCGATCGTCGCTGACCCGCGCATACAAGGCACGCGCAGTTCGGGTGGCATCATCGGCGATCCCGGCAATACCGACCAAAAAGAAACGCAGCCAACCGAGCCAATCACCCTCGGTACGGATTGCACCAAGCCCGCGGTAGTAGGCAGCCTGGTTCTGTTTGAAGTAGAGGCTCAGGTAGAGCAGCGGGCTGTTTAACTGTTGCCAGTGATCCAGCAGCAGGGCGATCAGCATCCGGCCTACCCGGCCATTGCCATCGAGGTAGGGATGAATGGTCTCGAACTGCACGTGAACCAGCGCGATGCGCAGCAACGGAGCCAGCTCATCCTCGCCATGAATGTAGCGCTCCAGATCGCCAAGCAGATTGGCCACCAACTGGGGAGGCGGCGGCACAAACACAGCGTTGCCGGGCCGGCTGCCGCCGACCCAGTTCTGTGAACGGCGCAGCTCGCCGGGCTGTTTATTCGCACCGCGCACACCTTGCATCAGGATACGGTGACAGTCGTTCAGGAGCCGGACCGAAAGCGGCGTGCCCTTTGCTGAACGAATCTGCTCGAAGGCGTAATTGATGGCAGCGACGTAGTTCGTGACTTCTTCGATGTCCTCGATACTGGAGGCACCGGGCTGATCGGTCTGCTCCGAGGCAAACACGTCGACCAGCGTCGCCTGAGTGCCTTCGATCTCGGAGGACAGTAATGCCTCCTTGCGCACAAAGGCATAGATGAACCAACCGAGCGACGGAATCATCGCCCCAGCCAGGTCGAGACTGGCCAGCGCCGCTTCAGCCTCACGCAGCGGATCGGTCAGCGTCGCCAGCTGACGGGTCGTGAGTCGAGGCGGCAGCGGATCGGGCACAAAGGCATCGAACGATTCACCGGCAACGGAGCTGATGACGTAACGACCTGTGGGTTTCGCACTCATGGTAACGAATTCTTTACCATCGACTTGCGAAAGTAAAGATCTATTTACCAAATTTCCGGGCACGTGAGGCCGGAATAGACACCGAGTGCGTGGCTCGCCTCGCCTCAAACACCGCGGACTCCTGCGAAGGATCGCTCGCAGCGGTGAAGAATCGTTCACTTTCCTGGATCGGCGGTGTCGTCCCTAAAGGTGTTGGATCGACCACCCGCAATGCTGTTTCAGGGCAGTTCCGGTCGGTGGAATGCCCTTCAACTGACGCAGATCCTCGACGATAGCCTGACCAGCATATGCGAGGTGAAAGAGTACGGCGGAGCACCACAATTGCTCCTCCGGGGCTCTCATCCGTGCATCTCTCCTAGGGAGCGGCACCAACGAGCGTCCAACAGGAGTCAGTAGCGTACCGAAGGCATCCATTACGTCAGGAGTGGTAAGACTGGCTCTCTGTAAAAGCTCACGAGCAACTGATTGCCAGCGTTGGGCGGCTTGACCGCCAAATAGCGCTTCGAAGGCGGGGTTTAGCCTGACCTCCTCCCGATTACGATCGAATACAAGTGACACCCTCCCCGATGCCCCGACTTCGGGGCGAACTCGTATCGGCCACAACAGTACTGGCGCGATTCTAGGACGGACCCCTGCCCGATTTTCCTGCATGAGCACGAATGGAAAGCCAAGGTATAGGCCATCGATGCCCGTATCTCGCCTGTATAACGTCGCATTGCTATCCAGAAGTCTCGTGCGACGCTCAAGTGTTTCACTTCGTCGAAAGGCCGTAGGATCGACATCAACAATGTGATCACTGCGCAGCAGAAGCCTATTCAGTAACGCATCCGCGGGCGCAAGCTCTGTTCCATACTCCGTAATATCAACTCGCGCTGTCGTCTTGCCGATAATCATTCGCGACAGCGGGCCTCGCTGAACAGCCCCGGCAACTCTCTTTGCGAAAAAGTCGAGTAATGTCGCAACATATGCCTGCTTCGGTGGCTCTCGCCACGATTCCGGCGGGATACCCAGGACTACTAACGTTCTTGGCAACGATAGTCGTCGTTCAAGGCGGAACTGGTCTACCCATTCATTCCTCACCATCATTTCCACATCGAACGAAGCCTGTCACCCGTTGCTCAAGCGACACCTGGAGATCCGATCGCGAACGCTGAAGATCTTCGGCCGCTTGAATCGGGTCGAATGTAGGGACTCCAGCCCGAGAAGCCTCTGCTGCAGCCTCTTCCAGCAACTCGCCTTGAGTACGGAACTGGCCAACCGAAGCCGACAACAGAAGGATAAGATCCTCCTCGGTCGTGAGACGCCGCTCTGCGATTGCGAGAAGTGCCGGATGGTCCGTGTCAGGCAACAGCTTGCGGCGCTCCAACCAAAGCGCGGCGAGCCGACTTCGTGAGGTCGATAATACGTGGACGCGAAAGTCATCCTCGTACAGCACTATGTCTAGCTGTCGAGCTCGCTCTCGCACGGCGATGGCACGCGCCTTCAGACGTGAGAGCCACTGCTCGGCATCCATTCGTTGTAGCAGATCCGGTACCGCACCGATTATTAGTTCGTGCCCCTCCGCGGGATGGTCGAGAAGCCACCCAGGAGTCACGATGTCACCCTGACAAATCAGGGGAATTGCAGGATTCAGCCTCTTCAGGGCAAGGGCCAGGCGGAAGTCATCTGAAATTCCATCCAGGCGTCCTAGCTCCCGCATCCATGCAGGCGCGCGGATCAACATCGCTCTGCTCTGCCCATGTCACCAGGGCACCTCGGAGAAGCAGATCGCGCGCCTCATTCCAAACCGATCGGTCTGCAGCGGCAGCGGAAGTGACGTTGGACTTGTGTACGGTCGGCCTCCGAGAACAAATGCCGGTCCCGAAGGGCCTTGATTTTCTCGAGTTGTGGACGATTCTGGGTGCTTCCGGCGATTCGCCCGATAGCCAGCCGCTTACTTGGCTCCACATCCACCGCTCGCGGCGATCCTTTGCCAACAGGCCGCGCAGGAGAAGTGCCACTCTCGAATCTAAGCCAACTGGGATCGTAACTCCGTCGGTCAAAACATGGATTAGAAACGCCTGGTCATTCACCCCTTCAAAGCATGCACCACGCGTTACCTGCTCAAGCAAAATGATGCCAAGGCTCCACCAATCCGAAGCAGCTGCCACCCCACCTGCAATCGCCTCTGGAGCGGTATAGCGCGTCGTTTCAAGTGGCGATACGATGTCTAGGTCGAAGTCAGACAGTCGCCCAGAGCCAAAGCTGGTAATCACCAGGTCGAGCGGATTCTCGTTGCCGAACAAGAATCGCACCTGGCCTCAGATCGCGGTGCCGGAGACCTCGCTCCGAAAAGCTATGAAGAGCACTACCCACCTCGGAAACGACTCTCATTAATGTTGCAGTGTCGCCAGGTAAGAGGCCTAACTCCGCGAGCATTCCACCAGTCAATTCCTCATTTACTTCGTATGCCCTACCTTCCCATCGACCCGTCTCTAGAATCTCCGGAACGTGGTCTCTAGACAAACCACGAAGTACGTTGTAGACGGACGGGTCGGGCTCATAACCGGGGCTATAGAGCGTCATCACCGCCCTTAGCCCGTCAGCTCGACGCACTACGACGAATCGCTCTCGAACACGACTGGTGGAAGGTAGGATCCGCCCCTGCTCCCAACCCGCGATTACAGTAGGGGCGCTGCCGGTAATCGAGGTCAGGTCAGCGCCACATTGAGCGCAGATCAGGTCTCCTACGCTGACCAGGTGACCATTGGCGCAGACGGGGCCGCTGACGATGGCCGGTACAGGCGGAGCCGCCACGCGGCCGCTCTCGGTAACCGATACGGAACTGAGGTCCCAGTTACAGGGAACCTTATCCACCAGCCCTTGACAGTACAACTCCTCGATCGGGCGCTCTGTGTGGCAGCTCGGACAGAGGCGAATCATTACCGCCACCGTTTCTACACCTCGCCCTCAGTGATTGACATTCGGTGACCAGCAGCCGCTAACATTGCCCGCAGACGCCCAAGGTCTCCCCGTAAGGGGACCCCGGCGAACCACACGGTTCCGTCTGAATCGAACATTACATCGAGATGACGATCATCGTCCGCCAGCATTCGATTCATTGACCTAAGGCAGCTAAACCGAGTGGCGTAAGGAAATGCAGGTGTTGATTGTCACTCCCACGGAACGCGAGGGTTTGTGACGCCGTGACGTCCAGTGGGTCCGTCATCAGTCCGTCGACGAGCCCAGGGCAAAGATCAAGCCACCAGGCCACCTGATCTCGCCTATAGCCGGAATAGACAAGAACGCTCATCTTCGCAACGTTCCTGATCCGCTCGAGAAGCTCCTGAAGCGCTTCAGGCTGGTCGAATGGTTCCCCTCCCGATACCGTCACGCCGTCAGCCTTACTCAACCAAGGACTTAACACGCGCATCACTTCACTGACGCTCGTAATGCCTTGCCCAGTCGGCCACGTATCGACCGAAATGCAGCCTGGGCAACGTATTGAACATCCCTGAAACCAGATTCCGACTCTTTGCCCTGGCCCAAGGGTTGTCACTGGGAAATGGATCCGCGACAACGCAATTGGTGTCATGAACAGGGGGCCAGTGTCAGGGTCGTTATGGAACCGGCAGTGACGTCAGTAACTCTGTACCGCGAATGGTGAGGCTCTACCTCGAACAACGATCTCGCAAGTGGATTGATCAAATGGGCTTCCAATTGATTGCGAATCCCTCGGCCACCATTGGATAGGTCCGCTAGACACAGAGCCTGCAACCGAGCGTTAGCGTTAGCATCCAACGAAACGCCATATCCCGCCTCGGCAACATCGGCCAATATCGAGCCCACCATCTGCTCGTATATTTTCACTGCGACATCAGGGCGTATGAAGTCGAAGACTATGATGTTCTCTCCGTATACGATTGAGGATCTCTGGTCTATTCAAGACCAATTTAAAATGTGACTCAATTTCACGGCGAACCCTTCCGCGAACTTCGTCAAACGAGTTTTCAGCCGTAACGTTTGCGATTCGCTCGCCAGACTTGTCGGTGGAATAGATCCCCAGATTTGATGTGAAGACGATCAATGCTTCCGAAAAGTAGACGCGATCGCCCCGGCCTGACGTAAGTACGCCATCGTCAAGAATTTGCAAGAACTTATCGAGAAGACGAGGGTGCGCTTTCTCGATTTCGTCGAAGAGCACTACGCTAAATGGCTTTTCTCTTATTGCATTGGTTAGCTCCCCACCCACGTCGTAACCGATGTATCCAGGTGGCGCACCGAGGAGTCTTTGATCCGCGTGTTCAGCGCTGAATTCCGACATATCAAAACGGATATAGGCCGTCTCATCGCCAAAGAGCAATTCCGTAACGGTCTTGGCAAGCTCGGTCTTCCCCACACCCGTCGGACCTGCAAGAAACGCGACGCCGCGAGGACGACCGCCACGACGGGCTCCGCTAATTCCAGTCGCAGCGCGCTTCACGATATCCAGCATGTGAATGACTGCGTGCGCCTGCCCGATTACCCGACTACCAACAAATTCCTCGGCTCCTACGATTTTGCTGCGCTCAAGTTGCTTCCAAGGGTCGTCGGTCACACCTACCTTGTAGCGTCGAACAGCGTCTGAGATCGCAGTAACTGGAAGTGCCGCAGCACGCCCCAGCCCGACAATTGCATTGAGGTCCATCAAAAGCAGACCTTCAGTTTCGTCTACAAGCTCCTGCTCAGCACGATCCAGTACCTGCTTACTTGCTTCGCGGGCACCTGGGAGGCTACGAACTAACGCTGGCGCTACCGCCCGTCGAACTTGGCGATCGGGCTTCGATACAGGGATGTGCCTGAGCCTCGGATTATTGATCATCAGCCAGTCTGGCAAATCGCCCTCTTTTTCAACGATCCAGACGATCGCATTAAAGAGCGCGGACCGACTAGGGCCAACAGGCCTGGCGCTCGCCCGTTGACTAGACACGAGAGCCCGCAGAAACAGTTGGTGCTCTGCGGGCGTCAGTGATTCCGCGCGAACAGCGAGCCGAGACGCGAAGTCAACGATCACGGCAGTCGCTGGCCCGTCGGCCACGGCCACACGGTCGACAACAGGACCAAGTATGTCTGTGCCTCCTGGCGCGATGCCGTTCGCGGCCACAAGGCCAAAGGCCTGGAGAATCGAATCATGTTCTGCGCCAGTTCCGACGGGATGAATAACTTTGAAGCCGACGATGGGATCGTAGAGCAGGATCTGGGAATAGCCAGCCGTCGCAAGCTCTCCTGCCAGCACTACGACCAACGGCACAGCGGCGATCGCTTCGGCCTTAACCTCATGGGTTTGAAGGTCCCTTACCGAGCCGGACAGGACAAACTGGCTTTTCAGCGGGAGAAATCGAAGCAGGTCCCTTAGCCAGCGTGGCTTGGAGTAGGCGGGCGCAACGGCCATGAATTGGTCTTCTCCTGAGTCGGTCTTGAAGAGACTATTTGTTCTTGCGCTTAGTCTAGACTGATCCCTCTCAACGTTAAGTCGTCGCTTGAGTCATTTCACGGGCCCAATGTAAAGCCGTTGCCTCACCCGATCCACCAAGGCCGCTTGTAGTCTGGGTGTGGCGGTTAGGCGCGGATCCTCCGCCGCATGACATCCATCAAGCCGTTCTGCGCTAGTCTCATTCTAGATCTGCTCTGGTTCCGCCCTAAATCTGTCCTAAATCTGTCCTAAGCTGGCGTGCAAGCCTCCCATTAGCACGCGGTCAGGTCCGAACTTGTGCACCGACTGATCCTGTGGCTTCAGAGGTTGACAGCACCGGGTTCGGGCTGCATATCATGGCCCCACGTCAACCTCGTCGGATCAACACCAGGATAGTCCGACGATCGCCACAGCGACGGGTTCGTACTCGCGTCCCGTAGTTATACCCGTCGCGGCGACTGGTCTCGCCGAGTCGTTCACGGTGCCCGGTACAAGCATCCCGCTATCACTTCGTGACCGGACTGGGTCGGTTTTCTCGTGCGCGCACCTGATACCAACGCCCTCGCCCGGTCCTTATGGGACGTAACCGTGGCATGTCAGAAACGACTAACAGTCCAGGCGTTGGGGCAGCCCAGGCCCCTACCCCGATTCATTCGCTTCCGCGATGCGCCCGCGTATCTCGGCATGGACCGCAACCGCTTCAACGCGGAGGTCCGGCCTTATGTCACAGAGATTCCCATCGGCAAACAGGGCATTGCCTTTGATCGACTTGAGCTGGACGCTGGGCGGATCAGTATGTCAGGTGCAACGGACGCCCCGGTCGACCGAAAGGAGATCGAGACATGGGGCGTAAAAAGACACCGGGCCTCGTCTTCAGGAACGGCCTCTGGCACGTCGACAAGCACATCGGCGGGCGGCGAGTTTGCCAGAGCACTGGAACAGCTCAGCTCGAAGAAGCCGGAGCGGTTCCTGGCCAGACTGATGGAAGAGGTCCGGCAGGCGAAGGTCTACGGCGTCAGACCCTCGCGGACGTTCGAGCAGGCGGCAGCCAAGTTCGTGCTGGAGAACCAGCACAAGCGAAGCATCGGCAGCGATATCGGCCGTCTGAAAAGACTTGGTGCCGTTCCTGGGTCAGCTACCCGCTCGACCGCATCCACATCGGGGTCACTGCAGCCGTGGATTGAGCGAGCGACGGAAGGAGGGCGTCAGCGCGGGAACGATCAACCACGGGCTCAAGGTTGTCCGCCGCATCCTGAACCTTGCGGCAACGGAGTGGATGGACGACCACGGGCTCACCTGGTTGGTGGCGGCACCGAAGATCAAGCTCCTGCCCGACACCGCCAAGCGGCAACCCTACCCGCTGAACTGGGACGAGCAGAGCCGGCTCTTCAAGGAGCTACCGGAGCACTTGGCGACCATGGCTTTGTTCGCGGTGAACACCGGCTGCCGCGATGGCGAGGTGTGCGGCCTGCAATGGAGCTGGGAGGTCAAGGTGCCCGAACTGAAGACGACCGTGTTCATGGTCCCGGGCGAGCTTGTGAAGAACGGCGATGAGCGGTTGGTCGTTCTCAACCGGGTGGCGCAGTCGGTGGTGGAGGCGCAGCGTGGCAAGCATTCGACGCACGTGTTTACCCATCGGGGCAAGCCCGTGCAGCGGATGCTGAACGGCGCATGGCTGCGGGCCCGGCAAGCGAGCGGGACTGCAGCAGGTTCGGGTCCACGATTTGAAGCACACGTTTGGGCGGCGACTGCGGGCCGCCGGCGTGAGCTTCGAGGATCGACAGGATTTGCTGGGGCATCGGTCGGGCCGGATGACCACTCACTACTCGGCAGCGGAGCTCTCGAAGCTGATCGAGGCCGCGAACCGGGTGTGTGAGCGAGGTACGGAAGGCAGGCCGAACTGGTGGTATTGCGGCGACTCAGCGTCAGTTAGGTCACGCAAAACTCACGCACGGCGATTTCGTGCCTTGCGCGGAAACGACGTAAGTGCTTGATTAGATGGTGGCCAGGGGCGGAATTGAACCACCGACACGCGGATTTTCAGTCCGCTGCTCTACCAACTGAGCTACCTGGCCATCTGCGTGGGATCGCGGCTGAAGCCGCTCCTACAACTGCGGTCCGTGAATCGCGGCTGAAGCCGCTCCTACGGGAGGCGGGGGCATTTTACGCGGTCGGCTGGCTGTGCCGTCAAGGAATCAGAGGGTCGGCGAGAAAAAAGCCTATTGGGGCTTGAAGTCTGGCGGGGGTGCGGCGCCGCCGCCGAAGAAGAATTTCTCCATTTCCGCTTCGAGGAACTTGCGGGCCTTGGGTTCGAAGGGGGTCAGGCGGTATTCGTTGATCAGCATGGTCTGGTGGGCGAGCCACTGCTGCCAGGCCTGTTTGGAGACGTTTTCGTAGACGCGTTTGCCGAGCTCGCCGGGATACGGGACGTAGTCGAGGCCATCGGTTTCGATCTTCAGGAGTACGCAGTTGACCTGGCGGGGCATTTTGGGGCCTTTTTGTTCAATTTGTTGAATCGCGGCGGATAAGATCGCGGCTGAAGCCGCTCCCACAGGCCCGCTCCTACGGGAGGGCGTTGAGCAGCTGGTGACCGGTGCGGCAAGACCAACTTTTGCCGGCGCGCTCTTGTTATACCAGAGCCACCGGTCGCTCTCCATCGCGCGCAGCGGCACGTGGGCCAGGCGGCATTCGACCGGCGTGATGTCGAGGTCGAAGTGCGTGAAGCCGTGGCGAAGCACGGGACGTACCTGCAGAGCCTCCGGCGCAACGCCGAACTGCAGGCTGCACCACTCCCCTGCCATATCGGCCGTACTGACTTCCGGCAAGCCCCAGAGCCCGCCCCAGATGCCGGTCTCTGCGCGGCGCTCGAGCAGCACGGCACCGTCTGATCGAACACACAGCAGCAGCACACAGCTGCGTAACGGACGCGCTTTGGCCGGCTTGCGCGCCGGTAGTTGTTCAGTGAGCCCTGCGGCGTGTGCCAGGCAGCCGTCGCGCAAGGGACACAGCTGACAGGCCGGTTTGCGCCGCGCGCAGACCGAGGCGCCGAGATCCATGATGGCCTGCGTGTACTGCGCGACGCGCTGTGTCGGCGTGCAATGCTCGGCCAGCGTCCAGAGTTCACGCTGTACCGCAGATTCGCCAGGCAGGCCCTCGACGCGAAACACGCGCGCGAGCACGCGCTTCACGTTGCCGTCGAGAATCGCATGTCGCTGGCCGGCGGCCAGCGCGAGGATCGCACCGGCTGTCGAGCGACCGATACCCGGCAGGGCTGACAGAGCCGCAAAGTCAGTCGGCACGACTCCAGCATGCTGATCGCGAACCAATTGCGCAGCACGATGCAGGTTCCGCGCACGGGCGTAGTAGCCGAGACCGGACCAGCGATGCAGCACGGCATCGGTCGAGGCATCGGCCAGCGCCTGCACATCGGGGAACGCAGCCATGAAGGTGTCGTAGTAGCGCGCAACGGTCGCCACCTGCGTCTGCTGCAGCATGATTTCAGACACCCAGACGCGGTACGGCGTGGGGTTCTGCTGCCACGGCAGATCCCTGCGGCCATGCCGGTCCCACCAGGCGAGGAGCGCGGGGGCCAGCTGCGTTTCAAATCCGGAATCCATGCGCCACAGCCTATCAATTTGCCCGACACATTGAGGCATGACCCGAACTGTGCGCTCGCGCAGCCTCACCAGCCCGCCAATGTGAACCCGGTCTCATCGACTTGTCATAGTCGGGCTTTAGGCTACGCAACATATAGCAGTGGGGACGAATTGGCCGGCCGGGCATGCCCGGCTGACCCAGACCGATCATGCAGCAATGAAGCTTCTGTTGGTTGAAGACAATCTGGCTGACGTTGAATTTCTCGCCGCATCGTTGCGCCGCCAGCAGGCCAGCGACGTGGAGATGGTCAACGTGCAGTCCCTGAGCGCAGCGGCAGAGCGCCTGGCCAGCGAGAAGTTCGACATCGTGCTCCTCGACCTGCACCTGCCTGATGCCTCGGGCCTCGAATGCATCGACGCCATTCAGGCTGTCGACAACGAAATCCCCATCGTCGTGCTGAGCGGCCAGGACGACGAAGAATTTGCCGTCAACATTCTCAACAAGGGTGCCCAGGACTATCTCGTCAAATGGGAAGGCCAGGGACGCACCATCCTGCGCTCCATCCGCTATGCGATCGAGCGAAAGCGCTCCGAGCTGCGCCTGAACTACATGGCGCAGTTCGACGCCCTGACCGGCATACCAAACCGCCAGTACTTCAACGACCAGCTGACGCGCGCCACAGCGAGGGCACGCCGCGATGGCCGCAAGGTCACCCTGCTGTTTCTGGATCTGGATGAGTTCAAGGTCGTCAACGACACGCTCGGCCACGATGCCGGCGACCGCTTGCTGAAAGAAGTTGCCAGCCGCATCCAGCGCTCGGTACGCACCGGCGATGTCGTCGCCCGCCTCGGCGGCGATGAGTTTGCAGTACTGCTCGAAGGCCTCACCGGACCACTGGAAGTAGAGGCCATGGCCAAGAGCCTGCTCGAACTGGTCTCACAGCCCTATCACATCGCCGACCGGCAGCTCGACATCACCACCAGCATCGGCATCACGATGTACCCGAACGACAGTGCCGATACGCAGATGATGCTGAAGAACGCCGACATTGCGATGTATCAGGCCAAGGAAAACGGCCGCAACAACGTCACCTTCTTTACCGAGCGCATGCATGCCGAACTGATGGAATATCACGAACTGGAACGGGATATTCGCGAAGCGTTGCGGCTCAATGAATTCCACGTTGTCTACCAGCCGAAGGTCAACGCACACAATCGGCGACTGCAGGGCCTCGAAGCCCTGATGCGCTGGACCAGTCCGACGCGCGGCAAGGTGAGCCCGGCGACTTTCATCCCGGTTGCCGAGGAAAGCGGCCACATCATCCCGCTGGGTTACTGGATTCTCAATGAGGTGTGCCAGACGCTGAAGGCCTGGGAACAGGCGGGCATGCCACTGGTACCGGTATCGGTGAACGTTTCCGCACGACAGTTCCAGCAACCGGACTTCCACAATCGCGTGGCGCAGATACTCGCAGCACATGATGTCGATCCCGCACTGATCGAGATCGAACTGACCGAAGGCCTGGTGATGGAGGACAGCGAAGCTGCGCAGAGCGAACTGCTGCGCCTGAAGCGGATCGGCTTGCGCATCTCCATCGACGATTTCGGCACCGGTTACTCGTGCCTCAGCTATCTGCGCCGCTTTCCGATCGACGTACTGAAGATAGACCGCTCCTTCGTCATGGAAATCGGCGTCAGCCAGGACGGCGAAAGCATCATCGACGCGATCATCTCGCTGGCGCGCAGCCTGCGCCTGGAAACGGTGGCAGAAGGCGTGGAGACCAACGAGCAACTGGACTTTCTGCTCGAACGCGGCTGTCACATCGTGCAGGGCTACCTGTTCGGTGTACCCATGGAAGAGGCGCTGATCCGGCCACTGCTTGCCGAACTCAATAACGCCAGCGTGGACTCAACCGCAACCCGGCAGGCGCTGGCCGCCGTCAACCGCCGCTGAGCGAAACACAGCGATGAACACCCCGAGCAATCCGGAAACCGGTATAAGCCCGGCACTGCAGGCCACGCTGACAGCCAGCGGCATCGGCCTGTATTCCTTCGACCCGGAAACGGATGCCTTTCTGGTCGATGACACCTGCCGGAAATTGTTCGACCTCGATCGCAGATATTCCCTTGTCGCCGGAAGTCATGTTGTCGCGGATTCATGCCGACGACGTGCCGCGCTACTGGGCAGCAGCCGCGGAGAGCATGCAGAGCGGCAGCTTTGCCTGCGACTATCGCGTCATCCACCGCGATGGCTCGGTGCACTTCGTCAGCGGCCGCGGCAATGTCTATGCCGCCGCAGAAGGTCAGACCACACGACGGATCCTGGGCGTCTGCGTCGATGTCACGGCACGCCACGCCCTTGAGGCAGAACTTCAGGCCACCCAGGCGCGCATGCAGCATCTGGCCGACGGCGTGCCTGGCCTGTTTGCCTATCTGGACCGCAACTACATCATCCGCTTTCTGAGCAGCGAGTATGACCAGTGGTATGGCTACTCGCGTGACCGGCATCTGAACAAAGCGATCACCGAAGTGATCAGCCCGGAAGTCTGGGCAAAACGGCAGCCGCTGTATGACCGCTGTCTGGCTGGCGAGATCATCCAGTATGAAGAGACGCGCACCATGGCCAGTGGTGAGCAGCGCTTTTATGCCGTGACCTATCAACCGGACCACAATGCAGCGGGCGATATCGTCGGCATCCTTTCGCTGGCGATGGACATCACGGATCGACGCGCGATCGAACGCGCCCTGGAGAGCAAGTCCGAGGAACTCGAACGCTCCAACCAGGACCTCGAACAGTTCGCCTATGTCGCCTCGCACGACCTGAAGGCCCCCCTGCGGGCCATCGACATCCTGGTCGACTGGCTGCAGCGAGGACCTGAGCACCTTTGACGGTGGCGAAGTCCAGCAGAACCTCGGCCTGCTCAAACAACGCACCGCGCGCCTGCACCGTCTGCTCGACGACCTGATGGCTTACTCACGGGCCGGCCGCAAGCCGGGCGACACTTGCCGAGGTCGATACCAGGCTGCTGGCGACTGACCTGTTCACGCTGCTGGCGCCACCAGCCACGCTGCGCATGGAGGCCAGCACCTCGCTGCCGGTGATCTGTGCCCATCAGGCGCCACTGGAACAGGTACTGCGCAACCTGATCAATAACGCGATCAAGCACCACCCGAGCAAAGAAGGCCATGTCCGGGTCTACGCACAGGACAAGGGCGACGAGGTGCTGTTTGCCGTGGAGGACGACGGCGCGGCATTCCGCAGGAATACGCCGAAAAAGTATTCCAGATGTTTCAGACACTGCAGCCGCGCGACGACATAGAGGGCAGCGGCATGGGACTCGCGATCGTCAAGCGCATCGTCGAGTGGCAGGGCGGCCGCATCTGGTTCCACGGCGGACCGGGCGGCTGCGGCACCGTATTCAAGTTCACATGGAAAAAACTGCCCGGACAGGCTCCCGGTGCAGCCAGCAATGAGGTGAGCCGATGAGCAACCTGGAAAGAACCGTGAATATCTTGCTGGCTGAAGACGATCAGATCGACCAGAAGGCGTTTCTGCGCGCCTTCGACAAGCTGCGCATCAAGAATCCCGGTCACGGTCGCCAAGGATGGCCTTGAAGCCTGGGAAATACTGAAGGGCGCCAACGGCAAGCCGCCGCTCGGGCGACCGAACCTGCTGATTCTCGACATCAACATGCCGCGCATGAACGGACTCGAACTGCTGGAGCGGATTCGCGATGACGCCGATCTGCATGACTCGATCGTGTTCATGCTGACCACCTCGAACGACGAGGAAGACAAGATCGAGGCATTCAACCTGAATGTCGCCGGTTACATGCTGAAGTCGGATGTCGGCCAGAGCTTTGTCAACGCCGTCGAACTGGTGGACAACTACTGGCGGGTCGTGGAGTTCCCACGCGGCATGTCAGGCCGTATGCCGCCCAAGGCAGCCCGTCGTAGTGCAGTCGTGCCTGCCGACAACCGCGGCATGCTCTGAAGCGGCTACGGACAGGCGTCCTCAGCCTCGATGATGAGCGCGCTCGTCTCCGAGGAAATCTCGTCACGACGCTTGTCGGAGGCATTGCTGCTTGTCGAGCTGCTCGTCAGCTTTCTTGACCGTTGCACTGTCGTCTGAATTCGAGGCAATCAGCAGCAAGCCGAGCCGGAAGTCCGCGCCGGACATCTTGCCCTTGAGAAAGTCCCAGACGCACTGGCACTGCCTGGCATCCAGGCCATCCACCTTGCAGATCTCTGCATCGAAGACCGACCGCTGAACCGTATCGCCGCTCGACGTCCTGGGCGCGTACCGGCCCGGCAGGGAGCGCAGCCAGCAGCAGGACAGCGAAAAGCAGGCCTGTCCGGCTACCGCAGCCTGGCTTGAAAGACTGGTTCATGACTGATCTCCATACTCGTGACTGATGATTCTCGCCAAGCGCGACGCAGCACGCAACTCAGCTTGCCGCGCCGCCATCCGGCGCCAGCATCCCGCGCTGCTGGAGCCACAACCGGGCCTCCTCCGCATCGGCCTCAAACCAGCGCTGCGCAGAACCCAGGCGGAAGGTGTAACCCCAGGCATCCATATCGGCGAACAGTTGCTGCCGGTTGAAACGCGAGGCGTCAGACTGCGCAGCGATCCGGTCGATCAGCAGCACCTGCAGGTAACACACCGCATCCTCCTCGGCATAATCGCCACCGGCATCACGATCCAGCACCTCGCGACGCGCCTGATCCATGCACAGATAGTGTGCGGCTTCGTGCAGCGCCGAGTGCAGCGGCGTATCCAGCCTGACGAACAGGCCGATGCCGGATCAGACCGGCTTCCGACTCGCCCCAGTAGCTGCCGGGGATCGGTTCACCCGCCTCCACCAGGCTCACGGCAAGGTCACTGCTGGCAAACAACCAGGCAAGCTGATCGACGCCGATTTCCGCTACTGTCATCATCGCTGTTGAAACGTCGCGTGGTGGTGATACATGCAAGGGATAGTTTAGACGATGGCAAAGGGTAATCCCGCACCTGGATGGCCATCATTTCCGGCTGGCGACAAGAGCAGCCTGCGTGCGCTGCTGGCAGGGCTCAAGGTATCGCAGTGGTGGCCAGCCGCTGAACTGCGCGCAGCACAGCAGGCCCAGCTCACATGGCTGACCGGCTGGGCTGCAGAAAAGGTTCCACATTATCAGCGGCAAAAGTGGCCTGCGGCGTTTGCCGCCCGCCTGGCACAGAACCCCGCACAGTTCTGGGACATCTGGCGGGAAATGCCGACGCTCGACAAGCCGGAGCTGCGTGCTCTCGGCCCCAGACTCTATGCACGGTCGATGCCTTCTGCGCAGTTGCCCTTGCGCCCGATACGCACCTCGGGTTCTACCGGAATTTCCGTAGAACTGCGCACTACCGCCACAACCCGCCAGCTGTGGGATGCCCTCACGCTCCGCGAACACCTGTGGTCACAGCGCGACTTCAGCAAGCGGCTCGGGATCATCCGGTCCCGCAAGGTATCAAGCGGCGCCGACGGCCTGGTTCAGCCCAACTGGGGGCTGCCGGTCGCCGCCCTGTTCGCCAGCGGCTCTTCGTCAGCAATACATATCGGCCGACCTGTAGATGAACTGGCCGTGTGGCTGACGGACTTCGATCCGCATTATCTGCTGACCTATCCGAGCATCATGCCCTGGCTCATGGATCACATGGCTGCCGCTGGCGACCGCCCGCAATCGCTGCGTGAGATCCGCTTCATTTCCGAGCCGCTGGGCAAAGAACTGGAAACGCGCCTGGCTGAAGAGTGGCAGGTCCGCAGTACCGACATCTACTCGGCGAACGAGGTCGGTTACATCGCCTTCCGCTGTCTCGAAAACGGTGCGCTGCATGTGCAGTCCGAATCACTGCTGGTGGAAATCATCGATGATGAGGGACGGCCCTGTGAACCCGGAGAATCCGGACGCGTGGTCGTTACCTCCCTGCACAACCTGGCGACACCCATGCTGCGCTACGACCTCGGTGACTACGCCACTGTGGGTGAGCCCTGCCCCTGCGGCCGGGGACTGCCGGTAGTCAGCCAGATTCTCGGCCGGACCCGCAATGCCGCACTCTCACCGGATGGAAAACGTTACTGGCCAACCCGGCTGAACAGAATGCGCACCGTGGCGCCGATCAAACAGGTGCAGTACGTGCAGACCGCCATCGATACCATTGAGGTCCGCACCGTGCTGTCGCGGCCACTCAGGGAGCAGGAACGGCTGGATGCAGTACAAGCCACCATTACGGCGCTCGGCTATCCGTACAAGGTGCTGGTAGTACCGGTCAGCGAGATCAGTCGCGGTGCGGGCGGCAAGTACGAGGAATTCCTGTCGCTGCTACCGGAATTGCAGAACTGAGCAGAATGGAGCGGGTGATGGGAATCGAACCCACGTTAGCAGCTTGGGAAGCTGCAGTTCTACCATTGAACTACACCCGCGTCTGAGTGTGGATTTTATGAACAGTACAGGGCCGCCTGCAATGGCGGAATCACCGCAGCGCGGGATACGCAGTTATGTATTGCGCGCCGGGCGGCTGACACGCGCACAGGAGCGCGCGCTGGCCGAGCTCTGGCCGCGTTTTGGCATTGCTGCAGCAGAAACAGACACCGAGCAGCTCGATCTGGATACCGTGTTCGGCCGCCAGGCGCCGCGCATCCTGGAGATCGGCATCGGCAATGGCGCCGCACTGACCAGCATGGCCGCGCAGGATCCGGAGCAGGACTATCTGGGTGCCGAAGTCCATGCGCCGGGCGTGGGTCATTGCCTGCTGGAAATCGAGCGCCTGGGGCTCGGCAACATCCGCCTGTTCATGGAGGATGCGGTTGGGGTGCTGCGCCACCGCTTGCCTGACGCGAGTCTCGCCGGGCTGCACCTCTACTTTCCCGACCCGTGGCACAAGAAGCGCCATCACAAGCGGCGCCTGGTGCAAGCCCCGTTCGTCGACCTGCTGGTCCGCAAACTGACCGATCAGGGCTACTTCCATGTCGCAACCGACTGGCCGCCCTACGCCGAGCACATTGCCGCCGTGCTGGATGCGAGCGGCCACTTCGACGCGGGCGTCGATCCAGCCAGCAGCGGTACACGGCCACTCACGCGCTTCGAGGCTCGTGGCCAGCGGCTGGGGCATCCGATCTGGGAGCGTATCTACCGGCGCCGACCGCTGTACCCAAGCGACGGCAAATGCGCTATATAAACCCTGAAGCGGGTACCCGTTATCCGCCCAGGCAGCGGACACCAGGACAATGATCACCGGTTTGAGATTTCCCGAGATAGGCAACTGGTTTCGGCGCACCGACGGCAGCACCTTTGAGATCGTTGCCGTAGACGAGGGCGACCGCACCATCGAACTCCAGCACTTCGACGGCACGCTTGAGGAAATGGAACTCAGTGCCTGGCTGGAGCTAAGCGCCGAATCGATCGACCCGCCCGAAGACTGGTCCGGTTCGATGGACGTGGATAACGCTGATCTGCCGCCGGGCGACGAGCCACATCGCGAGTTCAGTGATCCACTGGATTTTGTCGATGACTACGATGGCAACTAGCCGGACAGTATCCGCTCAGGGCCTGGCTACTGACCTGGCTTCGCCGGCGGAGACCCGTCCCGCCCGATCGTAACGCCAGCCGCCGCACGCCCGGCCAGCAGGTCGCGCAGATAAACCGGTGCAATCAGGTGACAGTAGTGCACGCCGCGAACACGCGCATCGAAGCGCACAAAACGCGGATCCAGCCAATCCACACGAAAACCCTTGCTACGGATCGTCAGCGTACCGGCATCATCCTGAGCCGTGAGCAGAAACGACGCCAGCCAGTCCGGCCCCGTCGCAGCCGGCTGGCTTTCGTTGAAAACGTTTTCCTTCGGGTCGAGCACGACCTGCCGGTCAGCGGCAGCCGGTAAAGCGGCACGCACCTGGCGCAGCGTTTCGCGATTCATGTCCTGGCAGAGTCCATCAGGACCGGCGGTATCCAGGCCGAAGGCAGCGTTCAGGTGATCCGCACTCTTCATCTTGCAGGAAATCGCCACTGCCCGGGTCGCGTCATCCGGTGCAGGCCAGGCATAAACATGCAGGGTGAGCGGGTCGATACTGGTCTTGGATTTGATGAAGCCATCCAGATCCGGATGCACCACAAACTCGCCGACCTTGTCCGTACGGCTGACGATCCGTTGCGCCTCGGCACAGAATTCTGCGGGGCTCGCGGTGAGCAACGCGGTACCGACCGGCGGTGCAGCCGGACCGCTGGCAGCACAACTGCTGAGACAGGCCACTGCAGCACTGGCAAACATCGCAGTCCACGATTTTTTCATCACATGACTCCCCACGTAATCAAGCCGATGCCGGCGCACGCACCAGCACATCCTCACCTTCCACCCAGCACTCCAGACTGCTGAGCGAATGACCGGCACAGGGACCGTAAACGCACAGGCCAGTCTCCGGCTCAAATAGCGCGCCGTGCGATGCGCAGCGCAACAGGCGCAGCTTCGGCACCAGAAAGTCGTCGTCATCCATATTCAGCGGATGGTGCTTGTGCGGGCAGATATTGGCATAGGCCCGCAGTTGGCCATTCATCTGGACGACAAAGCCACGGTAAGGCCAATCGCCCTTACCGGAAAAAAACTCGCGCGCACCCGGATCGCCCAGTGCACTGAGGCTGCACACTCGTACGACCTGCTGCTCGCTCATACTGTAGTCACCCGGATCTTTGCCGGCGACGCACGACCAGCATGGCAAGCAGAATCGCGGGGATACCGGCCGCTGTCGTATAGATGAAGAAATTCACCCAGCCGGTCATTTCCACCACCTGCCCCGAGAAGCCGCTGAGCAAGCGTCCTGGCAGCGACATCAGTGAAGTGAACAAAGCGTACTGGGTGGCCGTGTACGCCACGTTGGTCAGGCTCGACAGATAGGCGATGAAGATGGTGCCGACGAAACCGGCAGCCAGATTGTCGGCACAGATCGCCGCGATCAGCCAGCCGAGATCAGGACCGGCCTGCGCAAGGCCGATGAATACCAGGTTCGAGGCCGCAAGCATCACCGCCCCGACCACCAGCGGACGCGCCGCACCGTAACGCGCGACTGCCACGCCACCGAGCGCGGCGCCGGCCAGCGTGATGGCAAAACCAAATACCTTGGTGACCGTCGCGATCTCGGACAGGCTGAAACCGGTATCTATATAGAACGGGTTGGCCATCACACCAAGCAGCATGTCGCTGATCCGGTAGCTGCCGATGAACAACAGCAGTACGAAGCCGAAGCCGCCAACGCGCTGGAAGAACTCCGCGAACGGACCGACTACCGCCGTACGGAACCAGTCGGCAAACGAAGCTGACCCGGCTGGCTGCAAGGCCACGACCGGCTCCGCCACCAGCAGCGCCGTCAGTACACCCGGCAGCATCAGGGCCGCCATGACCTGATAGGCCAGCCCCCAGGAACCCAGGTCTGCGATGTACAGCGCGCCAGCACCCGCCACCAGCACGGCGCAGCGGTAGCCAACCTGGTAGGACGCGGCCATCGCACCCTGCAGGCGCACAGTCACGGCCTCGATACGCCAGGCATCGACCGCAATATCCTGTGTCGCCGAACAGACGGCAAGCAGCACCGTGAGCAGCGCAACCCGCGCCAGCTGCATGGACGGATCAGCAAGCGACATCAGCAGCAGCACGACGATGACGCCAAACTGACTGAACAACATCCAGCTGCGGCGCCGGCCAAACCACGCTGTCAGCCCGGGAATGCCGAGCCGGTCGACCAGCGGCGCCCAGGCAAATTTCACCGAGTAGGCGATACCGGCCCAGGCAAACATGCCGATCTCGCTCTTGCTGACGCCGGTGGTGGTCAGCCAGGCGGTGAGCGTGGTGAACACCAGCGGGAAAGGCAGGCCGGACGCGAAGCCAAGCACGAGCATGGCCAGCACGCGCGGTTGCGCGTAGATGCCCAGTGTCGAGACAGGGATTTCTTCAGCGGAGCGCATAGTCCATCAGCAATGGAGCGTGATCCGAAAAACGGCTTGCCTTGTAGATTTCAGCGCTCTGTACCGCGCCACGCAGCCCGGCGCTGGCGATCTGATAGTCAATCCGCCAACCGACATTATTCGCCCAGGCCTGGCCACGATTCGACCACCAGGTGTACTGATCGGGCTCCGCATTGACCTGTCGGAAACAGTCGACATAGCCACGCACGCCAAACAACTCGTCCAGCCACGCACGTTCTTCAGGCAGGAAGCCCGAGTTCTTCCGGTTGGCGCGCCAGTTGCGCAGGTCGATCGGCTGATGGGCGATATTCCAGTCTCCACACAGGAGATAGTTGCGGCCGTCATCCCGCAGCGCCTCAAGGTGCAAGGCAAATTCATCCAGAAAGCGGAACTTGGCCTGCTGCCGCTCGGGACTTGATGAACCAGAGGGAAGGTACACAGAGATGACGCTGAGATCACCGAAGCGTGCTTCAAGATAGCGCCCTTCGACATCGAACTCGGCTGAACCGAAACCACGCCGCAGCTCATCCGGTTCACGCCGCGAATAGAGCGCGACTCCGCTGTAGCCCTTGCGCTCTGCCGACTCGTAATAGCAATGAAAACCGGCGGGATGAAAAATCTCCGCGGTGATCTGCTCAGGCTGCGCCCGGACTTCCTGCAGACAAACCACGTCGGCAGCCTGCTGCGGGAGCCAGTCGTACAGGCCCTTGCGCGCAGCTGAGCGAATGCCGTTGACGTTGAGCGTGACGATGCGCATTGACGGTGTACGATACCGCAAAAGGGAAACACCCAGCGGTAGAGAATCATGCGCGCTTATCAGCAGCAGTTCATCGAACTCGCAGTCGAGGTCGGGGTTCTGAAGTTTGGCCAGTTCAAACTCAAGTCCGGACGCATCAGTCCGTATTTTTTCAACTCGGGGCTGTTCAATACGGGATATGCCGCGGCAAAACTCGGCCGCAGCTATGCGGCGGCCGTGGATGCCGCCAACATCGACTTCGACATGCTGTTTGGCCCGGCCTACAAGGGCATCCCGCTGGTCGCCCTGGCGGCCGCCGCGCTGGCTGAACACCATGGCGTGGATGCACCTTTCTGCTTCAACCGGAAAGAGATCAAGGATCATGGCGAAGGTGGTGCCATCGTCGGTGCACCGGTGCACGGTCGCGTACTGATACTCGATGACGTGATCACGGCGGGCACGGCAATCCGCGAAACCATCACCCTGTTGCAGCAGGCTGGCGGTACACCCGCAGGCGTGGTGCTGGCCCTGGACCGGCAGGAACGCGGCACCGGTGAACTGTCTGCCACGCAGGAAGTCGAAAAGAACTATGGCATCCCGGTAACCAGCATCATCCGACTCGACGACCTGGTCGAACATCTTGAGGGCAGTACCGAACACCACCAGTTTCTGCCGTTGATCCAGGACTACCGCCAGCGTTACGGGGTGAGCTGAGGACTGATGCTTTGCATCAGCAGTGAAGCTGCGGAACAGGTCACTGTTTTCAGTCAAGTGCCCACGGGATAATCCCGACGGGAATGACCCTATACCGGGTCATGGCAATGGGTTCAGGCATGCAGGCTCGGAGCTTTGGTTTCGACGGCCCGGTCGCTGCGCACATCAGCAGCCGTCGCTCTATGCGGCTGGCACTGCTGCTCATGGCTGGCGTATTTGCGCTGTGTTTCGCCATGCCCCCGTCCGCTGAGGCAGCCAAGAAGAAAGCACCGAGCAACAACTCAGCCAAGGTCTATCGCTGGGTCGATGCCGAGGGCCTGGTCCACTACAGCGATCAGATCCCGCCGGAACAGGCACCAGCCGACCGGCAGATCCTCAATCAGTATGGCGTGCCCATCCGGGCCGAGCAGGGCGCACTGTCACCGGCTGAAATCGAGGCCGAGAAGCGCGCCAATGACGAACGCGAAGCCGCACGTGCAGCCGCTGAGCGCGACGCTGTTCTGCTGAGCACCTATCTCTCGGTTGACGAAATCGAGGCGCTGCGTGACCGCCGCATCGACCTCGTCCAGGGGCAGATTTCGCTGACCGAAAACTATCTGCACAGCCTTACCGAGCGGCTGCAGAAGCTGCAGAAGGAGGCTGGTGCCTTCAAACCCTACAGTCAGGAACCGGACGCCGAACCGATCGACGCTGCACTTGCCCAGGAGCTGTCTGACACGCTCGACTCGATTGCGCTTTACGAGAAAACCCTGCTCGACACGCGAGCCCGGCAACTGCGCCTGGTCGGCGAGTTTGATGCGGCAATCACCCGCTTCAAGCAACTAAAAGGGCTGTAAGCGCCGGAATACCGCTACTTCTGCCCGGTATGCCCAAAGCCGCCAGCACCACGCGACGACGCGCTGAACTCCTCCACCACCTCGAACTCCGCCTGCACGACCGGCACAAAAACCATCTGCGCCAGCCGGGCGCCTGGTTCGATCGTGAAGGCTTCGCCGCTGCGGTTCCAGCAGGACACCATGATCTGCCCCTGGTAATCCGAGTCGATCAGCCCGACCAGATTGCCGAGCACGATGCCGTGTTTATGGCCCAGCCCGGAGCGCGGCAGGATCACTGCAGCAAGTCCCGGATCGGCAATGTGTATCGCCATCCCGGTGGGCACCAGCACAGTCTGGCCGGGAGCCACCTGCAGCGGTGCATCGACACAGGCGCGCAAATCGACACCCGCCGAACCCGCCGTTGCATATTCCGGCAAGGGGAAATCGCGGCCCAGCCGCGGGTCAAGGATGCGGAGTCTGATTTGCATGGAAAATCTCAGTTGCCAGCCGGGCGGCGCAGCGGTGTCACGCTGGCGCCTCGCGCTGTAGTGTAGCGGGCTGCGACGACGCGGATGATCTGCCGCGCCAGCTCAAGCTTGGACGTGCGCGCCAATTCTTCGCCACCATCGCGCCACAGGATCAGTGCGCTGTTGTCATCGGCATCGAAACCAAGCCGCGCACCGACCAGATTGGCGACGATCATGTCGAGCCGCTTGCCCTCCAGTTTCTGCCGCGCGTACTCCTCGAGTCGCTCGGTTTCGGCGGCAAAACCCACGGTGAACGGCGCCGCGGGCAATGCCGCTATGCTCGCCAGCAGATCCCGTGACTTGTTCATCTCCAGCAACAGGCGGTCGCTGCGTTTCTTGATCTTCTGCGGTGCCGCCTCGGGCCGGTAGTCGGAAATCGCCGCCGCACCGATATAGATATCCGCATTGCCAACGCAGTCGAGCGCCGCACTGCACATCTGCTCCGCTGTCTCTACATCAGCACGCTGCACTCCGCGGGGCGTGGACAGATTCACCGGGCCGGCAATCAGCGTGACCTGCGCACCCGCCTCGACGGCTGCCTGTGCCACTGCAAAACCCATCTTCCCGGAACTGCGATTGCTGATGAAGCGCACCGGATCGATCGGCTCACGCGTCGGGCCGGCGGTGACCAGCACCCTGAGCCCGGCCAGCAGTCCGCTGACCACATTGCGCCCCTCGTGCTGCGCAGCCATTTCGCCCAGCGCTTCGACGACGGCTGTCGGCTCAACCATCCGGCCAGGACCGATATCGCCGCAGGCCTGACTGCCAACGGCCGGGCCAACGCAGCGCACACCGCGCGATTCAAGCGTTACCCGGTTGGCCTGCGTGGCGGGATGTCGCCACATCACCTGATTCATGGCCGGTGCGATCAGGATCGGCGCTTCGGTCGCCAGGCACAGAGTGGTGAGCAGATTGCCGGCACCACCGGTCGCGAGCTGCGACATGAAGTGCGCTGTGGCGGGTGCCACCAGCACATACTCGGCCCAGCGCGCGAGCTCGATGTGACCCATCGCAGCCTCGGCCTCCGCATCCCAGAGATCAACACGCACGGGATGACCGGAAACCGCCTGGAACACCGTCGGCGTGATCAATCGTGCGGCGCTCGCCGTCATCACGACCCGCACTTCAGCGCCGGCATCCTGCAGACGCCGCACAACATCCGGGCTCTTGTAGGCGGCAATGCCGCCTGTGACACCCAGCAGAACGCGTTTTTTTTGCAACTGGCTCAAACAAGTCCGCCTGACGCGGGAGGACAGACCCAGAGATTACCGCAAAGCGGAAGCTGTCGCGGTGCTTTGTCCATCAGTCTCTCAGTTTCGGCGCTTGGTCTGGCCGACCACAACTCTGAAAATAGCGCGACTCATGCATCACTCCATAAAAGACTGGCCAGCGATGGAACGGCCCCGCGAACGCCTCGCACATGCGGGCCCCGATCACCTTTCGGATGCCGAGCTGCTGGCGGTCATGCTGGGCCGCGGTACAGCGGGTGTTTCGGCCCTCGATCTGGCCCGCCAGCTGCTTTCCCGCTTTGGCGGCATGCGCGGCGTACTCAACGCACGGGCCAGCGAACTCGAGACCTTGCATGGGGTCGGACCAGGCAAGTCCGCCCTGCTGACCGCTGCGCGCGAGTGCTGTTGCCGCTATATGGGCGAAAAGCTGGCACCGGGCCGGGCGATCGCGGCGCCTGCCGACAGCCAGGATTTCCTGCTCGCCCGCCTGCGTGACCGCAGCTATGAGGTTTTCTGCTGCATCTTTCTGGATAACCGCCACCGCGTACTGGCCTTCGAGGAGCTGTTCCGCGGCACGATCGACAACACCACGGTCTACCCGCGCGAGGTGGTCCGACAGGCCCTGCACCGGAATGCAGCGGCCGTAATCCTTGCGCACAACCACCCCTCGGGCGTCCCCGAACCCAGCGATGCCGACCGGCTGATCACCCGCCGGGTCCGCGATGCGCTCGAACTGATCGACGTGCGCCTGCTCGATCACATGGTGATCGGCGACGGCAGCTGCGTGTCGCTGGCCAGCCGGGGCATGCTCTAGAATGCACCTTGCCCTTGCCACAGGGCCCGTCCCGCTGGTATAAAGCGTGCCCTCCCGCCATACGGCGGCTGTACCAAGCCGTTGACTTAACTAGAGGTTTGCCATGTCTCGCGTCTGTCAGGTAACCGGAAAGCGCCCGGTCTTCGGGAATACCGTATCCCACGCCAACAACAAGAAGCGACGCCGGTTTCTGCCCAACCTGCATACCCATCGTTTCTGGCTGGAAAGCGAAAAGCGTTTCATCAGCCTGCGTGTTTCGAATCACGGCCTGCGCACGATCGACAAGCTTGGCATTGAAACAGTTCTGGAGCAGATGCGCGCCAAAGGCGAGCAGGTCTAAAGGTAAGCAGCCATGGCCAAGTCAATTCGCGACAAGATCAAACTGGTATCCACCGCGGATACCGGGCACTACTACACCACCACCAAGAACAAGCGCACGCATCCGGAAAAGTTGCAGACCAACAAGTACGACCCGGTGGTCCGCAAGCACGTCGCTTACAAAGAAGCCAAGATCAAGTAACGGCTGACGACGCTACCCGGCGGGCAGGCCCATGCCCGAATTACCTGAGGTAGAAACCACCCGACGCGGCATCGCTCCCTGGCTGGAAGGTCAGCGGATCAGCCGCCTCTTGCTCAGACGTCGCACACTGCGCTGGCCGATTCCGGCTGGCTTGCCGGAACGCCTGGCCGGCGCCCGGGTGCTGAGCGTACAGCGACGGGCCAAGTACCTGCTCCTGTGCACCGATCGTGGCACTGCGCTAATGCACCTCGGCATGTCCGGCAGCCTGCGCGTGCTGCACACAGCCGCACCACCCGGACCGCATGACCACTTCGACCTGGTCACCGCGGCAGGTATCGTGATCCGCTACAACGATCCGCGCCGCTTCGGTGCACTGCTGTGGACTGAAACCGACCCCGCCGACCACCCCCTGCTCACCTCACTCGGACCCGAACCGCTCAGTGCTGCATTCGATGTCGCCTGGCTGCTGAAACACTGCTACCGGCGCAAGATCGCCATCAAGCCACACATCATGGATGCGCGGATCGTGGTCGGCGTGGGGAATATCTACGCCAGCGAAGCGCTGTTCCGCGCCGGGATTCACCCGGCCCGCGCGGCCGGCCGGCTGGCTGAAAAACGTCTGGCGACGCTCGTTACTGCGATCCGGGATGTGTTGTCCGATGCGATTCGTGCAGGTGGCACGACGCTGCGCGATTTTCATCAGGGTGATGGTCAGCCCGGGTACTTCAGGCAGGATCTGCGTGTCTATGACCGCGCCGGCCGACCCTGCCTGAACTGTGGAACACCGGTCAGGCAAAAGGTACTGGGGCAACGCTCAAGTTATTACTGTCCGCGCTGCCAGCGCTGAGACACGCGACCGACACTCAATAAACGGTTACTTCACCACTGCCGCGCGGATCAGATGCAGCATCCACACGGCCAGTCTCGCGATCCCAGCTAACCACCTGCATGTTGCCGAAGCTGCGCGGACTCAACTCCAGCTTGTGGCCGCGGGCCTCGAGATCGGTCTTTTCGCCAGCCGTGAATGCGCCTTCTTCATAAGCCACCACATCCGGGTAGTACTGATGGTGGTAGCGCTTGAGGCTCACCATCTGCTCCGCATCAGCACCGTCCATCCATGCCAGCGTCGAGAGCAGCACCATGCTGATGATGCGGCTGCCGCCCGGCGTACCGAGTATCACCACGCCACGCGGCGACTCGATAAAACTCGGTGACATGCTCGACAGCATGCGCTTGCCCGGCGCGATGGCATTCGCCTCGGTGCCGAGCAGCTCGAAGCCGTTCGGCGTACCTGCCTTGATCGAGAAGTCGTCCATCTCGTTGTTCAGGATCACACCGGTACCGGGTGGAATGAAGGCTGCGCCAAACCAGGTGTTGATGCTGAGCGTGCCGGCCACGCGATTGCCGGCCGCATCGAGTACTGAGAAATGCGTGGTGTTGGTGCCTCCACCCGTGTCCGGCGCGATACCAGGCAAGTTATCGCTCGGCGTGGCCCGGTCCAGACGGATCGATGTGCGCTGCCCGTCCGCATAGTAAGGACTGAGCAAGCGCTCGATCGGCATCGCGACGAAGGCCGGATCACCCAGATACATGGCGCGATCACGATAGGCACGTCGCATGGCTTCCACCGTCAAATGTGCGCGATCGACGGCGCCCAGGCTGCCCAGCTCATAAGCACGCAGTATGTTCAGCGTATCGCCCAGCACCACACCACCCGAGGAGGGCGGTGGCGCCATGACCAGCGTTGCATCCCGATACTGCACACGCAGCGGTTCGCGCTCGATCACCCGGTAAGCGGCCAGATCGTCACGCGTCCAGATACCACCGGCAGCCTGTACACCTGCAACCAGACGCCGTGCTACGGCACCCCGATAAAAACCATCATGACCCTCTGCGGCAAGCTGGCGCAGCGTGCGGGCAAGATCGCGAAAACGCACCGTGATCCCGGGCTGGAGCGGCTGACCACCGGGCATATACACGGCAGCAAAAGCCGGCGAGTTGCGCGCCGCGACGGCGCGAAACTTGAGCCCCATCCCGATGCCACGCGAAACTTCGATGCCCTGCTCGGCGTAGCGGATCGCGGGCGCGAGACTGGTGGCGAGCGGCAGGCGCCCGTAGCGCTCTGCCAGATGCACGAGGGCAGCCGGTTGCCCCGGGATGCCCGCGGCCAGTGGACCATTCAGCGTAAGGCCCGGACGCGGTACGCCCTGGGCATCGAGGTACATGTCTCGCGAGGCAGCGGCCGGTGCCACCTCGCGTCCGTCGATGACGATCTGGCGGCCGGTCGACGCTTCATGCAGCAACCAGAAACCACCGCCGCCGAGCCCGGAAGCGTAGGGCTCAACCACCGCGAGTGCCGCGCTGATCGCCACTGCCGCATCGAAGGCATTGCCGCCGGCCGCAAGGACCTCTTCACCGGCGCGGGTCGCCAGCGGATGTGCAGTGGCTATACCGGATTGCGCTGGTGCAGGCTGGGCACCAACAGGCAGTACCCAGATCCAGAGACAGAAGAGCAACGCACGCACGCGGTGCTGTGTTGGCCGTGCGACGGCCCCCGACCAGACCCTGCTCACTGCTGCGCCAACTCAGCCCGCTTGCGCGCCAGCGCTGCAGACACCACCTCAGGCACGAACGGCCTGATATCGCCACCGAGTATGCCGATCTCGCGCACAAAGGTTGATGAGACAAAAGTGTATTCCTCAGCCGGCGTGAGAAACACGCTCTCGATTTCCGGCTGGAGGTGCCGGTTCATCGTCGCCAGCTGAAACTCGAATTCGAAATCAGACACTGCGCGCAGCCCGCGGATGATCACGCGAAGACCGTGTTGCTTCACATAGTCGACGGTCAGGCCGGTATAACCATCGACGCTGATATTGCTGGCGTCGGCCAGTGCCGCGCGCGCCATGCCAATGCGCTCTTCCAGGGAAAACATCGGCGTCTTGTTCGGGCTTGCGGCAACGGCAACCACCACATGGTCGAACAGTTTTGCCGCCCGGCGCACCAGGTTCAGATGACCATTGGTAACCGGATCAAAGGTTCCGGGATACATCGCGCCGACTGACATCGTCCTGTGCTCCTGTTATTCGCTAAACGAGCCGGGCCAGTGCATAGCGCACCTCGCCCGCCTCGCGCTCGCGATGCAACTGCCAACCCTCGGGCAATGTCGGCAACGGTGCCTTGCGGCTCATTTCGAGGTAAATCCACGCATGCGGGGCCAGCCAGCCGCGTACAAGAAGTGTACACAAATTGCCCAACTCGTCGTCCGCATAGGGAGGATCGAGAAACACCAGATCGAAACTGCGCGGTACCGACCCGGCAAGCCAGCGACGTGCATCGGCGCGCAGCACACGGCCCTGCCCGCCAAGACGGACCAGCACTGATTCCAGGGCAGTAGCGGCTTCAGCGTCCCGCTCGACGAACCAGCTCTCGGCCGCACCACGCGACAACGCTTCGAGACCCAGCACGCCAGTACCGGCATACAGATCCAGACAGGCCATCCCGGGCAGGACGGGCGCCAGCCAGTTGAACAGCGTTTCCCGCACGCGATCCGGCGTGGGCCGGATATCCGCACCGGCCGCTACCTCCAGGCGCCGGCCACGCCACTCGCCAGCGATGATGCGCACGCTGCCGGCCGGTTTGCCGGTTTGCCGGGGTTGTCGCCGGGTCATGTCGTCTGTGCTCCCTCGCCTGTCTCCGGGGCATTGTCAGCCCCGTTCACTGCCGGCAGATTCGGTCGCTTCGCTGCCCGCGTCAACAACTCCAGTGTTCCTGGTCGCCGGGAATCATTAACATGCCGGCATGCCATCTGACAGCACTTCCGGGACCACGTCCCGTCCGGGCTTTTTTGCCCGCCTCAAGGATCGCCTCAGCACCAGCAGGGATTCAACCAAAAGCGCTGGCAGCAAGCTTGGTGGCGCACTGGACTGGCTGGTCGGCCGCAAGCTCGATAATGCAATGATCGAGGAGATCGAGAACAGCCTGCTGGCAGCCGATGTCGGCGTGGATGCTGCCGAAGACATCATCCGGCGGATTCGCAAAAAGGCCGGCGACAGAAACGTCGCCTCGGTCGATGACGCGCGGGCAATCCTGCGCGAATCGATCAGGGAAATCCTCGAGCCACGCGCCGTACCGCTGGTGATTCCGGACTCGCCCCGCCCGTTTCTGATCCTGATGGTCGGTGTGAATGGCTCCGGCAAGACCACGACCATCGGCAAACTCGCACGACGGCTGCGTGAGCAGGGACTGAAAGTCATGCTGGCAGCAGGCGACACCTATCGCGCAGCGGCGATCGAACAGCTGCAGGTCTGGGGTGAACGCAACGACGTACCGGTAATCACGCAGCAGGCCGGCGCTGACCCGGCTGCAGTTATCTACGATGCCTTTGAGGCCGCACGCGCACGCGGCATCGATGTGCTGCTGGCAGATACTGCGGGCAGACTGCAGAACAAGGCCCATCTGATGCAGGAATTGCAGAAGGTCGTACGCATCGCGCGGCGCCTGGACCCGACGGCACCGCATGAAGTCATGATCGTGCTCGACGCGAGCCTTGGGCAGAACGCCGTCGCACAAGCGCTGCAGTTCCACGCCGCAATCGGCTTGACCGGTATCACCATGACCAAGCTGGATGCCGGCGGCAAGGGTGGCGTGCTGGTCTCACTGGCCGAGCAACTGGATGTACCGGTACGCTTCATAGGCATTGGCGAACAGGCTGCCGATATGGATGTATTCGATGCCGGCGAGTTCGCCGCTGCGCTCACTCAACAACCGGATGCCAAATGATTCGCTTCGATAACGTCACCAAACGCTATGACGGAGCACGCGAAGCACTGTCCAGCGTTTCCATCGAAGTGGCGGCAGGTGAGCTCGCCTTCCTGACCGGGCGGTCGGGCGCGGGAAAAAGCACCGTGCTGAAACTGGTCGCACTGATCGAACGCCCCACCCGCGGCCACGTTACCGTGGGTGGCAGACAGCTCGGCAAGCTGAGCCATCGAGAAATTCCCGCATATCGCCAGCAGATCGGCATGGTGTTTCAGGATAACCGGTTGCTGAACGACCGCAGCGCCTTTGAGAACGTGGCGCTGCCGCTCATCATCAGCAGCACCGGTCAGCGCGAAATCGGCAAGCGGGTCCGCGCTGCGCTCGATCAGGTTGGGCTGCTGGACCGGGAAAAATACCCGCCGCGGACCCTCTCGGCCGGCGAACAGCAGCGGCTCAGCATCGCCCGTGCGATCGTGAGTCGGCCCAAGGTGCTGATCGCCGATGAACCGACCGGCAACCTCGACCCCGATCTGTCGCTGGAGATCATGACCCTGTTCAAACGCCTGAACGACGTCGGGGTGACGATGATCATCGCGAGCCACGATCTGCCACTGGTAGAGCGATTCGGCAGCCGGCGAATCATGTTGAGCGGTGGCCAGGTCAGCAGCGGCGAAGCCATCGACCGTTCTGCCGGAGCTGCCACATGAGTGCCAGCATCTGGCTGGCACGCCACGCACAGAATTTACTGGGTGCACTGGGCGCGCTGAGCCGCAATCCGGTCGGCACCTTTCTCACCGCCTCGGTGATCGGCATTGCGCTGGCCTTGCCCGCAGCGTTGAACGTTCTCGTGCAGACCGGCAAGTCGGCGGCTGGCAACTGGAACGATGTGCGCGATTTCTCCATCTACATGCAGCCAGCAACGCCCGTAGCACGGGCAGAAACCCTGGCACGCGAACTGCGTAAACGGACCGGAATCGCTACCGTAGATCTGATTACGGCAGATGCGGCGGTCGCTGAACTGGGCAAGGATCCGGTTTTTGCCAATGCGCTGGCCGCTTTGGAAGGCAATCCCCTGCCACACACCCTGGTAGTACGTCCGGCAACAGACATGGACGGCGAGCAGCTCGGCAAGCTCGGCGCAGAGCTGCAGGAAACCCCCGACGTGGACCTGGTAAAACTGGACCTGCAGTGGGTACAGCGACTCAACGCCGGCCTGGATTTTCTGGCCAGACTTGGCTGGATCGCTGCCGTACTGCTGGGTGGTGCGGTACTCATCATTGTCGGCAATACGATCCGGCTGGACATTCAGACACGGACCGAGGAAATCGAGGTTGCCAAGCTGCTGGGCGCCACCGACACCTTTGTTCGTCGGCCCTTCCTGTATCTCGGGCTCTGGTATGGCCTGTTCGGCAGCCTGGTGGCGGTGCTGATTCTCGCCATCAGCCTGTGGTTGCTCAGCGGCCCGGTTGGCACCCTCGCACGGCTATATGGAAGCAGCCTGGAGCTGGCGGGACTCGGCCTCAAAACCCTCACCGCAGTGCTCGGCTCGGGACTGCTGGCGGGCTGGTGCGGGGCCTGGCTGGCCGTGACCAGACATCTGTCCGGGCTGCGCCCGAAGGGCTGGGCCTAGCCCTAAGAGTTTGTTTTTAAAAGCCTCTGCAAGATTCCACAGAGAACTGAACCGTGTTTTAGCACTCTAAGCAGGTGAGTGCTAAGATCGTTCCAAGGAGGTTTTTGCATGAGCACTTCGACAATACTGGTCAGTGGACACAAGGATCTGGCCTTTGCTGGCCCACTTGGCAGTCTGGATGCCTATATCAGCAAAGTTGTCCAGGTTCCGGTACTCGGCCAGGCCGAGGAACTTGAGCTTGCCCGGCAATTCCGCGATGCAAACGATCTGGATGCAGCCCGCAAACTGGTGCTTTCCCAGCTCCGTTTCGTCGTGCACATCGCCCGCGGCTATACCGGATATGGCCTGCCGCTCGGCGACCTGATTCAGGAAGGCAACATCGGCCTCATGAAGGCCGTAAAGCGCTTCGATCCCGAAATGGGCGTGCGGCTGGTGTCTTTCGCGGTGCACTGGATCCGCGCCGAAATTCACGAATACGTACTGCGGAACTGGCGGCTGGTGAAAATTGCGACCACCAAGGCGCAGCGCAAACTGTTCTTCAACCTGCGTCGTGCGAAGAGCCATCTGGGCTGGCTATCCGGACCGGAACGCGAAGTCATCGCCAGGGACCTGGGCGTGACGACGCGCGAGGTTGGCGAGATGGAAGAACGGCTGGCCGGACAGGATCTGAGCTTCGATCCCGGGCCTGAAGCCGATGATGAAAGCCAGTACGCACCGGCACTCTATCTCGCAAGTGAATCCGGAGATCCGGCACAGGCGCTGGAAAACGATGACTGGCGCGAACAGGGTGCCGACCGTTTGCGGGATGCGCTCGACGGCCTCGACGCACGCAGCCGGGAAATCCTCGAAGCGCGCTGGCTCAGTGAAAAGAAGACCACGCTACAGACACTGGCCGCCCGTTACGGCATTTCTGCCGAACGCGTCCGGCAGATCGAGCAGACGGCGATGCGCACCCTGCGCGCCGCCGTCTGACCCGAATCCCCAAGCGCTACTGCGTCACCGGCAGCAGGGTGATCTCCACACGCCGATTCTGCGCACGACCTTCCTTCGTGTCGTTGCTGGCGATGGGGCGGGTTTCACCGTAGCCAACCGCGATCAGTCGCTGCGGATTGATCCCCTGGCTGGAAAGGTAGCTGCTGACGCTGCCGGCACGCCGCTGTGACAATTCCAGGTTCTTGTCATCCGGACCAGTGCTGTCAGCATGACCGGCGACATCCACCACGGTCTTGTCGAACTCCTTGAGCACCAGCGACACTGAATTCAGCACCTGATAAAACGAGGCGTTGATATCCGCGCTGTTGGTCATGAAGGTCACGTTGCCCGGCATGTTCAGGATGATGTTGTCGCCGCTACGGGTAACGCTCACACCCGTTCCCTGCAGTTGCTGACGAAGCTTGGCTTCCTGGCGGTCCATGTAGTTGCCGACTGCACCACCAGCCAGACCACCGGCGCTGCCCAGGATCAGGGCGCGCTTCTTGCGCTCGGACGAGCTGTCACCGGACAGCAGACCGATGGCGACACCTACGCCGGCACCGATCGCCGCACCCTTGGTGGTATTGCTGGTTTTCTGCTCGCCGGTATACGGGTCGGTAGTCTGACAGCCTGCCAGCGCGAGACTGATGCCAAGCGCCAGCGCTGTCAGCTTGACGGTTCGCTGAATATGCATGCTCTTCCTCCTGAAAAATTACTGCACCGGGAATCGACCCGGCTACAGTCGTGAAACCTGCATCAGACTTGCTGCCCGCCATTAACCATGCATGAACAGCAACGCCGTGCAAGACGGAATGTTTACCGTAGCACACGGGCGGGCGCATAACCGACCTGCCTTCTGTAGAATCAATGACCCCTCGACCATGGGCAGAATCACGATGGCAAGCACAGCAAGAAGCAGGTCCACAGCAACCCGGCAGCCGCTCGTCGGCGTCGTGATGGGATCGGATTCGGACTGGCCGACACTCAAGGTGGCCGTCGAGATTCTGCGGAAATTTGGCGTGCCCTGCGAGCAACGCGTAGTCTCGGCGCACCGCACACCAGACCTCATGTTTGAGTACGCCGCCAGCGCACACGGCCGTGGCCTAAGACTGATCATTGCCGGTGCCGGCGGGGCAGCCCACCTGCCTGGCATGCTCGCTGCCAAGACCACCCTGCCGGTACTGGGCGTCCCGGTCCTGTCGAAAGCGCTGTCCGGGCAGGACTCCCTGCTGTCGATCGTGCAGATGCCCAAAGGCATACCCGTCGCGACCTTCGCCATCGGTGAAGCCGGCGCAGCCAACGCCGCGCTGTTCGCCATCGCAGTGCTGGCCGGCGAAGACCCATCGCTGGCAAAGAAGCTCACTGCTTTTCGCCAGCAACAGGCGAAGACGGTGATGGCCATGAAGCTCCACGACTGAATGACGGCAATTCACTCGCCTGCCATCCTGGGCCTTCTGGGTGGCGGCCAACTCGGCCGCTTCTTCGTGCAGGCCGCTCATCAACTGGGCTATCAGGTCTGGGTACTTGATCCGGATCCCGATAGCCCGGCCGGATGCATTGCCGACCGGCACCTGATCGCCGCATACGGCGATCAGCCAACACTGGACGCGCTGGCCACGCACTGTGCAGCGATAACCACCGAGTTCGAGAACGTACCGGCACCCAGCCTGGAATACCTGGCCCGCAGCGTACGCGTTGCCCCGACCGCTGCAGCAGTTGCCGTCTGCCAGGACCGCATTGCCGAAAAAGATTTTCTGCACCGACACGGCTTGCCACACGGCCCATATGCCGTGATCCGCAGCGCAACTGACATTCACGCCGCACCAGATGAGCTGTTTCCGGGCATCCTCAAGCTTGCCCGCTTCGGCTATGACGGCAAGGGTCAGTCGCGCGTGCTTACGCGCGACGATGCACTCGCAGCCTTTCACGACAACGCTGACCATGCCTGTGTACTGGAGGCGATGCTGCCGCTCGACCGCGAGGTCTCAGTAGTGCTCGCGCGGGGTATAACTGGCCAGACCGAGTGTTTTCCTGTCGCGGAAAACAGCCACCGCCAGGGCATTCTCGATGTATCGATCGTACCGGCACGCATACCGGCAGAACTCGCGACAACGGCCCGGCAGTGTGCGCTGCAGATCGCAACTGCCCTCGACTACGTCGGCACTCTGGCGGTCGAGTTCTTCATCAGCCGCGGCAAACTCTATGTCAACGAGATGGCGCCCCGCCCACACAATAGCGGGCACTACACGCTGGATGCCTGCCAGACCAGTCAGTATGCGCAGCAGCTTCGTGCGCTGTGCGGCCTGCCGCTCGGTGATCCGGCTGCCGACTGTGCCGCCGTGATGGTAAATCTGCTTGGCGAACTGTGGTTCGATGGCGGTGAACCGCGCGAGCCCGACTGGCCGGCGCTGCTGGCGATACCGGAACTCAGGCTGCATCTGTATGGCAAGAACACGGCCCGACCGGGGCGCAAGATGGGCCACTTCACCGTCATCGGCGCTGACCAGTCGCAGGTACTGAGCACTGCAATGCGTGCGCGTCATCTGATCGGCATTCGGGACGACAGCAGCCCCGGAGTGGCCTAATATCGGATACAACTCTCATCGGGACAGGCTGATACACAAAATGAAATCAATTCTGTTTGCCGGATTAATCCTCAGCACAGCGGCATCTGCTGCAGAAACCGCAAACCTGCGGGTGATAGCCACCAACGTCCAGAGCGACAAGGGGCAGGTCATCGTCTGGGTCTATGACAAGGAAGACGACTGGCTCAGCGACCGCTATCGCACCGTCAAGAGCGTGAAGGTTGCCGGCAACCGGGTGGGCGACAGCGTGATCCTCGAACTGACGCTGCCAGCCGGCGAATATGCACTGTCAGTTTTCCAGGACGTGGACGACGATACGAAACTCAAGCGCAATTTCATCGGCATCCCGAAAGAACCGGCTGCATTGTCCAATAACCTGCGGCCCAGATTCGGACCTCCAAAATACAAGGATGCCGTATTCACGATCGGCAGTACGCCGGTCGAACAGAAACTCAGTCTGCAGTAGCCACGCACCAGCCGGTTTATACTCCGGACGATGAGCGATCCAGACATCCGCCGCGTACTCGACTTCTGGTTCAGTGACGGTGCCATGGACCAGCCAACCATCGACAGTCGCATGGACCGCTGGTTTACCGCGAACAGCGGTTTTGATGCGGCGATCCGCACGGAATTCGGCCCGCTTGTCGAGCGGGCAGCCAAAGGCGCACTGAGCAACTGGGCGGAGGAACCGGACGGTCGCCTCGCGCTGATCCTGCTACTCGACCAGTTCCGCCGGAATATATACCGCGGGACGCCCAAGGCATTCTCCCGCGATACCCAGGCGGTGAAACTGTGCGTCGAAGGCGCCGCGACAGGCGCATACAAGAACCTGACAACACTGCAACAGGCGTTCTACTTCATGCCGCTGCAACACGCCGAATCGCTCCGCATTCAGGAACGCTCGCTGAAGATCTACGAGGGCCTGCTGGCCAGCGCGTCGGCAACCCTCAAGGCAACCATGGCCACTTTTGCGCAGTTTGCCGAGTTACACCACGACATCATCGCCGCACATGGCCGGTTTCCGCATCGCAACCGGATTCTCGGTCGACCCGACACTCCGGACGAAGCCGAATATCTCGAGTCTGCCGGTACAACCTTCGGTCAGTAACAGGAGACCTGAAACCATGTTTTATCAGGCGCCGCGACGAGTGGCGATCATCAATAGCAGACGCATCCCGTTCTGCCGTTCCAGCACCGCATATACACACCAGTCCAACCAGGACATGATGACTGCGGCCCTGCAAAGCCTGATCGACGCCTGCGGGCTGGGCGGGAAGCAGCTCGGTGATGTAGGCCTTGGCGCCGTCATGAAACATTCGCGGGACTGGAATCTGGCACGCGAATGCGTACTGGGAACGACACTCGCGCCGGAAACACCCGCTTATGATTTGACGCGCGCCTGCGGCACCAGCCTCGAAGCGGCCCTTCATATCGGCAACAAGATTGCACTCGGCCAGATCGATGTCGGCATCGCTGCCGGCACGGACTCAATCAGCGATATTCCGGTGGTCTATCCCGGATGAGTACCGGGAACTGCTACTCGGCAGTGCCCGTGGCCGGTCGGCCGGCGAGAAGCTGCGACCATGGCTCGGTCTTCGGCCGCGGATGTTCAAGCCTGAAACACCCGGCGTCGTCGAGCCGCGCACCGGCCTGAGCATGGGTCAGAGCACGGAACTCACCGCAAAGCAGTGGAGCATTTCGCGAAGCGAGCAGGATCAACTGGCGCTGGAGAGTCATCAGAAGGCGGCGCGGGCTTACGATGAAGGCTTCTACAAGGACCTGGTCACACCGTGGCAGGGTGTCAGCGAAGACAACAACATCCGGCGTGATTCATCGCTTGAGCGACTGGGTAAACTCAAACCGGCCTTTGATCGCGGTCCGGGCGGCACCATGACCGCCGGCAACAGCACGCCACTGACCGATGGTGCGGCTGCCGTACTGCTGGCCTCCGAGGACTGGGCAAAAGCCCAGGGCCTGCCCATCCAGGCCTACTTGCGCTACGGCAAGGTGGCGGCAGTCGACTTCGTGAAAAAGGAAGGCCTGCTGCTCGCGCCGGCCTATGCCGTGTCGGCCATGCTGGCTGATGCCGGGCTTGGCCTGGATGACTTCGACCTGTACGAGATTCACGAGGCCTTCGCTGCACAGACGCTGGCCACGCTCAAGGCCTGGGAATCTGCCGAATTCTGCCGAGACCGGCTCGGGCGCAGCCAGCCACTCGGCAAGATCGATCGGGAAAAAATAAACCGCAAAGGCGGCAGCATCGCCATCGGACATCCATTTGCAGCAACCGGTGCACGCATTCTGGGTGCGCTGGCCCGACAGCTGGAACTGCGCGGCAGTGGCCGCGGCCTGATCTCCATCTGCACCGCTGGTGGCATGGGTGTCACCGCGATCGTAGAGCGCTGACTTGAACGGCTTCGATCGCTTTCTCGATACGGCCAATGCCTTTCTCTGGCACAACACGGTGCTGTTTCTGGTGCTTGGCACGGGGATCGCCTTCACCCTGTGGACGCGCTTCAGCCAGTTTCGCTCACTGACCCACGGCCTGCATGTACTGCGCGGCCGCTACGACAATCCGGCCGACCCCGGGGCCATCAATCACTTCCAGGCGCTGTCGGCTGCACTGTCAGCCACGGTAGGACTCGGCAACATTGGCGGTGTAGCGCTGGCCATCAGCCTGGGCGGGCCCGGCGCTGTGTTCTGGATGTGGGTGGTCGGTTTCTTCGGCATGGCACTCAAGACCACCGAAGTTACTCTGGCGATGCTCTACCGGAATACCGCCGACCCGGAAAATCCGCATGGCGGAACCATGTGGGTCATCAGCAAGGCGCTGGCTGATCGTGGCCCCTGGCAGCGGTATCTCGGCAAGTTCATCGGCAGCCTGTTCTGCGTCACGCTGCTGGTCACGGTGGTCACCGGCGGCAACATGTTCCAGGCCTGGAATGTCGGCAACCTGACCGAACTCTACTTTGGTGTACCGAGCATCGTTGCCGGCTGTGTTCTGGCAGTGATCGTCGGTCTGGTGATCCTCGGCGGGATTCACCGGATCGGCCGTGTGGCCGGCGCACTGGTGCCATTCATGATCACGCTGTATTTCGCCGCGGCGATCTATGTACTGGTGGTAAATGCCGGCGACATTCCGGCCATGTTTGCGCTCATTTTCCGCTCGGCCTTCTCGCCGACCGAAGCCAGCGGAGCCTTCATCGGCGGAACCATGGGTTACGCCTTCCTGTACGGCATGAAGCGCGCGATCTTTTCCAACGAAGCCGGCCAGGGCACCTCGCCTATCGCCCACTCGGCAGCCAAGACCAGTGAACCGGTACGCGAATCGGTGGTTGCGGGACTGGAGCCATTCATCGATACCATCGTGACCTGCACGATGACGGCGCTCGTCATCATCATCACGGGCACCTGGAACAGGCCGCCCGAGGCGGCCCTGGCCGACCACGTGCAGCCGGTGGCTGTCGCGGCTGGCGAATGGAGCCTGCCGCAGGTGGACGCACCGGTCCGTATCGGCAGCAACTGGTCCGGCGGCGAGCGTGTTTTTGTGATCCTGCACAGCGGCCAGAACGAGCAAAGCGGCAACGACCTGCACCGGCTTTTCGGCACCGTGGCTCTGGGCGGTTCAGGCACACCTGTCATTCAGTGGAGCACCCTGCAGAGCACACAGCCGCCCACCCTGGACGAGCGCGGCATCTACGTCAGCTATGTGGGTGCCGCACTGACGGCCCGCGCCTTTGATTCGGCACTACCGGGCCTGGGCCGCTGGGTCGTGACGCTTGCCGTCTGGCTGTTTGCGATTTCGACGATGATTTCCTACAGCTATTACGCCGAACAGGGCATCGTATATCTGGCTGGCGAACGCTGGGTCGCACCTTTCAAGTATGTGTATTGCAGCCTTGCCATCATCTCGACCATGGGCTTCCTGAAGTCCGACGCACAACTCGACAACCTGAGCGGCTTCGGTACCGGCCTCATGCTGTTCGTCAATATTCCGGTGATGTGGTTCATGGGTCACCGTGCGATGCGCGCCTACCGCGACTACATGACGCGACTGGACTCCGGGCAAATGGGCAAAGGTCATGCACCACCGGCGCTGCGCGATGTCATCAGCGGGCACGACGTAGACCGGTAGGAGCAGCTTCGGCCGCGGCTTGTAGGAGCGGCTTCAGCCGCGATTGACGGTGGGTGTTTCGCGCCTGAAGGCGCTCCTACGGGACGCGATTCCCAGTAGGAGCGGCTTCAGCCGCGATCGAGCCGCGAAGCAACTTCTTCCGCGATCGCCAATGAAGCGGTGAGTCCCGGCGAATCGATGCCGTAGAGATTGACCAGCCCCGGCACGCCGTGCGCCTGCTCGCCCTGCACCAGAAAGTCCGCAGCCGGTTCATTCGGGCCGGAGAGTTTCGGCCTGATGCCCGTATGACCCCTGCTGCAACCGCGCTTCATCAAGATCGGGGTAGTAGCGGCGGATGGCGGCTGCGAAATCAGCCAGCCGGCCGGGAGCAAAGCGGTAATCGACAGCGCTGATCCACTCCAGGTCGGGGCCAAAACGCGCGGCACCGGCAAGATCCAGCGTGACATGAATACCCAGATCTGCACGGCCGGCAACCGGATATACGAGACGGCCAAAGGGTGATTTGCCGGCCAGCTGATAGTAGTGACCGCGCGCCAGATGCAGCGCCGGGATCGTGGTCTGCGGCAGCACATCGATATTGCGGGCAAGCTCCTGCGCATGCAGGCCGGCAGCATTGACCAGCCTTGCGCAGCGAATCATCGTTGCGCCTGCCACCTGAATCTCGAACAGCTGCTTCCGGCGCACCACACGGCTCACCTGCGTATTGAGCACCACCGTGCCCCCATGCGCTTCCAGATCTGCCTGCAGCGCGAGCATATACGCCCGGCTGTCGATGATGCCGGTCGACGGCGAATGCAGCGCCTGCACGCAACGCACGGCGGGTTCGAGTCTGCTGACTTCAGCGGGACCGAGTCTTGTCAGATCAGTGACGCCGTTGGTGCTGGCCAGCGCCAGATATCTGTCGAGCGCGGGGACCTCGGTACCGGTGGTCGCCACGATCAGCTTGCCGATGCGCGCATGGCCGATGCCCTTTTCAGCACAGTAGCGGTACAGCAACTCCCGACCGGCTGCGCACAGCCGGGCCTTCAGCGTGCCGCCAGGGTAGTAGATGCCCGCATGGATGACTTCGGAGTTGCGGCTGCTCGTCTCCGTGCCGGTGGCACGGGCAGCCTCGATGACGATGACTTCCATGTCCACTGACTGCAAGCGCACGGCCCACTGCGAGACCGATGACCCCGGCACCAACGACTACGCAGTCAACCATGTCGTTGTCACCCCTCCGAACAGCTGTGTGTCCGGATAAACTCACTCACATCATCAGCGACCGGTGCAAGCCAACTCAACGGACGCGCCAGCGCAAGGACAATACTGGCATGTTGTCGCCCGGGGACGATGATGAGCTGCGCCTCACCGCCGGCTGCCGCAACCAGTTCAGCAAGTTTGGCGGAGTTTCGTGGCTTGACCGTGTTGTCGAGATAGCCGTGAATGAGCAACGCAGGGCCCTCATTGCCGGTTACAAAATTGACGGGCTGGCTTGAAGCGCGCGTTGCCTGCGGAAAGATCTGCTCGAGCGGGCCACCGACCAGGGGCAGGAAGTCATAGGGCCCCGACAGGCCGATGAAGCCACACGGTCGTTGCTGCGTGCCTGCAAGCTGCAGGTAGCTGTCGTCATAATGCAGGAGCGCCGCAATCTCTCCGCCAGCAGAATGCCCCATCACAAAAACGTTCGATGGGTCGCCACCATATTGCCCGATATTGTCGAAGGTCCAGCGCAGCGCATCAGCTGCGTCATTGACGAATTCCGGAAACTGCACTTCAGGGAATAACCGGTAGTTCGGGATCACGACCACATAACCCTGGCGCACCAGTGTGGAGGCAACAAAGCTGTACTCTTCCTTGGTACCACTCTGCCAGCCGCCGCCATAGAGAAACATGATGACTGGCCGCGGAGTCGCGCTGGTCATGCGTGCGTCGGGCTGTACAGACGTCGAGCGTCAGCTCGTGCGTACCGAAGGGAATGTCCCGGCGAGCCTCACCGGAGCCCATTGGACTGACCGAACTGACGACGCGCAGCGGACTGCAGCCGCTCATGAACAGGGTCAGCAGAAGGATTCCGAAAGCCCGCCTCACCAGCAAGCCTGGACCTCTTCGCCGTGGCCGGATTTCCAGGCCCTGTGGCTCAGCGCCAGCCAATGTGCCATCGTGCATCGTTCTTCAGCTCGCGCCAGTCGATCTCGGTTTCGCGCCGACTGTGGACAGCCTCGAGAATGCAGCTTTGTACGCGGTCGGCCAGATCGCGATTCACGGCAGTTACGATAAAGTGCTTTTCCCGATTGCAGGGCTGCGCAGCAGTCCATTTGCTGTGCTGAAGCTTGTTCGGGTTGATGCGGTTCATCGCTCGGTCCTGCCAGTCCTGCGAGTGTTATTCGACCCACTCTCGGGATCAGATCTGGAGCGGAAACCGCCAGGCCATCAGGGGCGATGGCTTCATTCGCTTTGCGTTGCTGCATTCCAGCGGCTACGATTTCAGAAGTACCAGATCATGGAGTGAGGGATGAAAAGCCCTGCCAAACCCTTGTGATATTCCTACTGCTAATTCTTTGCCTAGCCTATATCCCCGGTGCCGTTATTTTGGTGCAACTGTATTTCCGTAAATCCGAGAACGATCGCCCATTCGCAAGGTTAGTCGGTCGAAGCATGGTGCTCGCGTTTTTTTGGGGATTAGGGTCATTAGGTGTGCAAGGAATAGCCTTTCCCGTCCCGACTGTTGTAGGACTGGTACTACAACCAATCTTTTACTTCGATTGGTGGACGTGGAATGTTTACTCTTTTTTATTTAGCTGGGCCTTTTATTTCGTGGTGTACCTGATCGCAATGGCTATCAAAAAGAGCTCCATTGCGTTGGGTAGGTGGGATTGACGACATAGCGGGTGGTGGGGTGGTGGTGCCGGGTTTGGCTTGTTTGGCTTTTTGACCTGCCGCTGGCGCTTTGCTGACTAAAAGAAACGCGCAACTCCCAAGCCAACTGCCTTGCCCGCGTCAGCCATGGTCTTGTCCGCGGTGGCCAGTTGCCTGCAATCAATGCCTTGGGCGATGGCCAGATGCAGGGCGTCAAGGGTTCTCAAAGGGTAACGACCGAGCCGTGAGATCAGGCCCAGCGCCGCGATCAGGTACTCGTCAGCGACGGCATATACCTGCAGGAACCCCGCCCCGACATCTTTCTCGAACGAGTCGTAAACCCTCGTTTCGATGGTCTTGGTGATCTCACCCGCCCGCCGCCGCCGGGCCAGCAAACAGCGGAACTCGACGACAGTCAGGCGGCTGATTGCCGCCGAGGGCTGCTCCTGGATGAATGCCTCGAACCGCTCGGAAAATGGCTCGTTGAGATACCACTTCGCCAGTGCGCTGGTGTCAAGGTACGGACCCGTCACCGCTCATCCCGCTCGGCGCGAAGATGTTTCTCGCTGCCCTTTTTCAAGCGCGGCATGCTGGCCCGGAGATCGGCATGCGAGGGCATCCTGCGTTTGCTGCGCATCGGGAGCAGGCGGGCTATGGCCTTGCCACGGCGCGTAACGACGACTTCACCCTCACGCGCCACCAGGTCATCAAGCTGCGCAAGCTCCTTACGGACTTCGCGAATGCTCAGGTTTTTCATGGAGAGCCCGCTCCTTGATGTGCCACACACACGGGGATTGTGGCACATGGATCCTTCCGCCACAAACAGCGGGCAATTGCCCCGGGGGCCTATGGCCCGGTACGCAATGCAATGACCCCCGCGAACCCGCCGACCGGCTGACACCACCTCCGTCCGCCTCTCGCCATGTATCGCGAACGGAACTAAAGGCAGGAAAATAAATCCGGCACCTTTTAGGCCGAGCGCACCTTGACGAAAGAACCCGGTGCATCCTCGATCACTGTCAAGCTTGCCATCACCCGGCGTTCGAGCCGGCTACCATGTCACCGGACTGCGGCGCCGAGCCACGCCTCCCAGTCGGGCCACCATGAGCCCTGATGCTCGGTCGCACCTTTCATCCAGGCGTCTACTTCCCAGGGCTCGGCATCGTTGCGCCAGTACTGATACTTGTTGGCATCCGGCGGATTGATGACACCGGCGATGTGGCCGGAGCCTGCCAGCAGAAAACGCACCGGCCCGGAGAAATTGTGCCGGGCCTTGAACACTGAACGGAACGGCGCGATGTGATCCTCGCGGCAGGCCTCCAGATAGACCGGCACCGTGACTTTGGTCAGATCGATGGGTACACCGGCCAGTTCGATGGCGCCTGGCTTCACCAGATTGTTGTGCAGGTACATCTGCCGCAGATAGAAAAGATGCATCCTGCGTGGCATGCGCGTGGCATCGGCATTCCAGTGCAGCAGATCGAATGGCTTGGCTTCCTTGCCGAGCAGGTAGTTGTTCACGAAGAAGGACCAGATCAGGTCGTTGGCGCGCAGCATGTTGAAGGTGGTGAACATCGCCTGGCCTTCGAGATAGCCCTTCTCGCCCATCATCCCGTCGAGGCTGTCGAGCTGCTTTTCGTCGATGAAGACCGAGAGATCGCCAGGCTCGGAGAAGTCCACCTGGGCAGTCAGCATCGTCGCTGCCTTGATGCGCTGATCGCCAATGCCGGCCAGATAGCCGAGGGCAACCCCGAGCATCGTGCCGCCGACGCAGTAGCCGACCGCACTGACCTCGTGCTCACCCGTGGCTGCCTCTATCGCATCGAGTGCCGCGATGACGCCCTCGGTCAGGTAGTCATCGAAGTTCTTGTGCGCCAGGGACTCGTCCGGATTGGCCCATGACACCACGAACACCGTGTAGCCGTTGCTGACGGCCCAGCGGATGAATGATTTCTTCTGGTTCAGGTCGAGTATGTAGTACTTGTTGATCCACGCCGGAATCATCAGGATCGGCGTGCGGTGCACCTGCTCGGTCGTCGGCTCAAACTGGATCAGCTGGATCAGCTCGTTCTGGAATACGACCTTGCCGGGCGTGGTGGCCAGATTGACGCCCAGCTCAAAGGCGTCCGGATCGCTCATGGTGATGCGCAGCTCGCCCTTGCCGCGTTCCATGTCGCGTTTGAAGTTTTCGATGCCGCGGGCGAGATTCTGGCCCTGGCTTTCATATGTAGCGCGCAGCACTTCCGGGTTGGTCCACACGAAGTTGCTGGGTGCGAAAGCATCGGCAAATTGCCGGGTATAGAAATTCACCTTCTTCGCCGTCTGCTCATCCAGCCCTTCCACGCCAGACATCGTGTCGACGAGCCAGCGCGAAGTGATCAGGTATGACTGCTTGATGTAGTCGAACAGCGCATTTTCCTGCCAGTCCGGGTGACGGAAGCGCCGGTCGCCGGGCTCGGGTTCCGCGACCGGCGGAAAGGCCGGAGCAGCTGGCTGACTGCCAGCCTGGCCCGGAGGCCTCATCGCGGCCATGGAAGCAGACATCTGCTGCCATAGCTGCATGTGCTGCTGCCAGAGCTGCAGGTTGGCCTGGATCAGGCGCGCGGGGCTGATGGACAGCTGGTTGACCGCCTCCTGCATTGCCGGCGCTACGTTGAGGGGATCGAGTCCGCGTCCGGCGCCTGCGGTGGGCGCCTTCATGACCTCGGCAAACATGCTCTGTGCTGCCTGCGCGTATTCGGCAAGCTGGCGGGAAAATTCGGCAGGATCGTGCGAAGGGAAACCGGGTTGTGCGGCCATACTGGGGGCGGACTGCCGCCCGGCATTCAATCCGGCGGCAGGGCGTCTACTCCTTGTGATCGGTGGGCTTGTCGGCGTTCCGTTCCGGTTTTCTGTCCGGGGCGGGACGCGGCATCATCATATCGAGAAAGGTTTTCTGCATCTGGGTCCAGGCTTCGATGTTCTTGGCAGCCATGTCCTGCATGCTACCGAGCGGCGAAAGGTGCGGCGGCGTCATGCCCAGCGGCAAGGCCCCCATCGACTTCTGGATCTGCTCCTGCAGGCCTTTCTGCTGCTTCATGAATACGTCGAGGCTGCGCTCCAGATATCCGCCCATCAGTTCCTGCAGCGGATTGCCGTAGAAGCGGATGATGTGGCGTAGCATTTCTGCCGACAATATCGGCCGGCCGCCCTGCTCCTGCTCGGCTATCACCTGCAGCAGAATGCTGCGCGTGATGTCCTCGCCGGTGGTGTCATCTATCACCACTACATCTTCGCCGCCAGCGACCAGCTGCCTGATGCCGTCGAGCGTGACGTGCCGGCTGGCCTCGGTGTCGTAGAGCCGGCGATTGGCGTACTTCTTTACTGTCCTCGGCATGGATCCAGCCACCTGAGTATCTGAGTTGCCTGTTATATCAGGTCCCGATTCTAACCCGGGAATCCGGGACCGGTATGTGGAGCGCAGCACGGCCTGCAGCCGCACCCAGGGGACAATCGCACAAAGAAAAAGGGGCGCTCACCTCAGCGGTGAGCGCCCCTTTGATTGCAGCACTACCTGATTCAGGCAGCCTTGGTCTGGTTGGCAGCAGCCGTGGCCTGGGTCTTGGCCTGCACGCTACCGGCGATTTCCACGTATTCCTGCGTACGACGGGCCAGCTGTTCACCAAAAGCACGGGTGAACTCCATCTGACGGGTCAGAAACTCGCCGTAATTGGCGACGCTGGTCGGCAGACGAGCCTGGTCGACGGCGAAGTTGATGCAATCACCCAGAACTGCGTAATTCTGCTGGGAGAGGCGCTCGAAAGCTTCAACAGCAACGCCGTTGAAAGCGCGCAGCGGCTCGAGGGCTTCTTTCTGAAAAGCGAAGGCGTTCGGGAACTGGTTCAGCGTGGTCATTGACTGGACTCCTTGGAATGCAGGTTTCTAAATAGGGGGCGAGACGCATTCTAAGGGGAATTGTTGTGCACCGCAAGAGGAATTCGGAAATCATGTAACTTATTGTTTTTAAATTTAATTTACAAACAAACAGAGATGTACAAACTCATCCTGAATGCACTGCACTAACACTTGCTGGCGCCAAGGTAATGAAAATACCACCGTCAGCTCGGTACAGCTTTCTTTTTGCCCGCCGCCTTCTTTGCGGTCTTCTTTGCCGCCTTCTTCTTCCTGGTGCCCGCCTTCTTCTTCGGCAGGCCAGCCGGATCAGAAGCATCGGCAGCGGCCTTTTTCGTTACTTTCTTCGCCGCTTTTTTCGCTGCCTTCTTGACGACCTTCTTGCCCCAGCGACGTTTACGTACCGGCGCATCGGCCAGCCACTGCCGCGCTTCTTCCAGCGTGACCGACTCGGGCTCCCGGTCCTTTGGTATCCGGGCATTGCGCTCGGCATCGGCCAGATACGGGCCCCAGCGACCGCGCAATATGCGCATGCCGTCCACGCCGAAGTCCTTGATCAGCTTGTTGGCATCCGCTTCCTGCTTGGCCTTGATCGCAGCGATCGCTTCTTCAAGCGTCACCTTCAGCGGATCGAGGTCCACCAGGGAGACATATTTCTTGGTGACCTCGCCAGTTTCCTTGTCGACGATCTCGTACTGCACATAGGGGCCGAACATGCCGGTATTCGCGCTGACCGGTTCGCCGCCTGGCAGAGTGCCGAGCTTTCTGGGCAGCTTGAACAGCTCCAGCGCATCGGGCAGTTCGATGTTGAACATGCTCTGCCCGGGCTGCAGACCCTTCCACTTCGGCTTCTCCTCGTCATCACGAGTGCCGATCTGGATGAATGAGCCGTAGCGCCCAAAACGGGCCGAAACGGGCCGCCCGGACAGCGGATCCTTGCCAAGGTCGCGGGCCTGCACTGCCTCGTCGCGGGTGACCACCTGGTCCTTTTCCTTGAGCAGCACTGCAAATGGCTGCCAGAACTCTTCCAGCACCGGCACCCACGCACACTCGCCGCGCGAGATCTGGTCGAGCTCGTCTTCCATGTGCGCAGTGAAGTCGTAATCCACATAGCGGGTGAAGTGGCGGGTCAGAAATCCGCTCACGACACGCCCGCCGTCGGTGGGCTTGAGGGCCCGACCCTTCATCTCGGCATACTTGCGATTCAGCAGCGTCGAGATGATCGAAGCATAGGTTGAAGGACGGCCAATGCCGCGTTCTTCAAGTGCCTTGACGAGACTCGCCTCCGTAAAGCGCGGCGGCGGCTCGGTGAAGTGCTGCTCGGGGCGCACCGCTTCGAGAGACAGCAGATCACCCTCGTTGACAGCCGGCAGCTTCAGATCGGTATTGTCATCACCTTCATCGTCACGTCCTTCGAGATAGACGGCGATAAAGCCCGGGCTCACCAGCGTCGAACCCGAAGCGCGGAACCGGCCGGCTTCAGCGCGCTGCGCAGGCACCAGATCGACAGCCAGCTGGTCGTAAACGGCGGGCTCCATCTGCGAAGCGATGGTGCGCTTCCAGATCAGGCTGTAGAGCTTGTATTGCTCTTCGCTGAGAAAACGCTGCAGCGATTCGGGCGTGCGGCGGATGCTGGTCGGCCGGATGCCTTCATGCGCTTCCTGGGCATTCTTCGCCGTGGTCTTGTAGACGTTCGGCTGAGCCGGCAGGCTGGCCTTGCCATAGCGCTCGACGATGAACCCGCGAATATCCTCGATGGCTTCTTGCGCCAACCCGACCGAGTCGGTACGCATATAGGTGATCAGGCCGACGGTGCCTTCATCGATGGCCACGCCTTCGTAAAGCTTCTGCGCGACCTGCATGGTGTTGCGGGCGCGGAAGCCGAGCTTGCGGGAAGCTTCCTGCTGCAACGTCGAGGTCGTGAATGGCGGGGCGGGACGGCGGCGGCGCTGGCTGCGTTCGACGCCCTTTACGCGGAGCTTGCCGCCAGCAGCAGATTCAAGAGTGCTGCGGGCCTCATCAGCCTGGGCCGCATTCTGGAAGCTGAACACCTCGGGCTTCTCGCGATTGAAGCTGTCGATAACCTTGCGGCCGGCATACTCGACCAGGCGTGCTGCAAAAAGCTGTGGCGCCGTACCGGTCAAGGCATCGATGGACCAGTATTCCTGGCTGCGGAAAGCCTCAATGGCTTCTTCACGCTCGACCAGCATGCGCAGCGCCGGACTCTGCACCCGACCGGCCGACAGCTTTGGGCTGATCTTCCGCCACAGCAGCGGAGAGAGCTTGAAACCGAGCAGATGGTCCAGCGCCCGCCGGGCACGGTAGGCGTTGACCAGATCCATGGACACCTGGCGCGGCTGCCCGATCGCCTCGCGCACCGCCCGCTCGGTGATCTCATAGAACACGACCCGATGTACGGCGCGATCCTTGAGCAGGCCGCGCTCGCCGAGCACTTCCTGCAGGTGCCACGAAATCGCCTCGCCCTCGCGGTCAGGGTCAGTGGCCAGATAAAGCGTATCGGCCTTCTTCAGCGCACTGGCAATCGCGGTGATGTGGCGCTCCTTGTCCTCCGCCACCGCGTACTTCATTGCATAGTCTTGTGCAGGATCGACCGCACCATCCTTCTCCAGCAGGTCGCGCACATGCCCATAGGAGGCAAACACCTTGAAGTCCTTGCCGAGGTACTTCTCGATGGTCTTGGCCTTTGCCGGCGACTCTACGACGACGATACTGGTCATGCGCTCCCAAACCCGGGCTGAAGATCTGCAGAAAACGCGGACTCTACAGACGACGAAGCCGCGACTCTAGCGCGGCTTGACTGTTGAAACACAAAAAAACGCTCAATGCATGGCGTCGGCAGTCTCCTCGAAGACCAGATCTTCCATGCGCGCGAAGGCGGTTTCCTGCCCCGGCTGGGCAAACAGGACCATCAGCACAACCCACTTCAGCTGCTCTTTATCGACGGTATCCGAGCCCAGCGCCATCAACCGGTCGATCACCACCTCACGCTGGGCGGCCGACAGTATCCCCACCTGCTCCAGATAGAGGAGATAGCCGCGGCAGTCGAGGTCGAGACGGCGTATCTCGACTTCATTGTAGATGCGCACCGAACGCGCACCCGGCACACCGGCATAGGGTGCGCTGGTTTCGTTCAGGCCATCCAGCCAGTCCAGTGCACTGTCCACTTCCGGCTCGCCAAAACCGGCCCGCAACAGTTCCTCACGCAGCACATCCTGATCTGCTGCTTCGGGTTCCTGCTCCGTGTAAGTCTCGAAGAGGTACAGCAGAACGTCGAGAACGGTATCGCTCATTATTCGACGCTCCGGTTGATCCTCTGATAGCGGCCACCGGCTAGCGACCGCACCAATCCCTGCAATTCGAGGATCAGAAGCATGGAGGAAACCTCCCCGATCGTCAATCCGCAACGCGACGCGAGCAGCTCGACAGCAACCGGACTGCTGCTCATGGACGACAATAACTCTGCGTGTGTCGTGTCGGGCACAGCAGCGGATATCAGGTCTCCTGCTGCAGTGGCAGCAGGGTTTTCGGCATGCGCGCCGGCTTCATCAGGGCGCAGACCAGCGAGCAAACTACCGAGCTCATCGACAATATCTGCAGCTGTCTCGACCAGACGGGCGCCGTCGCGGATCAGGCGATGACACCCGCGAGCCAGAGCATTATGTATTGACCCCGGAATGGCAAAGACTTCGCGATCCTGCTCCATCGCATGCCGCGCAGTGATCAGCGCGCCACTTCTGACACTGGCCTCGACGACCAGCACGCCGACGGAAAGACCGCTGATGATCCGGTTGCGACGCGGGAAGTTGCTGCGGCAGACCGGCGTGCCCGGTGCGAATTCCGACACGATAACCCCGCCCGCCGCAACGATCTGTTCGGCGAGTTCGGTATGCCGACGCGGATAGACGCTGTCCGGACCCGTGCCGCAGACCGCGATCGTCCGGCCACCCGGCGCCGCCAGGGCGCCCCGATGAGCTGCTGCATCGATGCCTTCGGCAAGACCGCTGGTGATGCAAAAGCCTGCAGTGGCGAGGTGTGCGGCGAAATGGCGCGCGGTATCGGCACCCTCTGCGGTGGCATTGCGACTGCCGACAATGGCGAGTTGCGGTAATACGAGTACGTCCGGATTACCGCACACGAACAAAACCGCCGGAGGGCGCGTGATCTCCCTGAGCAAAGGAGGATAGCGTGGATCGTCAAGCCGCAGCCGGTGATGGCCCGGCACTGAGAGCCAGGCTTCAAGCGCCAGGGCCAGCCGTACTTCGGTAGTCAATCTGCTCCTTGCGACGGGCGTGTGGCACGCCCTGCCGCCAGCGCAAGGCTCAGCCCGGGTTACGTACCTTGTCCAGCGTATGAATAGCGCTCTCGGCACTCACAATCAGACCATAGCTGATCCGGTCGTAGGTCTTGAAGACCATTAGAAGCCCGGCGCGCTCATCCGGCAATTGCACTTTGCGATTGAAGGCACCGGATTTGACCATATCGGTAACCTGTTCACCGGCCTGCCAGACACTCAGCACATGACCCGACTCGAGGCCATGGCGCGCACCGCGGTTGATGATCACCACCTGGTACTGGCCGATCTGCGTCACGCCATCAACGACATGAATGATGCGCCCTTCGACCGGCTTGGCTGGCGCCCGCGGCATAAAGTGCATGGGCAGCGTCAGCCTACGGGACAGCAGACGGTCACCCATCACGGCTTCTTGCGCCGAAGCGTTGAGCTTCACCGTCGCAGGATCACCGGCACGGATTACTTTCCCTTCCGCGACGAAAATACCTTCGTAGCCGACCACGTCACCATCATCCGGATCGACGAGTCTTTCACCCGGATGAATCAGGCTATAGCTGCCATCCGGATCGATGGACTTGCCGCGGACATAGACATCGTTGCCAGTTGCGCCAACCAGATGATCATCACGCAGCGCTACGATATAGGGAAGCTTCTCAAGCTCACGCTTCTCCAGCACCATACCCTTGCTGAGAAATGGCGCGACGACACCATAGGGAAGCGTGTAAATGGCTGACTCCAGCGGTTCCTCACGAACCCGCGGAGACAGCTTCCCGGCATTGACTGCCGTACCCCGCCCCAACCGGAGCTGGGGCTTGCCATCGACATAAACCAGCGTGAGTACATCGCCGGGATAGATCAGATGCGGGTTCTCCACCTGCGGGTTGACGTACCAGATCTCTGGCCAGTACCAGGGGTCGCGGAGGAATTTGGCAGAGATATCCCAGAGGGTATCGCCCGACTTCACAACATAAGTGTCAGGATGCGACGGATTCAGTACGACGCCGCCATCCTGCTGTGCATTCAGGCCGCTCGCAAAGCTGGCCAGCGTCACCAGCAAAATACTGGCCAGACCGCTACGAAAACCACGCTGCTCAATTGACCCAGACTGGGAGAATTTCATGGGGGACTCCATCCCTACTGGAAGGCCTGCCGACCACGAACGGCCCCACGGTATAATCATGGCGCTCGCGCGGCTGACCGAATGCGACAACAACCCCGGGGAAACCCGACCCCGGCTGAACAATGGCAGATGTATCATAATTTTGAGCAAGTTACATAGCACTTGGCGCCAAACTGTGAAGGAAGCGACATGGCAGTGCTGAAAATCATCGAGTACCCGGACCCTCGACTGCGGATCAAGGCGCAGCCAGTGACGGCGGTCACCGCTGAACACCGCCTGCTGGTCGAGAATATGTTCGAAACCATGTATGCGGCGCCGGGCATCGGTCTCGCCGCGACGCAGGTTGACCAGCACATCCGGCTGCTGGTCCTGGATGTCTCTGAAAGCCGCGACCAGCCCTGGTGCCTCATCAATCCGGAAATACTCAGCCGGGAAGGCAACGAGTTTGGCGAAGAAGGCTGCCTGTCGGTGCCCGGTGTCAATGAACCGGTAGAACGCGCCGCACGCATCCGCGTTCGTGCACTGGATCAGCATGGCAAGTCCTTTGAGCTCGATGCTGACGGCATGCTGGCCGTCTGTATCCAGCATGAGATGGATCACCTCGAAGGCAAGCTGTTTGTCGATTACCTCTCCGAACTCAAACGCCGCAGGCTGAAGAAGCGCGCAGCCAAAGCCGGGCGCAAAGACCACGTGGAGCCCTCCCACCACCAGCCCGAAGCAGTACGCTGAGCGGCCAGCAGCCGCGCTGCCTCCAATATGATGAATAGCGCGCGGATCATCTTTGCCGGTTCACCGGAGTTCGCAACGCCGACCCTGCAGATGCTGTGCGACCGCGGCCATCGGCCGGTTGCCGTACTGACACAGCCCGATCGTCCGGCCGGACGCGGCAGACACCTGAGCTCGAGCCCGGTTAAACAGCTGGCACTGGTGCTCGATATTCCGGTACTCCAGCCCATCACTCTCAAGACTGAAGATGTACAGGCAGAGTTGCGCGCACTCACGCCTGATCTGCTGGTGGTAGTGGCCTACGGACTGTTGCTGCCACCAGCCGTACTCGCCATTCCACCGCGTGGCTGCGTGAACGTACACGCCTCAATCCTGCCGCGCTGGCGCGGTGCATCGCCGATCCAGGCCGCGATTCTGGCCGGTGACAGCACGACTGGCGTCAGCATCATGGCGATGGAGGCCGGACTTGATACCGGCCCGGTCTACCGCTGTACGCAACTCACTATAGATGCACGGGAAACAGCCGGCGAGCTCGAACAGCGCCTGGCAACACTTGGCGCAACCGCACTGTCGGCGGTGCTCGACGAGTTGCTGGCCGGCGCACTCAGGCCGCAAGCACAACCGGGCGAAGGCGTCACTTATGCCGGCCGCATCCGCAAGGCCGATGGCCACATCGACTGGCGACAGCCGGCCGCACAGATCGCCCGGCAGATACGTGCCTACAATCCATGGCCGGTGGCCGAAACCACATTGAGCGGCCAGCAGTTGCGCTGCTTCGCCGCCACCATGCCGGACGTCGCCAGCATGACTGCCGGTGCAAAACCCGGACAGATCGTCGCTGCCGGACCGCATGGCCTCAGTGTTCAGACTGGCGATGGCCTGCTCAACCTCAGCACCGTACAACTGCCCGGCAAGCAGCGAATTGCTGCTGCAGACCTGGCCCGTAGCCGGTCGCTGACCGGCCTGGTACTCGGCACATGAAACAGCGCCCCGTTGATCGTAATCGGCCTGCGGCAGCCGGCGCGCTTAACCGGGCCATGGCCGCACGCGCCGTATTGCAGGTGATCGAGCAGGGCAGCACCCTGGAGGCAGCACTCGCGGCGGGCGACGGCGCCGGCATGGACGATCGCGACCGTGCGCATATCCAGGCACTGGCCTTCGGTGCCATACGCTGGCATCACCGGCATGCGGTAATTCTTGCCGAACTGCTGGACCGGCCACTGCGCAGCCGTGACCGGATTCTCGAGGCGCTGCTTTCGGTCGGACTCTTTCAGCTGAATGACCCGGAACAGCCGGATTATGCAGCGGTATCCGCCACGGTTGGCGCCACACGTCTGCTCGGACAGCCGCGCGCTGCCGGACTTGTCAACGCTGCCTTGCGCCGCTACCAGCGCGAAGCCACATCGATTCTTGAGCGCGTCATGGCAGACGAGGAAGCCCGCTATGCGCATCCGGTCTGGATGATCAGACAGCTGCAGCAAGACTGGCCGGATTGCTGGGCAGAGTTGCTGGAGGCCAACCAGCGGCAGCCACCACTCTGGCTGCGCGTCAACCGCATGCACAGCACCGTCGCCGAATACGCAGCACAACTGCAGACCGGACCGGGCGTTGCCGCCACTGCACTGCCGGGTATCGCACATGCGCTCAAACTGGAAACAGCGCTTGCAACGAACAGGCTGCCAGGCTTTTCGGCGGGGCTGGTCACGGTGCAGGACGCAGCGTCGCAACTTGCAGCGGAACTGCTCAACCCGCAGCCGGGCATGCGGGTGCTGGATGCCTGCGCTGCACCCGGTGGCAAATCCACTCATCTGCTGGAACATGCTGCAGGCGCCATCGAGCTGACTGCACTCGATGTATCACCCGAACGACTACGCCTGGTCGAAAGCAATCTGACACGGCTCGGACTGGCCGCACAGCTGATCGCCGGCGATGCGACAACACCCGGGAACTGGTGGGATGGCCGGCCGTTCGACCGGATTCTCGTGGATGCGCCGTGCTCGGCCACCGGTGTCATTCGCCGCCATCCGGATATCAAGTTTCTGCGGCGCGCCACAGACATCCCGACGCTTGCCGCCCGCCAGACCCTGATGCTCGAGAAGCTCCGGCCACTACTGCGTCCAGGCGGACAACTCCTGTACAGCACCTGCTCGCTGTTCCATGCCGAGAACAGTGCAGTGGTCAGCAAATTTCTTGCTGCTCATCCGGACATGCAGCTGCTTCCGCTGCCGCAGGATCTGCCGGGCACCGCAGCGACCGTTGCCGAACCCGGCTGTCAACTCCTGCCGGGCACAGCGGATACCGATGGCTTCTACTATGCTTTAATGACGCTCGCGCCTGGCTGATGCAGTCGGGCTGGCTTCGGGTCCGGTCTGAGCTACCTGGAAAGTGCAGCAGTACAACTTTTTTCATCCGCTTCCGGCTTTATCCACTCCGACCGGGGTCACCCCTGGCTGGCGGATACGCACACTGCTGACCAGCATCCTGCTCCTGAGCACTATCTGCCTTGCGCCGTCGGCCCACGCACAGGAAGCCGACCTCGTCATCCACGATGCACGAACGGAACTCAGGGACACGGTCTGGTACCTGTCTGCGCGCATCGACTATCAGTTCAACCGCCAGATACTCGATGCCCTGCAGAACGGCATTCGCCTGACTTTTACCCTGCAGGCAGAGGTCAACGAGGTCAGGAACTGGCTACCGGACAGCGAAATCGCAACCCTGCATCGGGATTACGAAATTTCATGGCAACCGCTGTCACGCGGTTATCTGGTCCGCAGCCTGGATAGCGATGACCAGACTGCACATACCACCCTGTTTGCCGCACTCGACGCGCTCGGGAACATCTCCGGCCTGCCGCTGGTGGATACCGGTCTGCTGGACCCGGATGCGTATTACGAGGTCAGGTTGCGCACCCTTCTCAACCAGCAGCGCCTTCCCGGACCTTTGCGCATTCTGGCGTTCTGGGACGATGACTTCAGCCTGGAAAGCGACTGGCATCAATGGCCACTCGAAGAGTAGTCCGTGTCGCCGGGTTGATCGTTGCTACAGCCGCAGTACTGCTGGGCATAACAGCCCTGCTGCTGCTTGCACAGTCCACACCCGGCCTGCAGGGCTTCAATCGCCGCCATCTCGTCATCATCGGCGTAAACAGCAGTGCAGGGCTGCTGCTGCTCGCACTGATCGTCGGCAACCTCATACAACTGATTCGCGATTATCGCCGACGCGCACCGGGCTCAAGACTGCGGCTGCGGCTGGTGACGATGTTTGTGGGGCTGACGCTCGCGCCACTGTTTATCGTGTATTTCTTTGCGCTGAATGCCATCAACAGCGGCATCGACGACTGGTTTGACTCCGATCTCGGTACAGAACTTTCATCGGCTCTGAAACTCAGCCGTGAAACGCTGGATACCCAGGCCACCTCGCGGCTGCTGCAGACCGGTGCACTGGCCGCCGCACTCGGCAATCTCGATGGCGACCCCCTGCTGCGCGCACTGGGCGTATTGCGCACCGATGCAGGCGCCGTGGAACTGACCGTATTCGATCGCGAACTGGAGGTCATCGGCTCCAGTATGCAGGGCGCACGATTGCCGCCACGCCTGGCGGAAGATGTGCTCGCCGAACTGCGCCGTACCCGGACTTTCGTGGCGCTCGAACCGGAAGCCAACGATCGCTACCAGATTCGCGCCGCCGTCACGATCCCCGGCGACATCGGTGCGCTCACGCCCCGCTACCTGCAGGCGATATTCCCGATCGGCGAGCGACAGGGGCGGCTGGCAGATTCGGTAGAGGAAACCTATACGCGCTATGCCGAGCTGCGTTACCTGCGCGGCCCGTTGAAGTTCAGCCTGGCGCTGACGCTGTCGCTGGTCCTGCTGCTGTCGCTGCTGGCCGCGGTGGCCGGCGCCTTTTACTTTTCACGCCGGCTGTCGGCGCCCGTCGAGGCGCTTGCTGCCGGCACTGAAGCAGTTGCCAAAGGCAACTTCGATACACATCTGCCGCGTGGTGCAGCCGACGAAATCGGCTTTCTGATCGAATCCTTCAACGACATGATCGAGCGGCTGAAGCGTGCGCGCGAGGAAGGGCACCGCAGCCAGCAGCAGCTGGAAAACGAACGGGCCAATCTCGCCACCATTCTCGGCAGCCTTTCGACCGGCGTCATTGCCATCGGCGCAGATGGCCGGATGCGCATTGCCAATGATGCCGCGGGCAGGGTTCTGGGCTTTGACCTGCAGGCCCTGACCGGAAGCCCCTGGAAAGAAATCGGCAACAGCAGCACTACCCTCGCCCAGTTTGTCACGGCGCTGGAAGCTCATCTGCATGGTGTACCGGCAGAGTGGCGCGGACAGATCGTGCTGCGTACGGCCAGCAACCGGCGCATTCTCAACTGCGCGAGTTCGCCGCTGCCGGGCGATACGGAGACCGGTGGCGGTGCGATCATCGTCTTCGATGATGTCACCGAACTGCTGCTGGCACAGCGGGATGCCGCATGGGGCGAGGTTGCCCGGCGCCTGGCCCATGAAATCAAGAACCCGCTGACGCCAATACGGCTTGCTGCAGAACGCATTCGGCGCTGGTATCTACCCAACATGACCGGGGAAGATGGCAAAGTGCTCGACCGGTCGACCCATACCATCGTGCAGCAGGTTGAAGCGATGCGCGACATGGTTAATGCATTCAGTGAGTATGCGCGCGCACCGGCGATCAATATCGGTCGCGTGGATCTCGCCAAGCTGATCCGCGAAGTCGCATGGCTGTACCGGGCCCAGGAAGGACAGCCGACAGTGCAACTGAAACTCGATGAGAACATGGAGATTGAGGCGGATGCAGTGCGCGTGCGCCAATTGCTGCATAACCTGATCCGCAACGCACAGGAAGCACTGGAAGGACAAGCCGACGCCAATATCGGGATCGTCGCCAGCTTTGTCCCTGACACAGACCGCACACTCGCCGAGATCAGCGTCACCGATAACGGGCCAGGCATCGTCGCCGATTTTCTGCCACGACTCTTTGAGCCCTATGTCACGAACAAGAACAAAGGCACCGGCCTCGGGCTTGCCATCGTCAGAAAACTGGTCGAAGAACACGGTGGTACGGTTTCGGCCGAGAACATCTCCCCGCATGGCGCACGCCTGTCCGTACGACTGCCAGTCCGGGCGCGGAGCACCGAGGCAACCAGTGAGAGCCGTGCCTTGTGGTCAGATGACAAGACCGAACTGCAGGCAACAACACGGAGTGAAGCATGAGCCCGGCACGCATACTGGTCGTGGATGACGAAGCGGATATCCGCAGCACCATCGGCGACATCCTGACGGATGAGGGCTATGCAGTGTGTATGGCGGGCGATGCGGCTGGCGCGCGCAGCGAGGTGCAACGGGCGAGGCCCGATCTGATCTTGCTCGACGTCTGGATGCCGGATATCGACGGCATCACGCTGCTGCGCGAGTGGACCGAGGCCGGCACGCCAGACTGCCCGGTGGTGATCCTGTCCGGCCATGGCACGGTCGAAACAGCGGTCGAAGCCACGCGACTCGGTGCCGTCGATTTCGTTGAAAAGCCGCTGTCGCTGGCCAAGCTGCTGCGTACAGTCAGGAAGGCGCTCGATGCGTCGAGCCACGCACAGCATGCTGACCCCCAACGCCGGGTGCAGTCGCTGTTACTTGCGCCAACCGGACGCAGCGAAGCGATGCGCACGCTGCGCGATCAGGCCGCAGCCGTTGCTGCGCGTACCGAAACCGTACTGATCGTCGGTGAACCGGGTTCCGGGCGCAGCGTCCTTGCGCAACATATTCACGGCATTGCCGACGGCACCGATCGGCCATTCGTCACGCTGGTCGGCAGCTCGGTACCGGAGGAGAACGCGGCGCAAATCCTGTTTGGCATCGGCAGTGCGGAGCAGGGTGAAGCCGGCATCCTGGAGCGGGCTGGTGGCGGCACCCTCTATCTGCGCGATCTCGACGAGCTGCATCCGACGGCGCAACGCCTGCTGGCCGGCGCACTCGAACAGGGCTGCTTCGTTCGTGTCGGACATGCCGAAACCGTACCGATCGAACTGCGTGTCATCGCCTCGCTGTCGCCAGCACGTGCAGACAAGGTGCGCCCGGACCTGTTGTCACGGCTCGCCGTACTCGAGTTGCGCGTACCGGCACTGCGTGACCGCCGCGAAGACATCTCCGAACTGCTCCGCGAGTGCGTCGAGCAGTTGGTCGAGCAGGAAGCCTTGTCATTCCGGCGCTTCAGCCTGGCCGCACAAAACCGGCTGCGGAATTACCCCTGGCCCGGCAATGTTGGCGAACTGCACATGCTCGTACGCCGGCTGCTGATTGCCGGCGGCAGCGAAGAGATCGGCCTGGCCGAACTCGAACATCAGCTTGAACCGCCGCAGGCCGCCGCTGCAACGCTGGTCCAGCAGGATCTGCTCGGTATGCCTCTGCGCGAAGCACGTGAATTGTTCGAGCGCAGCTATCTGAGCCAGCAACTGGCGCTGTGTGGCGGGCGTGTCGGGCAACTTGCCAAGCGGGTCGGCATGGAGCGTACACACCTGTATCGCAAGCTGCGTTCGCTCGGCATCGACTTCAGACAGATAGCCGAGGACGACTAGCAGCCTGGTGGGAGCGGCTGCAGGAGCGGCTTCAGCCGCGATTCTTCATGCCGCCCGGATCGCGGCTGAAGCCGCTCCTGCCAGTCTGCGACAAGATACTTGCGCAGACTGACCGGCAAGCGCTGCACATCGACCTCATCCAGTCCCGGCGGCTTCGGCTGCGAATTCCAAGTCTGCCAGAATACCGGGGTGTATCCGGCAAGCCGCCCGCTGCGCGCATCAGCGATCAGGCAGGCCAGTGCCTTGGCTGTATAGGTGGTCTCGATTGGCAGATCAGCCAGTTCCCTGGCGAGCTGCATGGCATCCAGTCCTTCCGGTGTGGCCTGTGCATAACCGGCACCGAGATAACCCTCACGGAACTCAAAGCGCGACAGAAGATCAGGGCAGTACGGCACGCTCGCATCGTACTGCTGCATCTCATCGTTGGTCGCCTTGCTCAGCACCGCAACCGCCGCTGCCGAAATGCGCTCACCAGGCAGGATCGGCACGCCGACTACCGTGGCATCACTACCGGCGAGATACAGTCCCAGCACCAGACCAGCGACACTGCCCATGGTGCCGCAAGGCAGATAGATGCGGACCGGACCCTCTGTGGCGCAGCCCGCCAGTTGCGCAGCGAGCTCAAAGCCGGCGGCCACAAAACCGATGGTGCCCAAGGGCGAGGAACCGCCCCAGGTGATCTCATAAACGCACTCAGCACCACGCGGATGCTGAGCACGGATCTGTGCGGCGGATTCCAGCATCTGCTGGTAGCCCGTCGCCAGCGTCAGTCGCGTGCCGAGCTGCAGGTGCCAGCGCAGCGTGTCGGCAACCCAGGGTGTCGCCACCTGATCGGAGAGCACGGCATGACAGTCGAGCCCCAGCTGCCGGGCATAGACCGCAGTGGCCAGCGCATGATTCGAACCAGCCGCACCGAAGGTCAGCACCGTGTCACAACCGCGTGCCAGTGCATCACCCAGCAGATACTCGAGCTTGCGGATCTTGTTGCCGCCATAGGGCCGGGCACTGGAGATCATCGCGCTTGATCAGCAGGCCTGGCACACCCAGCGCAGCACCCAGTCGGGGCGCAGGACTTAGCGCCGTGGGCAGACTGGCGAGCGGCTGCCATGGCAGGCGTGCTGCGAGTTGCGGGAAACGCTCATCAAACGGGCGCGTCATGCACAGCCTCCGGCAGCCACGGCATCACTCTGCAACGGGAATGACCAGGAAGTCGATGCGGTTCTGACGCAGGCGTGTGCGCAGACGGTTGAGCTGATCGAGATCATCGATCGGCCCGATACGGACGCGATGAAAGGTACGGCCATCCGCTTCGGCGTTCTGGATCTCGGCAACGATACCAAGCAGCGCAAGCTGCGCCTTGACCTTGTCGGCTTCAGCAAAGTTCGGAAAGGCACCAGCCTGTACGACGTATACGCCGGGCACCACCACCGGCGGCAGACCAATGGCCGCAGGGGATGATTTGCCATCATCGGCAATCGGCACTTCGGCCTGGGGCAAGGTGTCATAGAACTCGAAGCGATCCGGCGCTTCAGCAGGCGGCGGGGGCGCTACCGGTCCGGGTTTTGCTGCCGATTTTGGCGCTTCTGCAACCGGCTTTACCGCAGCAGCCTCCCGCTGCGTCCAGTAATACCAGGCGCCGGCACCCAGCAGCGCAAACAGCAGTGCTGCCAGCCACGGCGCACGCCGCTGCCCGGACGCAGAACGACGTTTCTTCTGTGTCTTGCGCTTGCCTGTCATGCCCACCCCTACATCTGCTCCAGGGCGCGGATGCCCAGCAACTGCAGACCGCTGCGCAGCACGCTCTGCGTAGACCGCACCAGTGCAAGGCGTGCGCGGCTGCGGGCCGGCTCGGCAACATCAAGTACCACGTGCTTGTTGTAAAAGCCGTTGAACACACTGGCGAGTTCGTAGAGATAGTGGGCGATCTCGAATGGTTCGCGCAGTTCCGCCGCCCGACGCACAGCGCCGGCATAGCCACGCAGCTTCTGCACCAGCAGCCACTCCTCATCAGCACCGAGCGTGGCGAGGTCACCGGGCTCGTCAATGGCAACCAGACCCATACCGGCAGCCTTGCGGAAGATGCCGCTCATGCGGGCATGGGCATACTGCAGATAGGGACCGGTATTGCCTTCGAACTGCAGCACCGCATCCCAGTCGAAACTCACGTCGGTCATGCGTCGTGAGGAAACATCGAAGTACAGCAGCGCTGCCTGTCCAACCGCCTCGCTGACCGTATCCGCTGCGCTGGCCGTCAGCTCACTCGCACCACGCGCGCTGGCCTCGGCGCGCTGCACACGAAAGCGGCCGGCACGGTCGCGGGCCTCGTCAAGCACCGCTTCCAACCAGACGGCTTCGCCCTTGCGCGTGGACATCCCGCGCACATAACCGAAGCTGATGTTCTCGCAGCGCTCCGGCCAGTTCACCGGCCACTGTTCCGCGACAGCCAGCTTGCCCAGCGCGGCAAAGACCTGGGCAAAGTGGTCTTCCTGGCGGGACACCACATACAGGTTGGCACCAAACTGGTAGCGCTCCCAGCGATCGATGGCTTCTGCGCAGTCGCGTGCAGCATATGTGGAAGCACCATCGGATTTCTGCAGCATGCACGGCGCGATATCCCGGCCCAGCACGTCCGAGACCTCGACCACGATCGCGCCCAGCGATTCCTTCGCCACACCGGCCTTCAGGAAGCGCTGGATGACCGGCTGCACCTTGTCGTTGATTGCCGACTCGCCGTCATAGGAATCGAAGCTGATGCCGAGCCTTGTGTAGGTGCGGGTAAAGCCTTCCAGAGACAGCGCGCGAAACCGCGCCCACAGCGCACGGATCTCCGCATCGCCCTGCTCGAGGCGCAGAAACAGGCTGCGCGCCTGCTCACGGACGGCGGGATCCTGCTCACTCTCGCGGTTGGCGCGGATATACAGCTCAACCAGATAATCGATCGCCCGCGACTCAAGGGCGGCTTCGTCACCCCACTTCTGCCAGGCGTAGATCACGAAACCGAACTGCGTACCCCAGTCACCCAGGTAGTTCTTGCGCAGCACCTCCCAGCCCTGGAAGGCAAAGATGCGCGCCAGGTCTGCACCGATATTGGTCGAGCGCAGATGCCCGAAGTGGAATGGCTTGGCGATATTCGGCGCAGAAAAATCCAGCACCAGCATCTGCCCGTGGCCCATGTCGGTCCGGCCATAGGTGGAAGGGTTCTCACGGATCTCGCCCAGCACCTGGCCGAGCGCATTGCGCCGGTTCAGAAACAGGTTGAGATAAGCCCCCTCAGCCGTGGCGCTGGCAATCAACCGATCCGGCTGGATCTTTGCCGCCAGTCCCTGCGCGATCTTGTTCGGCGCGGTACGCAGCTCTTTGGCCAGCTGGAAACACGGGAAGGCGCAGTCGCCGAGGGCAAGATTCGGCGGCGTGGTCAGAGCCGCTTCAATCTGCGCGCGGCGCTCAAGCGGCCAGTCGAGTGCGCTGCACAGGATCTGCGCAATGTGGGCTGTAATCTGCATGTCGAAAATTGCTGGCGGGGAATGATGGGGATTCTAGCTGTTTGCCGCGCCCCGATGTTTCACTGCTGATATCTCAAAACAGATCCACCGGATCCACATCCAGGCTCCAGCGGACCCGACGCTGTGTTTCGATGCCGGCCACCGCCTCGCGCCAGGCAGGTAGCAGCTGCTGCAGTTCGCGGCGCGAGCCGGCCTGCAGGAGCAGCTGGCCACGATAGCGCCCTGCACGTCTTTCCATCGGTGCCGATGCCGGACCGAGCACATGCAGACCGGCAGGTGCCTGCTCGCGCGCGAGCGCCGCAGCGGCCTGCAAAAAACCGAAGACCGGCGGAGACTGGCTCGCTTCAGCCCGCAGCAGCGCCAGACAGGTATAGGGCGGCCAGCCCGCCAGGCGCCGTTCCTCAAGTGCGAGCGTCGCGAACTGCGCATAGCCTTCAGCGATCAACACGCGCAGCAACGGGTGCTCGGGAAACAAGGTCTGCAAATACACCTCGCCCGGATGCTCGGCGCGCCCCGCGCGTCCCGCCACCTGGATGAAGGACTGCGCCAGGCGCTCGGCGCTGCGAAAATCGCTGCCAAACAGGCCCTGATCGGCATCGACGATACCCACCAGCGTGACACGCGGAAAATCATGCCCCTTGGTGAGCATCTGCGTACCCATCAGAATCCGCGCCTCCTGATTGTGCACACGCTTGAGGCGCCGCTCGATCTCACCGCGCCGGCGTGTGGTGTCCCGGTCGATCCGCTCGATCTGCTGATCCGGAAATGCGGTGGCAAGCGCCCGCTCGAGTCGCTCGGTACCCTGCCCCACGGCCTTGAGTTCACCGGCACACGTCGAACAGTGCGGCGGTACCGGCCGTTCGCTGCCACAGTGATGACAGCTGAGCTGCCCGCGCTGCAGGTGCAGCACCATGCGCGCATCGCAACGTTTGCACTCCACCACCTGCCCGCAGCCGGGACACATCAGCACCGGTGCATAGCCACGCCGGTTGAGATAAATCAGCACCTGGCCACCGGCATCGAGATGACGGCGGATCGCCGCCAGCAGGGGCTGGGTTAAACCATCGCGCGCAATGTGCTGGCGCAAGTCGATCAGCGAGACACGTGGCTGACCGGCGGCGCCCGTCCGCTCTGGCAATGCCAGACGGGTATAGCGACCACTGCGGGCGTTCTCGAGCGACTCCAGCGAGGGCGTCGCCGAGCCCAGCACCAGCGGCACACCGAGCTCGCGTGCGCGCCAGACAGCCAGGTCGCGCGCCGAGTAACGCCAGCCCTCCTGCTGCTTGTAGGACGGATCATGCTCTTCATCGGCGATGATCAGCCCCGGGCGCAGCAGAGGCGCAAAGATCGCCGAGCGGGTACCGATGATGATCATCGCCGTGCCATCACTGGCGGCCGTGAAGGCGCGCAAACGCTCGCCATCGCTGAGACCGGAATGGAGCAGCGCGATGGGCACCGGAAAGCGGCGCTGGAATCGTTCCAGCAATTGCGGCGTGAGACCGATCTCCGGCACCAGTACCAGGCTTTGCAGCCCTGCTGCCAGCGCCTGTTCGATACAGCACAGGTAGACCTCGGTCTTGCCGCTACCGGTGACGCCGTCCAGCAGGAAGCACTGAAAGCCCTGCGCAGCATTGATCTGCGCGACAGCCAGCGCCTGATCTGCATTCAGTATCGGCCGGACATCCGGCGCAACATCCGCCACCGGCGGCACCGCAGCCGCATGGCTGATGGTTACCCAGCCACGCTCCATGAGCGCTGTCATGGCTCTGCGCCAGCTACCGCTGAGTGCTTCCAGATCAGCCGCTGTCGCCGGTGCTGACCGGGTACGCAGTGCCGTGTAGATGCAGAGTTGTACCGGCGCCCGATGCAGCAGCCCGGGATCAGCCGCCCGACCCGCAGTGCTGAGCGCCCAGAGCATCTCGCCACTGGCCTTGTGTCGGCCCTCCCTCAGCGCCTTGGGCAGGGCGGCCGCCAACACTTCACCGAGCGGATGCTGGTAATAACGCGAGGCCCACACGAGCATGCGCAACACGTCTGGTGGCAGCAGCGGCTCTGTATCGAGCACCGACAAAATGCGGCGCAAGCGGTCCTCTGGCAAAGCACTGACTGGCTTGCTGCCGACCAGCCAGCCCATGCGCGCGCTGCGCCCGAAAGGCACACGCACACGCTGACCGACGAGCAGCGGGCCATCGGCCGTGACCGGCGGCAGGTAGTCGAAAATACCCATCACCGGCGCCGCAACTGCAACCTCAAGAATTTGCTGGGCTTCAAGCACGCGGTTGATTTCCACCGGCCGCCCAGGTACCACGCATTTGTCCACAGAAGCTGTGGATAAGTCTGTTGATTTCTTGGGGCCAACGGGCTGCTGCCCACGTCATTGCAGCAATTATGACAAGCTGGGCAATTTTTGCTCTTATATCATTTTCTTTATAAAACAGCATATTACGATTACATCGTCAGGTTTGCCGCGCAAAACAAGCCTAAGCCGCCAGCCCCCGTGGGAATTGTGCATAACTGTAGCTGCCGCAATGCGGTTTTACAGCCAAAACAACAGAAAAAACCGCTCGACAACCGCCGTCCAGCATTGCACATCGCGTGACACAGAAGGCCTGAAAGCCGTTTGGATTTTATAGGGGGAACCCGCATGATTGGACGCACAGGCAGGAGTCGACCCAGATATGTTGTTCCTCCACGAAGAAGTCAGCGATTTCTCACAGCAGGTCTTGCGCACCGACGTGGCCGGCATGCCACTGGAGTGGATCGACTATCGTGATGCTGTGCGCCTCTACTACCTGGAACAGGTGGCTTACAGTTTCGGTTCTCCCCTGTTTCGCATCTACGGTGGCTACAACGCTGCGACACGCATGCAGAGCTGCATCGAAGTCAGCTCCATCATCGCCACTGTCGGCCGCTCCCCGACGGTTGCCAGTCTGATGGACTGCTATGTGCCACCGCTGAACAACAAGACACTGTTCAGGCGCGACTCCAATCTGTGCCTGTACTGCGGACATCAGCACCCGACGCGCGACCTCACCCGCGATCACGTACGGCCGTTGTCAAAGCGCGGCACCGATACCTGGAACAACGTCGTCACCGCCTGCCGACGCTGCAACAACCACAAGGGCGGCCTGACGCCCGAACAGGCAGGTATGCAATTGATCGCCGTGCCCTTCACGCCGACTTACGCCGAATACATCTATCTCAAGGGGCGTCGCGTGCTCGCCGACCAAATGGAGTTTCTGCTGGCGCATATCCCGCGCACCAGCCCGCTGCACCACCGGCTGGCATCGAGCCTGAAAGCTGGCACACTGACCTGGTAGTTCGACTTCGGAGCCAGGCATGACCGACAGCAATATCGAATCAATCCTCCATGAAAATCGCAGCTTCGCTCCACCACCCGACTTTGCCGCCAACGCCCGGATCACATCAGCTGAATTCGCCGCACTCAATACCGAGGCCGCCCGCGACAACGTAGCCTTCTGGGCACGCCTGGCCCGCCAGGAACTCAGCTGGCATACAAAATTCAAACAGACACTGGACGACTCGCAGGCACCGAACTATCGCTGGTTCGCTGATGGCATGCTCAATGCCTCATACAACTGTCTGGACGTGCACCTGGCTGCGCGTGGCGACAAGCCCGCCATCATCTTCGAGGGAGAGCCTGGAGACAGCCACACGCTGACCTACCGGCAACTCACGGCCGAAGTCTGCCGTTTTGCCAACGCGCTGAAAGCGCAAGGCGTTCAACCCGGCGACCGCATCGTCATCTATATGCCGATGGTGCCGGAGGCCGTCATCGCGATGCAGGCCTGCGCACGCATCGGAGCAACGCACTCGGTGGTGTTCGGCGGCTTTTCAGCCAACTCGCTGCGCGACCGGATCAACGATGCCCGCGCCCGGATGGTGATCACTGCTGACGGCGGCTGGCGCGGCGGCAAGAACATCGAGCTCAAGTCGGCCGTCGATGCCGCACTCGAGAACAGCTGCAAGAGCATCGAGAAAGTCATCGTATTCAAACGCACCGGCGAGCCGGTCACCATGCAGGAAGGACGCGACCTGTGGTGGAGCGACGTGGTCAAGGATCAGCGTGACCGCTGCGAACCCGCCTGGGTGGGCGCCGAACACCCGTTGTTTCTACTCTACACGTCGGGGTCTACCGGCAAACCCAAAGGCATACAGCACTCTACGGCCGGCTACTTGCTCAGCGCGAAGCTCACCTCGCAGTGGGTCTTCGACCTGCATGACGATGACGTGTTCTGGTGCACGGCCGATGTCGGCTGGGTAACCGGCCACACCTATGTCTGTTACGGCCCGCTGGCCGCCGGCGCCACCATCGTGATGTACGAAGGGGCTCCCATGCATCCGGATGGTGGCCGGTTCTGGAAAGTCTGCGAGAAGCTTGGCGTAACCATCTTCTATACGGCGCCGACGGCGCTGCGTGCGCTGATGAAGCTCGGCGATGAGATCCCGGCGAAATACGATCTCTCGAAGCTGCGGCTGCTTGGCAGCGTTGGTGAGCCGATCAATCCGGAAGCGTGGATCTGGTATCACACCGTGATCGGTGGACAGCGCTGCCCGATCGTGGATACCTGGTGGCAGACCGAGACCGGCGCAATCATGGCGAGCCCGATACCCGGCGTCACGGCAACCAAGCCGGGTTCCTGCACGACACCGATACCCGGCATCGACATGACCATCGTCGATAATGACGGCAATCCGGTGACCAGTCCGGATCAGGGCGGCTGGCTGGTGATCCGCAAACCGTGGCCCGGCATGCTGCGCACCATCTGGGGTGACAACGCACGCTATATCGCGGCCTACTGGAGCCAGTTCGGCAACCGCTTCTATGTGGCCGGCGACACCGCACACCAGGATCAGGACGGCTACTTCTGGTGCATGGGTCGCGCCGACGATGTGCTCAAGGTATCGGGACACCGGCTTGGCACCATGGAAGTCGAGTCGGCTTTTGTCGCACACCCGCGCGTTGCCGAAACCGCAGTCGTCAGCCGCCCGCACGAGATCAAGGGCGAATCGATCTTTGCCTATGTGGTGTGCCGCGGACCACGGCCAACCGGTGCGGATGCTGAAAAGCTGGCTGTTGAACTGCGCGAGTTTGTCGGCAAGGAACTCGGCGCCATCGCCAAGCCAGACGACATCCGCTTTGCTGACAATCTGCCGAAGACCCGCTCCGGAAAGATCATGCGGCGCCTGTTAAAAGCCATCGCGCGCGACGAGGAAATTACGCAGGACATCTCCACGCTGGAGAATCCGGCCATCGTCGAACAGTTGCGCGGGCAGGCCTGATCAGTACAGCAGAAAGTCGCGGCGGACCTCAGCCCAGGCCGCTTCATCACGGCGCGCAAACGCATCGAGATCACCGATACCGGCCTGCGGATCATCGACCCACAGGCGCAGCAGTTCGCTGCCGTTGATCAGGTCGATGGCCAGCCGCTCGTGTTCATATTCGTAGGCGAATTCGCGCCACAGCGGGTAATCGGGCTGACAGTTGCGCAGCGCCTTGAAAGCCAGTGCCTGCAGACGCCACGGCCGGAAACTTTCGTGATCGTAGGCCGGGTCGTCCACGTGGATCTGGATGCCGTTGCAGAGCTGGCCGGCATGTTTGTGAAAGGTGGGTTCAAACCAGCAGCTGCGCAGACGACAGCCCTGCAGCCATTCCGGCGCCAGTCGCTGCATCTCCTTCAGCAGGGCATCGGCGGGCAGATCAGGTGCACCGAACAGCTCCAGCGGTCGCGTGGTGCCGCGCCCCTCGGACAGCGTCGTGCCTTCGAGCATGACCGTGCCGGCATAGCAGCGCGCCATCCAGAGGTTCGCTGCGTTGGGGCTGGGATTGACCCAGCTGCGCTCGCCAGTGGGCCAGCCATATCCGGGAGCCTGATCCGGATGCCAGTCCTGCATGGCAACCACACGGTAATCGAGCTCCAGGCGCAGCGTGCGCACGAACCACTGGCCCAGTTCACCGAGGGTCATGCCATGCCGCATCGGCAGCTGGCCGGCACCGACGAAACTTTCCCAGCCAGAACGCAGCATCAGTCCTTCAACCGGGCGACCGGCCGGATTGGGGCGATCGAGTAACCAGACGGACTTTCCGGCGCGTGCGCAATCTTCGAGTACGTAGCGCAGTGTGGTGAGAAAGGTATAGATACGGCAGCCGAGATCCTGCAGGTCCACCAGCAGCACATCGAAGCTGTCGAGCATCGCAGCCGTCGGCCGGCGCACCTCACCATAGAGACTGAACACGGGAATACCGTGCACCGGATCGTCGAAGTCCGGCGACTCGATCATATTGTCCTGCTTGTCACCGCGCAGACCGTGTTGCGGACCGAAGGCGCTGCTCAGCCTGAGTCCGTCGGTCGCCATCAGCGCATCCATGCTGTGCACCAGCTCAGCGGTGACCGAGGCCGGGTGCGCCAGCAGGGCGAGTCGCCGACCGCGCAGCTCTTTCTGCAGCGGCCCATCGCTCAGCAAACGGTCAATGCCACATTTCATGATTTGCCTGCTTCAGGGTTCCAGCGTAAACGAGTCAGGATGATGGAAATCCGGCTGGCCGGCCGGGTGGCACAAGGCCCAATGCGTGATTGTGCCGGATTGCTCCTCGATCACGGCAGAGAGTGCGATGCGCAGCGCGCCATCATCAGCAATCAGTGCATCGGCAGGCAGCGTCACGGTCAGCGCCAGCTGGCCGGGCGAGCGCTGCCAGTCTGAAACCGGTGCGCTGGTGAGCGTGAGCGGACGCATGCCGGCACGATAAGCCGTGAACGCGTAGGCCGCCCATTCACCGGAGGGTGAAAAATTGAATTCACGGTAAGTCGCCGACCGGTGTCCCGCCACAAACACTTCGAAGCAGGTATGCCGCCACAGTGCATCAGCGCGCCCGGGACTCGCGACGATCGCCGGCAAGCACAATTGCCCCGCATCGGCCTGCAGGTTGTAGCCGAGCTGCAGACTCCGGTCCGCACCTCGTGTGAGGCTCACGCTCAGACTCCGGACGCAGCCGCAGGAGGCAAAAGCAGCAAGACTTACTGTGCGACTGGCGGCGACGATGAGCTTGCCCTCCTTTTCTCACGCACCACATCGATGCGCTCGCAGAGCTGGGCGATTCCGCGCAGCATCCGCGGGCCTGGCACATTGAGCAGATTCGGATCGAGCACGAAAAAACCATCGTAAGCGCTGGCCGGCAACTCCGGCCACGATCGCCATATCTGCAGCGGCGAGGCATCCGCCGCACTGGCCGGCCCCGGCTCATAGTCGGCAGCGATGATCACCTCCGGAGCCTCAGCAATCACCGCTTCCTGGCTCACCACCGGCGCAAGTCCGGCAACGGTCGCGAAAATGTTAGTGCCCCCACATAGCCGGATCGCCTCGCCGATGAAGTGACTGCCGGTGGCCGTCACCAGCGGCTGCACCGCGATCTGATAGAACACGCGAACCGGCGCGCGATCCCGATAGCGCTCGCCAAGTTCCGCAAGTCCGCGCTCCCAGTCATCAGCGGCACGGTCGGCAAGCGCTTGCGTACCGGCGGCTGCGCCGATCAGGCGAATATGCTGGCCGATGTCGTCCAGCGTACGCGGCTCCAGATCCACCACGTGATAACCAAGCCGGCGCAGACGATCGAGCACACCCTGCGAATTGCCGCTCGGCCAGCCGAGCACCAGGTCGGGCCGGACACTGGCGATCGCCTCGAGATCCACGCGGAAGGCATCGCCGATGCGCGGCACCTGGCGGGCTGCCGGCGGATAATCACTGTACTCGACGGCGCCGACCAGTTGCCGGCCGGCACCAGCGGCAAATACCAGTTCACTCAGGTGCGGTGACAAGCTCACGATCCGCACTGCCGGTCCCTCAGGTGCAGTGGCGACGCGGTCCGCATCGCAGCCGGCCAGCGCAACAATTCCTGCCAGCATCACGATCGACAAGCGTCGGTAGCAACCCGCCTGGCTAGATGATCCAGTCATACAGCGTCAGAACGGCGATCACCGGGCACCAGATCATCCACAGCGTGCGCATCACGAGGCTGCGCGCCGCACGAATCCGGTCCAGCGCCTCGACTGCGTTGCCCACATCCAGCGTTACACGGCCGGAGGCCGCTATACCGACTCGCGCGAGGACTTCATCGTTGCCAGCGGCAAAGGACAGCGTTTTCTCACGCCCGCCATTGCGCCAGCTCGACATGGCCTCTTCGAAATTTCCAGCCAGCACGTAACCGAGCATCAGCAGCCGTGACGGAATCCAGGCCAACACAGCGTGCAGCGTGCGCACTGCTTCAGCCATCGCCGCAGGTGCCTCACCGACCATGGTGTCGCCAGCGCCCTTGGCCGCCGCGCGCACCTCGACCCGATGTCGCATCAGGTCAGCCACGCGGAATGCCCAGGCACCGCTCGGGCCCAGCAGCAGAAACCAGAAGATGACGCCAAACATGCGGTTATTGGCCTGCGTATAGACCGCACGCTCCACTGCCTCGTGACACATGCCCGGGCTTTCCGGCGGCGAGCGCTCCAGCAGTTCCTCGGCCACCCGGCGCTGTGTTTCGGTATCACCGGATTCCAGCGCCGCGAGGTAGTCCTCCACTTCGTCATCGAGATCGCGCGGGCCGAGCGAGAACAGCAGCACGACGACAGCAAACAGGAAGTAGGGAATCCGCAACAGCTCGTCCCAGAGCAGCACAGCGGCAGCTGCGACCGGTGCCACCAGCAGAACCGCCAGCAGCAAGGTCAAGCCGATGGCCAGCCAGCGGTGTGCCTTGCGCAGTCGGCGCAGATGACGGTCGAACAGCGGGTCCAGCCAGCGGAACTCACGCAGATGAAACAGGTGCGTGAGCATTCGCTCCGTGGCGAGACCCAGCAACAGCGCTAGAAAATTCATGACATCAGTTTACCGGCGACGAGCAAGCAGGCGTTCCAGACGGGGCCAGTCGAAAGCAGGACCCGGATCGGTCTTGCGACCCGGTGCAATATCGCAGTGCCCAACGACCGGCGCCCCGGCCAGCGAGGGTATCCCGCGACGCAAGGCCTTTATGGTCGCACACAGCCGCTGGTACTGGGCAGTCGCATAGGGCTGCTCATCGGTACCTTCCAGCTCGATGCCGACCGAGAAATCATTGCAGTTGTCCCGGCCGGAAAAACGCGAGCGCCCCGCATGCCAGGCCCGGCCATCCAGCGGGACATACTGGGTGACCTCGCCATCGCGGCGAATCAGCAGATGGCTTGAAACACGCAGCCCTGCCAGTTCGCAAAAGGCCGGATGGGCCGCCGGTTCCAGCGTATTGCAGAACAGATGGTCGATCCACGGACCACCGAATTCACCCGGCGGCAGGGAGATGCCATGCACGACGATGAGCTCGGGCACCACACCGGGCGGACGCGCATCGCAATTGGGCGAGGCCAGCTGTGTCGCGCCGCGCAGCACGCCGCTGGCCGCATCGACGCGCAGGACCGGCCAGCGCTTGCGCACCCGCACTGCCTTGCTGATCGGTGATAATCGCGCCATGCAACGTCCCCGTATCTATTCAACCGAAGCCCTGCGGACCGGTGCGACGCAGCTGCTTTCGGAAGCCGCCACCACCCACCTTACGCGCGTGCTGCGACTGACTGCCGGCGATCCTATCATCCTGTTCGATGGCACTGGCATGGACTATGCGGCGACGATCGTCGCGCCGGCCCGCAAGGGCGTGACGGTTTTGATCGGCACAGGCCAGCCGGTCGAGCGCGAATCGCCGCTGCGACTGATCCTCCTGCAGGGTGTCTCACGCGGACCCCGTATGGACCTGGTGGTGCAGAAAGCCACCGAGCTCGGCGTCAGCGCGATCCAGCCGGTGCTCACCGGACGCAGCGTCGTAAAGCTGGACGCCGAACGCAGTGCAGCCCGGCTCCAGCACTGGCGAGGCATTGTCATCAGCGCCTGCGAACAGAGCGGGCGGTCGATACTGCCGGAAGTGCGCCAGCCGATGGAACTGACCGCCGCACTCACCAGCCTGGATGCTGGCACCACCGGACTGATGCTGGACCCGGACGGCGATATCAACCTGACCGCCCTGCCGACCGATTGCGGACAGATCGCGTTGGCCATCGGACCCGAAGGCGGCTTCACTGAAAACGAACGCATGACGCTGACCCAGGCCGGCTTCGGGCGGCTGCGACTCGGGCCACGCATCCTGCGCACCGAGACCGCACCGCTGGCAGCACTCAGCATCCTGCAGTATGCGCGCGGCGATCTGGGTGAGCGGAGCTGAACCCGTCCCGAAGCACACCTCATGCCACGTGGTGCTTGCCCTGCACTCCCTTAATGAGATCCCGCAGCAGCTGATGCAGCTCCCCCTGTACGGCGGGAAGGCCGGTCGCCTCGATCCCTGCCCGCGTGGCATCGAGCAGCGCTGCTGAGTACAACTTTAGTTCGAGCAGCACAGGCCGGGCATTCTTCGGCGTGCCCATGTCGTCCGGATGCTCGTAGGCGTACTCGCAGTGCAGGCGGCTCATCGAGTGATAGGCCGCACAAGCCTGGGGGCGCACCGCGTAAGCACTGCAGCGACCATCTTGCAGGAACGCGCAGGGGATGTTGGCGCGGCGATGCTCGTCAGCCGTCAGGGCATCGATCCTGGCTGCATTCTCAAGTATCCGCTGCTCGATCGCCGCCGCTTCCGCTGGCGACTGGTGCGTGCGCAGGTGTCTGTACAGGGCAGCAGCTTCGTGCGGGAATACGCCGACCCGCTGGTGACAGCAGAACGTGCAGCCGGCGGCGCAGGCGATCGGGGCACCGGTCGCACGCGCGGCAGCGAAGCTGGCATCTATCGCCCCGAGCAGGTGGCGTGCCAGCGCATCGCAGCCTGCCGGCGTGCGATCCGCAGCCAACTGCTCGATCGTCAATTGTTCTCCGGTATTCATGAGCCTGGCTCCATGATCGCCCACCCCGTCGCAGAGCGCGCAAGCTATCATCAATCAAACTCATGGGATTGAGATTTACCTCGCGGCCAAGGTCCCGGCCACTACGTTAAGCTTGGGTAAGTTCATCGTGCCAATCCGGGAAAGATGCATGGCCACTGGAGATCTCTCGCGGCGCTCACTGTGCGTCAGTTCAGCTGCAGGCCTGCTGGCCATGGCCGCACCTGTCACTGTGACTGCATTCCTGCAGGTTTACGAGGGCCCGGATCAGGCTTTGGCTGGCGACTGGTGCAGTCTGTTGCGCTCAGCCTACGGGGCGCCAGGGGACGCGCGTGTCCTTGGCCAAGCCTATCTGCAAATGGCACCACACGAGTTGAGTGCAGCGACGCTCAGCCATGCTCTCTTTGGCGATGTGTTGCCGACCAGTACCCGTGCCATTCGACAGCGACTCGCGGCGGCCCGTGACGCGGATTTTGACAGCGGTCGCGTACTCGTTCTCGGCGGGTGGCTGATGGCACTGACTGAAGCGCGCTGGTGTGCCCTGGCCGTGCTCGTCGAGCAGCAGTCTTGATCCACGACCTCCGCGAATGGCCCGACGGCAAACCCATTGAGACCGACATCTGCATTGTCGGCGGCGGGGTCGCCGGTATCAGCATCGCCTCGCAGTTCATGGGATCCCAGGCACGAGTTTGCCTGCTGGAAGCCGGCGGCATGCAGCTGGAGGCTGATAGCCAGCGGTTGTATGAGCTGGAAAATACCGGGCACATTAGCGTGGCTGGCACGGAGACCCGGCTCCGCATGTTCGGCGGTTCATCGAATCACTGGACCGGTCGATGCGCGCCCCTGGATGCTGCCGATTTCACCCCGCGCAGCTGGGTTCCCTACAGCGGCTGGCCAATCTCGCGAAATGAGCTCGAGCCCTTTTATCGGCGCGCTCATGTCGTCTGTGACCTGGGGGACTTTGCCTATGGTGCCGAGGCCCTGACGGCCCTCGGCACGCCAGCCCATCGGCTCGATACGGACAAGCTCGAGCCGCAGCTCTGGCAAATGAGCGCACCGACACGATTCGGAACCAAGTACGGTCCTGCGCTGCGTGCCATGAAGAATGTCGATGTCGTATTGCATGCCAACGCGATGGGTGTGCGGCTTAATCCTTTTGGGACGTCTGCCGACCACATCGAAGCAGCAACCCCGGAAGGTAAACGTCATCGCGTCAAGGCCCGGTTTTTTGTCCTCGCCTGCGGGGGTATTGAGAATCCCCGTCTGCTGCTCATGTCGGATGACATCCAGAAACAAGGCGTTGGCAATCAGCGCGATATCGTTGGCCGATTCTTCATGCAGCATTTGCGGGCCGATGCCACGCTGGCCATGGAGGGTGATCCCTACGTGGTCTCGCGGATCTACGGACAGCACGATACCTCGTCCGGCCAGTTCATCGTCGGGATGCGGCTTGGCGATCACTATCAGGCAGCACAGAAGGTGCTAAACGGATCTGCATACACGAGTCGTGAGGGAAGTGGCAATCCGGACAGCGGTGCGAACTCCGGCATCCGCGTTGCCAAGGATTTTGCACAGGGCAAGATCCCGGAGAACCTCGGTCAGGAGTTCTTGAACATTGTCGCTGACTTCTCGGACCTGGCCATTAACCTGCGTCAGCGGTTTCTGCGGCCTGGTGACGAGCCGTACTCGCTGGGCATTCGCCAGCTGGTCTTCGAGAGTGAGCAGGCCCCGAACCCGGCCAGCCGCATTCGCCTCGCTGCAGAACCGGATGCCCTTGGCGCCCGGCGCGCCATTGCCGACTGGCGAGTGACGCCGCTGGACCTGACCAGCTGTCAGGAACTGGTCCTTACCGTCGCCACGGAGATGGCCCGGCTTTACAAGGCCCGCATCAGCATGCCCCACTGGTTGCACAGCGGGGGAGATGACTGGGCCGGGCACCTGCGCGACGTGGCACACCATATGGGGACTACAAGGATGTCTTCGTCCGAAGCCACCGGCGTGGTCGATGGAAACTGCAGTGTCTTCGGTGTGCCAAATCTCTACATCGCAGGCAGTTCGGTGTTTCCGACGGGAGGACAGGCCAATCCCACTCTCACCATTGTGGCGCTGGCCCTGCGCCTTGCCGATCATCTGAAGGCGAAGACTGCATGATCATTCGTCTTGGCTTTTACATGGCGGAGGCACTCGTTCTGGCCGGCCTGTTCAGCCTGGCGCTGTTGACTGCAACCCGGGCCTGCGCCCGGCTGGGCTGGGTGGTGAATCCAGGATGGCCACGTGTCTATGGCTTCATCTGGGTAGTATTGCTTATCGTCGGAGTGGCAGGCGGGGAACTGCTGGGGCCTGAGTTCTTGTTCGTGTATGCAGCGGCTGGCTACATGCTGGTGCTTGGCGTTGCAATGAGGGTCGGCGCCATACCCTTGGCGAAATACATTCACATTACGCCGAAGCTTCCGCCGACACCCCCTGCATCGCGCTAACGCGCCAACCAAGGCGCCAACCAGCGTGTGACCCTGGGCATGATGAAATAGACCAGCAGCAGAACCTGCACGACAACCCTGAGCAATATCAAGAGCCAGTCTGGAACAGTCGGCAATGCGCCGGCCAGCAGCAAAAACAGCGGATTCAGACCCACCACCAACATGAAAATGGCGACCGTCAAAACCAGCGCCATTTTGTGGGCTTTGGGGTGCGGCTGTCCGGCAAACAAAACTTCCAATCCGGTCAGCCGCTCGATACGTGAATCGCCTTCCACAATACCGTCAAGTTTCGCGACCCACTCTGCGCGCTCCGGCGATTCCTCCCAACCCCGCAGATGCTCAATCGTGTCGAAGCGGAAAACAACGTGGCATTTGTCGTTGTCGCCCTGAACTTGGCTGGTCGTGCCCTGGTGCCCCGGATATCGGCGTGCGACTTGCCCGATTTCACGCACCCAGTCCAGATAGTCCGACTTGCGACCGGGCATGACACGCCGCGTAACGACTACGGTTACAGACTCGTTGTCATTCATGGCGGAACTGAAGCCGCCGCTCAGGACAGCGGAACCGGCCCCGGCCGGGCGGCCTCTTCCAGCATGTCTTCGATCGCTTCGATATCCGGAATCAGCGGATATTCGTTGATCATGCGGATCTGGCAGATCACCGGTCCCTGGTCCGGCCACGGATAGCTGACGGCTGGCTGGATCACTTCGCGATTCACGCGCACCAGTTGCGGGAAACCCTCGGTCAGTACGCCGAAGTGGCCGGCCGAGAGGCGTCCGGTGAGCGAGGTGATGATCGCCACACGCGTACGACCACCGACCTCACCCGGCGTCAGCCCGGCCAGTTCTTCAAAGGAGATTACCGGTATGTGCTTGCCATTCCAGTTGATCATGCCGCGCAGCCAGGGCGGGTGCACGGCATCGCTGGCCTGCAGGGGCGCATAGCGGATCACTTCGGCGATGCAGGCCCTCGGCACGATCAGCCGCTTCTGGTTCAGCGGCACCAGCAGGCTGTAGATCTCGTCATTCGCATTGCTCATGGCATGGATGCTCAGATGGCAGCCAGCTGCTGCTGAACGGCTTCCATCAACTCACGCTCGTGATAGGGCTTGCCGAGATAGTCATTCACGCCGATCTCGATCGCGCGGGCGCGATGCTTCTCGCTGACGCGTGAGGTGACCATGATGATCGGCACATTCACCGTATCAACATTGTTGCGCACGTGGCGCGCGAACTCGTAGCCGTCCATGCGCGGCATCTCGACGTCGAGCAGGATGATGTCCGGACGGTGATCCTGCAGCACGCTCACCGCTTCGATACCGTCCTTGGCGGTCAGCACCCGGAAGCCGTTTCTTTCCAGCAACCGCTGCGTTACGCGGCGCATGGTTATCGAATCATCGACGACGAGCGCCAGTGGCTGCGCGGACTCGGGCGCCACCACCGGTGCGGGCATGTCGGGTGCCGGCCGCGCGGAACGCACCAGCGCGCCCACATCCAGAATCACCACGATACGGCCGTCGCCGAGGATCGTTGCACCGGATATTCCGCGAATCGTTGCCAGCTGTGCACCGACGGGTTTGACCACGATCTCGCGACTGTCGAGCATCTCGTCGGCAATCAGTGCGGTTGAATTGTCGCCGGCACGGACCAGGATGATCGAAATCCGGTCCTGCTCTTCGGGCAGGCGCGACGGGCCCAGACCGAGGAACTGGCCGAGGTGGCGGAAGAAATAACGCTGGCCGGCGTAATCGATGGCCGGCTCGGCCTCCTGCATACGCTCGTTGAACTCGCGGCGGCCGATGCGAATGATGCCCTCCACCGTCGGCAGCGGCAGCGCATACAGTTCGGAACCGGCGCGCACGATCAGCGCCTGGGTCACCGCCAGGGTAAAGGGCAGCCGCAGCGTGAAGGTCGTGCCGAGCCCGCGGCGCGAACTGATCGACAGTGTGCCGCCGAGCTTCGCCACCTGGTTCGCGACGACATCCATGCCGATGCCACGCCCGGCAGCCTGGGTCAGCTGGTCAGCGGTACTGAAGCCGGAGCGCAGGATGAACTGCATGGCCTCTTCGTCGGTCAGCGGTGTGTCGCTGCTGACGAAACCGAGATCGATGGCCTTGCGACGAATCGCCGCGATATCAAGTCCGCGGCCATCATCCGCAATGTCGATCACCACCTCGGCACCCTCGCGCCGGATGGCGATACGAATGGCGCCAGCGGCCGGTTTACCGAGAATCTCGCGCTCGGTCGGCGACTCCATGCCGTGAATCACGGCATTGCGCAGCATGTGCTCGAAGGGCGGCAGCAACTTCTCGAGCACCTGACGATCGAGATCGCCACTGCCGGCGATGCTGAGCTCGGCGAGCTTGCCGTGCTCCTTGGCCGTCTGCCGCACCAGTCGCGCCAGTCGCGAACCGTGCTGGTCGAAGGGCACCATGCGCGTACGCATGACCCCGTCCTGCAGTTCGGTGGTCGTGCGGGCCTGCTGCACCAGCAGCGCTTCCGCATCGGCACTGACGTTTTGCAGGAGATCCTTGAGGCTGCTGACGTCGTTGGCCGTTTCAGCCAGCGCGCGGGACAGCTGCTGAATCGTCGAGTAACGATCCAGCTCCAGCGGGTCGAAGCCGGTTTCGCGCTCGGTCTCGGCCTGATGCCGGTACAGGATCTGCGCCTCGGTCTCGATCTCCAGCTTGCGCAGCTGATCGCGCAGCCGCACCACCGTCTGGTTCAGCTCCTCGAGGTTGAACTGGATCTGCGCGTGCTGCTGGGTCAGCCGCGCATTGGCAATGCTGATTTCGCCAGCACCGTTGAGCAACTGCTCGAGCAAGCCGGAATCGACGCGTGCGAAGTCCCTGGGTTCGACCACGCGCGGCGGCGGCCGTGGCGGCTCGGGCTCCGGCAGCACCTGTCGAACCGGCGGAGCCTCGAGCTCCCGGGCCAGCTCGCCCAAGCGCTCCAGCGCAGGCGGCGGCATGGCGGGACCGGCAAAGATTTCGTCGACCTCATCGGGCACGGCGTTGACCGGCTCGACGGCTTCGTCGATCGGCAATTCGATGTCCGGCGTCGTGTCGAGTCCGGCCGCCAGCACCTCTTCCAGACCTGCTTCCAGGTCGAAATCGAGCGGCTCGCCGATTTCCTCGATTTCCTCGATTTCCTCGACCGGCTCTGCCGCCAGTTCGCTCCCGGTCGGTGTGCTGACCGGCTCATCAACCGGCACGCTGGCCGGTTCGTCGGCAAACTCACCGCGCAGCGCGGCGGCGAGTCGCGCCATGAGCATCGCGGGCGGTGCCGTAGCAGCACCTGCGGGAATCGCATCGCGCAGGGCATGCAGTTCATCGAACGCACTCCGGACCAGCGCCTGGGTGGCTTCGTTGTTCGGCAGCAGTCCGTCGCTGGTGCGGGTCAGCAGGGTTTCCAGTTCATGACTGAGATCGCCCATGGCGAACAGTCCGGCCATACGCGCGCCACCCTTGAGGGTATGCAGACCGCGCTGCAGTTCTGCCAGCGCATGCTCCTGATCCGCACCGCTGGCCAGCCGCGCCAGCGCCTGATCGCAAGCCTCCAGAATTTCGCTGGCCTCCTCGGCATAGATCGCCGCGACTTCTTCATCAAAGCCGACCAGCGTGGCGGTCGCACGCACTCCGGAATCCGCCGTGCTGTCAGCCCATGCTGATTCTGGCTCAGCCTCAGGTTCTGCTTCTGCTTCTGCTTCTGCTTCTGCTTCCGGCTGCACATCAGATTCGTCGGCGGCAAACATTTCCGCCAAGTCGGCCTCCACGAACACCGGCAACTGCATCGAGACGGTACCGCCATCGGCTGGCTCGGCAGCCTGTGCGGCGGCGCGCTCAGCAGCCACGATGGCCAGTCGCTGCAAGTCGGCCTTCAGTGCCATCGCATCCGGTATGGCATGCGCCGGCTCGCTCAGCCCGACGATGATCGCGGCGATAAAGCCGGCGCTCTGGCCAAAGGCATCGAGTACGGCCTGGTCGGCCGGCAAATGCCCGGCATACAACACGCCAACCAGGTCGTTGAGCAGCTCCGACACATCAACCGCTGCGGCGACGTCGGCCATGGTCAGATTCCCGTGCAGGGTATGACAGGCGCGGAATACGTCTTCAGGCAGCGGCTGGCGCAGCGACTCGCTGCCGGCCGCCACGAAATCCTCCAGTACCGCCAGATGAGCCGCCGCCTCGCGGGACAGGATATCGAGCAGCACCGGATCCATGCCCGGTGGCGCGATGGATATATGCGTCGCCACCATCGTCGCGTCGACCGGACCGAGCATCGATTCCGACTCGGCCGGTGCTTTCGTATAACCCAGCGCAGCGTCGATCGACGGCAGCGGCAGTACTTCAGTCGCATCACTGCTGTCAGCCGGGACATCGGCCTCCGGCTCGGTCACCAGACGACCAAAGCGCTCGGCTTCGGCCATCAGTGCGGCGATATCGCTGGACGGCTCGGTACCGACTTCCAGCTGCTCAAGCAGTTCGGCCACCGCCATATTGGCCCGCTGCAGAAAGGCGCTCAACGCCTGGGAACCGGGCACCGTGCCGTCGATGATACGGTTGAGGAGGTGCTCGATACTCCAGCAGTACTCGCCGATCAGTTCAGCGCCGACCATCCGGCCGCTGCCTTTGAGCGTGTGGTAGGCACGCCGGACAGTGCGCAGGGCCTCCAGTTCGCTCTCATCCAGCGCCCAGACCGGGAACTTGCTGTTGATCGCCTCAATCGCTTCGCGCGCTTCCTCGATGAACAGCTCGAGGATCTCCGGATCAACGCCATCGCCCGGATCAGTAACCACCGGCCGATCGGCCGAGGGACCGGTCCAGGACGACGGCTCGGTAACCGGGCTAAAGGGCGGCGAAATCACCTGTGTGGCTGGCAGATCTTCTTCACTGCCGGCTGGTGCGGAAATCTCTGGCAGCAGCAGGGCATCGAGGCTGCGGCTGGCATTTTCGAGCATCCAGTCTGGCTCACGCCGTCCAGCCTGGATGGTCTCCATGTAGTACTCGAGGCTGACGATGGCATCGGCCAGGCGCTCAAGTGCTGCGCGCGCCTCCGGACCGGTACCGCGCTGCACGACTTCAGACGCAGCAGCTGCGATACGTTCCGCAATACGTGCAGCCGGTTCTCGTTCGGCGATCAGCAATGCCGCGGTAATCCCCCGCAGCAGCGTCGGAATCGCATCCAGCGCCACGCCATCACCAGCGCGCTCGGTCACTACACTGATGGCTTCCTTCACACGCATCAGATTGGCCAGGCACTCGCGCATCACTGCCTGGGTAACCAGCAGCTGTCCGGGTTCCTGCTCGGCCCCGGCCGCACCGCCAGCCGACGCAGATTCCGGGCTGATCATGGCGATCAGCAGAGGCTCGATGCGATCCTCGACATCGAGCAGGGCGGCGGCCATCGTCACCAGCACCGACTCTTCCGGCCGACCGCGTCCGGCCACCAGCTCTTCAAGTTCAGCACGGCGTACCTGGACGATTTCGCGCAGCTCGCCGAGGCCCAGCACGCCGAGCGTATCGCCGATTTTCTTCAGCAGCTCGACCTGCGGAGCCAGCTCTTCAACGCGCTCCATGCCGGTGCGCACATAGATATCGAGCACATCCTTGACGCGCGCCAGATCCTCACGGATGGCGCCCGACACGGTCTGCATGAGCTTTGCGCTGGGCGCCGCCAGACTCTGACGCGCCAACTCCAGCTGATCGTCACCAGGAATCAGCCCCGACAGGCTGAAGGCTTCGCGGATCGCTGCCACCCGTACGCCGGTACTTGTAGCGCGGGCAACGTAATAGAGCAGGTTGTTCACCAGCTCCACAGGCGGCTGTGCGACAAACTTCCGTTCACCCAGCGCATGCAGCCGTTTCATCTCGCGGTCAGCCTGACCTATCAGTCGCTTGACCGATACGCCGGCCTCCAGGCCACCATCGGCAAGTGCTTCAAGTACGCCGCCGACCACCCACCAGAGCTGATGCACAACTTCGCTGGCCGATGCCGCCTCCAGACGCCCGGTTACTTCCTGCAGTCGCTGTATCGCATCGTTGCCGGTATCACCGCGAATCCAGCCCAGCAGCGCCAGCTGGAAACGTGGCCGCAGGGTCTTGGCCAGCACGGCAGAGTCTTCACCCGATGGTGCACGCGGCGGAGTGACCGGCTGGCTCATCGCCCCCGGTGCAATGTTGAGCAACAGCAGCGTGCTCTCGGATAACAGTGGTCGGCCGCGAGCGGCACGCAGATCATTGAGCAGCGGCAGCAGCACCAGTGGCACATCGCGGCCACCGTCACGGATACGTTCTACATAGCCCGGCAACTGCACAGCCGCGCGCGACAATGCTTCGATACCATCTTCCGACTGGCCATCGCGCCGGTGCTTCAGCAGATGACGACAGGTCTGCTCCATCTCCTCGGCGAGCAGACTGGCGCCCCAGGTCTCGGTGATCTGCAGTACACCGCGCGCGGTGTGCAGCAAGGCCGCACACCGTTCCAGCAACTGCGGGCTGCCTTCCCCCTCGGCAAATTGCTCGAGCACCGCACGCGCATCGTTCAGCGTGATGGCCAGCTCGTCGCCCACGAGCTGCAGCGGCTGGGGAGCCGGATCGTCAGTCGGATTGCGCTCGGGCAGGGCGGACACTGGTCAGGCCGTACGTTTGCTCGCGAAGGACACCGGCTCCGCATAGCGCGCCGCCGGTTCCTGCGCCGGGTCTGCGGGCAGTGCATCGGCCGCAGCTGACGACACGCTCTGCTGGGCCAGTGCAGCGACCGGCGGCAGGCGGAAGCCCGCCACCGAACGACGCAACTGGGTGGCCAGTTCGGCAAGTTTGCTGATGGCGCTGGTGGTGGCGCTGGTATTGGCTGCCGTCTCGGCGTTGATTTCCTCCAGCACATCCATGCTGCGGGTCACGGCCGAGGCAGCCTTGCCCTGCTCGCGAGCCGAACTCGATATATTCTGCACAAGCGCCGCGATCTGGTTGGATACCTGTTCGATTTCTTCGAGGGCTGCGCCGGCATTCTCAGCCAGCAGCGCGCCGCCAACCACGTCGGTGGTACTCCGCTCCATCGAAACGATCGCCTCGTTGGTATCAGCCTGAATCGTCCGCACCAGAAACTCGATCTGACGAGTGGCATTGGCTGAACGTTCTGCCAGTCGTTGCACTTCGTCGGCCACTACCGCAAAACCACGCCCGGCTTCGCCGGCCATCGAGGCCTGTATCGCGGCATTCAGGGCGAGAATATTGGTCTGGTCGGCGATGTCATTGATGAGTTCGACGATGTTGCCGATCTCCTGGGAGCTTTCTCCGAGCCGCTTGATGCGCTTGGAGGTTTCCTGAATCGTTTCGCGAATGGCATTCATGCCCTCAATGGTGCGCCGCACGGCGTCGCCGCCCTTGTGTGCCACATCCACCGAATGTCGGGCCACATCCGACGAGCGCTCGGCATTGCCCGACACCTCCTCGATGGACGAGGCCATGCGATTGATGGCCCGCGAGGCCGATTCGAGCTGTTTGGACTGCGCTTCGCTGGCCGCGGCGAGCTGCCGCGCCGAGCCTTCCGTCTGCTTGGCAGCGCCATCGACGAGGATCGCGCTTTCATTGATCGTGGTGACCAGTTCGCGCAGCGCCTCGATCGCGTAATTCACGGAATCGGCGATCGCGCCGGTGATGTCCTCGGTAACCGTGGCATGCACCGTCAGGTTGCCGTCTGCCAGACTGCTCATTTCATCGAGCAGAGTCAGAATGGCCTGCTGATTGCGTTCGTTCTGGGCAGTTTGCTGTACGGCAGCCCGGCCCGTATCGGCAACGCGCCGGTAAATCCACATCATGGCGAGCACCAATGCGACGCCCAGTGCGAGCAATGCCGCAACGATGATTGCTGCAAGACCCAGCGCTGAGCCCGGTGCGGCGCTATCCGCCTTGACTGGCAACGCTGCCACCAGTGCATCGAGCTGCTCCATCGACTGTCGCAGCGCGCCCAACCGGTCACCGGCAGCCAGCACATCGCGCAGCGTCTTGCTCAGCTCGGCGCTTTCCTTGCGCAATCCATCCAGTGCGCGAATCGCCTCGGGACCGGTCAGCGCACGCAGGCCGAGTTCCGGGTTGCCTTCAGCCAGACCACGCACCACCTGGGTGATGGCCATATCGGAGTCGAGCATGGCGGAGCTTTGTGCGGCAGCTTTCACTGTGCCCTGCGACAGGCCGCGCAGATCGCGCCGCAAACCGTCGGCCAGCGCGCGGATCCGCTCGAGCTGGGCGATGGTGGCCGGCTGGTTGCGCAGCGCCGTGTTGGCCTGCAAGGCATCGATCTGTGCAGCCAGACGCGGTACCACGCGATCAAGGCGGTCGGCTGCGGTGCGCAAGGCCAGCAGTTCGCTGCGGCCGGCCTCGATCGTACCGAGGCTGGCACTGATGCGGGCCAGACTGCGCCTGGTATCACCATCCAGACCGCTGGTATCAGCAGCCTTGAGTTGCGTGCTGACCGTCGCCAGCCCGGCAAATGCCTTGGCCTCGCCGCGCATCGCGGCGGCCGCCAGACTGTAGGCGATATGGGCATCGGCCAGCGGTGATGCGCCCGGTGCGCTACCCGGCGCAGTACCCAGTGCAGCCGGCCGCAGCAAAAGCAGCGCGAGGCAGCTCACCAGCACCAGGATCAGCGCGGCACCCAGGGAGGGAAACAGCCGCATTCCACCAGTTTGTTCTGTCATCAGTTGATTCGCTCCGTATTATTCGCTTGCGGCACGCTGGAAATCCCGCGCATCCAGCAGCTTCGACACGCTGAACACCGGCCAGACCTCGTCTGCGCGCTGGAAACAGCCATCCAGAAACCGGTCAGCCCGGATCACCGTTTCCGGCACTTCGAGATGCAGCTCAGCATCCAGGAAGCGCCGAAAACCAAATACCTCATCGACGATCAGTCCCACCGGGAATTCATCGCTGTTGGCAACCAGCGCCCGGGCGCTGCGCTCCGCGCCACCGACTCCGGAGCCGAGAAACTCGCGCAGGTCGACCAGCGGCAGCAGATGTCCGCGCACGTTGGCCAGCCCCTTGACCCAGGACTTGGCACCCGGCACCCGCGTCACTGCCGGCGGCACCATCAGCACCTCACGAACCTCGTCACGCGGTACCACGAAGCGTTCCCGCCCGAGCCGGAAACCGACACCAACCCATTCCTCGAGGTTGACGTCATGGCCATGTGCGCCGGCAGCTGCTGCACGGCTACGGCGCTCCATCTCGCACAGCAAATCAAAAGGATGATCCTTGAGCGTCCGCAGGCTGTCCTGTGCAACGACAGCCATCAGCCCAGCGCAGCCCTGACGGCCGCGACCAGTTCATCTTCAGATATCGGCTTGGTCAGATACTGCACCGCCCCCTGACGCAGGCCCCACGCGCGATCGGCAGCCTGGGTCTTGGTCGACACGATCAGCACCGGTATCGATGCCGTGGCCGGGTTCTGCGCCAGCTGGCGCGTGGCCTGATAGCCATTCATGCCGGGCATCACGATATCCATCAGGATCACGTCCGGTAAACGTTCGGCAGCGAGGCGGATTGCCTCCTGACCATCCGTGGCGATCAGCGTCTCGAAGCCGTGCTTCTCCAGCGCACGGGCAAGCACATGCTGGTCGGTCGGCGAATCATCGGCAATCAGCACCAGTGCCATGGCAACTCCTCAACAGTGCTGTCAGCGAACAACCTGACGCGTAATGGCGCCAAGCAGCTCATCCTTGGTAAACGGTTTGGTCAGATAGTGCTCCGAACCGACGATGCGACCGCGTGCGCGGTCGAACAGGCCGTCCTTGCTCGACAGCATGATCACCGGGGTCTGACGGAAGGTACGGTTGTGCTTGATCAGCGAACAGGTCTGATAGCCATCGAGACGCGGCATCATGATGTCGACGAAGATGATGTCGGGACGATAGTCAGCGATCTTGGCCAGTGCATCGAAACCATCGACCGCGGTATAGACCGTGCAGCCCTCCTTGGAGAGCAGGGTCTCGGCAGTACGCCGGATGGTCTTGCTGTCATCGATGACAAGCACCTTGAGCCCATTCAGCCCCTGGGCAGCGTTATCCGTCACGTGTATCTCCATGCCAGTGGGCGGCGCCACAGAATGAACTTTTAACATAACCGTCACGTGCCGGCCACGCATACCCGCAGAATGGTCTGCGTCCACCAGCAGCCTGGAAACACACCCAAGGTGATCAGGCCCAAACCCAAAGCCGATAATACCCCCGCCCTTCGTGTCATTTCAGCACGCACACGCCAGAATAGGCACGGCGTCGCAAAACCCGACTGAACTATCCGCAATTGCAGCGGAACCATTTTACCTAAGCACGGAGAACCTGATGGCCAAGCAGCGTCTGGGCGTAGTGATGGACCCGATCGCCGGGATCGCGGCAGCCAAGGACAGTACGCTGGCGATGCTGCTTGAGGCGCAGCGCCGCGGCCATGAACTCTGGTACTTCGAGCAGGGCGATCTGCGTCTACGCAATGGTGAGCCGCTGGGTACCGGCCGCCGGTTGCGGGTCGCCGACAGCAAAACTGACTGGTACGAGCTGGGTACCGGCCGCGAGATGCCGCTGGCTGAGCTCAACCTGCTGCTGATGCGCAAGGACCCGCCCTTCGATACCGAATACATCTACACCACTTATATCCTGGAGCGCGCCGAACAGGCCGGGGTGCTGGTCATCAACCGGCCGGCCAGCCTGCGCGACATCAACGAAAAGGCCTTTACCGCCTGCTTTCCACAGTGCTGCCCGGACACCCTGATCACCCGCTCCATGACCGACATGCGGGCCTTTCTGGCCGAGCACCGGAAAATAGTGGTCAAGCCGCTGGATGGCATGGGTGGCCGTTCGATCTTCGTGCTCAGCCTGGGCGACAACAATGCCAATGTCATTTTCGAGACCCTCACCGATTCCGGCACCCGGCACGCAGTGGCCCAGCGTTATATCCCGGAGATCCGGCAAGGCGACAAGCGCATCATCATGATCGACGGCAAGCCGGTCAGCCACGCGCTGGCGCGCATCCCGCCGGCTGACGACAACCGTGGCAACCTGGTGATGGGCGCACAGCCGGAGTGTCGGGAACTGACCGAACGCGATCGCTGGATCTGCGCCGAGGTGGGTCCGGAACTGAGCAAACGCGGTGTGATTTTTGCCGGCCTCGACGTGATCGGCGACTACCTGACCGAAATCAACGTAACCAGCCCGACCGGTATCCGCGAATTGCAGAAGCTTGGCGGGCTCGACGTGGCCAGCGAACTGTTCGATGTCATCGACAGCCGGCTGCAGCAGCGAGCCTGAACAGCAGACCGGCTGACTGAGGAACACCGCAGATGCGCTTTACCGCCTTGTTACTTTGCCTGTGCGGGCTGTTCGTTACGAACGGGTGGTGTGACGAGACAGCGGACACTACGCTCTACGAGTTCAGCGCATTCGCCAGCCCGGTACGCATCGAGATCCTGGCCGCCGACCCGGCACGTGCCAGCGCTGCTGCAGACAGCATCGAGCGTTTCTTTCAGTTCATCGGCCGTGACTGGTACGCCTTCGGCGATGGCGAACTGGCCCGCGTGAATGCCGCGCTGAGCCGCGGCGAGCCCGCCGTACTCTCTGCCACACTGGCACCACTGGTGATGCGTGCGATCAGCTATCAGCAGCGCAGCGACGGGCTGTTCGACCCCGGTGTCTGCGCCCTGGTGAAGCTGTGGCGCTTTGACCGTGGTGAGAATCTGCCTGTCGCCGGGACGCCACCCGATGCCGACACCGTACAGAAACTGCATGACAGCCAAGGCTCGGTGGCTGACTTGCAGATCGACGGCAATGTACTGCGCAGTCATCGGCCGCTGTGCATCGACCTGGGCGGCATGGCCAAGGGCTCAGCACTGGAAGGCGCCCGGCAATTGCTGGTGAAGCACGGCATCCGACATGCGCTGATCGATATCGGCGGCAGCAGTCTGCTCGGTATCGGCCAGCGTCCCGCCCAGCCACCCCAGGCGGCGCGTGCCTGGCGGATCGGCCTGCTCGACCCGGGCACGCGCCAGGTATTCGCTGCATTGGAACTCACCGCCGGCGAAGGCGTTTCAACCTCGGGCGACTACGAACGCGCCTATACCGCCGGCGACCGCCGCTACCACCACGTCCTCGATCCACGCAGCGGCACACCGACCACCGGGGCCGCCAGCGTCACCGTGATTGCCAACGATGCCGAACTCGCCGATGTGGCCTCGACCACGCTCATGGTGGGCGGCCCGGATCGCTTCACAGAGCTGGTTCGCAGCCTGGGCATCGAATACGCATTGCTGATCACCAGCACGGGTGAGCTGCAGATGACGACGGCGATGCGGGAACGCCTGCAACACTCCAATGCCGGTCGCCTGCCCACACTGGACTGGCATGGCAAGCGCCCGTGAATGCCGGGCAAAAGTGTGACGCAGCGCCAATTGCACCGCCTTGGGTGCGTATAATCATGGACATACCCGCCGGGCAACGGGGACTCTGTCGATCTGGATATGCAGGCTGCGCATGATCAAGCTGGAAGTTTTGGCCAGACCACCTGGTCGGCTGCCGCTGCGCGCGACCGTTTGTCCTCCACCGCATTTCTCGCTGCTCTGTTTCACGGCATCCTGATTCTCGGCATCACGTTCAGCGCACCGATGCTGAAACAGGACGATCTCAACAGCTCGATGGACGTGGTGCTGGTGACTACCGACCAGTCCGACCGTATCGCACCCGAGAACGCCATACTGCTGGCCCAGCAAAATCTCGCCGGCGCCGGCAATGCGGCGGCAGATGCCGTGGTACGCACCTCACCCGGACAGACGCTGCCAGCCGACCAACTGGGTCCGGCACAGGAAGGCGGCGAGACCAGCGTGCAGCGCGGTGCCTTTCAGCCGTTCCGGGATGCAACGCCAGTACTGCTCAGCCAGGACTCGCTGCGCCAGGTCGCCGATACCGGTGATCCCGAACAGGCACCGCAGGCCAAGCAGAGCATGCTGCCAGCCGATCACAATACCGCCGACCTGGTCGCCCGCTTCGATACGCAGACCGCAATTCCCGATGCGCAGCCACGCGAACTGTTGATCAGTGCAAATACGCGCGAGTCGCGCATCGCCAGTTACCTGAGCATCTGGAAGCGCAAGGTCGAGGCCGTGGGTACCCGGCATTTCCCGTTCGAGACCCGTGACTTCAGCAACGACAACTACCCGGTGCTCGAAGTGGCAATCAATGCCGACGGCGGGCTGCGCGAAGTAGTGGTGCGCACGTCCTCCGGACAGGGTGACCTGGATCAGGCAGCCATGGACATCCTGCGCATGGCAGCGCCCTTCGAGCCCTTCCCCGACGCGCTGCGCAGCGACTACGACGTATTACGCTTTGCCTATGAGTGGCGCTTCTCCGATGGCGCTTCCCGTGTCGGCGCCCGCACTGCCGCAACCTGGTAGACCCGCGCCGCACGACCCTTGTCGGCAGCCTGCCGTGCGCTGATACTGAGGGCATGTCCGACACCTCATTTCTCACCGGCCACCTGCTGATCGCGATGCCGGCGATGCAGGATCCGAATTTTCATCGCACGGTCACTTACATCTGCGAACACAGCGAACAGGGCGCGCTCGGTATCGTCATCAACCGGCCGCTCGACCTGGATCTCGGTAGCGTGTTCGAACAGTTATCACTGAACCCGACTGACCGGTCGCTGGCCCAGCAACCGATCCTGCAGGGCGGCCCGGTCCATCAGGAACGCGGTTTCGTGCTGCATCAGGCCGAAGACACAAGCACACAGGACTTCGATGCAACGCTGGCGGTAACCGATGCGATTCGCGTCACCACCTCGCAAGACATTCTGACGGCAATGGCCAAAGGCCAGGGTCCGCGACGGGTGGTCGTGGCGCTCGGTTATGCCGGCTGGGGCGCTGGCCAGCTCGAACAGGAAATCGCCCAGAACGCATGGCTCAGCGTACCGGCCGAACCGCACATCATTTTCGATACCCCGTTTGAGCAACGCTGGCAGCAGTCTGCCCGCTTGCTGGGCATCGACATGACGACACTCAGTCCCCAGGCGGGACATGCCTGAGCCACGCCTTGTCCAGCACCGCCAGACAACTTCGATGAGCAGTACAGCAGCAACCGCCCTGGTCTTCGATCATGGCGGACGGCGTATCGGCGTCGCGCTCGCCAGTCGCAGCCCGCGCCTTGCCTCACCACTGACCACGCTCGCAGCACGCAACGGCGTGCCGGACTGGGCCGAGGTAGAACGCCTGGTCCGCGAGTGGTGTCCAGGCTGCCTGGTCGTCGGTGTCCCCTATAATGAGCCGGGCAGGCGCATCAACAGCGGCGGCAACAGCACAGCAAACGACAGCGAATCAGCTGCCGAACGCTTCGCAGCCGAGCTGGAGCAGCGCTACCCGATGCCGGTGCTTCGCGTGGATGAACGGCTGAGTTCTGCCGAAGCGGAATACCGGCTGCGCGACCAGCGGCGTTCGGGACTCCGGCAACGCAAGCTTCGCAGCGGTGACGTCGATGCAATAGCCGCCTGCGTGATCGCCGAGACGTGGCTGGACCAACCCGCTTCCACAAGCTGAGCAGATACAAGTAACGATTTTATGGATCGACCCCACCGCGGCACCATCTTCTGCATCGATGCCCGCGTCATTCAGCAGCAGACTCATCCCGGCAACCAGTTCATCATTCGCCTGTACGCACCCGACTGTGCGCGCACCGCGACCCCCGGCACTTTTGTGCATGTGCGCTGCGACCCGGATATTCCGATGCGCCGCCCGCTCTCCATCATGCGCATCAGTGCCAGCGAAGGCTGGATCGAGGTGCTCTATAAAGTAGTCGGGCACGGACTCACAGCCCTGAGCCGTGCCGAGCCAGGCGATCTGGTCAACCTGCTGGGACCGATCGGTCAAGGATTCCGGCCAGACCCGGCCCGCCCACAGGCGGTATTGATCGGCGGCGGCGTCGGTATTCCACCACTGGTATTCCTGGCCGAAACGCTGGCATCAACGCCGGCAGCGGTAGCCTTTTTCGGCTCTGAAAGTCCGTTTCCCTTCGTGCCGACGAAAGCACAACTGCCTTTGCCGGGCATCCCGCCGATGGCAGATGCCTGCATGCCGCTGCTTGAAAAACTGGGGATCGCCTCGCGGCTCGCCAGCAATGCCGGTCTGCCCGGTTGTCATTCAGGCTATGTAACCGACCTCGCCCGCGGCTGGCTGCAAACCTGCAGCGACGCAGAACGCGCCGCCATGACCATCTACGCCTGCGGACCGACGCCCATGCTGCGTTCTGTACAGCAGCTCGCTGTCAGCTTCAGCCTGCCCACACAGCTGTGCGTCGAGGAATTCATGGCTTGCGCGGTGGGTGGATGTGCCGGCTGCGCCATACCCGTGATGGTCGACGGCAAGCAGCTGATGAAGCGTGTGTGTGTCGACGGCCCGGTATTCGACGGCGCTACCGTCTACCCGCCCGCAGGAGCGGCCGTAGGAGCGGCTTCAGCCGCGATCCCAGGGGGCAACAAATGAATCGCGGCTGAAGCCGCTCCTACGGCCGCTCCTACGCGAAATGAATCTGCGCCTCGAGATTCGACCGCGAATCGGCGTTGGCCAACGCCTCTTCCATTGAAATCTTGCCGTCCTTGTACAGCTTGAGCAGCGCCTGATCGAAGGACTGCATGCCCTGCTCGGTGCTGTCGGCGAAGGACTCCTTCACCTTGCTGATATCGCCCCGCTGGACCAGCTCGGCAATGCGTGGCGTGTTCAGCATGACCTCCACGGCGGCGACGCGCTGGCCTTCAGTGCCACGCACCAGCCGCTGCGAGATGATTGCCCGCAGGTACTGCGAAAGATCCATGAATACCTGACTGTGCTGCTCTTCCGGAAACAGGTTGATCATCCGGTCCAGCGTCTCGGGAGCATTGTTCGAATGGATGGTAGCGACGGCCAGATGGCCGGTGCCCGCCAGATCAATCGCTGCCTGCATGGTCTCGCGATCACGTACCTCACCGATCAGGATCACATCCGGTGCTTCGCGCATCGCGCTCTTGAGTGCGCGCGCATAGGACAAGGTATCCACACCGACCTCGCGCTGGTTGATGATGGACTTCTTGTTGGAATGCAGATACTCGATCGGATCTTCGATGGTAATGATGTGCGAGGCAGTCTTCTCGTTCCGGTAATTGATCATGCCGGCCAGCGTGGTCGATTTGCCGGAGCCGGTCGCACCGACCATCAGCACCAACCCGCGCCGGAACATGATCAGATCCTTGAGGATCGGCGGCATGCCGAGCACGTCGAGATCAGGCAGGTCGTGGGTGATGTAGCGCATGACAATCGCCACGTTGCTGCGCTGATGAAAGATATTGACGCGGAACCGTCCGAGACCGGGCTTGGAAATCGCGAAGTCGATCTCCAGCTCGCGGTTGAATTCCTCGAGCTGTTCGCCGCTCATCAGCTCCATCGCTGCCTGCCGCACCATCTGTGGCGTCAGTTCGAGCTTGTTGACGGGCATGATCTTGCCGTCGATCTTGATCTTGACCGGTGCAAAGCAGGTGAGAAACAGGTCGGAAGCCCGTTTCTCGACCATCAGATTGAACAGCGGCTGAACGTTCATGAAAGGGTCCGGTACCTAGAACCGCCTGGTCCGTTCCTGCTCTTCGACAACCTGCAGGCCACCGGAATCATCTACTACAGCCGGCTTGTCGCGCTTGCTCTCGAGCTTGATCCGCAGCCGCAGCTCATTTTTCGAATCAGCGTTGCGAATCGCCTCTTCGTAGGAAATCTTGCTTGCCTCGTACAACTGGAACAGATCCTGATCGAAGGTCTGCATGCCGATACGGGTGGACTTGGCCATGATCTCCTTGATGCGGGTCACCTCGCCCTTGAAGATCAGGTCGGAAATCAGCGGCGACTGCAGCATGACTTCCATCGCCGCAATTCGTCCGACGCCTGTCTGGCGCGGGATCAGCCGCTGCGAGATCAGTCCCTTGATGTTCAGCGACAGGTCCATCAACACCTGCTGGCGCTTTTCCTCGGGAAAGAAGTTGATGATGCGGTCCAGAGCCTGGTTGGCGCTGTTGGCATGCAGGGTTGCAAGGCAGAGATGGCCGGTTTCGGCAAACTGGATGCCGTACTCCATGGTTTCGCGTTCGCGTATCTCGCCGATCATGATCACGTCTGGCGCCTGTCGCAGGGTGTTCTTGAGTGCCGCGTGCCAATTGTCGGTATCCACGCCCACTTCGCGCTGCGTCACGACACAGCGGCCATGCGGATGCAGATACTCGACGGGGTCCTCGATGGTCACGATGTGGCCGCGCGTATTCATGTTGCGATGGTGAACCATCGCCGCCAGCGTCGTGGACTTGCCTGACCCGGTGGCACCGACAACGAGCACCAGGCCGCGCTTGGTGAGCGCGATCTCCTGCATGATCGGCGGCAACTCCAGCTCTTCGAGCGTCGGTATCTTGGTAACGATCCGCCGCAGCACCGCACCAACCCCGCCACGCTGGATGAAGGCACTGACGCGGAAGCGGCCGATCCCCTGCGGGCCGATGGCGAAATTGCATTCCTTGGAGGCGTCGAACTCACGGGCCTGGCGATCGTTCATGATCGACCGCACGATGATTGCGCTGTCGTCACCACTCAGCGGCTGCTCAGCCGCCCGGTGTATCTCGCCATCGATTTTGATGGCTGGCGGAAAGCCGGAGGTAATGAACAGGTCGGACCCGTTCTTGTCCACCATCTTCTTCAGAAGGCTGTGCACCAGCTTCGTAGCCTGATCACGTTCCATAACCGAAACTCCTTGCCGACTGCCTCCGGTTCCGCAGAACTAGAAGCTGTCCTTGTTCTGCGCCTTGAAGCGGGCTTCTTCCTTGGTAATCACACCCTTCGACAGCAGTTCCTGCAGACACTGGTCGAGCGTCTGCATGCCCTCCTTGACGCCGGTCTGGATCGCCGAATACATCTGCGCCACCTTGCCCTCGCGAATCAGATTGCGGATGGCCGGGGTACCGATCATGATTTCGTGGGCTGCAATCCGGCCGCCGCCGACACGCTTCAGCAGCGCCTGCGAAATGACCGCACGCAGCGACTCGGAAAGCATCGCCCGGACCATTTCCTTTTCCTGGGCCGGAAACACGTCGATGATGCGGTCCATGGTCTTGGCCGCCGAGCTGGTATGCAGGGTGCCGAACACCAGATGGCCGGTCTCTGCAGCAGTCAGCGCCAGACGGATGGTTTCCAGATCGCGCATTTCGCCGACCAGGATGACGTCTGGATCTTCACGCAGCGCCGAGCGCAATGCCTCACTGAAGCCGAGCGTATCCTTGTGCACCTCGCGCTGATTGATCAGGCAGCGCTTGCTTTCATGCACAAACTCGATGGGGTCTTCAATGGTCAGGATGTGGTCGGGCTTGTTGTCATTGATGTAGTCGATCATCGCGGCCAGTGTCGTGGACTTGCCCGAGCCGGTCGGGCCGGTCACCAGCACGATGCCGCGCGGATACATGGAAATATCGCGGAAGATCGGCGGCGCCTTCAGGTCTTCGAGTGTCTGGATGATCGACGGAATGGTACGGAACACTGCACCGGCGCCACGCATCTGGTTGTAGGCGTTGACGCGAAAACGGGCCAGCTTCGGGATCTCGAAGGAAAAGTCCGTCTCCAGGAATTCTTCGTAGTCCTTGCGCTGCTTGTCGTTCATGATGTCATAGACCATGCTATGTACATCCTTGTGGGCGAGCGCCGGCATATTGATACGCTTGACGTCACCGTCGACCCGGATCATCGGTGGCACACCTGCCGACAAATGCAGGTCCGATGCCTTGCTCTTGACCGCGAAGGTCAGCAGTTGTGTGATATCAACAGCCATCTGTTTCCCCAGCGCCCTGAACAGCCGTAAGCGAACGGCAGAAATCTCCAACCGCGGAGCCGGGCATGGCGCCCATGGTTTCCATAACCGGATCCGGCGATGAACATAGTACAGCCAGCTTGGTAGCAGGGTCGTGACGGCAATCACGGATCATCTGGGCGAAATACAGACGCGCATCACTCGTGCCGCAGGCCGGGCTGGACGCGATGCGCAAGCCGTGACGCTGCTCGCCGTGAGCAAGGGACACGGCCTGGCGGCGATAACCGGGGCATGGGCCGCCGGGGTAACGGAGTTCGGAGAAAACTATCTGGGTGAAGCGGTGCCGAAAATCACCGCTGGCCATCGCGACATGCACTGGCACTTCATCGGCCGCATCCAGTCGAACAAGACCCGTGATATTGCCGCCAACTTTGCCTGGGCACAGACGGTCACTTCGGCGAAGATCGCCGAGCGCCTGTCATCGCAGCGGCCACACTACGGCAACGAACTGCAGGTCTGCATACAGATCCAGCCTGCGGCAGGTAGCGGTAGCGGATCCGGTGTGCGGGCTGGCTGCCCGCACACTGAGGCAGCAACACTGGCGGCGCTGATCGCCACGCTGCCGCGGCTCAGGCTGCGCGGACTGATGCTGATTCCACATGCGGGCCTCGATGCGGAGGCGCTGCGCATGGAGTTCCGGCAGACACGTGCCTTGTTTGAGAAACTGTGCGCCGCTGGTCACCCGCTCGACACCTTGTCGATGGGCATGTCGGATGACTTTGAACTGGCGATCGAAGAAGGCAGTACGATGGTGCGTATCGGCACAGCCCTGTTCGGGCCACGGCCGGTCGCAGTGAACCAACCAGCCGGCGAACAGACATGAGCTATCACAACCTCACTATCGGATTGATCGGCGGCGGCAATATGGCCCGCGCGCTGGTGCGCGGACTGTTGCGCAGCGGACACCCCGCGCAGCACATCAGGGTCGCCGAGCCGGATGCCGGGCAGCGCGCGCTGGTCGCAGCACTTGACGCCGGACTCCTGCTCGACGCAAACAATACGCCTGTGGCGCAGGATGCAGCGGTGCTGGTGCTGGCCGTCAAGCCGCAGATCCTGCCGGCGGTTGCTGCGGCACTTGCTGATCAGCGACGACCAGCCGGACAACTGGTGATTTCCGTAGCGGCCGGGGTCACGCTCGCTTCACTGGACGGGTGGCTGGGTGCCGGCACACCGCTGGTACGCGTGATGCCCAACCAGCCGGCGACGATTGGCGCTGGCGTATCGGCACTGGCGGCCTCGGCCGCCGTAGACACTGCTGGCCGGCAGCTCGCTGAATATGTCGCCAGCACCACCGGCCGTGCGCTGTGGCTGCCCGATGAAACGATGATGGATGCGGTCACCGCCGTATCCGGCAGTGGCCCAGCCTACTTTTATCTGCTTATGGAGCACATGGAACGTGCAGCCATTGATCTTGGCTTGCCACCGGACCTGGCTGCCGCACTGACCCGCGAAACCGCACTCGGTGCGGCACGTGTGGTTGTCGAAACGCACAGCGAACCGGGCCTGCTGCGTGCGGCAGTCACCTCACCCGGCGGAACCACCGCCGCCGCGCTACAGGTATTTGCGCAGGCAGATCTTGCCGGTATCGTGCAGCAGGCCCTGACTGCCGCCCGGAATCGTTCGGCGGAACTCGGCAAACAGAGGAGCTGAACCGATGCAGAGCGCGCTGATATTCATCCTGCGCACACTATTCGACCTGTATGTGCTGGTCTTTGTCCTGCGCCTGCTACTGCAGTGGGTCAGGGTCGACACGCGCAATCCCTTCGTGCAGTTCATCCTGCGCGTCACCAACCCGCTGGTGATGCCACTGCGGCGCCTGCTGCCACCGCTGGGACGCCTCGACAGCGCCACGCTGATGGCCCTGCTCGGCCTGCAGATGCTGGGCACCGTAGTACTTGTGCAGATCGGCTGCATCGGCAAACCCGGCCTGGTGCCCATACTGCTGCTGACCATACTCGGCATCACGCGCCTGATACTCACCGTCTACTTCTGGGCGGTCATTATCTATGCGGTACTGAGCTGGGTAAGTTCCGGCGGCTACAACCCGGGCGCTGCGCTGGTTTCCTCGCTGGTCGAACCGCTGCTCAAACCGGTGCGACGCGTGATTCCGCTGATCGGTGGACTCGATCTGTCACCGATATTCCTGCTGATCGCACTGCAGGCGCTGATGATGCTGCTGCCAACCCGGCAGCTCTGGTCTGCCATGCTGTGTGCGAATATGGTGACGCCGGTACTTTGAACGACTGGCCACCCGGTACTCGCAGCGGTTGCAGCGCGCTATAGTTGAGCCTGGACCGGTTCCTTGTGAGGTGTCGCCATGTACGTCACTACAAGAATTCTTGCCGTGTTGCTCGCTACCGGCCTGCTGGTCGCCTGTGACAAGCCCGCTGGCTCGCCGGTCGACCTTCCGGCCACACAGGCAATGGAACCAGCCGATGCTTCGTCACGAGACTTCGGTGACCACGTCCTGCACTTCAATGCGATTCCAACCGATACGCTGACACCGGAGATCGCCCGCAGCTACGGCATCACGCGCAGCGCCAACCGCATATTGCTGAATATTTCCATACTGAAGGAGACCGAAGGGACGCTGAATGTTCCGGTGACCGGCAAGGTCAGCGCCAGCGCCGTCAACCTGAACGGTCAGGCGAAGAACCTCAGCCTGCGCGAAATCCGTGAAGGTGATGCAATCTACTATATCGGCGACGTATCCATTTCAGGCGAAGAGGCGCTGGTATTCAGCATCGAGGCACAGCCAACTGATGCGACCGGCGCGCCGCTGAGGGTGCGCTTCCAGCGGCAGTTCTACGGCAACTAAATCGTTTTTCGGACGGGGCTGGCAGCAGAAATCCGTGCTCAGCACCATGAAAGCCACCAAAAGAAAGGGGCGGTACGGATAGTCGCCTACCCGTACCGCCCCGTCATTGCTGCGACCAGGTTTTAAACCTGATCCAACTTCTTGCGCTCGGCGCCATCCTTGATCAAGGGAATCGAATCAAGAACCCAATTGCCGGAGGTCCGGCGTGCCGGGCATGGGATCGCGAATGCTCTTTTTGTACCATGATTGGCATTGAACTTTTCGAGATCGATGTGCCAGCCCTTGTCGTCGAACTTCGCCAGCCATTTGCGGTAAGCCGCGACAGCATTATCGGACGGAGTCAGAACTTCCTTCGTCGGGCTTAACGGTGTTTGTACCGGACACATGGTGGAAAGGATCTGGATGTCCTGTCCCGCGATGACCTTGTTGCGCGCATGGATCGGACCGTTGTTCTTCGGGTCCAGCAGGAAGTTGCGCATGTTCAGGAAGAAGATCTTCGTGTTGTTCTCATCCACCGGCGCCTCAAAGAAATACTGCCGGAACATCTTGGTCGGATCGATGTTGATATAGGTCGGCATCATGTTCGGACCATAGGTACCACCACCGACATAGACCTGGCTTTCTCCAGTTCTCGTATCGCCCCATGGCGTGTCCTTGCCACCGGCTGTCTCGTGGTCTTTCTGTGGCAGCGGCGGCGCATCGAACAGGTGCCAGAACCAGAAGCCCCAACCCTGGCGATGATCTTCCGGCGTGTAATCGCGAACCTTGTAGTTTTTGCGATCGATAGCCGAGTGACCATGCGTCGGGTGCACGAACTCGTTGTGTGACGGATCGATGCCGTTCTCGATCGAGCGCTGGTAGTAGTACGGCACTTCGAGAACCAGTACTTCGTTGGCTACCCAGCCTTCCTGGCCATATTCCTCGACCTCCAGCAATGGAATCCTTGATTCTTCGGGCTCATCGCCAAGGAACGCAAACACGATGCCGTATTTTTCCTGCACCGGGTATGCATCCACTTTCGCGCGCGGTGGCGTTTTCGTGCCATAGCCGATGGAGGGGATGTTCACGCACTCGCCGTCTCCATTGAACTCCCAGCCGTGATACGGGCAAACGATGCAGCCATCAATGATTCGCTTGGTGTTGCCCTGGGACCATGCGCCACCGAGTGACGCACCGCGGTGCGTACAGGTATCGCTCAATACGCGGGCATCGCCATTCTGATCGCGGAATGCGACGAGATCGACGCCAAGCACCCTGACCTTTTCCGGCTGGTCATAGCTCAGGTCCTCACTGCGGACGATCGGGTACCAAAAGTTGATATACATAACAAACCTCTTGTTTTTTTACGAAAAAAACTCTGATTTCATGCAGTTAGTGGCCCCGCAGCATCTTGCTCCCGTTCGCACTTCCCGGCACTACATGCGGAGTTTACGCGACAGCATAGCTCCCGGCTATGGATTCACGTCCATGCGTAGTTTTACTACCCGGCTGAAAAAAATACAGATTTTTGATAAACAGAGTGAATGGCAGACCCTGATCTGACATCTCTGGAAAATGCCCGGCAATATCGTCTGCAACAACGGTATGCGGATGCCGAGGCAATCTACCGTTCGGTTCTGGCCAGAGACCCGGATAACCCAACTGCCAATTTTGACTTTGGCACACTGCTCCAGGAGCACGGGCAGCACGCAGCTGCCATCCAGCTACTGCAGAAGGCAGTGAGTCGGGGCCCTGGAAATATTTGGGCAAGATTCGCACTTGCAGTGAGTCTTAAAGCACTCCTGAGACTGGATGAAGCCGCACACCAGTACGAAAGAATTATTGCGACAGACTCGTCCATGGCTGTTGCCCACAACAATCTCGGCAACATCTACAAAGACCTGTTGCGACATGCGGATGCCGAACAGTGCTTTCTGAAAGCCCTCGCTTGTGACCCCGGGATGGCGGTTGCCATGCAGAACCTCGGTGGGGTGTATACCGAAATGGGTCGCCCGGATGAGGCAATCGAAATGTACCGGCAGTCGATCCGGATCAAACCCGACTATGCGAAAGCGCATCACCACCTCGCGTTCACGAAGCGGCACGCTCATCTCGATGATGAAATCCGGGCCATGGAAGCCCTCTACAAAAACCCGGCAATTTCGGCGACCGACCGCTGCCATCTGGCTTTCGGCCTCGGGAAAGCCAACCACGACCTCGGACAGTATCCGGAAGCCTTTGTCTACTTCGCCGACGGCAATCGCCTGAAGCACCAGCTTGACCGATACCCGCTAACTCATGTGCTGGGCCCGCTGGACGCGATGCGTTCGATTCCGCTCGATTTCGGGACCGACGTTAACGCAACGGAAATTTCGGGGGAAATCACGCCCATATTCGTGATCGGCATGCCGAGATCCGGCACCAGCCTCACTGAGCAAGTGCTGGCCAGCCATTCAATGGTGCATGGAGCGGGCGAACTACCGACCATAGGCCAGCTGATCACGCGGTCGGTCAGGAACTTCCCGCGTGATCTGACGCAGATCGACGACCAGAGATGGCTGCAACTCGGACAGCAATACCTCGATCACGTACGGCAGCTCGCAAATGGTTCTGCTTTCGTGGTGGACAAGATGCCGGGCAACTTTGTCTATGCCGGCCTGATCCGCAAGATGCTGCCCCATGCCAGGATCGTGCATTGCCGACGTGATCCACTGGATACCTGCCTGTCGTGTTTCAAGAGCTATTTTCTCGATCCCTCACTCACATGGAGCAACGATCTCAGTGAGCTCGGCAGCTATTACCTGCGCTATCAGTCACTCATGGCGTACTGGCAGCAGCTGATGCCGGGACAGATTTTTGATACGCGCTATGAAGACCTGGTTACCAGGCCGGAGCAAACCATTGCTCGATTGCTGGATGCCTGTGGTCTCTCGCACGAGGAGAATTGCCTGCAGTTCCGTGGCTCCAGACGCACCGTTGCGACAGCCAGCGCGATGCAGGTGCGGCAAGCCATCCATGGCAAGTCGGTAGGGGGCTGGCGTCACTATGAGAAGGAACTGCAGCCCCTGATTGAGATGCTGGCTTAGCTGTCAGTCGCCCACTCGACCAGCGTTTCCCGCAGCAGCGTCAAGCGACCGTGGAAAAAATGTCCGACCTCGGGCAGCAGAACCAGCTTGGCGGCAGGGTGATGTGTCTGTGCCCAGCTCTGTACATCTTCGGCAGCGACAACCTCATCGGCTGTACCCTGCACGATCAACCAGGGACACTCCGGCCGTACATCGGCAAGCAGGTTGACCATACGTGTCACCGGTGGCGCCACGCTGATCAAGCGTGCCGGTTTCAGCTGCATGGCTGCGCGAATCGCCACCGCAGCACCAAAGGAAAATCCGGCCAGCCACAACTCGGCCTGCGGAAAGCGGTTCCGCGCCCATTCAGCCACGGCGATCACATCTTCAGCTTCACCCAAACCATCTGCATAGGCGCCCTCGCTGGCACCCACACCGCGGAAATTGAAACGGACAGCCGGCACGCCCAGCTCATTCATGCTCCGGCTGATGGTGTGCACCACCTTGTTCAACTGGGTGCCCTGATGCTGCGGGTGTGGATGACAGATCACCGCGACAGCGGGCGCGACAACGCCCGTCGGCATATCGAGCAGCCCCTCAATGCGACCGGCCGGGCCGCGCAGGCTGAGAGCATCCCTGAATGATGGGCCGCTGGGCATCTAGATGAGATCCATAATCATCCGAGCTTAGTTTCTGCCAGCTGGGTAAAACAGCGTGCTAATCTCAACTTTGAAAAATTAGTTATAAAAATGTGAAATCCAGATGAGCCAGCATCCCGACCACGACCACGACCACGACCACGATGACCATGGTCATGCGCACGGCAGCACAGAAGCAGCGGGGCACGGACATCATCACGATCATGGACCGCCCCCCAAAGGTTACAGTGGTCGTTTCGCCGCAGGCATCGCGCTCAACCTGATCTTCGTCATCATTGAGGCCAGCTATGGCTATATCGCCGGCTCGCTGGCCCTGATCGCCGATGCCGGTCACAACTTCAGCGATGTGCTGTCACTCGGTCTGGCCTGGGGCGCTGCCGGCCTCGCCAACACCAAGCCTTCACCGCGCCGGACCTATGGCTACCGCCGCGCAACCATTCTCGCTTCGCTGTTCAGCGCCGGCATGCTGCTGCTGGCCATGGGTGGCATCGCCTGGGAGGCCATTGAACGTTTTGCTACTCCTGCCCCGCTCGACGGCATGACCATAATCGTGGTCGCAGGGATCGGCGTAGTCATCAATACTGCCACGGCACTGATGTTCGCCAGCGGCCGGCATGGCGACCTGAATATCCGTGCTGCCTTTCTGCACATGGCCGCAGATGCGATCCTGTCACTGGGCGTCGTCATCGGCGGCATCGGCATATTGATGTATGGCTGGCAGTGGCTGGATCCGGTGATCAGCCTCGTCATCGTGGCCGCAATCGTCTGGGGCACCTGGGATCTGCTGCGCGAATCACTGGATCTGGCAGTGGACGCGGTTCCGCGCAGCATTGAACCGGCCGCTGTTACTGGCTGGCTGAGCGCACTGCCGGGTGTAACCAGGATTCACGACCTGCACATCTGGGCAATGAGCACCACGGAAAACGCTCTCACGGTACACCTGGTAATGCCGGGCGGTGGTGACGATCATTTCCTGCATGAACTCACCGAGGGCCTGGAAGACCGCTTCGGTATCGGCCACACCACCGTACAGATCGAACGCGAGGATGCCGGTGACGGCTGCGGGAGAGCCGTTTAGACCTGCATGAGCGATCTCACGACAGATGAAGTGCTGGTTGCGGCCCTGCGGAATGCCAGAACCATCGCCGTGGTCGGTGCCTCGCCCAAACCCCACCGCGCCTCGCATGGCGTGATGCGTTTCCTGCAGGGCAAGGGCTATCGCTGCATTCCGGTTAATCCCGGTCATGCGGGCAAGACTCTGCTTGGCGAGACCATCTATGCGGATCTTGCAGACATCCCGGTACCGGTCGATCTGGTCGATGTATTCCGCAACTCCGAAGCCGCCGGTCCGGTGGTCGACGAGGCCATCGCCATCGGTGCAAAGGCCGTGTGGATGCAGCTCGATGTTGTCAACGAGGCAGCCGCCGAGCGCGGCCGCAAGGCGGGCCTGACCGTCATCATGGACCGATGCCCAGCCATCGAGTGGGGCCGTCTGGGGCTGGACCCGTAGGAGCGGCTTCAGCCGCGATCTTTCTTCCCGTCGTTGATCGCGGCTGAAGCCGCTCCCACAGAAGCCGCTCCTACGGGCCCAGCAGTATCCGGTTCAGCCGCTGCACGAATGCACCCGGATCCTCGAGCTGCCCACCCTCGGCCAGACTGGCCTGATCGAAAATAAGCTGGGCGAGATCGGCGAAGCGGGCTTCATCCTGCTGATCACCGAGGCGCTGCAAGAGCGGGTGCGCGGGATTGATCTCCAGGATGGGTTTGGTCTCAGGTACCGCCTGACCCGTCGCCTGCATCAGCTTGCGCATCTGTGCCCCCAGTTCGTACTCACCGAGCACCAGACAGGCGGGCGATTCGGTCAGGCGCGTGGTGGTGCGCACTTCGGACACCTGAGCGCCCAGCTGCGTTTTCAGGCGCGCAATCAGTGCATCGTGTTCCGTCGCGGTCGGCTTCTCACCTTCACCTTCCTGGGCGGGCTTTTCTGCGGGCAGGTCGCCGCGCTTGACGTCGCGGAACTCCCAGCCGTCGAACTCGTGCAGGTGGCTGACCAGCCACTCGTCGATATTGTCGGTGAGCAGCAGCACTTCGATACCGCTCTTGCGGAACACCTCCAGATGCGGGCTTGAGCGCGCCGCATTGAAGCTGTCGGCCGTCAGGTACCAGATGACCTTCTGGCTGGCCAGCGGATCATCGGCTGTCGTGTCGCGTGCGGCGATGTAGTCGGCGAGCGAGCGGTCCGGAACCGGATTGTCGCCAGCAGTGGAGCTGAAACGCAGCAGCGCGGCGATGCGCTGGCGGTTGCCCGGATCTTCCGCCGGGCCTTCCTTCAGTACCCGGCCGAATTCCTTCCAGAAGGTCGCATATTTTTCCGGCTCTTCCTTCGCCAGTTTGTCGAGGGTATCCAGCACACGCCGGGTGATCGCACCACGCATGGTCTCGACCACCGCATCCTGCTGCAGCAGTTCACGCGATACATTCAGCGAGAGGTCGCTGGAATCGACGACGCCGCGCACGAAGCGCAGATACAGCGGCAGAAACTGCTCGGCATCGTCCATGATGAAGACACGCTTCACATACAGCTTGAGATGCCGTGAGCCAGACGCGGTTCCACATGTCCCAGGGTGCATGCGCCGGTATGTAGAGCAGGCTGATGTACTCGTGCTTGCCCTCTACCTTGTTGTGACTCCAGACCAGCGGATCCTGGAAGTCATGGCCGATGTGCTTGTAGAACTCGCGGTATTCGTCTTCGCTGACTTCCGTGCGCGGGCGGGTCCAGAGCGCCCTGGCTGTATTGGCTGACTCCTCCTGTGCCTCGCTTTCGCTACCCTTGCCCTTCATCAGCACCGGAAACGCGATGTGGTCCGAATACTTGCGGATCAGCATGCGCAGACGTGACTCATCGGCAAACTCGGCGGCATCTTCGCGCAGATGCAGGGTGACCCGCGTTCCGCGCTCTGGCCGGTCGACGCTCTCGATACTGAACTCACCCTGCCCGTCCGACTCCCAGCGCACACCCTCGCTGTCCGGCGCACCGGCCCGGCGGGTCAGTACCTCAACCCGGTCGGCAACGATAAAAGCCGAATAGAAGCCCACGCCAAACTGGCCGATCAGGTTGGCATCGCGGCGCTGCTCGCCGGTCATCTTGCTCAGGAAGTCACCGGTACCGGAACGGGCGATCGTACCCAGCTGACGGATGGTGTCCTCGCGGGACATGCCGATCCCGTTGTCTTCTATCGAAACGGTCCGCGCTTCGGTATCGAACTCGATGCGTATCTTCAGCTCCGGATCGGGCTCCAGCAGCGCTGGTGCGGAAATGGCCTCGAAGCGCAGCCGGTCCGCTGCATCAGAGGCATTTGAGATCAGCTCACGGAGGAAAATCTCGCGATTGCTGTAGAGCGAATGCACCATGAGGTGCAAAAGCTTCTGCACCTCGGCCTGAAAACCGTGGGTTTCACGCGTCTCGACTGTCATGGAAATACCTGGCCTGCGTCCGGATTGTCGTCAGGGAGCAGGCGCGAAGGCCGCTCCGGTGAACTGCCTTTATAAGGGCAGTTGCCGGAATTTCAAGCGGCGCGAGGCAAAGTCGCTGTGAATCAGCGGCTGGCCCGGTTACGCACCACGTAGAGACGCGGGCGTTCGCCGGGCAAGGGCATGGGTCCGGACGCCGTCGGAACGGCATTCCTGGCCAACTCGCCCTCTTCGTCTTGTGGCAGGCGTCCACGCACTCCGGACAAGGCCCGGTCTATCCACGCCCGCCGGTGCAAAGTATCTTCATTACGGAACATTGGCTGGTCTTTTTCGTTGTCAGACATGATCTGCTCCCGACCACAAACCGGGGGCCTCCGACGTGACAGAGCTCAACTATTTCTCTTCAGAGGTCCAGTCGCGGCGAACCTTGTCCGCCCAGTTCCGGTACCCCTTCCAGGTGTAAAGGGATGGGTCCATCGCCGTTCGGCGCTTGTCCGGCAGTTGCACACGACTCAACCATCGCCGGTAGGCGTCCCAATTGGTTACATCCTTGCCGTTCTGGGCAACGAGGCCCGGGCTACGGTGTTCGGTCAGCGTATGCGCGCTACCAGACTTGTCGTCATGCAGTTGCGGATAACGCGAACTGAGCGACTGACTCTTTTGATCGGCCATGTTGGATTTCCCGGGCATTCAGCGTTGGGCGAATCCTAGGGATCACACCGGCTGCACCGGAAGGAATTGGTTCACAGGCTAAATGTTGCCGCATACCCTACACGCCACAGGTGTCGACAGAGTCCCGCAAAACGACAGCAATCGTAAAATCGCGTTCAGATCACCACGCGGTAACAGGGCACATATGCGCGCCCCGGCAGGCGCATGCGGCTCTGCGCGACGAAGGCGCGCAGCAGGCCATCGAGTTCGGCAAGTATGTCGCGATCGCCGCGGATCTCGAACGGCCCATACTGCTCAATCGCACGGATTCCCTCTTCGCGAATATTGCCGCTGACGATGCCGGAGAATGCCCGGCGCAAATTTGCAGCCAGTACTGCCGGCGGCAGATCGCGCCGCAACTCGAGAGCTGCCATCGCCTCATGCGTAGCGGCAAAGGGCTGCTGGAAAACCGTATCGATGGTCAAACGCCAGTTGAAGTAATAGGCATCGTTCTGGGCATACCGGTAATCGCGCACCTCGCGGATATTGTTCAGCGTCGAGGTGGCAACCGCGGCCGGGTCGTCAATGATCATCGAATAGCGCTGCTGCGCTTCAGGCCCAAGCGTGGCGCCGATAAAGGCATCGATGCGCTCCAGATAAGGTCGGCTCGACTCGGGGCCGGTCAGGATCATCGGCAGCGGAATATCGGCGTTGTCCGGATGCAGCAGGATACCGAGCAAAAACAGGATTTCCTCCGCGGTGCCCACGCCACCAGGAAAAATGATGACCGAATGGGCGATGCGGATGAAGCCTTCCAGACGTTTTTCCATGTCCGGCATGATCACCAGTGCGTTGACGATCGGATTCGGTGACTCGGCAGCGATGATGCCTGGCTCGGTCAGGCCGATATAGCGGCCGTCGCGGATGCGCTGCTTGGCGTGCCCGATGGTTGCACCCTTCATCGGCCCCTTCATCGCACCGGCACCACAACCGGTACAGACATTCAGCTCGCGCAAACCGAGCTGGTAGCCGGTCTCCTTCGTATATTCGTATTCTTCACGGTTGATGGAGTGCCCGCCCCAGCACACCACCAGATTGGGCTCGGTACCGGCACGCAGTACACCAGCATTGCGCAACACGTGGAAAACCGCATTGGTGATGCCGTAACTGCTGTTGAGGTCAAACTGGCCGGATGCGACGAACTCGTTATTTATGTAGATCACATCGCGCAGCACCGCGAAAAGGAGTTCACGGATGCCGCGAATCATGCGACCGTCGACGAAGGCGGTTTCCGGTGCATCAGTCAGCGCAAGCTTCACCCCGCGATCCTGCTGCACGATACTGATATCGAAATGCCGGTGCTGTTCAAGCACCTCGCGGGTGTCATCGGTCTCGGCACCGGAATTGAGCACCGCGAGAGCGCAGCGGCGCAGCAGCTCATGGTAGCCACCCTCACCCGTACTGCGCAGGCGATCCACTTCATGCTGGGAAAGCACTTCGAGAGTGCCTTCAGGCATGACCTCAATCACGGTTCGGGATGTCATTCAGGGGAGGATCTGGATCGGCGTATCGTCAGGCGTCATCAGCCAGATATCCACCATGTCGGAATTTGAAACGGCGATGCAGCCATTGGTCCAGTCGTTCTTCTGGTAGTACTCCAGGGGTTTGTTTGGCCGGTTCGGCTGGCCATGGATCATGATGAGACCACCCGGCGATACCCCTTGGGCCGCCGCGCGCTGCTGATCAGAGGGATTCGGATACGACACCTTCAGCGCCAGATAGTAGTCGCTGTTTGCATTGCGCCCGGCGAGACGATAGCTGCCTTCCGGCGTGCGGAAATCGCCTTCCCGGTACTTCGCCCCCTTGGGCGACAGGCCAAGTGCGACATCGATGGTGCGCAATACCCGCTCACCCCGCAGCAGCAGCAGCTTGCGCTCGGACTTGTGCACCACGATCCGGTCAGCAACCTCCAGCGTCGAGGCACCAGCGCTGGCCGACAGAAACAGGCCTGCCAGCAGGAGCCGGCAACATGCTTTTATTACCGTACGGTGCCCGACCATCACTCAGCCACCGCCCGGTTTACCGGTAAGCCGCAAGCGCTGGCCGGGATAGATGCGATGCGGATTATCCAGCGCATTGATCGCCATGAGCTGACGCTGTGTCACGCCGGTACGCTTGGCGATACTGCCCAGCGAATCACCGCGTTTGACCACATAGGTTGAACTCTTGCCAGCCTGGCTGGTATTGCTGTGTGCACCGGAGGGCAGCTTCAGTAGCTGGCCGACACGAATCAGGTTCTTTTTGTTCAGCTGATTGAGTTCGGCAAGTCGCGACGGTGAAGTTCCGTAACGCTGCGCGATCCCGGACAAGGTTTCACCACTGCGTACCTTGTGGGACGCAGCGCTCAACCCGGCCTTCCGTGCCCGTTCGCGTTCAGCTTCCGGATCGGCGGCGGCAAGCCGGGCCACCGTCCGCGCATCACCGACACCTTCCGGCAACCGCAGACTGAAACCGCGCGGCACCGCTCTGTGACCGGACCAGACTGGCGCCAGCAGCGCCGGGTTGTAAACCCGCAGGGTCTCACGCGAAACACCGAGGCTGCGCTCGAGGCTATCGGTGCCCATGGAATCGGCCAGCACGATGGTGGTGCCACGCGCAGCCGGTTCCGGCTGGATGTTGCCGAAGAACTTTTTCGGGTTGCGATCGACTTCATCGGCAGCCAGAAAAGAAACATAGAAATTGCGTGAGGCGAAACCGAAAGCTGGCCCACTGTAATTGCGCACGATTGACTCGATATCGCTGGTGCCCATTTCACGTACGGCACGCCGCATGCCTCCTGCGCCATGGTTGTAGGCTGTGATCGCCAGCGGCCAGGATTGCAGGGAAAGGTAGTTCGAACGCAGCAGCCGCGCTGCGGCTTCACTGGAACGGAACGGATCGCGGCGTTCATCGACCACCTGATCGATACGCATATAGCTACGCCCGGTCCCGGCAGTGAACTGCCACAAACCGGCAGCACCGACAAAGGAACGTGCCTCCGGATCGAAGGACGACTCGACATGCGGCAGCGCTGCCAGGCTCTCGGGCACACCAGCTTCGCGCAGATTCAGCTGGATATGATCCTTCCAGCGACCGGAACGCACGACCCCCTGCTGAAAACGATCAGCCAGCCCCTGCTGGGTTCTCACCCGGCCAGCCGCAGCGCGCAAACTGTCGTTGTCGGTACGTCCGGACCATAACGCCAGCACGCGGGCCTCTTCGCTGGTCAGGCCATTGCGCTGGCCGGTGGCCAGCCGCTTGAGAATGCCTTCATATCTGGCCGCAGCAGCGTCCATCATGCGCCGGCGGCTTGAATCGGTAGCACCAGGCGGAATATCGAACTTCTCGTAGACGATGCCCAGATAGCGGTTGTCGTGAACGACCACCTGGGCGCTGGAAACTTCGGTAAAAACCTGCCGCCAGAAACCGATATCCGGCTCCAGACCGGCCGGCCGCGGCAAGGGATCGCTGGCGAACGCCGGCGTGCTGCCGATACAGGCCAGCAACAGGGTGGCAACGACTGTTTTTAGCGAACCAGTCGACAACTGAAACATCCTCTCCATAACCTATCGGACCAGCAGGCCGGCAAATGACTCCCGCCGACCTTCAAATACCCCGGATGCTCAAGACTACGCCCCGGTGCCGATCCGGAACTCGCACACGTTTCACATAAACGCGGACCCGTGTCACGCAATAATATGACGACAGTGCCCAACGATGCCTTCGGACTGCCTTGGCTGGCGTTTATTGTAGACGCCTGACTCACCGCCTGCCGCATTGAGAACATTTGCCTTGCAACAACTGCTGCCAAACCTGCCACTCAATCCCGCTGACATGACCCGGACGATTTTGCGCGTCGCGGTCTGTCTGCTGGCCATCACGCTATCGAGTGGCTGTGAGCAGAAGCCGACAGCCGCACCCGCTCCGACTCCTGCAGACGCACCGGCGACAACACCGACGGACAAGGCACCGACAGTCAGCGAGACAAGCGGCATGCGTGGCGGGCAGACCATCGAACTGCTCGGCGAGACCATTCCACCCGGCACAACGCGCCGGCTGCAGTGGTCCGGTGGTCAATCATTCGATGGCAGCTCGGATCAGACACCGGTCTGGATAATCAACGGTACGGGTCGCGGGCCTGTGCTGTGCCTGACTGGCGCAATACATGGTGATGAGCTGAATGGCATCGAAATCGTCCGTCGCATCACACAGGATCTTGAACCCACGCGGATACGCGGTGCGGTGATCGGCATTCCGATCGTCAACCTGCAGGGCTTTCGTCGCGGTTCGCGTTACCTGCCCGACCGGCGCGACCTCAATCGCCACTTTCCCGGCAATCCGAGCGGCAGCGCGGCATCGCGTATCGCCTGGTCACTGTTTGACGGCATCATCCGGCACTGCGACGGACTGGTCGACGTGCATACCGGCTCGCTGAACCGCACCAACCTGCCCCAGTTGCGTGCCGACCTGCGCGACGCGAAGGTCAGGGAGTTCGTCAAGGGTTTCGGCGGCATGCTGGTACTGCACAATGCCGGCCGGGTCGGCACCCTGCGGAATGCGGCAACCGCGGCCGGCATCCCCTCCGTCACGCTTGAAGCCGGTGAACCCGGCCGCTTGCAGTCTGCCCAGGTACGCGAGGGCACCGCGGGTATCGTGCGCCTGCTCGATGCACTGGGGATCATCAATCGCGTCAATCTGCTCAGTGAGCCCCGCCCCGTTTACTACCAGTCGAAGTGGGTCCGCGCCGATCACGGCGGGATTCTTTTCTCGCTGGTTCGCCTCGGCCAGGTGGTTGACGCCGGCGATGTCCTTGGCACGGTTACCGACCCGATCAGCAATGAACAGAACCTGATCTACTCGCCGCTGGATGGGCGGGTAATCGGCATGGCATTGAACCAGATGGTGATGCCCGGCTTTGCCACCTTCAACCTCGGAATCGCAGCAAGCGCCGCACCGAATGACGCCTTGGCCTTGCCACTGGAAGTACCGGCCGACGAGAGGCCGGAAGAATAAGCGCTGATCGTCTATGGCGGTGGCGAAATCACCCCGGCCTTGCAGAGCACCGACTCGGCCCAGCTGAGTGCCAGCCGGACACGCGGTGATGCCAGCCGGTACGCCTCGCCAAAGCTGAGCCAGCGAAACTCACTGTGTTCCGGCCGCCCGGTATCCGGACTCGGCAGCAGTTCGACAGCTGATTGCCGGGTAAGACCCAGATAGTAACGGGCAACCTTGCCGCGATTGTATGGCCCGGTATCTACATAGACCTCGCCCCACGGAAACTCGAGCTGGTCGATGCTCGACTCCTCGCGGACTTCGCGCAGGGCAGTCTGCATATGAACTTCGCCGGCCTCCATGATGCCTTTGGGGAAATCCCAATGCCGGAATACGCGCAGCATCAATACACACAGCCCATCCGGCGTTTCGCGCAACACGATGACACCGCAGGACACTGGCCCCGGCCTGCGTGCCTTGCGTGTCTCGCGCACCGGAGCAGCCATATTCAGGCCCGCTCCCGCAATACCGCAACCGGCGGCGCGCTGACTGCCCGCCGCGTCGCCAGCGTACCGGCGATGCCAACGATCAGTGCGCCAGCCACCAGCCCCAGCGGCCACAACAGCGGGCTTACCCCATACTCCAGCTTGAACACGTAATGGGCCAGCGCCCAGCCCAGCGCGGTGGCGCCGAAGGCAGCGAGCACCCCTGACAGACCGCCCAGGGTCAGAAACTCGACCGCCACGCCCTGCAAAATCTTGCGCCGTGCGGCGCCCAGCGTGTGCAGGATGGCGCTCTCGAAACGCCGTTCATCACGGGTGATCTGAATGGCAGCAAGCAGCACGACGATGCCGGCCAGCAGGGTGAAGACAAAGACGTACTGCACAGCCAGCGCCGCCCGATCGATAACGGAGCGCACCTGGGCGAGGATCACTTCGAGGTCGATCACGGTCACGCCGGGAAACTTGCGGACCAGCTGGCCCAACACCTTTACGCGGTCACGCGGTACATAGACGCTGGCCAGATAAGTCTGCGGCAGTTCAGCGGCCAGCCCGGGCGACAGCACCACAAAAAAGTTCGGCTGGAAGGAGTCCCACTCCACGCTGCGCAGGCTGGTCACCGGCGCTTCGAAGTCTTCACCCGCCACGTTGAAGCGCAGGGCATCGCCGAGGCCAACACCCAGGCTGGCGGCGAGCTTCGCATCCAGCGACACCTGCGGCGGTCCGGCATAGTCATCGCCCCACCATTTCCCCTCCGTCACCGTATTGCTCGCCGACAGCGCGCCGGTCCAGGTCAGATTGGTCTCGCGCTGCAGAAATGCAGCGCCCTGTGCGCCAGCTGTCGTGACTTCGTCAGCAGGCTGACCGTTGATGGCGGCGAGACGGCCACGGATCAGCGGCAAGGCAGTCACCTCGCGGTCGATCTCTGCTTTGAAAAAGGCGCGCAGACCTGGCAACTGGTCCGGCTCGATGTTGATCATGAAATGGTTCGGCGCGGTTTCCGGCAGGGTCTCTTCCCAGGTCGCGAGTATGTCGTTGCGCACCACCCCGAGCAGCAGCAGCACCATCAGGCTCAAACCGAAGGCAACGATCTGCACGATGCTTTCCGGGCCGCGCCGCGCAATGTTTGCGAGACCATAGCGCCAGGCGATGCCGGCAGCACCGCGAAAGCGGCCCAGGCCATGCACCAGCAGCCAGCCGATACCACCGGCGATCAGCGCCATTGCCACCAGGCCGCCGGCGATCAGTCCCACCAGCAGTGCATCCCGGACGATCACGAACACCAGCGCACCGATGGCTGCGAGTGCCGTGCCGTAGGTGGCCAGCGCACTGAGGCGTGGTGCCGGCAGATCCTTGCGCAGCACGCGCAGCGGCGGCGTGGAGCCGAGCCGCAGCAGGTGTGGCAGCGCAAAACCGACCACCACCGTGGCGGCCGTCAGGATGCCAAGCAGAAACGGCTGGCCGGATGCAGGCGGCAGCACAAAGCCCACCAGCTCAGCAGCGATCACTGCAAGACCATACTGCGCGCCATAACCGAGCAACACGCCGAGCAGCGAGGTTGCGACGATGATCAGGCCAAGCTCGCCCATGGTCACCGCCACGACAAAGCGCTGACTCGCGCCCAGCGTCTTCAGCAGGGCGATGTTGTCCAGATGGCGCATCGCGTAGCGCCGTGCGGCCATCGCCGCGGCAACAGCAGCAAGAATCACCGTCACCAGTGAAGCCAGTGTCAGAAAGCGCTGCGCACGGTCGATGGCGGCATTGATCTGTTCACCGGCGTCCTCGCGGCCACGCAGGCTGGTATCCGGACGCAGGCGCGGCTCGATGCTCGAACGGAATGCGCTGATCTGCGCATCACTGCCGGCATACATCTGGTGCCAGGTGACGCGGCTGCCGGGCTTGACCACCCCCATCGCCGGCACATCCTTCAGGTTCACCATCAGCCCCGGCGCGAGATTGACGAAACCGATGTTCTGGTCCGGCTTGTACTGCAGGACCTGCGTGATGCGCAGCGTGCGGTTGCCGACTGTCAGCGTGGCGCCGACATCGATCGCCAGACGGCCGAGCAGGCCGGGCTCCGCCCAGGCTTCACCCGGGGCGGGGATGCCCTCAGCCGGCCGGCCGGTGCCGAACAGGGTATCGGCGATGGTGAGTTGTCCGCGCAGGGGATAGCCATCGCTCACCGCGTCGACCGCTGCCAGCGCGGTTTCCTCGCCGACCAGCACCACGGTGGGGAAGGCCAGGGTCTCGGCCGTTGCGATACCCCTCTCACGCGCCTCGGCCTGAAACTCCAGTGGCAGCGTTGCTGCCGAGCGCAGCACCAGATCAGCCGCCAGCACCTGGCTGGCCTGCTCCTTCATCGAAGCACCGACGCGGTCGGTGAAAAAACCCACCGCGGTCATCGCGGTCACGGCCAGCACGATGGCCGCCAGCAGTACCGACAATTCACCGGCACGCAGATCCCTGAGGAATGCGCGCCAGGCAAAGACCGGTACCTTCGGCGTCATGGCACGATTCTGCCTGCCACCAGCTGAATGGTGCGATCGCAGCGTGCCGCCAGTTCGCGCTGATGGGTGACCAGCACCAGCGTGGTGCGCGATTCAGCGTTGAGGTCGAACAGCAGCTGCCCGATGCGCTCGCCAGTGGCACTGTCGAGGTTGCCGGTAGGCTCGTCCGCAAACAGGACTTCCGGCCGCGTCACGAAGGCCCGGGCAATCGCCACACGCTGCTGCTCGCCGCCGGAAAGCTGCCGAGGATAGTGGCCGAGACGGGCGCCCAGGCCGATGTTGGCCAGCGTCTCGCGGGCCAGCGCCGCCGCCTTCAGTTCACCGGCCAGTTCGAGCGGCAACATCACGTTTTCCAGGGCGGTGAGCGATTGCAGCAGGTGAAAGGACTGGAACACGAACCCGACACGCCGGGCGCGCAGTGCAGCCCGGCCGTCTTCATTCAGGGCAGTGAGCTCCGTACCGCACAGCCAGACCTTGCCGCGCGTCGGCCGATCGAGCCCGGCCAGCAGGGCCAGCAAGGTGGTCTTCCCGGCCCCGGAGGGCCCGACCAATGCCACCGACTCGCCCCGCGCGATGCTGAGATCGATACCGTCGAGGATGGTCAGCGTCCCTTCCGGGCTGCTAACCTCTTTTGCCAGTCCCGCTGCACGCAGTACGGCATCACTATCCATGCGATCCGCCATTCATAAAAATCTGTTGTTCATGCGCCAGGCGCTGCTTGCTGCCGTCACCCTGCTGCTGTTGGCATCCGTTGCCCAGGCGACGGCTGCAGCGCGCAACCCCACCGTGCTGGTGGTCGGCGACAGCCTCAGCGCAGGCTACGGCATGAGCGAGCAGGAATCCTGGGTATCGCTGCTCCGCGACCGGCTGGCAGCCAGAGGGTACGGTTATGAGGTGGTCAACGCCAGCCTCACCGGCGATACCACCGGCAGCGGACTGAAGCGCCTGCCGCGCACGCTGGCGCTCCATCAGCCGTCCGTCGTCATCATCGAACTGGGCGGCAATGACGGCCTGCGCGGTACGCCCATCAAGGTGATGCGCGATAACCTGGCCGCCATGATCGAGCTGTGCCGTGAGGCCGGCGCCGAGGTGATCCTCGCCGGCATGCAGATACCCACCAACTATGGCAGCAGCTATACCGAAGCCTTCACTGCTGTATACCCGGGGCTGGCAAGGCAATACCAGATCGATTTGGTCGAGTTTTTTCTCGAACGTGTCGCGCTGGATCTCGAACTGATCCAGGCCGATGGCATACATCCGACGGCTGAAGCGCAACCGCTGCTGCTCGACAACGTCTGGCCCGTCCTGGAAAAGAAACTCAGGAAGCCGCCGAAAACCGCTACGCGATAGTCTGCTTGGTGCCAGAACAAATGAACACAAACGGCTCTAAATTAATCAGCTTGCTTAAGCGACGGCTCCTTGGGAAAAAAGTCGTTATGCCGTTCTGTGACGAAATACAAGGTGACTCTCAAAGCGACCGGCATGAAAGCGGTGATCTGAAAAATCGATTGTTAGTAATCACCCAGCCAAAAGCGGGAACGCACATGGTTGCAGAAATAGCTCGGGCGGCCGGATTTCATAACACGTATCTGCATCTGGGCCGCCGCCGCTTACAAGCTTATGACGGCAGTTACCTGAAAGAAGGTTTGTTACACCCGAGAAAATTTGATGTTGCATGCCGCATTGAGGAGAGCCGAAAACTTGTTCGACGAGGCGAACTCGCCATGTCACACGTCGAATACACAGACGAATTGGCCAGGAATTTTGCTCAGTTCAAGATACTTTCCGTTTCCAGAGAACTACGCACAACATTTGTATCCTGGGCACGCTTTCTCCTGCATTCTGAAAGATATGGGCCTGAGCTACCGACAGCAATACGCAAGGATGGCATTGCAGGTTTCATGCGGATCGATGGAGCGAAAAAAATCAGGAACGCCCTGAACATACACCGTTGGTCAGAGGCGGAAAACGTCTTGGCACTGAAGATGGAACAGATCATCTCCGACCCGGGCGCCATGATTCAGGCGATGCTTGTTCATCTGGATTGCACGCCAGCATTGTCCCCGCTGGAAATCTGGGCACAGGCAAGCGGGGCAGATACGCTTACAAAATCACTGAATTATCCAAAGCTGGAGTGGACAGAAAAAGACGAGCTCGTCTTTCGTGAGCTTGGCGGTCCAGATGCAAATCGAAAATTAGGCTATGAGGAACAAGAAAGTCACGGCATGCTCTGAGAGGCCAAGGGCGACTGGAGCGGCCTCAGCAGCAGCGCGTGGTAGCGGGTCAAGTGCACCCGGGGTGTGGGCACCAGCGGCCTCGATGAGGTGCTCTGATACGGACCAGGATGAAGGTGGATTTATTATGTCTAATCTGCAACTGCCGCCTCGCAGCCATGGGATACTGCAGATACGTAAACGCTGAATAATTTTCAATAACAAATCGTATCGGGGGCACCATGAACCATCGTATTGCGGGCTGGGCCTGCCAAGCACTGAGTGTGCTGCTTGTCATATCCACCATGTCGGCAGCGCATGCTGCGCTGCTCGACTTGGGCGGTGGAAACTCGACGGACACCAACTACTATCGGGGCCTTGCCATGGTCTGGAACAACCCCAACGGCAGTGGCTCAGTCGACGGTAACGACCTCTCTGGCCAGAGCTACACCGGCAATTTCGGGCCGCAGGCAGTCTACGCATCCGATGCGCTGACCCGGAACGGGTCCGCGCTCTATGCCCGCTCCCAGGCAGTGTCCGCCGGCTGGTATGCCTCGCGGAACTACGCCGAGATCGACGTACGGGATGCGGCCGCTGGAAATTCCTACTACGCGGTCGGTGGTACCGGCAGCAAGACGGTGATCCGGGTGGAAGACCCATCGGCCCTGGCACAGCGAGCCACCTTCAACTGGAATGTTACGGGCTCGAGCACCCTGCCTGCGGGCGTTACCGGTTCCGCCACGTCCCGGCTCGACTTCGGCTGGAGCACCAATCCGGACAGTGACTGGTTCGACCTGTTCGCGAATCCTGTGGCACTGAATGCAGTGAAATACCTGGGCCCCGGCAACTACTCAGTCACGGTGCCGCTGGTACTGGGCGAACCGCTGTACATCCACTACTGGTCATCGGCGTTTACCCAGGTTGATCCGGGCCAAGCTGCGGCCGGCAGCAACTTCCTGCTGCGAGCCGACTTCTACAACACCTTCGTGCTGGAGGACATTGTCCTGCTCGACGCGGACGACAACATCCTGTCTGACTGGTCCATCCTGGACGACGACTCGGGTGAATTGCTGTTCGACAGCGCCGGCCGCGTGGCTGCCATCGAGGATGCCCCGCCGCTTCCGGCGTCAGTGCCGCTCCCCGCCAGTGTCTGGATGCTGTTGACGGCGATCGGTGCGGCGGCGACACGGCTACGGTACCGACGCAGAACCGCAGCCTGAAGCAATTGCCCTGGCGTAAAACTTGTAAATGAAGATGCAGGAACAGGAAGTTCAAACACCCTATACGCTGGGTCTGCCAGCCCGCCCCGACGGCGGCCTTGACCCAATCAGGAAGCAGCCGAAAACCGCTGCGCGATAGTCTGCTGGATGGCTTCGGCGGCAGCGCGGGGATCCTTGGCATCGCGGATCGGGCGGCCAACCACGATGTAGTTCGCGCCGTCGGCAAAAGCCTGCTCGACTGTTACCACGCGCTTCTGGTCATCGCTGGGCCGGTTCTCGACCGGGCGGATACCCGGCGTCACGACCAGCAGGCGACTGTCGATGGCCCGGCGCATGGCGGGCAGCTCCAGCCCGGAAGCCACCACACCATCACATCCCGCTTCAAGCGCACGGCGCGCTCGCGAGAGCACCAGCGCTTCCACATCGCACTTGAAGCCCAGGTCGTCCAGATCGCCACGGTCGAGGCTGGTAAGCACCGTCACAGCCAGGATCTTCAGCTCGCCCTTGGCAGCCGCGGCCGCTTCCATGATGCCCTGATTGCCATGCACGGTGGCAAAGGTGATACCGCGATTCGCCAGCAGCGAAATCGCGCGACTGACGGTCGCCGGCACATCGAAGAGCTTGAGATCGGCAAAGACCTTCTTGTTCCGCTTCAGCAGCCACTCCACCAGCTCGAAGTAACCGCCAGCTGCCATCAGCTCCAGACCCACCTTGTAGAAGGTCACCGAATCACCGAGCTGCTCCACCAGTTGCCGGGCTGCCACGGCATCAGGTACGTCGAGGGCGAAGATGAGGCGGTCACGGGGGCTGATCAATGCGGTGGTCATTGCGGCGTCCAGCTATGGGTTGAAGCGGCCATTCTAACGGGTCCGGGAACCGTGGAGCTTCAGCAACTCAGGCCGGATAGAGCTGGATCACGGCGGGATCGTTCGCAAATTCGAGCAGCAGACGACGCACACGATCCTGCCAGAGCGCCTGAAACTCTTTGCGCTCCGCAGCACTCGCCTGCCCGGCGAGAGACGCGCGCATCAGTTCGCCCATGCGCGGAACGCCCGGCACGTGCGACAGGTCGGCAGCAACCTCGACTGCCGCGCCGCTGTCCAGTCGTGTGCAGCGCAGCTCGCCGTGTGCCAGCGGCTGAGCGAAAAACAGCTTGTTGCGCCGGTTGAACCGCCCGGCGAGGCCGCGAAAGCCGGTGTCGGTCGTGGCACCCGTAATCAGCGTGACAATACTGGCAATCACACCAGTCACGCCGGCATCGTGCGCTTCAGCGAGATCGACGCGGATCTCGCCGCGCACCGGCAGCGCATCACCGTACAGCGATACGAGAGCTGTGCGCAGCATCAGAAAAGCTGAAGCGACGGTCGGGCAACTGTGTCCGGCGAGCCGGACCGCGTCAGCGTAGCGGTATTCGAGCACTCCATCGGCAGCAGCACCGAGAAAGTCGGCGAGCGGGTCGCGCACGACGATGACCGGCGCCTGGTCGAAGAAATCAGGAAAAGCAGATGTAGACATGCCAAGCCCCCAAAAGGCGGCAATCTAGGGTGTAGTCAGCTGGCGCTGCAAGGAAAACGCCCCGCGCAGCTCGCCCGCTGCGTAGTCCGTGGCGGCATCGTGCGGGTAATCGCGCTCGAGTACAGCGCGCAGCGCCGGCGGCTGTGCATCGCGCGCACCGTGACAGGCCAGACACGGTGGTGCCGTGACGATCGCTTTCATGTAGCGCGCCGTCTGACCCTGCGCGTCATCGATGATCTCCAGCCTGTCGATCTGGCTCGCCGCTTCTCCGCCCCGCAGGCGCTGCTGGAATTGCATCAACTCGCGCTGTTCCCAGGCGTCAGGCACACCCGTCAAGGGATTGCGCACGCGTGTACCCACGCGCTTCACTTGCCAGCCACTCTGGCGTGACAGGCGACTCGCAATGGCCGGTGCTTCGTCCCGGCATACAGCGATGGCATTCACCGGCCCACCGGACTGCATCGCGGCCTGGAGTTTTGCGCCGAGTTCCTGCTGGAAGCGCGCCGCCAGCGCCGCAGGCTCGGCGATACCGCCTGCCTCCCAGCCGGCATGTGCAAAATACTGCGGATACTGATCGACAGCTTGCCGGATACGCAGCAGGCCGGTGGCCGACGGCGGCGTGCCTTCAAGCTCTACAGCCCCCTGCAACATGCCGGCAATCAGCACATGCAGCACCGCATCGGCCTCCGGCTCCAGTTTGCAGTTCCGGATCAGGCCGTCGACCTGTTGTCGCACGCCTTCTGCGACGAGTTGCAACTCGGCCGGAGCGAGTAGCCCGCCGGCTGCAACAGCCGCTTGCGGTGCTGCGACCAGATTGCGGATCTGCTCCATGCCTGCGCGCAATGGCGCATCGGTGGCCCACTTCGCGCCATGGTCAAGTACCAGCCCCCCGGCATCTGCATCTTTGTGCTCATGTTCATGCTGGGCGAAACTGCTGAATGAGGCGATCAGAAGCATCGCGGCCAGCACGAATTCAAATTGTTTAAGGCGCATCGCAACCTCTCTCCGCACGGCTTGTGTACCGGAGCGAGTCTATCAGGGCGTTTACTCTGCTGCGGCTAGCTGCCGCGAAGCAAGCGCCTGGTCCTGTATGACAGCAAACCGGCGAGGCCAGTGGCGAGCATCAGCATGGGCGCTGGTGCCGGCACGGCGGTCAGCGTGACCGATGCCTGCAGGTAGTTATCGCCATCCTGAAGTAATTGAAGTGTGCCAGCCCCGAATGCCAGCGGATCAAAATCCAGCAGCGACAGTGAGTCGATCGTCGAATCCGGGCCCAGGGCAGCGATACCGAGGGTACCCGCGACCGGCGCCGCATCCCGAAACAAATCCCCGCCAAATGCACTGCTGACGTTATAGCCGTCGAGGTTCTCAACCGGGCGGTTGTTCTCTACCAGGAAACTGAAATTATTGCTCCTAAAGACACTACCGCCGATATTGGCGAGCAGACCATCGCTCAGGTCCTGCGGGTAGAAGATCAGCGTATCGCCAGGTAGCGGCGGTGTCACGATGACACCGGCGTCGTAAGTCAGCGTGCCGGTCACGCTATCGCCGAGCGCGATGCCCAAACCGAAGGGATTGCCAGCCACGTTGCTGAAAGTGCCCGTAAATGTGTAAGCGCGGAGTGGGACCGCCGTCGCGGTAGCCGCGATTGCCAGCAGCAGGAGTGCCGCGCAGGCCGATTGCCAAAGCTTGAATGGTTTGTTCATGTCCGGATCTCCACAGAAGGTGTCACAGGGAGCCGGCGGTGCCAGCAGCAGCTGGCGCACCGTCGTTTTTTGATTTCACCGGGATGGTTACACGATGAAGCTGCCGCTGCAAACGCCGTACCCGGAGCGGGAGCACCGGCGTCGGTTTTTTTGACAATTTGCCGAGCTGGAGCGGCATGCATTGGTCCGGAAGATTAAACCAGTCCGTTCAGCTTGGCGGTATTCACTGCTCCCTTGACACCACCCCCGATCTGGATACTATGCGCATCCTTCTTGGTGTATGCGCATGGGGTTCTGATGCCGGTTAGCGCCGAACAGCGCGAGGAACGACAGCAGGCGATCCTGAAGATCCTGCGGCAGCGGCAAGTGTCGCGGCAAGGGGAACTGGTCGAACTGCTGCACAAGCGTGGCATCGAGGCCACGCAGTCGAGCATCAGCCGCGACCTGCGCCAGCTGGGCATTTCCAAGCTGGACCAGGAATACCGGCCAGTGACTGAAGGCGAGGAGCCGGACGCCAGCCGGGACATGGCGGTGCTGGCGGAGTTCGTGAAGGAGATTCGCACGGCAGGCCCCTATCAGACGGTGGTCAAGACGGTGGAAGGCGGCGCGCAGCAAGTTGCGCTGTCGCTCGACCGTTCGGGCTGGCCAGAGATCGTCGGCACCGTGTCCGGCGACGACACCATATTTATCGCCACCCGTACCGGTGGCGACCAGAAACGGCTCGTGGCGCGGCTGCGGGCCCGATTCAGCAGTGGTTCCGGCACCTGAGCCCGGTACCTGGAGAGAGAGATGACGACACAGCAGAAAAACCTTTCGCCGATCATCCTGGGCTTCTCGGGCGGGCTGGACACCTCGTTCCTGGTGCCGTGGATGAATGAACATCTGGGCCGACCGATCGTCACGGTGACGATCAACACCGGTGGCCTCGACGCAGCAGCCATCAGCGATCTGGAACAGCGTTCAAAGCAGTTGGGTGCCGTCGAGCATGTGCTGGTCGAAGCCCGAGAGGTGTTTTTCGAGCGGGTGCTGAAGTATCTGATCTTCGGCAACGTCCGGCGCGGACACCTGTATCCGCTGTGCGTCGGCGCCGAGCGCGGCGTACAAGCCACGCTGCTCGCCGAACTCGCCCGGGAACGCGGCAGCCAGACCGTCGCACACGGCTGTACGGCGGCCGGCAACGATCAGGTGCGCTTCGAAGTCGCGCTGCGCACGATCGCGCCGGGCCTCGAAATACTTGCACCGGTGCGCGACGAGGGCTTCATCCGCAGCGAACAGCAACAGTATCTGGAACAGCGGAAGCTGCCGGTCCCGGTGCGTGGTTCGTCGTACTCGATCAATCGCGGATTGTGGGGCGTCACGATCGGCGGCCGGGAAACACTCGATTCACGCGAGTCAATTCCCGAAGATGCCTGGGTGCTGTCGCCGAACGCGCTGGAAAAGCCGCAGCCTGCTGCCCGGCACACGATCGGTTTCACGCAGGGCATCCCGAGCTCGCTGGACGGCAAGGCTATGGATCCGGTCGCACTGATCGAAGCGCTGGAAATCATCGGTGGGGCTTACGGCATCGGCCGTGGTGTACACGTCGGCGACACCGTGCTCGGCACCAAGGGCCGGGTGGCTTTCGAGGCGCCGGCGGCTGACATCCTGCTGAACGCGCATCGCGAGCTCGAGAAACTGGTGTTGTCGGGTCTGCAGCAGCGGGTCAAGGACCAGATCGCCACCCAGTACGGCGACTTTGTGCACGAAGGCAAGCAGCTGGATCCGGTGTGCCGCGACATAGAGGCGCTGCTGACTTCCTCGCAACAGCGGGTCACGGGCGAAGTGAAGATCGTGCTCCGGCCCGGCAACCTGTTCATCGAAGGCGTGATTTCACCGCACTCGTTGATGGCTGCGACCAAGGGCGTGTACGGCGAAAAGGCCGGCGAGTGGACGCCCGTCGATGCACTCGGCTATTCACGGATTCTGTCGCTACCCGGCATCCTGCAAACGCGGGCCGCCGGCAGCAAAGGATAGATACAGCATGAAAACCATCATCGCCGACAAGATCGCCTCGGTCGCCCAGCACCTGAATCTCAAGCGCGAGATCCGGGTCAGCACCGATATTCCCTGCGAGGAAGGCGTGCTCATCGCAGCCGAAGTACTGAACAACAAGAGCACCTACAACCAGCTCGAGCTCACCAGCGGCCGGATGGCGGTGGTGAAGCGCGGCGATATCATCGTGGGCGCAATTGGTCACCGAAAAGCACTGTTCGGCTACTCGGGACATATCCCCGAATCTCTGGCGGTCGGCGACACGCTGCAACTGCTGAACATGGGCGGCGTGATCGGTGCCTGCGACTCGATCAATGCGAGTTTCGGCCCGCCCTTCGACGTACGGGTGCTCGGCGTGGTACTCAGCTTTCCCTTCCTCGGCGAGCGCATCGGTGTACCCGTGCGCATCGGCATGGAAAAGCTGGCCGTCGAGCCACCGCTCGACACCCTCGGCGTGCCAGTCGTTGCCATCGCCGGCACCTGCATGAATTCCGGCAAGACCGCCGCCGCCAGCGCGATCGTGAGCCGGTTGCGGCATCACGGTCACACTGTCGATGCCTTCAAGGCCACGGGCGTCGCCCTGCGGCGGGATATTCTGGCGATGGAGGATGCCGGCGCACGCTCGACGCTGATCTTCACTGACTTTGGCATCACCTGCACGACGGGCAAGAATGGCCCGGCGGCTACCCGGATGATGCTGAACCAGCTGGCTGCACAGAAGCCCGATTGCATCGTCTTCGAACTGGGTGACGGACTGCTCGGCGCCTATGGAGTGGAAGCCATCCTGAAGGATGCCGGTATCCGGAGCGCGCTCTCCAGCCTGGTGCTTTGCGCCAACGATCCGGTGGCAGCCTGGGGCGGTGTGAAGCTGCTGCGGGAAGATTTCGGCATCGAGCCGCATATCGTCACCGGCCCGGCGACCGACAACGACGTGGGCAAGGACATCATCGTGCAGCGCATGGGCGTCAAGGCCATCAATGCAGTGACCGAGTCCATGCAGATCGGTGACGAGGTTACCCGTCACCTGGGCCTGAAGCTGACATGAGCAAGCGGATTCCCACGCTGATCGTCGGCGGCACCGGCTATGTGGCCGGCGAACTGCTGCGCCTGGTTGCCGGCCACCCGCAACTGGAACTGCAGGGCGTGTCGTCGGAAACAGCGGCCGGCACCGCAGTCAGTGCGGCCTTCCCGCATCTGGCGCCGGCACTGAAGGGCGAGGCTTTCATCAGCCAGGCTGAACTCGCGGCGCGAATGACCGCCGGGAAGATGGCGCTGTTCGCAGCGGCACCGCATGCCGTCAGTGCGGGCGTGATCGCCACACTGCTGGAGGCAGCGGCAGCGAAGAATTGCCAGCTCACGGTGGTCGATGTCTCCTCGGACTTCCGTTTCCGGAATGCGGCCGATTTTCAAGCCGTATACAAAACCCCGCACGGGGCACCGGCATTGCTGCCGCTGTTCAGCTGTGCGCTGCCTGAGCACGTCAGCGGCATTCCCGGCCCGCATATCGGCCATCCGGGCTGCTTCGCGACCTCGATGCTGGCCGGTGCCGTGCCGCTGCTCAAGCTCGATCTCTGCGAGCCACAGATCTATGCCACCGGCATCACCGGGAGTACGGGTGCCGGCCGCACGCCGACGCCCACCACTCATCACCCCGAGCGGCATGCAAACCTGTTTGCCTACAACCCGCTGCGGCACCGGCATGCACCGGAAGTCGTACAGATCTGCGCACAGCTCACCGGCATCGCGCCCGAACTCAATTTCGTGCCGCATTCCGGGCCCTTTGCGCGCGGCATACACATGACGCTGCAGGCACGCCTGAAATCACCCCGGACCAGTGACCAGTTGCGGGACAGCCTGGCAGGCTTCTATGCCGGCTGCGAATTCGTGCGGGTGGTCGATGGTTTGCCGCGCATCAAGGACGTGGCCGGCAGCAACTACTGCCATATCGGCGTGGAAAGCGCCGGCAACAGCGTGGCCGTGATGGTAGCCATCGACAATCTCATCAAGGGCGCTGCCGGCGGTGCAGTGCAGTGGATGAATCGGCTGCTCGGCCTGCCCGAAGCAGCAGGCCTCGACGCGCCCGCTCCCGGCTGGATCTGAACAACATGAACACAGCACAACAGTCTGAAGCGCGCCATCTGCTGCAGGTTTATGCGCAACTGCCGATCGAGCCGGATTCGGCCGAAGGCGTTTACCTGCACTGCGGGTCGCGGCGGATCATCGACTTCTACGGTGGTCACGCGGTGGCCGCGCTCGGCTATGCGCACCCGGACCTGCTCGCCACACTGAGCCGGCAAGCGGAGAGCATGTACTTTCAGAGCAACGCCGTGGCGCTCGAGGTGCGCGCCCGGGCCGCTGATGCACTGGCTGACTTCGCGCCGCCCGGACTGCAGCGCGTGTTTCTGGCCAACAGCGGCGCTGAAGCCAACGAGAATGCGCTGCGCATCGCCTGCCGAACCACCGGCCGATCGCGGGTGCTGGCGCTCGAGCACGGCTTTCACGGCCGCACGGCCGCCAGCGCAGCCGTGACCTGGGGTGCGGCGAAAAGCTGGTACGGCTTTCCGCGCGCGCCCTTCGATGTGGACTTCATTCCGCGCAACGACGTTGCGCAGGCCGAAGCACTGATCAATGGCGAGACGGCGGCAGTCATCATCGAACTCGTGCAGGGTCTGGCCGGCGCCTTTGATCTGGATCCGGCCTTTGTCGCGACGATCGCTGCTGCCTGCAAGCGGCATGGTGTGCTGCTGATCGTCGATGAAGTGCAAAGCGGGGTCGGCCGTACCGGTGCGCCCTTCGCCGCACACCTGTATGGACTCAGCCCGGACATGCTGACCACTGCCAAGGCGCTCGGCGGCGGCTTCCCCTGCAGTGCGCTGCTGCTCACCGAAGAACTGGCGGCAAAACTGAAGTCCGGCGATCTGGGCACGACCTTCGGTGGCGGGCCGATGGCCTGTGCGCTGATCAGCACGGTAATCGGGGTGATCAAACGCGATCGTCTGCTGGAAAACGTCTGCACACTGTCAGCTGAACTGCAGAAGTCTGCCGTGATTGGCCCCGTCACCGGCGTCCAGGGCCGCGGTTTTCTGCTCGGCCTGCGCTGCAACCGGCCGGCAAAGGACGTGCAGACGGCGCTGCTCGAGCGCGACATACTGGTGGGCACGAGTTCGGACCCTGCGGTGGTCCGGCTGCTGCCGCCGCTTACTCTCGAACACCAGCACGTGCAGAAACTCTGCGCTGCGCTGGCCGATATTGGCTGAATAAAGGAACATCCATGGGCCTCAAGGTATTCAACGACCTCGCCGAACTGAGCATTCCGGAAGTCGAGGCACTGCTGCAGCTGGCCCGCCGCCTGCAGACAAAACCGGAACCACAGGCACTGGCCGGCAAGGTGCTGGCACTGTTGTTCCTGAGTCCGTCACTGCGCACGCTCTCGTCATTTCAGGCTGCGATGATCCGCCTCGGCGGCGGATCCTTCGTGATCTCGCCGGACATGTCGATCCACGGCCTTGAGACACGCTCGGGCATCGTCATGGACGGTGTCGCAGCAGAACACCTGCGCGAAGCAATCCCGGTGATCAGCTCCTATGGCGATGCACTGGGCATACGCGCTTTCGCCAACCGTGTGAGCCTGGCCGATGATCTGGCCGACAAGGAGTTCGTGGCGATGCGCGAGCTGGCAAACGTGCCGCTCATCAATATGGAGTCGGCGATCCAGCATCCGTGCCAGAGCCTGGCCGACTGGAAGACCATGGACGAGCTCGGTATCCCGAAGCAGGGCGGCAAGTTCGTGCTGTCCTGGTCCTGGCACCCGAAGGCCTTGCCGCTGGCCGTGCCCTCCGCGACCCTGCACATGGCCGCGATGCGCGGCATGGACGTGACAGTGGTGCGCCCGGACGGTTTCGCGCTGCCGCCGTCGATCATGGCGAAAGCCGGGCAAGCCGCCAAACTGTCCGGTGGCTCGGTGCGCGAAACAAACCAGCGCGCCGAAGCCTACGAAGGCGCGCACGTGATCTACGCAAAGGAATGGGCCTCCACACAGCACTATGGCGACCGCGTCGGCGACCAGAAGCTGCGCGAACAGCTGCAGGACTGGATCGTGGATGAGCCCTGCTTCGCCAAGGCGCAACCCGATGCGCGCTTCATGCACTGTCTGCCGGTACGGCGCGGCGTTGCCGTCACCGACCGCATCCTCGACGGGCCGCGCAGCGTGGTGATCCACGAAGCGCAGAACCGCATGTGGGGACAGATGGCCGTGGTTTACCAGATGATGGGCCCCGGCGCCTGACAACAGCTACCAGCAGGAATATGACCATGCAGAACACTCATCAGCGCGACGTCGTCGTCTCGGCCCTGAAACACGCAGCGCCCTACATTCGCCTCTACAAGAAGAAGATCTTCGTATTGAAGGCCGGTGGCGAGGTCTTTGCGTCTGAGTCAGCTACCCATCATCTGCTGGAACAGGTTGCCCTGCTGCATCAGGTCGGCATCCGGGTGGTGCTGGTGCACGGCGGTGGCCCGCAATCGACCGAACTGGCCCAGGCGCTGGGCGTGCCGACGCGCATGGTCGGTGGCCGGCGGGTCACCGACAAGCAGACGCTCGACGTCAGCACCATGGTGCTGAACGGCCAGGTCAACACACGGATTCTGGCGGCGTGCCGGGAACTGCATCTGCCCGCCGTCGGCATCAGCGGCGTCGACGGTGGACTGATCAAGGCACACAAGCGGCCACCGGTGGAGGTGGAAGGGCACGACGGCGGACCCGTCGATTTCGGTTTCGTGGGTGATATCGACTCCGTCAATCCGGACGTGATACAGGCTCAGCTCGATAACGGCCTGGTACCGATCGTCAGCCCGCTGTCGGCAGACGATTCCGGCACAGTGCTCAACATCAACGCCGATACCGTCGCGGCTGCGCTGGCTACGGCACTCGGCGCTTCGAAGCTGATCCTGACCATGGGTGTAGCGGGTATTCTCGAAGATCGTCAGGACCCCACTTCGCTGGTCTCCTATCTCGACCTCGATGACCTGCAGGAGCTGCGCAAGAACGGTTCGCTGGCTGAAGGCATGCTGCCCAAGGCACGTGCCATCGAAGCGGCGGTGCGCGGCGGCGTGCCGCGTGTGCATCTGATTTCCTACAAAGTCCGCGACAGCCTGCTGCTCGAGATCTTCACCAATGAAGGCACGGGTACGCTGGTCGTTGAAGACACCGATACGCTGACACCTGAAGAACAGGAAGCCGGCGCCTGAACGCAGCATCGAGGTACGTGCCATGAAACGTCTCTGGGACAAGGGCGAACCGCTGGATGCACGGATCCTGCGCTACACAGCGGGTGAAGATCACCTGCTCGACGCACGCCTGGTCGCATACGACGTGCAGGCATCCATCGCCCATGCACAGATGCTGCATGCGCAGAAACTGCTATCCGATGCGGACCTGTCGGCGATCATCAGCGGACTGGAATTGCTGGGCGTGGCGCACGCCGCCGGCGAATGGCAGATCAGCCTCGACGAAGAGGACTGTCACACCGCGCTCGAGCAACGTCTGACCCAGGCGATCGGCGAAGCCGGCAAGCGCGTACATCTCGGCCGTTCGCGCAACGATCAGGTGCTGACAGCACTGCGGCTGTATCTGCGCGATGCCGCGACCGGCATCGCCGAGGCTGCGCTGGACGTGGCTGCCGCGTTGGATGAACTCGCGAAACGCGAGGCTGATACCGATCTGCCTGGCTATACCCACATGCAACAGGCCATGCCGAGTTCAGTGCCGCTGTGGGCCGGTGGTTTTGCCGCCGAGCTGCGCGACGATGCCGATGGTATTGCGGCGAGCCGGCGACGGATCAGCCGCAATCCGCTCGGCAGTGCAGCCGGTTATGGCGTACCCGGCCTGCCTATCGACCGCGAAGCGACGCGGCGCAGCCTGCATTTCGACAAAGTGCACGACCCGGTGACAGCGGTGCAGATCTCGCGCGGCAAAGCGGAAGCCGGGCTGGTCTTCGAGTTGTCACTGCTGACCCAGGACCTCGGGCGGATCGCTGCCGACCTGCTGCTGTTCTATACCCAGGAATTCCGCTTCATCAGCTTGCCGGACAACATGACCACAGGCTCCTCGATCATGCCGCAGAAGCGCAACCCTGACGTGCTCGAACTGGTGCGCGGTGCAGGACCGACCCTGCAGGCTGCACTGCTTGAGATACTCGCCCTGCCGGCCAAACTCGGTTCCGGTTATCAGCGCGATCTGCAGCGCATGAAGGCGCCGCTGTTCCGCGCCATCGACCTCGCCGGCGATTCAGCACGCGTGATGGCACAACTGATTCGTGGTCTCCACTTCCTGCCGGAAAACATCCGGCTCGACGATTCGATCCATGCAGCCGGACGGGCCAACAGGCTGGTGATCGAGCAGGGCCTGAGTTTTCGCGAAGCCTATCAGCGGGTGGCAGCAGACCTGAAGAAAGGGCAGAAATAATGATGCGCGCGAGCACAGTGTTGATCATGGCGCTCACCCTGACCGGCTGCGGCATGAAGGGCGACCTCTATCAGCCGGCGGAGACGCCAGCCGAGGGCGCTGCCGTACCGGCGCCGGCCGATGGCGATCAGGACGAGCGGAAGACGATACCGGCCACACCCGATCCCGCCCTGTCGCGCTGACCGGGTAGCGCCACACATGCCCGCCCCGCGTCGCCTGGTCCTTATCGACGGCAACTCCTATCTTTATCGCGCCTTTCACGCCCTGCCACCACTGACCACCGCCAGCGGGCAGCCGACTGGCGCGATCTTCGGTTTCCTCAACATGCTGCGGCAGATCCAGCGCAGCCGCTCACCGGACCTGATCGCGGTGGTGATGGATGCACCGGGACCGACTTTTCGCGACGAGCTCTATGCGCAGTACAAGGCCAATCGCGAGGCGATGCCGGACGACCTGCAGGCACAGATTGCGCCGCTGATGGAGATGGTGAAGGCGCTCGGCATCACGCTGCTGCGTGAATCCGGCGTCGAGGCCGATGATGTGATCGGCACACTCGCGACCCGCGCGTACGCTGCCGGGCTGGAAACGCTGATCGCCACCAGCGACAAGGACATGGCGCAGCTCGTCAACGACCGCATCCGTTTGTTCGACGGCATCAGCGGCCGGATGCTCGACCCGGCCGGCGTGCTCGATAAATTCGGCGTGCCGCCTGAACGCATGATCGACTGGCTGACGCTGGTCGGCGACACCTCGGACAACATCCCCGGCGTACCGAGCGTCGGCCCCAAGACCGCGGCGAAGTGGCTCACTGAATACGGCAGCCTCGACGCCATCGTCACGCGCGCCGACGAGATCAAGGGCAAGGTCGGCGAAAAACTGCGCGCACATCTGGATCAGCTGCCCCTGTCGCGCCAGCTCGCCACGATTCACTGCGCAGTCCCGCTGGATATAGAACCGGCAGACATGCAGCTCGGCACACCCGACGTGGACGTACTCACGCGGCTCGCGGAACAACTGGAAATCCGCAGTCTGCTGAAGGGTATCGAGCCGGCAGCCAGCGCAGACGAAGGCGCAACAGCCGCAGCGCCGCCACCGGCCGAGCCGACAGCACAGGCTGCTGACTCAAGCCCGGCAAAATGCCCCGATCCGCTCATGCGGAACTACGCGACGCTGGTCACGGCAGCGCAACTCGACAGCTGGCTGAAGCGCATCGAGAACGCGGAACTGGTGGCCTTCGATACGGAAACCACCAGCCTCGACTACATGCAGGCAGAAATCGTCGGCTTGTCCTTCGCACTGGAGGCCGGCGAAGCCGCATATCTGCCGGTCGCACACCGCTACATCGGCGCTCCTGACCAACTCGACCGTACAGACACGCTGGCAAAGCTGAAACCGTGGCTGGAAAACCCGGCCGCCCACAAGGTTGGCCACCACCTCAAGTACGACGCGCACGTGCTGGCCAATCACGGCATCCGGCTGGCCGGCATGCGTTACGACACCATGCTCGAGTCCTACGTACTCGACAGTACGGCAACCCGCCACGATCTCGATTCGGTGGCGAAGAAGTATCTCGGCATCGACACCATCCATTTCGAAGATGTGGCCGGCAAGGGTGCCAAGCAGATCACTTTCGATCAGGTGAGCATCGATCTGGCCAGCGAATATGCGGCGGAGGATGCCGACATCACGCTGCGTCTGCATCAGACACTCTGGGCGCAGCTCGCTGCGGTGCCCGGCCTCACCGGGCTTTACGACAGCATCGAACAGCCGCTGGTGCCGGTGCTGACCCGCATGGAGGAAACCGGGGTACTGGTCGATACCCGCCTGCTGCGCGCCATGTCCGGCGAGTTTGCCGAACAGATGGCGGCACTGGAAAAGGCTGTGCACCAGGAGGCTGGTCACCCCTTCAACCTGAATTCGCCCAAGCAGCTGCAGGCCGTGCTGTTCGATGAACTGAAACTGCCCATCCGGCAGTACACCCCCACCAAACAACCCTCCACCAACGAGGATGCGCTGGCGGAGCTGGCCGACGACTACGCGTTGCCCAGGCTGATCCTCGACTACCGCTCGCTGAGCAAGCTCAAATCCACCTATACGGACAAGCTGCCCGAACAGGTCTGTACGCGCACCGGGCGCATCCATACTTCCTATCATCAGGCCGTCGCAGCCACGGGACGCCTGTCCTCATCAGACCCCAACCTGCAGAACATTCCGATCCGCTCTGCCGAGGGCCGGCGTATCCGCCAGGCTTTCATCGCCCGCGAGGGCTGTCTGCTGCTCGCCGCGGACTACTCGCAGATCGAACTGCGGATCATGGCGCACCTGTCGGAAGACGAAGGACTGCTGCGCGCCTTCGCCGAAGATCGCGACGTACATCAGGCCACAGCGGCGGAAGTCTTCGATACGCCGCTCACCGAAGTGACGGTGGATCAGCGCCGCTCGGCAAAGGCGATCAACTTCGGGCTGATCTACGGCATGTCGGCCTTCGGGCTGGCCCGTCAACTCGGTATCGGCCGTGAGGAGGCACAGCGCTATGTCGAGCTGTACTTCCTGCGCTATCCAGGCGTGAAGGCTTATATGGAACGGACGCGCGCGCAGGCCCGCGAACAAGGCTACGTTGAAACGGTATTTGGCCGGCGACTGTATCTGCCAGACATCGGTGCCCGGCAGGCAGCGCGGCGACAATATGCGGAACGCAGCGCGATCAATGCGCCGATGCAGGGTACCGCGGCAGACATCATCAAGCGGGCCATGATCACTACCGATGCCTGGCTGCAGCAGAGCGGTACCGGGGCGCAACTCATCATGCAGGTGCACGATGAGTTGGTGCTGGAAGTACCGGCCGAACAGCTGGCGGCGGTGCGTAGCGAGGTCGTGGCGCTGATGTCATCGGCAGCGGCGCTGCGCGTGCCGCTGCGAGTGGATGTCGGCCATGGCGCCAACTGGGACGAGGCCCACTGACCGCTGCTGTGCAGCGGGAACTTCGCCCGCCAAGGCCTATCAAATCGGACAAGTACACCGCTTCCGGCCGTCCCCCCGGCCCGGAGCGTGAGCCGGTAGCCCCCTTGACCGGCTGTACTACTGGCCCCGGGTGTCTTGCGCCCGGGGCCGACTTTCTTTCAGCGTTCCGGCCGCGCCTCAAGCATGGCATTGAGGTGGCCTCGCGCTTCATCGAGGCCCAGCTTTTTGGTCGCCGAGAACAACTGCACCGTTACATCCGCTCCCAGTTCCTCCCGCCCTTTGGCGAGTACCGCAGCGGCTTCCAGGCGCGACAGCTTGTCGGCCTTGGTCAACAGCACATGAATCGGGCCATCCAGGGAGTGCGCCCATTCCAGCATCTGCCAATCGATATCACCGAGCCCCCGCCGGCTGTCGACAATCAGAAAAAGGCCGGTGAGCGAATCACGCGCATGGAAGTAGTCATCGAGCAGCTTGCGCCAGTGATCGCGCATCTCCTTCGAGACCCGCGCGTAGCCATAGCCCGGCAGATCGATCAGGCGGCGCTCATCGTCCAGCGCAAAAAAGTTGATCAGCTGCGTACGTCCCGGCGTCTTGCTGGTGCGGGCGAAGTCACGGCGGTTGATGATGGCGTTGATGGCGCTGGATTTGCCCGCATTCGAGCGGCCGGCAAATGCGACTTCGCGACCCAGATCAGGCAAGAACTGGGCAGCGCGTGCAGCGCTCGTCAGGAAACGGGCTTCGGGATACAGGGACATTTGCGGGCGAATGGAGCCAGAATATTTTCGTGTACAATGCGGCGCTGCCTGAGTCTAGCACGTGACTCACCCCTTATTTTCCTTATAGAACAAGCTTATGGACACCGCAAAAACCCTGCGTCGAACAATTTCCCTGCGTGGCTTTCTAGGCTGTGCCAGTGTACTGGCGGCCAGTCTGCTACTGCTCAATGTCAGTCATGCAGACGGCTCGGCCGAAGCTGGCCAGGCCCGCTCGATAGTCTGCGCGGGCTGTCATGGCGTCGATGGCAACAGCTTCAACCCCGAGTGGCCCAGCCTGGCTGGCCAGAACGCCAGCTACCTCGTCAAGGCACTGCAATCTTTCAAGGATGGCAGTCGGCAGAACGTGCTGATGGCGGCCCAGGCAGCCGCACTGAGCGAGCAGGACATGCAGGACCTCGCCGCTTGGTACAGCACGCAAAAGCTGGCCGGCAAAACTGCTGACCCAGCGCTGGTCAGCAGCGGTGAACGCCTGTTTCGGGGCGGCAACAAGGCCACCGGCGTCCCGGCCTGTGGCGCTTGCCACGGCCCCAGCGGTCAGGGCAATAGTGCAGCAGGCTGGCCGGCGATTGCCGGACAGCATGCAAGCTATTCCACCAACCAACTGGTCGCCTACCGCAGCAAGCAACGCGTCACGGATGGTGATACGCAGATGATGCGTACGGTCGCTGCCCGACTGACCGATGAAGAAATTCAGGCAGTGACCGCCTACGCCCAGGGCCTGCATCCCTAGGCCGCTCGCCGCTTTTCCGGAGATCGCGCCATGAAACACTTCCGCTCTGTTCTGCTCGTCGCCCTGCTGGGCTTGCTTGCCGCCTGCGGCAAGGCACCGGAAAAACAGGTATCGGCAGCTGCCGCAATTCCTGCAGAGGAAAGCGTTACACCGATTGCAGCACCTGCGACTGAACCGGCAACTGAAGTGTCCCCGACCGCGGAAGCAGTCGCCGGATCGGTCGATGAAACGGTAGAGGCTGCTGCACAGTCACCGCTGCCGCCCAGGGATATCGTCCTGCCGGCGAGCAAGCCGGCATCTGCCCAGCAGACCAACTGGCAGTACAAAGAAGGCGATTACTACTCCACCCTGACTTCAGCGCAGGGCAGCAGCAGCGCCGCCGGCAAGATCGAAGTGACCGAAGTGTTCTGGTATGGCTGCGGGCACTGCTACAACCTGGAGCCGGTGATTGCCGACTGGGAGAGCAGGCTGCCTGCCGACGTCAGCCTGGTACGCCTCCCGGTCATGTGGAACCCGACCAACGAAATTCACGCACGAGTGTTTTATACGGCCGAGGCGCTTGGCAAGCGGGCACAGATTTCCCCGGCGATGTTCAAGGCCATTCATATCGACAACAAGCCGATGACCGAAGAGCCGGCCATCCAGCAGATGTTCGAGTCGTTCGGAGTATCCGCCGACACATTCAACAAGACCTTCCGTTCCTTTGCGGTAGAAAGCCAGTTGCGCCGCGCCAGGGATCTGACCGCCAAATATCGCGTAAAGGGCGTACCCCTGCTGGTCGTCAACGGCAAGTACCTGACCGACGGGCCGCAAATCAAGAGTCATGACGACCTGTTGGCCGTGGCCGAAGAACTGGTACAGCGCGAACGCCCCTGAGCCTTGCGCTCAAGCCTGACTACTTCTGCAGGGTTTCCGACACCGCTTTTGCGGCGCATGCCTCGCAGTTGACCCAGCCGGAATCACCATCCGCGTAGTGCTCTTTCTTCCAGATCGGCACGCGGTGCTTCACTTCATCGATGATGTAGCGACAGGCGTCAAAGGCAGCACCCCGATGCGCTGCTGACACCCCCACCCAGACTGCCAGCTCGCCGATTTCCAGCACGCCCAGCCGGTGAATGCAGTGTGCCTTGGCAATATCAAAGCGGGCTCGCGCTTCGACAAGAATCCGCTCCCCTTCCTTGACGCCAAGCTGCTCGTAACCTTCATACTCAAGGCGCAACACGCCATCGCGCCCATCGTTGTGGTTACGCACCCAGCCTTCAAAGCTCGCATAAGCGCCGGCTACCGGATCGGCAACCAGCGCCCGGTATGACGCCAGATCAACGTGCTCGCGCTTGAATTCGAATTGACTCATCCGCCGGCTACCGGAGGAATAAACACCACAGAGTCGCCGTCGCGCAGCGCAGTGTCCCAGTCGCAGAACTCATCGTTCACGGCAACCTTCATGCGCCCCACGGCGGGGAAGGCATGGCGCTGGTCTAGCTCGGCATAGAGTTCGGCGACTGTCTTTGCCGGCGTGCTCAGCGCCTCGTGCGCGCAGCCGACGTGCTCACGCAGGATTGCAAAGTATTCGATGCGTATCTGAACCATGCGAGCAGTTTAGCCCAGGGTGCGCTCAAGACGTGCCAGCTCGGCCGGGGTGTCTGCATCCAGCGCAGCGGTGGGCATCGGTACCAGGCAGCGCTGCGCTGCGCTTTCCAGCAGCACGCGCGCACCCTGATCACCGCGCAGCAGGGCGAGCTGCGGCCAGACCGCGCGGGGAAAGATGGCGGGCGGTGCCGGATGACCGTCGAATTCTGCCGCCGCCATCAGGCCGGGCACGGCGCTCCACGCCGCAACTAGCCGGCTCAGTTCTTCTGCGCTTACTGCCGGCAGATCACAGGGGATGACGAGCACCGCGTCGGCACCGGATGGCAGGGCCGCTATGCCGCACACAAGCGAGCTGGCCATACCGCTGGCCCAGTCCGGATTCGCAACCACCTGTACGCCATCCGGCGCGAGGAGTTCCCGTATCGCCTCCTCCGCCGTGCCCGCCACCACATAAACACCGGCAGCACAGCAGTCAGCGAGCAATGCGGTGGCCCGGCGCACCAGCGGCACACCGCGAAATACAGCCAGAGGCTTGGGCGTACCGAAACGCTGCGAAGCGCCGGCCGCGAGCACGAGGCCAGCGAGCTGCGGGGATTGTCGGTGCAGGGTCATGGTTCAGGACTACCTTGATCAGGCCGGCCCGGGCTTCGTCCAGTCGTAGGGATCCCAGGCCACCGGCGCCGAACTGAAAGCATGACGGAGTTCGGCAACCACGGTGTCCACGCTCAGCGTGGATGGCGAGGCATCGCTGCGCCGCAGGCGCGGCACGATGCCGGTCATCGGCTCCTCGGCGATCCATGCCGGCGCACCGGTTTCGAGTTCATTCAGCCGCTCGACCGCGCCCTCGAGCCGGACCCGCAGCGGCACCCGGCGCGAGACGATCTGCAGCCAGCTCTCGTAACGATATTCAAACTCATAGTGCTGTCCCTGCACACGCAGCAGGCGCGTGCAGCGGGTCGCGCTGTTCACTGCGAAGGGATGCACCGCTGCCAGCTCGTCCTCCAGATAACGGCGCACCGGACGCGGCTCCAGCTGTGGCGGGATATGCACGATCGCGAGATCGATGTCCGCCAGCTCGTCGATCGTCACGCTGCCGTCGGCGAGCAGCGCTTCACTGTCGGCCAGATGCTTGTCCTGTGTTGCCCACAGGGCACCAAAACGCGGTGAGCCCTGCTGCAGGTCGCGCACGATCTCCGGCAGCAGGGGAAGTACCGCCTGATACAGCGCCACCACCCGGTCCGGTGCAGCAAAGACCGCAGCCGGCAAGGTGCTGCTCGCCGGATCAGTCAGTGCCTCGATGATGAAACACAGGCGCGCCGCATCGCGCTGCCTGACCACCCCGAAATCTCCGGCAAAGGAGGCAGCGATGAGCAGCTCGCGCATGGCCAGCGCCTGCTGCGGCTCGGTGAGCGCAAAGACGCTGAACAAGCCGTCCTCATCGAAATGATTGTTGCTGACAAAGGGCGCCGAGATTTTCGGCTCGGGCGTATCCAGCCAGGCAAACACCGTGGCAGTCGAGGTATCGCGCCGGACAGCGGCAGGCGACTGGTTGTTGGGCCAGTGCGAAAGGGTCAGCAGGCTGGCGGGCAGCGGCGCGCCGTCAACGACGATATTGGGCTGCTCACGCGCCTCCGCGTAGGGGATGAAACGCACGGGCGAAGTGTCAGCGGGCGCGCGCGATCCGGCAGCCGACCCACGCGACGATGCTGAGCAATACGACAGCCATCAACAGGTATTGGGGTCCGGCAATGTATTCAGCGCCCGGCGCCACGGGATCCGGTACAAATGCGCGCCAGAGATACCAGACTGCGCCAAGTACAGCCGGAATCAGCGTCGGCCACAGCGCGATACCCTGACCTTTGCCGGCTCGGGTGGCGCCGCGCAATAACAGCCACGACACCAGACCGCTGATCAGCATCGGGACGAGATTCAGTGCAAACACCGTAAGCAGCGTATCGCTGCGTGCACCGAACACGATCAGTGCCGCCAGTGATGCGGTCACGGGCAGCATCAGCATGCCCGCCAGATTCATCCTGCCGTATCCCGTCATCAGCCTGTGTTCCCTTGGGAAGAGCGTCTAAGGTACCTGCTGCCGTGATCCTGAGCCAGACAAGCACGCCAGCTACCTGCGCTCCGGTCCACTCTTCGGCGCGCCATCATCCGTCCACCACGCGAAAGTGCTCCGCATCCACCGGCCAGCCGCCAGCAAAGCAGAAGGCCTCAAGACTTGCCAGCCGGCCATCGCGCAACTGCAGGACGAACTCGGCGGACTCCGATAGCTGCGGATGCTCGGCCAGCGCCGGGCGCAACCGTGGCACTACGTTTGGTGCAAGCGCCGGCACCTCATCGGGCACCATGAGCCGCGCCATGAAACCAACTCCACTGTGGGTACGCGAAACGATACTGGCCTGTGCCAGTTGTGCGCGCAACAGGGCAAAAGCCTCGCCCTCGCCTCGCAGCAGCGCCGTCAGAACGCTGCGCTCCAGGGCTGACAGCGGCCCCGGGCCGTCCGTGGTTCCAGGGCGTGGTGGAGACGATGCATGCATGGTGAATATCCGGCTCGGGCAGCGGCTGTCAGTCTAGCCGATCAGGACGCATCGACCTCGCGCGGCCCGGGAGTATCGGCCGGCACACGGCAGAAACCCTGCGGCGGCACATCCAGCGCGCTATTGAACTTGCTCGAGAGGTTCTGGAATGCGATCAGCGCCGTCAGCTCGATGACGGCGTCGTCCGTGTAGTGCCGGCGCAGCTCAGCCATCAGTTCATCAGTCACGCCGCGCCCGGTGATCGTCATGGCTTCCGTATAGTCGAGGGCCGCGCACTCGGGCATGGAAAACAGGCTGCTCGCTCGCCATTCCGCCAGTGCCTCGACCTTGGCCATCGAACCGGCCCGCCGGGCCAGCGTCGCCGAGTTGATGTCCACGCAGAACCGGCACCAGTTGAGCTGCGAGACACGCACGGTCAGCAGCGAACGCAGCACCGGATCGAGCAGCGAGCGCCGCGCATCAAGTGCGCCGTAGAGCATGGCCACGGCCATGAACAGGCGCGGCACGCGGCCCCACAGCAAACCGGGCAGCAGCACCTCGCCATAACGGCGTTTCTGGCTCCAGAAAAACGGTTTGAGATACCAGGGATAGCTGGCGGCTGGTCTTGCCTGAATGCGCATCGGCTCAACTCCCGGGAGGAAAGTCCTGATGGAAGATCAGTATGAAGCTTATGTACAATCTTCACCGCAGGAAGCGTTGCCGGGACTATATTCGAGTCAAATCCGGCCTGTACAAGAAGAAGAACAATGGCTACTCAAGACAACTCTCCACCCAGGCGTCGCGCAACAGATTCCGATTCTGATGTGAGCTTTGCCGGCTGGGATCCCTATATCGTCGAACTCACCGGCGCTCCCCGCCAGAACACGGCGAGCGAATCAGTCGGGAATGCAGAGGATGAGATCGTCGAGGGCCGCAAGATCCAGCTCATGGCCTGGCTGCACGAGCACAATCGCTAAGCGCTGAGTCCGGTATGGACCATTTGAAGGTGGCGCGCCCGAGAGGATTCGAACCTCTGACCCCTGCCTTCGGAGGGCAGTACTCTATCCAGCTGAGCTACGGGCGCGTGGCGGGGTCGCGATGATACCGCCCGGCTGCGCATGTCGTCCAACCGGGTACTACGCAAGGACATGCCGGCGACAGGCCCGGAACCGGGGTTGCCGCTTGCCAGTCCGCTGATGCCCCGCCATGCTTTCCGCATGCCCACCCTTGATCTGCCCCAGGACGTTTTCCTGGATATTTTTGACGCGGCACCGCTGCGCGAGCTGAGCCCGGGCGAGGTCGTCATCAGCGCTGGCGGCCCGGCTGATCAGGTATTCAATATCCTGTCCGGTGTGCTGCGGGTCTGCCGGACCGGCACCGACGGGCGACGCCAGGTCCTTTCCTTCCTGTTCCCGGGAAATTTCGTCGGCCTGACGGCTACCGAAACCTATTTTTTCAGTGTTGAGGCAGTCACTCCGGCCCGCATCGCCTGCTGTCCGCGTCGCTTGCTCGACGAACGGCTGGCCCGGGATCCAGTCGCCGAGCGGGCCTTTCTCAACATGATGCTGCGGGTGGTCGAGGACATCCTCGATGTGGTCTACAGCCTGGGGCAGCGCACCGCGAGTGAACGCCTGGCCGTATTTCTGCTGTACCTGCGCCACTGGCGCCGGCTGACCGAGAATCTGGCCGACGACAGCGATCCGCAGCTGGCTGAAATCGATATCCCGATGAGCCGCGAGGATATCGCTGACTTCCTTGGCCTCAAAAAGGAAACGGTCAGCCGCAGCTTCAAGGAACTCGAAACCGACCAGCTGATTCTCCGCCGCGGAACTCACCACATCAGAATCCTCAATCTGACGGCCCTGCGGGAGCTGGCCGGCATCCGGGATTTCGCATCCCCGCGCAGAATCACCCAATCCGTATAAACTGTCGCACTTGCAGCGATATACTTTTGCACTTGATCCCCAGCCCAGCAACCTGACGGAGAGGCCGACCTTGAGCAGCCAGAACCAGAATTTCTTCAACCTCTTCATGATGGTGATCGGCGCATTAGTCGGCATTGCTGCAATTCTGATCATCACGGCACGCATCGTCGCCGACGACACCCAGCTGGCCTGGGTACAGGAAGACCCGGCCTACGCTGCGGCAGTCGATGAGCGGATTGCACCGGTCGGTCGTGTCAGTGTGCCCGGCGAGGAACCGGCAGCCGGGCTTGCCGCTGCAGCGGGCGAGACCGCAAACGCAGCGCCGGCAGCCGAGGAACCGGCTGCGGTTGCCAAGGTGGTCGACAGCGAGCAGATCTACAACACTGCCTGTATGGCCTGTCACAGCAGCGGCGCTGCAGGAGCACCGAAGCTGGGCGATGTGGCCGCCTGGAAAGCGCGCATCGCACAAGGCGCAGATACCCTGCACAAACATGCACTGGAAGGCTACCAGGGTGCGACCGGCTTCATGCCGCCCAAGGGCGGCCAGACCCAGCTCTCCGATGCAGAAGTGATCGGCGCAGTCGATTTCATGACTGCAAAGAGCCGCTAGCAAGCAGCGATACCGCTTGGGCGACAAACTCAAGAAAAGCGACTACGAAGACCAGCTCACCCCGCTACAGCTTGAGCTGAACAAGCTCATGCGCTGGCTGCGACATTCCGGCAAACGGATGGTCGTGCTGCTCGAAGGCCGCGACACCGCCGGCAAGGGCGGCACCATCAATGCACTGACCAGGTCCATGAATCCGCGCCAGGTGCGGATCGTCGCGCTGACTACACCCACCGAACGGGAACGCACGCAGTGGTACTTCCAGCGCTACCTGCAGCACCTGCCCGCCGCTGGTGAACTCGTGCTCTTCGACCGCAGCTGGTACAACCGGGCCGGTGTGGAAAAGGTCATGGGCTTTTGCACCAACACCGAGTACCGCCAGTTTCTTCAGCAGACGCCCGTCTTCGAGAAGATGCTGGTTGATGACGGCATCCTGCTCTACAAGTACTGGCTGGCAGTGGATCAGGAATACCAGGAAGAGCGGTTTGCCGAACGTGCTGCCGATCCGCTCAAACGCTGGAAACTGTCACCCATCGATATCGAGGCGCGCACGCGCTATGCCGATTATGGTCGTGCCCGTGATGCGATGTTCCGGGCCACGCACCGCAGACATGCCCCGTGGTTTGCCGTGGACTTCAACGATCAGCGCCGTGGCCGCCTCAACCTGATCCGTCACCTGCTCGACCATATGCCCGACAGCCGCGTGCCGGCACAGCGCATAAAACTCGCTCCACTGCGCGGCAAGCCGGGCAAAGAGCGCTACACCGGCCCGGTGCGACCGATCCGGAACCGCTACTAGCGGGCGCTCCTACCCGGCGATCAACCCGTCGGCTTTGCCTCGATCGGCGCGCAGGCTGAGCGCTTCGGCGAGATGTGCGCTGCTGATGGCATCGGTGCCGGACAGATCGGCCAGGGTACGTGCGACGCGGCGGACACTGTCCAGTGCCCGGGCGGAGAGCGCAAAGCGGGTGCCCGCTATCTCGAGCAGCGCCTGGGCATCGGGCTGCAACTGACAGTGCTCGCGCAGACCGACGGCATCCAACCGGGCATTCAATACGCCGGCACGCGACAGCTGTATGGCAACAGCCGCCAGCACCCGGCTGCGCACGACCGCAGAACATTCGGCACCGGAAGGCGAAGCACCGCACAGCTGATCAGCGAGACCGGCCCGGCTGACGCTGACCACCAGATCGACGCGGTCGAGCAGCGGGCCGGAGACTTTCATCTGGTAGCGCCGCACCTGCTCCGGCGTGCAGCGACATGCCTCGCTCTGATCACCGGCGAAACCACAGGGACAGGGATTCATCGCAGCGACCAGCTGAAATGCGGCTGGATACTCAACCGTACGCAGTGCGCGGGCGATCGTCACCTGGCCGGTTCCCAGTGGTTCACGCAAGGCTTCGAGCACCGGGCGCGAGAACTCGGGCAGCTCATCCAGAAACAGCACGCCATGATGGGCCAGGGAAATCTCGCCAGGGCGCGGGTTGCCGCCACCGCCGACCATCGCCGCAGCTGATGCAGTGTGATGCGGAGAACGAAACGGCCGCTGCCTGAAAGTACTGATGCCGCCGGCCAGCGACTGGACGGCCGCCGACTCCAGCGCTTCCGCTTCGCTCATCTCCGGCAACAGGCCGGGCAGGCGCCGCGCGAGCATGGTCTTGCCGGTGCCGGGCGGACCGGTAAACAGCAGGTGATGCCCGCCGGCTGCCGCGACTTCGAGAGCGTGCCGCGCCTGAGCCTGGCCGCGCACGTCAGCGAGATCCTCGGCGGTACAGCTCGGACGGGACGACTCGCTCAACGGCAGCGCTACGGGACTGCGCAATTCACCGTCACCATTCAGGTAACGCACCACCTCGACGAGTTGATCGGCGAGACCGATGCCGCCACCGCCCAGCAGGGCCGCTTCGCTTTCGCCGGCAACCGGCACGACAGCTGATCGGCCACTGCGCCGGGCCGCCATCAACGCGGGCAGCAGGCCGGGCACCCGGCGCAAGGCTCCCGACAGTGCCAACTCGCCGTGGAACTCGATGCCAGCCAGTCGCTCGCGACGTACTTGCCCGGAAGCCGCCAGAATCGCTATCGCCGTGGCCAGATCAAAGCCACTGCCGCCCTTGGGCAGATCGGCCGGCGCGAGGTTGACGGTAATCCGCCCGGCCGGGAATTCGAGACCAGACTGGCTGATCGCCGCCCGCACCCGGTCACGACTCTCACGTACCGCCGTCTCGATCAGGCCGATCATGGTGAACTGCGGCAAGCCGCCACCCACATGCGCCTCGACGATGACCTCTGGCGCCCTGAGCCCGAGTTGTGCGCGGGTCAGTGTGGTCGCGAGGCGCATCGCCATGAGGCAATGACCGCAGCGGTCTGATCAGGCGTTACTGCCAGTCCGTTGCGACTCGATGGCCTCCAGCTCTGCCTCCAGCGCCGTCAGCTTGTCGCGGGTGCGCTCCAGCACCTTGCGTTGCACGTCGAACTCCTCGCGGGTGACGAGGTTGAGCTTGTCGAAGGTACTGGCCAGCAGGGCCTGGAAGTTACGTTCCAGGTCGGCCTGTATCACGCGCATGCTGCCGGGCACGTTTGCCGCCAGCTTGCGGGCCAGATCTTCGATGAATTTCGCATCCATTAACCAGGTCCTCTGAACGGCGCCCCATGATGCGCCAGAAGCAACTGCCGATTGCACCAGCATGAGGCAGCGCCGTCGTCTGAAAAAACGCAAATCATTGCGCCGTGCGGCCTCCACACGATTGGCACGGATCGTGCTTAGTCCAGCAATCAGCTGCCGGAGATCGTGCCAGCCCCACCGGGGCCACACAAGCGGCAAATGACAGCAAAGCAACCGCTACAGATGACTTGACATGCAAGGACCCCGGGCCATGAAACTCATTACCGCAATCATCAAGCCATTCAAGCTCGACGATGTCCGTCAGGCCGTCGTCGACATGGGCGTACATGGCGTGACGGTCACCGAGGTCAAAGGCTATGGCCGGCAGCGCGGACATACCGAGCTCTACCGTGGCGCCGAGTATGTAGTCGATTTCCTGCCCAAGACCAAACTCGAACTGGCGGTGTCCGACGACATCGCCGAACAGGTCATTGAGGCCATCGTCAACGTGGCCCGCACCGGAAAAATCGGTGACGGCAAGATCTTCGTCACCCAGCTGGACGAGGTGATCCGCATCCGTACCGGCGAAACCGGCAGCGAAGCTGTCTGAGCCACGCCCCAGAGAATCGAGCAGGAGAGCAGACTGTGATACAGAACAAAACCCTCGGCAGCCGCCCGTACCGGACGGCTGTTTTTTACGCCAAAGCCTTGCTGATGCCCCTGATGCTGATCGCAGGCAATGCGCTCGGCGCTGACGCGCTGGTTGCTGACAAGGCCGATACCGTCTGGGTGCTGCTGTCGACCATCCTCGTCGTCCTCATGACCATTCCCGGCCTCGCACTGTTCTACGGTGGAATGGTGCGGTCGAAAAACGTCCTGTCGGTGTTCATGCAGGTCTTCATGACCTTCTGCCTGATCGCACTGCTGTGGGCGATCTTTGGCTACAGCCTTGCCTTCAGCGGCAGCGGCACGTTCATCGGCGGTTTCGACCGGCTGTTCATGCAGGGGATCACCACCGACTCGGTGGCGGCGACCTTCTCCAAGGGCGTGTACATCCCCGAGTTTGCCTACTTTGCCTTTCAGCTCACCTTCGCCTGCATCACGCCCTGCCTGATCGTCGGTGCCTTTGCCGAGCGCATCAGGTTTTCAGCGGTGCTGTTGTTCGTGGTCTTCTGGTTTGTCGCCGCCTACCTGCCGATCGCACACATGGTGTGGTTCTGGGCGGGCCCGGATGCCTATACCGATGCTGAAGCAGGCGCGGCCGCCGGTGCGACCGCCGGGTTCCTGTTCCAGAAGGGCGCACTGGATTTTGCCGGCGGAACGGTCGTGCACATCAATGCGGGCATCGCCGGACTGGTCGGCTGCCTGTTTGTCGGCAAGCGGATCGGCTACGGACGCGTGGCCATGCCGCCGCACAACCTGCCGATGGTAATGATCGGCACTTCGCTGCTGTGGGTGGGCTGGTTCGGCTTCAACGCCGGATCAAATCTGGAAGCCAATGGCCTGGCGGCACAGGTGATCATCAACACCATACTGGCAACATCGGCCGCAGCGCTGGCCTGGTCCTTCGCTGAGTGGGTCCATCGCGGCACGCCGACGGTACTCGGCGCGGCCTCCGGCGCGGTTGCCGGGCTCGTGGCCGTCACGCCCGCCTGTGGCTGGGTGGGACCGATGGGCGCGATCTGCATCGGTCTGGTAGCCGGCCTGGTCTGCCTGATCGCGGTGACCCGGCTCAAGGCAATATTCGGCTATGACGACTCACTCGATGTGTTCGGGGTACATGGCGTCGGCGGCATCGTTGGCGCACTGCTGACCGCCGTGTTCTGCGATCCGGCACTCGGCGGTACCGGCGTATACGACTATGTCGCCAATGCCACCGGTGAATATTCCATCGCTGCACAGCTGGTGGGCCAGTTGTGGGCTGTCGGTACAACGATCCTCTGGTCCGGTGCAGTTTCAGTGGTCGGCTTCGCGCTCATCGACAGGACCATCGGCCTGCGCGTCAGCGAAGACCAGGAGCGGGCGGGCCTGGATACTCACTCGCATGGTGAGAGCGCCTATACCTGAGCGTGAACTGCGTCAGATTTTCCGGGGCCGACCTGATGGCATAATCGCGGCCATACGGGCAGTATCGCTACGGCCCCGGCATCTTTCACAGAGGTCCCGAACCATGCAGCGCCTGATTCCTGCCAGCGGCTTGCTTGTTCTCCTGGCATCTACGGTGGTCGCGACACCGGCGCTCGCCCAGCAGGCCACGGTCTACAAGTGGACCGATGATCAGGGCGTCCCGCACTACAGCGACCAGCCGCCGATAAATGCAACATCAGAGGCCTTGCCTATCCGCTATCGACGGACCGACAAGGCCGCCGTGCAAAGCAGGCTGAAAGCCAACAAAGCCCAGGAAGGCGCCGAGAATCTGCGCGAAGACCAGCAGGGTGCCACTGATGCCGCCGAGGCTACCCAGCGCGAGAAGGATCTGGCAGAGCGGTCCGCCACCTGCAAACAGGCACAGGAGCGTGTGGCAAACTACACACAGGCCCAGCGCCTTTACAAACCCGGTCCGAATGGCGACCGCGTCTACCTGACCGATGAGGAACTCGATGCCGAGCGTGCAGATGCTCAACGGGTCATGGAAGAATGGTGCAGCGACGAGTAACTCGGGCACTGACTGCTTCGAAATCCCGAATCTCTGTTCGCCGCTCGCCGTTTTTGGCGTCGTCCTCGCATCACAACTGCTTGCCCTGTTACTGACCCTCGCTGGCCAGCCTGGCTGGTGGGCCTTCTATAGCCATCTGGCACAGACCGCGCTACTGCTGCTCTGGACGGGGCTGCTCAGTGCGGCGCTGCTCTGTCGGCTGCGTGGCTGGCTGACACGCTTCTCCGTACCGGAAGGCAGCGTCATCACTTTTCTGCTCGTGATGGGCAGTGTCGCGGCCGTCTCTGAAGCGGCTTTCTGGCTGGGCCGGATTCTCGGCGCCGGGCCGGACACCGGTGGCGGCTGGTTCCCGACCAACCATCTCGCGTTCCTGACCCGGAACCTGGCCATCGGCATGCTGGTGACGGCGCCGGTGCTGCGCTACTTCTATGTCTCCCAGCAATGGCAACGCAATGTGCGCCGCGAAGCCGAGTCACGGCTCAATGCGCTGCAGGCACGCATCCGTCCGCACTTTCTATTCAACAGCATGAATACCATCGCTGCGCTGACCCGCACCAATCCATTGGCTGCAGAACAGGCCGTCGAGGATCTGGCCGATCTGTTCAGGGCTTCGCTGCGCGATGGACGACAACTGATCACGCTGCGTGAAGAACTGGAGATCGCCCGCGTATACGAACGGATGGAGCAACACCGGCTCGGCACACGCCTGCAGGTGGACTGGCAGCTGGGTCCGCTGCCGGAGAATACCGCGATCCCCGGACTCACCATTCAACCGCTGCTCGAGAACGCGATCTACCACGGCATCGAACCACTGCCAAAACCCGGCCGTATCCAGGTCTCGGGTGACTCCGCTGACGGCATGGTACGCATCAGTGTCAGCAATCCGCTGCCACCCGCTGAACGCGTCGCCCGGCCAGGCAACCGGATTGCACTGGACAACATCCGTGAACGACTGGAGCTCGCCTTTGGCAAGCGTGGCGTACTGTCAGTGATCGATACGGTGCCCGGCATGTTCACGGTCACCATTGAGTTTCCGGCCGATAGCCCGACGATCCCCGCATGACGGACAACACCACGGGCGTACTGATCGTCGATGACGAACCACACGCACGCAGTCGCCTGCGTCAGCTGCTGGCGGAAATCCCCGGCTTCAGCGTGGTCGGCGAAGCGAGTCACGGCGAGGAAGCCTTGCAGGCAAGCAACGAACTGCGCCCGGATATCGTATTGCTGGATATCCGCATGCCAGGCCTCGATGGTCTGCAGGTTGCCAGTCACATGGCGAACTGGGAACAGAAGCCGGCGATCATTTTCACCACTGCCTATGATGAATATGCGATTCAGGCCTTCGACGCACAGGCGATCGGCTATCTGCTGAAGCCGGTGCGCCGTGAGCGTCTGCAGCAGACTCTCGCACATGCAGCGCGCATCAGCCGCACACAGCTGGTAGAACTGCCCGGTGCGGCGCCGCGCACCCAGATCTGCGCCCAGCGCGGCCGTACCTTGCAGATGATTCGCATCGAAGACATCTACTGCTTTCAGGCCGACCAGAAATACGTCACGGCGCACTATAGCGGCGGTGAAGCATTACTCGATGAGCCCCTGAAGAGCCTGGAAAGCGAGTTTGGCGAGCGCTTCCTGCGCATCCACCGCAATGCATTGGTGGCCGTCGAGTACATGGACAGTCTTGAGCAGGAAGATAACGGCGCGTGGCAGGTGCGGCTCAAGGCGGGGCTGCCGCCGCTTGCGGTCAGTCGCCGTCATGTCGGCGAGGTCAAGCGACGTCTGCGAAGCGGGCGGATCCCGGGTACTCCCGTATAATCCGGCGCATGCCATGGTCCCGGGAAAAAAACATGTCTGGCGGCAAGGGGGGGGCGGATAGCCACTCACCTGGAGCCGCTACGCCCATCAAGACGGGGTCGGTACGCCCGCGTTGCGGGACCTGCATACTGCGACCGCACTGTCTGCCGGCAGCTCTGTCGGCAGAAGCACTGCATAAATTCGAGACTATCGTTCAGCACAGTGCCACCCTGGCGGCAGGTGAGCATCTGTTCCGCGTCGGCGACGGCTTCCATTCGCTGTATGCGGTGCGTACCGGCTGCCTGAAAACCTGCGCCGTGGATCCCAACGGGCGGGAGCATGTGCTCAATTTTCATTTTGTAGGCGAGCTCATCGGCATCGATGCAATCTTCCCAGAGCAGCATTTTGCCGATGCCATTGCCCTGGTGGAGAGTTCCGTCTGCCACCTGCCCTATCGCGCCATCATTCAGCTGGCGCGTGAGATTCCGGATCTGCAGAGCCAGCTCGTGCGCGTGCTGAGCCGGCATGTGTTCAGCATGACCAGTATTTCCGGCGACTTCACGGCTGAGGAGCGGCTCGCAGCATTTCTCGTCATGGTGGGCGCCCGACATCGGGTCGCCGGCGGCGAGTCGACTGAACTGCAACTGGCGATGTCCCGTCAGGACATTGCAAATTACCTGCGCCTGGCAACCGAGACGGTCAGCCGCATACTTGCGCGCTTTCAGAAAAGCGGCCTGCTGCTCGCCAATCGCCGGCAGATCACCCTGCTGAACCCGGACGGGCTGTATGCGATCGCCGAGTGCATGAATCCCTACTCCCGGTGCGGTATCAAGCGCCGCCGCACTGAATCCGGCATCACCCGCAGCTGAGGCAGAAACAGGACATGGCGAACGACCGGGATGTAATCATTATCGGCGCAGGGCCCGCAGGGCTGTCGCTGGCCGCTGCACTGGCGGATGCGAATTTTGGCGTAACGGTGGTCGAAAAGCTGCCGCTCGAGGTACTGACCAATCCGCCGGCGGACGGTCGGGAAATTGCGCTCACACACCGGGCCGCTGACATCCTGCGCTCGCTCGGCATGTGGCAGAACTATCCTGCCGAGGACGTTTCACCGATCCGTGAAGCCCGGGTACTGAACGGCAAGTCGCCGCATTTTCTCGGTTTCGACACACATGGTACACAGCAGACAGAGCTGGGCTATCTGGTGCCGAATAACGTAATCCGGAAGGCCGCTTTCACGGTAGCCAGCAGCAAACCGCAGGTCGAGATCATCAGCGATGCAGCGGTCAGCGATGTGGCGGCCAGCGCCAGCACGGCTGAGGTACGTCTGGCTGACGGTCGCGTACTGACGGCGCCGCTGATGGTGGCTGCCGATAGCCGTTTTTCCAATGCCCGCCGGCGCATGGGTATCGGCGCCGACATGCGCGACTTTGGTCGTACGGTAATCGTTTGCCGTTTGTCCCACGAACTACCGCACAACGGGATCGCTCACGAGTGCTTCCATTACGGCCGTACGCTGGCCGTTCTGCCGCTTAACGGCCTGCTTTCGTCCGCAGTCATCACGCTGTCTGCCGACCAGGCCAATGACATGCTGCAGATGCCGATACCCGAGTTTGAAAAGCTGGTCAGCGAGCAGTTTGAAGGACGCCTCGGCGCGATGCAGCTGGTCGGTGAACGGCACAGCTATCCGCTGGTCGGGGTATATGCCCGGCGCTTTGCCGCGCATCGTTTCGCACTGCTGGGCGACGCGGCAGTGGGTATGCATCCGGTTACCGCGCACGGCTTCAATTGTGGACTCTACGGTGTGGAATCACTGACCCGGGCCGTTCGCGGTGCACGCGCGGCCGGTCGCGACATCGGCAGCATGGCGGTGCTGGCCCGCTATCAGTCCGAACATCGGCGCGCCACCCGGACGATCTATCTGGGCACCAATGTACTGGTCGGTCTGTTCACCGACGATCAGATGCCGGCGCGCTTTTTCAGGACCGCAGTGCTGCGCCTGGCGAACCGGCTCCCGCCGTTGAAAGCCGGGATTACCCGTCAGCTGACCGGCCGGGCCTGAAGCACAACCAGGAAACCAGAGACGGTGCCGCACCCGCGCTAGCGGAAATGCGGCACCGCCGTCGATACGGCTAGAAGCGGTAGGTCAGATTGGCGCCTATCTCGCGACCGCGATCAAGAACCACGGCCAGGCACCGTTGATTGCTAGCATAGTTGGGCTCGCCGGCCGGAGGCGCCAGATACAGACAGGTGTTGGTCGCATTCGTCAGACCGGCAACCGGCTCGTCATTGGAGAAGAGATCCTGGACGAAGCCGGCCAGCTCCCAGTGCGCGGTATTGAGTGAGGCGCGCAGATTGACCCGGGTGATATCCGGAATCGTGGCCAGGTTCGCCTGATCAGCGTAGGACTCACCCCGGTAGGTCATGCTGGCATCAAGCACCAGCTCCATATCTGCAGCCACTGGCTGCACATACTGGGTTGAGGCAAATCCGGTCCATTCGGGCAGGCTCATTCCAGACTTGCCCTTGAAGGTTTCACCATCGAACAGCCTGATCAGCTGGCTGTCAGTCGGCTCGAAGTCGTTGGTGTATTCCTGGGAGGAATAGGCAATACCGGCGGCCGCAGACCAACGATCGGTGATCTGCAAGCGACCATCCAGCTCAAAGCCTTCGACATCCGACTTGCCGATATTCTGGTAGGCCGTCTGCGGGTTGCCATTGATCAATGCCACCGTCGAGAACTGCTGATCCTTGATGCGGATCAGGAACGCCGCCGCGTTGACGATCAGGCGACCATCCAGCCACTCGGTCTTGGCACCGATCTCATAGTTGCTGAGCTTCTCCGGGTCTACATACAGGAAGTCAGTGGCTATATTCGCGTTGAAGCGACCCGCCTTTGTGCCCTGGGAGAAGAGCCCGTAGAACATCATGTCCGTGGTCGGACGATAGCTCAGGGTCAGGCGCGGCAAAAACTCTTTGTCCTTCTCGGTGGTGGAATAGTTCCGCACGTTACTTGCAAAGCACTGGCCTGTATAGCAGGGCCCCAGCTCATTGTCTTCCTGCTGCCAGCGACCCTCAGCCTCAACTTCCCACTGGTCGGTGATGGCATAGGTCAGGCCGCCAAACACCGCGTAGTTGTCCACTTCCTGGCGTCCCCGGAATTTTCCTTCAGGGTTGGTCGCAGATACCTGTGACGCCACACCGAGGGTCTCGCTTTCGGAGTAGTAATACAGGCCCGTCCGCCAGCTCAGCTTTTCGCCAACCGGAGAGAGCAGGCGCAACTCGTGGCTCTGATTCGTGTACCGCTGGGTCTGCGCACTGAAGAAAGCCGCAGACTTGGTGTCCACGAACGCGCTACCGGACGGGCGGCTATATGTATCTCCAAAGAACGGATCCGGGCTGGCGCCGCGCAGGTACAGGTCGGTGTTGCCCCAGCGGTCATCACTCACCCAGCCGGTGAGATAACTGATCTCATAGCCGTCGAGGTTGTAGGTGATATTGGTGGAGTAGAACTGGCGATTGCGGTCTACACCACAGTCCGATGGACGGCCGGCTGCAGAGTCACAGCTCACGGAATCATACGATGGTGCAAAGATATCGCCGGTAGGCCACAACACGCCATCGCCACGCGTGCTCACAGGCACACCATAAGCGGCCCACTCCTGCGGATGAGTAGCAGCTACCAGCGGAGGACCGTCCCGGTCCTGGCTGGTTATGGCGCGCAAGGTAATGGAGAGGTTTTCCATCGGCTCGATCAGCAGCGCGCCGCTGAAAGCCTCGGTAGTTTCCCGGCCCACCTTGATCTCGCGTTCGTACTCGGTGACCGTATTTCGGTTTACCCGGGAGACATTGGTGCTCATCTCGCCGAGTACTTTCTTGGTGCCACCCAGCTCCATCCACATGGTATCGGCAATAACCGGCAGCCGCACGTTGCCGCTGAGTTGCCAGTTGTTCTCTTCCGAACCGCGATTGCTTGAATAGCTGGATTTGACCACGCCTGTGACTTCATCGGTGCGCGGCGACTTGGTCACGTAATTCATGGCGCCGGCGTAAGTCTGCCGCCCGAAGGTGCTGGACTGGGGACCACGCAGTACCTCAACGCGTTCGAGCTGGGTCAGGTCGAGGCTCTGCACCGCGCCACCGAGATAGACGCCGTCAAGAAACATGCTGACACCCTGCAGACGCATGTCACCCGTGTTGGGCGCGACACTGCGAATGGCAAGCGTACTCGGTGATTCACGGCCGAGGCCGGCAGTGAAAACCAGGCCGGGCGTGTATTCCGCCAGCGAGCGCAATTCAGTGATCCGTGCGCGCTCGAGTTCAGTCTCGCTGAGCACGGCGATGGACAGCGGGACTTCCTGCAGGTTCTGCTCACGCTGCTTGGCAGTCACGATGATCTCTTCGACAGCCTGTGCCGGGGTGGACGCGCTCAGCAATATGGCCAGCGCACCCAGCGTGGCGGGAATACTATTTCCGGAACGATTTTGCGGATACATCATCGTGACTCCCCTCTCTGAAATACCTTGTTGACAACATGTCTCAAAGCAATGCATCTAAAGTAATACATTCATGGACGCACTACTGACCGACTAGTGGACGTGCTGCTAATCAACTGTCAGTCAGGAGGCTACCCCCCCCCCGCACAGTCAACCTGGCTCCTGTAGCAGAACCAATCAGTGTTGCGAATCTCGGCTCAAGGTCGCTTGCGGTACCAGTCTTCCATAGCGGCCACAAAACCTTCAAAGCGTGAATAATCCTTGGCAACCACATCAACACGAAGCTTGCGCAGCCGGGCACCCTCGCTGGTGATCGGGCCGAAGCACGCCAGTACGGTCTTCTGGTTGAGCACAGCACTGTCTCCCCCGAGATGCGCCAGGAGGCTGTCGATTTCGCCGCGACTGGTAAAAGCGATCATGTCGATCTCGCCGTTCAGCAACATCCGCGTACCACGTTCGAGGCCCTGCGTTTCACGAGCCGTGACGTAGGCTGGTATCCGCTTGGTCTTCAGGCCAATAGCCTCAAGATCACGGATAAAGTCTGGCACTACCGCCGGTTCTTCCATGCCGATGACGTCTGGCGCCGGAACCAGCACCGTCCCGCTGGTGATACCGCGGCGTTTGAGTTCGTTGACGATGCCGACAGGACTGGGGGCAGGAGGCACCAGCGCCGGCTTGATCCCGGCCTGCTCGAGCAACCGGGCATCGTTACCGATAGCTGCGGACTGCAACTGTCGGACATCATCTGGCGCCAGGCCCAGTGCATCGAGACGATTCAGGTAGGCGTCGATCCCGTTGCGGCTGGTGAATGCGATCCAGTCGTATTTGTCGCGCTCGCGCAGCACCTCGTCGAATACCTTGTAGTCAGGCACCGGCTCGATGTAGATCGTCGGCATCCAGACCGGGCGCGCGCCACGCTCGATCAGCAGTTGACCCAGGCGGCCCGCATAATTGCGTGGAGCCGTGTAAAGCACAGTCTTGCCGTACAGGGGCAGGGATGTCCGGTCTATCAGGTCGGTCGTACGACCCTTGGTGGCCGGCTCCGCCGCACGCAATGGCGTCAGTGAGCCGAGCACCAGGACCATGCCCAGTAGCGGCAAGACGGTCAGAAATCTTGTACGCATGACAGAACTCCGGCTGTCTTCGTCACGATAGCGCCGCTGTTGGGCTCACACTTCTCAGGCAGACATCAGTCGGCGATGACGCCCGTCCGCCCACGCTTCCACAGCTGGTAGACCGCATAACCTTCGCCGAGCGTCGTATCGAAGTAGTAGATCTGCTCCGGCTGGATGCGAATCAGGTCGAAGCGTCGCAGGGATCGCTCTTTCGTCACGCGCACCAGGTTGTACTTGTCGACAGCGATACTGAAGCGCGGATCAGATGAGGGAATAACTTCCGCCGTGCCATTGATCTGCGTGCTACGCCACAGCTTGGGACCGCCCTCAGCGAGGGTCCAGCCGGCAAAATGCACCGCACTGATGTATGGGTTCTTGCGGATCTGCAGCAACTTCTCGGTGCCGACCTCAGAAACGACGTAGAGCACCTTCTCGTCCTTGTCGAGCACCATGTCGACGGTCGTCGCGAGTGGCTTGTTGTCGAGGGCGGTGGTCAGCGCAAAACGCTCGCGGCCCGGCAGGAACTCGACGACCTTCGCCCAGATCTCTTCCTGTGACAGCTGCATCGAGCTGCGCGCCATCTGACGGGTAGCGGAAGCGACGGTATCGACGGTACTGAAGGTCACATCGTGGCATTCAGCACATGTCATGCCCTTCGGGAAGTCGCGATGCTTCTTGCTCATGAAGTCATTGGCGGTAATCGGCGGCCCCGGGACGATCACCCCGTCGATACCCTGCTCGCCACCACCGACATTGATACCTTCGGCGGCCTTCTGTGCCTTCGCGGGCTCCGCTGCCTGTAGTGCCGTGCCGAATGCAAACGGTACGGCGACGGCTGCCGCAATACCGATCAACAAAGATTTTCGTTTATTCATCGCATGTACCTCATCGCGTATATGTTCAATCCCGGGAAACAGGAAATCAGGGCGCTGCAGGCCTGGCAGGAAAATCCTGCATCGCAAGCGTGACAGCACGGGCAACCATATCAGCGTCAAGGCTGCCCTTGCCCATGCTTCCGGCTATTGAGCCAAACCACAACTCGCGATTTGCCGCAGCATCCAATACGTGGATGACCAGCCGCCCCTCACGATAGTTCTGCACGCTTGGACTACCGACATTGACGGAACCGCCCATATTGCTGCCAAAGCTGCCGAGGCCGATGCCAATCTGGAAGGGACTGGATTTGATCCGTTCATCGGCGGCTGATTCGTAAGCAACCCGCAACTGGGGCTGATCCTCTGTCTCGGTATAGCCGCGCCGGGTCATTTCCGCACGGATCGCGGTACGGATATTGCTATCCAGCAAGCGCATCGGCTCATCAATCGCACCGGGCGGCGGTGGCTGCCAGCCAAAGGTCTGATAGACCGCAAAGTTTGCATCGGGTGCAGTCTGTGAATGGCGCTCGGGCGGCACGGACGTGGCGCAAGCCGTCAGCAGGCTGACGAAGATCAGCGCAAGACCGAGAGGACATTTCAGCTGCATGAGAAAACCCTGCATTAACTAGACACTGATTTTACAGTAGAAAAACCATACTGTTGTTTTAAATGGTTTATTAGCGTCGCAGCCGTGGCAGTAGTTGCTTGCCGATGATGTGCAGCGACTGCTCCGGGTCGTCGTGGATACGCAGTGCATTCTCGGTCATGCCACCGGCTGCGAAGGTCTTGATGCGTTCGACATGGCGGTCCAGATCGCTGAGGTCGCCGGCCAGGCTCAGCCCCTCGACCAGCTTGGCAACGATCTCCGGGCGGGACGCCCTTGATCTCGCCGCACCTTGGTGCGGAATGCGGTGAGAAATGCGTCCTTCTTCTCATGCACGACCTTCGCCTCCTCAGGTGTCAGGAAGGGCTTGTACCAGGCCTCCTCCAGCCAGCCGCGGATCATGAGTTCCCGGCGTGCCTCGCGGAATGAGGCCTCGCGGTCTTCCTTGATGTGGAAAGCGCAGAAATTGTTGACGCGGAAATCAGCTGCGCTGCGGCCATGACGGGCGAGGCCTTCGCGCACATCAGCCATGCACTTCGGCAGCATCGGCACGATCATGTCGCTGAACATGGTGCCGTCAGCAAACTGCGTGGCCATATCGAGCATCTTCGGGCCGGTGGCGCCTGCGTAAATGATCGGCGGCGTGCCCTTGACCCAGGTCGAGCGAAAATAGCGGGACTTGTAGACCTCGCCGTCCCAGACTACCGCTTGGCCACTCACCGCGCGTTTCACCATCGCCACGGCCTCGCCAACGCCCTTCACCCGCTTGCCATAGGGCTTGCTGAGTACGCCGGGCCATTCGCCGCCGCCGCCGATCACCACCATGCCGCGGCCATTGGAGAACTCGTTCAGCGTTGCAACTGCATTGGCGATCTTCAGCGGATGCATTTCGTAGGGGCTGATGACCACGGCGCCCAGCATGATCTTCTTCGTGACCATGGCGGCCGGCATCAGGCACATGAAGGCATCGCGCGCGTTGGCGTAGTTCTGCGTCCAGATGCCGCGGATGCCGTAGCTCTCGGCAAGCTGCGCGAGTTCTGCGACCTGTGCGGGGGTGAGATCTGCTTCGAGGATTACATCGATATCCATGCGTACTCCATAGCCGGCGGCAAACAAGGGCGGTTAGCGGACTTTCTGGTCTGTTCGGGCTTCCAACGGCGAGATGATGTCACGCCTGCGGAATGCGGCGGTCGCAAAGCGGAGCGCAGCCTTGCCGGGCGTCAGCCACTCGATGCAGGCGCCCTGTTTCTGGTTGGCCAGCGCCTGCGCGGCAAGCCACGGCGTTACGGTTTCCACCGTATCGCCGAGGATGTTCATGACGCGTTTGGCCTTCTCCCACTCGGCTGCATCCTTGCTCTTCGACGAATAGAGCAGAAGATCGGTCGGCACCATGCCGGGACTGAGCGCGCCGATCAGCACCGGCGAGTCCTTGTACTCTTTTGCCAGGGACCGCGTCAGATAACGCAGCGCGTACTTGCTGCTGCCGTAGGTGGTGAGGCCCGGCGACATCATGCCGTTGCTGCCAAAGCCTTCGAAGCTGTAGATCTTGCCGCCGCCCTGACGCAGCATCCCGGCCAGTGCTACCTTGGTGCCGTAAATCGTGCCAAGCAGATTGGTTTCGACGGTGGCGACGATCTGTTCTGCGGGCAGATCCGCCAGCAGCGCGCGATCCGTCGCGACTGCGGCATTGTTGATCCAGATATCGACGCGGGAAAAGCGGGCAACTGCCGCGTGCCCAGACGGTTTCGAGCGAGGCCATGTCGCGCACGTCGCAGACACAACCCAGAACCTCACCGGGGCTTCCCAGTTCCGTGGTCGCGGCATCGACGGCGGCCTGACTGCGGCCCGTCACTACAACCCGGTGGCCCAGTTTCAGGAATTCACGGGCGAGGCCCTTGCCGATGCCGCGCGTGCTGCCGGTGATGACAATCGTTTGCATGAGTCTTCTTTCAGCTGGGGAACAGAAGACCATTCTAGGCCAGCCAGAGATTCAGGCGAGCTGCAGAATCTCCACCGCCGCGCGCTCACCCGACTCCATGGCGCCTTCCATGCCCATCATGGTTGCTGCCGTATGATCGCCGGCGAAGTGGATACGGCCATGTGCATCTGCAACAACATTGCCGAAGCGGCTGATCTGCCCGGGGGTCCGGTACACGTTGTGGCCACGCGTCCATGGATAGGTCGACCAGTTCACCACTGCGATGGCTTCGATGCGCCCGACAGTACTCGGTCTGGCGCGGTTGATGGTCCGGGTGGCGTCCTGCATGACGTCGGCATCTTTCATCTTTATCCAGGGCGACAGCGGATTGCGGACATTCATCCAGAGATATTCGCCCTGGTCCGACTTGAAGTGATACAAGCGACCCATCGGCTGGTTGGTCCACATCGAGCCGGGAAGCCCGTCTGCTTCCCAGTAGCGTTCCTTCACCCCAAAGAACACGTTGACCATGTTGTCGTAGGGAAGCTCGCGAACAGCCGCCGCCTGCAGGGCCGGCAGCGCCGGCTCGATGGCAATCTCCCGCAACAGCGGCAGCGGTACGGCGACAACGACACGGCCAGCGCGGTAGCTTTTTCCGCTGCGTGTTTTGACCTCGACGCCATCCTTGTTGGCCCGGATCGCCGTGACATGTGAATTAAAGGCGATTTCCCGCTTGAGCAGCTTCGCGATGCCTTCCGGAAAGCGGCTCGCACCGGTTGCGATACGGTTGAGCCCGTCGATCCCGCCCATGAACTCCTGGAAGCGGAACAGCCGATGGTGCCACAGGGCAGAGTATGTGCTGGCATCAGCGGTCGGCAGATCATTGTTGATGAAACGCATGGCGGCATCGCTGGCGCCCTGGCTTTTCAGATAGTCGCCATAGCTGATATCCAGAGCGGCCGCCTCCGGCAGTAACCAGCTGTCGAGACCATCGAGCGGCGAGGGGCGCGGCGCATACATCATGGTCAGCGCGAAGGGTCCCATCAGCGGCCCGCCGGCCGCACGTTCCTTGCCAACCAGTTTGTTGAGCGGCGAGTCTGGCCATGCCGACATCGGCATGAGCGTGCCATCGAAGTTCAGCGCGAAAGGCAGCTCGACAGTATCGAGCCACTTCTGCATCGGAAAGCCACCAAGCCGGTCGATCATCGACAGGCAACGCGCATAACCGGCGCCGAACTCGGTGCCACCAGCTTCGGGCCGGCCCGGCACCTTGTCGAGCGTCATCACGCGTCCGCCGACACGGTTGCTGCCCTCAAGCAGTAGCACGCTCATACCGGCGTCCTGCAACATCAGCGCAGTGTTCAGTCCGGCAAGACCCGCGCCGACAATGATCACATCAGCGTCACGCCGGCTGGCTGCCAGCGCTGTGGTGCTGAGGCCACTGCCGGCGGCAATGACACCGGCAGTGGCTGCGATTTCCTTCAGAACCCTTCGGCGGGTACGCGAAACAGTCATGCTCATAAGCCCTTGCGATCGTCGATTGTCAGCCGCCGAAGCGGTAGTTCACACGCAGGCCGATCTGGCGCTGATCTGGCTTGATCGGCGTCTGGTTGTAGGGCAGGACGAGGGTGAACGGAGCGAAGGCCGCGCTTATCCCCTGATTATAGGTATTGCGGAACGACGACTTGATCGTGTCATCTTCAAAGGCGTTGTCCACGTAGGCGATGATGTCCCACTGTTCGTTTACCAGCCCCAGACGGAAGTCCGCGATCGTATATGACTCGAACTCGGCGGTATTCACCGAATCCTGATAACGGTCGTCCTGGTAGACCAGGTCGCCTTCAAACAGCCAACTGGTCTCACCCACCAGCGGCTTCCGGTAGGAAAAACCACCTACCAAAGCATTCCTGGGTGCGTACTCCAATTCGTTGCCGGACAAGTCAATCCGACACAAACCACCAGTCGAACCAGGGGCCGGATCATTGACGTACGTGCAATTACCCGCATCAGCAATGGGAGCAGGGCCTTTGCTCAGCTGCGTGTAATCATCATATTCCGTATCGAGCCACGTATACGAAGCATTGAGCTGCAGAGCATCCGTGGCCTGGAAAGCCACATCCAGCTCCAGACCATAGACCGTTGCCTTTGAGGCATTGACGGGCGCGGAAAACAACAGTCCGGTATCAGGATCCTGCTTCTGGGACGAGACCAGCTTGTCCTTGAAGTCCTGCCAGAACAGCGAGCCGTTCACCAGCAGGCGATTGTCCAGCCAGTCAGTCTTGGCGCCGATCTCATAGACATAGAGGGTTTCATCGTCAAAGCTGCTTGATGCCGGATCAAAGCCGGTCAGTGCGCCGACGATGCTGATGCCTTTGGGCTTGGTCGCCTTGGCCAACGACATGTAATACATCGCATCATCGGTCGCCTGCCACTGCAAGGTGGCCTTGGGCGAGAAGAAGCTGTCAGTCACCTTGTCAGAGATGCTGCCATATGCAGCTGACAGGGAAGTCGGAAAAAACACACCGGTTGCGTCAACTGCACGGGGCCGCGCAGGCTGCGGATCATCACCGCCCTGAGCGGCGCGATCGGGACCAGTGACCTTGATCTCTTCATCCGAATAACGACCTTCAAGGATCAGCTTCCAGCGGTCGATGAACTCCCACTCGACCAGACCATATACAGACCAGTGGTCAGTATCCTGGGTCCACGGATCGATATAGCGCAGCGCATCCGAGCTGACCGCCGCAATTAACGGTGCACAACTCTGGCCGGGTACAAACGGCGGCGCTCCATTCGAAATACAGTTGACGGTGCCATCTTGCACGTCCTTGCTTTCGGTCCAGTACAGGGCGCCGACTGTCCAGGCAACAGCACCGTCCGTGGTGGACTGCAGGCGCAGCTCCTGACTGAACAGATCGGTTTCATCCCGCAGCCAGAACTCGGCACCGGTAGTCTTGCCCGCAGCGGCAACACTGCCTTCGCGACGACCATCCTCGAAACTGAAAACATCGCTGGTCGCATAGTGCGTGAGCGAGGTGAACTTCATGCCGTCGAAATCCACACCGACATCCAGGGTATTACGCCAGATATCCCGATCCGTACCCGGATAATCAGCGCCGGTGCGCGGATCTTCCGACAGTGTCACCGCCAGATCGTCGCCATCCGGCAGGCTGGGTACCGTCAGGATCTCGGTAACACTCGGGCTGAGGACCGGCAGCCTGGGGCCTGCATCGTCCGGATCGGTGCGCGCGCTCAGCGGAATATCCTTCAGCACGGTCGGCGCAATCGCCGAATACGGTGCCTGCTCGATGGTGTCATCGGTGTATTCGGTATGGAAGGTTGCCGAGACCCCGTCGCGGATATTCCACACCAGGGTGCCCGCCACGCCCTCACCATCGGTACCGCCGATATCCTGGCCAGTTACCGAGTTCTTGTAAAAGCCGTCGTGCTCCCAGCTCGCTGCGTTGATGCTGCCGAGCAGGGTATCGCCGAGCAGTGGGCCGCTCAGGCTGCCGCGCACTTCGAGCTGGCCGTTATCACCGATATCGGTGCCAACCCGCGCCTGAAACTCGCTGGTCGGCTTGCGCGTGATGTAGTTGACCGCGCCCGCAAAGGCCGTACGCCCGTACAGGGCATTCTGCGGCCCCTTGACCACCTCGATCCGCTCGAGGTCGAAGAGGTGGGGGTTAAGCAGCAGGCCGCCGCCATTGGTCTGGATCGCCTGACTCGAAATATCGATGCCATCCACCAGCACGGCCACGTTCTGGCGGCCACGGGTGGGCGCAAGTCCGCGAATGGTGATGCGCGTGTCCTGGGACGAAAAACCCTGGTCGAAGATCACGCTGGAGCTGATCTTGCTGACCTCGGAGATATCGGTGATGTTCAGCCTTTCAATTTGATCAGCCGTCAATACCGATACCGCGACCGGCACCGTTTGCAGGTTCTCTGCGCGTTTCCGCGTCGTGACGACGATTTCCTCAAGGGCCGACGCCATCGGCGCAACCATGAAAACAGACAGACCGAGAACGCTGCTACGCATCAGGTGCATGCGGAATTTTGTAGACATTTTGACCCCCCGTGACAAAAAAGCGTCAAGCACTGCCGCAGGCAGTGCGACCAACCCCTTGGCGTCGAGAGTATAAATACGGCGCACACAGAACCAGCAATTGTTATTCTGGCTCAACAAGTTTTCATTGTTGGTCAAAGCAGCGCAGAGAGGTCAGGAGAGCGATGGAATTCAGACAACTACAACACTTTCTGGCAGTCGTCGAGGCCGGCAGTTTTCAGAAAGCGGCAGCCCACGTCAACATCACACAGCAGGCGATCAGCCGCAGCATTCAGCAGCTGGAAAAAGAATGCGGTGGGCGCCTGCTCGAACGCAAGAGAGGCACCCGGAATAGTGTCGGGCCGAGCGCCTTTGGCTTGTTGCTGCTGCCCAGGGCACAGAAGGCACTCGCCGAAATCAGGGTATTTCGTGACGAGCTGGAAAACCTCATGGGCACCGGCCGGGAAATGGTACGGCTCGGCGCCACACCGACCGCTACGCGCAGCCTGCTGCCCGCAGCGATCCATGCATTTCGCAAACGGCGGCAAAACGTCCGGATACAGGTCATGCGTCAGGTGACGCACGTGGTGCTTGAACAGCTCGGCAGCGGCCTTTATGACATTGCGCTCTGTGACGAGCCAGAAGAAGCGCTCGACTCCCGGTTCAGTGCCGAGGCGCTCTACACCGATCGCAATATCTTTGTCGCCCGGAAAGCACATCCGTGGGCCAGCAAGGGTCGCCTGGAATTGAAGCGGCTGCTGGATGCCGAGTGGGCCATCGTCGGCCCCTTCTGTCGCCTGTGGAACGAGCTGCGCGACCTCTACCTGGCCGCGGAATTGATCCCACCGCGGCACAGCATGGAGTGCAACTCCGTAGAGTTGTGCATACAACAACTACTCAGTGATGACTACGTCTCGTTCATTCCTGCACGGCTGGTGTGCGATGAACTCGCGAGCGGCAAGTTGGTAGAACTGTCGGTCAAGCGACCCAAACCACGCACCTGGTCCTGCCTGCTGGTGATGCGCGCCGACAGCAAACCAGGACCAACCGCGGTGGAATTCATCGAGACCGTACGTTCGGCTGCGAAAAAACTGCCGCGATTATAAACCGGCGTGCCTACTCGACGATTTCGGCGCGCGTGCTCTGGATGAAGTTCACGACATCGGTACGTTCGGCCGGCGGCAGATTGAAGACATCCAGCGTTGCATTGAGGTGAGCGATAAAGGCTGTCCAGTCGCGCTCGCTGATCTTCATTCCACGATGCGACAACACCATGTCGCGTCCGGTGTAATACATCGGCCCACCGGCCTGCGCACACAGGAAGTCCACCAACAACTGCTTTTCACGCTCGATGCCGTCAACGCTGCGGTTCTGCCAGAAGCGCGCGAGCGTTGCATCGGCCTGTAAACGCGGCAACAGATTATTGACCACGGCGCGAACCGCATCGTAGCCACCGAGTCGTTCATAAAGCGATTTGTCACTCATTTCATTTTTCCATCAGTTGGGGATGCTGCAGACAATTGTGCACTTGGTTGGCATTGCGTGCTTCAGGGCTGCACATCATTCTGGCACAGCAGGCGAGCGCGGCACTATCCGGACGGCGCCAGCCCGAGCGCCCTCGGGAACAGGATCTCGTTCTCCTTGCGTACGTGCTCGGTGGTGTCGGTAAAAAATGCGGCAAGTTCATCGAGCATGCCACGGTGCTCCGGGGTCGCCCAGGCTGGCGGCTGAAAGCCATCGGTGAGCTGGCGCAGGTAGTCCAGCATCTCATCGATGAAGCCATGCTCACGCTGCATGCACTCGATCGGCGGCAGGATGATTTCGATATCGACCGCGCTGAGATCAGTCGAGGCGGCAAGATGCCGGAGCACCGGAAACAGCATGCTTTCCTCGCGGTGCATGTGCGTGAGCATTTCATCACTCAGACCGCTGACCGCCTCCTGGACCTTCGGCAGCCGCTCATCGCGTTGCAGATCGGCCAGGGGAATGGCTGCGGCGTACTCCACCATGCGGGAGAGCGCATCCCGGGCAAATACGTGATGCGTATCGAGGATCAGGTCCAGAAGAGCCGGAATAGGCAGCTCGGCAAGCAGCCGCTGACCGGCTGGAGAGGGCTGAACAGGTTCTGGCGGCATGGATGCACCCGACGATCACTGGCAGAATGGGCTACCGCTGGACCTGCCACCGGACACTCCCGAAGATGAACCAATATACGCCGGCCCCGGATACCGCTGAAGTCGCAGTACAAACGGACCCTGCCGCAACGCCTGCTCCATCGACCAGCAAGAACAATCGGGCGCTCAGCATAGCCCTGATCGCGCTCGGCATCGCTGTGATGGCGGCCGGCTATGTCTGGATCGAGCAGCGCTCGGGCATCGGGCTGCAGGTCGCTGAACTGCAGAAAGAGGCAAGTATCCGGAGCTCGGAGTTCGCGGCGATCACCGCACGGATCGATGAGATCGGCGCCGGACGACGTCGGCTGGACGAAGACATAGACCGGCTCGCCGACCGGATCAGCCAGGAAACCGAGGCGCTCGGTACGCTCCCCGTCCGGATCGACACCATCGAGGAAACCGTCAATCGCTTCGTCGGCGCCGGCGACAAGGTACGCGCAGCCTGGCTGCTGGCTGAAGCAGAACACTACATGCGTATCGCCAATGCACAGCTGGGACTGGCAGGCGAGATCAATGTCGCCCAGACCTCGCTGGGGCTGGCTGACGACACGCTGCGCGAACTCAGCGATCCACGCCTGACACCGGTGCGCAAGCTGCTGGCCAGCGAAATCAACGAACTGAAAGCAATTCCACGGCCGGACACCGAGGGCATCGTCCTGACGCTTGGCAGCCTGGCCGACAGCCTGGAGGACCTGCCGCTCAAGAACGCCATGCCGAATACCTTCCGCGAAACGCCCGAACAGCCGGCAGAGGACCTCACCGGCTTTGCGCGGGCCATGGCGACCGTGCGTTCCGCGCTGGCCAGCCTGGTGAGCATTCGCCGTGCCGATGACCCGATTTCACCGTTGCTGTCAGATGCACAGAAAACCGTTCTGATCCGCAGTCTGGACCTGGAGCTGCAGTTGGCCCGGCTGGCCATCATGCGCGGCGATGCCGGAATGTTTCGCCGCTCCATCGGTGCCGCCACCGAGCGCGTTACCGAGCAGTTTGACCCGATGTCAGAAGATGTGCGGTCAGCGCTGGAGTCGCTGCAGGAATTGTCTGCGGCCCGGTTGCCTGAGGAGTTACCGGATATTTCCGGTTCGCTGACCCTGCTTCTGAAGCTGACGGGCACCGGTACCCGCGAATGAAAACCGGCTTCACGATCATCGTCGCACTGGTGCTCGGCGCACTTGCCGCACATCTGGTGCTGCCCGACAACGGCTATGCGCTGATCAATTTTCGCGGCTATATCATCGAGACCTCGGTACCGGTACTCATACTGCTGCTGATCTTCGCCTACCTTGCAGTGCGTACCCTGATCTATATCTGGCGTGCACCACGCCTGCTGGGTGAAGCCTGGACACGCGGCCGGAAACGGCGGGCCGGGAAGAAAGCCACGCAGGGCTATATCGCGCTTGCCGAAGGTCGTTTGGCGCAGGGTGAGCGCCTGCTCACCCGCGGCGCCCGCCACTCTGAAACCCCGCTGCTCAACTACCTGGCCGCCGCCCGTGCAGCACAGATGCAGGGCGACCGGCAGCGGCGTGACGCGTGGCTCAATATGGCCTGTGAACAGGAGCCTGCGGCTACCGATGCGGTGCTGCTGACCCAGGCTGAACTGCAACTGGAAGACGGCCAGTACGCCGAGGCGCTGATCAGCCTGAACCGTGTCCGGGAACGGCAGCCAGGCCATGCACAAGCGCTGAAACTGCTGGGGGAACTGCATCAGCGTCGCAGTGAGTGGCAGCCTTTAGTCGAGCTGTTACCGCAGATCCGACGACACGGCAATGTGGCTGCAGACATGCTCGACGAGTGGAGCGTGGCCGCCTACAGCAACATCATGGCGGCAACGCAAACCGATCGCAGCGCTCTGGAACGCCTCTGGGATGACATTCCACGTCATCTGCGCCGCGAACCCCGGCTGAGCCTGGCGCGCGCGCAGGCGCTGATCACCTGTGGTGCCATCGATGACGCCGAACAGGAGATACGGCGCACGCTGAAAGACGACTGGAGCGCAGCGCTGGTCAGCCTGTACGGCGAACTCGCAGTAGCGGATCCCGCCGCGCACCTCAAGCGCATCGAGACCTGGCTCAAGGAGCATCCCGAAGATCCCGTTTTGCTGCTGGCCGCCGGGCGCACCTGTGTGCGGCACCAGCTGTGGGGCAAGGCGCGCAGCTATTTCGAAGCCAGTCTGGCCCTTCGTGCGGTACCGGAAACCTACCGCGCACTCGGCCAGTTGATGGCACAGGTCGGTGAAACGCAGTCGGCCTCACGGGCGTTTGAACGGGGCCTGTCGATGGCCACCACCACGACACCGTCGACATCCGTATCGACGACCACCGTCCCGGCAACGCCTGGCCGTATCGCGATCTGATCAGCTTTGCGTCGACCGGCTGGCCGACCAGTCCAGCGCAAGACTGGAGAGACGCGGCCCAGGCACCTGCTCGAACCAGCTTTCAATCAGCCGGAAGGCAATCGAGATGGGCGGCGGCAGCTGTACTGCACCGGCGATGATATCGGCCCGCGACAGCCATCGCGCTTCGACGAGCTCGCCATCGTTGAACTGGATATCACTGCTGAGTGCGGTGGCATGAAAACCGAGCATGAGCGCGGAAGGAAACGGCCAGGGCTGTGAGGCGAGATAGCTCACATCAGTCACCGCCACATTGGTTTCTTCACGGACCTCGCGGACTACTGCTTCTTCCAGTGTCTCGCCCGGCTCGACAAAGCCGGCGATGGTCGAGAAGCGGCTGGCCGGCCAGCTCGTCTGACGCCCGAGCAGGCAATGCTCACCTCGCTGCACCAGCACGATGACCGCTGGATCAATGCGCGGGAAACAGCGCTGCGCACAGGCTGCATCGCTGCAGGCCATGACAAAACCGCCGTCGACAGGCCGGTTTGGCGCACCGCAAACACCGCAATAGCGGTGACGCTCCTGCCAGACGATCATCGCCCGGGCGTAGGCCAACAAGGCAGCGTCGGCCTCATTGACCTGGCTGGCAAGCTCGCGCAAGCCGAGGAATGCGGAACCGGGCAGGCCGCCGGGCGGAATCTCGCCACGCAATTCCACCGCAAACAATGCGCGACCGGCACGCCGGCCCAGAAACACCATGCTCTCGTGTCCACTGGCCAGCAGCTCCAGTTCTTCGCGGCGGCAATCCACCGCAAAGCCATCACGCACCAGGCAGCGCGACTGCCATACCGGCAGGAAGCGGGTTTCAGTTTCAGCAAACACCGCAGCCAGTACATCCGGAAACTGGCGCAGCTCAGCCAGGCGCTCGATGCCGGCACCACTGAAACTCAGCCTGGTAATTTTCATACGGGCAGGTTACGCGTGATCTTTTACTTCGCAAAACGGGCAGCGCTCGTAGTCGAGCGCATAGGCGTCACGCACATAAGGCCCGTCACACAGGGCACACCATGCAAGCTGCAGTTCGTGCGTACGGACCAGCGAACGCAGCAGATTCCACGCCCACTCGAAGGAGAGCTGCGGCTGGTGATGCAGGTGGAGATAGGACTCATAGGCATCACAGAAACGACAACCCATGACGTTGGGTGCCACGTTGACCGCACGCAGAGCCCCGCCCGAGGTATCGATTTCAGCCACACGGTTATGGAGCAGCAGGCAGGCGATCAGGCTCGCCTCCCCCTGACGGTATGCGGTGGTCACAAATGGCGCGATCTGGCTGGGTGTCTTGCCGCGGCGGCGGCGCACCGTATTCCCCTGACCCGGGAAATAGCTGGAATAGATCTTCCGGATCCGGTCTTCAGTAAAACCGGTACACAGGCGAATCGTGCCTGTGCGGGCCTCGTGGCGAATCATGCGAATGGCGAGATCGAAGCGGTCGCGTTCGGCGGTATAACGATCGTCGGTGGCGCGCATATATGGCTCCTTTTTTGCTGAATTTGGCCCCCTTGGACCGAAACTGCTCAATCTGCCTATTTATTTGACGCATTTGCAGCATCTATAGTAGCCGTGCCCTCCGACATTGGAACGCAGCAAATGACCGGGAAATGGCCTGAAACGCGGCTTGGCGCTGAGCTCCATGGTTTGAATCTGGGTTTTCTTGAGTTGCTCAGGGATGGGGCAGACGAGCCGTATGCCTTCGGCCTGGACGCCCCGGTACGCCAGCGCCTGGCCGCACTGAGCCCTGCACAACTCGACAGCATCGCCTGCACACCCTGCCTGCTGGCGAGTTTCAGAACGCTGCCACCAGGCGGTATACCGCGCGGGGTTGCCGAGCCTGTGGGCCACCGCCATGCTCCGCTTCCCACCACGCTGGCAGAACCTGCCCGCTTGTTTGCCGCCTCGCTGTTGGCCTGGCTCTGGCGCGCCACCCGCGAGGACCATTTGCTGGCAGCACTTTGCGTCGGCCCTGGCCGGCACGACCTCGACAGGCTGTCCGAAGCCGATTTCGGCGACCTGCAAAAGGCTGCCATCACGGCTACCGAGTGCCTCGAAGCACGCTTCTGCCGCCACCCGCGGCTATGGCCAGATCTGCTGCGTGCTGCCTTGAGTGGTGACGCGCAGCTGTTGGCCGCAACGCATCTGTCAGTCATCCAGCTCACTCTGGTTCAGCGTGTACAACTGTCCGGCACGGCGCGCGAAACATCGCGCCGCTCGCCCACAAGGCACTGAGGAGCAGGCACAATGCCGCGCCATGCATGCCCTGTCTGTCCGTCAACTCGTCAAGGTCTACGCCAACGGCGTCCAGGCACTGGCCGGCGTTGACCTGGATGTTCCGCGTGGTGAATTCTGCGCACTGCTGGGACCCAACGGTGCAGGCAAGACCAGCCTGATCGGTATCGTCACCTCACTGGTGAGAAAGACCAGCGGTGAAGTCAGTGTGTTTGGCCACAGCCTCGACCGCGAACTGAATGCGGTCAAATCCGCGATCGGCGTGGTGCCACAGGAGATCAATCTCAATCTGTGGGACAAGGTCAGCAATATCGTGGTCAACCAGGCCGGCTTCTACGGCGTGCCGCCCGCCCGTGCCCGCCGACGCGCGGAGATCTGTCTCAGACAGCTTCAGCTCTGGGACAAGCGCCACGACTCGGCGCGCGAGCTTTCCGGTGGCATGAAGCGACGCCTGATGATCGCCCGGGCGCTGATGCACGAACCGGAGCTGCTGATCCTCGACGAGCCGACCGCTGGCGTGGATATAGAGATCCGCCGTTCGATGTGGAACTTTCTGCGCGAAATCAACGCAGCGGGAACCACCATCATTCTGACCACGCACTACCTCGAAGAGGCAGAAAACCTGTGCCGACATGTAGCCATCATCGACCACGGGCGCGTGATCCTCGACGACCGCATGGCCGCCGTACTCACGCGACTCCAGCAGGAAGTGTTTCTGCTGACACTGCGCGATGCCATAGCGGTGCTCCCTGCGCTGCCGGATTTCGAGGTGCAACTGATCTCGGCTCACGAAATCGAGGTTGCCGTGCCCCGTTCACGCAACATCAACGAACTGTTCGCCGCCCTGTCAGCCGCCGGCTTGCAGGTCACCAGCCTGCGCAACAAGGCCAACCGGCTTGAGGAACTGTTCCTGACACTTACCGAGCGCAGGGATACGACGCCAGCCAGGCTGCTGGAGGACCAGCTGCAATGAGTCTCCGGCAGCAGACGGTTGCGCTGGCAACACTGTCCCGCAAGGAATATCACCGGGTCGTACGCATCTGGCTTCAGACCGTCCTGCCCCCGGCGATAAACATGGGTCTCTATTTTCTGATCTTCGGCAACCTGATCGGCTCGCGCATCGGGCAGATGGACGGCTTTGATTACAAACAGTACATCGCTCCCGGGCTGATCATGATGGCGGTAATCACCAACTCATACGGCAACGTCGTGGCGTCTTTTTTCTCCGCGAAGATCCACCGACACCTGGAAGAGATGCTGGTCGCACCGATGTCGGCAGCAACCATTGTGCTCGGTCACATGGTGGGCGGCATCGTGCGCGGCGTACTGGTAGGCCTGATGGTCGCTGTCGTTGCCAGGCTGTTCACGCCGCTGCCACTCACCCATCCGCTGATCACGGTGGCGGTATTCCTGCTGTGTGCCGCGATCTTCTCGCTGGCCGGCCTGATCAACGGCATTCTCGCGCAGCACTTCGACGATATCTCGATCATCCCGTCCTTCGTGCTCCAGCCGCTGACCTACCTGGGCGGTGTGTTTTATTCGATCACGCTGCTGCCGGAGCTTGCACAGCAGCTGTCGAAGCTCAACCCGATCCTCTACATCGTGAATGCCTTCAGGTACGGCATGCTCGGCGTTTCCGACATCGATATCGGCACGGCATTCGCGATGATGCTGGTCAGCCTGGCGGTGCTGTTTGGCGTCTGCGTCATGCTACTGGAGCGGGGCACGCGGATTCGCACCTAGTCTGTACGGCAAGGGCCAGCGTACCGGGTCCGCCATGCACTCCAACTGCCGTGCCGAGTTCGGTAACTCCGACAGACTCGGCAGTCGGAAACTGCGCCAGGCATTGTTTGCGCAGCAGCTCGGCCAGCTCAGGTACGGCCGCATGCCCGATCAGCACGCGCAACGGACCTGAAGCGTTGCCGGAAGCTCGTTGTGCATCACGCAGTGCCGGTTTCAGCAACGCAGCGACCCGGTCGCCGCTGCGGAGCGTGATGCCGCGCATGCGCACGCCGCCCGCATCGAGTCCGATGATGAAGGTCACCGGCAGCCAGTTGCCCAGCCAGCGCCAGGGTTGTGGAATTCGCCCGCCACGCACCGCATGGCTCAGGTCAGGGATTGCTCCATAGGTACGAGTATTTTCGATCGCCGAGGTGGCGGCGGCGATGACCTCGGCGGCTTCCGCCCCGGCAGCGGCAACTTCGGCAGCCGCCTGCACCACCAGCCCGAGACCTACCGATGCATTGCGACTATCGAGCACGGTCACCTGACCGGGCTTGCCACTGCGACTGGCAGCGGCAACAGCCGCCTGACAGGTGCCACTGAGCCGTGCCGTGAGACTGATCGTCACCACCTGCTCAAAGTGCGAGCAGAGCAACTCGAAGACGCGCCGGAAATCACCGGGCGAGGGCTGTGATGTCTTGGGGTGTTCGGGATTCACGGCGAGTTCGGCAAAGAACTCCGCAGGCCTGAGGCCGATTTTGTCCAGATGGCTCTGCGTTCCGAACATGACCCGCAAGGGCACCATCTGGATACCGAGTTCATCCCAGACAGCCGCTGGCAGATCAGCAGCCGAATCGGTGACCAGCGCAACGCGCCGGTTCTGCGCCTGCAGCAACCGCTCCTGGCGCAGCATGTCGTCCGCCTTTTCAGCGCTGACCAGGCCATACCGTCGAGCGATACGGAACACCTGCTCCGGTGCGCTGACGTGTGCGTGCAGCCTCAGCTTCGCTGCATTGCCGATGACCACCACGCTGCTGCCGATTTGCGCCAGATCAGCGCGCAATGCCGCCTGGTCAATACCGGTGCCGGTGATCAGACACTCGGTGCAGTAGCGCTCGCCGGCCGACACGCCGTGGAAACCATCGGCATGGGCGTGGCGTGCAAGATCGGTATCCGTACTGATATCGACCGGCGGAGCCAGTCCGGGCTGCAGCGCCTCGGCCATGCCTTCAAACAACAGCAGCAATGCGAGTGCACCGGCATCTTCAACGCCGGCATTGCGCATTTCCTCCAGCGTGTTGCGTGTACCCGCCACGGCGCTGCGCGCACTGGCGAGCAGGCCGCCCATCAGCCGGGAAAAATCCGCTTCCAGCGCGAGTTTTTCCGGTGCTGCAGCCAAGGCAATCTCGCGCATCACGGTCAGCACCGTGCCTTCGAGCGGGTTCTGCAGTGCCTGCCGGGCGGACTGTTCGGCGGCGACGAGCGCTGTTGCCAGTTCCGGCAAACCGATACGCGCATGCCCGGCGACGGCCCCGGACAGGCCTTGCAGATAGGCGGCAAAGATCGCACCGGAATTGCCACGCGCACTGTCCAGGGCGGCATCAGCCGCTGCAGCGAGCAACTCACCGGCGTGTCGCGTGTTGAGCGCAGCAAGGCTTTCCGCGACAGCGCTCAGGGTCAGCGCCAGGTTGGTCCCGGTATCGCCATCCGGCACTGGAAATACATTCAGCCGATCGAGGTGTCGACGTTCGCCGACCAGCCTGGCTATGCCGGCGAGCAGCAAGCGTTGCAGCCGGCGGCCGTCCAGATAAGCGATTCGCGGTGGCGGTTTGTCGGTCACTTGCGATCGAGAGTGAAGCGCTGTCCCTGGTCAGCCAGGATCGCTCCATCCGGCGTAATGCTTTCCACTGTGGGTCCCTCGGTCAGCCGGGCTCCTTCGCGGTATTTGCGGCCATTGATCACCACAAAACGTACGCTTGGCGATTCGTTGTAGACCAGCAGATCCAGATTGAGCAGCGGCAGATCCAGCGTGTCCGCACCGATCAGCTGTTCGATGGTCGGCAGCGCAGGAGCAGCGATAAACCTGGACGGCGCAGGTGGCGGCTTGGCGGCTGACGGAGAAGCGGCCGCAGTTGGCGGTTCAGGCGTCGGTGGGGTTATCGGCGTATCCGGCAAATCACTTTGCACCTCGGGCGCCACCACCGGCTCGCCAGACTCGGACTCCCGGGCCAGCGCACGGACTTCCGGCGCAGAGACCGGCGCTGCCTGCGGCGCGCTTGCTTCGACTGCTGACTCTGCCGGCACCGGGGTCGGGCTGGCGGTACGCCCGCCATACCACTGCCAGGCCATAAAACCGATGTTTGCCACCAGCACCACGGCGAGCAGTGGCACCCAGATACTGCGCCGATCAGAACGCGTCGCGTAACGCACGTCGGCCAGACCGGGAGCAGCGCCCCGCTGCCGTTCGGCATCGCTCTTGCGCAGCGCATCGAGGATGAATGACATGTACCGGCTACACCGTGCTGGTTGATCGGGCTAGTTGGTCCGTGCCAGTCGCGGCATATCGCCGCTGCTGACTTCCGCATTGATCGCCGCCTGGGTCGCATGGCCGGCGATACCGTCTATCGGCAGCTGCCGCTCACGCTGATATTCACGCACCCGGGTGGCCAGATTCTCGTCATACAGGTCGGAATCGGCCGGCTCAACCGCACGCCCCTGGATGACGGCAAGACTGTCCCGCAGCCAGCGCACGCCAGGATCGCGCATGCCGGGCAAGAACGCATTGACCGCCTCGGTCTGTGGCCGCCACAACAGCAGGTATTCGCCAAACCAGAACCGGGTCAGTTCCTGACTGTCGATGCGATATTCAGCGCCGCTGATATTGAGCGTCGCAACATGCTCACCGAGCCCGGTGAGGACTACCTGATGCGGATTGCTGTCGGTGTCGCGCAGCGTCAGGATCACCGGCCGACCCAGCGCCTCCACCTGATCCAGCGTACCGCGCTGATACAGGCAATGCAGACCGCGCTCCTCGGCCTGTACGCAGGGACGCCTGGAATCGCTGTGCAGATCGACATTCCAGAGACGAAACAGCTCACCGAAAGCGGTATCTGTGCCGGTTCTGCCCGCACTGTCATCCAATAGCGGCCCGAGCGGCACTGGCGGCACCCCGCTGCCTTGCTCCACAGCCGGCTCACTCAATACCGCATTGGTCTGCGCAGCCACCGGTGCTTCCGCGCTGACCGACACAACCGCTTCCTGTGCGCGGTTGGCGCGCAGCCACTGTACGCCGGCAAAGCCCGAGGCCAGAACGATCAACAGCCCCACCACACCTGCGCCAAGCATGCCGCCGGGATGCGCCCACCAGGGCCGCCGCCAGGCAAAGCCGGCCGGTGGCTGATCATAAACTTCGCGCATCGCCTCACGCACCAGCTGCGGCGTGATCTGTTGCGTCTCCACGGTGTAAGCGCCGAGCAGCGCCCGGTCTGCAATCACGTTGATCATCCGCGGTACACCGCCCGAATGCCTGAACAGCGCGCGCTTGGCGGCGCTACTGAAGATCGGGCCGATCGCGCCGGCGATCTTCAGGCGATGATCGATGTAAGCACCGGTTTCATCGCCGCTCAGTGGCTCGAGGTGATAACGGCCGGTGATCCGCTGCGCCAGCTGTCGCATGTCATTGCGCGCCAGCTGTTCGCGCAGTTCCGGCTGACCGATCAGAATGATCTGCAGCAACTTCTGCTTGGCCGTCTCCAGGTTGGTCAGCAGGCGTACCTGCTCGAGCACTTCGAGGCGGAGGTTCTGCGCCTCGTCGACGATCAGGATGGTACGGCGGCCGAGGCTGTGATTGTGCAGCAGGTAGCTGTTCAGTGAATCCGTCAGCGCCTTCACGCTGTTGCGCTGCTCGGGCAGTGCAACGTGGAGCTCGTCACAGATCGAGGTCATGAATTCGACGCGAGTCAATTGCGAATTCAGCACTACGGCAACATCGGCAAACTCGGGCAGTTGCTGCAGCAGGCTGCGCACCAGCGTGGTCTTGCCGGTGCCGACCTCACCGGTCAGCTGAATGAAGCCGCCGCTTTCCTTGACGCCATAAATCAGATGCGCGAGCGCTTCAGCATGCCGCTCGCTCATATACAGGTAACGCGGATCAGGCGTGATCGAGAAAGGTTTCTCGTTCAAACCAAAAAAACTGGTGTACATCGTGTTCCGGAGCCTTCAGCCGGAGCCCAGCATACCTAATCGCGCTGCCGCAGAACGATGAAGCGCGCTACCCAGCGCAGGCCGTCATAAGACGGGCCGCCGTCTGCCAGCGCCTGCATCGCCTGTTGCAGCAGCTCCGCAGCCCGTTCACGAGCCTGCGCCATGCCGAACAGATGCGGATAAGTCGCCTTGTCACTGGCGAGGTCAGAACCGCCAGTCTTGCCCGTTTCGGCTGTACTGCCTTCGATATCGAGGATGTCGTCCTGCACCTGAAAGGCCAGCCCGAGTGCATCGCAGAACCGCTCCAGCGCATGCAGTGTGGCCAACGGAGTGTCTGCCCGACAGTACGCCGCAGACAGCACGCTGGCACGCAACAAGTAGCCGGTCTTCAGGCGGTAAATGTGCTCCAGCTCAGCGGGATCCAGCCGCTTGCCCTCCGACGTCATGTCCATCGACTGTCCGCCGGTCATGCCGCGCGAACCACAGGCTTCAGCCAGCAGGGCAACCAGGCGCACCTGGGTTGCCGGATCACCGCGCAAGGCCGGATGGGTGGCCAGCACTTCGAAAGCCAGCGGTTGCATGGCATCAGCAGCCAGGATGGCGGTCGCCTCATCGAAGGCACGGTGTGCGGTAGGCCGGCCACGTCGCAGGTCATCGTCATCCATGGCCGGCAGATCGTCATGGATCAGGGAAAAGGTATGCATCAACTCGATGGCCACGGCCGGCGCATCGAGCATGTCTGGCGACACGCCGAGCGCTTCACCCGTGGCGTACACCAGCAGCGGCCGTATGCGCTTGCCCCCGCTCATTGCCGAGTAGCGCATGGCCTGATGCAGGATATTCGGTGCCACGCACTCGGCTGGCAGATAGTGATCGAGCACGCCCTCGATGCGTGCGATATAGCCGTCAACCCGGTCGTTGAATGTCATGTATCAGGATCCTTTAGCCGTGCAGGATAGTGGCTTGCGGACAAGCAGGCTATTCCCCGAGACTATAATCTTTCGTTTATCGGTGCGGGGTCCATGATGCAAGCGGTCGCGATTGCCCACCCCAACGTGGCTCTCATCAAGTACTGGGGGAAGCGCGCAACCGTCGGCAACCTGCCTGCCACCGGCTCCCTGTCGCTGGTACTCGGCGGACTCACCACCGAGACCATGGTGCGCTTTGAAGCCGGCCGGCAGTCTGATCGCGTCGTGCTGGATGGTCACGAAGACGCCGAGACGACGGCACGCGTGTCTGCCTGCCTGGATCTCCTGCGCCGCGAGGCCGGCATTCACGATGGCGCGGTGGTCGAATCGCACAACGACTTTCCCACCGGAGCCGGCCTGGCATCATCGGCCTCCGGATTTGCAGCACTGCTGACTGCGGCGGCCGATGCCCTCGGTCTGCGTTTGTCCGCAGCGCGACTGGCCGAGATGGCACGCACCGGGTCCGGCTCAGCACCACGCTCCCTGCTGGGCGGCATCGTCCTGTTGCGGAATCGCGATACGACGACCGATTGTGTACAGGTCTCGGCACCGGCCGACTGGCCGCTGGAAATCGTGATTGCGGTAACTGCCACCGGACAAAAGGCGATCAGTTCGCGGCATGGCATGACGCTGAGCGAACAGACCTCACCGTTTTACCCCGCCTGGGTTGAGACACATGGCGCAGATCTAGAGGCCGGGCTCACAGCCGTGCAACAGCGGGATTTTGCCGCGCTGGCGGAACTGGCCGAGCACAACTGCCTGAAGATGCATGCCGTGATGCTGAGCACGCGTCCGCCATTGATCTACTGGACACCCGCAACCCTGGCTTGTCTGCAACGCATCCGCGAACTGCGTGCTGCCGGGGTGCCGACCTTCTTCACCATCGATGCCGGACCCCAGCTGAAAGCCGTTTGCCTGCCGGAAGCCGCCGCTGACGTTGCGGCGGCGCTGGCTCACATCGAAGGCGTACACAAAGTGCTGCGCAGCCCGCTCGGCGGGGGAGCGCGACTGCGTGCAGCTGGTGATTGAAGCCCGGGCGCCGGGCAAGCTCGTCATCGTCGGCGAGTACGCCGTACTGCATGGCGCACCCGGGATTTCCGTAGCCGTCGATGTCTGTGCACTGGCCCGGCTGGAGCCAATCACCGGGCGCGACAGCGCACTCTGCATCAGCGGCAGCGGAGAACGCTTTGGCTTTCACTGGAACGTGGCGGCCAGACCGCACTGGGCAGGCCCGTCACCCGGCGCGCTCGGGCTGCCGCTCGAGTCCTGTATCGCAACGCTCGGCGCACACGGCCTGCTGCCGCAGCCAGAAGACCTTCCAGCCTGCCGGATCGAACTGGATACGACTGCATTTCATGGCACCGACGCGACCGGTCAGCGTATCAAGCTGGGGCTCGGCTCGAGTGCCGCGGTACTGGTCGCCCTGATGGGTGCCTTGCTGAAGTTCGTCCGCGCTGCACCGCTGCCGCAGGATCAACTGATCGCACTCTGCTGTGCAGCCCACCGGCATCTGCAAGGCGGCATCGGCAGCGGCATCGATGTCGCGACAGCAGTGGCCGGCGGCGTGATCAGCGTCGACTTTGCACCGACCAGCGATGTACCTCACGCAAATCCTCTGATGTGGCCCCGGGAACTGCACATGCTTGCGGTATGGTCGGGCATCAGCGCCTCAACTCCCGCCATGTTGGGCCGGCTGCAAACCTGGCGCGAGCAGCACGCGGCAGCCTGTGCCGCGTATATGGCACAGCTCAGCGCGATATCCGCGCAGGCGGTGACGGCCTGGCGTCGGGAAAATACCGGCGCCGTGCTTGAAGCACTGGATGGCTATGCATCAGCGCTGCGCAATCTGGACCAGGCTGCAGGGATCGGCATCTACAGCGACCGGCATGCAGTGTTGCGCGATATCGCTCTGGCACATGGTGCGGTATACAAAAGCTCCGGTGCGGGCGGTGGCGATTTCGGCATCGCACTGAGCACCTCGCAACAGGTGCAGGCTGCGCTCAGACAGGCCTATACCGCGGGCGGCTATATGTGCCTTGCAGCCGGACTTTGCCCACCCGGACTCCAGGTGTCAGCCGGTAATCAGCGTACGTAGCGGTAATACTCGACGCCGAGATCCTGAAACGTGCTGTCGGCCCGCGTACCAACGTGGTCGATGACGAACTCGCCGGCATGACTGATGTCGAGATCCGGCGGCTGTCGGCCTGCACGCAGCGCGAGATACTGATCGGCAGAAAGATCCACGGACGGCTGCAGGGCGGTTTCAATGCCGATACGCGCCGCCGCATCCTGCCAACCCTCGACGACCTGTAGCGGGATGGCATCGGCGGCATCACCGCTGCCGTAACCAATCGCCAGCAGATTGCGGCCGGCAAGATCGATCTTGCGCTGCCGGGCATCGGCAAACCCGGCCGCCAGCCAGGCCGGCAAGGCGCCCGTGTAGAGATTGCCGACTTCCCGCATCCACTCCGAACCCAGCGTCATCCTGGCCAGCACCTGCTGACTGAATGCCTCACTTTGCCGGAAGACCTTCAGCACGGTCATGCTGAGTGGGAAAACTTCTTCATGGATATGCGCCGGTACGGCAAGCTCACCCAGTTCAACGCTGCCATTCATCTCGGCGATGACCTCGTCGACCGCCAGTCCTGCCCCGCGACTGTAGGCAGCCAGCTCATCACGGTCTGCCGAATCGCCGCGCGCAAGCGCAAACAGCCAGCTCAGACCAAAACCGTTCTCCGGCATGCGCTGATAGGGGCGATGCATGAACACCGCTTCGAGGCTGCGCAGATAGCCGGCGGGTGACTGCGTGGAGCGACTGTAGAGATCGTCAAGCGCACGCCGGATTTCATCGATGTAGCAATTGGTCGAATAACGTCCGTTGTATACCGGGATATCGAGTGACGCTGCCTCACCACTGACGCCCGGACGGGCTGTCAACGGTTTGCGGAAATCGATACCGCGATACGCTGAGGCGGTACCAGACAGACGCAGATCGATGCTCGCCAGTCTTGGCCGGGCTTCGAGCAACATGGCAACTGCACCCGCGCCCTGCGTGGGCTCACCCGTGCTGCCGCGTCCATACAGGGCCTTGTCGCTGCAGATAACGATCGCCACGCCATCGCTGCCGTCCGTCTGCAAAAAACGCAACGCGCCGCGCAACGCATAGATACCAGCGAGACAGGCATGCTTGAACTCGGGCACTTCACAGTTGCGCGCGAGCACCGGACTGCCGCGCGAACGCAGCGCGCTATCCACCATGCCCTTGACGATAATCGCACCCGCCGAGTTGTCGGTACTCGATTCAGTGCCGAGGGCCAGGTAGCGCACCTTGGCCGGGTCCACATCGTAGCGCTCGATCAGACGCAGGCAGGCATTGGCCGCCATCGTATAGATGCTTTGTCGGGGTCCGAGCATGCGGAAGCCGGTACCCACGACCTGACGGATCTTTTCCCAGTCCGATCCGGTCCATTCACACCACTTGTGCAGATCGACCCGACAGGGTGGCAGGTACAGGGCCATACCACTCAGACCGGCAATCGCCTGCGCGGCCGGCCTGGCGGAAGCTGCTTTGATGGATGAAGACATGTACGAGGGCAGGGGTCACGGATGGCCGGGATACTAACCGACAGACCGGCGTGGTGTCATGGCTGACCCGGCTGTATACGGCTTTGCAACTCGGCGGAATCGAAGTCGTCCACCGCAATCAGCGCCATCACGCTGGCGTCAAACTGATGCAGCTGTTCCGCCTCGGCATCAGACAGCAGCCCGTGATCACGGGCCGCATCGATACGCTCATAGACATCGCCCGGCGGCAGCAGCCCAGCCTTGATCGCTTCGCGGACACGCTTTTCCAGCGGCGCGATGCTTTCACCCATCTCGAGTGCTGCCTGCAACTGGCCTATTGGACAACCCGGCTCACGGGCCGCGTAAATACCATCACAGAGCCGGTCGCGGATATCAGTCGGTCGCGTGATCAGTGCGACGATCTGCTGGCCGAGTTCGTCCGGTGGTGCAGAGTACATGCGGCCACGCGGAAAGATCAGTACCCGCAACAGCACGGCAACCCAGCGGTTGGGGAAGTTGCGCAAAAAGCCGTGCAGCTGTTCCTGCGCCTGGTAAAGCAGGGTCCGGCATGACCACTCGACCAGCGGCAGGTCGCCGGATTGCCGGCCCTGGTTGTCGTAGTGCTTGAGCACCATGCTGGCCAGATAGATAGAGCTGAACACATCGCCGAGCCGGGCCGACAGCATTTCCTTGCGCTTCAAGCCGCCACCGACCACCAGCATGGCCACATCAGCCACCAGTGCAAATGCGGCGCTGTAACGATTGACGTGCTGGAAAAAACGCGCCGTCGGACCATCTATCGGTGCATGACTCGCTCGTGCATTGCTGAGCGCCAGCACGAAAGTCCGCGCAGCATTGCTGATCGCATAGCCGATGTGGGCAAACAGGTAGCGATCGAAATCGCGCAGGCCACGGCTGAAATCCGGATCGTTGGCCGCCTCCATTTCCTTCAGTACAAACGGATGACAGCGTATTGCGCCCTGGCCGAAGATGATCAGGCTGCGCGTCAGGATATTCGCACCCTCGACCGTGACGGCGATCGGTATCCCCTGATAGATGCGCGCGAGATAGTTCGAGCGGCCCAGCATGATGCCCTTGCCGCCCTGCACGTCCATGGCGTCGTTCGTCACTCGCCGCGCCAGCTCGGTACAGTGATACTTGAGCACCGCCGACGGCACCGATGGCCGCTCGCCGCGGGCGATCGCCGTTGCGGTAACCGACAGACCGGCATTGATGATGTAGGTGAAGCCGGCCATGCGGGCCAGCGCTTCACCCACGCCCTCGAATTCGCAGACCGGCAGATTGAACTGGCGGCGCAGCCGCGTGTAAGCACCGGAGGCGTAGACGATGGCCTTGCTGCTACCCGCCGCATTCGAGGGCAGGGTAATGCCGCGACCGGCCGAGAGCTGCTCGACCAGCATCTTCCAGCCCTGGCCAGCCCGATCCGGCCCGCCGATGATCGCATCAAGCGGCACGAACACATCGTGACCCTGCGTCGGACCGTTTTGAAACGGCACATTCAGCGGGAAGTGCCGGCGACCGATCGTGATGCCCGGCGTACTGACCGGAATCAGTGCGGCCGTCACGCCACGGTCTTCCTGTGGACTGAGCAGATGATCCGGATCCTGCAGCCTGAAGGCCAGGCCGAGGACCGTGGCGATCGGAGCCAACGTGATATAGCGCTTGTCCCAGTTGAGACGGATACCGATGATCTCGCGGCCTTCCCACTGGCCACGACAAACCACACCGGTATCGGGCAGCGAAGCGGCATCCGAACCCACGCGCGGGCCGGTCAGTGCAAAGCAGGGAATCTCATCACCGCTGGCGAGCCGCGGCAGGTAGTAGTCGCGCTGCGCCTCGGTTCCATAGTGCAGCAGCAACTCTGCCGGACCGAGCGAATTGGGGACACCAACCGTCGAGGCAACTACCGCGCTGCGGCTGGAGAGCTTCGCCAGCACCGCCGCAACGGCCACCGGTGAGAACTCGAGCCCTCCGTAGCGCTTCGGAATGATCATGGCGAAGAAGCGATGCTGCCGGATGAAGGCCCAGACATGCGGCGGCAGATCGGCCAGTTCGTGGGTGATCTGCCAGTCATCGCTCAGACGACATAGTTCTTCGGTGGGGCCATCGAGAAAAGCCTGCTCTTCCGGGCTCAGATGCGGAGCCGGCAAGGCCATCAGCCGGCCCCAATCCGGCAGCCCGGTAAACAGTTCACCGTCCCACCACACGGTGCCGGCTTCCAGCGCCTCCCGCTCGGTAGTCGACAGCTGTGGAACGACCGTGCGATAGAAGCGCAGCAAGGGCAGCGTGACCCGCTCACGGCGGAACTTCACGGAGTTCAGCGCAACCAGTCCGGCAAACAACACCCAGAGCAGCAGCTTCCAGATCGACCAGCCGGCACCGAACAGGCTGTAGACGACCAGCGCACCACCCAGCGTCAGCGTGGAGGTGGGCAGATCGATTCGTCGATAGGCGAGCAGGAGACCGACACCCAGCAGGGCAACGGTCCATAACAGCCAGATAAGGACATCAGTCATCGTGTCACCCCGATTGGTGCAGTGACTGACTATAAACCACGCGGTGCGTCAGGGAGTATCGATACCGACACTCCCTGACGCCGGCGGTTCAGAGCAGGGCAGCGATCGCTTCGCGTTCCTGGCGCAGTTCGTCTTCGGTGGCGCTCATGCGCTCACGGCTGAAATCGCTGATCGGCAGACCCTGCACGATTTCATACTTGCCCTTCGCGCAGCGCACCGGATACGAGTAGATGATGCCTTCCTTGATGCCATAGCTGCCATCAGACGGCACCGCCATGCTGACCCAGTCATCGCCCGGCGTGCCCAGCGCCCAGTCGCGGATATGGTCGATTGCCGCCGAAGCTGCCGAAGCCGCGCTCGACAGGCCGCGCGCCTTGATGATCGCTGCGCCACGCTGCTGTACGGTGGGGATGAAATCATCCTTGACCCACTTGGCATCGACGAGCTCGCTGGCGCGTCGCTCATTGATCACCGCCTGGCTGATATCAGGATATTGAGTGGCCGAATGATTGCCCCAGACCGTCATGCGGCTGATCTGGGTGACATGCGTACCGGTCTTCCGGGCAAGCTGCGCCAGGGCGCGATTGTGATCGAGTCGCATCATGGCCGTGAAGTTGGCCGGATTCAGCGTCGGTGCATTAGCCTGTGCGATCAGGGCGTTGGTATTGGCCGGATTGCCCACCACCAGCACCTTCACGCCCCGGCTGGCGTGCTCATTGAGCGCCTTGCCCTGCACCGAGAAGATCTTCGCGTTCTCGCGCAGCAGATCACCGCGCTCCATGCCAGGTCCGCGCGGTTTCGCACCGACCAGCAAGGCGTAATCCGTATCCTTGAAAGCCACATCGGGCTGATCGGTAGCTACCACACCCTGCAGGGTCGGAAACGCGCAGTCTTCAAGCTCCATGACGACGCCGTTCAGGGCATTCAGTGCGGGCGTGATTTCCAGCAACTGCAGAATTACCGGCTGGTTTGGCCCGAGCAACTGCCCGGAGGCAATGCGAAAGGCGAGCTGATAGCCGATCTGGCCGGCAGCGCCGGTGATAGTCACTCTCGCGGCTTTGGTCATGAGACTTGAATTCCTCGTTGCGGGGCGCGGATTTTACCTGCCATGCGGACACCCGGCCAGATCCGCAGACCTGGTCCAGCGGTAATTACTTATTGGCGGCCTTGTAGGCCTTGATCTGCTCATTGAAGCGACCGGCCGTGGCTTCCATCGCATCGACGGCTGCATTGTGCCGCTTGATATGCATCGCCTTGGTTTCAGGTGTCTGCTGCTCAACCGGTAGCGCTGCTTCTTCAGCATCCAGGCAGGCCATGTAGGCATCCATGTCGGCGATGTACTTCTTGACCACACCCGATGCGGCGTTCATTTCTGCCTCGCTGGATTTTGCACCATCGGGCAGTGCGACATCGGCAGGATATTCGCAGGCGGCTTCGGCGGGGTTCGATACGGCAAATGCGATACCGAGTACGGCGGTCATCATGAACTTCTGCATGGCGCTGGGCCTCCGGTTGAGAATGATTGTTATCCAGAACTGATGATTATGCCGCAGGCTCAGCCACGTGCGAACAGGCTGCGGTATCGGCCCGCCGCTCCACCCTGATCCAGCAGCAGATCACGGAAGTCATCCACGGCCATCGCCCGGCCAAACAGCAGGCCCTGCGCGTAGTCGCAGTTCAAGGCCTTCAGAAAGCGCAGCTGCTCTTCCGACTCCACGCCCTCCGCCACCACGTCGAGGCGCAGCGTATGCCCCATCTCGATGATCAGCGCGACGATGGTCGCCTGATCATGACTGGTCGTGGCATGGCCGACAAAGGATTGGTCAATCTTGAGGGTGCTGATTGGAAACTGCTGGAGCGCGCTCAGTGATGAATAACCGGTACCGAAGTCATCGATGGCCAGCTGCAACCCCATCTGATGCAACTCGGTGAGGATGCGCGTGGTACGCACCGGATCTTCCATCACCGTGGTCTCGGTGATTTCAAGTTCGAGGCGGTCAGGCGAAACCCCGTGCTTGCTGCAGATGGCGCTGACCCGGCTGATGAAGTCGCGCTGCTTCAGCTGGCGCAGCGACAGGTTCACGGAGATTCGGCCCGGATTGATGGCGCTGTCCTGCAAGCTGCGATAGTCGCGACAGACCCGGTCCAGCACCCATTCACCCAGTTCGAGTATCAGGTTGCTTTCTTCGGCCAGCGGTATGAACTCCGAGGGCAGGATCAGGCCCCGGTCAGTCAGCTCCCAACGCACCAGCGCCTCGGCGCCGGCGATCGAGCCATCGCGCAGATCGATCTTCGGCTGGTAGTGAACGCGCAGCTCGTCCTTCTCAAAGGCTTTGCGGAGGCGGCTCTTCAGCATCAACCGGTCCACGACGGCAGCGTTCATGTCCGGGTGATACACGTCGAGCGCGCCACCGCCCTGACGTTTGGCACGGTATAGCGCGGCATCAGCATTCCGGATCAGGTCGATGACGTTGTTGCCATCACCGGGATACATGGAAATACCCGCACTGACCGTCGTGTAGATCTGGTGCCCCTGAAAACTCAGCGGCTCACCGATCGACTCCTGCAGCAGACGGGTCGTGGCAACAACCTCCGCACGCAGATTGCGTCCCGGGTCGAGATTGTCGAGCACCACGCCGAATTCATCACCAGCCAGACGACCGATGACAGAACCTTCCGGCAGCAGGTTGCGCAGTCGTGTGGTGAGCGTCTCGAGACAGAGATCGCCGGCAGTGTGCCCGAAGGTGTCGTTGATCTCCTTGAATTTGTCCACGTCCATGTAGATCAGCGCCAGGCGATGCTTGCCACGTCGCGCACGCGCCAGCGCACGCTGCAGCAGATGCTGGAACTGCATCCGGTTCGGCACCTTGGTAAGTGCATCGATACGTGCCAGATAGCGGATACGCTGCTCGGCAAGCTTGCGCTCGCTGATGTTGTGCACGGTGAGTACATGGCCGCGAAGTGCCGGGTCATCGCCGCCCAGCTCCGCACAGGTATAGGTGACCGGGACGGATTCACCGGCCGCATTCACAAGTACGGTTTCGCGCGTGCGTCCCTGCTTCTCGTCGAGTGAGAAATCTGCACGCTGATTTTCTACAACCAGCTCGACAACCGGTCGCCCGCGTAATTCAGCACTGTCCTTGCCGAGCAAACGCTCGGCGGCGGGATTGACGCGGTTGATGGTGCCATCGGTACGCGTGACGATGAGCGCATCCCGGATGGTGCGAATCACCTGACTGAGGTATTCGTGAGAACTGCTGGCCTGTTGCAGGGCAAGGCGCAGCCGCCCGAGTTCGTCAGCCAGGCCGTGCACTGCACCCGGCTGGGGCGGCTGCGCATCAGTCGCGTGGTCACGGTGTGTCAGCCGTTCGACCGCCGTGGTCAGCTCCCTGATCATCTGGTTCCTGCGCTTCAGACGCAGCCGGGCAAGGATCATGCTCACGATCAATACGACGAGGAGCACGCCGATGACCATGTTCGCCACAGCTGCCGTCGATGGCGCCGCATACACCGGTGTGATGCCGCTGGCGATGAATACCAGGGCAAACCGGAGCGGATTGAAACAAGACTGCATATTCCGGGCCGTGTACCACGCGGACCATCCCGCGTGGGCCTAAGCATGACGACCGGAACAAGCCCGGACAAGTTGCTTATGGCATATCCACCACGCGATCCGGCACAACTGTGCTGTGCAGCGGGTTTGTGCGCGGCTCCCGGGGTTTAGAATGGCGGCTTCGCCACTGGCGTCCGGGCAGTTGCTGGCATGAGCTACAAATGCGCGCTGATCGTGGATGATTCACGGACCGCCCGTGAAGCGCTGCGCCGCATGCTCGAGGCTCACGAACTGCGGGCAGAGACCGCGGAGTCGGCTGAGGCCGCGCTGGAATACCTGACCGCCCATCGTCCGGACGTGATCTTCATGGATCACATGATGCCGGGCATGGACGGCTTCCAGGCCGTGAAGGCGATCAAGGAAAATCCCGCCACTGCCACCATCCCCGTGATGATGTACACCTCGCAATCCGGCGACCTGTATGTCGGGCAGGCACGGGCACTCGGCGCAGTCGGTGTATTGCCCAAGCAGATCAAACCGGTCGAAGTGACCGAAGTGCTGCGTTCCCTGCGCCTGCTGCCGGGCTCCGAGCCGGTGCAGGCCCGGCGTGCCAGCGACAGTCCGACAGGGCTGTCAGGTGTCGAGTCGGTAAATTCTCCGGCTGACTGGTCAGACCTGCATCGCTGGCTGCAGGAGATGCTGGCTGACCATAACCTCGCTTTGCGCAGTGACCTCGAAACGACGGTGCGGCAGGTGATGAGCGAGCGCGCCGATATCCCGCCGACCGAGAGCGCGACAGCAAATCGCCGTACACCGCTGCCCTTCTGGCCAGCCGGAGCGCTGGTAGCGGTGCTGGCGGTGATCGCCGCGATTTCTTTCTGGCTACATCTGGATTCTGAAACGCGCTGGCGTGCGGTGGCCCGGCAGAACCTCGGACTGGTCAGGGCGCTGGGCGAGCAACAAGCCAGTCAACCGGTGCCATCTGACAATCCGCCGACAGCTATCACTGCCGGGACCGCTGCAGCCACTCGTTCTGCCGGCATTGCCGCCGCGCTCGAATGGAGCGTCAATCAGGCTGCGACTTACCCTCCCGATGAGCTGCCGCTGGGCGATGCCCGGCTCGAGATACTCAAGGGGCTGCTCGAACGGCTGCAGATGCTGGATTTTCACGGCACGCTGCGGCTCGAAAGCCATGTCGGGGATTTCTGCATGCGACGCGCCAGTGATGCCAGCTGGAAGCTGGCAGCGGATGAACTGCCCGTGTCACGTTGCGACCGCCTGGGCCTGTCCGCCAGTGAAGCACGTACTGAATCCAGCCGGCAGTCGGTGGCGTTCGCCAACTATCTCGCCGATCCCGGCATCAGCCACGGCGCAATCCGCATTGAGACCGAAGCCTTCGGCAACGCCGAGCCCCGCATTCCCTATCCCGTGGCGGCAGATGGCGTGACGGCCGGCGAGTGGAACCGGGCCGCACGGGCCAACCAGCGAGTCGAAATCCGACTGCTGGCAGCGCCCGAATTCATCCAGACGGAGCCGTAACGCGGCTGGCGGCGCTGATAACGTGTAATCTGGCCCGCCCGTTGGCCATACAGCCGAACGGAATAACCACAAGCGCAGAGGTGTATGCGTGGGAGATCTGCTCGAAACCCGCTTGCTGAGGCTGTCCACGCCTGAAGCGGCCGGCCTGGTGCGTGGTGGGCAGCGCGGCGTGGAGCGCGAGTGCCTGCGCATCACGCCTGAGGGCCGGCTGGCACAGACGCCGCATCCGCTGGCGCTCGGCTCGGCACTGACCAACGCCTACATCACCACCGATTATTCCGAGGCGCTGCTCGAGTTTGTCACGCCGCCACAAGACTGGAACTGGCAGACGATCCAGTTTCTGTGTGACATCCACCAATTCACGATGGAGCGCATCGGCGACGAACTGCTGTGGCCGCTCAGCATGCCGTGCCGGATCAAGAGCGATGCCGACGTGCCGATCGCCTGTTACGGCAGCTCCAATATCGGCCGCATGAAAACCATTTACCGGCGAGGCCTTGGCAACCGCTACGGCAGCATCATGCAGGCGATCTCCGGCGTGCATTACAACTACTCACTGCCGGATGCCTTCTGGCCCCTGTATCGCGAACTTGAGGGTGAGCGCTCCGGGTTGCAGGATTTCCGTTCAGCAGCCTATCTCGGCGCGGTGCGCAATGTGCGCCGTCTCGACTGGCTGCTGCTCTATCTGTTCGGCGCTTCGCCGGCCCTCTGCAAGAGCTTCGTGCAAGGGCGCGAATCCGGTCTGGATGAGCTGGATTCAGCAACGCTGTATGGGCCCTGGGCGACTTCGTTGCGCATGAGCGATCTCGGTTATCGCAACGATGCACAGGCCAATCTCGTGGTCTCAGTCAATAGCCTCGACGAGTACGTCAGGGATCTGAGCCAGGCCACACACCAGCCCCGTGCGGAATATGCCCGCATCGGCGTGAAGGTGGATGGCGAGTACCGCCAGCTGAATGCCAACCAGTTGCAGATCGAAAACGAGTTCTACAGCACGATCAGGCCAAAGCGCGTCATCCAGCCGGGCGAACGGCCTACCGCAGCGCTGCGTCGTGGCGGGGTGCAGTACATCGAACTGCGGGCACTGGATATCAGTCCGGCCGACCCGGTGGGTCTCAACCAGCGGCAACTGCGCTTTCTCGAAGTGTTCCTGATCTATTGCCTGCTGCTCGACAGTCCGCCGATCAACGCAGCCGAACAAGCGAGTATCGACGAGAACCATGGTCTGGTAGCACGGCGCGGGCGGGAGCCAGGCCTGCAACTGCTGCGCGGTGCTGGCCAGGTTTCCCTGCAGGCATGGGGTACAGCGATCTGCAACGAGATGGTCGCGGTGGCCCGCTTGCTGGACCCGGATGAGCAGCAGGGCCACGTTGAGGCTGTCCGTCATCACGCGCGGGCCGTTGAGGATCCGGCACAGACGCCCTCGGCTGCACTGATCGCAGAGCTGCGCGACAAGCAGCTTTCGCTGGCCGCGTATGGCCTGGATCTGGCCAGACGTACCCGGGAATACTTTCTGTCGCTGGGTACCGATCTCAACCAGCATCGTGACACACTGACGACTGAAGCCAAGGCATCACTGCTCAGGCAGGCGCAGATGGAGGCCGATGATGCACTCGACTTCGACGAGTATCTCGCACGCTATATGGGCTGATGCCGATCCGGTCACACTGCGCGGCCGCCGGACTGTCGCTGCCTGATCAGCCCGTTTAGACTGGCCGGGCTGAGGGTGTGGGGCCTGAAGATGTCACGGTTTTTTTTGGCTGCTTTTGTTACCGGCCTGCTGCTTGCAGGGTTGGCGGCCAGTTTCTGGTCGCCGCCTGAACACGCACGCTACCGGTCGCTGACCAGCGTCCTGCCGGACGGCGGGCGTCAGGAAGATTTCATCATTCGCTGGCCCGAGGATCGCATCAGACGCGGCAGCGAGACCGGTACAGAGCTGCCGGCGGATGCCGCAGCCGGGGCCGCCGTCCTGGAAGACAGCGCCGGCCAGCGGGTATCGGCAGAAACCTTCCGCATACGCGACACAGAAGACAACGTGATCGGTGTGGCCAGCCGGCTGGCCGGCACCGGTGGTGCGATTGCCGATACAAACCGCTCGGCATCCAACTGGCTGGTGGTGATACCGGGGCGCGGCGCGATATTTCTCAGCCAGCCAGATACCTTCGATACCACAGCCCGCCAGCGCGACACACTGAACGGCATGATTACGCTCAGCGCGATGCAGAACCGCGCGTTCTGGGGCAACAGTACAGAGCGGCGCATAACGGCCACGACACCTCGCTACGCTGGCAGGATTCTGCGCGGCACCAATGAATTCGCCGGACTGTCCGGCAACTTTACCGAGACCTGGAAGCTTGATGGCACAAGCCCGGATGGCGGCCTGCATGGCCGCATCGTGCTGGCAACCCTGAGCGAAAGGATCGAATGAAGATGCGCTGGCTGACTGGCATTTTCGGCCTGGCACTCGGCATGCTCGCCGGTGTGGCGCTGCTGATTTTCAACCCGCTCGCCACACGCGGGCAGCTTGCCGCCATGCAAGCCAACCTGGTGCCGGACAAGAGCTATCGCATGGATGATTACCGCGGCATGAGCCCGGACATCGTCAGCCTGCTCCGCGGCGGCGCCCGCTCAGGCGAGACACCGCTCATGACACCAGCGCTGGCCAATCTGCGTATCGGCATCGTCGTGTTGCCGGCTGGCGATGGCCGTCCGGCTGCGCTGGCGGTGCGGGTTTCCGCGCTGGCCGAACAGAATTCACTGTGGCGCGCGCAACTTGGCACGCTCGATTACTGGAACGTTGCCTGGCCCGGCGAGGGCAGTGTCTTTGCCAGTGGCTACAGCAATTACTGGCCGCTGATGCGCGACCGGTTTTTGGCGCTACTGCCCGGTGGAGATACCCGGATTGAAGCCGCTTATGCGCTTTCAGCAACGCCGCCAGCGGGACAATTGGCTGGCGTAAGCGGTGCCTCCGGCCGCTATACCGGTTTCATCGGTGAGGTTCGCGAGAGCCTGTTGCCAGCCACCTCGGGTGAGCCCGGCTGGTTACTGTCTCTCAAAGCCAACCCACCGCCGCTGGGCAGCCGATGACACGGCAATTGCCTTGAGCGACAGCACACATGAGGCGCCGGTTGCGCCAGCTTTCGATCTCGCCCGCTTCACCTGCCCACACTGCCACCAGCTGGCGGGCCATGTCTGGCTGAATGCCTACGCTCAGCCGGTAAACAACCCGGCAGGCGTACCACTGCGGATTGCCGGTGCAGATCTGGAGCGTCTCAGACAGAACCCGCAACTCCTACCGAAGGTGCGCGAGCAAAAGCTGGCGTACTGGAACCGGGTCAACAGCGGCGACGTGTTTCTCGACCGCTGGGCAAGCGTACAGACTGAGCTGTTCGTGGCAGGCCTGGAACTCAGTGTCTGCCGCAACTGCATGGGGACAGCCGTATGGATCGGCGCCCGGATGGTCTATCCCTGAAGCGCGTCAACTGCTGAGCGACTCCGCTATATCCTTGAACGGTATTGCCATATCGCGCAGTGCTGCCCGGTCGGGCTTCGCACCGCTGGCAATGAGTTTCTTCGACAACATGAATTCACGTGGGCTGTTGATCGCGTATACGGCGGCCAGGCGCCCTTCGTCCAGATAGAAGGCAGCGAAAGACCGCGATTCCGGATCGCCGCGCACCACGGCCTGTTGACCGGGCGCCGACAGGCCGACGAACTGCAGCTTGAGGTCGTACTGGTCTGACCAGAACCACGGAATCTGCGCATAGGGCTCAAGCTTGCCCAGTATCGTGTCGGCTGCAGTCTTGGCCTGTTCCTGTGCGTTGTGCACCGACTCAAGCCGCAGCCGCGTACCCAGCAGGGCGTTTGGATGATTGGTGCAGTCGCCCACAGACAGAATGTCGGGATCGCTGGTCCGGCAAAACTCGTCCACCACGATGCCGTTGTCGCAGGGCAGGCCCGCCGCTTCGGCGAGTTCGACATTGGGCAGGATGCCGATACCGACGATCACCAGGTCAGCCGGGATTTCGCTGCCATCGCTCAAGGTCACGCCCTGCACACGCGCGGTACCATTGAAGGACTGGATACCGGTATTGCAGCGGATATTCACACCGGCCTGCTGATGCACCCGTGCAAAGAAATCGGAAATCAGCGGCGCAGTGCCGCGCGCCATCACCCGCTCGGCCAGCTCCACCACCGTAACGTCCAGACCGTGAGTCACGGCGACCGCGGCAACTTCCAGGCCGATGAACCCGGCACCGATGATCACCAGCTTTGCTCCCGGCCGGAAATCGTCACGGATACGATCCACATCTTCGATATTGCGCAGGTAGTGCACGCCGGCCAGCTGCGCGCCTGGCAGTGAGATCTTTCGCACCCGGCTGCCGGTGGCGATCACCAGCTTGCTCCAGGGAACCGACACACCGGTACTGAGCGTTGCCGAACGGGCAGCGCGGTCGATGGCGGTTACCCGGGTAGACAGCCGCACATCCACATCATGGTCGGTGTAGAACTTTTCCTGACGCACCAGCAAACGCGGCACGTCGAGCTCGCCGGCGAGAAACTTCTTGGACAGCGGTGGCCGCTGATAGGGCAGATAGGGCTCCTCACCGACCAGAACCAGCTTGCCGGCATAACCACCCTGGCGCAGTGAGACGATGGTCTGGCCTGCCGCATGCCCGGCGCCGGCGATCAGGATGGTTTCGGTCATGTCTTGGCTCCCTGGCGGCGGGCGGGGCCCGTCATGCATCGAGTTGTCTGCTGCGGCCGGATTATACTGTCGCGTACCTTGCAGGCCAGCGCGGCAGCGCAGGCGCATCTTTTCGCATTTTCACCAGCAGGCGGTCGCAATGATTGGTGCCATTCGTATTCATGCCTTCGGCGGGCCCGAGGTCATGCAGTGGGAGCAGGTGGACTTGCCGCGCCGGGCGCTGGCGAGACTCACGCATTCGCCAGACCGCGATCGGCCTGAACTTCATCGACACCTATCACCGCTCCGGCCTGTATCCGCTGAGCCTGCCGGCCGGGCTGGGCACGGAAGCGGCCGGCGTGGTCGAAGCGCATCGGCGCCGGCGTCAGCGGCTTCAAGGTGGGCGATGCGGTCGGCTACACCGGCCTGCCACCCGGCGCCTACGCTGAACAGCGCAACTGGCCGGCAGAGCGCACGCTCAAACTGCCGGCTGGCATCAGCGCCGAGATCGCCGCCTCATCCATGCTCAAGGGACTGACCGCCTGGTACCTGCTGCGCCGGAGCTACCGGCTGCAGGCTGGCGAATCCGTGCTGCTCTACGCTGCGGCCGGTGGTACCGGCACGATCCTCGCGCAGTGGGCAAAGGCACTGGGCGCAAAGGTGATCGGCGTGGTGAGTTCGCCAGCCAAGGCCGAACTGGCCCGCGCCAATGGTTGCGCTGAAACGATACTCAGCAACGAGCCGGACTTCGTCGCCAAGGTTAAGTCCCTGTCGGGCGGGGGCGTGGCAGTGGCGTACGACTCGATCGGCAAAGACACCTTCATGCAATCGCTCGACTGTCTGCGCCGGCACGGCACGATGGTGAGCTTCGGCAATGCCTCCGGCCCGGTCGAGCCTTTCTCACCGATGGAGCTGGTGAAGCGCGGTTCGCTGCATCTCACGCGCCCCTCGCTGTTCGACTTCATCGCCAGCAAGGCTGACCTGGATGCCGGTGCCGACCGAACTGTTCGCCGCGATCAGCAGCGGCGCGGTGAAGATCGGCATCGGCCAGCGCTACGCATTGCAGGATGTTGCGCAGGCACACCGCGACCTGGAAAGCCGCAAGACCACCGGCGCCACACTGCTGCTCCCCTGAAAGGTGTCAGATTTATTTCCCGTCACTTCCACGCTTTTCCCGGCGTGATTAACGACGACAACGGCGTCTATCCTTGCGATCTCTATCAGATCTTCGCAAGGCTTTCACATGGGCAGGCCACCTCGCTTGCTGTTGCCGGGGTTTCCACACCATATCGTGCAGCGTGGCCATAACCGCAACGCGGTATTCATCGAAGCCAGTGATTACGCGTACTACCTGAAGAACCTGCACGAATGGAAGCAGCGGTATGAAGTCGAGGTTCATGCATGGTGTCTGATGACCAACCACGTGCATCTTGTGCTCACGCCGCGCCAACAACAGAAGGGGATTTCAGACCTGATGCGGCGCCTGGCCGGCCGGCAGAGCCGGTATGTGAACCGGCTTGAGCGTCGTCTCGGTACATTGTGGTGCGGCCGTTTCCACAGCAGCGTCATCGACACCGACGCTTACCTGCTCGCCTGCCTGCGCTATGTTGAGCTGAATCCAGTCCGGGCCGGGATAGTCGACCATCCCACCGACTATGTCTGGAGCAGTCACCGCGAGCGCATGGGGCTTTCGCCGGCGGTCCTGCTGGATGCGGATCCGGTAACCGCCCTGCTTGGCGAGAGTATCGAGCGTCGTCGCCGGACCTATGCGCAGTATCTAGGCACGGCGGCCAATACAGCGGAGGTAGAGCTGATTCGCAGCTCTGTGCACCGTAACCAGCTGACGGGCGACGGTGGTTTCGTCAGCGAAATTGAGCAGCGTACAGGACTACGGATCGAGAATCGCGGCAGAGGTCGGCCCGCGCAGGAAAAATAAATCTGGCACCTTTTAACGAACGAGCCTGGTGATCTTCGAGCCATCCAGCGACACGCCAGCCATCAGGCCTTTCTGACCAACCATGAAGGCGACGATGGGCTTCTTGAGGGTTGCGGTATCGATGGTGCCGCTTGCGCCCACATCGATCAGCGTGACGTTGCCGTCGATACCGGCTTTCCAGCCGCTGCTGTCACGAAACTGCTTCAGCGCACCCGCATCGAGAAACACCATGATGATGTCGCGCTTCTGGCCACCGGCCTGAAAACCGACCGAGCCGGAAAAGATACTGTAGTAGCCGGTCGTCTTGCCACCGATACGCAGTGCGCCCTCACCACCTTCGCCAGCGATGACGAAACCGGCCTTGATGACCTCAGCGAACACCAGCACACCCTTGGCCTCGGCCAGCACCGTCGCTGAACCCGGCACTTCGGCCTTCAGCCGATCCAGTGCCGCATCGACCTTGGCGTCGATCTCGCCAGCAGTGGAAGCGTGGGCTGAAAATGGGAACGCTGGCGCATAGCAGCACCAGCATGCAGAACCCTGCGCGGAGTGATGTCGTAGCGGTTTTGTTCATCGCAGACGCTCCTGATTTACGCGAAAACGGAAAATAAATCTGACACCTTTTGGATCAGCGCATCGTAACCAGTTCTTCAGCGGCGGTCGGATGAATCGCCACGGTGTCGTCGAAATCACGCTTGGTGGCGCCCATACGGATGGCCACGGCAAAACCCTGCAGCATCTCGTCTGCTCCCGGACCCATGATGTGGCAACCGACGACTTTCTGCTCCGCTCCGGCAGTGACCAGCTTCATGCGCGTCTTTGGCTTGAGCGTGGTCATGCCGTTCCACAGCGGCACGAAGGTGGAACTGTACACTTTCACCTCATCGCCGAATTTTTCCCGGGCCTCGTGCTCGCTGAGTCCACAGGTGCCGATCGGCGGATGACTGAAGATCACCGTGGGGATATTGCTGTAGTCCAGATGCCGGCCGGCCATGCCGCCGAACACCCGGTCTGACAGCCGCCGACCGGCAGCCACCGCAACCGGTGTCAGCGCTGCACGGCCCGTGACATCGCCCAGCGCATAGATGTGCGGGACGTTGCTCACCTGCCAGGCATCGGTAGTGATGAAACCCGACTTGTCTGTCTGCACACCAGCGGCTTCGAGCCCGAGATCGCTGGTCGCAGGTACGCGGCCCACCACCCAGAACACGGCATCGAAAGGACCATGACGGCGACCATCAGCCGTCGCCAGCTGCAGGCCGTCGGCTGAACGTTGCAGCCCGGACGGTACCGCGTTGCCGACAAAGTTCACGCCATCTGCCGCCAGCGCTTCGAGCACGCCCTGCTGCAGCGACTCGTCCAGATGTCGAAGCACGCTGGCGTGGCGGGCCAGCAGCGTGACATCCGAGCCGAGCGCACGCAGCGCGCCGGCAAATTCAACGGCAATATAACCTGCACCGACCAGCGCAACCCGCTGCGGACGCTGCTCCAGGGCAAAGAAATCATCCGAGACCAGCCCCAGCTCGCTGCCCGGCAGCGTCGGGCCGCAGCGGACGGCCACCGGTGGCGATGATGATGTGCGGCGCCGACAGGCTCCGCCCGTCCACCACGACGGTATGCGGATCGCTGAAGCGCGCACGGCCCACCACATGCGTGATGTTCTTGCGCGCCAGATTCGCCGCATAGATACCATTCAGGCGCTGGATGTAAGCATCGCGTTTGGCCTTGAAACCAGCCCAGTCGTGTCCTTTGACGGTCACGTCAAAGCCATAGTCGCGCGCGTCGTGCATCAGATGCGCGAGACTTGCCGCGTTGTAGACCAGCTTCTTCGGCACGCAGCCCACGTTGACGCAGGTTCCGCCCAGCGCTGCGGATTCGATAACGGCCACCCGGGCGCCATATTCCGCAGCGCGCTGCGCAGCCGCCAGACCACCGCTGCCGCCACCAATCGTGATGAGATCGAACTGCTCCGTCATGCGCATGCCCTGCTGGCCCGGGAAAGGACGTGGAGTTTAGCAAGCGGATGACATCGATGAGATCCCGGCTTGGGGATCAGCCGGCGTTTCCGTTAGCATTCCAGACCGCGATTTTTCGCACTCACACTTCAGGTTGCTGCCTTGAATGACAATCCCCTGCTGCAGGAAACCGGCCTGCCCGCTTTCGCGCACATCCGGCCAGAGCACATCGAGCCGGCGGTACTGGAGACGATTGAGGCGAACCGCACCGAACTCGAACAACTGATCCGTGCGGCCGATCAGGCCGAGCCGGATTTTGCCGCCGTCGTCCTGCCGCTGGAAGCGCTGGGCGACCGCCTGCATCGGGTCTGGTCACCGGTGCGACATCTGCAATCCGTCGCCAATGCACCCGAACTGCGTGAAGCCTACGACGCCTGCCTGCCGGTGCTGTCCGGATATGCCACCGAACTCGGACACAACCAGCAGCTCTACCAGCTTTATCAGCGTCTCAGTGATAACAAAGCAGCGCAGCAGGGCGGCGCTCGTGAGGGCGGCGCGCGCCTGCTGGAGCTGGCGATTCGCGATTTCACCCTGGCCGGTGTACATCTGCCGGAAGATCAGAAGGCCCGCTTCAAGGCCATCATGGAAGAGCTGGCCCAGACTGAAGCCGCGTTTGAGCACCACGTGCTCGACTCCGCTGCCGCCTGGTCGCTGCACATCAGCGATGCAGAACGGGTTCGCGGCATACCGGCGCATGTGCTGGAACCGGCCGCCGAGCTGGCCAGGGAGTCCGGCAAGAGCGGCTGGGTGCTGCAGCTCGACCAGCCCACCTATGTGGACGTGGTCACGCACGGCGATGATCGCGAGCTGCGCCAGCAGGTTTACCGGGCGTGGGTCACGCGCGCCTCGGATCAGGCCGACTATTCACCGGGACACGACAACAGTGCGGTGATGGAACGCATCCTGGCCCTGCGCCATGAGGCCGCACAGATCGTTGGTTACGCGGATTTTGCCGACTATTCCCTGGCCACCAAGATGGCGAAGTCGGCGGAGGAAGTGCGGGCCTTTCTGCACGATCTGGTTGCACACTCACGGGCGGCGGCGAAGCGCGAACTGGCCGAGCTTGAGGCCTTTGCCGGTTTCAGCCTGGAGCCCTGGGATATCGCTTACTACTCGGAAAAGCTGCGCCACCGGAAGTACGCCATATCCGACGAGGAACTGCGGCCATTCTTTCCGCTGCCGCGGGTCATGTCGGGCTTGTTCAGCGTGCTCGAGAAACTTTATGGCCTGCGCATCTCACGCCTGGACGGGATAGAGACCTGGGACCAGAACGCCGCCTACTACCAGCTGACTGACAAGGACGACAAACCGGTCGGCGGCTTCTTCGTGGATTTCTTCGCGCGCTCGAACAAGCGCGCCGGTGCCTGGATGGACCAGTGCCTGAACCGCGGCGTTAACGAGGGACAGCCGCAGATACCGGTCGCACATCTGGTCTGCAACTATGCCCGCCCGTCCGGCGACCGACCGTCGCTGCTGACCCACGACGAGGTGGTGACCCTGTTCCACGAGATGGGGCACGTGCTCCATCACCTGCTCACGCGCATCGAGTACCCCAGCGTGGCGGGCATCAATGGCGTGCCGTGGGATGCCGTCGAACTGCCCAGCCAGTTCATGGAAACTTTCGCCTGGGAGCCCGAGGTGGTAGCGCTCTGCTCGGCCCACTACCAGACGGGCGAACCGCTGCCGGCGGCCGTGCTGAAAAGCCTGCGCGAATCGAAAAACTTCCAGGCCGGCCTCGACCTGGCACGCCAGATCGAGTTTGCGCTGTTCGACATGCGCATCCATACCGGACCCGAGCCTGCCGAACAGTGCGCGTATCGCCGAAATCCTGCGCGAAGTGCGCGCCGAGGTTGCGGTGATCCGCCACCCCGAATGGAACCGCTTCGCCCACGCCTTCACGCATATCTTCGGCGGCGGCTATGCGGCCGGGTACTACAGCTACAAGTGGGCCGAAGTGCTGGCTGCCGATGCCTTTGCCGCTTTCGAGGAAGGCGGGCTGTTCAACGCGGATCTGGCGCGGCGCTTCCGGGAAAACATCCTCGAGATCGGCGGTTCACGGGATATTGCCGAGGCCTTCATCGCCTTCAGGGGCCGGCCGGCACATGTGGATGCGCTGCTGAAACAAACCGGAATCACGGCGTGAAGCTCGCCACCTGGAACGTCAACTCGATCCGGCAACGCCTGCCGCACGTTCTGGACTGGCTGCAGGCCAATGAGCCGGATGTGCTCGCGCTGCAGGAAATCAAGACGGAGGCCGACAAGTTTCCGCTGGCCGAGATCGAGGCCAGTGGTTATCGCTGCGTCCTCAGCGGACAGAAGGCATATAACGGGGTTGCGCTGCTCTCGCGTGACGAGCCGGCTGACGTGATTCTCGACATCCCCGATTTCGCCGACGAACAGCGGCGGGTGATCGCTGCCAGCTACGGCGACACGCGCGTCATCAATGTCTATGTACCGAATGGGCAGAGCGTCGGCTCGGACAAGTACCGCTACAAGCTGGACTGGCTGGATGCGCTGAGCGGATATCTGGCAGCAGAACTGAAGAAGCACGCACGACTCGCGGTGGTCGGCGATTTCAATATCGCACCGGACGATCGCGATGTGCATGACCCGGAGCAGTGGCGCGACCAGGTCCTGTGCAGCGGGCCGGAACGCGAACGCCTCGAGGCGCTGCTCGCGCTCGGCATGGTGGACACCTTCAGACTGACCGAGCAGGCCGAGAAATCATTTTCGTGGTGGGATTACCGGGCGATGGGCTTCAGGCGCAACCACGGCCTGCGTATCGACCTGATACTGGCGTCCACGGCACTGGCTGCGGACTGCTCGGCGACCATCATCGACAAGATTCCCCGGAAACTTGAAAAGCCATCCGATCACGCACCGGTGCTGGCTGTGTTTGGCCAGCGTCAGGAACCGGTCTTGCCGTTGACCTGATCGAGACGCTTGCGCAGGGCCTGCGCCCAACGGCGCAGGATACGATCCGCATCCGCCCGGTTGGTTACGCCGTTCTGCCACTGAAGCCCGCCGCCGGGATTGTTGCCGGCTTCACGATCGATGGCGCGCGCCAGGATCTGGCTGCTCACCGAATCGTAGACCTCCAGATACAGCGTCATCGCGCCGGCTGATCCGCCCAGGGTATAGCTGCGGCCGGCATCCATGGTGTCCGGCGCCGTGACGTCCAGGTCCATGATCGCCGGGCGCAACACGAGTACGTCATCAGCACCGCTCGTCACGATCTCGTAGCCGCCCTTGGTCTGCAGCTCATCGGTGAACACCTTGAGGAACTCGGCCGAGAGATCCGACTTGATCCGGTCCATTTCCTTCTGCGTGATGCGCTGCCCGCTTCTTTGCTGGTCCCGCTGCCAGTTCTTCTGGAATGCGACCGGACAATCGAGAATGGCAACCCGCTTGTAACCGCTGAAGTCCACACCTGGGCGAACGTACAGAATCTCTGCCACCTTGCTCTTCTGCAGCACCAGTCCATCGTGGCTGGTTTCCGGCAGCTTGTCGTCAGCCGGTGCCGGAACTGGTGCAATGAGGAGCAGCGACAGGCTCAACAGCCAGCAGCAGGCGAGTTTGTTCAGCATCATGTTTCTCCAGTTCACTTGCCCGGGGTGTACCAGATCGGCGAAGTGTAGGCCCGCTCGGTAACGGTCATCCGCGTACCCGGCAGCGGCTGAACACCGTAGCGCTGCGCATCGTAGGCGGTCCAGCGCGGCGTCGGAATCTCGATGACACGCGCATAGTAGAAAGCGCGCTCGCCGGCATCGAACTGTGGATCCTTCCACACGGTGATCAGCTCGGGAGCACCGATGGTATTGGTCCAGCTGGCATTGGCGACGTCCACCGTACTGCCTACCGACGGCAGCTTGCCGTCTGCGCCCGGCTTGCGGTCGCCGCCCCAGACCACGTCATAGACCTTTTCCTGCAGTTCGCCCTTCGCATCAAGCCAGCCCTTCACCACCTGAATGCGGTCGAGGTTTGCCCCGATCGGATCCTTGAGTGCCGCAACCAGGAAGGTCGGTGCCTTGCCGGCCGGTGCATTCTTCAGGTCACCGCCCATGGGTACGCCTTTGGTATAGCCGGCGAGTGCGGGCAGGCGCGTCAGTGCGTCAGTGGCACTGAAGTCCCAGCCGCCAAAGAAACGTACCGCCATGCGCGGCCCGGTGGTCGCATAGGTTTCCTTGCGCTGCATCGCGTCCCAGATCGCTTCACGCGTGTTCTCGGAAGCCCAGACCGCTGCATAGCCCGAGGCGCCCACTTCCCAGTCCATGACCTTGATATTGGTCTTGGGGTTGGTGATGAAGGCGGCTTTTATGCGTTCCGGGCTCGGCTCCTGCGGCGTCGTCTTGCCGAAAAAGTTTTCTTCCTCCATTGCGGCCAGGCCGGTATGTGAATCGCTGCTGGCAACCATGCCGAACTTGTAGGGATTGGTGCCCAGCTGCTTTTCCAGCTTGAGGCCGTTCTTCAGGCCGGCGCGAGCGTACTCGAACTCCAGCATGTCCCTGGTCTTGGCAGTGCTGCCGTCAAGATTGCCGAAGTCCCAGGTTTCAAAATCCGCAAACTCGTCGTTGGGAGACAGGAAGGGATGCGCCTCGCCATCACCCTTGGTCTGCGATGCCTCGACCAGACGTTCCCACTTCGCCCGCTCCTCAACGTATGCCCGATCCAGCGGCTTGCCCGTGAACGTATCGGTGAGGGCAAACATGCGGCCATTGCTGAGATTGCCGTTATGCGGGATGGCGAGCACGCTGCCGCCGGTCTTGGCCTCGTAGGCGCTCATCCACTTCCAGAGGTCACGCGGATTATCGCTGCCCATCGGCGGATATACGGTGAGCGGCTCGACCTGGCTGGCCTTGTCGCCGTTGTCACGGAAGATGACATTGCGATGCAGGTTGTTGCCCGCAGTATTGGATGACCACTCGTAACCGATGAAGGCCGTGAAACGGCCTGGCTCATTGAAAGCCTCGGCCGCCGCAATGGTCTCCTGCCAGGCCGCCTTGTAGGCGCGCGTACCCGGGAAATACATCAGGTCTTTGGGGAAAGTGCCCTGTGAAAAGGCGACGATGATTTCCATCGCCGCTTTGGCACCCTGCCCGGACTTGACCAGCTCGTACCAGGACTTGCCTTGCGGATCGGCCAGCAACTCCGGCTTGCCGGCAAAGAGATCGGGGAAGAAGCCCATGTTGTCCGAGTGATCGGCGACGACCAGAAAATCCAGCGGCCGCGAAAGCTTTACCGGCTGGCCGCTGGAGGCGGTGATTTCCTCCCCACGCGCCAGGCGGTATGCGTCACGGGGGCCAATCCGTGCGCCGAATGCACCGGCATCCATCGAGAAGGAGGTATGCAGATGTGTATCACCGAATAGCGGCCGCACCGGGAAATTGCGCCCCGCATAGGGTGAGTAGGGCCTGGCGGGAAATGCCCCGGCGATCTTGTCCGTCGTCAGCGTACCCATGTCGCCGGTATGTGTATCGGCTGCCTGTGCCTGCAGCGCGAATAACGCGCTCAGCGCGAGGCTGGCGGCGGCTGTCGCTTTGTGCGTACGCATGATTCGGTTCCCCGTGATTATTGCTGGCAATCTATCAACCCACCGGGCTGCCAGCAAATGATGTTTTGATCGTCGCACATCTGCCGATGCGGACGCCGTGACAGTTGCCGTCTGTCCCGTGTAGAGTCGGCGCGGTTCTTCTTCGCCAATCCAAGGATATCCACCATGAAACTGATGCCTCTGGCGGTAGCGCTGACTGCCGTTACCTTGCCGTCCCTGGCGCTTGCCCAGGTAAACCCGGCCTTTTCCGAGATCACTGAAGCCACCGAACAGGCACGGACGATCATCCAGACGGAACGCAAGATGATCATCAGCGACGGGCTCGATCTGTCAGCGGAAGAGAGCAACGCGTTCTGGCCGGTCTATGACAAGTACGTCGCCGAAATCAAATCAGCGGGGGATCTGCGCGTAAAGGTGATCACCGACTATGCCGCCAGCTACGAAAACCTGTCGGACGAGACTGCGAAGCAACTGATAGACGACATGCTGAAGTACCAGGAAAAGGTGCTGCACATACGCAAGCATCACCTCAGCAAGTTTCGCAAGGTGCTGCCCGAGACCAAGGTGGCCCGCTTCTACCAGCTGGAGAACAAGCTGGACGCCATCGGCAACTTTGCGCTCGCCCGCCAGATCCCGCTGGTCCCGCCGCGCGCTGCTGGTCAGCCGATCGCACAGCCCGCCAACTGATACGCACACCAATACCCCCGGGCCCGTCAGTAATGTGGCGGGCCCGGGCTGACGGCGGTTTCTGATCTGGCCGCTATTGTTTGCATCCGGGCCGGCATGTAACTTGGCACGCCATGGGGTCAACCTGCATGTCTGCACGTCTTTGGAGCGCCGTTCCAGCGCTCATGGCCGCCGGTCTCCTGTACGCAATCCCGGCAACCGCGGCGGATACACCCCCGGCAACAGCAGCCACCGCAGCCACCGCAGGCGCAGCAACCTCGGAACCGGAGGTACTGCCGCCAGATTCGCGTATTGGCTGGATCGAGGCACTCTCCGCAGGCAGCCTCGATGTAAGCGTCGCTCCGCAATCGCTGTTTGAAGTTTCCCTCTCTGATGAGGCGGCCATTCAGGTCGAAGCGCTCAGGGTCCGCACACTGCTGGGTGCGCTCGATCCTGCCACCGATGCGCTCAACACCGACATCGAAACGCTTGATCCGGTGTTGTGGCAGGGTCGCGTCGAACTGGACCGCGCGCGCCTCGGCTTCTACTCGCTGGACAAGTCAGAGCGTGATGCACTGCTGGAGACGCATGCGGCGCGTCAGGAAGCCGCGCTGCCGCGTGAAACCGAAGCAGAACGTCTCGTGCGTGAGGCGGAGATCGAACGTGAGCGCAGCCTTGAAGCCGCGCGGACTGCGCGCACCGAGGCGGAGCGTCTGGTAGCCGGGGAGCTTGCACGGCTGATCGCGGTTGAGGCGCGCGTCGCTGCAGTTCTGAAAACGTTCAGCCAGGAGCATGCGTCACTGGCTACACGCAAGGTTGCGCTGCTCGGCTGGCAGCAGCGCATACGCGACGCCAAGGAAGCAGGCGATACCGAAGTTGATGCGACATATGAGGCCGTCCGGCGGACCTTGCGCGTCTCTCGCGACGAACTTTCTGCCGCACTGGATAATCTCGGCAGCGCCCGGTCAGCAGTCCCGGAAATCGGAGCGGATGCACTCGCCGGCATTCCGCTGGATATCCCGGCCGATACCGCCCGTGCGCGGCGCATCGGGGTTCAGAAAGCCGTTGCAGAAGCCCGTCGCGCCGAGCAGGCGATTGGCGAGGAGCGCACCGCGGTATTGCTGGACGAGATCACGGTTCTGAACAGCGAGCGTCTGGACCTGCTGCCCTTTCTGTCGGCAGACAAGCGCGACGCGGTTACGGGCTTTACGCCAGCTGGCTGGGAGCAGGCGCGGCTTGAGATATACCAGCTCTCGCTGATTCTCCGCTACCACCGGCAAGCCAGCGCCGCGTGGTTCAGCCGTCTGCGCAATGGCGGACCTTCCGGTCTTTCACTCTGGAACACGGCAGTAATTGCGATTCCCTGGTTGCTGGTTGTGGTGCTGTTTGTCTGGGGGAAGCGCCGTTCGGCACATGGCATCACGCTGGCCGAAGCCCGCTATGAAGCAGCCGACCGTGCAGAGCGACGCGTATCGCCGGGGCTGGAACTGCAGGCGGTACGCTTTCTGCGCAAGATCCACCAGCCGCTGGAATGGGCGCTGTTCTACTTTGCTACCCTGTGGCTGCTTCCAGTCGCCACAAAAGAGTTGCTGGAAATCCAGCTTCTCACATCGATCATCGGCTGGGGTATCGGTGCCGCACTGGCCGTGAATACCATTAATGCGCTGGTCGCCGGCACCACCACCAACCTGATCAATATTGACGGCGGCAGCAGCAAGATTCGTCTGCGCTCGCTGCGACTGGTGGCACGAACCGTAGTGTTATTCGTCCTGATTCTCGTCCTCAGCAATCGTCTTGTCGGGCAGGGAACCATCTACAGTTGGGCATTCTCCACTTGCTGGTTTGCCGCCATTCCTGTCTTTCTGGTGCTGGTACGGTGGTGGCGGTCGATCATCTTCGAGCGTATCGACCGGGTACGCAGAAAAACGCCGCTGCAGGTCTGGGTGCTTTCAAACCGCGAGGGCTGGAAGAGCTTCCTGGCCGCCATGCTCGGTGCAGTACAGCTGTTTACAGCCGGCATACTCAAGGCCGGACGACTCTGGGCATCAGACTTTGATCTGGCGCGCCGCGCCCATGCCTGGCTTTTCAGGCGTGAACTTGAGCGGCTGGGTGAAACCAACGAACCGCTGGCAGTGAAGCCACTGAAGGACGAGTTGCTGGAAATACTGCATCCGGCACGGACATATACCCAATGGATTTCATGCTCGAATGACGAGTTGCTGGAGCACATAGTCAGTACCGCCCGGCAACGCAAGGGCGGCATGATCGCCCTGATTGCCCCGCGCGGAATGGGCAAGTCTTCGCTGGTTCATGCCCTGCATGCACAGGTCGATGGCTCAATCAGCATCGTATGCGACCCGCACTCTTCAGTGGATGCGGTGCGGAGAGCGGCCCAGACCGAAGATCATGCCGCGACTCCGCCACCGCTGATGCTGCTCGACGAGGCACATGCACTGGCCAAACCGATTATTGGCGGCCTCGCATTGTTCGACGAACTGATTGCCATTGCGCGCGGACACTGCACTGAAACCACCTGGGTGTTCACCATCGATGCGGCTGTCTGGCCGTTCCTGAAGCGGGCCCGTGACGCACGCCCGCTCTTCGATGAACTGCACCACCTTGAGCCATGGGACGAAGAGCAGATCGGCACACTGCTGGCGGAACGTACAGCTGAAGCGGGCATTACACCAGTGTATACAGGGCTGCTCGACAAGCTGCCGGTGGGCGCCGACGAGATCGACCGCATGGACGCACTGAAAGCCAAGCAGGAAGGGTATATACGCATGCTCTGGGATCATGTTTCGGGCAACCCCGGCCTTGCGCTGGAAGCCTGGCGCTCGACCCTGGCCGACGACGAGCAGGGCATGGTGCATGTGCGGCCGCTGCAGGAGCCGAACCCCAACATGCTGGACGCACTGCCCGATTCCTCGCTGTTTATCCTGCGTGCGATTCTTTATCTGACTCCCGCAACGGTTGACGATGTCGCACAAGCCACTCGCCTGAGTCACGAACAGGTGCTCAATGCCTTCCGCTTCGGGCAGTCGCAGGGAATCTGCGGCAAGCAGGGTGACCGCGTCTATATCCGCTGGTCGTGGCTGCGGGCAGTCACCCGGCTGCTGGAACGCAGGCATCTGCTGGTGAACCCATGAGAAAGCGCGTCCCGGCTTTGAGCTCAGGACTGTACGGGGTGCGCGCTGCGCTGCTGCCCCTGTTGTTGCTGGCGGTGCCGGCATATGCCCAGGATGTTGCGGGTGCCTCGGATATCGGGCGAATCGTCGAACTGATCCGCTGGGGCGGCGTCTTCGCATCAGTCCCGGTGATCATCGGCGCACTGTTCCTGATCCGGCTGGTGGAAAACATCGGCGACCGGCTCAGCGCGCAGTTTTCCAACCGGCGGCCGACCATTCAGAAGATCCAGACCACGGCGCGCTTCTTCATCTACGTTACAACCATCATCATCGCGTTTGGTCTGAGCGTCCGGCTGGACTCGACCGCGCTTACCGTCATCGGCGGCGCACTCGCCTTTTCCGTCGGCTTTGCACTGCGCGACCTCGTGGCCTCTTTCATCGCCGGCATCACGATCATGTTCGACCGGCCCTTCCAGGTCGGCGACCGGGTTTCCTACGGCGGCGAGTACGGCGACATCATCAAGATCGGCCTGCGCAGCGTGCGCATGAACACGCTGGACCACAACATCATCACCATCCCGAACAACAAGGTGTTTACGGATGTCACCTCGAGCGGAAACTATGGCGCGCTGGAGATGCAGGTGCCGATGAACTTCTACATAGGTGTGGATCAGGACGCGAAGCTGGCCGCCGAGGTGATCCGGGAAGCCTGCCTGACCAGTCCCTACATCTTTCTGGACAAGCCCGTGCCGGTGCTGGTCAAGCAGGAAATCCTGCAGGACTACGTCGCGATCAGCCTGAAGGCGCGACCATATGTATTCGACTGCAAGTACGAGAAGCCCTTCGAGACGGACGTGCACTTCCGTGTGCTGGAAGCATTCCGCGAACACGGCATAGGTTCGCCGGCAGTGCTGCACCGTTCAATCAGTGCGGGCCCTGGTCAGCCGCCACAGCTCAAGGCACCGTAACGCTCACCTGTCCGTCTTCGATACTGACCGCATAGGTCTGCAGGTCTTTCTCGCCACGCACGGCGTTGAGCACATCGACCAGACCGGGCGGCCAGTTCGCCCAGTCGATCACCTTGCCGGTGCGCACGTCGAAGCGCGCACGATGAAAAGGGCACTGTATTTTGCAGCCATCCACCAACTTGCCCTTGGTGAGGGGCGCGAAGATGTGGGTACAGTTGGCCTGTGTCGCGTAAAAACCGTCTTCGAGATGGTAGACGATAAGCTTGGTACCCCCCGGAGCAAACGGGCGGTGCTGGCCTACGGGCAGATCATCAACATGGCAAACGGTGTGCTGCGGCATCCGGACATCTCCTGCTATGCGGTGACGCCCGGATGGTAGCGGAATCATCGCCGGAATCGTTTACTGTGCCGCTGTCTGCCTGGAGATTCGCATATGTTGTCCAAAATCCACTCACCTCGAATATTGCTATTGTTGCTGGGCATGAGCCTCGCGGCCTGCAGTACCGGCGCCCAGCAGGGTGCGGAGCGCGGCGCCAAGACCGGTGCCGTGGGCGGTCTGGTTGCCGGTGCAGTCGGCAGTATCTTCTGGGGTGGTGATGCGGTGAATAACGCGCTGCGCAGCGCCACAGTCGGTGCCGCCTCAGGTGCGGCGGTCGGCGCCATGCACGGTGCGGAGCGCGATAAAAAGGCACCGCCCCCCGCACCCACACCCGCTGCACAAAATGCACCGATCCATGATGCAGAGATGAAGGCGCGCGTCGGTACCATCAATTTTGCCGCCAGTGAGGAGCTGGCTCGCTGTCGCCACGTTGGTGCGATCGCCAAGGCGGAGCAGGCATTCAAGGTGGAGACTGATCCAAAGCGGCGCAACTACGCCATGTTGATCCAGGCCATGGCCGCTGAGGAATCCGGCAACACAGCCAAGGCCGCCGACATCTATACGCGCTGGGGCCAGTTCGATCCGGCACATGTCGATCGGCAAAAGGGGCGCAGTGAGGCACTCGACGGCATACTCAAGTTGCAGAAAATACGTCAGGAACAGGGGCTGCCGCCGCTTTGCACCTGAGCATATCGCAGCAAGCGTGGCAGATTCGTTGATTGCCGCTCTACCGGGTGCGTGCAAGAATCCTGTCCCGTGGTGATCCAGAATCCAGACCGCAGCGAAGTGGCCGGTGCCGATGCTCCGCCGCCGGAGGCCTATACGCGGCGCAACGAGTACGACGTCAGCAACACGGTACGCGTGAGTTCCGTCGATGCGGTGCGTGAAGCGGTAGAGGATTTATTCGAACTGGCCTGTCCCGGCGCATCCTTCGACAGCCTGTGGATGGCCTTTCACGATTTCCGACGTCTGTTTCGCGGCCAGTTCGATGGCTACGTCGGTTGCGACACTCTGTACCACGATCAGCAGCACTCACTGGATGTGACACTGGCGATGGCCCGACTGCTGGCCGGCTATCAGCAAAGCTGTGCGATCGCCGATCGCCTGGGCGTCGAACGGACCATGATGGGACTGGTCTGCGCACTGTTCCATGATTCCGGATATATCCGGCGCACCGGTGAACGCAACCGCAACGGCGCCGAATTCACCCACTGCCATATCGCGCGCGGTGCCGAGTTTCTCGCCAGTTATCTGCCGCGCATCGGGCTGGGCGGTACGGTGGCAGCAGCACGGCAGATCGTGCATTTCACCGGTTACGAGATCGCCTTCAACGATCTGGAACTCGATGACCCGCGCGACAGCGCAGTGGGTCATTTGCTCGGCACGGCCGATATGCTGGCGCAGATGGCTGATCGCTGCTATCTGGAAAAATGCCGTGACCGCCTGTACGGCGAGTTCGTGCTGGCCGGTGTGGCGGTTGAGATAAAAGGGCCGCGCGAACGACTGGTGCGCTATGCCTCAGGTAACGACCTGCTGCGCAAGACGCCCATATTCTGGGAAGAATCGGCACGCGCACGTCTCGAACAGGGCTTCAATCGCGCCTATCGCTATATAGAGCCGCTATTCAACGGGCAGAACCCCTATATGGCCGCCATCGAGCACAACCTGGCCTATCTGTGCCGCTTGCTTGAGGACGACCGTCTCGACGCGTTGCGCCGCCGCCCACCGGTGTTCACAGTGCTCCGCAACCCGCTGGAATCGGTAGGCGCACTGGTCAGCCGGCACCTGGCCGGTATCGATGCACCCGCTTCTTCGCTGGCGCTCAATTAACCGGTCAGCTCACCGGCCGCTCAACGCAATGCCGGCACCACGTGCTCGCCGATGATCTTCAGCGCGTCCATCGGATTATCGTGGAGGCGCAAACCGATCTCGGTCTGACCAGCCTTGCCGAAAGCCTTGAAACGCTCGATTTCACGATCCAGGTCTTCAATACCACCCGTCGAGGTGAGGCCTTCGCAGAGACGGTTGCACATCTCTTCTGATACGCCCTGGATGTTGCCCGAGCGGTCAAACCACGCGGCGACAAACTTGTCGAAGTTGCTGACCACGGTCTGGACTTCATCCGGCGTCAGCCAGAGCTTGATGAGATCGCCATCCAGCTTGCGCGCCCGCCAGGCCAGTTCACGGCGCGACTCGCGATAGGCTTCCTTGCGATCTTTCTTGACGTGCCAGGCCCAGAAGCTGTTCACGCGGATCGGAGCAGCGCCTGGCGCCCGTTTGGAGACGCCGATGCGGACATTGTCCATGGCCGGTTCAATCAGTTCGGTGGGCGTGCAGCCGATGAACACGCCGTCAGCCACGCGCGCTTCCATGCGCATCATCATGTGGCGGTAGGCCGTGCCGTAGACGAAGGGCGGCGGCGCCTTGAGCCAGTCATAGGCGCAGGGATAGGTGACGTTGAAAATCTCGCCCTTGTAGCCATCCTTGGCGAGCTTCTTCTGGCCGGCGCCCATCACGATCTCGATGGCTTCGCGCACCGCGACAACGATCTTGTCCGGCTTGGGCAAAGCCATCGCGTCGAGGTTGCCCTCACCGGCACCGATCGCGGCCATCGCCCGCCCACCCGAGAGCTCGTTCAGGCTCAGCAGCGAATTGGCGATCTTCAGCGGGTGCATCTCGAAGGGGCTGACTGCGAGCGCGCCCATGCGCAGACGTTTGGTGGCCTGAGCCACCGGCACCAGGCTGATAAATGCATCCCAGTGGGCAAAGTAGTTCGAGGTCCAGATCGCACGGATTCCGTAGCGCTCAGCCGCCTGGGCGAGCTCCACCAACTGTGACGGGCCCAGATCCGGTTCGAGAATGATATCGACTTCCACGGGGACTTCTCCTGCTACGACTTAGCCGCTTGATGTTCTAACCAGTAACTCACCATCATATTGACAGTGACTTGTCATTTTGGCGCGAACCCGGTGTTCTATAAGGGTTTTCGCGCTGTGGGCATTGTAGCCGCGCTAATCGTTTCCGGATACCGAGACCCTTGCCGAATCAGACAGCTAACGGTAACCGTCACCGGATCCTGAATCCCGGCTGACCGGCGGACAACCCCAACCGTCGGCATCACCGCCATGCTGGCGGGCCAGTCCGGCGATCTGCTGCTCCATGCTGTTCAGAAGCGCATGCTCCGGCGGCATATGGCGGGTGATGGCAACCTGCCACTTGTCGGTTCTCTCGTAGGGCAACACCTGCGCTGGCAGCTGGAGCGCGGCGACTGCGGCGCTGGCAAAGGCATCTGCCTGTGCCCTGGTGTCAAAAATCACGAAGAAATCGATATCGCGGGGCGCAGCCAGATCGTCGCCCTGTTCCTGCATGAGGCGCAGCAATTCGTCATTGGTATCAGCGTGCACGCGGCAGAAGGTTACTCGACGGTCACCGATTTGGCGAGATTGCGCGGCTGATCCACATCGGTACCGCGCAGGATGGCGACATGGTAGGCGAGCAGCTGCAGCGGCACCGTGTACACCGCCGGGGCCTGCAGATAGGTCACATGCCGTGGCATTTTGATGACTGTTACGCCATCGCTGGATTCAAAGCCGGAATCCGGATCAGCAAACACAAACAGCTCACCGCCACGCGCACGGACTTCCATCAGATTGGACTTGAGCTTCTCGAGCAAATCGTTGTTCGGCGCGACCGTGATCACCGGCATGTCATGGTCAACCAGCGCCAGCGGACCGTGCTTGAGTTCGCCGGCCGGGTAGGCCTCGGCGTGGATGTACGAGATTTCCTTGAGCTTGAGCGCACCCTCCATGGCGATCGGGTGCAGGATGCCGCGGCCGAGAAACAGCGCATGGTGCTTGTTGGCAAAGCGCTCGGCGAGCTGCTTCATCACCGGATCGAGTACGAGTGTCTTTTCGATCAGGCCGGGAATCTCGATCAGACGCGTAACCAATCCGCGTTCACGCTCCGCATCGGCGGTACGGTGTTTGGCCAGCGCGATCACCAGCATGGTCAGCGCCGTGATCTGGGTTGTGAAGGCCTTGGTTGAAGCCACACCGATCTCGGGACCGGCGCGCGTCAGCATCACCAGCTCGGACTCGCGTACCAGCGAACTTTCCGGCACGTTGCAGATGGCCAGCGAGGACAGGTAGCCCGAACCTTTCGCCAGACGCAGTGCGGCCAGCGTATCTGCCGTTTCACCAGACTGGGAGATAGTCACAAACAGCGTGTTCTTGGGCACCACCGGGCTGCGATAGCGATATTCGCTGGCGATATCCACACTGCAAGGCAGTCGACAAACCTGCTCGATGAGATAGCGTGCCACCGATCCGGCATGAAAGCTGGTACCGCAGGCAACGATGTGCACGGCTTCGACGCGACCGAAGATTTGGCCAGCCGCCGGGCCGAAGGCGGCTTGCAGCAGCTTGCCGTTCGCGACCCGCTCCTCGAGCGTTTGCGCTACGGCGCGCGGCTGCTCGTGGATCTCCTTGAGCATGTAATGCGGATACTGGCCTTTCTCGGCAGCATCAGCCGAAAGCTCGCTCAGCTTTTCCTCGCGTGCAACCGGATGACCATCCAGGTCGGTCACCTTGATGCCGGTCTTGCGAATCTCGGCCACATCGCCTTCTTCGAGAAAAATGAAGCGCCGGGTAACCGGCAGCAGCGCCGAGACATCAGAGGCGACAAAGTTACCGGTCTCCGTCAAACCGACGACGACCGGACAGCCGCAACGCGCGAGCACGAGCAGGCCCGGGTCGGCCTCACTCATCACCACCAGCGCATAGGCGCCATGCAGTTCGGCAACGGTGGCACGCACCGCAGAGTACAGGTCCGGTTTGCTCTTCAGATGGTGGTGAATCCGGTGCGCAATGCACTCGGTGTCTGTATCGGAGGCAAAAACATAGCCCTGCTGCTTCAATTCTTCGCGCAGCTGCTCGTGATTCTCGATGATCCCGTTGTGTACGATCGCCAGGCCATCGTAGGAAATATGCGGATGAGCGTTTCTCTCGCTCGGTACGCCGTGGGTCGCCCAGCGAGTGTGGGCGATCCCGATGTGTGAACTCAGCGGCTCGGCATCCAGTGCCAACTGGAGTTCGGCCACCTTGCCCTGCCGTCGCTGCCGCTTCAGTTGCCCGTCACTCAATACGGCGAGCCCTGCCGAGTCGTAGCCACGATATTCAAGCCGGCGCAGTCCCTCCATCAGGACGGGGACAACGTTCTGCTCAGCGATTGCACCGACGATTCCACACATATATGAAATTATGACTTAGCGGCCAGAGAATAGCGCCATAAGGTAGCGGTTAAGGGGTTACGGGGCTGTAACCTGCATCGCATTTACGGTGGCCGGGGTTGCGATCCTGTAGGAGCGGCTTCAGCCGCGATCATTGGCCCGAAGCATCGCGGCTGAAGCCGCTCCTACCGAAGGCGCTCCTACGAGCGGGACTTTTTGGCGGGGCGCTTCCAGTTGGGGATGGTGGACTGGCGGGCGCGCTCCAGTGTGAGCTGGCCGGCTGGCGCCGGCTTGGTGATGGTGGACCCCGCACCAATCGTGGCACCCGGGCCGATTTCGACTGGCGCCACCAGCTCTACGCCTGAGCCGATGAAGGCACCGTCACCGATGACGGTGCGATGCTTGTTGGCGCCATCGTAGTTGCAGGTGATGGTGCCAGCACCGATATTCACCTGGCTGCCAATAGTTGCGTCACCGATATAGCTGAGGTGGTTCACCTTGCTGCCGGCCCCGATCACGCTCTTCTTGATCTCGACGAAGTTGCCGAGCTTCGCGCCATCAGCCAGCTGCACCTCGGGGCGGACCCGCGCATAGGGGCCGATATCGCAACGCTTGCCAATCGTGCCCTGCTCGATGACACAGTGCGAATGAATCACTGTACCGGCACCGATCGTTGCATCGCGGATCAGCGTGAAGGGCCCAATGCGCACACCGTCGCCCAGCGTCACATGACCTTCAAAGATCACATTGGCATCGATAGTGACGTCCCGACCACACTTCAATACGCCACGGACATCGATCCGTGCCGGATCAGCGAGGCCCACGCCAGCAGTCATCAACTGCATGGCGTTCCGGCGGCGCAGGATCGTCTCGGCTTCGGCAAGCTGCAGTTTGTCGTTGATACCGAGAATCTCGTCAGCTGACTCGGCGGGAACCGCGACGACACGGACACCATCCTTGACGGCGAGCGCCACACAGTCGGTCAGGTAATACTCTTTCTGGGCATTATTCGCCCGCAGGCGCCGGGTCCAGTCTGCAAGCAAACCAGCTGGACAGGCGAGCAGGCCGGTATTGATCTCATCGATGGCACGTTGCGTGGTGCTGGCATCTTTTTCTTCAACGATCGAGAGCACCTCACCGCGGCCACCGCGAATGATCCGGCCGTAACCGGTGGGATCAGGCAAGCGGGCGGTCAGGATGGCCAGCTGGCCACGCGCTGCCCGACTGACCAGTTTCCTGAGTGTGGACGGCTGTACGAGCGGAACATCGCCGTAGAGAACCAGCACGACATCCTGTGACTTGATACCCGGCATGGCCTGCTTGACGGCATGGCCAGTACCCCGTTGCTCAGCCTGGCGAATCCAGACCACGGCCTGATTTGAAAAAGCCTGCCTGACCTGCTCCCCGCCATGCCCATGCACGACCCGGATCTCACGAGCCCGCAAGGCCTGTGAAGATTCGAGTACGTGGGAGAGCAGCGGCCGACCGGCCAGCGGGTGCAATACCTTGGGCAGCTCCGAGCGCATGCGCTTGCCCTGCCCGGCAGCCAGAACGATGACGGTGATGTTTGTTGCCATAGGTGGATTATAGGTAGGAGCAGCTTCCTTGTGGGAGCGGCTTCTTGTGGGAGCGGCTTCAGCCGCGATGATTTCGAACGTGGAAGATCGCGCCTGAAGGCGCTCCTACCGCTGGCGCTTGCCTTTGAGTCGCTGGGCAGCGCGGTAGCGGGCAGCCGCTTCGACCAGCTGGGCCTGTGCGTGGGCCAGATCATCTTTATGGGTTGCGCCTTTAACGGCTTCCTCAGCTGCACGACGTGCATCGTCTGCAGCCTGTTCATCCAGCTGATCGGCGCGCAGCGCAGTATCCGCAAGAATCGAAACCAGGTTCGGCTGTACCTCGAGCAGGCCACCCGTGACATAGAAGAAGCGCTCGTCCTGGCCCTCCAGCTGTACACGCACCTCACCCGGACGCAGGTTCATCATCATCGGCGCGTGACGTGGTGCAATGCCCACCTCACCGTACTTGCCCGGTGCAATGACCAGATTGCCTTCACCAGCCCAGATCTGGCCCTCGGCGCTGACGATGTCAACTTTGATTGTGCTCATGATCTAACCGCTGTCCGTAGGAGCGGCTTCAGCCGCGATCCCGCTCCCCTGCCAAAAAAATCGCGGCTGAAGCCGCTCCTACTACTGCAGGGTCTTGGCCTTTTCGACGGCATCGTCGATGGTGCCAACCATATAGAAAGCCTGCTCGGGCAGATGATCATACTCGCCTGCCACGATGCCCTTGAAGCCGCGGATGGTCTCCTTCAGGGATACGTACTTGCCATCCTGGCCGGTGAACTGCGAAGCCACGAAGAAGGGCTGTGACAGGAAGCGCTGGATCTTCCGCGCCCGCTGCACGATCTGTTTGTCTTCTTCAGACAGCTCATCCATACCGAGAATTGCGATGATGTCCTGCAACTCCTTGTAACGCTGCAACACCGACTGCACGGAACGCGCCACTTCATAGTGGTCGTTACCGACCACGTTCGGATCGAGCAGGCGGCTGGTGGAGTCGAGCGGATCCACGGCCGGATAAATGCCGAGCTCGGCAACCTGACGCGACAGCACCAGCGTCGCCTCGAGATGTGCGAAGGTAGTGGCCGGCGACGGATCGGTGAGATCGTCGGCAGGTACGTATACGGCCTGGAAGGAAGTGATCGAACCGGTCTTGGTCGAAGTGATGCGCTCCTGCAGTACGCCCATCTCCTCGGCAAGCGTCGGCTGGTAGCCTACTGCCGACGGCATGCGGCCGAGCAGTGCGGACACTTCGGTGCCGGCCAGCGTATAGCGATAGATGTTGTCGATGAACATGAGCACGTCGCGACCTTCGTCACGGAAATACTCGGCCATGGTCAGACCGGTCAGCGCGACGCGCAGACGGTTGCCAGGCGGCTCATTCATCTGACCGTAGACGAGCGCGACCTTGTCGAGCACGCCGCCGTCCTTCATCTCGTGGTAGAAATCGTTACCTTCACGGGTACGCTCACCGACACCGGCAAACACCGAGTAACCGGAATGCTCGGCAGCAATGTTGCGGATCAGTTCCAGCAGCGTAACGGTCTTGCCGACACCGGCACCGCCGAACAGGCCGACCTTGCCGCCCTTGGCGATCGGCATGATCAGGTCGATGACCTTGATGCCCGTTTCGAGCAGCTCGGTGGCGCCCGCCTGGTCCTCGTAGCTGGGCGCAGCACGGTGGATCGGCCAGCGCTCTTTGGAATCGACCGGACCCGCTTCGTCTACCGGCTTGCCGAGTACGTCCATGATGCGACCGAGGGTCTTCTCACCGACCGGGACCAGGATCGGCTGGCCGGTGTTGGTCACCGGCAGACCGCGCTTGAGGCCTTCACTGGCGCCCATGGCAATCGTGCGAACGACACCGTCGCCGAGCTGCTGCTGCACCTCGAGCGTGAGATCGAAGTCGTTGAGCAGTAGCGCATCGTAAATCTTTGGAATCTCCCCACGGGGAAACTCGACGTCTACCACTGCACCGATGACCTGAACTACCTTACCGTTACTCATCTCTCTCTCCTGCCCCCCGTAGGAGCGGCTTCAGCCGCGACCCGGGTTGCCGCATAAAAATCGCGCTTGGCAGCGCTCCTGGGGATGCTCTTAAACAGCGGCGGCACCGCCGACGATTTCAGCAATCTCCTGCGTAATACTCGCCTGCCGTACCTTGTTGTATTTCAACTGCAGCTGCTCGATGAGCTTGCCCGCGTTATCGGTCGCCGCTTTCATCGCCACCATCTTGGAAGCCATCTCGCAGGCCACGTTCTCGACTACCGCACGATAGATCTGCGTCTCGACGTAGCGCGTCAGCACGCCATCGAGCAGTTCCGCCGCGTCCGGCTCGTAGATATAGTCCCAGTGGCTCGGCAGATCCTGCTTGTCGTCTGCCTCAACCGGCAACAGTGTTTTCACTTCCGGTTTCTGGCTCATCGTGTTGACGAATTGGTTATGGGCCAGATAGAGACGATCGATGCGCCCTTCCTTGTACAGGTCGAGCATCACCGTCATGGCGCCGATCAACGTCGCCATCTGCGGGTTTTCACCGAGGTGCGTCGTGGCGGCCACCACATTGATCTTCAGGCGGCGGAAAAACTGCACGCCCTTCGCACCGACCAGACACAGGTCAACTTCGACGCCCTGCTCCTGCCACTGACGCAGCTCCGGAAGGAGGCGGCGGAATTCGTTGACGTTGAGGCCACCGCACAGACCGCGGTCTGTAGTCACGATGATATAGCCGACCCGCTTGACTGGCCGCGACCCCAGGAACGGGTGACGATAGTCCGGATTGGCGTCAAACAGATGGCCGATGACCTGCCGGATCTTGTCGGCATACGGCCGCGCCGCCGCCATGCGCTGCTGCGTGCGGCGCAGTTTGGAGGCAGCCACCTTTTCCATCGCCTTGGTGATCTTCTGCGTGCTCTTCACGCTCTTGATCTTGGTGCGGATTTCCTTGGCGCCAGCCATCAGCTATTCCTGTCCGGGGTCAACATGCAGAACTTCAGTAGGTGCCGCTCTTCTTGAATTCGCTGATGGCCTTGTGCAGGCCCGCGACGATTTCGTCGTTGTAGTCACCGGTCGAATCGATCTGGGCAATCAGCGCAGCGAACTTGTCGCCTACGAAATCATGCATCGCTGCCTCGAAGCTGGTGACATCCTTCGCCGGCACATCGTCCAGATAACCTTCGTTGACGGCAAACAGCGATACCGCCATCAAGCCAACCGAAAGCGGACTGTACTGCTTCTGCTTCATCAACTCGGTAACGCGCTGACCACGATCCAGACTTCTGCGGGTGGACTCGTCGAGATCCGAAGCGAACTGGGCGAAGGCCGCCAGCTCGCGATACTGGGCCAGCGCCAGGCGAATACCACCGCCGAGCTTCTTGATGATCTTGGTCTGTGCCGAGCCACCCACGCGCGATACCGAAAGGCCGGCGTTGATGGCGGGCCGGATACCGGCATTGAACAGGTCGGTTTCCAGATAGATCTGGCCGTCGGTGATCGAGATCACGTTGGTCGGCACGAATGCCGACACGTCACCGGCCTGCGTTTCGATGATCGGCAACGCGGTGAGCGAACCGGTCTTGCCCTTGACCCTGCCGCCGGTCGCCTGTTCGACGAAGGCCGCGTTGACGCGCGCCGCACGCTCGAGCAGACGGGAGTGCAGATAGAACACGTCGCCAGGATAGGCTTCGCGACCCGGCGGACGGCGCAGCAGCAGCGATACCTGGCGATAGGCCCAGGCCTGCTTGGTCAGATCGTCATAGATGATCAGCGCGTCTTCGCCGTTGTCACGGAAGTATTCACCCATGGCACAACCGGAGTACGGCGCGATGTACTGCATCGCTGCGGACTCGGAGGCAGTAGCCGCCACAACGATGGTGTGATCCATGGCGCCGGCTTCTTCAAGCTTGCGCACCACGGTTGCCACCGAGGCGTTCTTCTGGCCGATCGCAACGTAGATGCACTTTATGCCGGTGCCCTTCTGGTTGATGATCGTGTCGATCGCAACGGCGGTCTTGCCGGTCTGGCGGTCGCCGATGATCAGCTCGCGCTGGCCGCGGCCGATCGGCACCATGGCATCGATGGCCTTGAGACCGGTCTGCACCGGCTGGTTGACTGACTGACGAGTGATGACGCCCGGCGCCACCTGTTCGATCGGTGAACGGCCGGCCGCTTCGATCGGCCCCTTGCCGTCGATCGGCTCACCCAGCGAGTTGACCACGCGCCCGAGCAATCCGGGTCCGACTGGTACCTCAAGAATGCGGCCGGTGGTTTTTACCGTATCGCCTTCGGAGATGTGCTTGTAGTCGCCTAGTACCACGGCGCCGACCGAATCCTGCTCAAGGTTCAGTGCGAGACCGAAAGTGTTTTTCGGGAACTCGAGCATTTCACCGTATTTGGCATCGGCAAGGCCGTGGATACGGCAGATGCCGTCGGTTACGGCGATGACCGTACCCACGTCGCGCGCTTCCGCAGCGCTTTCGAAGTTCTTGATGCGCTGCTTGAGCAGCTCGCTAATCTCGGAGGCTTTCAGTGCCATGCTCGTATCCCCTAATCCCTTTCTGTCCCTGAGGCTGTGCCTCAGGCGCTGAGGGCGGTTGCCAGTTTGTCCAGACCTGTACGTACGCTGCCGTCGATAACGCGGTCACCAATCTGGAGACGCGCACCGCCGATCAGTGCCGGATCGAGTGTCACGCTCAGCCGGATTTCCCGACCGAGGCGCTGCTTGAGTGATGCGGCGATCCGGGACTGTTGCCCCTCATCCACCGTCGATGCCGAAGTGAGCACCACGTCGAGAGTGTTTTCTGCTTCAGCCCGGAGTACCTCGAAGCGCCCGGCGATATCCGGCAGCGCGGCCAGGCGGCGGTTCTCGCCGAGCAGGCGCAGGAAGTTGCTTGCCGTATCCCGCGATCCGTCGCCAGCGAACGCCTGGTTACCGAGCTGTTCACGGCAGAGGTCTGCCATGACCACGGCGATTTTGTCCACGTCGCAGCCAGGCGTGTTCAGTATCTTCAGCAGCTCCGGATCCATGGCCATGGTTGCTGCAAGCTGCAGAAACTCCGACCAGGAACGGAAGTCGCCAGTCGCCTTGGCAATCTCGAAAACTGCCTGGGCGTAGGGGCGAGCAGCAAAGGCATTGTCAGCCATTCAACAAGCCCCTAGATCTGTGCCACGAGCTTGTCGAGCAGATCCTGATGAGCACGGGCATCGATTTCCCGTGCCAGGATCTTTTCGGCGCCGGCCACCGCAACCGCCGCAACCTGTGCCCGCAGCTCATCGCGGGCCCGATTGACCTGCTGGTCGAGATCAGCCTTGCCCGACTGAATGATGCGCTCACGCTCCTGATCCGCGCCGACGCGCGCTTCATCGACGATGTCGTTGGCGCGGGTCTGCGCCTGGTCGATGATGGTGCGTGCCTGTCCGCGTGCTTCTTCAACAAGCGTAGCGATACGGACCTGCGCTTCCTCGAAGGAGCGGGCCCCCTTGTCGGCTGCCGCCAGTCCGTCTGCGATCTGCTGCTGCCGCTCTTCGATGATCTGCATGAGCGGAGGCCAGACATACTTCATGCAGAACCAGACAAAGACCGCCATGGCGATCGCCTGACCAAGCAACGTGAGATTGATATTCACCGCGTGACTCCTGCTATCAAGCCGAGGGCCGAGAAGCCCCGCCTTAACCGCCTACAGCTGACTGTAGCTGGCCGATAAACGGATTCGCGAAGGCGAAGAACAGCGCGATACCCACACCGATCATGGCAACGGCGTCGAGCAGTGCAACGGCCAGGAACATCTTGGTCGTCAGCATGTTGGCCAGTTCCGGCTGGCGGGCGCACGCTTCAAGGAAGCGGCCGCCGAGCAGGCCCATGCCGATACCTACGGCGAGCGCACTCAGGCCCATCATCAGCGCGACGGCGATCGCAGTTGAGGCAATTACAGTTTCCATCGATTACTCCTGGCTCGTTATCAAAGTGTTGTGGACAAGGTTTGTTGGTTCGGGCAGTTCAACCGGCCTAGTGATGCTCGTGCGCCTGACTCAGGTAGACGATGGTGAGCATCATGAAGATATAGGCCTGCAGTGTAATGATCAGAATGTGGAACACCGCCCAGGGGAAGTGCAGCGGCAACTGATAGACGCCCAGCAGGGCGATCAGTATGAACATCAGCTCACCGGCATACATGTTGCCGAACAGCCGCAGTGCCAGCGAAAGCGGCTTGGCCAGCAATGCCACGCTCTCCAGCAGGAAATTGAAGGCAATCACCAGCGGCCAGACCACCAAGGGTATGCCGAGGGTCTTCGGATTCAGCGGGTTCATGGTCAGTTCGGCCAGAAAGCCGCCCGCACCCTTCATCTTGATGCTGTAGAAGATGACCAGCGCAAAAACCGACAGTGACATGCCGAAGGTAACGTTCACATCGGCGGTCGGCACGATACGCAAGAACTCCGCGATACCGGGCTGCTCGACGGCATAGGGCACGAAATCGACCGGCAGCAGGTCGAGGAGATTCATCATGAACACCCAGGACACGATCGTCAGCGCCAGCGGTGCGATGAGATTGCTCTTGCCGTGAAAGGTACCCCGGACGCTGGAGTCGACGACATCGTAGATCAGTTCCACCATGGCCTGGACGCGGCCTGGTTCGCGCTTGGTAGCAGTGACGGCCACGCGCCTGAACAACCAGCCGAGGAAGATTGCCAGGCTGATGGAGAAAAACATCGAATCGACATTGACGGCCAGGAAGTTGCCGTCACATTCGTTCCAGACCCAGCCACCATCAGCCTTGCAGAGCTGCAGATGCGTGAGGTGGTGGCGAATGTATTCGGCAGGGGTATGGGCTTCTGCTGACATGCCTTGGTTACCGTCGTCCTGGTTCTAGTCGTCTTTGGCGCTGTCGCGGCCGGTCGCTGGGCCGGCAAGCTTAGCTGCGCCGATTTCATTTTGCAGCCAGGGATAACCCGTACCGAGCGCTGCCAGATACACGACAAAGGTCGCCGCATAGGCGACGATCATTGGCGCGAACTGCGGGCGCATGACCCGGATTACCACGATAAAGAGCGCCACCGTCAGCGCAATCTTGATCGCTTCGCCTGTATAGACCGCCCGCATAAAGCGGTCGGGTTGTCGTGCGGCCATGCCACTGAACAGCCGCAGCGCCTGATAGAGGCCTGCGACGATGCTGATGCCACCGCCCATCAATGCCGACTGTGCTGCCGCAACTCCACCGACTGCAGCCGCGATAGCAGCCACCACTGCAGTGAGGGCAGCCTGCCAGGCAGCGAGGCGATACGCGGCCCGGCGCAGTGGTTTCTGATTCTGCGTCGCGCCAGTCATGTAGCAACAGTGTTCAGCGCAATGCGCTGCGAAGGCGCGGAAGTCTAGAGATGATGCAGCGTGCAATCAAGAGCGATTCACATCCCATAGGGATAATCCACAAGTCGATCGGGACCGCTGCGCCCAAGCTCAAAATGTATCGCCAGTGTCAATATGATGTCGATAACATGTCTTTTCGGTTAACCAGCTGAGAGCCTTGCCCCTGGCCGTTCTGCACCGGATCAGGCCTAGTTGATATGTGCGAGGATGCCATCGAGTTCGTCGAGGCTGTTGTAAGCGACGACGACCTTTCCCTTGCCGCCCCGGCCATGTTGAATCGCAACCCGAGCGCCGAGCTTTTCAGCCAGATCGTTTTCCAGCCGCCGCACGTCCGGGTCTTTGGATGGCGGCTGGGCCTTGCCGCCCTTGGCAAGCTGCCCCTCCTGCATACGCTTGACCAGCCGCTCGGTCTCGCGGACGGACAGCCCCTTGGTGGCGACCTGACGGGAGACCTCGGCCTGCATCCGGCTATCGCTCAGCCCCAGCAAGGCGCGCGCATGGCCCATTTCGATAGCGCGTTTTTCAAGCAGCTCACGGGCCACCTCGCCGAGCTGCATGAGCCGGAGCAGGTTGGACACCGCAGCCCGCGAACGGCCGATGGCATCGGCAGCCGCTTCGTGGGTCAGGCCGAATTCGTCGATCAGCCGGCGCACGGCCATCGCCTCTTCCAGCGGGCTCAAGTCCTCCCGCTGGATGTTCTCGATCAGCGACATCACGATCGCATCGGAATCGGGAACATCGCGCACGACGACCGGTACGGACTGCAGACCCGCCATCTGGGCCGCCCGCCAGCGCCGCTCACCAGCGATGATTTCGTAACGCGGTGTATTGCCCGGACCCTTGTCCGCCAGCAGGCGCACGACGATCGGCTGGATCACGCCCTGGGTACGGATCGAACTGGCCAGATCCTCCAGCGACTCATGGTGCATGTCGTGCCGCGGCTGATAGACGCCACGCACGAGCAGATCGACCGGCAGTGAACGCAATCCCTCGGCAGCCGGGCTGCCGGTTGCAGGGCCGGTCGCCGCCGTCTGGGCCGCATCACCGGAGCTGCCAAGCAAGGCTTCCAGGCCGCGCCCGAGACCAGTTCGCTTCACTACCATGGGGTTTTCGCCTGTCTTGCCGGAATCGTCCGCACCGACGGCATTCTAGCCCGATTGATTGTCAGCGGTGCCGGCAGCCGTTTCGTCGGCCAGCACTTCCGCCGCCAGCTCCATGTAGGCCTGCGCGCCGCGCGAAGAGCGATCGTGCAGCAACGCCGGCAGACCAAAGCTCGGTGCCTCAGCCAGGCGCACATTGCGCGGGATCAGGGTCTTGTAGACCTTGTCCTTGAACAGTTTTTCCAGCTCGGCAGATACATCGGTGGCCAGTCGGTTGCGCGGATCGTACATGGTGCGCAACAGGCCCTCGATATTGAGCTCGGGATTCACGGTGTTGCGCACCTGTTTCACGGTCTCCAGCAGCGCGGACAAGCCTTCGAGGGCATAGAACTCGCACTGGATCGGGATCAGCACCCCGTCGGCCGCAGTCAGCGCATTGAGGGTCAGCATGTTGATGGTCGGCGGACAGTCGATGAGTACATAGTCGTACAGTGGCCGCACCGGCTCGAGCGCCTTGCGCAGGCGCATTTCACGGCCGATTTCCTGCAGCAGGCGCACCTCGGCTGCGGTGAGATCCGCATTGGCCGGCAGTACGGAAAAACCGGCGTTGGTCACCGATACGATGGTATCCAGCGCCTGCGCCTCGCCGAGCAGTACCTCGCAGGTCGAGGCTTCCAGCGTCTGCTTGTCGATGCCGCAGCCGGTGGTCGCATTGCCCTGCGGATCGAGATCGACCAGCAGTACACGACGATTGAGCGCGGCCAGCGAGGCGGCAAGATTGACTGTGGTGGTGGTCTTGCCGACCCCGCCCTTCTGATTGGTGACTGCGATGACGCGACTCATGAGACCGGCCCAGCGCCGTCGACACAGCGGGTGACCACGATCATATGGCGCTCGGCATCCAGACCGGGAACTTGTACAGCGGCCACCTCTTCGGCGAGCCAGCCGGCGGGAACAGCCTGCAGCTCATCGGCAGGCAAGCGGCCCTTCATGGCCAGCAGCCTGCCGCCCGGTGCAACCAGCCGGCCAGCCGTACGAACAAAATCGGGCAGGGCGGCAAAGGCGCGCGAAATCACCGTATCGAACAGCTGCACCGGTGCGTAGTCCTCGACTCTCACCTGCACGGCACAGGCATTGCTGATTCTGAGTTCACCGATCGCCTGACGCACAAAACGTACCTTCTTCAGCCCTGAGTCCAGCAGCGTAAAGCTGCGCCCCGGTTCGACCAGCGCCAGCGGAATCCCCGGCAAACCTGCGCCACAACCCACATCAAGCACGCGCTCGCCCTGCAGGAAGGGGCGCGCCGACAGTGAATCCAGCGCATGCAGCACCACCATATCTGCCGGATCGCGAATGCTGGTCAGATTGAAGGCCTGGTTCCACTTGTCGAGCAGGCGCAGAAAATCAGCCAGCGCACTCACCAGCCTTGCGTCGGCAGTCAGGCCAAGTTCAGGTAGGTACTTGTAGAGCAGCTCTTCCGGCGGTCCGGCAGGCGGGGTCAGTATAGCCAATGCCCTGCGCTATCCGCTGCTCAGGCCAGCCGGACCAGGCAACGCCCGACGACAGTGGCATCGATCCAGGCCGGCAGCTCGGCGATCAGCTGCTCCAGTCCGATTTCCCGGCTGGCGATCCGGCCGAGCGCGGCGGTCTTGAATTCACCGGCCAGCCGCTGCCAGATTTCCAGCCGCACCTTGCGTGGCACCTCTACCGCATTGATGCCGAGCACGCTCACGCCGCGCAAAATGAACGGCAGCACCGTGGTGTTGAGTTCGATGCCCTGCGTCAGACCAACGCTGGCGATACTTCCCCACGGCACGGTGGTGCGCGTCAGCCAGGCAAGCGTCGGACCACCGAGATTGTCGATGGCACCGCCCCAGACGGCTCTTTTCAGTGGCTGCGTCCCGCTATCGACTTCCTGCAGCGGCAGGATGTTGCTGGCGCCCAGCGCACGCAGGTAGTCGTTGGCAGTCGTCTTGCGAGTCAGTGCGGTGACCTGATAGCCGCGCTCCGCCAGCATCGCGACGGCAAAACTGCCGACCCCGCCAGTGGCACCGGTAACGATGACCGGACCGAGATCCGGGCGCTGGCCATTCTGTTCGAGACGATGAATGGCCAGCGCAGCGGTGAAGCCGGCCGTGCCGAAACTCATCGCCGTACGCGCATCGATGCCCTCGGGCAGCGGAATGACCCATTCACCTGGCACGCGCGCGTACTGGCTGAAGCCACCGTCATGGGTTTCGCTCAGGCCACCGCCGGTCACGACCACCTGGTCACCTGGCTTGCAGCGCGGATCCTTTGATTCGACGACTGTGCCGGCCAGATCGACGCCGCCGACCAGCGGAAAACGCCGCAGGATGCGCCCCTTGCCGGTCGCAGCCAGCGCGTCCTTGTAGTTAACGCTGGAGTACTCGCCGCGAATGACGACGTCGCCGGGACTCAGTTGATCAAGCGTGAGTTGCTCCAGGCGCGGCACGATCTGGCCGTCTTCCTGGTGAATACGCAGTGCCTTGAAGCTATCCATGCCGGCTCCTCGCCAGTGGAAGCGGGTATGCCGGGCTAGTTCTTCTTGTAGGCGGCGGTCTGCAGCCCCGGTTGTGCGGCGAAGTAGCTGGCCAGTGCGCGTATATCTTCATCCGAAAGTGCAGCGACCTGGGCACCCATGATTGGGTCCTTGCGCTCACCTTTCTTGTACTGGTGCAGTGCGTGCTCGATGTAGTCAGCCTTCTGACCCGCGAGTATCGGCCAGTTTGGCATCTGGCTATGACCGCCCTCACCATGGCAGGCAACGCAGGCAACGGCCTTCTCCTTGCCCGGTCCGTCTACCGCCGCACCGGCTTTCAGCGGTGCGCTGCCGGCCAGGAATGCGGTCAGATCGCGCATGTCCTGATCGCTGAGTGTCGCCGCCTGCGCATACATCGTGTCGTGCTTGCGCGTTTGTGCCTTGTAACCCTGTAGCGCGATATAGAGGTATTCAGGATGCTGGCCGGCAAGTTCCGGCACAGAGTAGGAAGGATAGGCGTTCCGGTAACCGACAATGCCGTGGCAACCCATGCAGGTATCGGCCAGCTTCGCTCCGCGTGCGGCATCGCCCGTATCCTGCGCCATTGCCGGCATCGCTGCCGATGAGCAGGGCAGAAGCCGTCAGTAGGAGTGCGGGCAGAATCGTACGCATGTGCTGTGCCTTGGTTGTGTGCCAGCGTCCGCGCCCACCAGGGGCCGGTGCCGGGGGTTGAAGCCGGTATGACTGGCGGCTATGTTAGTGACACGCAGCCGCTAATTCCAGACTGCGTCCAGACTCCACGCTTCATTGACGGGAATCCCGCGCATGTATATCCGCTCCGGCCTGCTGGTGCTTTGTCTGCTGGCTTCCTCTGCCGCTGTACAGGCAGACGAACAACCCCGTACGATTTCCGTGTCCGGCTCGGGCGTCGTCGATGCGGTACCGGATATTGCCCGCCTGAACCTCGCGGTGCAGCGCCGGGATCTCGACATGAAGACCGCCCGCGAGGCCACCGTGAAGGTGAGCCGGGACTTCATCGCCCTGTGCAGCCGGCTGGGCATCAAGGAATCGAAGGTGCGTACGGCAGGCCTGACCATACAGCCCGAGTACCGCTGGGATCAGCCGGGCAAGAAACAGGTATTCACCGGCTATTTGGTCCAGCGCCAGCTGGAGGTCGAACTCAATGACCTGGACAAGCTCGGCGAGCTCATCGAGGGCGCCATCGATGTGGGCGTCAATGTGGTGTCACCGCCGGATCTGGACAACAGCCAGCGCCGGGAACTGGGCCGGCAGGCACTCGCTGCCGCCGCAACCGATGCACGCAGCAATGCGCAGCGGCTCGCCGATACGCTGGGCGTGAAGCTGGGTGCGCTGCGCAGCCTGGAAGCGCACAGCAATATGCCGCAACCGCGCGGCCAGATGATGCGGTTGGCCACCATGTCGGCTGAATCAGACGCTGGCGCCAGCTATGCCGCAGGCGAGATCCGCATCGACGCCCAGGTCAACGCGAGCTTCGACGTCATCGCATCACCCTGAGCTCAGATCTCGCCGGCCCGATGGCAGGCGACTGAGGTATCCCCGACCATCCGCAGCGCCGGTATCTCGCTGGTGCAGCGCTCGATGGCGTGGCTGCAGCGGGTGCGAAACGGGCAACCCGAGGGCGGCGCAAACAGCGAAGGCACTTCACCCGTAGTCAGCACCCGCTGGCGACGCCGCTCCAGCTGCGGGTCCGGCACCGGCACTGCTGCAATCAGCGCACGGCTGTAGGGGTGCAGCGGCGCGGCGCACAGCGGTGCCGCGTCGGCCACCTCCATCGACACGGCCCAGATACATGACCATGATCCGGTGACTGATCCGGCGCACCACAGCCAGATCGTGCGCGATGAAGATCATCGCGAGTCCCAGCTGCGCCTGCAGTTCCAGCAACAGGGCGATGATCTGCGCCTGCACGGTCACGTCGAGCGCGCTGACCGCCTCATCACAAACCAGCAGCTGCGGCTTCAGCACCAGCGCGCGGGCGATGCCGATACGCTGGCATTGGCCACCCGAAAACTGGTGCGGGTAGCGGTTCATCCACGCGGGCTCAAGCCCGACCTGACCCAGCACCGGCCGCGACCTGCTCCGTGATTTCGGCATCCGTCAGCTGCGGCTCGAAGGCCGTGAGCGGCTCGGCGACGATATCGCGCACGGTCATGCGCGGATCAAGGGCCGCCAGCGGATCCTGGAACACCAGCTGCATGTCACGGCGGAACGGCCGTACATCGTTCTCCGGCAGGGCCGCCAGCTCGGTGCCGAGCAGGCAGACGCGGCCCTGCGTGGGCGCCACCAGCCGCAGCACGGCGCGGGCCAGCGTCGACTTGCCGCAACCGGACTCGCCGACCACACCCAGGGTTTCACCGGCGGCGAGACGCAGCGCGACGCCATCCAGTGCGCGCAGCGTATGGCGTGCAGACGATCTGCCCGCCGCGGCTACCCGGTAGTGCACGGCGAGATCGCTGACTTCGAGCAGTGCGGGCGCATCCGGCAGCGGTGTGCGCACGCTGCCGGCATCGAGCCGCGGCACCGCTGCGAGCAGATCCTGTGTATAGGCAGAGCGCGGCGAACGGAAGATGTGCTCGACTCTGCCCTGCTCCACGCATTGGCCATTGCGCATCACCAGCAATCGGTCGCAACTGCCGGCGGCGATACCGAGATCGTGCGTGATGAGGATCACGGCCGTGCCGAACTCGGCGCGCAGCTCGCTCATCAGCGCCAGGATCTGCGCCTGTACCGTGACATCCAGAGCGGTGGTCGGCTCATCGGCAATCAACAGGGACGGCCGGCACAGCAAGGCTGTGGCAATCATCACGCGCTGGCGCATGCCGCCGGAGAGTTCGTGCGGATACATGCGCAGACGCTGGCCTGCATCGGTGATGCGTACGGCCGTCAACAGCCGCTCGCACTCGGCAAGCGCAGCGGCACCGCGCAGCTTGCGGTGACGGCGCAGGACCAGCGACATCTGCGCGCCGATGCTCAGGTAGGGGTTCAGCGCCGTCATCGGATCCTGAAAGATCATCGCGATGCGTGCACCGCGGATGTCCGTCAGCGAGTGTTCCGGCAAGTCCGCGAGTTGCTGGCCGTCGAAAAGCACGCTGCCGCTCCTGCGGCCGTTTTCCGCCAGCAGGCCGGTCAGCGCGAGCGCCGCCTGGGTCTTGCCGGAGCCTGACTCACCGACGATGCCCAGCACTTCGCCGGGACTGACGCTGAAAGACAGATCGCGTACCGCCTGCACCGGGCCGTCACGGGTCGCGAAGGACACGTTGAGGCCGGCGACGTCCAGCAGCGCGCTCATGTACCGCTCCGGTCACGCGGATCCAGCGCATCGCGCAGGCCGTCGCCCAGAAAGTTGAAACAGAACAGCGTGAGCGCCAGGAACAGCGAGGGGAACACCAGCATCCACGGCGCGTTCTCCATCTCCTGCGCACCTTCGCTGACCAGCGCACCCCAGGAAGTCATCGGTTCCTGTACGCCGAGGCCGAGGAAGCTCAGGAAGGATTCGACGAGGATTACCTGCGGGATGGTGAGCGTCACATAGATCACCACCACGCCGAGCAGGTTCGGCACGATGTGCCGCAGGATGATGCGCCCGGTGCCCACGCCGGACACGCGCGCCGCCTCGATGAACTCGCGCTGCTTCAGGCCCAGCGTCTGGCCGCGCACGATGCGCGCCATGTCCAGCCAGTTGATCGCACCGATCGCGACGAAGATCAGCACGATCTGCCGGCCGAACAGCACCATCAGCAGTATCACCAGGAACATGAAGGGCAGCGCATAGAGGATGTCGACGATGCGCATCATGATGCGGTCGGTGCGTCCGCCGATGAAGCCGGCCGTCGCACCCCAGGCGATACCGATTACCAGGCTGACGATGGTCGAGACGAGGCCGACCAGCAGCGACATGCGGCCACCGTGCAGCGTGCGGCTGAGCAGATCACGACCCAGCGCATCCGTACCGAACAGATGCCCGTCGGCCAGCGTCGGCGGCATGGCGATGTGGTCCCAGTCGGGTTTGTCGAACTGGTAAGGGCTGAGCGCCGGACCAAACACCACCAGCAGCGCGAGCACACCGAGCATCACCGCAGCCGTCATCGCTGCGCGATTGCGGCGCAGTGCATAGCCGGCATCCGACCAGAGGCTGCGGGGCGCTTCGATAGCCGGAGTTACGGCCCTCATTGGCGCGCCCGCGGATCGAGCCAGCCGTAGAGCAGGTCCACGAGCAGATTGAAGAGGATGATCAGCACGCCGTAGAACACGACGATACCCATCACCAGGGTGTAGTCGCGATTGAGCGCACCCTGCACGAAGTAGCGCCCGAGTCCCGGCAGGCCGAATATCTGCTCGATCACCACCGAGCCGGTGATCAGGCCGGCAGTGGCCGGTCCCAGATAGGAGATCACCGGGATCAGTGCGGGTTTGAGCGCGTGGCGCAACAGGATGGTGCGCATCGGCAGGCCCTGCGCACGCGCGGTGCGGATGAAGGGGCTGCTGAGCACTTCGATCATGCTGCCGCGGGTCAGTCGCGCGATATAGGCCACCTGCGTGAGCGCCAGCGAGATGACCGGCAACACCAGGTTCTGCCACGCACCGCCGCCGAGGCCACCGGCGGGCAACCAGCCGGCCAGCACCGCAAAGACCAGCACGAGTAGCGGCGCGAGTACGAAGTTCGGCACCGAGATGCCCGTCATCGCCACCGCCATGGTGGCGTAGTCGGCTGGCCGGTTGCGGCGCAGGGCCGCAATGCTGCCCAGCGTGACGCCCACGCTCACCGCCAGCAGCATCGCCAGCGCGCCCAGCTGCAGCGACACCGGAAAGCCACCGGCAATCAGTTCGGTCACGGTGCGGTCGCGATACTGGAAGGAGGGGCCGAAATCAGCGTGTGCCAGATTCCACAGGTAACGTCCAAACTGTTGCCAGAGCGGTTCATCCAGGTGGTAGGCCGCGCGCAGGTTCGCCTCGATTTCCACCGGCAGGCGTTTCTCGCTGTCGAAAGGCCCGCCCGGCGCCGCACGGATCAGGAAAAAGGTCGCCGCCAGCAGCACCAGCAGCGTGGGAATCGCTTCGAGCAGGCGCTTGCGCAGAAGGCTCAGCATGCGTTCAGTCCTGGCTCAGTGTTCAAGGATGCGCAGATGCCGGCTGTGATGGTGATCCATGATATTGGCCTCGAAACCATCCACCCAGGGTTTCACCATCTGTTTGCTGACATAGAAGTAGAGCGGCACGATGGGCATGTCTTCCAGCATGAGTCGCTCCGCTGCAGCCAGCGTTTGCATACGCGTGACCGGATTGCCCTCGCGCGCCGCCGCTGCCAGCAGCGCATCGTAGCGCGGGTTGTTGTAGCCCATGTCGTTGAGGCCGTGCTTCGACTCGAGGATCTCGGCAAAGGTGTAGGGGTCGTTGTAATCGCCGATCCATCCATAGCGGAACAGCTGCGTATCGATGCGTGAACGGCGCGTCTGCAGGAAAACCTGCCACTCCTGGTTCAGGAGTTCGGTTTGCACACCCAGCACCTCGCGCCACATGGCCGCCATCGCCACCGCAAGGCGTCGATGGTTGCTCTCGGTGTTATAGAGCAGCTGCATGCGCAGCGGGCGGCTCGCTCGAATAGCCTGCCTCTGCATAGAGCCGCCGCGCTTCTTCATTGCGCTCGGCCTGCGTCCAGTGCGCCCAGTCCGGAATCTGCTGTGTGTAGCCGCTGACCGGTGGCACCCAGCTGTAGGCCGGCAGTTCACCGGCACCGCTGATGCGGCTGGTGAGGATCTCGCGATCCAGCGCCAGCGCGAGGGCCTTGCGCAGCTTCGGCTGGTCGCGGAACGGCGGCTGCGTGGTGTTGAAACCGAAGACATAGCTGCCCAGATAGGGCGCAATACGCAGCTCATCGGGCAGGTTCTTTTTCAGCCACGGTATCTGGCGGGCGGGCACCGTCCCGGTCATGTCGAATTCGCCTGCGCGGTAGCGGTTCAATTCGGCTTCGGCATTATCGACCGGGTAGTACCAGACCTCATCGAGGGTCGTGTGTGCGTCATCCCGGTAGTGCGGATTGCGCAGCAGCCGGATATGCGACTGCACCACCCACTCGGTGAGCTGAAAAGGACCGTTGCTCACCAGTGTGCCCGGCCGCGCAAAGCGCGCACCGTGCTGCTCTGCCGACTGCCGGTGTACCGGGTAGGTGCTCGCATGCGTCAGCAGACCCAGCAGATAGGGCGTAGGCGAGTGCAGACGGATTTCCAGCGTATGGCTATCGATGGCCTGCACGCCCAGGCGCTCGGGCGGCAGCGTACCCGCCACGACTTCGGCGGCATTCTCTATCGGATACAGGATCGCCGAGTACTCGGACAGGGTCGCGGGATCGGCGCTGCGGCGCAGACCGTAGACAAAGTCGGCCGCGGTCACCGGATCGCCGTTGCTCCAGCGCCCGTCGGACTGCAGTTTGAAGGTGTAGACCAGGCCATCGTCGCTGACCGTCCAGCTCGCAGCAGCGCCCGGAATCAGCTCGCCGTCAGGCGGCTTCGGTAACCAGTCCTTCGAAGAGATCGCGCAGCACATTGGCAGCGGTCACGCCTTCGGCGCGGTGCGGATCCAGGGTCTCCGGCTCGGTGCCGTTACCTCTGCGGAGTATCTGTACCGCGGCGAGTTCGTGGCCACTGACGCCGCCGACCCGCTGCTTCTGTACGGGTGCCTGCACTTCATCTGAACGACCACAAGCAGCAGACACCAGGCAGGCGACGGTCAGCGCTGCCGCCAGCAGGCTCCGCTTCATGCCAGCGACCGGCGCTTCTTCTTCAGGTGCACGAGCAGCAGCGAGACCGCGACAGGCGTCACTCCGGAAATGCGCGCTGCCTGGCCAACCGTCGCCGGACGATGGCGATCGAGCTTCTGGCGAATCTCGTGCGACAGCCCGTGTATCGCCGTGTAGTCCAGATCCGGCGGCAGGGACACTTCCTGCGATACGCGCGCACGCGCGATCTCCTCGTGCTGGCGCTTCAGATAGCCGGCGTAGCGGGCCTCGATCTCGATCTGGGCAATGATCTGTTCAGTGATTTCAGCAGGCTCATCGTCCGGAATCATGCGCGCGCCGACTGCTGGCAGGCTGGTCAACGCGGCGTGGGAAAACTCCGGGCGGCGCAGCAGTTCCAGCGCACGCTGCTCGCGGCGCAGTTCGCTGCCGCTCATCGTCCCGGCCATATCTTCAAGGTCTGCCGGCCGTACCGTGATCCCGGCCAGGCGGCCGCGCTCGGTGTCTATGGCAGCCTGCTTTTCGCTGTAGACCCTGAAGCGAACATCATCGACGAGGCCGAGGCGCCGGCCGGTGGGCGTCAGACGGGTATCGGCATTGTCTTCACGCAGCAGCAGGCGATATTCGGCGCGACTGGTGAACATGCGATAGGGCTCGCCGGTACCACGCGTGATCAGGTCGTCGATCAGCACACCGATATAGGCCTCGTCGCGGCGCGGATACCAGCCTTCATCGCCACGCCCTGCCAGGGCCGCGTTGATGCCGGCGATCAGCCCCTGCGCAGCCGCTTCTTCATAGCCGGTGGTGCCGTTGATCTGGCCGGCAAACCAGAGCCCGCGCAGGCTTTTGGTCTCCAGCGTCGGTGCAAGGCCGCGCGGATCAAAGAAATCGTATTCGATCGCGTAACCGGGACGGGTGATGCGCGCATTGCTGAAGCCGGGAATCGTGCGCAGCAGTGCCTGCTGCACGTCGAAGGGCAGACTGGTGGAGATGCCGTTCGGATACAACTCGGTGGTCGTCAGCCCTTCGGGCTCCACAAAGATCTGGTGCGACTCCTTGTCGGCGAAGCGCACGATCTTGTCTTCTATGGACGGACAGTAGCGCGGCCCTACACCTTCGATCATGCCGGTGTAGAGCGGCGAGCGATCGAGCGCACCGCGGATCAGCGCATGGGTTTCCGCTGTGGTGTACGTGATATGGCAGGCCACCTGTCGCGGATGATCGGCGCGCCGGCCCATAAAGGAAAACACCGGCGTCGGTGAGTCACCGGGCTGCGGGCGCATCGCGCTGAAATCGACGCTGCGACCATCGATGCGCGGCGGCGTACCGGTCTTCAGCCGGCCCACCTCAAACGGCAGTTCGCGAAGTCGCGCCGCGAGGCCCACCGAAGCCGGATCGCCGGCACGGCCGCCTGAATAGTTCGTGAGCCCCACGTGAATCCGGCCAGCCAGAAAAGTACCCACTGTCAGCACCACGGCCGGCGCCCTGAAACTCAAACCGCCCTGGGTGACCACGCCCACCACCCGCTCGCCCTCGACGATCAGATCCTCGACGCCCTGCTGGAACATCTGCAGATTCGGCTGACTCTCGAGCAGACCGCGGATCGCCTGGCGGTACAGCACGCGATCGGCCTGTGCCCGGGTTGCGCGCACGGCCGGGCCCTTGCTGGCGTTGAGCGTACGGAAGTGGATGCCGGCGCGGTCAGCGGCGGTGGCCATCAGACCGCCGAGGGCATCGATCTCGCGGGTCAGGTGGCCCTTGCCGATCCCGCCGATCGCGGGATTGCAGCTCATCTGCCCGACCGTCTCGATATTCTGGGTGAGCAGCAGGGTGCGCGCGCCCATGCGCGCCGCGGCCGCCGCGGCCTCGGTGCCTGCGTGGCCGCCACCCACCACGATCACATCAAAACTGTTGTTGCTGGTCATACTGGCCGCTGACTTATGGAAAAACGGTGCACATACGGTACACCTGTGCATGAGACCTTCGTCACAGTTTGGCAGCCGGTGCCTGTGCGAGCATCTGTCGCATAGCAGCCGGACGCCACTGTTGAAAGTGGCGCGCAACATAACAAAAAGGCGGCCAGCATGGATGCTCCCTCCCCGACGACCAGGCACGGCGTACCCGCCGAAATCCGCGCAGTGGCGCTGTATGCGATCTGGGCCGGCTTTGCCCTGCTCGCCAACGCACTGGGCATCGCAACCTTGCCGGCTGGCGCCGGGCTGATACTGATCGCCGGCATCGGGCTCACCGGCGCCCTGTTCGTCGGACTCGCGCGCATACCGGGCGATGAGCAACCCACTGCATCGACGATCATCGCCGCCCAGGTCGTGATGGGACTGATCTGGGCCACGCTCTATGCGTACTTCGCCAACGGCACACCGCTGCTGGCCTCCGGCATGTATGCCACTGCGATTGCCTTTGCGCTTCCCGACTGCGAGCTGCGCTTGCTGCGTCGGCTGATGTTCACGGCCGTGCTGGCCTGTGCGGCAACACCACTGCTCCGCTACGGCCTGTCGGCCAACCCGATGCTGCTGGAACACATCAGCGTCGGCAGTGGCTCACTGGCGATCCTGCTCGGCGCGCTGTACGTCGCCGCACAGATCCTGCATGGCGAACATACACAGCTGACGGCCGACAATACGAATCTGCGCGAGGAGCTGGAGCGCGTCAAACGGCGTGCCGAACGCGATCAGCTGACCAACTCCTGGAGCCGCCGCTCGATTCTCGACATGCTCGCACGAGAAAAGGCTCGTGCCGAGCGCACCAGCGAGTCGCTGTGTGTGTGCCTGCTCGACATCGATCACTTCAAGGATATGAACGACCGCTTCGGCCATGTCACCGGCGACCGGATTCTTGCTGCTTTCGCGCGGCGCGTACGCGGTGCGCTGCGCACCATGGACAGCGTCAACAGCAATGGCCTGAAAAGCGCGGTTGGCCGGGTGGGCGGCGAAGAATTCATCGTCATCCTGCCGCTCACTTCACTGCGCGGAGCGCTGCGCAGCGCTGAGCGGATTCGCAAGTCGATCGTACGGCGGCCCTTCGAGGGCCTGCACCAGGTCACCGTCTCCATCGGCATCGCCGAACTGCGCCCCGGCGAAACCATATCCAGCTTCATCGAACGGGCCGACCAGGCGCTCTATGGCGCCAAGAACGCCGGCCGCAATCGCGTCCATTGCGCAACCATCGACGGCGGCCCGAACGCCATCGTCATGCCGGATATGTCGGCGACGGGTTAGGCGCGGGACGCTTGCGGCTTACTTCCCGATACAGAAGCCGGAAAAAATCCTGCCCAGCAGATCGTCGCTGCTGAACTCACCGGTAATTTCAGCCAGCGCGTTCTGTACCTGCAACAACTCTTCAGCCAGCAGTTCGCCAGCCTGGCTTTCCTCAAATGCACGGCAGCCGGCAAGGAAATGTGTGCGGGCTCTTTGCAAGGTATCGAGATGGCGTTGGCGGGCAATCACCGTACCCTCGCCCGGGTCGCTGAAGCCGGCGATGGACTTGATTGCCTGTCGCAATTCATCGAGGCCCGTACCGGCCCGTGCGGAGATGCGCAAGACCGGATGGCCGTGTATGGGCTCGCGTGCTGGGCCGGCCGGCTCGCCGCTCAGATCGATCTTGTTGCGCACGATGATCACCGGTATTCCGGCCGGGGTCTCGGCCAGTAACTCACCGACATCGACCGGATCGGTGGCATCGACGACCAGCAAGGCCAAATCTGCAACACCAAGCTGACTGCGGGTGCGCGCCACACCTTCCTGTTCAACAGGATCAACCGTCGCACGAAGGCCGGCCGTATCGACCACATGCAGCGGGAGGCCGTCGATGTTGATCTGCTCGCGGAGCAGATCGCGGGTAGTGCCCGGCTGGCTGGTGACGATCGCAGCGGCATAGCCGGCAAGCGCATTGAAGAGGCTGGACTTGCCGCTGTTCGGCCGGCCAGCCAGCACCACATGCAGGCCGTCGCGTAACAGGCAGCCCTGGCGAGTCGTCTGCTCCAGGCTCTCAAAGCCGGCACCGACAACGGCGATGCGCCGCTGAAGCTCGGCATCGCTGAGCAGATCAAGTTCTTCGTCGGGGAAATCGATGGCCGCCTCGATATACGTGCGCAGGCCCGTCACCTCCTCGTTCAGCGCGATCACGGCTGCCGAGAAGTCACCCTGCAGCGAGCGCTGGGCGGCGCGGGCGGCGGCTCGGGATCCGGCATCGATCAGATCGGCAATCGCTTCCGCCTGCAGCAGATCGAGCTTGTCATTGAGGAAGGCCCGTTCGGAAAACTCGCCGGGCCGGGCCATGCGGGCGCCCAGGGCGAGCACGCGATCAAGCAGCAGTTCGGTCACGACGACGCCACCATGACACTGCAGCTCAAGAACATCCTCACCCGTATAGGAATCGGGGGCCGGGAAAAACAATGCGATTCCGGTATCGATCACCTGTACACGTGCATCGAGAAAATCACGCAGTTCGGCATGGCGCGGTTGTGGACAAGCGCCGAGGATAGCGGCGGCAATTTCCGGTACGGCAGGCCCGGAAACACGGATCACCGCGATGCCGCCCCGCCCTGGCGGCGTGGCACGACCGGCAATTGTCAGGCTTGGTGAGGTCATGACACTCGACCCGGCAACACTGGCCGCGGCGTCGGGCGACGCTGGGCTCAGTCGGCTCCAAGTACCTTGTTGATACGCCACTGCTGGGCGATCGACAGCACCGAGTTTGTCAGCCAGTACACCACCAGTCCGGCCGGGAAAAAGGCAAACATGCCTGTCATGAGTATCGGCATAGCCTGCATCATCTTCGCCTGCACGGGATCCGGTGGTGGCGGATTGAGTTTCTGCTGGAAGAACATCGCAGCGCCCATCAGCAAGGGCAGCACGAAGTAGGGATCGCGCGAAGACAAATCGGTGATCCACAGCATGAACGGCGCCTGGCGCATCTCGACGCTTTCGAGCAATACCCAGTAGAAGGCCATGAAGAAGGGAATCTGCACGAGCATCGGCAGACAGCCGGCGGCCGGATTCACTTTTTCTTTCTTGTAAAGATCCATCATCGCAGTGCTGAGTGCCTGCTTGTCGTCTTTGTAACGCTCCTGCAGTGCCTTCATGCGCGGCTGCATCTGGCGCATGCGCGCCATGGATCGCCCGCTGGTCTCGCTCAGCTTGTAGAAGACCAGCTTGATCAGCAGGGTGCAGATGATGATGGCCAGCCCCCAGTTGCCAACCACGCTGTGAATCTTCTGGATGATCCAGAACAGCGGCTGAGCCAGCAAGGCGAAGGCACCGTAATCGACGGTCAGATCCAGCCCTGGCGCGATGGCCGCCAGCTCTGACTGCATCTTGGGGCCCACAAAGAGCTGTGAGCTGAAGCTTGCTGAATTGCCGGGCGCAATAGTCTGCAGCGGCCCGATGGCGCTGACCAGAAAGCGCCCCTCGACAAAACGCGCCTCATAGTTCCAAGTCTCCGCAGCCGGCGGTACGGCGGCAGCCAGGAAATGATGCTGGATGGCTGCCAGCCAGCCTTTTTCTACCGATTGCGTGAACGGTGCCTCGGCAAGATCGTCAACCTTGAGCTTTTCGTACTTGCTGCCGTTATAGACCACTGGCCCAAAGAAGGAATAGCTGTCGACATCAAACATCGAGCGCTCGGGCGGTGCGTAGTGGCGCTGGAGCTGGACGTAGCTGGCGGCGCGATAAGGGTCTGCCCCCTCGTTGTATACGGTGTATTCAAGGTCAACCTTGAAGCTGTTCCGGTAAAAACGAAAGGTCTTTTCAACGCTCAGGCCCGGGGATGGGCTCTGCCATTTGAGCGGCACCACAAGCTCGTCCATCCCCTCGGCGAGCACAAACTCGGTAGCCGTCGTTGTGTAGTCGGCAAGATGATTGGCCTCGGGCTGCTGGTCGCCGGCGCGCAGACCGCTCTGTATGGCAAAAAATGATTCCGGCTGGCTGTTCAGCAATTGCAGCGGAACGTTGGGCTTGTCCTTGTGTACCGGATAGGTCGGCAACTTTACCGAGCTGAGGTCGCCGCCTTTCAGATCGATCTCGACTTCGAGGTCACCGGTACGCACGGTGATCCGCCGGGCAGGTGCAGGCGCATCAGCTGGCGCCGCCGATATAACGGGCTGGTCTACAGCTTGCGCAGCGCCGGGCAGTGCCGGTAAGCCGATGGAGGTTGACGGTGCCGATACCGTATCAGCGGGCAAACCCGCAACGGCCGGACTGGCCACCACTGGCGCAGGCTGAAACATGCTCTGCCAAGCCTGAATACCCAGCCAGATCAGGATCAGCAAGCCGGCCCAGGAAAGAATACGCAGGTTGTCCATGGTCACAAATCAGGCCTCAGGGCTGTGCGTTACGCGGCGTATTTTGCAGCTTGGACCAATGCCGCGTCAGGCTGCTGAACAATTCGCTATTTGCTGCGCCCTTGGCCCCGTCTCTGGCCAGCACGACCAGGTCGACTGCTGGCAGCGAAGCGGAGCAGATGCGGAAACTTTCGCGCACCACACGCTTCAACCGGTTTCGGTCTGTCGCATGACGAACCTTCTTGCGGGATATGGCAAAGCCAAGCCGCGGAATATTCAGCGGATTGGGCCGATACAGCACTGTAAAGAACCGGTCGGCGGAGCGCTGGCTCTGACGAAACACGCTATCGAAGTCGGTAGCGCTGAGCAGGCGGTGACGGCGATCGAAGGAGTACTGGTGTTTGTCCGGGTAGTCAGAGTCGGGACAATCGCCGCATCCTGACTCAGACGCAAAGACGGGCGCGGCCCTTTGCGCGGCGACGCTTGATAATCGCCCGCCCGCCCCGGGTTGCCATACGGGCGCGGAAACCATGCGTGCGAACGCGCTTGATCTTGCTGGGTTGATAAGTTCTTTTCATGAGAAAAATCCGCTGAAATATCCGAAGGATGGGACCTTTCGGGAGGCGAAAGGTTAAGGAGCGGCCGCTGCTCTGTCAAGTAGACAAAAGCCTGTGGATAACTCGGCGGCCGCAGTCTAGACTCCCGGGCCTCATTTCGTACAACCATAAACAGATTCACGGGGTGAATCCGTGCAGTCTTCTCTCTGGGACCGCTGCGTACTGCAACTGCGGTCCGAGCTGTCGGAACAGCAGTTCAACACCTGGATCCGGCCCTTGCAGGCCGTCGAGGATGAGGCGCATATACGGTTGCTGGCGCCGAATCGCTTCGTCGTGGACTGGGTAAACAGCAACTGCCTGGAGCGTATTCAGGACAGCTTGCGCGATATGCCGGGTATATCAGTGCGCATCGAGGTTGGCAGCGCAGCAAGCCTCCAGCGTGAACCGGTCAGCAAGAGCGAAAAGCCCCGCGTTATGGCGGCGATCGGTGGTCGACTCAACAGCGAGTACACCTTCGATACCTTTGTCGAGGGCAAGAGCAATCAACTGGCTAAGGCAGCCGCCTTGCAGGTGGGCAGCAACCCCGGTATGGCCTACAACCCGCTGTTTATCTATGGCGGGGTTGGCTTGGGTAAAACCCACCTGATGCATGCGATTGGTAACCTGGTGATGGCTAATCGCCCGGATGCGCGCGTGGCTTACGTGCATTCCGAGCAGTTCGTCGGCGATATGGTGCGGGCTCTGCAGCACAACACTATCAACGGGTTCAAGGCAGCTTACCGGTCACTGGACGCCCTGTTGATCGATGATATCCAGTTTTTTGCCAACAAAGAGCGCTCTCAGGAAGAATTCTTCCATACTTTCAATGCCTTACTTGAAGGGCAACGACAGGTCATCTTGACCTGCGACCGGTTTCCAAAGGAAGTCAGCGGCCTTGAGGAGCGGTTGAAATCCCGCTTTGGCTGGGGATTGACGGTAGCTATCGAGCCGCCAGAGCTTGAAACCAGCGTGGCCATCCTCATGACCAAGGCTGCTGCCCGGCATATCGCCTTGCCCGAAGAGGTGGCATTTTTTATTGCACAGAGAATTCGCTCGAACGTTCGTGAGCTGGAAGGCGCCCTGCATCGGGTGATGGCCAATGCCACCTTTACCGGGCGGCCAATCACGCTGGAATTTGCCAAAGAGGCACTGCGTGATCTGCTGGCACTACAGGAAAAGCTGGTCACGATGGAGAATATCCAGAAGATCGTTGCCGAGTACTGCAAGATCCGGGTCGCCGATCTGCTGTCCAAGCGGCGCAATCGATCGATTGCGCGTCCGCGGCAGATCGCAATGAGCCTGTCGAAGGAACTGACCAACCATAGCCTGCCAGAGATCGGCGATCGCTTTGGTGGTCGCGATCATACGACGGTCCTGCATGCATGCCGCCGGATCAAGTTGTTACGAGAGACAGATGCGCGTGTCCGTGAGGACTATCAAAATCTGTTGAGGATACTGACTGCCTGATGTTGTTCATGCCAGGTGTGTATAGACGATGGGAACACCGTTAACATGCTGTGGGTAACTTTTGAGTCAGCAAACGCACACAGTTTACCCACAGACATTACAGTCTGCGTTGTACTACTTACGCACCGGAAAATAGTCATAAACGATATTGATTGGTATGTAAAAACTGTAGTTGTTCACTGTTTTTGGCCGCACTAATAACTACTACTATCTAGATACTCATTCACTTTTTAATTATTTAAAAACAGGACCTGGGAATGAAGTTCACCACTTCGCGTTCAACGCTGCTGAAACCAGTACAGGCCGTTATCGGTGTTGTAGAACGCCGGCAAACCATGCCAATACTCGCCAACCTGTTGTTGGTAGCAAAAGGCAATGAATTGTCTGTTACAGCAACCGATCTTGAGGTGGAACTGGTTGCCAAGGTGCATATCGACAAGATCAATGCAGCAGGTGAAATAACGGTTCCAGGGCGAAAACTGCTGGATATTTGCAGGGCCTTGCCGGATGACGCCAGTGTACAAATAGAAACTGACGGGGAACGTTTGATCGTCAAGTCAGGACGGTCGCGTTTTGCGTTGGGTACGCTGCCGGCAACAGATTTCCCGGTCGTAGAGGATATCCAGGCGGTACATACGCTGGAGTTGTCGCAGGGTGAATTGCGTGGATTATTGGAGAAAACACAGTTTGCTATGGCGCAGCAGGACGTGCGTTATTACCTGAACGGCTTGTTGCTGGAGACCGGTAAAAAAGTGATCCGTGCGGTAGCCACAGACGGTCACCGGCTTGCGATCTGCGAAGTACCGTTGGTGGATCAGAAAGTGGGCGCCCATCAGGTCATCATTCCGCGCAAAGGTGTGCAGGAACTGCAGCGCTTGCTGACCGCGGAGGATACGGTGACGCTGACTATAGGATCGAATCACGTTCGCGCCACGATCGGCGACATTCGCTTCACTTCGAAGCTAATTGACGGCAGGTTCCCCGATTATGATCGCGTAATTCCGAAGCCGCAGGCGAATATCTTGCGCGCTGATCGGGACGTCTTGCGAGCGGCACTGCAACGGGCGGCAATCCTGTCCAACGAGAAGTACCGGGGTGTTCGGCTGGAGTTGGCCTCAGCGATGCTGCGGATCCAGGCAAATAATCCTGATCAGGAAGAAGCACAGGACGAGATTGAGGTGGAATACAGCGGTGAACCAATAGAGATAGGCTTCAACGTTAACTATTTACTGGATGCCTTGGCGGCAGTTGAGGGCACACAGGTGCAGTTAGGTTTAGTAGATGCCGGCAGTAGCTGCCTGATTAGCTCACCGGACGGAAAAGGTGCTCGCTACGTTGTAATGCCCATGCGGCTTTAAGATTGAGTAGTAATTGCTTAATTTCAGAAGTTCGCCTGGAAGCATTCAGGTGTTTTGAATCAGCAGTATTTGAGCCAGGGCCAGAACTCAACGTTATCGCGGGATTAAACGCCTCGGGCAAGACCAGCTTGCTCGAGGCTGTTTTCGTTCTGGGCCGCGGGACATCCTTTCGGAGTTCGAAAATTGACGCCGCCATTCGGTTTGGTGCTGACCAGTTTACTATTTTCGGTAGTTTGGGTCAGGGCGATGTGGGGCGCTTGGGTGTTGCTGTATCCCGCTCAAGCGGCCTGACGGTTCGTATCGATGGCCGTTCCGGTACACGTGCGGAGTTGGTTCGCAATATACCTGTACAGGTGCTGGAACCAGCTAGCCACGAGCTTATCAATGGCCCGCCATCGGTTCGTCGGCAATTTCTGGATTGGTCTGTGTTCCACGTGGAACAGTCTTTTCTGGAGGCCTGGCAGCAGTATCGACGGGCCTTGCAGCAACGAAATGCTGCGCTGAAACAACACTCAGTGGCAGCCGCTTGGGCTTGGGACGATGCCCTATTGTCCGCCGGCGTACTGATCGATCAGTACAGGCGTGAACTCGTCGCACGGATGCATGACGCGGTGCAAAAAGCAGGTATTGCGCTATTGGATGCTGAAATAGACCTCAAGTACCGCTCGGGTTGGGCCGAGGGCAGTGATTTTCGGGCTGCCTTGATTGCCGCACGAGATCGGGACCAACAAATGAGCTCAACGACGGTTGGGCCCCATCGCGGTGACCTGGTAATTACGGTGCGCGAGCGTCGTGCGCGGGATACGGTATCCCGGGGCCAGGAAAAGCTGGTAGTCGCCGCTCTAACCCTTGGACAGATCGAGTTGGTTGCCGAAGTACTAGGTCAGCGAGTCATCTTGTTGGTGGACGAGCCGGGTGCTGATTTGGATCGGGCCCATCTGGGCAAGCTGTTATCTGCTGTTATCGCAGCACCGGTACAGGCCTTTGTGACCTCCCTTGATCCTGATCTGCTGCAGCTGCCTGAAACAGGGCGCTTGTTCCACGTGGAACAGGGCGCGGTGCGAGCTTTGCTATAATGAACGGGTTATAAGTCGGGGTCTTCCATGGCTGATTTAGAAAACTACGATTCCAGTAATATCAAGGTCTTAAAGGGGCTTGATGCAGTCAGGAAACGTCCAGGCATGTATATCGGTGATACCGATGACGGCACCGGTTTGCATCACATGGTATTTGAGGTTGTCGACAACGCTGTCGATGAGGCTCTGGCCGGGCATTGCAGCAAGATTTCGGTAACCATCCATGCCGGTGAATCCATCACAGTCACCGACGATGGGCGCGGTATCCCCGTAGATATCCACACAGGTGAGGGAAAGTCGGCCGCTGAGGTCATCATGACCGTGTTGCACGCCGGCGGAAAATTCGACGCCAATTCCTACAAGGTATCAGGAGGCCTGCACGGCGTCGGCGTATCTGTGGTCAATGCCCTGTCTGAGATTCTGGATCTGACTATTTACCGCGATGGCCGCGTCCATGAACAGCGTTATCACTTGGGCGAACCAGCAGCCCCGCTGGCAATTACTGGTGAAACCAAGCGTCGTGGCACGGTGATTCGTTTCAAGCCAAGTGCCGAGATCTTCAGCCATATCGAGTTTCACTATGACATTCTCGCCAAACGGCTGCGCGAGCTGTCCTTTCTCAATCAGGGCGTGTGTATCCACCTGGCGGACGAACGCGATGGGCGTAGCGATACCTTTCAGTTCGAGGGCGGCATCCGCGCCTTCGTAGAACACCTGAATCGAAACAAAACGCCGATTCAGCCAACAGTCATTCATTTCTCCCGATTGCAGGACACCGTCCTGGTCGAGTGCGCCTTGCAGTGGAATGACGGCTATCAGGAAGGCATGTTCTGTTTTACGAACAATATTCCGCAGAAAGATGGTGGCACGCATCTCTCGGGGTTTCGTGCAGCACTGACCCGTACGCTCAATACCTATATCGAAAAAGAGTTTGCGTCACGCAAAGAGAAAGTTGCAACAACCGGTGATGACGCCCGCGAAGGGCTCATGGCGGTATTGTCCGTCAAGCTCCCGGACCCGAAGTTCTCTTCGCAGACCAAAGACAAACTTGTCTCATCCGAGGTCAAGGCGGCAGTAGAAACGGCTGTTGCAGATCAGCTGGAAAATTTTCTGCTTGAGCATCCGGCCGAAGCGAAAATCATCGTTGCAAAATTGATTGATGCCGCTCGTGCCCGTGAGGCGGCACGCAAAGCCCGGGAGATGACTCGTCGCAAAGGTGCGCTCGATATCGCGGGACTACCCGGAAAACTTGCAGACTGTCAGGAAAAAGATCCGGCTCTTTCAGAGATCTTCCTTGTCGAAGGCGATTCGGCAGGCGGATCAGCAAAACAGGGCCGTGATCGCAGAACCCAGGCGGTGTTACCGCTCAAGGGCAAGATCCTCAATGTTGAGAAAGCCCGCTTCGACAAAATGCTCGCCTCGGCGGAAGTAGGCACACTGATCACAGCGCTGGGCTGTGGTATCGGACGGGAAGATTTCAATCCGGATAAACTCCGCTATCACCACATCATCATCATGACGGACGCTGATGTCGACGGCTCGCACATCCGTACGCTGTTACTCACGTTTTTCTACCGTCAGATGCCAGAGTTGATTGAACGCGGCCATATCTATATTGCCCAGCCGCCGCTTTACAAAGTGAAACGCGGCAAACAGGAAACTTACGTCAAGGATGACATGGAGCTGAATGCGCTGCTCCTCAAGTCAGCCCTGGATGGCGCCTCCATTATTCTCAAGTCCCAGGATTCACCGCTGCAGGGCGATGCGCTTGCCAGCCTGTGCCAGGCCTTCATTCTCGTCCGGGCCATCATCGAGCGCCTCTCCCGCCGTTATTACGGAGTGCTGCTTGAACAGCTGATTTCTCTGCCAGAACTCCCGGTCGAACGGTTTTCCGATCACGCCTGGCTCACGGCATGGGGTGCCGGGCTTGCAAAGGCACTCAACGCTATAGAGGAAACTGTTTCATACCGGGTTGAACTGAGCATCAGTGATGACAAGCCACAGGGCTTCACGGTCTGGCGCACGCGACACGGTGTCGAAGAGCCCAGTGATCTGGCCCTGAGATTCTTTGAGTCTGCTGAATATCGCAAGATTGCCGAGCTGGGCAACAGTTTACGTGGCTTGGTCAGCCCAGGCAGCCAGGTGCTTCGTGGCGAACAGAAGCGCGAGGTACAGGATTTCCGTCAAGCCATGGAATGGCTGATGGCCGAAGCGAGAAAGGGCCAGTCGATCCAGCGTTACAAAGGCCTTGGTGAAATGAACCCGGAGCAGTTGTGGGAAACCACGGTTAACCCGGCGACTCGCCGCCTTATGCAGGTACGGATTGAAGACGCAGTCGCCGCCGACGAAATTTTTACCACCTTGATGGGTGACCAGGTCGAGCCCCGTCGTGAGTTCATCGAGCGCAACGCACTGGCTGCAGAAAATCTCGATATCTGATTTTAGTGCTTGGCGGTTTGCCTGCGCATGGCGGCGACTTCAGCTTCGATCCACTGCTGGATTTCAGCGTTGACTTCGCGTGGTTCACGACCGCTTGGGTCTACAGGTTTGCCGATACGGAAAATGACCAGGCCCGGTCGCTTCAGCCAGCCACGCCGGGGCCAGTAATCGCCCGCATTGTGTGCGACCGGCACCAGCAGCTTCCCCGTTTCAAGGGCGAGCAGTGCGCCGCTAACGCCGTACTTGCGGGTCTGCCCGGGGGCCATCCGGGTTCCCTCAGGGAAAATCATCACCCAGAGTCCTTCGGCTAATCGCTGCCGACCCTGTGCGATAACCTGATCGACAGCGCGTTTGCCAGCCTGTCGGTTTATTGCGATGGGCCGAACACCAGCCACTGCCCAGCCCAGGAATGGGGTCCAGAGCACCTCCCGCTTCAGCACCCAGGTCTGGCGTGGAAACAAGACCCATTGGGCGATGGTTTCGTATGCTGAAGAATGCTTGAGCAACACGATGGAGTTCTCGGCGGGTAAATTCTCGATGCCCTCAACGACGTAGCGCAGCCCGCAGATTTTCTCGCACAACCGTAGTATCCAATCTGCCCAGCGCACGATCAGTGCATAAGCGACCGGATAGCCCAGCAAACGGCCGCAAACGACCACGATGCTCCACAACGCCACGCTCAGAAACATCAGGACGGTAAACAGCAGCGAGCGCACCAACACTATCGCTTGACTCCGTTTGCAATGAGAAAGCGGGCTGCAGCGGCGAGATCATCAAAGACTGCTACGTTGCTGAGGTCATGAAGTTCGCGCTCAGTCTTGATGCCATTCCCGGTGCGCACCAGGATGGCGCGTGCGCCGACGGCCTGCGCTGCTTCGAGATCCCGCTGCGAGTCACCGATAATCGGCTGGCCTGCAAGTTTGCAGCCAAATTGGGTCTCGATCTGCAACAGCAAGCCTGGCCTCGGTTTCCGGCACCCGCAATTATCCTCAGGCCGGTGTGGGCAGATGAAGATCCCGGCCAGTTTTCCACCAGCCGCTTCCACACTCTGCTGCATCCGACTATTGATCTCGGCCAGAGCTGTTTTGCCAAACAGGCCTCTGCCGACCCCGGACTGGTTACTTGCTACCACCACTGTGAAGCCTGCCTGCGTGAGTGCCGCGATGGCATCAAGACTACCCGGCAGCGGTAGCCACTCATCAGCGGATTTGATGAACGCGGCCGATTCGTGGTTGATGACGCCGTCCCGGTCCAGAACGACGAGGCCTGCTCCAGGATCTGGTCGGGCGCTACTGCTCACAGCCGTCAGCTGTGTGGACTGCCGGTCAGGCAGGACAGGTCCGCCACATCCAGAAACAACTGCTGTAGTTGCCTGAGTTGTGCCAGGCGGTTGTTCCGTACCGCTGCGTCGTCGGCCATTACCATGACCGCACCAAAATAATCATCGACCGGTTCGCGCAGTTCAGCCAGCGCACACAAAGCTTGCTGGTAATCGCGCCGCTGCAGGTGCTGTGCATGCGCTATTGCTGATTTCTCAACAGCCCGATGCAGTGATGTTTCTTCGCTGAACGTAAACAGCGAGGGGTCAACAGGCCCGCTCTCGGTGCCAGCGCTCTTCAGGATATTGGCTATGCGCTTGTTGGCGATCGCCAGGCTTTCTGCTTCGGGAAGCCGCATAAAGGCACATACGCCAATCAGCCGTGCGTGAAAATCGATCAGTGATCCGGTTTTGCGGCTGCGTACTGCCTCAAACATATCAGCGCTGACGATGCCTGTCGGCAGCCCCGGTGCCAACCCTTCCAGGTAGTAGGCGCGCGACCGGTCCATGATGAACTCAAAGAGATCCTCGGACAGTGCGGCAGCATCCTTGACCGGCAGTGGCTGAAGTGCAACTGCTTCGCGCAGCAGCGCAGGGAGATCAAGTTCAACCCCGGTTTCCACGAGGATGCGCAACAGTCCGAGTGCGTTACGCCGCAAGCTGAAGGGGTCCTTGGCGCCACTTGGCCGCTTGCCAAGCGCAAAGACACCGGCCAGGGTATCGGCACGGTCAGCGATGGACAGCGCGCGGCCCACGGCTGAGGCTGGCAGCCGGTCACCGGCATGGCGTGGCAGGTACTGCTCTTCAATGGCTGTCGCGACCTGGGCGGACTCGCCATCCAGAGTTGCGTAGTGATAACCCATCCGGCCCTGGAGTTCGGGAAACTCACCGACCATCTGTGTCAGCAGATCCGCCTTGGCCAGCAGTGCAGCGCGCTCTGCCTGGGCGGCATCGCAACCGAGCTGTTTTGCCACATTGCATGCCAGTTGGGCGACTCGTACAGACCGCTCGCGCAGGCTACCGAGGCCTTTCTGAAAGACCACTGTATCCAGGCGCTCTAAACGGGATTCCAGATTTGTCTGTATATCCTGGTCCCAGAAAAATGCGGCATCTGACAGGCGCGGCAGAATGACGCGCTCATTACCCTGTTGAATCTGGACTGGATCGCGACTCTCGATATTTGCCGTAGTGATGAAATTCGGCAGCAGTTGGCCTTCGGCATTGCGTACCGGGAAGTAGCGCTGATGGCCCTGCAGGGTCGCGATCAGTACCTCTTCCGGCAAGCGCAAGAACTCGGCCCCGAAACGGCCTGTCACGGCCACCGGCCATTCGACCAGTGCCGTCACCTCATCAAGCAGATCGGCTTCGATCATTGCCTGGCCATCGACCTTGGTGGCCGCAGCCTCGGCAAGTTGCCTTACCCGTTCCCGGCGCGTGGCGAAATCCGCGATCACCTTGTTGGCGGCCAGCGCTGCGACATAGTCGCCAGCCTTTTGCAGCTCGATTGACCCGGTGCTGTGAAACCGGTGTCCCCGCGTATGGCGCGACGGGGCAAGGCCAAGAATATTGCCCGGCACGATCTCTGTGCCGAGCAGCATGACGATCCAATGTACCGGCCGGACAAATTCAGTTTCGCCATCTCCCCAGCGCATACGCCGCGGTATGGGCAGCGCCGCCAGGGCAGCATTCACGATACCTGGCAGCAGGTCCTTGGCCAGTTGTCCGGCGACATCCGCACGGTAATGGAGCCACGCACCCTTGGGTGTTTCAGTTCGCTCGAGGCTCTCGACCGAAACGCCACAGCCATCAGCAAAGGCTTGCGCCGCACGTGTCGGGCGGCCTTCAGCATCAAACGCTACGGCGAGTGGTGGGCCACGTTTTTCCACGCTTTGCCGGGGCTGGGTGCAATCCAGGGCGTCGATGCTGACGGCCAGGCGGCGTGGTGTGGCATAGGAATGCAGAGCCGCAAAGCTCAGCCCCGCGGTTTCCAGGCCAGTCCGAACCTGTTCGGAAAAACTGCGTTCCAGCCCGGCCAGGGCCTTGGGCGGCAGTTCTTCGGTACCGATCTCAACGAGAAAGTCAGCAGTTTGCGCCATGAGAGCAGAGACCAAATACCGTTACTTCTGTGTGCTGCGTTTCGTAACCAGCGGAAAACCGAGCGCCGCGCGGCTGTCGTAGTATGCCTGTGCAACCATGCGGGCCATTTCCCGTACGCGCAAGATATAGCGCTGACGCTCACTGACCGAAATAGCACGTCGTGCATCCAGCAGATTGAATGTATGCGAGGCGTCGAGAACCTGCTCATAAGCGGGCAAAGTCAGGCCCTTGTCGATCAGTGCCTGACAGGCGCGTTCGGCCGCGTCGAAGCGCGGCGCCAGCACGCCTGTATCAGCGGCTTCGAAGTTGTAGCGTGACATTTCCACTTCGTTCTGATGGAAGACATCGCCATAAGTGACGCGGCCAAAGGGGCCGTCCGTCCAGACCAGGTCATATACGCTGCTTACGCCTTGCAGATACATCGCGATCCGCTCAAGCCCGTAGGTAATCTCGCCGGTGACGGGTCGGCAGTCGAGTCCCCCGACCTGCTGGAAATAGGTGAACTGCGTGACTTCCATGCCATTCAGCCAGACTTCCCAGCCCAGCCCCCAGGCGCCGAGCGTCGGCGACTCCCAGTTATCCTCGACAAAGCGGATGTCGTGCGTCAGCGGATCAATATCCAGCGCACGCAGGGAGTTCAGATAAAGGTCTTGTATATCGACCGGTGAGGGTTTGAGCATGACCTGAAATTGGTAGTAATGCTGCAAACGGTTTGGATTATCCCCGTAGCGGCCATCAGCGGGCCGCCGGCTGGGCTGCACATATGCTGCGCTCCACGGCTCAGGGCCTATCGAGCGCAGAAAAGTGGCTGAATGAAAAGTACCAGCCCCCATCGGCATGTCGTAGGGCTGTAATACCACGCAGCCGTGATCCGCCCAGTAGCGCTGCAGGGACAAAATAAGGTCCTGGAAGGTCTGCGGGCGTCTAGCCTGACTCAAGTGAGGTATCCGTACGTAAAAGGGCGCGGAAGTATAGCTTCGATTGAATGCATAGCCACAAAACCGGCCTGCAACGAACAGTCCGAGCGCCCGGCCGCACATAAATGGTGCGATTGGTTATGGGGCCGCACTAAAAAAGCGCACACTTGACGCGAGCAATTTTTTAATGCCATAAAAATCAATATGTTGTATGGGGCTCGCATTTGGCACAGCTCGTGCATTACGATAGTGCGCTGCGGACGGCCACCTGCTCATGAGTCATCAAGGGGCAGGGCCGTTTCACTTGGCGCCACAAGCAAAAAACACACGCTGATCCGAAAACTCAAGGAGCCGTCATGACCCCCGCTGAAGCTCTCAGCCTCATCAAAGAGAAAGAGGCCAAATTTATCGACCTGCGCTTTACTGATACACACGGCAAAGAGCAGCATCTGTCCATCCCGGCCAAGAGCGTAGATGCCAGTTTCTTCGAAGACGGCAAAATGTTTGACGGCTCCTCGATTGCCGGCTGGAAGGGCATTCAGGAATCCGACATGGTCCTGATGCCGGATGCATCGACGCTGGTACTGGATCCTTTTACCGAACACCCTACCCTCAACCTGCGCTGTGATGTCTATGAGCCCTCCACCATGCAGGGCTACACGCGTTGTCCGCGCATGACAGCTCGGCGTGCCGAGGAGTACCTGAAGTCCACCGGCATTGCCGATACGGCATATTTTGGTCCGGAGAATGAGTTCTTCATCTTTGATGATGTGCGTTACGGGACTGATACGAACAGTGCCTATCACTTCATCGATTCGACGGAAGGTGCCTGGAATACGCGCAAGGAGTACGAGGGCGGCAATACTGGTCATCGTCCCGGCATCAAGGGTGGTTACTTTCCGGTACCGCCGGTCGACTCGCAGCAGGATATTCGTTCCGAGATGTGCCTGGTGCTGGAAGAGATGGGCATTGAAGTCGAGGTCCACCATCATGAGGTGGCAACCGCCGGCCAGGGCGAAATCGGCGTCAAGTTTGGCAGCCTGGTGCAGAAGGGCGACGAGGTTCAGATTCTGAAGTACGTTGTTCAGAACGTCGCGCATGCCTTCGGCAAGACTGCAACGTTCATGCCCAAGCCGCTGGTTGGCGACAACGGCAGTGGCATGCATGTGCACCAGTCGCTGGCCAAAGGCGGCAAGAATCTGTTTATGGGTGATGCTTATGGTGGCCTGTCACAAACGGCGCTGTATTACATCGGTGGCATTCTCAAGCATGCCCGCGCCATCAATGCGCTGACCAACCCGAGTACCAACAGCTACAAGCGTCTGGTGCCGGGCTTTGAAGCGCCGGTCATGTTGGCCTACTCGGCACGTAACCGCTCCGCTTCGATTCGCATACCCTTTATTCCCAACCCCAAAGGTCGGCGTATCGAAGTGCGTTTCCCGGACAGCACGGCCAATCCGTATTTCGCATTTACCGCAATGCTGATGGCCGGGCTCGACGGTATCCAGAACAAGATCAATCCGGGCGATGCCATGGACAAGGATCTTTACGATCTGGAGCCTGAGGAAGACAAGAAGATCCCGAAGGTCTGCTTCTCTCTTGAGCAGGCACTGGAAGCGCTCGACAAGGATCGTGACTTCCTCAAGGCCGGTAATGTATTCAGCGATGATCTCATCGATGCATACATCAAGCTGAAGTACGCAGACATGATGCGTGTTCGCATGGCTACCCACCCGGTTGAGTTCCAGTTGTATTACAGCCTTTGACAATAAGACCCCGACCAGCATCCGGTATTCAGGACCGGATGCTGGTCGGCTCGGTCGACTTGGGGTTATGCTGGGAACATGCAAGCAATTCTTGTGTTCCTCTGCCTTGCACTCCCCGCGGTGGCGCTCGGTAGTGCCGATGTATACCGATGGGTCGATGATGAGGGTCAGGTCCATTATTCCGACCGCCCGAGTCCGGGTGCCGACCGGGTTGCCATCGAGGTTACCCCACCCAGTTCGTCACCAGCTCCGAGTGCTTCGTCGCCAGGAAGGGCAACATCCTCGGCTGAGGGCCAACCGGCTGCAGCAGCATACAAATCGCTGACTATCCAGGCGCCAGGACAGGACGAGGTACTGTGGAATATCGAGGGCCAGCTGGACGTCGCGGTAGCTCCGCAGCCATCGCTGCAGCCGGGCCACACGCTACAGTTGCTCCTGGACGGTCAGTCCGTGGCGGAGCTGACGGGAACCACGCGGACCCGGCTGTCGGACGTGTACCGGGGCCAGCACACGCTGCAGGCCAGGATTCAGGACGAGCTGGGAGCGACCCTCATGCAGGCATCTCCAGTGACTTTCTTCGTTCAGCAGTCGGCACTGGCAACGAATCCAGTGGTGAATCCGCTACCAGTCATTCCCCAACCAAGAGTTCGGCCCTAAGGGCCACGCCGCAGATTACCGACATTCTTGGCAGCATCACGACTGCCATTATCGGCATCAATGCGGACGGTATCGTCAATTACCTGAATCCGGGCGCCGAAGATCTGCTGGGTCTCAGCGCCCGCCACGGACTTGGGCGCCCTCTGCAGGCGCTACTTCCACAGCTGCGGAATCTTCATGAGCTGGTTGAGCGTGCGGCAGCAGAAGGGCGCGGCTTCGGTCAATTGCTGAGCTTTAACGCGCCACGCCAGAACACCACAGCCATCGAGCTTGCAGCACGCGTGAGCCTGTCCCGCACCGGTGACGGCAATCTGATAGTTGAATTATTCGATACGACCCAGTGGCGACAGATCGACCGGGAGCGTGCGCTGATCAGTCAGCACGATGCCAGTCGTCGCATGATCCGTCAGCTGGCGCACGAGATTCGCAATCCGCTTGGTGGCTTGCGTGGCGCTGCCCAGCTGCTGGAGCGCGAATTGCCAACGCCGGAGCTGCGTGAATATACCCGGATCATCATCGGTGAGGCAGACCGGTTGACCTCGCTGACTGACAGCCTGCTGGGTCCGATACGCAGACTGCGGCACCAGTTGGTAAATCTGCATGAAATACTGGAGCGCGTCATCGTATTGATCGCCGGTGAGCAGCAACAGACGGTGCGCCTGGTACGCGACTATGATCCGAGCCTGCCGCTGCTTGCTGCCGATCCGGATCAGCTGATCCAGTCACTGCTCAACGTGGCGCGCAATGCCATGCAGGCAGTTGGGCCGGACGGCCATATCGTGTTTCGTACGCGTGTCCTGAGCAACTTCGCCATCGGCCAGGTCCGGCACAAGCTGGTTGCCAGCATCGAAGTCGAGGATGACGGGCCGGGCATACCCGCAGAAATTTCTGATTCGATTTTCTATCCTCTGGTTACCAGTCGTCCGGACGGTACCGGACTCGGTTTGTCGATCTCACAGGATCTGGTCAGCCGTCATGGGGGCCTGATTGAGTTTCAATCGCGTCCGGGCAAAACAGTGTTCATGGTGCGCCTGCCCATTCATGGCGAAGAGAGGGAGACGCCATGACTGCCAAGGATATTTCGGTGTGGGTCGTGGATGATGATGCTTCGGTGCGCTGGGTGCTGGAGCGCGCCCTGACCAACGAAGGAATCAATACGCGTGCTTTCGACTCCGCTGACGCGCTCTTCGATGCGCTGCGTGAAGCCACGCCGGATGTGCTGATCTCTGATGTCCGGATGCCGGGTACCGATGGCCTTGAGGCTATGCGCAGGCTTGGTCGCGAAGGTTATAGCTTCCCGGTAATCGTGATTACCGCACATGCAGATCTCGACAGTGCTGTAGCTGCCTATCAGGGCGGCGCCTTTGAATACCTGCCGAAACCTTTCGACGTTGACGAGGCGATCGCACTGGTGCGGCGTGCCGCGCGGGTCGGCATTCAGAATGCCGGCGGTCACGTTGAGCCCGAGCGGCCAGTGTCCGCAATGATCGGGCGTGCGCCGGCCATGCAGGAGGTATTCCGGACCATCGGCCGCCTGTCGCGTTCGAGCATGACGGTGCTGATTACCGGCGAATCGGGTACCGGCAAGGAGCTGGTTGCCCGTGCGTTGCATGAACACAGTCCGCGCGCCCAGCAGCCATTCATCGCCCTGAACACGACTGCCATTGCCTCGGAGCTCCTCGAGTCCGAGCTGTTTGGTCACGAGCGTGGTGCCTTCACTGGTGCAGACAGTCGGCGGATCGGACGTTTCGAGCAGGCTGATGGGGGTACGCTGTTCCTGGATGAGATCGGCGATATGTCAGCGGCACTGCAAACGCGATTGCTGCGTGTCCTGGCAGAGGGTGAGTTCTATCGTGTTGGCGGCCAGACGCCTATTCACGTTGATGTCCGGGTGATCGCCGCGACCAACCAGGATCTGGAAGCGGCGGTGGAAACCGGCTGCTTTCGTGAGGATCTGCTGCACCGGCTCAACGTCATCCGTATTGTCACGCCACCGCTGCGTGAGCGTCCCGAAGATGTGCCCTTGCTGCTTGACTACTATCTGCGTGAAGCGGCACGTGAGCTGAGTGTTGAGATCAAGCGGATCGCTCCAGATGCGGTCAGCCGCCTCTGTGCGTTCAATTGGCCGGGCAATGTTCGTCAGCTGGTAAACGCCTGCCGGCGATTGATGGTGACGGCGCCTGGCGCCGAGATCCGGCTTGAGGATATTCCGACCGAGTTCGGTGGGCATGTGGATTCCCGGGCGGGTGTCGTGGACTGGTCCTTGCGACTGGGCCGATGGGCAGAGTCGGTTTTGCAGGAAGGTACGGGCGAACCGTTGCTGAATACCGCGTTACCGGAGTTTGAGCGCAGCCTTATCCGTACCGCTTTGGCCCATGCGCAGGGTCATCGCCAGGAGGCTGCCCGACTGCTCGGTTGGGGGCGAAATACCCTGACGCGGAAGATTCGTGAATTGCAGATCGACGACTAACTGTCGGTCTGCAGGCTACCGACCAGATCGGCTATCCGGGCGATCCGGTGTCGTTCCAGATAGTCGGCGATGCCCGTATTGATCTGTCGGCAAATCAGCGGATCGTAAAACAGCGCGGTGCCAAGACCGACAGCGCTGGCACCGGCAATCATGAATTCGAGTGCGTCGGTAGCGCTCGCAATACCACCCTGGCCGATGATCGGTATTTTGTATCGCCGGGCTTCCTGATAAACCTGATGCACCTTGAGCAGGGCGATGGGCTTGATCGCCGGGCCCGAGAGCCCACCCTGCACATTGCCGATGATGGGTCGGCGCGTCTCCGCATCGATCGCCATCCCGACCAGTGTGTTGATCACGGCCAGCCCGTCTGTTCCGGCTTCGATGCAGCGTCGTGCATTCTCACGAATATCCGTCTGGTTCGGCGACAGTTTGGTGATGATCGGTTTGCTGGTTGCTGCCCGACAGGCCATCACTACCCGTGCAGACATATCGGGTGAATTGCCGAAAGCCACGCCGCCTTCCTTGATGTTCGGGCAGGAGATATTGATCTCGATGGCATCGATCGGCGAGTCATCGAAGCGCCGGCAGACCTCGGCATATTCTTCCAGCGTCGAGCCGCAGGCATTGGCGATGAAGCGGGTTTCGCTGAAATCGAGAGTCGGCAGGATGTTGTTGACCACTGCATCGACGCCCGGATTCTGCAGACCGATGGCATTGAGCATGCCCATCGGTGTTTCGAAAATCCGGTGTGGCTGATTGCCGGGTCGGGCGTGCAATGTTGTGCCCTTCAGCACGACTGCGCCGGCATCACGGTTCGAGAAGCCCGCAACCCGTGTGTATTCTTCACCAAAGCCGACACAGCCCGAGAGCAGTACGATTGGCGAGCTGAACACCATCCCGCAAAAAGTACTGGCGAGCCGCGCATCAGGGGCTGCGGACTGACGAAATTGTTTAGTGTCTGGAGAGGGCACCGGAATGCTTGACTTGATTCTGTTTGAGCCAGAGATACCGCCGAATACGGGCAACATCATACGCCTGTGTGCGAACACTGGAATTACCCTGCACCTGGTTGGCCGGCTTGGTTTCAGCCTGTCCGATGCAAAGCTTCGTCGCGCCGGGCTTGATTATCACGAGTGGGCATCTGTCCGGCAGCATGCCAGTCTGGCAGATTGCCTGGCTGCGCTGGGACAGCCGCGTGTATTTGCCCTGTCGACCCGTGGCCAGACGCACTATACGGAGGCGCGATTCAGAACTGGTGATGCCTTGCTGTTCGGGCCCGAGCAGCGTGGATTGCCGGCTGAGATGCTGGCCGGATTGCCAGCTAATCAGGTGTTGCGCATCCCGATGCGTCCGGGCAGCCGCAGCCTCAACCTGTCGAATGCGGCGGCCATCATTGGTTATGAAGCATGGCGGCAGCTGGAGTTCAGCGGGGCCGGATGAGCGGCAGCTCAATCTGTGCGCAGGGTGCTGCTGCTTTTGGTGAGAAGGCTGCGGAGTTCCATATCGGCTTCCGGCTTCAGTGAGCGTGCCATCAGGGCCATTACCGCATCTTTGGCGGGCTGCTTTTCATACAGCACCTGATAGACCTGCTCGCAAATCGGCATTTCCAGGCCCAGTCGCCCGGCGACAACCCTGACTGCAGCTGCGGCGAACAGCCCCTCGACGACCTGCCCGATTTCGGTAGCCGCCTCTGCAGGACTCTTGCCGGCTGCTACCGCCAGGCCGAGACGTCGGTTACGTGACTGGTCATCGGTGCAGGTCAGTACCAGATCGCCCATGCCGGACAGCCCCATGAAGGTCGCCGGCTGCGCGCCCAGCGCAATACCAAGCCGGGTCATTTCGACCAGGCCCCGGGTGATCAGCGCAATGCGGGTATTGGCCCCAAAGCCCAGGCCGTCGGAAATACCGGCAGCAATGGCCAGTACATTCTTGATGGCTCCGCCGACCTCGACACCGATCATGTCTGCAGACGTGTAGGCGCGGAAGTTCAAGCCGGAGAGGCGCACGGCAAGTTCCGCTGCAAAATCCGGCTCGCTGGCTGCGATGGTCATCGCGGTGGGCAGGCCTGCTCCGACTTCGCGGGCAAAAGTCGGCCCCGAGAGTACGGCGACCGGAATGGCGTCGCCCAGTACCTCCCTGACGATCTCGTGCGGCAGTCGCCCGGAGTCGTGCTCAAAACCCTTGGTTGCCCAGGCAATGCGTGCGCCGGCTCGCAGGTGAGGCCGGATAGCCTCGAGAAGCTCGCGAAAACCATGGCTGGGTACGCAGATCAGCAGATCCTGATGTGCGCATATCACCTGCTGCAGATCCGCGTTCAGGCGCAGCTTGTCTGGCAGCGGAATGCCCGGCAGATAGCGCTGATTGCAGCGCTGAGCGTCCATCTTGCGCAGGTCTTCGGCATCACGTCCCCACAGGGTGACCCGATGGCCGGCACGCGCAAATTGCACGGCAAGCGCGGTGCCCCAGGAGCCGGCACCGAAAACAGCGATGTCAGAGTTGTCAGGCCCGGAGTTCACGCCGGATGACGTCACGTTCAGTCCGGGCTGGCCGTAGCGGCAGCCGTATCCTGGTTTGCCTGTGTGAACAGTGCAGCGAAATCCACGGGCTGCAGGAGCAGTGGCGGGTAGCCGCCCCGCTGTACCATCGACGAGATTGCTTCGCGAGCGTAGGGGTAGAGCGCATTCGGGCAGTGTACGCCGATGATCGTGCGGGTCTCCTCCTTGGAAAAACCACTGATCTGAAATATGCCGGCCTGGGCAATTTCGACCAGAAAAGCAGTGCGCTCACCGACCACTGCCTGCACCGTCATATGCAGGACTACTTCGGTATTGCCATCGGGCAAAGCGCTATGGGATGTGCGTATGTTGAGATTCGTTTCCGGCTGAATCTTTTCAAAGAAGAATGTCGGCGAGTTCGGCGACTCGAAGGACAAATCCTTGATATAGAACTTGCGCAGCGCGAATGCCCGCTCGCCTTCTGCGGCCGCCCCGCTACCGTTAACCGTTCCCTCAGCCATGACACCTGTTCCTCATTTTCTTCTAACTCAGCTATTTTGCAGCAGGGCATCGAGCTTCCCTGTGCTGTCCAGGGCCGCCAGATCATCGTAGCCGCCCACATGAGTATCGCCCACGAAGATCTGGGGCACGCTGCGGCGACCGCTGCGTGTCACCATCTCCTCACGCAGTTCTGGCTGCACGCTGACATCGATTTCAGTAAATGCCACCTGCTTGTTGCGAAGCAAGGTCTTCGCAGCCACGCAATACGGGCAGATCGGCGTCGTGTAGACGGTAACCTTCAACGGCTGGTGCATTGTCGGATGCTTAGCGCTGCCCCGTAACGAGCGGCTGACTGTCGCGCTGCCAGCTACCCATGCCGCCCTTGATGGCGAATGCGCCATCGAAACCGTCCGTACGCAAGGCCTTGACTGCACTATAACTCTGGCCACCATTCTCGCAGATCACGACCAGGCCGCGCTTTTTCTTGATGCGCCCTTGTTCGCCTTTGGTCAGGTCTGCCACCGTCATATGCAAGGCATCTACGATATGCCCGGCGTCGAAACGGGCCTTGTCGCGGATATCGACCACCACCGCGCCGCGATTGATCATACGCACTGCCTCGGCAGTCGAGACTTCCAGCAAGGCACGGGCGCGCAGCTGTATCTCAATAACCACTACAGCCACGGCCATGAGCAGTGTCGCTGCGATCAGAAGCGGGTTGGCCGCTATAAATTCAAGGAGTCTGTCCATATTGCCTGACCTTGCCGGGGCCGCATTATAACCATGCCCACGGTGGGCTATACCCCCGGATATCCAGGCCGTCGTCAACACGCACGCCATCACCTACACTGCCGGCCCAATGAACCGGTTGTTGAGCTGTGCGGGTCTCAGCCTTTTGCTGCTCGTGGCGCAGCCGGTTGCGGCTGCGCGCGATGCCGGCAGGACCAAAGATGATCTGGCCCAGGTGCGCAAGCAGATCCACAGCCTTGAAAGCCAGACTCGTCGTGATCAGGCGAAACGCAAGGATCTGGATAAACAGCTGCGTGCGGCAGAAGATGAGGCCAGCCGCTTGCGTGGCCAGCTGACCAGTACGCGGCGCCAGTTGGCCATCGCCGACCGAAAGCTCGCCGATCTCAACCGTCAGCTTGAGCAGACCCGCGTGGAGCTTGAGCGTCAGCGCGACAATCTGGCAGCCCAGTTACGCCTGGCGCACATCAGCGGCGGCAATGAACTGCTCCGGGTGACGCTTAACCAGCAGGATGCGCGGCAGATTGGCCGGCATCTGACATGGCTGGGTTACCTCGCCCGTCACCGTAGCGAGTTGCTGGGCTCGGTGCAGGCCAGTCTGGAGAACCTTGCCCGTGACCGGCTTGCCGTCGAGCAACAGCAGGCTGAGCTCGCCAGTCTGGAAGGCCGGCGCCGGCAGCAGCTGGCGGAGCTGGAAAAGGCGCGTAGTTCCCGGACAGCCGTCATCAGCGATCTTGACCGGCAGCTACGCAGCGGTAATCAGCAACTGAGCCGGGCGCGCACTGAAGCGCAAACCATCGAGAAGTTGCTCCGTGAGCTGGAACGTCAAATCGCGCGTAATCAGAAGAGTCCTGCGGTATTGCCGGGCAAGCCGTTGGGCAAGGGACGCTGGCCGGTGAAAGGCCAGCTGCTCGCTGATTACGGTCAGTCACGGGCGGGCGGGCAACTGCGCTGGGACGGGGTGCTGATCGCAGCGACTGCCGGTAGCGATGTCGTTGCCGTGCGTAACGGCAAGGTCGTTTATGCCGACTGGCTGCCCGGTCTCGGTCAGTTGCTGGTGCTCGATCACGGTGGAGGCTATCTCAGCCTCTATGGCCACAATCAGGATCTCGTGCACAAGGTTGGCGCACAGGTTGCTGCAGGTCAGGTGATCGCGCATGTTGGTGACACGGGTGGCCAGGCCAGACCGGCTTTGTATTTTGAAGTGCGGCGCAATGGCAAACCGCAGAATCCGCACCAGTGGGTGAAATAGATGAATCTTCGCGATCTGTTACTGGTTGCTTCCGGCGGTGCGTGTGGTTCCGCGCTTCGCTATCTGGTGAGCGAAGCAGCTCAGCGGCTGTTCCCGGCCTTCATGTTGCCGATCGGAACGCTTGCGGTAAACGCGAGCGGTTCCTTGCTGATTGGGCTGTTTGCCGGTTTGGTCGAGTATCGGCAGATGTTCGGCCCCGGTGTGCGTCTGCTGCTGGTGGTCGGCGTGCTGGGCGGCTATACGACGTTTTCTGCCTTTTCCCTGGAGACTCTCAGTCTGTTGCGGTCGGGGCAATCGTTTGCCGCACTATCGAATGTGTTCGTACAGGTTTTTGTCGGTGTTGCAGCCGCCATGGCCGGCTTTGCTGCCGCACGTGCCTTCTGAAAAGCACTGCCCCGGCGGGTGGCGGCGCTATCGACTGACGAGGGCAGCGCGCAGCCGTGCAGCCTGTTCGGCAAGCATGGCCGGGTCTGCAAAGCCGCTGCCGTGCCGTTGCAGGGGACGGCCGGCATAGCGCGGAATCACATGCAGGTGAAAGTGAAATACGGTCTGGCCTGCCTCTGCGCCGTTGAACTGCATCAGCGTGATGCCGTCAGCCTGAAAAACATCGCGTATCGTTTCTGCGACCTGTTTGCCAGTGCGCATCACGGCAGTCGCAAACGCCTGATCGAGCTCAAATATGTTCTCGGCCGCAGACTTCGGGATCACCAGTGCGTGACCCTCGGATTGCGGCATCACATCGAGGATGGCGATGGTCCGCTCATCTTCAAAGAATTTCTGCGCCGGTATTTCACCACGCAGGATTTTGGCGAAGATATTGTTCTGGTCGTAGGCCATGGCGTACTCCTGCGGTCAGAGCCGACTCAATCAAGTGCTTTCAGTCCTGATGCGGACTAGGATAAGAGCCCAACCTGCACAGTGACAAGGCCGGTGCATGACTTGAACGAACAACGCATACGCTCTGACGCCAATCGCTGCTTTGTCTGCGGTCCGGGCAATCCCCGCGGCCTGCAACTGCTGTTTCATATCGATGATGGCGAAGTTTGCCGTGCGGAATTTACCCCCGGGCCGGATCATGTCGGCTACGACACCCTGACCCACGGCGGCATCCTGTTCTGCGCGCTGGATGATGTGATGGCGAACTGGCTGTTTCTGAAGGGCTCGCGGGCGCATACCGCCCGTTGCGAGATTCGCTATCGGCAACCGCTGACCACTGGTACGACGATTCAGCTGGAAGGCCGTCTGATGCGGCGCAAGGGCAAGGTTGCCTTCATGCAGGGCCTTGCGTTGAAAGCCAGTGACCGCAGCGTCGTCGCTGAGGCCGATGCGAGCTTCATGATCGTCAGCGAAGAATAACGGCGCTGCATGAACAGCGCCGTTGGTCTGACTCAGGCGGCTGGCGGAGACTCGAAAAAGCCGATGTCATAGATGCCGGTGCCTTCGCGCAGCGGTTTGCAGTCTTTCTGGTATGCGTCGCTGTCGTAGAACGCATTGAGGTTCTCCATGCTGGGAAACTCAAGGATGATCATGGCCTTTTTCTCGAGCAGCGTGCCGGAAACGACCTTGGGCGACTTGCCCCTGATCAAATACTTGCCGCCATGCGAGCGGGCGAGCCTGGCAGACTCCTCGGTGTACTTCTTGAAATTTGGACCAGGGTTGGTCACTTCTACCACTGAGACGATATAGGCGGGCATTGGGCTTTTCTCCCGTATTTGATATGCAGGGCTGCCATTATCCGCGCAGCCAGGACGGTCGGCTATCTGACCGACCCCATGAGTCTGCGCAGTGGTCGAAGCAGCAGAAGCAGCAGAATCCCGCTGCCGCAAGTCATGAAGACGATCTGCGTGTACAGCGCGGGCATCGCATCGATCGAATCGGCGCTGAAACGTCCGGCTGCAAGCCCGGCAATCAGATTGCCGATCGCTGAAGTCAGGAACCAGACGCCCATCATCTGTCCCACATAGCGGCGGGGCGCGAGCTTCGTGGTGACGCTGAGCCCGACCGGGCTCAGCGTCAGCTCAGCGATGGTGTGCAGCAGATAGGTTGTCATCAGCCAGGTCGGCAACACTTTTTCCCCGTTACCGACCAGTCCGGCAGCCACGATCATCACGGTGAAGCCTGCGCCCAGCACCAGCAGGCCGCAGGCAAATTTAACCGGTGTGCGCGGCTCAAGCCCGTGCGCTGCAAGCCGCACCCAGAGCATTGCGAACACCGGCGCAAGGGCAATGATGAATATCGGGTTCAGGGTCTGGAACCAGCCGGTCGGGATTTCGAAACCGCCGAATGTCCGTTCGGTAAAGCGCTCGGCAAAAAGATTGAGAGTGGATCCTGCCTGCTCGAACCCAGCCCAGAACATGGCTGCCGCCATGCTGAGTATGAAGATGGCGATGACCTGGTTGCGTTCACCTTGCTCCAGTCCGCCAAAGCGCAGCAGATACGCCAGATAAAGCGCGCCAAACAGGACAATCACAATGGTCGTGCGCCCGGCCAGCGCAACCGCATCGACTTTGATAAACCCGGTCAGCAGTAGTCCGGCACTTATCACCACAATGGCCAGGCCGATCGTCACGCGTCGCCAGGCAGAACGGAGCGCCGCGCGATCTGCCGGGTTCCCGGCACGCAGGGAAGGGTACTTGCCGGCCTCGCCGAGCAGGGGCTGGCTGTAATGGAAATAGATGAGCCCGAAGAGCATGCCGATCCCGGCGGCCGCAAAGCCCCAGTGCCAGCCGAAGAGCGCGCTCTCGCCCAGCGTGCTGCAGATCAGAGGGCCGATCGCAGCGCCGAGATTGATGCCCATGTAGTAGAGCGTAAAGCCCGCATCACGACGCGCATCACCGGGTGGGTAAAGCTCGCCCACGACTGCACTGATGTTGGGCTTCAGCAGTCCCGTCCCCAGCGTGACCAGCAGCAGGCCGCAAAAGAAGGTATATACGGACGGTATCGCCAGCGTGAAGTGCCCGAGCATGATGACGATGCCGCCATACCAGATCGCGCGCCGGGCACCGAGCAGACGGTCAGCGATCCAGCCGCCGGGCAAGGCCACCATATAGACGGCTGCGGTATACAGCCCGTAGATTGCCGTGGCCGTCGCATCCGTCAGGCCCAGGCCGCCGTCTTCTATGGACGCCACCATGAACAGCACCAGCAGGGCACGCATTCCGTAGTAGCTGAAGCGTTCCCACAACTCGGTAAAGAACAGCGTACGCAGGCCTGCCGGATGGTGCGCTCCGTTCAGAGCTCTGCCATGCGCTGTCGTGGATGGTGGGCTGCTCATCAGGGATTACGCAACCGCATTCAGGCGGGCTTGTCGCTGGTGTTGTCGGTTTTTGCAGGCCGCGAAAGCAGACGGGCCATAAGGATGCCGCACTCGTAGAGCAGATACATCGGAATGGCGAGCAGCGTCTGTGAAAGCACGTCCGGTGGCGTCAACACCATGCCCAGGACAAAGGCGCCAAGAAAAACATATTGCCGGTTCTTGCGCAGCGTATCGATGCTCACCATGCCGACCATGACCAGCAGCACGGTCACTACCGGCACCTCAAAGGCGAAACCGAAAGCGATAAACAGCACGAGTACAAAATCCAGATAGCGGCTGATATCTGTCATTACCTGCACGTTATCTGGTGCTGCCGCCGTGAAGAAGCCGAACATCACCGGGAAGATCACAAAGTAGGCGAAGACGACACCCAGATAGAAGAGCGCTACGCTTGAGATGAGCAGCGGAACGGCCAGCCGCTTCTCACGACGGTACAGCCCGGGTGCGACAAATGCCCAGATCTGATAAAGCACTGCAGGAATGGCCAGCATGATCGCCACATAGAAGCTCGTCTTGAAAGGCGTGAGGAACGGTGATGCCACATCTGTGGCGATCATCGTTGAGCCCTTGGGCAATTGCGCCACCAGTGGGCGGGCTACGGCTTCAAATACCTTTTGGGTGAATGGCAGCAGGCAGACAAAAACACCAAGCACTGCCCCTCCGGCCTTCAGCAGGCGCGAGCGCAACTCCAGCAGGTGCGACATCAGACTGGCTTCAGGCAGCTGTTCCGGAGAATCGGCGTGATTATCGTCGGCCATGAAATGCCAGCGAAGCTAAAAAACTGCAGGGAAGCGACAAGGGAAAGCGCGCGTATGCCGATGGATTGCCAGCGTCACGACAACTGTGATCCGCGAGCCGGCTCAGCTGCTTCGGTGGCTGAGCCGGTGCTTTCGGCTGTGGGCGCCTGCTCCGTATCGGCCGGGATCAGGTCGTTTACGCCTGGCCGGCTGAATGCAGGGACGTTTCCATCGACGGGTGTTTGGCTGGCGGCAGGGTTGCTGTTGGCAGCTCTGCGCTCCTCGGCTTCGATTTCATCGCGAATCTGATCGGTGAACGTGCGTGCCATCCGCCGTGCCTGCCCGGCATAGCGACCGAGCTGATCGGCAACCTTCGGCAGCTTTTCAGGACCGAGGACGATCAGTCCAAGGCCAAACAGCAGGGCCAGCTCCCAGAAACCGATTTCGAACATGATCGTGGGTCAGTGTCAGGGATACTCAGGCTTTGCCGTGGTGATCGGCTTCATGTTTATGCTTGGCTGATTCCGAAAACTCGGCATCTGGCTGACTGATCTGCTTTGGATCGCTGGGCGGCTGTTCTGCATCGTTCATGGCTTTGCGAAAGCCCTTGACCGCGCCGCCGAGATCCGTGCCGATGTTCTTCAGGTGCTTGGTCCCGAAGATGGCAATGACGATGGCCAGAACAATAAGTAGTTGCCAGATGCTGATGCCGCCGAGACCCATGATGGTTTCTCCCGTGAAAGCGAAGCGTGTACGCAGGGTTATAAGGATACCCTAAGCGGTTAGGATAGTCGGATCACCGCACTGCCGGGTGACGAACCTCAAGCTTTGCATACATGCTGCCTTGCGCTCAGCTATGTGAAATCTGCAGCAAGAAGGTTGCGGGGCCCGTATTGATCAGCTCAATGTCCATATTCGCGCCAAATTGGCCGATCTGCGTCGGGCAGCCCAGAGCTGTGGCGCTTGCTGCAAGCTGCCTGAACAGGGCCTCGCCAAGCCCGGGATCCGCGGCCCGCTCAAAACCTGGCCGGTTGCCCCGAGAGGTATCCGCCAGCAGGGTGAACTGTGGCACCAGCAGCAGTTCGCCACCGCTATCCCGGAGGCTCAGGTTCATGCGATCAGCGGCATCGGGGAAGATCCGGTATGCATACAGCCGTTCGGCAAGCCGGACTGCTTGTGCCGGTGTATCGGCCCGCTCCACGCCGACAAACACCAGCAGACCTGGGCCGATCCCGGCAATTTGCTGGCCATCGACCGTGACAGAGGCCTTTTTGACCCTTTGCAGCAGAGCAATCATCGGGTTTTATCCCACAAAATATGATTCCTGTCGGTATTTGTGATGGTCTTGCCCACCGTGTCTTTTTAATGACAAAAGTGGTTTTTTTAATTTAAATACGGCTTTTTTATAAACTTAAGTGGGATATTTATCTCTAAAATGAGTTCTAGCGTGCAGAATTTCGTATTGATGTCCGTTCTGGTTCTTGTGGTTGCTTTGACGGTCGGCTGTAGCTCAGATGAATCTCTTGAGCAGCGCTTGCCCTCACCGGCCCTGAAAACCTATCGCCACGCCATGGACCAGGCCCCCACCAGTCTGGACCCAACCCAGGCCGCCAATGTTTACGCGAACCATGTGGTCGTCAATGCCTACGATACGCTCTACGCCTACAAGTACCTCGCACGTCCTTATCAGTTAAAGCCCAATCTTGCAGCTGACTTTCCGGCGGTATCTGCCGATGGACTGACCTACACCATCCAAATCAAGCGTGGCGTCCGCTTCATCGATGACCCCTGCTTTCCGGATGGGCGCGGCCGCGAGCTGGTGGCTGAAGATGTCGTCTACTCGATCAAGCGCCAGTTTGACCCCAGGAACCAACCGCAGGGGGCTTGGCTCTGGCAGGGACGTATTGCAGGACTCGATGAGTGGAAGGCAGCTGGCGCCGACTATGACCAACCGGTATCCGGTCTGCGCGCGACCGACAGATACACCCTCGAGATACAGCTCACCCGTCCTTATCCGCAGCTTGCCGATACCTTTGCACAGGGATACTCGGCGGTCGTCCCGCGCGAGGCGGCCGAAGAGTATGGCAAGGCGCTGGGTGTGCATCCGGTCGGTTCGGGACCATTCCGCCTGCTCAGTTACGACTCCTCACGTGTCGTGATGGAGCGCAATGCCTACTATCGCCAGGAGCCGGTCGATCTGCGCGCCGAGGGTTACGATCCCGCTACCCAGGCCTATACCGGTATTGAAGCGATCGAAGGCCGTTCACCGCCGTTCATCGATCGCCTCGAGATCGACTTCATCACCGAGTCGAGTGCCGCCTGGACCTCCTTCAGCAAAGGCAATGAAGTCCAATTCGCCACGGTGCCGGTTGAACAGATCGACCGTGTGCTGGCTTCGAAAACACCGATACGCCTGCAGCCGCAATATGCCGAGCGCTTTCATGTGTACTCAAACCTTGAAGCAGGCTTCGTGTTCACCGCCTTCAATATGGACTTCCCTGAGTTCGGCTATAACCCTGACCCGGAGCGCAACCGGCGCAATCAGGCGCTGCGCTGCGCGATCATCAAGGCCTATGACTGGGAAGCGCGCAATCAGAGCTGGTACTTTGGTCTTGCTACTTATTTCCCCGGCATCATCGTCCCCCTGAGTCCGGAGTTTGATCCGGACCTCTCCCGCGACAGCGTGACGCTGGACGTGGCCGGGGCGCGGCAACTGTTGCGTGACAATGGCTGGACTGCAGAAAATCTGCCGCAGCTGGTCTACGGGACAACTGCGGGGGTTACCGAGCGGCTGTTCTTTGAACAGTTCCGGGCCTGGATGCGTGCGATCGGCTTTCCGCATGACAAGGTGGTGCGCAAGACCTTCGCCACCTTCGGCGATATTTCGCGTGCCTGGAAGCGTGGCGAGTTGCCGCTGGTGGCCAAGGGCTGGGGGCTGGACTACCCCGATGCGGAAAATACCTTGCAGCTGTTCTATGGCCCCAACGGTTCGCCCGGTTCAAACGATGCCAATTATCGCAATCCCGAATACGACCGGCTTTACGAGCAGTCTTCGGTCATGCTGGCCTCACCGGAACGCACCGCGATCTATCGCCACATGAACCAGATGGTGATCGATGATTGCGTCGCGATGACCGGCCTGTCACGTACCCGGATCTATCTCTGGCACAAGAATGTCATCGCTGTTCCGGATCGCGAAATTGTCGGCGGCTTCTTTCTGAAGTACGTTGACCTGAAGCCTCTCACTGACCCGGCACACAAAGGCTGATCTGTGGAATTGATGCAGTACATGCTGCGCAAGCTGCTGAGCGGTATCCCGCTGATCCTGGGTGTCACGCTGGTCAGCTTTGCGCTGATGGTCTACTTCGGTCCCGACATGACCTATCAGTTGCTCGGCAAGAATCCGACTGCAGAGCAGATTATTGAGGTCCGGCATCAGCTTGGCTACGACCAGTCCTTTCTCCAGCGCTACCTGGAATATCTGTCCGAACTCGTCCGCCTGGATTTTGGCAGCACCTCGAGTGGTGAACCGGTCCGGGCGCTGCTGGCAAAAACCATCCCGGTCTCGCTGGTCCTGATCCTGCCCGGATTTCTGCTCGGCCACATCGTCGGCATATTGCTGGCGCTGGCGGCTGCCTTCTGGCGCGGACGCTGGCCAGACAAGCTCATCATGGCGATTGCAGTCATCGGCATGAGTGTCAGCTTTCTCATCGTGATCATCGCCTTCCAGATCCTGCTCTGCTCGAGTGATGGCCTGGATCTGTTTCCGGTACGTGGCTGGAACGTGCATTCCCTGGGCAGCTATCTCAGTTATGTGGCCGTGCCGACCCTGGCAACGACTTTTGTGGCGCTGGGCTACGAGACCCGCTTCTTCCGGTCAGTTTTCGTTGAGGAAATGACCCGCGACTATGTGCGCACCGCGCGGGCCTTCGGTTTGTCCTCCCGGCGCATATTTTTTCGCAGCATTTTCAAGAACTGCCTGATTCCAATCATCACCCGCATCATGTTTTCGATTCCGCAGGTGGCGATCGGCGGCAGCTTGCTGATCGAAAGCTATTTCGGTATTCCGGGTATCGGCAAGGCGACCTATGAGGCAATCATCACCGGCGATCAACCGGTGTTGAAGGCCGTCGTGAGTCTGACAGCGATTCTGTTCGTGTTTGTCATGATGCTGAACGACATCCTGTACCGTGCCGTCGACCCGCGCGTGTCCCTCAAATGAATGATCTGCAGCAGTCCGTCACGGAGTCGCGTGGCAGCCGTCTGCGTCATAGCCCGTGGCACAAGGTGTGGCGCAAGTTTCGCAGTGACCGGACCGGGGTGGCCGGTTGCGCTGCAGTCTTTGTCTATTTTCTTGCCGCGCTGGGTGTCTGGTGTGGCTGGTGGGGCACCGACTGGGCGGATCTCAGCGGCAGCAAGTGGGAACCGGTGTCGGCAGCGCACTGGTTCGGCACCAATATCATCGGCCAGGATATTTTTTCACGGGCGATTTATGCGACCTCCACCGCATTTGAAGTGGGCGTGGTGGTGGCTGTGCTGGCCACGCTGATCGGTGGCGTGCTGGGCGCCTTCGCGGGTTTTTTTACCGGCAGCTGGATCGATGAGTTGCTGCTGTGGCTGATGAACGTACTCGATGCGATTCCCTTCTACCTGTTCGTTGCTGCAGTCGCCTATTCACTGGCCGGCAGCCCGTATGCCATGCATGTGGCGATGATCACCTCGTTCTGGATCGGTACCGCGCGGCTGGTGCGTGGCGAAGTCATCAAGCTGCGCAATATGGAATACATCGAGGCGGCGTATGCCATTGGCCTGTCACGCATGCGGATCATCTTCCGGCACATCCTGCCCAATACCTCGCACATTCTGCTGGTGCAGGCCTCGATCGCGTTCGTCAGCGCCATCAAAGCCGAAGTGATCCTGAGCTTTCTGGGTATAGGGATCCGGGACGGCATGAGCTGGGGCCTGATGATCGAGGAGAGTACCAAGGAGGTTCTGGCCGGGTTTTACAACAATTTCATCGCGGCCTCCGTGCTGATGTTCGGTCTGGTAATGGCCTTCAATGCGCTGTCGGATGCCCTGCAGGACGCCATGGATCCGAGAAAAATCGCATGAGTAGGTCGGATCAGCCTGCACCGCTCCTCCGGGTCAGGGATCTAACTGTCGAATTTCGCACCATGGAGGGTACGGTGCGGGCAACAGACGGCGTGAGTTTCGATATCTGGCCGAATGAAACGGTTGGGCTGGTTGGCGAGTCCGGTTGCGGCAAGACGGTTACCGGCTTGTCCTTGCTGCGTCTGATCCCGATGCCGCCCGGACGGATCGCGGCCGGCAGCATCGAGCTGGAGGGTCGCGATCTGCTGTCACTCGACGACAGCGCAATGGAGCAGCTGCGGGGGCGCGAAGTTGCGATGATCTTTCAGGAGCCAATGACCTCGCTGAATCCGGTATTCACCATCGGCAGCCAGATCACCGAAGTTCTGCGTCGCCACCGACCGATATCGCGGCAGGCAGCGCGCAGCATGGCCGCGGCACTGCTGGCCAAGGTCAGTATCCCGGATCCGGAGCGTCGCCTCGACGACTACCCGCACCAGCTTTCCGGCGGTATGCGTCAACGGGTGATGATTGCCATGGCGCTGTCCTGCCGACCGAAACTGCTGATCGCCGATGAGCCGACTACGGCACTTGATGTCACCACTCAGGCGCAGGTTCTGGAGCAGATGCGCGCGCTGCAGGACGAATTTCGCATGGCAGTGATACTGGTCACGCACGATCTCGGTGTGGTTGCGGAATTCTGCCAGCGCGCGCTGGTGATGTACTGCGGCAGCATCGTTGAGTCAGGCCGTACGGAGCATCTGTTTGCGCGGCCGCGCCATCCCTATACCGCGGGATTGCTGGCCTCGATACCGCGCATACGTGCGGAGCGCCTCGCGGAGTTGCCGGTGATCCCGGGTCGCGTGCCTGATCCAGGTAGTTTGCCCGATGGTTGCCGTTTTGCCGGGCGCTGCAGCTACGTCCAGCCGCGTTGTCATCAGGAGCGTCCGCAACTGCAAAGCGATGCCGATGGTAGCGCTGTGGCGTGTCACTTTCCGCTGGGTGACGGATTGTGAATACCGCGCCATTGGTCGATGTTCGCGGCCTGAGCAAGTACTTCCCCATCCATGGCGGTTTGTTTCGTCGTGTGGTTGCCGAGCTCAAGGCGGTTGATGATGTGAGCTTCGTGATTCATGCGGGTCGTACGCTCGGGCTGGTCGGTGAGTCCGGCTGTGGCAAGTCGACGCTCGGCCGGATGCTGCTGCGTCTGCAGGAGCCTACCGCCGGGCAGGTGCTGTTTGCCGGCGAGGACCTCACGCGTCTCGATCGGCACCAGATGCTGGCCTGGCGTCAGCGCATACAGGCTGTTTTCCAGGATCCGTACGGTTCCTTGAGTCCGCGGCGTACGGTCGGGCAGACGGTGCGCGAGCCGCTGGACTTGCACCGTGTCGGCGCACGCGCCGAACGCCAGCAGCGTGTGGAGGAGCTGCTCGATGTCGTGGGTCTGAGTGCCCAGTCTGCGTACCGTTATCCGCATGAGTTTTCCGGTGGTCAGCGTCAGCGCATCGGCATCGCGCGGGCGCTGGCGCTGAACCCGCAGTTTCTGGTCGCTGATGAACCGGTATCGGCGCTGGACGTGTCGGTGCAATCGCAGGTGCTGAATCTCATCGTCCGTCTGCAGCGGGAGCGGGGCATCGCTTTACTGTTCATCTCGCACGATCTCGCGGTGGTACAGCATGTCAGCGATGACATCGGCGTGATGTATCTGGGACGACTGGTGGAGATTGCGCCAGCCGGGCAGTTGCTGACTGCACCGAGGCATCCTTATACCGAGGCGCTGATCTCGGCAGTGCCGCAGATCGGCCGGTCGCAGCACTCGCGTATCGTTCTATCCGGTGAAGTGCCGTCACCGCGCAACCCGCCCTCCGGCTGTGCTTTCCATACTCGTTGTCCGCGCGCGATGGTCGAGTGCCGGTCGGTGCGGCCGCTACTGAAGAATATCGGGGATGACGGAGCAGGCGCGGTTGCCTGCCATCTGTACGACTAGCTGCCGCTCAGGATCGCCAGAACGAGGGTGAGAACAGCACCAGCAACGTGAACACCTCGAGCCGGCCGAACAGCATCGCGAGGATGCAGACCCACTTGGCCGGTGCATTGATCTGCGTGAAGTCGGCAACGATCTGCCCGAGCCCCGGACCCATGTTGTTGATGGAACTTGCCAGTGCGGAAAAAGCCGTGACCTGATCCAGTCCGGTGCCTACCAGTGCCAGCAGCAGTACGCCGAAGATCAGGATGTAGACCACACAAAAACCCCAGATGGCCTCAATCACCCGCGGGGGCACCACCGACCGGCCCAGTCTGATCGGAATCTCGGCCGCCGGATGTACCAGCCGCTGCACTTCGCGGCTGCCTTGGTTGAACAGCAACAGCCAACGCACGACTTTCATGCCGCCGCCGGTTGACCCGGCACAGCCGCCGACAAAGCTGACGAGGATCAGACTTAGCGGCAAAGCGCCGTGCCACTGGTCGAAGTTGCTGGCCACAAATCCGGTGCTGGTCATGAACGATACGAAGTGAAACAGTGCATAGCGCGCCGAATCACCTACCGCAGCATATTGCTGCGTGAAAACCAGATAGACAGTTCCCAGCAGCGTAAGACCGCACAAGAGCAGTGTATAGGCCCGGAACTCGGGATCGCTCCAGTAGCTGAGCAAGTTCCGGCTGCGCCATGAGACGAAGTGCAAGGTGAAATTTACACCTGCGAGAAACATGAAAACCACGGCGATCAGTTCAATCTGCGGGCTGTTGAAGTAACCGATGCTGGCATCGTGTGTGGAGAAGCCGCCGGTCGCGAGCGTCGCAAAGCTGTGGCAGACCGCATCGAAGGGATCCATGCCGGCATACCAGTAGGCGAGGCCACAAACGGCGGTCAGGCCAACGTAGATCAGCCACAGGCCCTTGGCCGTTTCAGTGATCCGCGGCGTCAGCTTGCTGTCCTTCATCGGACCCGGCGTCTCGGCGCGGTACAGCTGCATACCGCCGACGCCGAGCATGGGCAGGATGGCCACCGCCAGCACGATGATGCCCATGCCGCCCAGCCAGTGCAGCTGTGCGCGGTAGTAGAGGATCGAGCGTGGCAGGCTATCAAGTCCGGTGAGCGCCGTTGCACCTGTTGTTGTAAGCCCCGACACGGCTTCGAAAACCGCATCGGTCAGCGACATTTCCGGGAAGTGGGTGAGCAGTAGCGGCAGTGAGCCAAAGCTGCCGAGACCCAGCCAGAAGATTGCCGCTACCACGAATCCATCGCGCAAACGCAGTTCCCGCCGGTCGTTGCGCGCGGGCAGCCAGGTCAGCAGGCCGACGACGAAGGTGATCGCAAAGGAATAGAAGAAGGCTGTGGTCTGCCCGTCGGCAAAGTGCACCGATACGGCCATGGGCGGCATCATCGTGATGCTGTAGAGCATCAGCAACAGGCCGAGAATCCGCTGAACTACCTGAAAGTGCATGCCTTGATCTGCCGGCCCTGCTGCCGCGTCTGGTTCAGGTGCGGAACAGCCGCTCGACCTGTTGAATCTGCCGGCGGTCTGTCACGAAGAGAATCAGGTGGTCTTCCGCCTGAACGACCGTATCGTGATGTGCCTCCAGTACCTCGTTGCCACGCACGATGACATTGATGGTGGCGCCCTTGGGCAAGGCAATTTCCTCAATCCTCCGTCCGACCACGCGCGAGTCGCTGCGGTTGCCACGAGCGATGGCTTCAATGGCTTCGGCACGCCCACGCCGCAAGGAATGGACGCGCACCATGCCGGATTGACGCACGTAGGCCAGCAGCGCGCCGATCGTGATCTGCGGCGGAGAGATGCCGACGTCGATGCGCGGTCCTTCCACCAGTTCGGCATAGGAAGGCCGATTGATCAGTGCCATCACCTTTCTGCAGCCCAGACGCTTGGCGAGCATGGCCGAAAGGATATTCACCTCTTCGGCATTGGTCAGTGAGACGAATACATCGGTGCCATCGATGTTTTCTTCCAGCAGCAGCCCCTCATCCGCTGCATCGCCTTGCAGGACGATGGCCTTGGCGAGCCCCTCTGAGGCAATCCGGGCACGCTCCCGTGACCGTTCGATGATCTTGACCTGGTTGGTCTTTTCCAGCGACTGCGCCGCCCGGAAGCCGATGTTGCCGGCTCCGGCAATGATGATCTTGCGTACCGGATCCTCCAGCTTGCGCAACTCGCGCATCACCGTACCGATGTCCTGGCGCGCGGCAATAAAGAAAACTTCGTCGCCTTCCAGCAGTTTCGTGCGACCGTCGGGCACGATGGCGTCACCGTCGCGATAGATGGCGGCGATGCGCGTTGCGATACCCGGGATATGGTCATGCAGCGCGCGAATCTCCTGCCCGACGAGCGGCCCATCGCGATGTGCGCGTGCACCCACCAGGCGTACCTTGCCATCGGCAAAGTCCAGCACCTGAAAGGCTCCCGGATAGCGGATCAGCTGTTCGATATGTCGGGTGACCAGTTGTTCAGGGCTGATGCACAGGTCTACCGGTATCCGGTCGGTGCCGAACAACTCAGCCTTGTTGATGTACTCGGCAGAACGTACCCGCGCAATTTTTGTCGGCGTACCGAACAGCGTGTAAGCCACCTGGCAGGCGATCATGTTGACTTCATCGCTGCTGGTCAGCGCGATGACCATGTCCATGCTCGCGCACCCGGCCCGCTCCAGTGTGCCGGGTGAGGCGGCATGGCCGAGCACCGTACGGACGTCGAGGCGATCCTGCAGATCCCGCAGCACGGCAGGATTGGAGTCGATGATGGTGACTTCATTCGCCGCTTCACGGGCGAGATGGTAGGCGGCGGTGGAGCCGACCTGACCGGCGCCGAGAATGAGGATCTTCATGCGTGGGCTCGCCGTGCTGTGCGCGGCTGCGAGTTTACCCGACTTCGCCGCCTCCCGGCCGGACTCACAACGTTTCCAGATTGGCGTAGGACATTACGAGCCATTTGGCGCCAGCCTTTTCGAAGTTGACCTGTATACGGGCATGCGCTCCCGCTCCCTCGAAGCCCAGCACCACACCTTCGCCGAAGGTGCCGTGTCGCACGCGCTGGCCGAGCCGGATGCCGAAGCCGGGGTCCACCGGTGGCAGGCTGCCGCGCTGGTAAACCGGTTGCGATACATGCATCCGCGGCCGGACCTCCTCGATCAGTTCCGCCGGAATCTCGCTGATGAATCGCGAGGCCTGACGAAAACTGTCCATGCCATGCAGGCGCCGCTGCTCGGCATGGGTCAGGTAGAGTTCGCTCATCGCCCGCGTGGTGCCCACGTAACACAGCCGGCGCTCCTCTTCGAGACCATCGCCGTCATTCAGCGAGCGCTGGTGTGGAAACAGCCCGTCCTCGAGACCGGTCATAAATACTATGGGGAATTCCAGTCCCTTGGCCGAGTGCAGCGTCATCAGTTGCACGCAATCCGCACCGCTGTCTGCCTGTGCATCGCCGGACTCGAGGGCTGCATGGGACAGAAAATCCAGCAGTGGCGGCAGGCTGGTTTCCCCCTGCTCTGTCGCATCCTGTTCTGCTGCGTCACCGCCGGGGCGCTCATCGCTTTCGAAACTCCGCGCGGCACTCACCAGCTCGTCAAGGTTCTCCAGCCGGCCTTCCGCACGATCGCGCGGCTCTTTCTTGTAGTGCCCGATGATGCCGCTGTGCCGGATCACGTGATCGACCTGTTCGTGCAGGGCCAGGCCTTCTGTGTCGCGGGCCATGTTGGTGACCAGCATCAGGAAGGCGGTGATGGCGCGTCCGCTGCGGCCGCCCGTATCACCGGCGGCAATGATCTGTGCAGCTCGCCACATCGAGAGGGCGTTCGCCCGGGCATATTCGCGCACCGTATCGACCGAGCGTGCTCCGATGCCACGCGTCGGCAGGTTCACTACCCGCTCAAAGGAGGCGTCGTCATCGTGATTGGCGAGCAGGCGCAGATAGGCTAGCGCATCCTTGATTTCGGCGCGTTCGAAAAACCGCTGGCCACCGTAGACCCGATAGGGCATGCCGGCACGCATCAGCATTTCTTCAAAGCTGCGTGACTGGGCGTTGGAACGGTACAGTATGGCGATCTCGCTGCGTGCGCTGCCCTGCTGAATGTGAGCCTGGATCCGGCCTACGACAAACTCCGCCTCGTCACGTTCGTTGTAGGCGCGGTACAGCCGGATCGGTGCACCATCGCTGCCGGCAGTCCAGAGCTCCTTGCCGAGCCGGCCGGTGTTGCGCGAGATGATCGCATTTGCCGCGCTGAGGATGGTCTTCGTCGAGCGGTAATTCTGCTCGAGCTTGATGATCCGCGCGGCCGGAAAATCCTTCTGGAACCTGTGCATGTGTTCCTGACGCGCGCCGCGCCAGCGATAGATCGACTGGTCGTCGTCACCGACCGCAAAGGGTATGCCGGTGGTGCCGGTCAGCAGCCGCAGCCAGGCGTACTGGATCGTATTGGTGTCCTGAAACTCATCGACCAGCACATGCTGGAAACGCCGGCGGTACTGATCGAGGATGCTCGGGTTGTTCTTCCACAGCTCGAAGGCCCTGAGCAGCAATTCAGCGAAGTCCACCACACCGGCCTTGTTGCAGGCTTCTTCATAAAGCCGATACAGATGGATGAGGTGCCGGCGGGTGGTATCGCCGTTGTCACTGAGCTGGTCAGGTCGCAGCGCCTCGTCCTTGTTGTTATTGATGAACCACTGGATTTCGCGCGGTACCCAGGTGGTCTCGTCCAGATCCAGTCCCTTGATGAGGCGGCGAATGACCCTCTGCTGGTCCTCTGCATCGAGGATCTGAAACGCTTCGGGCAGACCGGCCTCACGCCAGTGCCGGCGCAGCAGGCGATGTGCAAGTCCGTGAAAGGTGCCGATCCAGAGGTGATTGACCGGCAGGTGCAGCAGATCCTGGATCCGGCTGCGCATTTCGGCAGCCGCCTTGTTGGTGAAGGTCACAGCCAGGATGCCGAGTGGCGACACGTTCTCGACCTGGATCAGCCAGGCGATCCGGTGCACCAGTACGCGGGTCTTGCCGCTGCCGGCTCCGGCTACGACCAGCAGTGGCGACTGCGATGCGGTGACGGCATCGCGCTGCGCATCGTTGAGCTGGTCGAGGATTGGTGTGACGTCCATCCGCTATGCCGGAAGCCGGTGGGTCACGAAGGACGCAGTATGGTTGAGGTTGATTACGGTCAGCAGCAGCAGGGCAGCCACCGCATTGTGTGCAGTGGCGAGCGTCAGCGGCAGCCCGAACCAGACGATGCCGGCACCGATCGCTACCTGTAGCGTCACGGCAGCGATCACCAGCGCAGCGGCCTGCCGCAAAGGAGCCGCGAAGCTGGGTGCGCGAAAGCGGAGGCCGATCAGCAGCAGCGCGACGAAGGTTGCCACGGCGCCCAGCCGGTGAGCGAAGTGAATCGCAACCCGTGACGGCGCATCCAGCACGCCGAACTCATAGTTGATGCCGAGCCCGCGCCACAGCACGAAGCCCTCGGCAAAGTTGCTGTCTTCCGGCCACCACTGGCCCTGACAGGTGGGAATATCGGGGCAGGCCAGCGCCGCATAGTTTGAGCTCGTCCAGCCGCCCAGTGCGATCTGCAGGATCAGGATTACCAGTCCGGTGACGGCGAGCCAGGGTGTCTGGCGAGCGGGCGGCGCAGCAGCAGTTCGGCCCGCCTCCAGCAACAGCCATATCAGCAGGCCGAGGGTGGTGAGGCCGCCCAGCAGGTGCCCCATCACGATCAGCGGCTTCAGCAGCAGCGTCACGGTCCACATGCCGAGCAGACCCTGGAATATCACGACCCCCAGCAGTACCGCTGGCAGGGCTACAGGCTGGTGCGGGTCGCGCCGGTTCAGCCACGCGAACAGGCTGGCCAGCATGATGACCAGCCCCAGGCTGCTGGCGGCATAGCGGTGGATCATTTCCCGCCAGGCCTTGCCGGCTTCGATCGGCCGCTCCGGCCAGGCCATTTGTGCAGAATCCCGCACCGCTTCGTCCGCCGGCAACACCAGATGGCCGTAACAGCCGGGCCAATCCGGGCAGCCGAGCCCCGCGTCCGAGAGCCGCACATAGGCGCCCAGTACGACGACCACCAGACAGAGTGCGGTGCCGATCCACAGACAACGGCGATACCAGTTGCTGAGTTTCATGCTGCGGGCTTAGCCAATCGTGGAGGCCTTGAGCAGGAGGCTCAGGTCCTTGTGCATGTCTTTCATGGAGGTGCCGACCGGAAAGCGCATCATGATATTGCCCAGCGGGTCCACCACAAATACATCCGCTTCGCTGAACTCGCCGAGGGTGGCGAGCACCTTGCCGCTGGCAGCCACCGAGCTGTCGATCACGATGAGATCCGGATGTGTGCTGCGCATGAATTCGGCATCCGGCGTACTGCTGGTGGCGACGAAGAAGCGCTGTACGCGTGACATCTCCTTGCCCAGCGCCTGGCGCACCTGGCGAACTTCATAGAGCGCCTGTTGGCAATTGGCATCGCACTGGCCGCTGCCTACATAGAGCAGCGACCACTTCCTGACAAAGCTGGCCTCGCTGCCGTCTGGCAGGTTCACCGGCTCGCTGCCGAGCGATGACGGGTTTTCAAGCAGAATGCCATGCGCCACGGAGCCCTGCGGGCGCCAGCTGTCGCCGCCGTAGAAATACAGAAATATGGCCGTTGCGAACGGTCCGACAAACAGCAGCGCCAGTAGTATCGGCACCAGCCGTTTGCCACGTGATTGATTGTCAGGCATCGCTTTGGGGTGTCCTGAGATGGCGCCAGGCCAGAATGATAAAGATAAAGACGACCGTGGCCGCCAGACCGAACCATTGTATGGCGTAGCCGATGTGCTTTTCCGGTTCCATCAGTGCGGGCTTCCACTCGCGCACGAATCCATCGGCCTCATCCGGATTCAGCAGCAGCTGGAAGTCACGCAGTGCGTAGCCGGTCTGGGCGGATATTTCTTCCACGGTCGGGAACAACAGCCGCCGCGGCCACGGCGAAGCCGACACTACCGTGTCCGCTGCCAGCCGCAACGCGGGCCTCGGCAGCCGGTCGATACGCCCGGTCAGCAGCCGTGGCTGATCTGATACGCCCACATCCGGCAAGCGGCGGCGGTCGCCGGATGCAGGCGCCCAGCCGCGGTTTACCAGCACGCTGCCGCCGGCAGTGATGAATGGTGTGAGTACCTGATATCCGGACTGGCCGGCGTGGCTGATATTGTCGAGCAGCACCTGATGGCCGGCGTCGTAATGTCCCTGTAGCCGGACCAGCTGATAGCGCTGTTCCGTGGCATCAGCCCCGCCCAGCCCATCGATCGTGGTGCCGCCTGCGCCCAGCGCGTAGGCGGCAAAGAGCGCCCGTTTTTCTTCAGCACGCCCGAGCTGCCAGATACCGAGACTGCTGAACAGGGTGGCCGCGATCAGGGTGAGCAGCACCGTCCAAACCGGTATGCTCTTTGTCTGTCGCTTTTGTTGTTGACCCGGATCGATGCTCAAGGCCCTCGTATTGTTGCTGCTCGCCGGGATCATCCTGAGCCTTTTCTCGGGCCTGTTTTTTCTCAATAGCGATCAGGGCGGTTCGCGCCGTATGGTACGGGCGCTGACAGTACGTATCACCTTGTCGGTGATCCTGTTCCTGGTGCTGATATATGCCTGGTTCAATGGCCTCATCCAGCCCCATGGACTGGGGCCGGGCTGAAGCCTCGCCGTCGGCTGTGACTACAGCCAGTAAACAAAAATAAACAGGCCGAGCCAGACCACGTCGACAAAGTGCCAGTACCAGGCAGTCGCCTCAAAGGCAAAATGCCGCGTCGGCGTGAAGTGTCCACGCAGTACCCGCAACAACATCACCGACAGCATGATGGCACCGACGGTGACGTGCAGGCCGTGAAACCCGGTCAGCATGAAAAAGGTACTGCCGTAGATGCCGCTGCTCAGCTTGAGGTTGAGCTCGGAATACGCATGGCTGTATTCGTAGACCTGAAAGCCCAGGAAGGCAAAGCCCAGCAGCACCGTGATGGCAAGGAACATGGCCAGCAGGCCGCGCCGATTGTCCTTCAGCGCGTGATGGGCAATCGTGAGCGTAACGCCGCTGGTCAGCAGGATGGCGGTATTCAGGGCAGGAATGCCCCATGCCCCCATGACTTCATATTCACCACCGATCCTGGCCGGTCCATTCGAGGGCCAGGTGTTTTCGAAGCCGGGCCACAGCACACTGTTGGTCACCAGCTCCGAGCCGACCCCACCGAGCCACGGCAGTGACAGCTGACGTGCATAGAGCAGCGCGCCAAAAAAGCAGGCAAAGAACATCACCTCGGACAGGATGAACCAGATCATGCCCATGCGGAACGAGCGGTCTACCTGGGCGCCATAGGTTCCCGTTTCGCTCTCGTGGACCACTTCGGCAAACCAGCGGAACACTACCCACGCGACAATTGCAGCACCCAGCAGGGTGACTGGCAGCGTCGAGCTTCCATTCAGCAGCAGCGCGAAGCCGACGAAGGTGACGGCCAGTCCCATTGAAGCGAAGACCGGCCAGCGGGTTCCGTGGGGAACGTAGTACTTGTCCTGGGTGTGGGCCATGGGATTCTTCCTTGGGCAGTATCCGGTCAGATTGCAGCGCTGGCAGCAGCTGGCGCGTTTGCCGGCGAGCGCTGTATGAAAAAGGTATAGGAGAGCGTTATACGGTCGACATATTCAGGCAAGTCCGGATCGACGATGAACTGCACGCCCATGTCCCGGCCCTCGTGGGCGAGAAACTTCTGGGCCGTGAAGCAGAAGCACTCGGTCTTCTGAAAGTGCTTGGCAGCTACTCCCGGCGCAACGCTGGGCACTGCATGGCCAATCAGTTCGCGGTCAGTCAGGTTGCGGGCATAAAAGCTCGTGTCGTAGAGCTGGCCAGGGTGAATCTCGATGGAAGATACGGCCGGCCGGAATTCCCATGGTGCCTGCTCATTCAGGACTGCAATGAATTCCACGGTGACCGTCCGCCCGGTATCAACCCGCATGCCAGCCGGAATCACGGCAACCGTGTCGTTGGTGCGTCCGCCGATACCGGCGATCTCGCAGAAGATGTTGTAGATCGGCACCAGCAGGAAGCCAAAGCCGAACATGCACACTGCCATGATCACAAGCCGGGTCACTAGCGGTCTGTTGCTGCGCACGGTAACGGGCTCTGGCGAACTCATCCGGCAACCTTCAGCGCAACCGCGACGATATAGAGGACGAACACGAGCAGGGCAAAACCGCCCACCATCAGGGCATTGCGGCGGATCCGCTGCTGCAGCTCCGGATCGGTGTCGTGTCGCGTGGTCACTTGATCAGCGGCGGTTCGTCAAAGGTGTGATAGGGCGCAGGCGACGGCACCGTCCACTCCAGGCCTTCCGGGTTGTCCCAGACCTGGGCCGTTGCCTTCTCGCCGCCACGGACGCATTTCACGACGATGTATACGAGCATCAGCTGGGAAAAGCCGAACAGGAAGGCGCCGATGCTTGATACGGCATTCCAGTCGGCAAACTGCGTTGCGTAATCCGGAATCCGGCGCGGCATACCTGCGAGCCCGAGGAAATGCTGCGGGAAAAACAGGATGTTCACGCTGACGGCTGACAACCAGAAGTGGATCTTGCCCAGCTTTTCGTCGTACATGTGGCCGGTCCATTTCGGCAGCCAGAAATAGGCGCCTGCGATGGCTGCGAACAGTGCACCGGGCACCAGTACGTAATGGAAGTGCGCCACGATGAAGTAGGTGTCGTGGTACTGGAAGTCAACGGGTGCGAGGGCCATCATCACGCCGGAAAAGCCGCCGATTGCGAACAGGAACAGGAAGGCGACTGCGAACAGCATCGGTGTTTCGAAGCTCAACGAGCCGCGCCACATGGTGGCGGTCCAGTTGAAGACCTTCACTGCCGTGGGGATGGCGATCAGCATCGTCGACATCATGAAGAACATCTGACCGGCGAGCGGCATGCCGACGGTGAACATGTGATGAGCCCAGACGATGCAGGACAGGAACGCGATACCGGCTGTGGCATAGACCATCGACGAGTAGCCAAACAGCGGCTTGCGTGAAAAGGTCGGAATGATCTGCGAGATGATGCCGAAGGACGGCAGGATGATGATGTAGACCTCGGGGTGACCGAAGAACCAGAAGATGTGCTGGAACAGTACCGGGTCGCCGCCGCCCGCTGCCTGGAAGAAGCTGGTGCCGAAGAAGCGGTCGGTGAGCAGCATGGTCACGCCGCCAGCCAGTACCGGCATGACCAGAATCAGCAGATAAGCCGTGATCAGCCAGGTCCAGACGAACATCGGCATCTTGAGCAGCGTCATGCCCGGTGCGCGCATGTTCATGACGGTCACGATGATGTTGATGGCGCCGAGGATCGACGACATGCCGAGCAGATGCACGGCAAAGATGGCGAAGGCCAGCGCATTACCCGTCTGCAGCACCAGCGGCGGATAGAGCGTCCAGCCCGCTGCCGGACCGCCGCCATCCATGAACAGCGTGGACAGCAGGATCGTGCCGGCAAAGGGCAGGATCCAGAACGACCAGTTGTTGAGCCGCGGCAGCGCCATGTCCGGCGCACCGATCATCATCGGGATCATCCAGTTTGCGAAGCCGACGAAGGCCGGCATGATCATGCCAAAGACCATGATCAGCGCGTGCATCGTGGTCATCTGGTTGAAGAATTCCGGATTCACGAACTGCAGCCCGGGCTGAAACAGCTCGGCGCGGATAACCAGCGCCATCGCGCCACCGACGAACAGCATCACCAGTGCGAACACCAGGTAGAGGGTGCCGATGTCCTTGTGATTGGTGGTAAACAGCCAGCGGCTCAGGCCGTGGGCCGGGCCATGACTGTCATGCGCATGGTCTTGGGCGCCGTGGCCCTCGGTGATGGTGGTCATTGGCTGGTACTCCGTGTCAGTTCTTTTCTAGATGGCCGGTGCTTGTTGGCTGGCCAGCCACGCATCGAATTCCGCCTTCGGCAGGGCTTCAACAACGATCGGCATGAAGCCGTGGTCCTTGCCGCACAGTTCAGCGCACTGTCCGCGATAGGTTCCCGGCTTGTCGATCGTGAACCAGCCCTCGTTGATATAGCCGGGGATCGCATCGCGCTTGACCGCAAAATCGATCACCCACCAGGCATGGTTGACGTCATTTGAAGTCAGCAGGTAGCGGATCTTGATGCCGACCGGAACGACCAGCGGCTTGTCTACCTCGAGCAGGTAGTTCTCTACCTTGAAGGGGTTCTGTCCGGAGTTCAGCTGGCGCGCCGTGTTGCTGGTCTGTGCCAGCGTGCTGAAGAAGGAAACATTCTGGCCGACGTACTCGTATTGCCACTTCCACTGATAGCCGGTGATCTTGATCGTCATCTCCGAGTTGCGGGTGTCTTCGGCACGAATCAGCGCCGGAGCTGTTTCGTAGGCCAGGAAGACCAGTACCAGCGTTGGGATGATGGTCCAGATGACCTCGGCTGTCGTGCTGTGGGTGAACTTCGCCGCTACAGCGCCCTTCGACTTCCGGAACTTGACCAGTGCGTAGATCATTACGGCAAATACGATGACGCCGATCACGGTGCAGATCCACAGCGCCAGCATGTGCAGATCGTAGGCATCCCGGCTGGCCGGTGTAACACCGCGCGGCAGGTTGAGCTGGTCCCATGCTGCGTGTGCTGGCAGCGCGGCAATGAGCAGCAGCCCGGTAACGGTCTGGACGGCTTTCCGGGCCAGCTTCAGGGTATTGAACGGCATGCGATGCTTCCCTTGTTCGTGCGCGCTGGATCTGCAACCGCGGGGCCACCGGACAAGACCGGATTGCTGCGCAGACAGTCAGCGAGGAATTATGCCGGCCTTCGAAGGTAGGCTGGCAAGTTGTTGTATCAATTCTAAATGCTACGTGATGATTTCTCATCACGCAATTGAGAAGCATTCTCGGAATGGTGGCTTGTTTAGCGACGTCGTGTCAGTGCATCGACCGGGATCGTGAACTCGCCCTGCGGCGTACCGGTGGTTCCGCCGGGTGGTTTGGCCCATACCGAACCGAAGACCATCTCCAGCGTCACCGGCAAGGCGCCATTGGCATCCCGCTGCTCCGCATAGGCAGCCTCCAGCCGGGCCCAACTGCGGCGTCCGGTAAGTCCCTGATTCCGACCGCTGTTCGGGTTAGTGGTGCCGGTGCCGCGCAGGTCGCCAGTGAGCTGGCGCAGATCCGGATAGCAGATCGTCAGGATTTCTACATCGATGACCGGTTCGGCCAGCCCGGCCCGGAGCAGCCCGTCGCCGAGTGCTGTCATTTCGGGGAATGGCATCACATGTGCACCGTCATCCACGGCTCGCCAGGCTGTGCGCAGTTCGTGAAACGAACCGGGCCCGAGGGTGGCGAAACTGAATACGCCCGGATAGCGCAATATGCGCCGAACTTCGGCAAACAGGCTGTCCAGCGAGACGCACCAGTGAATCATCAGGCTGGAGAACACCACATCGACCGAGGCATCGGCCAGCGGTAGCTGGCTGGCATTTCCGCAGATCACCAGCGGCTCTGCACCGGGACGCCGGGCGGCCACTTTGAGCATGTTCTCGGTCAGATCGACGGCGATCAGCTCTGCTTCCGGGAAGTGTGTGGCAAGTGCCGGCAGCGCCTTGCCGGTGCCGGCGCCGAGGTCGAGCACCCGCTGTGGCTCAAGTCGCAGCCACTTCATCCGGTCCAGCAAGCGGTTGCGGACCTCGGTTTGCAGAAAGTCCGCACCATCAAAACTGCCAGCGGCACGGGCAAAGGAACGCTTGATCTTGTGCGGGTCGATTCCGGGCGGCAGCGAGGTGAACTTGTCGCTCAGGGTTGGCATGCGAGGGGCGAGGTCTCGGGCCGCAAGCCGAGCCGGTCCAGCAGGCTGCGATCCCGGTCGGTTGCCGGATTGGGTGTCGTGAGCAGGGTATCGCCATGGAAGATCGAGTTGGCGCCGGCAAAGAAGCACAGTGCCTGCAGTTCGTCAGACATTTCGGTGCGGCCGGCGGAAAGCCTGACGCGTGAGGCTGGCATCAGGATGCGGGCCACGGCGATTACCCGGACGAAACTGAGCGGGTCAACGCTCGGGCCGGAGTCTTGCGCCTGCGTTGCGAGCGGCGTGCCTTCGACCTGTACGAGTTGATTGATCGGCACGCTGTCCGGGTGCTCCGACAGGGTTGCCAGGGTATGCAGGAGTTCGACGCGATCCTGTTCGCCCTCGCCCAGACCGATGATGCCGCCGCAGCACACCTTCAGCCCCGCAGCGCGGACCGTCTTCAGCGTATCGAGCCGGTCGCCGTAGCTGCGCGTTGAGGTGACCTGCGGATAAAAGCTCGCCGAGGTATCGAGGTTATGGTTGTAGTAGTCGAGACCCGCATCGCGCAGGGTTACAGCCTGTTCCGGGCTCAGCATGCCCAGCGTCGCACAGGTTTCCATGCCCAGGTCGTGCACACCGCGGATCATTTCGGCGATTTTCCCGATCTGGCTCGGCTTGGGATTGCGATAGGCGGCGCCCATGCAGAATCGGGTAGCACCCCGTTCCTGCGCTGACCGCGCTGACCGCAATACCTCTTCCACCGGCGCGAGAGCTGAAGCCGCCAGCCCGGTGCTGTGATGCACGCTCTGCGAGCAATAGCCGCAGTCCTCGGGGCACCCGCCGGTCTTGATGCTCATCAGTGTACTGATCTGCACCTCGGCCGGATCGAAGTGTTGCCGGTGGATCGAGTGGGCGCGGAACAGCAGCTCATGGAAAGGCAGCTGAAACAGCTCGGCGACCTCGGCGATGCTCCAGTCGTTACGGATAGGTGTCAGCGCAGATTCGCTCATTTCCAGTCGAAGATCCCGTTAATGCCTGCAGCCGGCCGGCTGCGTGGCGTGTTAATCAGGGCGGCAGTATCTGGACTGCCTGCGGGGTCTGTCAACTTATGGCCTGGATCAAGGTTGACGAAATTCTGGACGTGTTCCTGCCGCCGTACTGTGCCCTGTGCGGCCAGGCTATCGCACGTCGGCCACTGTGTGTGGGTTGTTACGCCGATCTGCCCTGGTTGATGCCGCATTGCCTGCCGACGATCGCAGGCTTCGACCAGGTTTGGTCTCCGCTCGGCTATGAGTACCCGGTTGACCGGCTGATTGGAGAAGCAAAATTCGGCAAGCAGCTGGCAACGGCCCGGGCACTGGGAGAGCTATTGGCAGAGCGCGTACCCGAAAGCGCCCGGTGCCCGGATCTGGTCGTACCTGTGCCGCTGCACTGGCAGCGCCAGGCAGAGCGCGGCTTTAATCAGGCCGAAGAGATTGCCCGTGGCCTGTGTCGGCGGCTGGACTGGCGACTCGCGGCAGGTATCTGCCAGCGGCTGCGGGCGACCCCGGCACAATCCCGGCTCACCGCAGCCGAGCGGCGCATGAACCTGCACGCTGCCTTTTCCGCTCGCCAGTTGCCTCCGGGGCTGCATATTCTGGTGGTCGATGATGTGCTGACCACCGGTGCAACGGCTGAAGCGGTCGCCAGCTCACTGCGCCGGGCCGGTGCCGCCAGTCTGCAGCTCTGGACCGTGGCGCATGCAATGAATGCCGGCGCTGCTCCGGATCAAACCGGCAGGCTGAAGGTGTAGTCGAGCACGATTCCGGCAAAGATTGTCGCGCCAAACATATTGTTGGCGCGAAACGCTTTTATGCAGGCCTCGGGCTCGCGTCCGCGTATTGCCCAGAGTTGCACGAGCAGCTGAAGCGCGCCAAGCGCCACACCGGTCTGGTACCAGCCGCCCAGCCCGGCCTCCCGGCCGGTGAGCAGCAGGCCCGTCACCAGCACGAGCTGCAGCAGGCCGATGATGAACAGGTCAGCGCTACCGAACAGGATGGCAGTCGACTTCACGCCGATACGCAGATCGTCTTCACGGTCTGCCATCGCATACATCGTGTCGTAGATTACCGCCCAGACCACCACGCTCAGCCACAACAGCCATGCAAGACGCGGCACCAGATCTGTTTCTGCCGCAAAGGCCATCGGGATGCCCCAGCCGAAGGCTGCACCGAGCACAAATTGCGGGGCGGCCAGCCAGCGCTTGCTGAAGGGATAGACGATGGTCAGCACGGCGGCGCCGAGCGCCAGCAGCCGGGCCAGCGGGTTCAGCAGCATCAACAGCGCCAGCGCAATGAGGCCCAGTACGGCAAACAGCGCCAGCGCCTCAATCGGCGTCACTTTTCCGGCCGCCAGTGGCCGGTCGCGGGTTCGCTGTACCGCGCCGTCGATATGCCGATCCGCGAAGTCGTTGATCACGCAGCCAGCCGAGCGCATCACGATCACGCCGGCCACGAACACGATGAAATAGCGCGCCTGTGGACGTCCGCCGCCGGCAATCCAGAGCCCCCACAGCGTCGGCCACAGCAACAGCCAGATACCGATCGGCCGGTCGAGGCGCATCAGTCGCGCATACTGCCGGGCCTGGTCAACCAGCTCCGTGCCAAGTCGGTTAATGCCTTGCAATGAATCAGATGCCATGTGAATTCTCCGGCCAAGTCTAGCCGAGCTTGGTGGCAAACCGGCAAGCCATCAGACTGCGCCGTACCGGTCGCCGGCACCGATCCAGCGATGCCTGAGTTCTTCCACGGCAGCAGGTGCCGTGGCCAGCAGCTCGCGTGCGATTCGCTGTACCGCCGGTGCCAGATCAGCATCGCGTACCAGATCAGCGACCCGCAGCTGCATCAAGCCGGTCTGGCGGGTGCCCAGTACCTCGCCAGGTCCGCGCAGTTCCAGGTCACGCTGCGCTACTTCAAAGCCATCATTGGTGGCGCGCAGTACTTCGAGCCGCGCGCGTGCCATTTCGGCCAGCGGACTCCGGTACAGCAGCACACAGGTGCTGGAGTCGTGCCCGCGGCCCACGCGGCCGCGCAACTGGTGCAGCTGTGAGAGCCCCAGACGCTCGGCGTTCTCGATGATCATCAGGCTGGCGGTGGGGACATCCACGCCGACTTCAATGACGGTGGTTGCGACCAGCAGCTGTAACTGTCCGGCCACAAAGGCCTTCATGGTTCGCTCTTTATCCGTGCTGCTCATTCGTCCGTGAATCAGACCGACACGTATTCCGGGCAATGCCTCCGTCAGAGCCGCTGCGGTAGGTTCGGCAGCCTGCGAGGCGAGATGCTCGGATTCTTCGATCAGCGGACAAACCCAGTATGCCTGTGCGCCAGCGCGACAGGCATCGCGTACGCGTGTGACCACTTCGGCACGCCGCCGCTCGGGCAGGGCGATGGTGGTGACGGGCTGCCGGCCGGGGGGCAGCTCACGGATGACTGAGGTGTCGAGGTCGGCGTAGAGCGTCATGGCCAGCGTGCGCGGAATCGGTGTTGCGGTCATCACCAGCTGGTGCGGCCGGACTGAATCAGTGGCGCCCTTGTCCATCAGCTGCAGCCGTTGATGGACACCAAACCGGTGCTGCTCATCGACGACCACCAGCGCCAGGCTGTGATAGTCCAGGCCTGCCTGGAACAGCGCGTGTGTGCCCACCAGTACCTGTGCAGTGCCATCTGCTGCTGCGGCATAGGCCTGTTCACGGGCCCGCTTGCGCAAGCTGCCGGATAGCCAGACCACACTGATGCCGAGCGGCTCAAGCCAACGCTGAAAGGTATTGCGGTGCTGTTCGGCCAGCAGTTCTGTCGGCGCCATGATCGCGACCTGGTGACCATGTGCGACAGCTGTGAGCGCTGCCGCTGCTGCGACCACCGTTTTGCCGCAGCCCACATCGCCCTGCACCAGACGCATCATCGGATGCGGCTGGGCGAGGTCGGTATCGATATCCGACAACGCTGCTTGCTGTCCGCCGGTCAGGGTGAAACCGAGCTTGCCCGCGAAGCGTTTGCGCAGCTCAGTGGCGGCGGGCAGCGTTGCTGGCAACGCACTGGCTTGGTCCTCACGGGCGCGTTCGCGGATCTGGCGCAGGCTCAAGTGATGCGCCAGCATTTCTTCCAGTGCCAGCCGGCGCTGGCAGGGATGCAAGCCACTGCTCAGCAATGACAGGTCGGCGCCAGCGGGCGGCCGATGCACGAATTGCAGCGCCTCGCGCAGCGAGGGCAGCCCGAGACGGCTGGTTTCCGTGGTGGGCAACGCATCTGGCAATGTGGCCAGATACCGGCTGAGCACCTGGTCGGTGAGGTCGCGGATGCGAAACTGGGCCATGCCCTCGACCGTGGGATAAACCGGCGTCAGCCGCTCTTCCAGCGGTGCTGACTGGTCCGGCAGCAGCACCCGATATTCCGGATGCACTATTTCATTGCCCAGCGGGCCAGGGCGCACCTCGCCATAACAACGCAGGCGGGCACCGCTGATCAGATTGTTCTGCTGGGCGCGCGAGAAATGAAAGAAGCGCAGGGTCAGTTGACCGGTGCGGTCGGTGATACGCACGAGCAGGCTGCGGCGTTGCCGGTAGACGACATCCGCCACTGCGATCACACCCTCGACCACCACCCGTTGACCTGGGTGGAGCGTGCCGAGTGGTGACAGCCGGGTGCGGTCTTCGTAGCGTTGCGGCAGCAGGAACAGCAGGTCCAGCGGACGGGTGATCCCCAGCCGGAGCAGGCGTTCTTCTGCGGCCGGCCCGACTCCGCGCAGCGAGCGGAGCTCAGGCGACGAGGATTGCATCCGCCTCGACAGCAGCACCGCGCGGCAGTGAGGCGACACCGATGGCAGCACGGGCGGGATAAGGCTGCGTGAAGAACTCGGCCATCACTTCATTGACGATGCCGAAGTGGGACAGATCAGTGAGGAAAACCGTGACTTTGGCCGCGCTGTCCAGCGAGGTGCCGGCCGCCGCGGCGACTGCAGCGAGATTGCTGAATACCTGTTTGATGTGTGTGCGCATATCGCCCTCGACGAGCTGGCCAGTGGCCGGGTCGAGGGGCAACTGCCCGGATAGATAGATAGCCCCGCCGGCGCGGATCGCCTGTGAATAGGTACCGATGGCAGCGGGCGCATGCGGGCTGTTGATGGCTTGTCTGGACATGGACTGAAAAACTCCGGAACGGGATCAGGTACAGGTACGACTCAGTTTCTTCACGACTTTCATGCGCCGGATGCTGCGGATGACCTGGGCGAGTTGCTTGCGGTCGCGGACCAGGATCGAAAACAGCATGGCAGCCGAATCATCGTGGCGTTCGTCGATCGAAACCTGTTCGATATTCGAGTCTGCATCTGCAATCCGGCTGGCCACCTCGGCGAGCACACCGGGCCGGTTGTCCACATCGATACGTATCTCGGCGGAGAACTCCCGGTTGATGCCGGATTGCCAGCTTACCGTGATCCACTTGTTCGGCTGCTTGCGGTACTCACTGAGATTGCCGCAGGCATTGCGGTGTATTACCACACCGCGACCTGCGCTCAGATAACCCATGATCGGATCACCAGGAATCGGGTGACAGCAGCGTGCGTAGGAAACCACCAGGCCTTCAGTGCCGGCGATGGCAATCGACGTCGGTGCTTCGGGCATTGCCGGCACCGTAGCCGTGCCCGAAGTGCCACTGGCAGCAGCGGGACTGACGGGCTGGAGAATGGCCTTGGCGACCAGCGGCGCCAGTCGCTCACCCAGGCCCAGTTGCCTGAACAACTCATCGGCACTCTTTAACTTGAATTCGGCCAGTAGCGCATGGATCCGTTCATCGCTGATCTTGCGCAAGGGCGTGCCGGCATCACGCATTGCCTGATCGAGCAGCCGGCGACCCAGATCCTGGGCTTCGCCCTGACGCAGGTTCTTCAGATACTGGCGTACCGCTGTGCGGGCTTTTGCGGTAACCACAAAATTGACCCAGCTGGGATTCGGTCGGGCGGTCTTCGCCGTGATGACCTCTACGGTCTGCCCGTTCTCGATCTGGGTGCGCAGCGGAACCAGTCGTCGGTCGATTTTGGCCGCAACGCACCGGTTGCCCACGTCTGTATGTACCGCATACGCGAAATCCACGCAGGTCGCACCGCGCGGCAGACGCATGATCTCGCCTTTGGGCGTGAATACATAAACAGCATCGGGGAACAGGTCGACCTTGACGTGCTCCATGAACTCTTCCGGGTTGGTTGCCAACTGCATCTCACTGATGCTGGCCAGCCATTCCCTGGCACGTGCCTGCGGCGGCGGTACTTCCTGGTCGCTTTCCTTGTAATGCCAGTGCGCTGCGATGCCGGTTTCTGCAACGCGCCCCATCTCGTTCGTTCGTATCTGCACTTCAATCGGTATGCCGTTGGGTCCGAACAGGCTGGTGTGCAGGGACTGATAACCGTTGATGCGTGGAATCGCGATGTAGTCCTTGAAACGCCCAGGCATTGGTTTGTAGATCTGATGCACCACGCCCAGCACCCGGTAACACTCGTCTACCGAATCGACGACTACACGAAAACCGAATACATCGGCGATGTCGGCCATCGAACGTTTCTTGGTCTCCATTTTCCGGTAGATGCTGTAGAGGTGCTTCTTGCGTCCGGTAACCGTCGCACTCAGTCCGGTGTCCCGCAGCGCCTGGTTGAGTTTCTCGGAAATGTTCTTGACGAATTGGCGCTGGTTGCCTTCAGCCTTGCGCACTGCCTTGTCGAGCACCCGGTAACGGAACGGGTGCGCGTGACGAAAGCCGAGATCCTCCAGTTCCGTCTTGAGCGAATTCATGCCGAGGCGGTTGGCGATCGGCGCGTAGATTTCCAGGGTCTCGCGGGCTATGCGGCTTTGTTTTGCCGGTGGCACCGAGTCCAGTGTCTGCATATTGTGCAGGCGGTCAGCGAGTTTGAGCAGAATCACGCGGATGTCCTGCACCATCGCGAGCATCATTTTGCGAAAGCTCTCGACCTGCAGTTCGCTGCGGCTGTTGAAGTTCAGCTTTTCCAGCTTGCTGACGCCATCTACCAGCGAGGCGATTTCAGCGCCGAACTTCTGGGCGATTTCATCTTTGGCCGTCGGCGTGTCTTCGATGACATCGTGCAGAAGTGCCGCAGCGATACTCGGGTAGTCGAGATGGAGGTCGGCGAGGATGCCGGCAACTGCGAGTGGATGCGTGATGTAGGCATCGCCGGATTGCCGCTTTTGCCCTTCATGGCGGCTGGCGCTGAAGGCGTGCGCTTCGGTGATCAGCTTGAGTTGCTGGCGTGACAGATAGGAGGTCTTGGCCAGCAAGCCGGCCAAGCCGCTGGTGCGGCGCTTCAGCGGCAGGTGACTCAGTATGGTTGCGGCATAGTCCATGGCAGGGATTCTAGCTCCCTCCCTGCCGGACGGTGTGACAGTGACACTGATTCCCGTGAATCAGCCGGCTCAGTCCGGCAGGTCGTCATCCAGTTGGTCCAGCCGCAGGGGAACCTCGGCGCGGGCCATCTCGGCCTGCTCAATTGCCAGACGGTCTTCCGGAGACTGGTCTGCTTCGGCGAGCAAATCCCGGGTGATCAGTCCTTCCGCGATTTCGCGCAGTGCGATAACCGTGGGCTTGTCGTTCTCGCGCTCGACCAGCGGCTCGGCGCCGTTCGCAATGCGGCGGGCGCGCTTGGCAGCGACCAGCACCAGCTCAAACAGGTTGGATACATTCTGCAGACTGTCTTCGACGGTAATCCGGGCCATTGCGTGTTCCTGTTGCTGCTTGCGATGCGGGTAACGGAGCGGGACTCTAGCCGTCACGCCAGCTGCGCTGCAATCACTTATGCCAACACAGTCTAAGTCGCCGCTTAAATTACTCAGTTGCCGATGATCACCTGGACCGCTTCAGCACGGTCGGCCGCCTGCGTGGACAGATACTGCCCCTGGCCTTGAATGATTGCGCTCAGGTCATCGCTGGCCTGCCGCTGATCAGTATTGATCACGAGGAAGTCGAACTCTCGCCAGTGCGCCATGTCGTCGAGCGACTGGCTCAGACGCTGACGGATAACGTCCTCGGAGTCCGTCGCCCGGTTGCGCAGCCGGCGCTCAAGCTCGGTCACGCTGGGCGGCATGATGAATATCGAACGGCAGTGCGGGGCGTTCTTGCGGATCTGTTGCGCGCCCTGCCAGTCGATCTCAAGCAGTACGTTGCGCCCGGTGGCGAGTATCGCCTCGACCTGCGCCCGGCTGGTGCCATAGAGATTGCCGAACACACGGGCGTGTTCCAGAAATTCCCCGCCAGCGACCATCGCCTCGAAGCGGGCCTCGTCGACGAAGAAATAGTCGCGCTCCGCCACTTCGCCGGGGCGTGGTTTGCGCGTGGTGAAGGATACCGAGAAGCAGAGTTCCGGATCGCGCGCCATCAATGCCTTGACGAGCGTGGTCTTGCCCGCGCCGGAGGGGGCAGAGAGCACGAACAGCGTGCCGGTTTTGGGCTCGTTGTTTTCCGTTTGCGGCAACTCTGGCACCGACATCAGCCTCACTCGACGTTCTGAACCTGCTCGCGAATTTGCTCGATCAGCACCTTGATGTCTACGGCCGTCCGGGTGGTTTCCGCATCGGCGGATTTGGAGCCCAGCGTATTGGCCTCACGGTTGAATTCCTGGACCAGGAAATCCAGCCGACGCCCGACCGGTATGCCCGACTGAAGGTTGCTGCGGAACTCTGCGATATGGGCGCCAAGCCGGTCCAGCTCTTCGCTGACATCGAGTTTCTGTGCGAGCAGGGCGATTTCCTGCTCGAGCCGTTCGTGGTCGGCGGGGATGCCCAGCGCCGTGATCCGCTCGGCAAGTCGTTCACGAATGCGGGCCAGTACGGTTGGCAGGCGACCGATGACGGTGGCTACCCCGGTTTCGATTTCGATCAGCCGCCGTTCGAACATTTCCTCGATGCGTGCGCCTTCCCGTCCGCGTGCGTCTTCCAGGTCAGTCAGTGCTGCATCGAAGCTGCTGATAGCCAGTGGCAGCAGGGCGGAAAGATCCTGTTCTTCCTGCTCCAGGATGCCCGGCCAGCGCAGCAGTTCGAGCGGGTTTATCCCGGCAGGATTCTGCATCTCGCTGGCAAGCGTTTGCGCGTGGCTGATGAGCTGGCGCGCCAGCGTCAGATTGAGCTGACTGGCTGCCGGCTGTCCCTGAGGGCTGCGCAGACTGAGGCTTGCTTCGATACGGCCACGTCCCAGGCGCGCAGCGGCCAGTTGCCGGATCTCATTCTCGATGGGGCGGAACAGTTCGGGCAGCCTGAGCTGTACTTCAAGGTAACGATTGTTGACCGAGCGCAGCTCCCAGAGCAGAACGCCTTGCGGGGTGCCCGACTCGGCCTGTGCGAAGCCCGTCATGCTGCGGATCAAGTGCTGTACTCCTGGTAAAAGTGCCTGCGCTGTGGCCGTGTGCCTGCAGTTATGGCAAAGATTGTGTGCATCGCTGAGGGGTGACGGCTTAGACTGTCGTGCGCTGCGCTACATTGTAGTTCCGCACCCCCGCTTTTTTATACACATGGTCTTTTCCGGTGAGGTCGCCTTGCGAGTCGAGTACGCAGATCTGAGCCTGATCGGTGATCGGGAAGAAAATCAGGACCGGGTTCTGGTCGTTGCCGGCGAGCAGTCGGTATTACTCATTGCCATCGATGGCATGGGCGGGCACTCGGACGGAGCCGCAGCAGCACAGCTGGCTGTCGAGACCATTCGGGATGCATTCAGTCGCGTCCATCAGCCGGTCTTTGATCCGATCGGTTTCCTGCATCTGGCCATCGGCCGGGCGCACGCCAACCTGGTTCTGCTCGGCGCAAGCCTGCCCATGGAGGCACGTCCGCGTGCGACCTGTGCGCTGTGCCTGGTGCAGGATGACGCTGCGTTCTTTGCCCATGTCGGCGACAGCCGCGTGTACCACCTGCGTGGCGGCAAGGTTCTCGAGCGTACTCGTGACCACAGCCATGTCGAACTTCTGCTTCAGGATGGCGTCATTACTGAAGCCGATATTGCGGCCCATCCGATGCGCAACTATGTCGAGTGCTGCCTGGGCGGTGATACGTGGCTGCCGGGCATGACGATCACGCGCCAGAAGCGCCTTGAATGCGGCGATATTCTGCTCGCCTGCTCCGATGGCCTGTGGTCGGGTCTGGGTGATGAACGGCTTGGTGGTCTGGGCACTGACGGCGAGGCGCTTGCCGTCGGCCTGCGCCGCATTGGCGAGCAGTCCGTTCGTATCAGCAGCCCCCACAGCGACAATACCTCCGCAGTTGCACTGCGCGTTCTGGAATGATCTGACGGCCGGTTCGCGGCCCACAAGGATTGGATAGACATGTCTGAGAGTACTGCTTCGCCGCGGCCGAGCCGGCGTCTGGTCGGTGAACTGCGTCCCGTGGGCTTCACAACCGGCTTCACGCGCCATGCCGAGGGTTCGGTGCTGGCAAGCTTCGGCGATACCCGTGTGCTGTGCACCGCCAGCGTTGAATCCGGTGTGCCGTCTTTCTTGCGCAATTCGGGGCGTGGCTGGATTACTGCCGAGTACGGCATGCTGCCGCGCTCGACGCACAGTCGCATGCGCCGTGAGTCTGCGCAGGGCAAGCAGAGCGGAAGAACGCAGGAAATCCAGCGGCTTATCGGCCGCTCCTTGCGTGCGGCGGCCAATCTCGAAGCGCTCGGCGAGCGCACCATTACGCTTGATTGTGACGTGCTGCAGGCTGATGGCGGTACGCGTACTGCAGCCATCTCGGGCAGCTATGTGGCGCTGGTAATCGCGATCGAGTCCCTGCTGCGCAGTCGTAGCATTGCCACCAGTCCCCTGCATGGCCAGATTGCAGCGGTGTCGGTCGGGATCTTTCGCGGCCTGCCGGTCCTCGATCTCGATTATGCGGAAGACGCGGGCGCCGAAACCGATATGAACGTCGTGATGAATGAAGCCGGCAGCTTCATCGAGGTGCAGGGTACTGCTGAAGGCCATGCCTTTCGCCGTGATGAACTCAACACGCTGCTCGACCTTGCGGCGAGCGGTATTCGCGGCATCATGACGGCGCAGACCGCTGCGATTGATGACTGGCGTGACCAGCAGAAGCCCGGCAGTCGGGGGCGACCTGGCTGAGTAGTCATGGAGGCGCCACACAAGCTTGTGCTGGCCAGTGACAATCCCGGCAAGCTGCGTGAATTCCAGCTGCTGCTGGGCTCCCATTGGCAGCTGATCGCGCAATCCAGTCTCGGTGTTGTACCCGTTGCCGAGACGGGCACCAGCTTTAGCCAGAACGCTCTACAGAAGGCCCGGCATGCTTCTGCCGTTACCGGTTTGCCCGCACTGGCCGACGACTCCGGAATTGAAGTCGATGCGCTGCATGGGGCGCCCGGTATCTATTCCGCCCGGTATGCTGGTGTCGGCGCCAGTGATGCAGCCAACAATGCGAAATTGCTGGCCGAACTGGCTGGCGTGCCTGCTGCCGGGCGCACGGCGCGGTATCGCTGCTGCCTGGTTTTCGTCCGCGATGCAGGGGATGTCTCGCCACTGCTTGCCGAGGGTGTCTGGGAGGGGCGAATTGCTGAATCCTGCCGGGGGGCGGGAGGCTTTGGTTATGACCCGCTGTTTATTGATCCGCACAGCGGTATGCGTGTCGCCGAGATGGATCCGGCCGAAAAAAACCTGCGCAGCCATCGCTACACAGCGCTACGACAGCTGCAGGAACTTCTGGCGGGCAGAGCCTGAGCGGCCGCTGGTGGCGGTTCTTATGCACAAGGCGGTACGAGTCGCTAAATATCATGGAGATACAGTTCCGGTATTAAGTTGAATACCTATTATTGCAATGTAAGTGCTTGATAAACAAAAACTTGTTGTTTTGGCTATTTCTTCACCAAACCAACAGATTCCCTCTCGTTGCGTAAAGCGCAGAGGCTTCAAAGCAAACTCTCCACAGAGTTATCCACAGCTTCTGTGGATAACATTCCAGCTTGTCATGTGGAAGGCTAATCGCTATCCTTGCGCGCCCTTTCGGCCGTACCGGCCGGGGGAGAATCCACCAGCGGTACCAGCGATCATGAAAGCCGACATACATCCCGCCTACGCCGAAATCAAAGTAACCTGCAGTTGCGGCAACGAATTCCTTACTCGCTCCACGCTTGGGCACGATCTGGGTATCGAAGTTTGTTCTGCCTGTCACCCGTTCTATACCGGCAAGCAGAAGATGCTCGATACCGCCGGCCGGGTCGACAAGTTCCGCCGCAAATACAGTCGCGCCTGATTTCAGCTGCGCTGGTTTTTACGACAGCACGCTCAAACGCCGACATCCTGCGATGAACTGCACCGACGGGTGCATGGTCCAGTCTCGTTCCCTATAATGTGGCGCTGTTTGGTCAGGTGCTGTCTGTCTGGGCAGCGCAACGACTGAATCCTCGTCGCCACAATACCAACCTGGGAGCCGGATAGATCAATGAGCGACGTCAAACAGAACGGACGCAGCTATATCGTCAGGGAGACCAGTTCAGGCAAGGAGTTTGAGCTCGGGTCCCGCTCCGGAACCACTGGTCCGGATGTTGTCGATATTCGTAGCCTCTTCACCTCCCAGGGCTTGTTTACCTACGATCCCGGTTACGGCTCAACCGCAAGTTGCGAGAGCAAAATCACCTATATCGACGGTGACCAGGGCATCCTCATGTACCGAGGGTACCCGGTCGAGCAGTTGGCCAATCAGAGCTCTTTTATCGAAGTCGCCTGGCTGCTGCTCTACGGCGATCTGCCTTCGCAGGCGGAGTTGGTCGAGTTCGATCGATCGATCCGCACCCATACGATGCTGAATGAGACCATCCTGCGTCTCTTCAACGGTTTTCACTACGATGCACATCCGATGGCCATGGTTACCGGCGTGGTCGGGTCGATGTCCGCCTTCTATCACGACACGACGGACATCCACGATCCACGGCATCGCGACATCTTTGCGCACCGGATCATCGCCAAACTGCCGACCATTGCAGCCGCCGCCTACAAGCACTCACTGGGCCAGCCGTTTACCTATCCGCGCAATGACCTGAACTATTGCTCGAACCTGCTGCACATGTTTTTTGCCGTACCGGCCGAGGACTATCACATCGATCCGGTGGCGGCCGAGGCGCTTGACCTGCTGTTCATCCTGCATGCCGACCATGAACAGAATTGCAGCACGTCGACGGTGCGCATGGCCGGCAGTTCCGGTGCCAATCCCTACTCTGCAGTGGCGGCCGGTATTTCTGCGCTCTGGGGCCCTGCGCACGGTGGTGCCAACGAAGCTGTCCTCAAGATGCTGGAAGAAATCGGTACCGTAGCCAACATCCCGAAATTCATTGCCAAAGCGAAGGACAAGGATGACCCCTTCCGTCTGATGGGCTTTGGCCATCGCGTCTACAAGAACCATGATCCGCGGGCGACGATCATCCGCGAAACCTGCCACAAGGTGCTCGCGCGCCTGGGCCGCAACCAGCCACTGTTTGATCTGGCCCTGCAGCTGGAAGAGATCGCACTGAAGGATCCCTACTTCATCGAGAAGAAGCTCTACCCGAACGTCGACTTCTATTCAGGGGTCATCTATCGGGCGCTGGGGATTCCCAAGTCGATGTTCACCGTGATGTTTGCCATCGCCCGGACGGTAGGCTGGGTGGCGCACTGGCGGGAGATGATCACGGATCCGGAAGGGCGCATTGGCCGTCCGCGTCAGCTCTATACGGGCCCGACGCGCCGCGACTACGTGGATGTCAGCAAGCGCTGAGCTTCGGCGGCAGATCCAGCAGTACAGCCAGTTCACGGAGGCCGGCGCGCCGCATCGGCCGGCCATCCACCGGGCTCAACGGTGCATGGCCGCGCAGACGAAGCGGGAACACGGTGCTGGCGAAATCGCAGTCATGTACGCTGAAGCGGTAGCCGGGAAACTGCTCTACTTCATCGTGTCGCAGCCGGTGACGACGCGCGATGCTCCTGTAACCCACGCCCAGTGACTCAAGGCTTGCACTGACTGCTTCAGAGGTATCGCTGAACAGGTGCAGGTCAATGCTCGTATGAATCGTGGCGTTGCCACTCAGGACATCGCCCACCAGTCGGGGGTGATAACCGCCGAGATCACGCATCACTTCAAAGGCTGCGTGGCGCAAGGCCGTCAGTAGTTCCGGCAGGGTTTCACCGTGAAAGATCCGGTTGCGTTCGGCGAGTGCCGCCTCGATTTCTGCATTGTCCGGCAGGTGTGCCTGCCTGCCCAGGCCAAGCCGTGTCGCAGCCTTGATCTTGGCGCTGTGGAAATCGAGCAGGCCTTCTTCCTGGATTATCCGTGCTGTTTCGACGGCAAGCGCCAGGCGCTGATGGTCGGGACGATCACGGTTAGAAGATCTCATTCTCGTTCCCCGCTGGCCCTGCCGGCCGCCCATGGCCGGTTGCCACGTTGCTGCTGGATTCCAGTGTTTCGAGGTCAGACTCGCGGAACAGTTCAAACATGCTTCCGGCATCGCTGGACGAAACCAGCAGGCCCGTTGTGGCGGAAATGCGTGCAGTCACGATGCCCGGTGGTCGCCGCACGGGTGTCTCCGGTACGCCATGCAATGCGTCGGCCATGAAGTACATCCACATGGGCAGCGCTGTCCGGCCACCTTCTTCGCGTGGCCCGAGGCTGCGCTCTTGGTCAAAGCCTACCCAGGCGGTGGCGACCAGTTGACCGTTGAAGCCACTGAACCAGGCATCGCGCCGATCATTTGAGGTGCCGGTCTTGCCAGCGATATCTGCGCGTCCGAGGGCCTGCGCCCGGACACCGGTGCCACGCCTGACTACGTCGCGCATCATGTCGTAGAGCAGATAGGCGTTCTCGGCGGTAATGATCCGTGGTGCCCGTCCGGTGCCCGACATGAACTCCGGCGTTTCTATCGCTGCGGGTTGCCAGGTCTGGGCATGTGCGATCATTTCCTCGGCATCCAGATAGACGGGGATTTCCGGTCTTGTCGGTGCCTGTGCCTGTACCGTGATTGCATCAGATGCCGCGACTTCGGCGGCTGGCGGCTCATTTGGACCGAACCAGCGTGGCGTGCAGTCGGCGCAAACCACCCTGGCCGGGGCCTGGAAAATCACCGCTCCGTGGGCGTCTTCGATCCGCTCGATCAGATAGGGCTCAACGCGATAGCCGCCATTGGCGAAAACAGCAAATCCTGCCGCCATATCGCGTGGCGTGGCTTCGCCGCTGCCGAGCGCCATGGTCGGATTCGGTGGCATGGCGCTGTCCGGCAGACCAAACGGCCGGATATATCTGATCGCTCTCGCGACCCCGGTGCTCAGCAAGACGCGGATGGTGACCAGATTCAGCGATTTCACCAATCCTTCGCGCAGGCGGGTGGGGCCATAGAACTGGCCGGAGTTATTCTGCGGGCGCCACTCGTCGGCATCAGTACCGGTATTTTCAAATACCACCGGCGCATCGTTGACGACGGTCGCTGGCGTGAATCCATGCTCCAGCGCAGCTGAATAGACAAAGGGCTTGAACGATGACCCCGGTTGCCGCTTCGCCTGAACCGCCCGGTTGAACTTGCTGGCAAAGAAATCGTAGCCACCGGACAGCGCTACCGTCGCACCATCCAGCGGGTCCAGTGCTACCAGTGCGCCCTGTACGACGGGTAGTTGGGCCAGTAACCAGCCGCGACTCACGGTGCGGAGCAGATAGACGACATCGCCGGTCGAGACAATTTCTGCGACGGTCTGCGGTGCCGCACCGACGGCTTCGTCATTTACATACGGCCGCCATCTGAGGTTGGCCCACGGTACGGTGAGCGGGCCGATATCGTGTACGAAAAGTGTTGCCGAGTTGTCTGTATGCAGGCGGGTTACCAGTGCCGGGTAAAGGTCCGGGTGTACCGGGTATGCATCGAGCAGTCGCTGTTGCCCTGCATCGTCTGCCGGCAACACACCATCCACATGAAAGGCTGCACCCCGGTATCCGTGTCGCCGGTCGTATTCCAGCAGGGCTGTGCGTAGCGCGCGGTCCGCGCTGCTCTGCAGACGGCTGTCGATGGTCGTGGTGACCCGGTAGCCACGGCTGGTGATGTCCGTGCCGAAGCGGGCCACCATTTCAGCGCGTACCATTTCAGCGATATAGGGTGCATCGAGCTCCGCTGATGGAACATGCAGGTGGGATTCGACCGGCGTGGCAAGTGCCTGGCGGTATTCTTCGTCATCGATGAACTCGAGTTCCAGCATCCGGCGCAGCACATAGGCGCGCCGCTCTTCCGTACGTACCGGATCGGAAACCGGATTCAGCTGTGAGGGCGCCTTGGGAATTCCGGCAATGGCTGCGGCTTCAGCGATCGACAGCTGCTCAAGCGGCTTGCCGAAATAGACTTCGGCCGCCGCAGCGATACCGTAAGCGCGCTGGCCAAAGAAAATCTTGTTCAGGTAAAGCGCGAGGATATCTTCCTTGCTGAAGGCCTGCTCGATCTGCAGCGCCAGCAGCAGTTCTTTGGCTTTACGCACGAAAGTACGTTCGGGGCTCAGGAAATAGGCCCGCGCAAGCTGCTGGGTGATGGTGCTGCCACCCTGGGTCCGGCTGCCCGTCAGGATGAGATGGCTGCCCGCACGCACCAGCCCCTCATAGTCAAAACCGGGATGCTCGAAAAAGCGGTCATCTTCGGCGGCCAGCACAGCCTGGACGACCAGTGGCGGAATATCCTTGTACCTGACCGGGATGCGACGGAACTCGCCGAGCTGTGCAATGAGACGTGCGTCACGGGAATAGATACGCAGTGGCACCTGCAGCGGAACGTCCTGCATGTGCTCCACTGACGGCAGTCCCGGTGAAAGAAAATACCAGGCAGTACCGGCGGTTACGCCACCAGCGATGACACCGGTGAGTGCGATGCCAAAGAGCGCCAGAAGGACTCGAATCAGAAATTTCATTGAGAAGCGGGAAAGGTACCTTGCGCAGCCCGTGACGATTATGCATATTGGCCGCGGTTTTTGGGCAAACCTACTGAAAGGTGGGGACGCAAAGCTACCGGTCTACGGGACTGCTTGAGGAACTGCGCTGGATTGGGCGTAGCCGCAAGTGCAGGATCCTACGACAGCGGGGCCGCCAGATTACGGATTATCTGATGTATCCGTTTCTGTACCCTCTGCGTATGACTTTTCTGTGCTTGCCGTTTCGGGTGCATTCAGATCGCTCCCGCGGCCATGGCGCGCTGTTCTCCTCACGCTGTTCCCGATGACCAGGCTTCCGGTCCAGAAGTGCCGCGGCTGATAGCCGCGTAATTTCTGGTTGGTGGACGGGCGTCACATCGCGTTTCCATCGATAGTGATATATGGTTAAATGCAATTCGTGACGTGCCGAAGACGTTATTCGCGCAACTTCCGGGTTTAAAAGGGAAAAGCTGTGCTTTTCGGTTCACGTTCCAGGCCTTTGATTGGTCTTGACATAACAACCTCATCGATCAAGCTCGTTGAGTTGTCTCAGAGCGGCAAGAGCTTCCGTGCGGAGAGCTATGCCGCTGAGCCAACGCCGCCTAACTCGATCAACGAGAAAACGATCGTCGATGCACCTGCAGTGGGCGAAGCAATTCGTCGCGCTATAAAGCGTGCGGGGACCAGTTCCAAAGATGCCGCCATCGCGATCAGTAGCGATGCCGCCATTACCAAGATCATCCAGATGCCACGGCGCTTCACGGCGCGTGAACTGGAAGGGCAGGTCGAGATTCAGGCCGATCAATACATTCCCTTCCCGATGGAAGAGGTCAGTTTTGATTTTGAAGTGATGGGGCCGTCAGCGACGGACCCCGAGATGCTCGACATCCTGCTGGTTGCAACGCGTACCGAGAATGTCGATCAGCGTAAAGCTGCAGTCGAAGCAGCAGGCCTTGTGGCCCGCGTGGTCGATGTCGAACCCTTCGCGCTCGAGAACGCCTGTCAGCTGCTCATACACCAGATGCCTGATGGCGGTCTGCAGCACCAGATCGCAATCATCGATTTCGGCGCCAGCAACACCACGTTCAGCGTGCTGCAGGACATGCGCGTGGTGTACACCCGCGAATTTTCCTTCGGCGGGCAGCAGCTCACCGAGGAAATCATGCGCACCTACGGGCTCAGCCTCGAGGATGCGGGGCGTGCCAAGAAAGAGGGCGGCCTGCCTGGCAATTACCAGCCAGAGGTGCTCGACCCGTTCATGGATGACATGACCCAGCAGGTCAGTCGTTCGCTGCAGTTCTTTCTCGCCTCTGGCGGTGGCCGTGATCAACCTGACCAGATCCTGGTCTGTGGCGGTTGCGCAAACATCCCGGGTGTTGCAGACGTCATTTCAAGCAAGGTCGGCATACCTACCGAGATCGGTGATCCACTCGGCCAGATGAAGATCTCCAGTCGGGCCAAATCCCAGGGTATCCGCAAGGACTCCACTGCACTGCTGACTGCATGTGGACTCGCGCTTCGGAGTTTCGACTGATATGCCACGCATAAATCTATTGCCTTGGCGCGATGAGCTGCGCACCAAGCGGCGCAACCAGTTCTTTATTGGCCTGGGTGCGGCTGTTGGTGCTGCCGGTCTGGTTATCCTTGCCTCGAATTCCGTGATGAGCGGGATCATCAGCAGCCAGAAGTCGCGCAACGATCTGTTGAGCGCCGAGATTGCGCTGCTTGATGAGCGCATCGCCGAGATCCTTGATCTCGAGGCCAAGAAAGAACGGCTGCTGGCGCGGATGGAAATCATCGAGCAGCTCCAGCGCAGTCGCCCGGAGATCGTGCATGTAGTCGAAGAGCTGGTAAGGACGCTGCCTGACGGTGTGCGCCTGACTGCTGTGAAGCAGGCCGGCAAGCGGGTCGAAATTCGCGGTGATGCCGAGTCAAACACCCGCGTGTCCGCTTTCATGCGCAATCTCGACAAGTCGAGCTGGTTTACGCAGCCCGACCTTGAGGTCGTCGAGGTGCGTGAAGCTGGAGCCAAGGGCAAGAAAGGACTGCCACAGGAAACCGGCGAGTTTGCCGGCCGCTCGTCGCAGTTTGTGGTGTATGCCAGCCAGGTATCCACAACAACGGATGATGAGGAGGTTGCGAAGTGAACTTCCTTGATGATCTCCGTGAACTCGATATCAACGATATCGGTCGCTGGCCTTTTCCGATCCAGGCGTTTTTCATCGCACTGCTTTTCATCATTGCGGGCGCTGGCGGGTTCTGGACCTTCGTCTGGAAAAACCAGATGCCCAGGCTCGAGAAAGCACAGGCTGAAGAGCGTGAGCTGCGCAGTACCTTTGAAAGCAAGCAGCGCAAGGCTGCCAACTTCAGTGCGTACAAGGCGCAGCTGGCCGAAATAGAACGCTCCTTCGGTACGATGCTCCGGCAGTTGCCCGGCAAGACGGAAATCCCCAATCTGCTGGTAGACATCTCCCAGACCGGGCGCGGTGCCGGCCTGCAGGAGGAGTTGTTCCAGCCCAGCGAAGAAATCCGCAAGGACTTTTACGCAGAAAAACCGATCAAGATCCGTTTGTCCGGCTCGTACCACGAGTTTGGCCGCTTTGTCAGCGATATCGCCGCACTGCCCCGCATCGTGACCCTGCATGACATCGAGATCGCGCCCAAGGGCAAGAATCCCGGCTTCGATGAGCTGCTGCTCAACGTTACCGCAAAAACCTATCGCTACCTCGATGAGGATGAGTTGCAGGCAGCCGAGGCGAGCGCCACGGGCGCCGGCGGCAAGGGCAAGAAATCCAGAACGACTCGTGAGACCAGCAAGGGCGCCAAGTCAGCCAAGGGCAAAGCGGGGAAGAAGGGCTAGATGATCAGGGTTCTATCCATGCTGTACAGCGTTTCCCTCCGGCGGGCAGGCGTCGGGATCTTGTTTGCAGCCACGCTGTTGACCGGCTGTGGCGGCGGCCAGTCTGATCTCATGCAGTACATCGACAAGGTCAAGGCGCGGCCGGGTGGCCGCATCGAGGCACTGCCACAGGTCAAGCCCTACGAGACGTTCAGTTACGCCGCAGATGCGCTGCGTTCGCCATTTGTGCCTGACCAGCCGCAAGGTCGTGCGGGTGCCACGGGGCCTCGCCCGGATTCAGCGCGGCCCAAGGAATATCTGGAGCAGTTCCCGCTCGATACTCTTTCAATGGCGGGCACGCTGAGTCAGGGATCGGCCAATTACGGTCTGGTGCAGACCGGTGACGGGCTGCTGCACAAGGTTCTGCCGGGTAACTACATCGGCCAGTACGACGGCCGGGTGGTTGCGGTATCGCAATCCGAGATCCGGGTTGATGAATTGGTGCCGGATGGCATGGGTGGCTTCTACACACGGTCGGCCTCGATAGCACTTGGAAATTGAGGCGGGGTTCCGTCCCCGCACGGCGGGATGCGGATTTTGAGTTGCCGACGCAAGGATATGGTTGGGAGTACGGGATGATGAGCACGACCAGGGGCAGTGAGATGGCAGGACCAACCGGCAGACGGCATACCGTCAGTCGCGTCCTTGCCGCATGGATCGGTGCGCTGGCAATTGCGTTGACCGGGATGTCGGTTGCGCTGGCACAGGCCGCGCCGGTCGGCAACCAGCTCAAGGACATTCAGGTCCAGCCACTGCCTGGCAATCAACTCGAGCTGCGCTTGCTGACTTCAGGTCCGGCATCCGAGCCGCTGGCTTTCACCATCGATAATCCCGCCCGTATCTCTCTCGATCTGCAGGGCACAACGCTGGCGCTGGACAAGCGCCGCAAGGACGTGAACATTGGTCCGCTGACGACAATTCTTGCTGCTGAAGCCGGTGGCAAGACCCGCATTGTCCTTAATCTCGACACGATGGTGCCCTATCAGACCCGCGTCGACGGCAACGCTGTCGTGGTAACGCTTGGTACGCCGCAAGCTGCGGCCGCCGCAGTGACTTCGTTCCCGGCGCCGAACGCTACTGCCGCAACTGCGGGTGTTGCCGCAGTCAGTAGTAGCCGCAGCGTCAGTGGCGTGGATTTTCGTCGTGGCGAGAACGGTGCCGGGCGGGTCGTAATCACGCTGTCTGATCCGGCGACACCGGTCGATGTCCGCAAGGAAGACGGTCGTGTGGTGCTGTCCTTCAACGGCGCAACGCTGCCGGCCAGTCTGCAGAAGCGTCTGGATGTCACCGATTTCGCAACCCCGGTGAATTTCATCGAGTCTGCAAGTACGCCGGCTGGCACCCGCGTCAGTATCGCTGCCAAGCTGCCGTTCCAGGAACTCGCCTATCAGTCCGATGGTGTTTTCACCGTCGAGATTGCGCCGGTGGTCGTTGCTGAAAAAGACCTCAAGCCCACCCTGTTCAGTCCTGATCGTGACTACAGTGGCGAGCGGTTGACGCTGTCCTTCCAGGATATCGAGACGCGGGCGGTCCTGCAGTTGCTGGCAGATGTCAGCGGCCGCAACATCATCGTATCCGACAGCGTGGCCGGCAATGTCACCCTTCGCCTGCAGAATGTACCTTGGGATCAGGCACTCGACATCGTGCTGGCTACCAAGGGTCTCGACATGCGCGAGAACGGTGGCGTCATCATCGTTGCGCCAGCTGATGAGATCGCTGCCCGCGAGAAGGCTGATCTCGAAGCTCGCAAGGATATCCTCGAACTGGAGCCGCTGTTCTCCGAGTATCTGCAGGTCAACTATGCCAAGGCAGCCGACCTTGCCGAGCTGATGAAGGGCAACAAGGGTAACTCGCTGCTTTCCGAGCGCGGTACCGTGGCTATCGACGAGCGAACCAACACCCTGCTGGTCAAGGATGTCAGTGACCATATCGCACAGATTCGTCGGCTGGTCAGTACGCTGGATATTCCTGTACGTCAGGTGCTGATCGAGGCACGGATCGTCATCGTGAACGACGACTTCAGCCGTGACCTCGGTGTGCGTTGGGGCGTTACCGCTATCAATGACACCAGCGATGGCCTGGTCGCCGTGACGGGTTCTTCTACCGGTACCAACACCATCGTCAATTCAGCGCTCAGCAACCAGCAGTCCACCGGATCCATGTATCCCGTACAGCTGCCTGCGCTGGCTGACCGATATAACGTCAACCTGCCGCTGGCCAATCCGGCTGGCCGGATTGGCCTGGCGCTGCTCGGCGAAGACTATCTGGTCGACCTCGAGCTGTCGGCGCTGCAGGCCGAAGGTCGCGGCGAGGTGATTTCCTCACCGCGCGTGATTACTGCCAACCAGAAAGAAGCCTCGATACGTCAGGGTGTCGAGATTGCCTATCAGGAGGCTGCGTCCAGCGGTGCCACCACGACGCAGTTCAAGGATGCTGTGCTCAGCCTGACGGTTACGCCGCAGATCACGCCAGATGACCGCATCATTCTGGATCTGAAGGTGACCAAGGACAGTGTCGGCGCCACCTATTCCAACGAACGCGGTGGCTCGGTGCCCAGCATCGATACACGTGAGGTCGATACCCAGGTGCTGGTCAACAACGGCCAGACCGTCGTCCTTGGCGGTGTCTATGAAACCGAGGAAGGGGAGACAGTCAGCAAGGTGCCGTTCCTCGGCGATCTGCCCGGCGTTGGCGTGTTGTTCCGCTCTACCCGAAAAATCTCGAACAAGTCCGAACTGCTGATCTTTGTGACACCAAAGATACTCAAGGAAGGCTCGAACATTTACTGAACGGAATCATCTGCCGCGAGGCCACGGGCCGCCGGATGTGTGAGAGGAAATTGTTGTGTTGAAGAAATTGCTTTCTTTGGGTGTGGTACTGGTATCGGCAGCGCTGGCGTCCTGTGGCGGTGGCGGTGACGGCACCATCAGTGGCGGAGGTGGTGGTGCCACTTCGGTTGGTTCTATAACTGTGCTTGCGTCTTCGCCGCAGCTCCAGTCAGATCAGTCACAGGCCAATACAGTCACCATCACCGCACAGGTCAAGGATGAGAATAATGCGGTTCTTGAAGGCGTAACCGTTCAGTTTAGCGCAAGCTCTGGTTCGTTGGCTGTTACCCAGGCAGTCTCTGACAGTTTGGGTATGGCAGTCGCCCAGTTGTCCAACGGTACCAATCTCGCCAACCGGTCCATTACCGTCAACGCGCAGGCAGGTGGCGTGGAGGGCAGTGTGGCCGTGGATGTCGTGGGCACCTCCATCAGCATCACGGGTCCTGCGGCGCTCGCGCTGGATGACACAGGCGCCTACGTGGCAGCCCTGAAAGACTCCAAGAGCGTCGGGATTAGCCAGCAGACCGTAGCGCTGACCTCCGCCAATGGTAATACGATCGCGTCGTCAACCCTGACTACAGATACGAGCGGTAACGTGGATTTCAACCTTACCGCAGACATAGCAGGAAATGACACGCTGACTGTCAGCGGCCTGGGTTTGACAGCGACCAAGGCGGTATCAGTGTCCGGCGATGCATTTGCCTTCACCGCACCGCTATCCGCGGCTGAGATCAATCTGGGCGTGGCACAGGCAGTCACCGTAAACTGGACAAAGTCCGGTGTTCCCCAAGCCGGCGAGACAATTACCTTCTCGGCTACCCGAGGCGTGCTGTCTGCATCTACTGCGGTCACAAATGGTTCTGGTGATGCATCGGTCACGATTACCGGTGCCAACTCCGGTTCTGCAGTGCTGACGGCGACCAATGATGAGGCGACCAGCACCAATCGTTCAATCGAGTTTGTTGCCGTTACACCCGCTACCGTTGATTTGCAGGCTTCACGGCTCACGATAGGTGTTGGCGAGCAGAGTGAACTGAGTGCGATTGTCCGGGATTCAGCCAATAATCTTGTGAAAAACAAGACGGTGGAGTTCCTGATTGCCAGCGGCAGCGGTGGAAGCCTGTCGCCAGGCACAGCCGTTACAGATAGTCAGGGGCTTGCAAAAGCGGTCTATACCGCAAGTGGGGCCACTGGTGCCGGTGGTGTGGAGATCAGCGCTACCGTACAGGGGACGGCTGTAAGCGATACTGTTGAATTGACGGTGGCCGGGCAGGCTTATTTTATAACCCTCGGTACCGGCAACACGCTCTTCGAACCTGATACTGCAAGATATGCAAAAGAGTGGAGTATCTCCGTCACCGATGTACAGGGCCGACCGGTATCCGGCCAGGCAATCCAGGCGAGTATCCGCTCCACGAGTTTCGTTCAGGGTCAGCTGGGCTGGGCAGACCCGCCCGGACTGTGGAGCTATGCGAGTAGTCTCTATTGCCCGGATGAAGACTTCGACAATAACGGAATACTGGATCTGGACGTTGAAGACGTAAACGGTAACGGCAGAATGGAAGCCGGCAATATCGCATCGGTTGCTGCCGTGCCTTCATCGGCTTCTTCGAGCGCACCGTGTGCAGCGCTTAATGCCCAAGGTGCGGAAGCACCTGTAGTGACCAACAGCCAAGGTAATGCGCGTGTCTGTGTGTTCTACCCGCAGAATTATGCGGAATGGGTTGAGGTCAGGCTCACAGCTACCGCACCGGTTGGTGGCAGTGAGTTCAGCAGTTCCAGCGTGTTTACACTGCAGGTCTGGGCAGATGACGTCGATAGTGAAACCGATGCACCGCCGAACCAATACAGTCCTTTCGGCACCGTATTGAACTGCGCTACTTCACCGCCATAAGCCGTACCTGACTTTCGGAGCAGCAAGACAGGCCGGCGCAAGCCGGCCTGTTTCTTTTGGGGCACCGGTTGACGATATCGCGCTGATCGCAAACACTGCTTCAATGCAGCCTGAAACCAGCATCTTTCTCGTCGGCCCGATGGGCTCCGGCAAGTCGGCAGTCGGCAAACGGCTGGCCCGTGAACTGGGCCGCGAATTCATCGACAGTGATCACCTCATTGAGGCGCGCAGCGGGGTGGATATCCCGTTCATCTTCGAACGTGAAGGTGAGGCCGGGTTTCGCGAACGTGAATGCCGGATCATCGATGAAGTGACGCAGCAGCCAGGCATCGTGCTGGCTACTGGCGGCGGGTCGGCCCAGAACCCGGAGAGCCGCGCCAGGCTGCATGAACGGGGTTTGGTCGTCTATCTGCATACCGGCGTCGACCACCAGCTCAAACGTACCGGCGGCGGCCGGGGGCGGCCGCTGCTGAAGAATGGCAACCCACGTGAAATCCTCACCCGGCTGATGGCGGTCCGCGAGCCGCAGTTCCGCGAGATCGCACATCTGGTCATCGATACGGACAGCCGCAAGGTGGCGTCGGTGGTCAGCGAAATCTGCCAGTACGTCGCCAGCCAGTCCTCACAGTGAGTAACATGCGCGGATGTCACAATCGATGCTGATCACCCTGTCGGTAGACCTCGGTCTGCGCAGCTATCCCATTCTGATTGGCAGCGGCCTGCTGTCGCAGCCGATGGTTCTTGAGCCGTATCTGAAGCATCGCGACGTCATGGTTGTCACCAACGACACCGTAGGTCCGATCTATCTGGGCCCGCTGCGCAGCCTGCTGAGCGGCTGCCGGGTCAACAGCTTCAGCCTGCCGGATGGTGAACGCCACAAGACCATGGCGACGGTGAATTCCGTACTCGATGCGCTGGTCGCTGGCCGCTACGGGCGTGATGCGGTGGTCATTGCGCTGGGCGGCGGCGTGGTCGGCGACATTGCCGGCTTTGCGGCAGCCATCTATCAGCGCGGGGTGGATTTCCTGCAGGTGCCGACCACCCTGCTGGCCCAGGTGGACTCGGCCGTGGGCGGCAAGACCGGCGTCAATCACCCGGGTGGCAAGAACCTGATCGGCTCCTTTCATCAGCCGCTGTGTGTGCTGGCCGATACCGATACCCTGCAGACCCTGCCGGATCGCGAGCTGTCGGCTGGTCTGGCTGAAGTCGTGAAGTACGGCCTGATTGCCGATGCAGCATTTTTCGACTGGATAGAAGCGCATGCCCAAAGCCTGTTGCAGCGTGATCCGGCCGCCTTGCGCCATGTGATACGCCGCTCCTGCGAACTCAAGGCCGAGATCGTTGCGCAGGATGAACGCGAGCATGGCCGCCGCGCATTGCTCAATCTGGGGCATACCTTTGGCCATGCGATTGAACTGCATGCCGGTTATGGCGAGTGGTTGCATGGTGAAGCGGTAGCGGCGGGCACCTGCATGGCAGCAGCGTTTTCGCAGCGTCTCGGTGCCATCGATAGCGCCACCGTAGAGCGTATCCGCCGACTGTTCAGTCGGCTGCACTTGCCGGTCGATCCACCGGGCGTCGATCCGGGGAAGTTTCTGGCTGCGATGGGCATGGACAAGAAAGTCATCGCGGGGCAGATCCGGTTGGTGCTCCTCGACCGCATCGGCGTCGGCCGTATTACGGCCGAGTACGCGCCACACGACCTGGCTGATTTCCTGCGCGAGCAGTTCGTACGGTGAAAAAAGCCCGGCCGCGCATTCGGCGGACCGGATCAGGTATCGGTCTGGCAGCCTGTGCGGCGCGTACAGAGTCCGGTCGTGGCCGGCAATATCCGGAACCGGTACATGCCTACCGGAGTGAATTCCAGCGCGATCGTGACCGGGTGATTCATTCCGGTGGCTTCCGCCGTCTCGTCTACAAGACCCAGGTGTTCATCAACCACGAGGGTGACTTGTATCGCACCCGCCTTACGCATTCGCTTGAAGTGGCACAGATTGCCCGCACCGTCGCCCGCGCCCTGAAGCTGAATGAGGAGCTGGTCGAGGCCATTGCGCTGGCTCACGATCTGGGCCACCCACCATTCGGTCATGCTGGCGAGGATGCGCTGGATGAGTGCATGAAACCGTGGGGCGGTTTCGAACACAATCTGCAGTCCCTGCGCGTGGTCGATGAACTTGAAGAGCGTTACCTGGCGTTTCCGGGTCTGAACCTCTGTTTTGAAACCCGTGAAGGCATACTCAAGCACTGCTCGCGACGCAACGCCCGCCAGCTCGGTGCCGTCGGTGAGCGCTTTCTGCTGCGGCAGCAGCCGGGCCTGGAGGCGCAGGTCGTGAATCTGGCCGACGAGATTGCCTATAACAATCACGATGTCGATGACGGCCTGCGCTCCGGTCTGCTGACCGAGGACGCGCTGAGTGCGGTGCCCTTGTTCCGGCGCCACCATGCACCGCTGCTGAGCGCCAATCCACACGCATCACGCCGTGCACTGATCCATGAAACCATCCGCGGCATGATCAACGAAGTGGTTACCGACCTGGTCGAAACCACTCGCAAAAACCTTGCCGCCCATGAGCTGAGATCCATCGACGATGTGCGGGTGCTCAAAGCCCCATTGGCCGGACTCAGCCCGGCGGTGCGTACTGCGCACCTTGGCCTGAAGCGCTTTCTGCATCGGTACCTGTACCGGCATGAACGTGTGCTCGATGTGACCTCGCGTGCGCAGAACATGCTGAAGGAGTTGTTTGGTTGTTACATGAACGGCCCTGAAGCGATGCCGGCCGAACACTCGACGCGGGCGCGTCAGTGGGAGGCTGAGCGCGGCGAGCCGGGTCGGGCGCTTGCAGTGGCCGACTACGTGGCCGGCATGACTGACCGCTACGCTTACGCGGAGTACCGACGCCTTATAGATGCCAAAGCAGAGCCCCAGGGGCTGTAGCCACCCATGAAAGCACCTGCCAGCAAGCGCGCTCGACTGACCGAAGGCCCGGTCAGCAAGGCGATCCTGTCGCTGATGCTGCCGATGATGCTCGGCATGGTGGCCATACTGACCAACAATCTCGCCGGAGCGTTCTTCATCGCGCGGATCAGCACCGAGCAACTCGCCGCTATCAGCTTCACTTTCCCGGTGAGCTTCATCGTCGGCGCGATGGCGATGTCGCTGGGTACCGGCACATCCTCAGTGGTGTCGCGGCTGTTTGGTGCGGAGGATCGGGATCAGATCAAGCGCATTACCACGCATGCCATGCTGCTTGGCGTGTTGTGCGGCCTGGTGATTCTCGCCATTGGCCTGTTGACGATCGATCCGGTGTTCCGGCTGCTCGGTGCGGATGAGAACATCCTGCCGTACATCCACCGCTATATGCGTATCTATTACTGGGGTGGCATCTTCATCGTCGCACCGATGATCGCCAATTCGGTGTTGCGTGCCGCCGGGGATGCCAAGCGGCCGGCGATGATCATGTCCACGGCTGCCCTGCTCAATATCTGCATCGACCCGATACTCATCTTTGGCCTGTTTGGCTTCCCGCGCATGGAGATCGAGGGCGCGGCGCTCGGTGGTGTGATTGCCAACATCCTGACCATGTTTGCCTCGATGTTTTTCGTGATGTACCGGGAGCGTCTGGTGAATATCAGCTCGCTGGACACGCACCTCATCATGGACTCGTGGCGCCGCATACTGCATGTGGGCCTGCCATCGCTGACCAGCAGCCTTGTCGCCCCGGTCACGACGGCCTTCATCACCTATCAGATCGCGACCTTCGGCCAGGAATCGGTGGCCGGCTTTGGTATCGCCTCGCGTATCGAGGGTCTGTCGCTGCTGGCCATGATGGCGCTGTCGGCGGCCATGACGCCATTTGTCGGCCAGAACTTCGGCGCCCGGCGGCTGGACCGCGTGGGCGAGGGGATTCGCTTTGCCTACCGCTTCTCGCTGTTCTACGGCTTGGGGATCGGCGCTTTCATGCTGTTGTTCGGCGGCGTGATCGTCGATCTGTTCGGTGTGCAGGGTGCAGCCAGAGAGACGGCACTGCTGCATATGCATGTGGTGCCGGTCAGCTATATCGCGCTGGGCTGTGCGATGACGGTGAATGGTTCGCTGAATGCGATGGGCAAGCCGGTAGCGGCGATGTGGATTTCGATGTCACGCACCATCGCGGTCTATGCGCCGCTGGCCTGGTTGCTGTCGCAGTTCTTTGGCCTGGTTGGCATCTTCATTGCGGCAGCATCCGCCAATGCGATTGCGGGCGGGATCGGGGTGTTCTGGTTACGCCTTGTCTACCGTGAAGCGGTAGCCGACCAGTCGCTCAAGATGCGTCCTGCGTAGCGCTCTTTTTCTTGCGGCCCGGGCTCAGGTGTACGCGGCCGGTCTTGCCGCGGCGACGCTCGTTGAGGCGTTCGATGATTTCCTTTACCGAACGCTCAATGTGGGCGTGGCTGCCCTGCAGATGGCCAACGATGGTGTTGTGCCCCTGCGTAATGACGTAGCGATGCCAGTTGGTCGTATCCACACCGGAAGGCGGTTCTGCCTTGGTGATCGACTGAAGGGCAAAGGGATCAGCGTCCAGCGGCGAGGGCTGGCGAAGGGGGGTCGGAGCGGCCATGCGGCAGGATACGCTGTTTCTCGGCCGGCCGCGACGGTTCCGGTACGCTAAACGCGGCGGGACCGGTTTTATGACCGCCGGCACAGTCTGGTTTGCGCCTGCAATTTAAGCTATTCAGTCATGGAGAATAGGCGCAACTACTACCGTATCTTGCACGTCCAGCCGGACGCGCCGACGGAAATCATCAAGTCCAGCTACCGGACACTGATGCAAAAACTGCGTATGCACCCGGATCTGGGTGGCGATCAGTGGAGTGCCACGCTGATCAACGAGGCCTATGAAACCCTGATGGATCAGTCCAAGCGGACCGAATATGATCGCCACGCCGGCGATGCTGCAAGCGCGTCAGGTACCGTGACAGGGCGTCTGTCGGCCTGTGTGTATTGCCGTACAGCACATGGCCATGCTGACGAGATTCCGCGTGAAGCCATGTGCGCCGCCTGCGGCAGTCCCTTGCAGCCTGCGGCACAGCAACGCATGGAAACGGTCGGCAAACGCGCCACCAGCCGTCTGGCTCGCCGCTATCCACTGACTTTTTTTCATGGTTGGCCGCTGCAGGGGCCGTTCAGCGGTGAATCACGCGATATCTCGCTTGGTGGTCTGCAGTTTGTCACCGTCGGCGCGGTGGCAACTTCCCAGTTGCTCAAGCTGAGCTGTGATCCGCTCAGTGCCGTGGTGCGGGTGATCGCCTGTACGCCTGTCGATGACCCCAGGTTCCGCTGGCTGGTGCGCGCTGAATATCTGACGGTGTGCTTTCGTCGCTCACGCGGCGCTTTCCTGTCAGCCAGGGCCTGAGCCTTTCACCTGTTTCAAGGCGCTGAAGCCGCCATGCTCTGCAGAGCATTCAGCATGGCGGTGACTACGATGTCCTGTTGCGCTTCGCGCGAAATCTGCGGCGTCCACTGCTCCTTGTAGCCGCCTCCGTCAAACGAACCGAAGTACATGTGGATGCCGCCGGGCACCGGTACCCAGGTGCTGCTGATCGGGTATAGATGGCGCATCGCCTCGAGCTTCTCCGGTGCTGCGCCTTCCAGCGTGGCGCGGTGGATGTGCCAGACCGGCAGAGCCGAATCAGCGAGGTTGTTCTGTTCGGGTGGATAGGAATCCCAGACGATCAGGCCGGCCAGATCCTGCTGGTGATGAAAGGCGTAGTAGCCGGCCATCGCACCGCCCATCGAATGGCCAGCGATAACCCAGCGTTTGATCTCCGGATAGGCGGCGCGCACCTCGTCCGCACGGCTCGGAGCAAAGATCGCAAAATTACGCGGCATCGGTACATCCACTACCAGATAGCCGCGATCTGCCACGCGATGAAAGACCGGTGCATAGCCACGACTGTCGCAGTTTGCGCCCGGATAGAAAATCACGCCAAGGCTGGGCTCAACGGTCGTGGGCCTGAAGGCAATGTACTTGCCATCCTCGACGGTGACGCGAGCGTCCGATTGCATGGCAGCCAGTGCCTCGGTTGTCGGCTTGGCCAGTGAGACCTCACCCCATACGAAGAAACCAGCGACTGCAAGCACCAGCAGGATCAACAGTCCGCCCCCGCTGTACTTCAGAAACTTCTTCATTCCCGGCTGCTCCAGTCTGTTGTCCCGTGTCGTCCAAGCCTAGCACTGCACCCTGCTTGTGGTGACGCTTTTTAGCCTGCACGACACTTACTGTCGTTTTTCACTGCATTCGAACCGCAGTCGTACAAAGCTGTGGTTTTACCGGCTTATCCGCATCGCAATGCCTGGTGTCCGGCTGTTCATATAGGTATCCGCCAGCAATGCCCATATGCCGGAGAAAAATATGCAGTACGCCGCCGCAAATTTCTGCTTCGCTGATCAAAGAGCCGCATCGATCCGATCCGGGTGGTCTCAACGGTGCCTGCTGATCGCCCTGTTGACTGTGTTGCTGAGTCAGTTGGCCAGTGCAGCGGCGATCGGCCGGATCACAGCCGGGTTTGGCGTCGATCCGGCGGGTGCTGCAACCTGGTCCGTGCCGATCAGCGTCACTGCAGGTCGTGGCGGACTGCGGCCAGCCGTCAGTCTGCGTTACAACAGTCACGATGGTGACGGACTGGCCGGAATGGGTATGACGCTCGCTGGCCTGTCGAAGATCAGCCGCTGTGCACAGAGCATTGCGGTCGATGGCCGGATGCAGGGTGTGCGCTTCAGTAATGGCGATCGATATTGCCTCGACGGGCAGCCGCTGGTGCTGTTGTCCGGCGTCTATGGTGCCGACGGTGCCGAGTACCGCACCGAGATCAATAACCTGCAGCGTGTCGTATCCCGCGGACAGCAGGGCACTGGCCCCACCTGGTTTGAGGTGCAGCATCCCGACGGACTGACCTGGCGTTATGGCAACGACATTGATTCACGGATCGAAGCGGTGGGTGTGGGCAGCGAGGTTCGTGAGTGGGTGATCAATCAGGTCAGCGACAAGTTCGGTAACCAGATGCTGTTCACTTACAACGATGACCAGCTCACTGGCGAAGCGGTGCCGGTTGAGATCCGCTGGACTGCAGACTCAAACGGGGTGGGTGCGCGATTTCGCCTGGTCTTTGTGTATGAGTCACGTCAGGCCCAGCAGCAGCGCAGCGGCTATACCTGGGGTGCCAGCTGGCAGCGATCTATTCGCCTGCAAGCCATCCGCTATGAGTTTGATGCCGGCTCAGGTTTCACCCTCGTGCACAGCTGGTCACTGAACTACGCGGCACCCAATGGCAGCCAGCCCAGCCAGCTGACCAGCCTCCGTCAGTGTGGTCCGACAGAGTGTCTGCCGGATACCGTGCTGGCCTGGCAGAACAGCCAGCTGAGCCACCAGCCGGATGCGCCGGGGGCTACCGATCCACTGGCTGCCGAGGCACTGTTTGCCGACCATGATGGCGATGGTGATATGGATCTTCATGTTCCCGTCGTGGTCGGCAGCAGTCGCCTGTGGCATGTGCGACTGGCCGACACGGCGGTTTACAACCCTTATGTCGGCACACCTGTCAGCACCTCGGTGCCCGCTGATGGTCCCGCTTACCTGCTGGAATATGACGGCGACGGTCGGCGTGACCTGATCGCCGCCGGCCCTTCGGGTTCGCCTTACTGGCATGTCTATCGCTCGACGGGTGCCGGCTTCGCAGCGGGTGTCAGCACTGGCTTGTCGATGACCGTGGCGCCCACCCTGCTGGTGCTGGACATGGACGGCGATGGCCTCAACGAGCTGGGCTATTTCAAGGACAACGCACTCTACTACCGGGCCAATACCGGGTCTGGCTTTGCGCCGGAGCGTGCCACCAGCGTTGTCCAGTCTTCCGGGTCTAGCGTCGCACCGCTCAGCACGGCAACCGTTGATGCGAATGTCGATCTCGATGGCGATGGCCGGCAGGATTTGCTGGTTACCCGCAAGCCGCTGAGCACATATGCCATTGGTGTTTGGCAGGTTTATCTGTCTACCGGTGCTGATTTCCAGTTGATGGGACCGGACTTCGAGCGGCGCTTCGCGGGAACTGACGAATGCTTTGCGCTGGACCTGAACGGTGATGGCCTTACCGATAAAGCGTGTACTGATCATTGGCGCCTCTGGTATGTGCAACTCAGCAAAGGCAACGCATGGTCTGCGCCAGAGGTGGTCAATGTACCGTTGGTTAGCAGTGGCAAGATACGTACGGCCGACATCGATGGGGATGGTCGTGATGATCTGATCTGTCAGCTGGATACGACGACCTGGCGCGCATATCTGGCCAATGGCGGAATGACGGCACCGATACTCAGCGGCAGTGATTCTGCCCGCTATGTCGATCTGGGCTCAGGTATCAGCAATCCATCGAATCCGGTCCAGCTGACGCTCACTGATACGGACGCAGACGGGCAGACAGATCTGGTGTTCAGTGAAGCCAATGGTCGCTGGCATGTACGCAAGCGGGCCGGTCCGCGATCCGGACTGCTGGTTTCAGTCACCGATGGTCTGGGTAACGCATGGCGTCCGGAATATACGCCGTTGGCACGCTTTGCCGGATATAGCTATGCGGGTACCGATGGTGTTGGTCGGCATCTGCTGCGCGGTGGTGCACTGCAGGTGGTCAGCAAATATGTTGCCAATGACGGGATTGGCGGTGATTACACGATGGACTACGCCTATGTAAACGCGCGGGTCGATCGGCTCGGCAGGGGGTTTCTCGGCTTTGAGAAGGTTCGTGCCACTGATTCACGCTATGCCGCTACACATGGCGTTTCCGTCTTTACCGAAACGGTATACCGACAGGACTTTCCATATATCGGTTCGCCTGACCTGGTAACGACCATGCGCAGCGATGGCCGCCAGATCAGCGTCTTCGATCCCGGCTGGGCTGTAAACACGCGTGCCGCAGCGGCCAGTGATCCGGCCGCCGATTACCACCTGATCCTCATGTCAACACAGACCAGTACAGATTACGAGACGGACCCGGATGGCGGGACGCTCGGCCAACTGCTCCGCACCAGGACGACGACTCGATCCTTCGATACCAATCACGGCGTACCGGTGTCAGAAACGGTAGCCGTCAGCTCGCCGGCCAGTCCGACGGTATTCAACACGACTACTGTGACCAAGCTTGATGATTCGCTGCGTACCAGCCAGTACTGTCTCGGTCTGCCGACCCGCGTCAGCGTCACCAGCAATGTTGCGCCAGCCACCCCGCTTACCCGCACCACGCGCTATGCCTGGACAGCAGATACCTGCAGCAAGGAACTGGAAGTATCCGGTGAGCCGGCGCCCCTTGCCCAACGTCTGTTGACCATACAGATCTGGAATGAGAGTGGTCAGCTCACCGAGGTCACCCGTACAGCAGCAGATTTTTCGCTGCCCGAACGCAAGACCATCTATACCTACGATGCCTGGAGCAACCGTCCCGCAACAGAAACCGCAGTCATCAGCGGCCAGTCGAGTCCGGTGATTACACGGGTGTGGCGTCCCGGCCTTGATCTGCTGGCCAGTGAGACCAGTCCGCGCGGGCTGATCACCAGCTGGCTATGGGATGATTTTGGTCGGCTGAAACAGGAGCAGCGCGCCGACGGTCCGGGCACCACGGTTCAGTATCTGCCCTGTGCCGGGACGTGTTTCGCAAGTCGTGGTGTATACCAGGTACGTTCCACACGTGCCGATGGCTTCTGGTCCACCACGATCAATGACCATTATGGCCGGGCGGTCGGCAGTGAATTCCCCCTCACGGCTGGTCAATCCAGCCGTCAGCTCACCGAATACGATGTGCTGGGCCGGGTACAGCGTCAGACCGTGCCCTATATCAGCGGAGAGTCACAGTACTGGGTCGATTACCGCTATGACATCGCAGGCCAGAAGAAGAGTGAGGATCGGCCGGTCGATGAATCCGGTAGTGCGGTTGCCAGTACACGCTGGACATCCAGCCTGCTCACGCGAACTGTGCGTGATGCCGAGAACCGGATCAGCACACAGATCTTCGATGCCGAGGGTCGGCTGCTGTCGGCGAATTCTCCCGACGGTGGAACGACCACCTACGGCTATACGCCGTTTGGTGAGCTCAGCACGCTCAGCGATGCCAATGGCAATGTCACGACGCTGGGCTACGACGAGCGGGGTTTGCAGGCCAGCGTTGATTCTGCAGATACTGGCCGTCGCAGCTCTGCCTGGAATGCCTTCGGCGAGCTTGTCAGCCAGACGGATGCCCTGTCGCCAGCCAATACCATCAGCTTCAATTACGATCAGCTCGGTCGGCTGATTCAGCGCAATGATCCGGGCCTGGCACCGACGGTATGGAGTTTCCATACGGCGAGTGGTGCCTTGCTTGGCTTGCCGCAGCGGGTAACCGGGCCACTCGGTAATACGGCGGCCGGTTTCGTCGAGCAGTATGGTTATGACGCTGTCGGACGCCGCACCACGATGTCGACGACCATCGACGGTAGCAGCTATGTGACCGGCTACGGCTGGGACGCATTGAGCCGGGTTGCCAGCATGAGCTATCCGCAAACCGTGGACGGTGCGCGGGTCTCACTCGCATACCGCTATGACAGTATCGGCAATCTCGATGTGGTCGAGCAGGACATCGGTGGCGGTGGCTCCTTCTGGATGCGTGTCTACGATCTGCAGAGCCTGGATGCCGTTGGCCGGCGACGGCACGTGAAGCTTGGCAGCTACAACCAGATCGATGAACAGCATATTTACGATCGCGCGAACACGCGGCTGCGCGAGATCAAGACGGGTCCAGGCCTCGGTACCAGCCAGCAGAATTACAGCTACGCCTGGGACAAGGTTGGCAATCTCCTCCAGCGTCAGGATCTTCGCCAGAGCATCAGCGAGGAGTTCAGCTATGACGGGCAGAACCGTCTGACCAGTGCCCGGCGCAACGGGGTGCAGAGTCTTGCCCTGACTTACGATGCCGGGGGTCGTATCCGCAGCAAGTCGGATACCGGTACTTATAGTTACGCTGCTGCTCACCCGGGTGCCGTGCTGGCTATCTCTGGCGGGCCGGCGGGCAGTCTTGGTTTTGGCTACGACGCCAACGGCAATATGACCAGCCGCAATAGCAAGGCGCTGAGCTGGACGGCCGCACAGTTACCGCAGCGTGTCAGTTATGGTGCCTCGGACTTCGCCGAGTTCGACTACGGCCCGGACCGGCAGCGTATCCGCCAGATAGCGCGTACTGGCAGCTCTACCGTCACCACCTACTACATCGGACCGCACTTCGAAGTGGAAGTGAATGGCAGCAACCGCCGCTACCGCTCGAATATCTTCGTGAATGGTGAGGCGATCCTGTCGCAGGTCGAGCAGACGAATCCGCTGAGCTTTGATGCCTACTTCATGCACCGTGATCATCAGGGTAGTGTCGATGCCCTGAGCCGCTTTGTCGGCGCCGGGCCGCAGCAGCTTGCGCCGCGTTTCGATGTGTTCGGCAAGCGCCGCAATGCAGACTGGACGGCCGATCCGGCTGGCGCGCGGTATGCAGATACACAGTTCACGCGGCGCGGCTATACGGCACATGAACATCTGGACAACGTCCGGCTGATTCACATGAATGGGCGCCTGCAGGATCCGCTGCTCGGCGTGATGCTGACGCCGGATCCGGTGCTCGGGATCCTGGGCAATTCGCAAACCCTCAACCGTTACGCCTATGTGACCAACAATCCCGCTTCCCTCAGTGATCCAAGCGGCTTCCTGTTCGGGAAGGTCGGCAAGTTTTTCAAGCGGGCGATTCGCGGCGTCGGCAGTCTGGCACAGCGTACGGTGCGCAACTATGGGCGGGAGATCGTGGCTGCAGTAGCTGCGTACTACACAGCTGGTGCGGTGAGTGGCGCCTATATGGCAGCGACGCCGACCGCGAGCCTGGCTGTGGGCGATACTCTCGGCGCAGTGGCTGGCGGTGCAGTTGCGGGTGGCGTATCTACAGGTGAACTACGTGGCGTACTGGTCGGTGCAGCCGGTGGCGCGGCATTTGGTGCGATGGGTGCGGCCTATGGAGATACCTGGAATGCCGAACGCGTACTCCTTTCTGGCTCTGCTGGCGGTGTGCTGGCTGAGGCGGGTGGCGGCGAGTTCCGCCAGGGTCTCATGTTTGCCGGCGGCGCTGCCGGTTTTGCCTGGGGCTATCAGGAAGTCGTCAACTATGGGGCGAGCTGGGAATCAGGCGGTGAGGCGCAGATAAAGAAGCGCTATACCATGCCGCATTCCGGTGCGAACAACTTTGGCCGCGCAGTTGGTGTCATCGACCCTAATTCGTTTGGGAATGAGGGCGGCTATCTCAGTCGCTTCATGAACCGGATTCCCGGCATGAACGCTATCGCCGGGATGCACGATGTCTTCCAGGTGCGCCTGGATCAATTCGGTGGCAGCCACTTTGGTTCCATATTACGCGGCGGATTAAATATACCCGGCATGCCGGTGGCAGCGGCATTGACCTATCCGGCGCTGCTGCAAGGTGTGCCTGCAGTCATGATGGCCACGGATGAGGATTGAGGCAGGCTCCCATGCGCAAACTGAAGCCCTTCATGCTGCTGGTAGTGCTGTTCACTCTGCTGGCCGGCTGCAATTCGCAGATTCCCACCCTGCGTGAGTGGGCCGACCAGTGTGTTGGCCGGCCGGTTGCGGAGCAGGAAGGGCTGGACGCAGAACCAGAAAGTTATGCCTCCCGCATTGGATGGAAGACCACGACCTATGATCTGCCGAACGGCCACTGGGTATACGTGAGCCCCGACCGGGACAAATGCGAGGTGCATTTCGAAGTGAACAAGGCCGGCATTGTGGTGGGCTACCAACTCGCAGGCGAAGGTTGTCGCTACCAGTAACCGCAGGCACTGCCCCTCCCGCAGCTTCAGGCTGCGGCCTCCGGTTTCCGCCGGTACACTGGGGCCATGGAAGCCTCAACCCTCACTGCAATACTTCTGGCCCTGCCGGGCTTTCTGCTCGGCGGGCTGGCGGGCGCCTGGTTTGTCAGCCGGTCAGCAAAGCGTCGACTCGACGACGCACAGGCTCTCGCCGTTTCGCAGACCGAAGCGGCCCGGGCCGGCCTTGAGGAGAAAGTCCGCGGTCTGGAAGCGCAGCTTGCCGAGTTGCGCAGCCAACAGGCACAGGCGCTGGAAACAGCCCGTGAGTTGAGTCAGGCAGATGGCGAGAAGGCGGTACGCATCGGTGAGCTGCAGACGCGGCTGACGGATGCTGCCCGGGCGCAGACAGAGAATGAGGCCCGTCTCAAGGCGCTGGTCGAAGAGACCGAGAAACGTTTTACTGCAGCCTTCGAGGCGCTGGCCGGCAAGATCCTCGAAGAAAAGACCACCAAATTCACCGAGACAAACCACAGCAAGCTGGACGAACTGCTGAAGCCTTTCCGCGAGCGTCTCAAGGAATTCCAGGACAAGATCGAGGCGACGCACATCACCGAGGTGAGCGAGCGCCGCTCGCTCAAGGATGAGCTGAAACGGCTCATGGACCTCAACCAGCAGGTCAGCCAGGACGCAAAGAACCTGACTACGGCGCTCAAGGGCGAGGCCAAGACCCAGGGCACCTGGGGCGAATTCATTCTCGAGCGCGCGCTGGAGGATTCAGGACTTGTCAGGGGCCGCGAGTACGAGGTGCAGGACAGCCGCAGGAATGAAGAGGGCGACCGGCAGCAGCCGGACGTGGTGATCCGCCTGCCGGAAGACCGCCGCATCGTCGTGGACTCGAAGGTTTCACTGGTCGGCTTCGAGCGCTACGCCAGCGCCGACAACGATGCCGATCGTGCTGCCGCGCTGGACAGCCATCTGCTCTCGGTGCGCACGCACATCAAGACCCTGAGCGAGAAGAACTATCCGGCGCTGTATGGTTTCGAGTCGCTGGACTTCACCCTGCTGTTCATCCCTGTGGAGCCGGCATTTCTGGTTGCGGTGCAGGGCTGATCCGGAGCTGTACGGGTTGGCCTGGAAAAAGCACATCGTGCTGGTCAGCCCAACCACGTTGCTGGCAACGCTACGCGTGGTGGAAAGCGTCTGGCGAATCGAGCGCCAGAACCGGAATGTCATGAAGATTGCCGAGCAGGCTGGTCGCATGCATGACGCCTTCGTGGCCTTTGTGCTCGAACTGGAGAAGGTCAGCCGCAATCTGCAGACGGCCGGCAGCTCGCTGGACCTCGCCATCCGGAAGCTGCATACCGGCCGAGGCAACCTCGTCAAACGCGCGCTGGACATCAAGACCCTGGGTGCGAAAACCAGCAAGGAACTGCCAGCTGCACTCGTCGAGCTGACGGATGATGTCGACGATGAACCGGCCGGGCTGCCGGATTCGGTGTCGAACGGTGTGCCCGATGATCTGTCCGAAGACCGCGCAGACGCCTGAGCCCCGATGGCCGACCTTGCGCTAGCCGTCAGCCAGCTTTCCCGGCGCTTCGACAGCCGGCAGATTCTCGACCACCTCGATCTTTCTGTCGCCGCGGGTGAGCTCGTCGCCATCGTTGGCGAGTCCGGCTCCGGCAAGTCGACGCTGCTCAACCTGATCGCCGGCCTCGACCAGCCCGATGCCGGACGCATCGTGATCGGCGGTCAGGATCTGGCCCTGCTCGATGACGATGAGTGCACGCGGCTGCGGCGTGCGCGGCTGGGTTTTGTCTTCCAGTCCTTTCATATCCTTCCACACCTGCGTATCGGTCAGAACATTGAGCTGCCGCTGGTGCTGCTCGGTGTGGAGGCGAACGCGCGCCGGCAGCGCGTTGCTGAACTGCTCGCCGCGGTCGGGCTGGCGGATCGCGGCGACAGCCTGCCGCGTGAGCTTTCCGGTGGTGAATTGCAGCGCGTGGCTGTCGCCCGTGCACTCGTGCACCAGCCGGTACTGGTGCTGGCTGATGAACCGACCGGCAACCTCGATGCCGAAACGGCGACGATGGTGATGCGCCTGCTGATCGCACAGATGCGTGCGCACGGTGCTGCCGGCGTGCTCGTCACACACTCAGCCGCTGCCGCTGCACTGGCCGATCGGGTGCTGGTGCTCAGTCACGGCCGGCTGCATCGCCGAGACCCGGCAGCGCACTGAGATGCTGTGGATCTGGTGGCAGCTGATCATCAGATACGCCTGGACTTACCGGCTGCGCACCGCCGTACAGGTGCTGGCGATCACCGTCGGCGTCGCGCTCGGCTATGCCGTGAGCCTGATCAATACCTCGGCGCTGGCCGAGTTCAATGCCGCACTCCGCGAGATCAACGGTGAGGCTGATGCAGTCATCGAGGCCTCGCGCGCGGGTTTCGATGAGCAGCTGTTTGCACGGGTGGCCGCCCACCCCGATGTGCTGCTGGCCAGCCCGGTGCTGGCCACCGATGTTCTGGTGCCGAACCAGGGCGACGAGCATCCGCCGCGCCTCACCGTGCTGGGTATCGATGTGCTGCGTGCCGCGCGGCTCTCGCCGAAGCTGCTCCCGCAGTCTCAGCCGGAAACTGCTGGCGCTTCGCGCTTTGCCATCTTCGATGACGGCATCTTTCTCTCGCCCACGGCGCTGGAACGTTTCGATGTGCAGGTCGGCGACATACTTCAGGTACAGGCGGGCTCCGGCACGGTTAGCCTGAAGGTGCGCGGTACGCTGCCAGGCGTGCGCGAGGGCAGCCTGCTCGGCGTGATGGATCTGGGCTTTGCGCAGTGGCGGCTCGGCGGGCTGGGCCGGCTGACGCGCATCGATCTGCGTCTGGCAGATGGCATCGGGCCGGAGTCCCTGCGCGCTGCGCTGGAGCTGCCGCCCGGCGTGAACCTTGCCGGGCCGGATGCCACCGAGGCGCGCCTTGCCAATCTGTCCCGGGCTTATCGCGTCAATCTCAACGTGCTGGCGCTGGTGGCGCTGTTTACCGGCTCCTTTCTGGTGTTCTCTCTGCAGGCGCAGGCCACGCTGGCGCGGCGCTCGCAGTTCGCCTGGTTGCGTGCTGCAGGCCTGGAGCGTGGCCAGTTGCAGCGACTGCTGATCGCCGAGGCGGTCGCCATCGGTGCCGTGGGCAGCCTGCTCGGGCTGTTTGCCGGCGCCGCCATCGCGCGTGCAGCACTGGCAGCTTTGGGCGGTGACTTGGGCGGCGGCTATTTCATGGCTACTGATCCGGTGTCCGGATTTCCGCTGCTGACGGCGGCCGGCTTTGGCGGGCTGGGTATCGTCGCAGCGGTTGTTGGCAGTTATCTGCCGGCCCGCGAAGCAGCGCATGCGCCGCCGGCCGCCGCCCTGCATGCTGGTGCGGAAGAAGATGTGCTGCGGCCGTTGGGCCGGATCTGGCCGGGCATCGCCCTCTTGTGCCTGGCTGCGGTTCTGATCAGCCTGCCGCCAGTCGCAGGCATTCCGCTGCCCGCCTATCTGGCTATAGGTGCCCTGCTGATCGGCGCCATCGCGCTGCAGCCGCGCATTGCACAGCTGGTGTCGCGTCCGCTGGCTGACTGGTTGCATACCAGCCGTGCGGGTACGCGTGCACCGATGCTGCTGCTCGCTGCCAACCGCATGGTGCAGGCGCCCGGTGGCGCGGCGATCGCAATGGCCGGCATCGTTGCCAGCTTTGGCCTGATGGTGGCGATGGGCACGATGGTGTCGAGCTTCCGCGGCACGCTCGATGACTGGCTGGTGCAGGTGCTGCCGGCGGATCTCTATGCGCGGGTCGGCCAGTCGGTAACGGATGTCTATCTGCCACCGGCTGATCTGCAGCGCATACGCGCGCATCCCGGTGTGGAACGTGTGGAGTTTTCACGCGCCGTGCCGCTGCAGCTCGAGCCGGATCGGGCGCCGGTGGTGATCGTCGCGCGCAGCATCGACGCGGCGAATGCCGGGGCCGACCTGCCGCTGGTCGGCCGGGCGCTCGCATGGCAGCCACAGATGCCGCCGCCAGTCTGGGTGTCTGAAGCGATGGTGGATCTGTATGGCGCGCGTCCGGGCGAGGAACTGGAACTGCCGCTGGCAGGCAGCCTGCAACGCTTTTCTGTGATGGGCGTGTGGCGAGACTACGCGCGGCAGTTCGGTTCGGTTGCGATGCGCGCGGAGGATTACCAGCGCATCACCGGCGATGCGACGCGCACGGATGCAGCGATCTGGTTGCGCCCCGGCGTGAAGGCTGCCGATGTCAGCCGCGATCTGCTGGCTGCGCTCGAGTCTGCCGAGGTGATCGAGTTGCGCGCGCCGGCGGAGATCCGCGCGCTCAGCCTGCGCATCTTCGACCGCAGCTTTGCCGTGACCTACGTGCTGGAAGCGGCGGCGATCCTGATCGGCATGATCGGTGTGGCCGCGACTTTTTCCTCACAGGCGATGGCCCGCACCCGCGAGTTCGGCATGCTCCGGCACATCGGCGTCACGCGCGGGCAGATCCTGCGCGTGCTGGCGCTGGAAGGCACGCTGGCAACCCTCAACGCGATCGTGGTCGGGCTGCTGGCCGGACTGCTGATCGCCCTGGTGCTGATTCGTGTGGTCAATCCGCAGTCCTTTCACTGGTCGATGCAGCTGGTGGTGCCCGTTGGCCTGATCGGCGGCCTGGTCGTGGCCCTGCTGGTCTGTGCCACCGGCACGGCGGCTATCGCCGGCCGGCGCGCCATCGGCAGCAGTCCGCTGCGCGCTGTGCACGAGGACTGGTGATGCTTAACCGTCGCCGCCTGCTGCTGACGCTAGCTGCGCTGGCCACGCCGGCGAGTCGTGCGGCCTTCAGCTATCCGCCGGTGGTGCCACGCGCGCTGGTATTTCCGCAGGACTTCGGTGCGCATCCGGATTTCCGCACCGAGTGGTGGTACCTCACCGGCTGGCTCGGCGACATGCAAAAGCCGCTCGGCTTTCAGCTGACCTTCTTCCGCAGCCGCACCGATATCGATCCGGCCAATCCCAGCAGCTTTGCGGCTCATCAGCTGGTGATTGCACATGCCGCCATCGCTGATCCCGCGCGCGGCTCGCTGCTTGTGGATGAGCGCATCGCGCGTGCCGGTTTCGATCTGGTCGGGACAGCGCGCGCTGACACCGATGTGCAGCTTTCCGGTTGGCAGCTGCGCCGCGATCCGCAGCGCGACACCTATCACGCAACAATTGCCGCACGCGACTTCAAGCTTGAATTCGCAGCCGCCGCATCAGCACCGCCCTGGTTGCAGGGTGAGGCAGGCCTGTCACGCAAAGGGCCTGATTCCTTGCAGGCGAGCTACTACTACTCGCGGCCACAGCTGAAGGTCAAGGCACAGCTCAACCGGGGCGGACCGGTGCAGGAACTCTCCGGCATCGCCTGGCTGGATCATGAGTGGTCCAGCGCTGCGCTGGCGCCCGATGCAACGGGCTGGGACTGGATCGGCATGAATCTCGATGATGGCAGCGCGCTGGTGGCGTTTCAGATCCGCCCACAGCAGCCGGAGCAGCCGCCAGTGCAGACCTACGCTGCAATCCGTGAGGCGTCGGGTCGCGTGCAACTCATCGCTCCCGCCGAAGTCAGCTTCAGGCCGCTGCGTTACTGGAACTCGTCACGTCACCGCACCGCATGGCCCGTGGCCCAGCGCATCGAAGTCGGCGACCGCAGCTTTGAAACCCGCCCACTGATGGATGATCAGGAGCTCGATTCCAGCCTGAGTACCGGTGCTGTTTACTGGGAAGGTGCCAGCGAGTTGCTGGAAGCCGGCCGACCGGTCGGGCGCGGCTATCTGGAGATGACCGGGTACGTGGTGCCGCTAAGGCTCTGAAAAGGGGTGGACGATTGCCGGCCGACTTGCGGAGGAAGTCCATATACGTGGTCAGGTACCAAGCCGCGAAACGAGACGTCCTGTGCCGCGCTTGTTATGGCGCTGGTTCGAGCCATTGCCCAATGCCGAGCGCATTCATTGCGAGTTCCACAGAAAGCGCGGCTAGGATCATGCCCATTACCCTGGTAAGGATGGAGGCGCCTCCAACACCAATCACAGCAATTATCCGCGTAGAAAGGAGTAGCAAAAGCAGCGTAATACCAAGAATGGCAATCGTTATGAGGGCTGTACCGAGCTGCTCGGAAATCGGGTGGACTTGATTATCCGTGAGCAGTATCACCGCCAGGATTGCGCCTGGTGTCGCAGTCGCGGGAATTGCCAGAGGAAAAACTGCGATGTCGTGTTGGGGTTCCTGTTGTGGTTGCTGGGATTCCGAACCGAAGATCATCTGCAAACCAAAGAGGAACAAAATGATGCCGCCAGCGAGCTGAAACGAGACAAGGCGAATGCCCATGGCGTTCAGGATCAATTGGCCGATCACTATTGATCCCATCAGGACAGCGCCCGCGTAGAAAATAGTCTTGAATGCGGTTCGCCGACGATTTGCGGGAGACAACTGGGCCGTAAGGGCGGTGAATAGAGCCATCGTCCCGATCGGGTCGATCGTGGCCAGAAACTGGCCAGGCGGTGAATAGAGCCATCGTCCCGATCGGGTCGATCGTGGCCCAGATAATGAGGCCATCCTGAATGTATTTTTCCAGCATGAGGAAGGTTCTGTCCGGGCGCGATGGGCAGCAATACGTTGGAATGTACAGGATCAACTACCTCAGGTCATTGCCGATGCCGGTTTACTCCCGTGACGCGCAGCCATAGTCTTTGACAAGACACTCAGCACCAGGATTGCACCATGAGACTCCTTCACACCATGCTTCGCGTGGGCAACATGCAACGCTCGATCGATTTCTATACGCAGGTGCTTGGCATGAAGCTGCTGCGAATCACCGAGCGGCCTGATCAGAAGTACGACCTGGCCTTCCTCGGTTATGGCAGCAATCCGGAACATGCGGAGATCGAATTGACCTTCAACTATGGCGTTGAGCGCTATGAACACGGCACTGCTTTCGGCCATGTGGCGATTGGTGTGGAGGATGTCGCGGCTACCTGTGCGGCCGTGCGTGAGAAGGCGGCTGTGCTGGGCGGGGCCATCACCCGCGAGGCGGGTCCCGTGAAGGGCGGTACCACGGTGATCGCCTTCATCACCGATCCGGACGGCTACAAGATCGAGTTGATTGAGCGCGGCACCTGAGGGAGCGCCTGCAAATAAATCTGGCACCTTTTTACGGAGACACCGCCGGACGGGTCTGCAGGTAGGCGTGCGCATCCCCCCGGCCCCCCAGGAACGCTACCCGCAGGTCCCCGTCCGCCGGAATTCTGAGCAGCATCTGTGAGAGCCGGGCGGCTTCGGCCTCCAGACCCTCGTGGAGCAGGTAGGCATAGACCACGAGCTCGGCAAAGCCTTCGTCCAGTTCCAGAGACTCGACCAGTGCGGCCACAAAACCGCCCAGGTAGGCATAGTCCCGCTGATCGAGGGGTAGACCCCGGGCACCCGGCAGCCGGGCGGCAATGTGTACGGCCCGCGTGACCCGGTCTACCGCCTCGACCAGCGAAATGGCCCCACGCTCTAGTTTCTCCATGATCGGCAAAGGGTAGAGCGCCCCGAGTGCCCCGGCTTGTCATTTCAGGTCAGCCTCTGTTCAATACCCGATCATCATGCTGCTGGAACCCACAGCGCTGGCATCGGCGCTCCGCTACCTGGCGGAGTCCCTGGAGCAGGACTACGCCCGGAATCCGGCGCCCCTGTTTGCCGAGGCGGGGTTTCCCCTCGACAGCACTCACGAGTCGGGCGCCCGTGTATCGCAGCGCTCTGCGTGGCGCCTGTGGGAACTCAGCGTAGCGGCCACCGGTGATCCGGCGATGGGCCTCAATGTCGGCAGACGTGTGCGGCCCGAGGGCCTGCACGCAATCGGCTATGCCTGGATGAGCAGCCGCAACCTCGCGGATGCCTTCAACCGTTTCTGCCGGTATGTGGAGGTGCTGGTCACCATCCCGGTGGAGCTGTCCTTTGCCGGTGGGCCAGACGGCTATCGATTGAGCTGCACTTTTCCGGATCCAGCACATCAACCGCATGAAGCAGCTGTGGATACCACGCTGCTCGCACTGGTGTCGCTTGCCAGTCAGGCGATGGGCAAACCGCTCAGGCCGCTCGCAGTCTGGCTGCAGCATCCCAGTCGCGTGGAGCGCGCCCGGTACACCGCAGCCTTTGGCGTGCCCGTGACATTTGCTGCGCCGCTTAACGGTCTGCTGATCGATACCGCTACCGCCGAGGCCCTGATGCCTACCGATAATCCGGCCATCGCGGATGCGGTCGAGCAGGTGGCCGGGCGCTATATCGCCAGCCTGCAGGCCCAGCCGGTGGCCGCTACCGTGCGCGACATGCTCCTCGATCTGCTGCCAACCGGGGAGGCCGGCCAGGAGACCGTGGCCCGGCGACTGAACCGGAGCCTCAGCACCCTGCAGCGGCAGTTACAGGCTGAAGGGCTGAGCTACCGGACGGTCGTGGATGCGACGCGCCGCAGCCTGGCGGAGGCTTATCTTGGCGACAAGCGTTTTAGCCAGGCCGAGATTGCCTACCTGTTGGGATTCTCCGATCAGAGCAGCTTTTCGCGCGCCTATCGCCGCTGGACCGGCAGGAGCCCCGGGCGGCTACAGCGTCGAGCCGAGCCAGTAGAGCAGCAGCACAGCCAGCCAGAACACGAGGCAGGCGGCCGCACAGCTGACGATGCCGATGATCGGGTCGAGGTCGCGCATAAGAGGACGGGCGTAAAAGACCAGCGATGAGGATGACCGGATCCCTGCCTGAAACTCCTGTCAATCCGGGTCAAGAATCGGTCTTTTCGCCTCAGGCGTGCAGCAGCAATTCGTTGAGCAGGAGGTAACTCGCATGAGCACAGGTATTTCGCGGCGGGCAGTCATCGGCGCATCGCGCGCGCTGCTCGCCGGTGTCGCGCTCAGTTCATTGCCCCGTCCTGGCGCTGCTCAGGCTCCACCCTCCCGTGCTTCGGCGTCCGGCGCCATCCGTCTGGCCGGCAACGAGAATCCCTATGGCCCGGGCCCGGCTGCCCGGGCTGCGATTGAGGCAGCGACACCGGACAGCTGGAAATACCCGATCTTTGAGGAAATGGCTTTCAAGGCCCGGATCGCCGGGCGTGAAGGACTCACGCCGCAGCATGTGCTGATCGGTGACGGCTCATCGGAGATCCTGCATATCGCTGCGCTGCTTGCCGGCTCGGGCGGCGGGGAGCTGGTCACGGCGACGCCAACCTTCTCCTTCGTTGCCGAGCATGTGCGTGCCATCGGCGGTACTGTCCGCGAGATTCCCCTGGACGCCGAAATGCGCCACGACCTGAAGGCCATGCGCGCAGCCGTCTCGCCGGCCACCAGGCTGGTGTATGTGTGCAATCCCAATAATCCCACCGGCACCCTGGTGCCCGGGGCTGAACTGCGCGAGTTCATCGCTGCACTTCCACGCGAGGTTACGGTGCTGGTGGATGAGGCGTATCTGGATCTGAATGAGGATATGGTCGGGCATTCCGTCACAGACCGGGTCGGGCCGGGCGATAACGTGATCGTGGCGCGTACCTTTTCCAAGCTGCACGGTCTTGCAGGCTTGCGTATCGGCTACGCCCTGGCGCGCCCGGAACTGATCGCACGCATGGCCAGGCTCAAGCTGGTGGCTGTGAGCAGCCTGGGGCTGGCAGCGGCATCGGCCAGCTATGCGGACCTGCAGTTCCAGGCCCTGAGTCGCAAGAACCTGGCCGAAGGCGTGGCGATCACCACGGCAGCGCTGGATGATCTGAAGCTGCGCTACGCATCGACGCGGGCCAACTTCGTGTTCTTCGATACCGGCCAGCCGGTCGCCGCTTTTCTGGCTGCCATGCGTCAGCAGGGCTTCGCATTGGGGCGGCCGTTTCCCCAGTATCCCAGCTGGTGCCGGGTGAGCATGGGTACGGTTGAGCAGATGCGCCTATTTGCCGGCGCACTGCGGGCCTACTACGATGGGTAGCCGACAACGGCTCCGGTGGAGTGACTCGTCCACACTGGTATCGTTTGTCTGTGGAAAATAAATCTGGCACCTTTTAGAGAAGCCACCGTCATGAAAGATCGTTTTGGGTCGCTCAGCATTTTCCTGCACTGGTTCATGCTGGCGCTGCTTGCTGCTGTGTATGCCTGTATCGAATTGCGTGTACTCTGGCCCAAGGGCAGCGATCCACGCGATCTCATCAAGACTTGGCACTTCATGCTCGGTCTGTCGGTATTCGCGCTGGTCTGGATCCGTCTGCTGGCGCGTATTCGTGGCGGTACACCGCCGATCATCCCGAAGCCAGCGCCCTGGCAGACCGGCGTCGGTCATGCCATGCACGCCGCACTTTATCTGCTGATGATCTGCATGCCGGTCGCCGGCTGGCTGATCCTCAGTGCCTCAGGCAAGCCCATCCCGTTCTTCGGCCTCGAGTTGCCGGCGCTCGTGGACGTCAACAAGCCGCTGGCTGAACAGATCGAGGAGATTCATGAGACGGTCGGGACCATCGGCTACTGGCTGATCGGCCTGCACGCTGCGGCGTCACTGTTCCACCACTTTGTACAACACGACAACACAATGGTCCGCATGTGGATGCGGCGAAGTCCGGGAGGATAACAATGCGAAAGTTTCTGATTGCCACATTTCTGTTGATGTGCGGCGGTATTGCCCACGCCCAGTTCATGCCCGAAAAGCTCAGCCCGATGGGCGAGAAGATCGAGGCAGCGATGAAGAGCGACATCCGTACGCCGGAGGAGAAAGCGCGTGATGGTGAGCGCAAGCCGCGTCAGACGCTGGAGTTCTTTGGTCTGCGTGACGATATGCGCGTACTTGAACTGATCCCTTCCGGTGGCTGGTATACGAAGATCCTTGCCCCGGTGCTGGCAGACAAGGGCGAGCTCCATGTCGCTATCGGTACCGGGCGGGCCATAGAGCCGATGATCAAGACCGTGCCGGCCCTCGCGAAGGTCAAGGTCGCGCCCACGGATGCGAAGTTTGCCCCGGCCGCTGGTGGCCAGATGGGCAAGTTCGAACTGGGTGAGTTCTCGCTGGGCGTGAAGGATCTCGACCTCGTGCTGACCTTTCGCAACTACCACAACCTGTCATCGGCAGCGCGTGACAGCCTCAACCGGGCGGTATTTGCGGCGCTGAAATCCGGTGGCACTTACGGCATCGTCGACCACACCCGGCGGCACAACGAGCCGGAAACCAGCGAGAACTGGCGGCGCATGGATCCGGTAGAGGTGATCAAGGAAGCACAGGCAGCCGGCTTTGTGCTCGATGACTACTCGAAACTGCACTACATACCGGATGACGAACTGCGCTACGAAGTCGGACGGCGGTCGGTGACCGGCAATACGGATCGCTTCGCGCTGCGTTTCAGGAAGCCTTGATCAGGCTGCTGGCAAATACTGAGTGATACCAGCCATGCACTTCGGCGAGATCGTCGTACGCGCGATGATCTCGCCGTTCTCAAGATCGAGTTTCACGACTTCACCGCTGAACCAGTTGCCCGTATAGGCGTAGCGCCCGTTGCGTGCATCGATGATCGACCAGCCAAAACCCGGCAGCGCATAGCTGCGTAGCCAGACACCGTCCTGCGTCAGGGCATCGATGCGATTGCCCATGCAGACCATCAGGGTGCCGTCCGGCGTCAGTGACAGATCGAAGTGCATCATCGTCCGGTCGCCTTCGGTGCCGCAGCGCAGATCCGGCAACTGGCAGCCGTTGACGAGATCGAACTGCATCAGGCGCGGCCCGGTCTCGGAGACATAGAACAACCTGCTCTGGTCGGCTGACAGCACCGAATGCGTGACGGCCATGCTGCCGCTCATGCCGCCGTGCACCTCTGGCTCCAGCATCTCTACCAGCTCGCCGTCAGGCGTGTAGCGCCACAAATCGCCGTCACCCAGATGCGTGCGATGGCCCGGCAGCGGCCGGTGCCGTGTGGTCAGCGGCTCAGGCTGGTGGTCGCCATCAAGGGATTCGGTGAACAGCAGCGTACCGTCTGCCATGAAGTGCACCTTTGAAAAGGCGCGGTGGTCGAACTGCAGGTTCAGCAGCTGTTGGCCATCCGGACTGACGCGCACCGTGGTCCATGCCCAGGGATCCTGGGCCCAGAGCGTGCCGTCCGGCGCAAAAGTCAGGCCGTATACCAGATGTGTCGTGCCGGTAACCCACAGCACGCCTTTCTCCTTGAGATCGGCATCGAACTGGATGATCCGGCCATGTCCGGCGTGATCGTCATGCGGATTGTTGAGCAACGTGGCACCGACCAGCACATCGCCAGGTGCGAAGGGCTTCAGCGTGGATACGGGCCGCGCGTCGTGACGGGCGCGCAGTGCGGTCGGGTCTACGGGAAAATAATCGTCCTCAGGAGTGCTCATTATCTCACCAGGCCAGCTCATACCGGTCCGCTGACCGGTGTCCAGGTTCGTGCGCGTCGCGTGCGGCGTTCTTCAGTAGATTCACCATTGTTTTGTATCGGCTTTCCGGCCGGCATGCGCTTTGGGGTCTCGCGCAGGCTGTTGACGTTGATCATTGAGTGGGCGCCACGTCTGGACAGCAGCACGGCAGCGACCAGCGTGCCGCATTCCTTGCAGGTCAGGAAGTCCACGGTCCGCAATCCGAAGCGATAGCGGCGCAGGAATTCGGGGTGTACGAAACGAAACTGCATCTCTCCGGCGGGATCGGCAGTGGTGCAGGCGCCGTGGCCACGGCAGAAACTGCACTGGCAGCGCTGCACCACCCACTTGTGTACCGGCAGGGCCGTCGCATAGGTGTACTCGATTGCGCCGCAATGACAGCTGCCTTCATAGCTCGTGCGCTGTGGAATTTTTTTCAGGGTACTGGTTTTCTTCTTCTTGGCCGGACGCCTGGTTGGCGTGGCCTTGCGGCTGGCTGTGCTGCGGGGCGCTTTGCGGACTTTGCTGCTTTTGGTATTCACGGTAGCTCCGCTCAAGGCACGATCATGCAGGCTTGACCCTGGTTTTGGAGCGCGGCACAGCTGCTGCGTGCCTGTGCTTCGCTGATCGGCGCGGATCTCAGCCGGTAGAGCTGGTCCTTGCCGCCGCCGGGGGCGTCAATCGAGATGGCGCCAGGCAATAGCTGGCCGAACTGCGCTTCCAGCAGCTTGCGTTGCTGCACGGCGCGTTCGCGTGTCGAGAAGGCGCCAAATTGCATGCGGGTATTCCCGGCACTGGCCCTGGCTGTTGATTGGGTAACCGGTAACTTGCGGTCAGCACCCGGCTTCACAGCTGCCGATCTGGCTGGTACCGGCGGGGCCAGCGCGGCAATCTGTTCGCGGGCTGCGGCGGCCTCCGGTGCATCGGGGTACTGGAGCAGGAAATTCTCGAATGCCTCGCGGGTTCCACTCCGGCTTGCTGTCTGCCAGATGAACTGGCGTTCGAGATCCAGCAGTTGCTCAAGTGCTGCGTCGGCGTTCGGTCCCATCGGGTGGCCCTGCAGATAGCACGCAGTGCCTCCGGGCTCTGTGACTCCTGCGCCTTTGCCCAGTCCTGCTGTTCGCGCAGGTCGTCGAGGCGCAGGCGTGCCTGGGCGGCCAGGGTGCTGTCCGGGTGCTGCTTGAGAAATTCGCGCCAGGCGGCTTCGGTATGGGTCTGCTCGGCTGCCTCAAAGTCGCGTTCCGGGTTGCTGCAACCGCTGAGTACGGCCGCGATCACCATCAGGCTGACTAAAGGCGAAAGCGATCTCACGGGGTGGTGCACTCCTGGGCTGTGCTGTCAGGTGCGCATGATCACGCCGGCGGGCCGCACTGTCCACACCGGGCGCAGCATCCTGCACGACAAGCTGTCCGGCTGCGGTTCGAACTCAGAGGATATAGCGGCTGAGGTCCTGATTCTTGACCAGTTCGCCGAGGTGCTGGTTCACGTAGTCGAGGTCGACGTTGATCTGCTCACCGTTCCGGTCAGCCGCCTCGAATGAAATGGTTTCCAGCAGGCGCTCCATCACCGTATGCAGACGGCGTGCCCCGATGTTTTCCTGCTCGCTGTTGACGTGAAAGGCGATCTCGGCCAGACGCCGCACACCGCTGTCGGCAAAACCGACAGTCACACCCTCGGTAGCCAGCAGCGCGGTGTACTGACGTGTGAGCGAGGCATCGGGTTCGGTCAGGATCCGCACGAAATCACCGGTAGACAGCGCTGACAGCTCGACCCGGATGGGAAAGCGTCCCTGCAGTTCCGGGATCAGGTCAGAAGGCTTGGAAGCATGGAATGCCCCTGATGCGATGAACAGGATGTGGTCGGTTTTCACCATACCGTACTTGGTGCTGACCGTGCAGCCCTCGACCAGCGGCAGCAGATCGCGTTGCACACCTTCACGGGATACATCGACGCCCTGCGAATCGCCGCGCCGGGTGACCTTGTCGAGTTCGTCGATGAAAACGATGCCGTTCTGTTCGACACTCTGCAGGGCTGCCGTTTTCATGTCTTCTTCGTTGATCAGTTGCCCCGCCTCTTCATCAACCAGCAAGCGGAAGGCCTCGCGTACCTTGAGTTTGCGCGGCCGGCGCCGGCTGCCGCCGAGGTTCTGGAACAGGCCCTGCAACTGATTGCTCATTTCCTCCATGCCGGGCGGTGCCATGATCTGCACACCCATCGGTATGGTGGCGACCTCGATTTCGATTTCCTTGTCGTCGAGCTTGCCCTCACGAAGCATCTTGCGGAATTTCTGCCGGGTGTCCGAGTCACGGGTTTCGCCGGGGTGGCCGGGCCGGGCGGCAGCAGTGCATCGAGTACTTTTTCCTCTGCCGCATCCTCTGCCCGATGCTGAACTTTCTGCACTTCCCGTTCGCGGGTCAGTTTGACCGCTGCGTCCATCAGGTCGCGGATGATGCTGTCGACTTCGCGACCCACGTAGCCGACTTCGGTGAACTTGGTGGCCTCGACCTTGATGAATGGTGCTTCGGCAAGCCTGGCCAGGCGGCGAGCGATCTCGGTCTTGCCCACGCCGGTCGGGCCGATCATCAGGATGTTCTTCGGTGCGATCTCGTCGCGCAGCGGTTCCTCGACCTGCATGCGTCGCCAGCGGTTGCGCAGGGCAATCGCGACCGCACGCTTGGCCGGATCCTGGCCGATGATGTACTTGTCCAGTTCCTGGACGATTTCCCGCGGCGTCATCTGTGACATGTCTGGCAATCCCGTGCTGAGCCCCGCTGTGTCAGGGGGTCAGGGTTTCTATGGTGATGTTCTGATTGGTGTAGATGCAGATCCGGCCGGCGATCTCGAGACTCTTGCGCACGATCTCGGCAGCGCCGAGTTCGGAATTTTCCAGCAGTGCGCGGGCCGCAGCCTGGGCGAAGGGGCCGCCGGAGCCGATCGCCATCAGGTCGTCTTCGGGTTCGATCACATCACCGTTGCCGGACACGATCAGCGACCTTTCCAGATCGGCGACGCATAGCAGGGCTTCCAGACGCCGTAGCCGCCGGTCGGTGCGCCAGTCCTTGGCGAGTTCGATGGCTGCACGGCTGAGGTTGCCGTATTGCTCGAGTTTTTCCTCGAACAGTTCAAACAGGGTAAATGCATCTGCGGTGCCGCCGGCGAAACCGGCCAGCACCCGGCCATCGGCAAGCCGGCGCACTTTGCGTGCATTGCCCTTGACGATGGTATTGCCGAGCGTTACCTGGCCGTCGCCACCTACCGTGACCGTGCCATTCCTGCGCACCGAAACGATAGTGGTGCCGTCAAACTGCTGCATGGCTGGGCCTTCCCGGAAAGTTGCTGGACACTCCTACATGAGGGCGGCCAGGCGAAACACAAGTAGGAGCGGCGTAGGAGCGGCTTCAGCCGCGATTCCATAGTCTTCTTTCGCGGCTGAAGCCGCTCCTACCGGTTCCGCGCTAGTTTGCGGGGCCCTTCCCCGAGCCATACATCTCTTTGTATTGCTGGCGCATTTCCTGCTTCATTTCTTCGCACTTGGCCGGGTCAGCTTTGCATTTGGCCTTCATCTCGTCGCGGCGCTGGCGCATTTCCTGTTTCATCTGCTCGCACTTTTCCGGATCCGCCTTGCACTTCTCCTTCATCTCGGCCTTGCGGGCCTTCATCTGGGCGCGCTGTTCCTCGCATTTCTCGGGGTTCGACTGGCAGAACTCCTTGCGCTTGGCCTTGGCTTCCTCGCACTTGCCGGGATTTTCCTTGCAAAACTCTCGTCCGGGCTTGGGTGGAATGGTGGTTTCGTCGGCTGCCAAAGCGGTGGCACCGAGCAGCAGACTGGCGGTAGCTGCAACGCTAGAGGAGCGGGTATAGACGCATGATCGGACTCCTTGGGTGTTGCGTTGATGTTCTCGTCTGCTACAACGCCTGAAGGCGCTGGTGGTTGACACCTGCCCGCCACAAACTGCAGCCGCAGCTCAGGTTTTCTTCAGCCGTGCCCGCGGGTGGGCCTTGTCGTAGACCTGAGCCAGGTGCTGGAAGTTCAGGTGTGTATAGATCTGTGTGGTGCCGATATCCGCGTGACCGAGCATCTCCTGCACGCTGCGCAGATCGCTGCTGGATTCAAGCAGGTGCGTGGCGAAACTGTGGCGGAACAGATGCGGGTACACGCGCTGCGACAGGCCGGCGTGCTGCGCCCAGTAACGGACGCGATTCTGCACGGTGCGTGGACTGATGCGACGCCCCCGGTTGCTGACGAAGACTGCCCGCTCATCTGCGCTGGCGGTTTCACTGCGCACCGCGAGCCATGCACGCAGCGACTCCCGGGCAAAACGGCCGACTGGAACGATGCGCACCTTGCTGCCTTTACCGGTGACGCGCACGGTGCCATCGGCCAGATCGATATCGCCGAGATCGAGTCCGGTCAGTTCGGCCAGCCGCAGTCCGGAGGAATAAAACAGTTCCAGCATCGCACGGTCACGCAGCGTGTCCGGGTCATTGCCTTCGATCTTCAACAGTCGCGCCATCTGGTCGGTATCCAGGGTGCCCGGCAGCCTGCGCGGCACCTGTGGCGCTGATACGTCGGCGCCCGGGTTGCTCTTTATCGCGCCTTCGCGGATCAGGTACTTCATGAAGCTGCGCACGCCGGACAGACGACGCTGGATGCTGCGCGGCGCGAGGCCACCGGCGTGACTGACGGCCGCAAAACGTCGCAACTGATGCGATTTGAGTTCAGTGAAGCTGCTTATCTCGTATTTGTCACAGAAGTCGGCGAGGCAGACCAGGTCGCGGCGGTAGCCGCGGGCCGTGTGCTCGGACAATCGCCGTTCGAGCTTCAGGTGCTCGAGAAAATGTTCGGCGGTCTGCCACTGCGCCGGGTCCATTGCGCGGCGGACTCCATCGCGGTTCAGCGTATGCGGAGAGCGCAACTCACCAGTTCGCCGAGACGGCTCAGGAAATCGATGCTCATGCCCGGGTGAAAGTGTGCGGAGTCGCGGCTGCCGATTGCCAGGAAGCCCAGTTCGGCTTGTACCCCGAGCGGTACCAGCGCAGCTGAGCCGATCTCGATGTTGTCCGGGCCGAACAGGAAGTCCCGCTGTGTGTCGCGGATCTGCCCGCAGCGCGGTGCATTGGACTGCAGAAAGGTCCGGAATGGTGCGACCTGTGGATCGTCACGGCCCACAACGCGCAGAAATCGGCTCGGCCGCCACGTTCGGCCGGCGTATCGAAGACCACGAGCATCGACCGGTCGGCGTTGAAGGACACGCGCAGCTGCTCCTCGAGCACCTGGATCACGCCGGCCTGGTCGGGCGCCGCAAGCATCAGCATCGCCAGCGAGTGAATACGGGCAGCCAGCGTATCGTTGCTGCGCGCGATATCCACCAGCTCCTTGAGCTTGTTTTCGAGTTTCAGGTTCTTCTGCCGCAGGACGAGGATCTGCCGCTCGACGAGTGAAACTGCCGGGCCGCCGGCATTGTGCGGCAGGCGCAGGCTGTTCAGCAGGGTGCTGTGCCGTTCAAAGAATTCGGGGTTGGCCTGCAGGTATGCGGCGATGGATTCTTCGGTGATTTCCGGGTTTACGACGTGTTGCTGTTTGAGTGTACTCATAGCTCTACCGATCCCTCGAATGCGGTCACCGCATCACCGGTCATCCATACGGGCTGATCCGGTCCATCCCATCGGATCTGCAGCGTCCCGCCGGGCAGTTCAACGCTCACTTCGGGGTCGAGCAGATTCCACGATCGCCCGACAACCACCGCTGCACAGGCACCTGTTCCGCAGGCCGCTGTCTCTCCGACGCCGCGCTCGAACACCCGCAAGCGGATGCGGTTCGCAGACATCACCTGCATGAATCCGATGTTAGCACGGTTGGGAAAACGCACATGCTGCTCGAGCAGCGCGCCCAGTTGTGCAACGCGTGCGTTGGCTACATCGTCAGTGCGCAACACCGCATGCGGGTTGCCCATCGAGACCACGCCGATCTGTACGGTTTCACCGGCGGCATCGATCGCATAGGTGGTCTGCTGTTGTTCGCCCGTGAAGGGCATCTTCGCGGGGCGAAATTCGGGCACCGCCATCTCGACGGTGACGCGGCCATCCACATCGATGCGTGCGCGTACGCTGCCGGCAGCGTGCCCCAGCTGAAGCTCACGCTGACTGTCGCCGGCGATCAGTCGCGCGATGCAACGCGCACCATTGCCACACTGTTCGGCTTCGCTGCCGTCGGTATTGAAGATCCGGTAGTAGACGTCGTCACCGGTCTGTCGCGGCGCCTCCAGCCACAGCAGTTGATCGAAGCCGATGCCGCGCCGACGATCAGCGAGCGCGCGAATGCGATCCGCAGACGGCACAGCGAGACCATCACCGCGAATCAGGACGAAGTCGTTACCGAGCCCGTGCATTTTTGTGAACGGAACGCGCATGGCGTGATCAATCCGGGGAGTAAATAAACAGACGGAAGTATAGCGGGCAGACGACGGCGTGGACTTTTGTCAAATCGGCCGTTATGGTAAGCCGGCATTTGTCCGGTACAGGGCAAAAAAATCAACAAAAACAAGGAAAGCCGAATCATGCGTCACATCATGGTCCTGAATTCCAAGGGCGGTAGTGGCAAAAGCACCATTGCCACCAGCCTGGCTGCCTACTATGCAGGCCGTGGTGAGAACGTGGCCCTGGTCGACTATGACCGTCAGGCCTCGAGCCTGGACTGGGTCGCGCGACGCCCCGAGAGCCGCCCGAAGGTTTCCGGTGTCGCCGGTTTTGAGGATGGGTTTCGGCATGTGCCCCGCAATACGGACGTTGCCATCATCGATGCGCCGGCCGGGTGTTACGGCAAGCAGCTCACCGAGCTGGTTCGGCACGTTGAAACAGTGGTTGTACCGGTATTGCCTTCCACCATCGATATTCTCGCCACCAGCAAATTCATCGACGCACTGCGCGAAGTCGGCAAGGTCGAGCGCAAGGAAGTGAAGCTGGCAGTGGTCGGTAACCGCGTCCGCGATTACACGCTGATTTCACAGGAACTCGATGATTATCTCGGTACGCTGAAGATGCCCTATGTCACCAAGCTGCGTGAGGCACAGAATTATGTGCGAGCCTACACGCGTGGTCTGGGCATCCATGAGCTGCCTGAGTATCTGGCCTGGCCAGACTGGGAGCAGTGGAAGCCGCTGGTTTCCTGGCTGAACAGCAAGCGAAGCCAGCCCCAGAAATAGCGCTGGCCAGCCGCGGTCATGTCGGCGGCTGGCGGCTCGCATCGACGCCGGCGATGCACAGGTACTTGGTCTCGAGATAGTCGTCGAGGCCATATCGTGATCCTTCGCGGCCCATACCGGATTGCTTGATGCCGCCAAACGGCGCGACTTCGGTAGAGATGAGTCCGGTGTTGAGTCCGACCATGCCGTATTCCAGCGCTTCCGGTACCCGCCAGCTACGGCCCAGATCCTGCGTGTAGACATACGCGGCGAGGCCAAACTCGGTGTCATTCGCCATGCTGGATCACCTCAGCCTCGGTGCGAAAACTGAACAGCGCCGCGAGCGGGCCCGAAGGTCTCCTCACGTGCAATCTGCATGGACGGGCTTGCCCCGCTCAGCACGGTGGGTTCAAAGAAGGTGCCGCCCAGCGCATGGACCTTGCCGCCCGTCAGCAGCCGCGCGCCTTTGGCGATCGCATCGGCAATGTGCTCACTGACTTTCTGTACGGCATGTGCGTCGATGAGCGGCCCCTGGTCGGTTTCACCGGCGAGCCCGTCGCCAACCCGCAGCACTGCCGACAGCGGCGGCGAGCTTTGCCGCGAAGTCGGCGTAGATGCCTTCCTGCACCAGAAAGCGATTGGCGCAGACACAGGTCTGTCCGGTGTTCCGGTACTTGCTGACAATCGCACCGGCCACTGCTGCATCCAGGTCTGCATCATCGAAGACGATGAAGGGCGCGTTGCCGCCCAGTTCCATCGAAACCTTCTTGACGGTTGCGGCGCACTGTTCCAGCAATATTTTCCCGACCGCAGTGGAACCGGTGAAGGTCAGCTTGCGCACCAGCGGGTTGCCGGTGAGCTCGGCGCCGATGGCGCGCGCTGAACCAGTCAGCACGTTGATGACGCCGGCAGGAATGCCGGCCCGCTGACTCAGTTCGGCGAGTGCCAGCGCGGAGAAGGGGGTCTGGTGTGCGGGTTTGCAGACGATGGTGCAGCCGGCCGCCAGCGCCGGTGCCAGTTTGCGGGCCAGCATCGCGGAGGGAAAGTTCCAGGGCGTGATCGCGGCCACCACGCCCACCGGTTGCTTGATGACCACGATGCGCCGGTCTTTCGCATGGCCCGGTATCACATCGCCGTAAACGCGCCGCGCCTCCTCGGCAAACCATTCGACGAAGGCTGCGGCATAGGCGATCTCACCGCGCGCCTCGGCCAGCGGCTTGCCCTGTTCGGCGGTCATCAGTACCGCCAGGTCTTCCTGATTGGCGAGGATCAGCGCGTGCAAGCGACGCAGCAGGGCAGCGCGTTCTGCTGCCGTGCGTGCGCGCCAGGCCGGCAGCGCTGCTGCTGCCGCTTCGATTGCCGTGCGGGTTTCGGCACCACCGCAGTCGGGCACGCTGCCCAGCAGTTCACCGTTGGCAGGGTTATGCACTTCCAGCGCGCCGCCGCCCTGTGCGGCGACCCATTTGCCGTTCACATACGCGTTGGTGCGCAGCAGTCTGGTATCGGCAAGCTGGATCATGTGCAGACCCCGGAATCGTGAGGCGACCGGTTCAAGGAACTGATCGCAGAAGGCCCAAGCCTGTCCTTATACTAGCGAAAGTTGCACCACCCGGTACGCCACCGCAGAGTCCCAGGATGCGCATTGCGAGTTTCGTTTTCAGACAGCAGCCCGGTTATGGCGTGGTTTCCGCAGCCGGTATCCGGCCCGTGCCGCCGGCGTTTCAAGGGCGCTTTCCGGACCTGAAATCGGTGCTGGCCGCCGGGGCGCTCGCCGAGCTTGAGGCCGCCGTGCAGGACTCGTCGCCGTTGGATGCCGGCGCGCTGCAGTTCGCCATGCCGATACCTGAGCCCGGCCGCATCATTTGCGTGGGCATGAACTATCTTGAACACATCCATGAGATGGGCCGCAAGCCGCCGGACTATCCGGGCGTCTTTATCCGCTTCAACGATTCCATGGTTGGCCATGGTCAGCCTGTGTACCGTCCCGCGGATCTCGACGCAGTACGACTACGAGGGTGAGCTTGCCGTCGTGATCGGTCGTCCGGCACGCTATCTCAAGGCTGCCGAAGCCCTGGACTACGTCGCCGGTTACACCTGCCTGCTGGATGGCTCCGTACGCGACTGGCAGAACCACACCACACAGTTCATTCCGGGCAAGAACTTTCCGGCCAGCGGCAGTTGCGGCCCGTGGCTGGTGACAGCGATGAGATTCCGGATCCTTCCACGCTGAAGCTCAGTACGCGCGTCAACGGTGAAACGGTGCAGGCCGCACCGCTCTCCGATCTGTGTTTTGACGTCCCGCAGATCGTCGCCTACTGCTCAGGCTTCTGTCAGCTGAATCCCGGCGACATCATCGCCACCGGCACGCCCAGCGGTGTGGGCTTTGCACGCAAGCCACCGCGCTGGCTGAAGGCCGGTGACCGGGTGGAAGTGGAGATCGACGGTATCGGTGTGCTGTCCAATACCGTCGTCGATGAGGCGTGACTTTTCCGCCATATCACCTGTCTTGGCTGGTGCGGGAAGTTTTCGGTGTGCTAATGTCGCAGTGCCATCGTGTGGGGACCAAGCTTATGACAATCCCGATCCTCATCCGTCGATCAACGTCCGGCATTATGGCTGCAGGTCTGCTGTGGCTTGTGTCAACGGCGGCCAGCGCAACGACTGTCCTGTTCGAGAATTTCGACCCGGAGGCTCCGTTTGCGCCAACCTTTGGCCTCAACATCTGGTCCGTGTGCACCGGTCGGGCCATACCATTTACCGTAACGGAAGCAGGTTACGTCGCCTGACGTCCAGTTCCCGGTCAACAATTGGGGTGTTCCTGATCGCGGCAATCTCCTGGTGGAAATTCTGCTCGACCATGACGCTGCCACTCCCGGCTCCATCAGCGCACCTGACCCCGCCGCCGTCGTCCAGAGCGTGACCCAAGTCGTCAGCAACTGGGCGGACATGCACACGTATACCTTCAATGTCGATTTCAGCGGAACCACGCTGCTGCAGCCCGGGACCGTTTATTGGCTTGCGATCTCGCTTGATCAGCTGGTGCCGGGTGTGCCCGGTCTGACCTGGTGGAGCAACACAGTGGGGCAGGAGGGGCCCACTGCGGCGCGTGCCGGGATGCCGCCAGACACCTTTTGGTATTTGAGCCGCTATGACGACACCAATGCCGTGCGTATTGTCGGTGCCATGGCCACGCCGATACCAGGCACCCTCTGGCTGCTGGGGTCTGCCTTGGGTGCGGTGGCGGTGCGGATCAAGTGGCGGCGCAATGTAGCGGCACACCCACTCGATCTTGTTGCGGTGGGCTGACTTCCGAACGCAGTACTACGCTACTACTTGTGGTGTTCGTCGCAGCGCTTGCCGTAAGGGGCCGGTACCTGCTTATGCGGAGTGACTGGTAATCCTGGATTCGGTAGGCTTGTCCCTGGTGAGCGGTTGGGCTGACTAGTACCGCTTCCAGCCGCGCATGTATTCATCCCAGCGCGCATCCACCAGCTTCTTCGCCTCGGGCGCCAGCTCGTTCAGCAGGTCACGGTTGCGCTCCGGGTAGATCTCGGGGCCGCCTTCTTCCGGCCATTGCCGGGTCGCGTCGATGACGATCTTGCTGCTCATCGGCCGCTTCGGTGCGCTCGGGTCCAGCGGCATGCCGCGCGCTTCCTTGATGATCTCCGCCGCCGGATACGGTTGCCAGCGGGCACCGACGGCCTGCATGACTTCAGTGCGGTTGAGTATGTCCACATCCTTGTCGACCACGATCAGTGCCTTGGTGATCGGCACGATGGTCACCAGTTTTTTGCCGAGTTCCAGTGCCTGGCCCGGTGCGGTCTTGTCGATACTCAGAAAACCGATTCCGGTCCACTCCACCGGTGAGTGAAAGGCGACCGCATTCGGAATCAGCTTCTTCAGTCGGTAGAAAGAAAAGGCTTCCAGCGGTGAGGTGCAGAAACCACGCGTCGCACCGGTGAACTGGTTCAGCATCCACGGATTCTTTCGCAGGCTCACGCAGTTGACCTGCATGACGAAGTTCTGCTCTTTGCGCAGGCCGAGATAGCCGTACATTTCGCCGAACGGGCCTTCAGGTGCCATCTGGTCGAGCAGCACTTCGCCTTCGATCACCATTTCAGCGTTGGCGGGAATCAGCATGTCGTTGGTTTCAGACTTGATGACATCGACGGCGCGACCGCGCAGTCCGCCGGCAATGGCGAGTTCGTCGGCACCGCCCTTGGAGATCAGCGAAGAACTGATGAACCAGGCGATAGGATCCAGGCCAATGACGATCGAGACCGGGCAGGTCTTTTCCCCGCGCTCGATCTTCTTCATCAACATCTTCCAGCCCGTCTGTCCGGGTTCCGAATTGAGGCCGATGCGCCGCGGTCCCTGTATCTCGCAGCGGTAGGTACCGAAGTTCATGCCGAGTTCCGGATCTTCGGTGAATACCGCGCCGGTATTCACGTAGCGCGCGGAGTCCGCAGGATTGGACTTGATGAAAGCGAAATCCAGCAGGTTGACCTGATCGCCGCGAAGCACGATCTCCTTGACCGGCGCCCTGTCGCGCGGCACCTGATTGGTCGGAATTTGTGGCAGTTTGCCTTTGGCGTCCTCGATCAGCTTGTAGAGGGAGCTGAGCATCTGGCGATAAGTTTCCGGGCCGTTCCCCGCTACCGGCTCCTTGCCCCAGATGATCGCCTCGGTATCCCAGTGTCCCTGGTGATTGGTGATCACCGGCCCTTTCATCCAGCGGCCGTCCTGTTTGATTTCCTCAGCCAGCACTGCCGGTGCGCCGTACCAGCCGAATTCGTCGATCAGGCGGTAGGTGAGGGCGGTCAGTTCGTACTGGTCCTGATCGAGACGCGGCACACGCAGCAGCAGTCCGCGTTCATCCAGTGCGCTGATGTAGTCGCGAAAGCTGTCGAAGGGACCGGTGAGCTGGCTGCGCCGTGGCTTGGTGGCGGCAAACGCCGGCGAGATCGCACTGGCGCTGATGCCGAGCGTGGCGGCCAGTCCTGCGGCTGCCGACAGTACCTGGCGGCGGTCCAGGCCGGTTGCAGACTTCGGTTCCAACGGATCAGACATTGGCGATCTCCGCTAAGGATTGCTGTTCAGCCCAGGTGACGTCTGAAGAATTCGAGTGTGCGGTTGCCGCGCCAGTTCCGGCACTCGCCGCATGGAACTCATGTCGATCGTCGCAGTTGAAGCCATGACCGGCCTCAGCGTAGATATGCACCGTCTGGCCTGGCCGCCCGGCGGTGATCTGCTGCACGAGTTCCGGCGGAATCAGCGGATCGAGTGCACCGAAGTGATAGAGCACCGGGCAGCGCGGCTGTTCGTTCAGCCAGCCGACGGTGGCCCGGCCGTAGTAGGACACCGCTGCATTGATGTCGGTACGGCATGCGGCGAGGTCGGCTATCGAGCCGCCCCAGCAGTAGCCGACCGCGCCGATCTTGTCTGCCAGCTCCGGGCGTCGCGGCGAGTTCGCGCCGCAGGGTTGCCACCGTGGCATTCAGGTCGTGGGTTACCTCGTCGAGTTTCAGTTTCTGCATCAGATGTGAGACCGGTCTCGACAGCCGTGTATTCCAGTTCGATCCCGGATTCCAGCCGGTCAAAAAGGGCCGGTGCGATGGCCAGATAGCCTTCCGCGGCAAAACCGTCGGCGACCTCGCGGATGTGGCTGGTGACGCCAAAAATCTCCTGCAGGACGATGATGCCGCCTTTGGGCGTGCCTTCTGGCTGGGCCAGGTAGCCACCCATCTTGTGACCGTCTAACGCATTGATTGTTATGGTTTTATTCTTCATCTGCCAGCCTTCCAGAGTTGTCACTGATTTATCACTGAGCTGCCAGAAGCCGCCTTCAGGCCGACAATCGGCTCCGGCAAGCATACCGGAGCCCCTGGCTGGCGGGAGGTTCGTGATGGCCGGGCTGAATGGCCTGTCGCTCAGCGCGGGCCGCTGCGGCACTTTCGGCTAGCATACAGCCCCGATGTACAGTCAGCTGATCCCGATTCTCGCCCCGGTGTTTATCGTCGCCATGCTCGGCTATGGCTGGGCGCGACTCGCTTTGCCCTTCGACCGCGAGTTCGTCACCGGCATCGTGATGAATGTGGGTGTTCCCTGCCTGATCCTGCAGGGCGCTGCCGGACTCGGCGCCGATGTGTCCGCTGTTCATGTCGATGATCGGCTATGCCGTGCTGGCCCTGGTGATCTGTGCTGCTGTGGGTACCGTCGTTCTGCGCATGCTGGGGCAACCCTTGCGCAGTTATCTGCCCCCCGTGGCTTTCGGCAATGCGGGCAATCTCGGTCTGCCGCTGTGTCTGTTTGCCTTCGGCCCCAAAGGCCTCGGCCTCGGCATCGGTTTCTATCTGGTCGGTGCGGTAGCGCAGTTTCTGGTCGGGCCATTGTTTCAGGGACGTCAGCCGGTCTGGCGCACGCTGCTGACCACGCCGGTCAACTATGCGGCCGTGCTGGGCGTTACGCTGCTGTCTACCGGGGCGGCATTGCCCGTATGGCTGGGTAACACGGTGCAACTGCTGGCCGGCATGGCGATTCCGCTGATGCTGGTCGCGCTCGGTCATGCGCTGGGCAGCTTTGCAGTAAAGCAGCTGCCGGTGGCTGCAGCGCTGGCCTTCGCGCGACTGGGGCTTGGACTGGCCGTCGGTCTGGGTATCGTGTCGTTTTTCGGTCTTGAGGGTACCGAGCGCGGCGTGGTGCTCATCGAGAGCGCGATGCCGGTCGCGGTATTCAATTATCTGCTGGCCGCCCGCTATGACCGGCACCCTGACGAGATTGCCGGTGCCATCGTGATCTCGACGCTGGTGTCCTTTGCCACGCTGCCCCTGCTGCTGCTGGTAGCCCTGCCGTCCTGAATCGGCTGCGCAAAAACGCGACGGTGTTCATGCCATTGCAGCGTCCGTCTGCCCATACTTGCAGCGGGGTTTGGTACACAGAGCGGCTTGCATGACAGTCAATTCCAGGGCATTCCAGTTTGTTCAGCAACTGGCAGCGAATCTCCGGCCGGAACTCGACCTGCCGGCATTTCCTGATGTCGTGCGCCGCCTGCAGATCGCGCTGATCAGCGACCGGACCACCATCAAGGATATCGTCAGCATCATCGGCTCCGAGCCGGTGCTGAGTGCCAGGCTCATGCAGATGGCAAACTCCGCGGCCATGAACCCGGCCGGTTCCCCGGTTGCAAGTCTGAACAATGCGGTCAACCGGCTCGGCTTCAATCATGTGCGCACCGTTTCAACGGCCTTTGCACTCCGCCAGTTGAGCCGCAACGAATCCCTGGGTGCGATCCGCCCTGATCTCGAACAGATCTGGTCCACCAGCAACGAAGTGGCGTCGATCTGCTATGCAGTTGCCAAACAGGCTTTCGGCCGACAACCCGATGAAGCCATGCTGGCCGGACTGCTGCATTCGATCGGCCGCCTCTACATCGTCATGCATGCGCACCAGACAGACCCGACCATGCGTGCAGATCCCGAGTTCAGTGACATACTCGAGACCTGGCAGCCGGTGATCGGCAAGGCCATTCTCGAATCCTGGGGATTGCCGACTCGCATCTGCGAGGCGGTGGAAAATCAGGACTATCTGCTCAGTGGCGGCTCTGCCGAACTCGAACCCCTGACGCGACTGCTGTCGGCTGCCAAGCTCAAACACCGTCTGGGTGCCGAGCCGGCACTGCTGGAGCAGCACCCCGATGCTGAGTTCCTGCTCGGTAGTGTCAATCTCGGCAAGGGCTTCTTCACGGATCTGATGCTCAGCAGTCAGCAGGACATCCAGAGCATGCAGCAGGCACTGGCGGCGTAGGAGCGTCCTGTAGGAGCGGCTTCAGCCGCGATTCTTCTGGCCATCAATCGCGCCTGAAGGCGCTCCTACTTCCTTGTGCCGGAAGCAGCTGACCAGGTGATCATTGATGAGGCCGGTGGCCTGCAGGTGCGCGTAGAGAATCGTGCTGCCGACGAAGCGGAAGCCGCGTTTCTTCATGTCCTTGCTGAGCGCATCCGAGACCGGGCTGGTTGCCGGCACCTCGGACTGCTTGCGCCAGCGGTTGATCGACCGGCCGGCCATCCACGAAGCCCCAGATATAGCGATCGAAGCTGCCGAACTCTGCCTGCAGTTCCAGAAATGCGTGCGCATTGCTCACCGCAGCGTTGACCTTGAGCCGGTTGCGGATGATGCCGGGGTCGAGCAGCAGCTTCTCGATGCGCGCCGGTGTGAAGCGCGCAACCTTGTGTGGATCGAAGTCAGCGAAGGCGCGCCGGTAACCAGCCCGGCGGTGCAGCACGGTTGACCAGGACAGCCCGGCCTGCGCACCTTCGAGAATCAGGAATTCAAACTGCTTGCGGTCATCGTGTACCGGCACGCCCCACTCGCAGTCGTGGTACTCAAGATAGGCGGGGCTGACGCCTTCGGACCAGGGGCAGCGCGTCTTGCCGTCTGTGGAAGCGGCAGTCCGTTTCATGATCCTGTGGCGTCGCTGCCTTTGCTGTCTGGCACGACGGTGAGCCCGCGCCACAGGCCGATGAAAAAGTGTCTGGCATTCACGCCCAGCGTGCGCGTGTTGTAGCCGCCTTCCTGAACGATCAGGGTCGGCAGACCGAGGCCGCCGATCAGCGCGCCGTTCTGGTCAAAGTCCTTTGCGCCCAGCGACCAGGAACCGGTAGGGTCGTTGCGGGCGGTATCCAGCCCGAGCGATACCACCAGCATGCCGGGCTTGAAGCGGCTGATGCGCGCGAGTGCCTGCGTCAGCGCCTGCCGGTAGCGCTCGCCGCCGATCTTTTCCGGCAGCGGGATGTTCAGGTTGAATCCCTCGCCTTCGCCGTGCCCGGTCTCGTCTTCAAAGCCGGAGAAGTAGGGGTAGGTGTCGCGGGGATGCCCGTGGATGGAGACGGTCAGCACGTCGCTGCGCTTGTAGAAGATGTCCTGCGAGCCGTTGCCGTGGTGGTAGTCCACATCGAGCAGCGCAACCTTGCCGTAGCGACTCAGGTAGTTGGCGGCAATCGCGGCAGAGTTGAAGTAGCAGAATCCGCCAAAGGCCTCGCGTTCAGCATGATGACCGGGTGGCCGCACCAGCGCATAACCGGCGGTATGTCCGTCCAGCACGGCATCGGCTGCGGTCAGGGTGCAGTCGACGGCACGGCGTGCTGCCCGGTAGGCGTTCTCGTTGATCGGCGTGAAGGTGTCCATGCAGTAGTAGCCGGCCCGCAGCGGATACTCTCGCGGCGGACGCGCCTTGTTACGCAGCGGGAATACATAGGGATAGACGGACTGCCCGGGCTTGACCGCAGCACTGGCCCGCTTGATGAAGTCCACCAGCCCCGGGTCGTGTACGGCGGTGATCCAGTCTTCGCTGTAGCGTCGCGGCCGCAGGTCATCGAACAGATCCACCTTGCCGAGTTCGCGACGGATCACGCGCACCCGTGCCGGGGCCTCCACGTATCCGCTCTCGCGCACGTGATGGATCTGGTGCCGGTCGTTGATCACCACGGCAATGCGTCGCTGGCGTGGTGCTGAACGCGGCCCGGTCTGGCGAGTCGGTGTCTTTACATAGCGGCGCTCGCGCAGGCGTACCGGGTTGTCGCGGATCGAGGCGACTACATCCTTGATGTATGCCGGAGGGCAATAGTCGCCATATTTGCGTTCCAGAATCGCGCGCACGATCCGCCGGGCATCGCGGCGCGCCAGCGGTTCATCCTGGCCCAGGGGGTCGAATACCAGGTAGGGCGGGTCGGTGTCGTCGGCCTTCAGCGGTGTTTCGTAGCGGGTATTGAGTATCGGTGTGGCACCGTAACGCTCGTAGAACTTCAGGCGGGCGGCATTCGCGTACGGATGACCGGGTCAGGACTCAGGGCCGGATCATCCGGCAGGCATTCGAGGAAGATGCCGCGGGCCTTGAGGCGCAGGGCTTCCTCGCGCACGCGTTCATACAGCGCGCCACCGAGCCCCTGGCCCATTTCTTCAGTGCCGGTGGCGATGAAGTCCAGATAGCAGAAGCGCAGGTCCGGGGCGTGCAGCAGCAGCGCGAAGCCCACCACCTGTTCACGACGCTCGGCGACGAACAGAATGGCCCGGAAGCGATGCTTGAGCGGGTCCCGCAGTTGCTCGGCCAGCTTGTCGATCTCCGCTTCGCTGAGCAGGTGAAACTGCTTGCGCAGGATGTCCTGCGCCTGGGCGAGGAGACGCCGACTGGTTTCGGTGGTGTCGTCGAAGACGCGCCGGATGATGAACATATATTCCTTAGTATGCACTCATGACCGACAATCACGTCACGGCAAGTCTGACCCTCAGAGAGATGTCCATGCGTATATCCACCCTGCTCGCGATGGCCGGCGTCCTGCTTGTCCCGCTGCACGTATCTGCTCAGGCGACGGTCACCGCACCATCAGCGTGGGGTAGCTTGCGGTTGCTGGAGCGCGAAATTGCGCCGGGCCAGAAACGCAAGTTCAGCTACCAGCACACCCAGACCTTTGAGGGCTCGTTTCTGGATACGGCGGTCTTCGTTGCGCGTGGCGCGCGCCCGGGACCGACGCTGTGCCTGACGGCGCTGATCCACGGCGATGAACGCAACGGTTTTGAAATTGCCCGTGAGAGCTTCACTGGCATCGATGCGGCCAGGCTGTCCGGTACGCTCATCGCGGTACCCGCCGCCAATGCACACGGCTTCCGTACCGGCAGCCGCTATATGCCGGATCGCCGTGATCTCAACCGCGCATTTCCCGGCAAGGCTGGCAGCGACAACACTTCGCTGATGGCCGGTATCCTGTTCAGCGCCCTGAGTGAGCACTGCAACGCACTCATCGATCTGCATACCGGTTCCTTCGACCGCGCCAACCTGCCGCAGGTGCGCGTGGACCTGGCCAACCCGCAGGCGCTGGATTTCGCGCGACGCTTTGGTGCCACGGTCGTGCTGGGTGGCGCCGGCCCCAAAGGCAGCCTGCGCCGGGAAATGATGGATGCGGGCATTCCGGCAATTATCTACGAGGCCGGGTTACCGCTGCGCTTTGAACCCGCCGAGATCGAGCATGGCGTGCAGGGGGTGCGCAACGTCATGATCGGGCTGGGCATGATCAGCGGTCAGGCGACAGCGCCAACGCCTGCCGAGCGCGTGTTCAGCAAGGCGCGCTGGGTGCGGGTGCCGCTGGGCAACGGCGGGGTGTTCTATCCGGTGCGCAAGCTCGGCGACCATATCCGCAAGGGCGATCTGATCGCGCGCGTCTTTGATCCTTTCACCGACGAGCGCTTCGATCTGCCCACGCCGCTGGAGGGCCAGATCATCGGCATGGCGGTACCGCAGGTGGTGTTCTCAGGCTACGCGCTGGTGCATGTCGCAACTACTCCGACCAGCGAAGCTAAAACGTTCCGGCCTGAATGACCGGCTGGGTCAGGTCAGCCTCGCCAGCAGTACACGCGCGGTCGAACCGCGTTGCTCTAAGAGTGCCGCGGGCGCGGGCGGGAAGGTTTTGCTGCTACCGTGAGTACACGGTGAGCGCTTGCAAAACCTTCCCGCCCGCGCCCGCGGCACTACGGAGTGCGTTCGAGGTCGCGCCTGAAGGCGTTCCTGCGCAGAAGTCAGCGTCGGCGAAGACCGCCGACGAGCAGCAGCGCCGAGCCGAACAGCCAAGCGGCCGCTGGCACGGGGATGACCTGCGCCTCCACACTGAGCCGCAGGGTGTCGGTGCCGGTGGGATTCAGGAGGTACTGCAGGTTCCAGACCAGTCCCGCGTCAAGACCAGGCAACACGGTGCTGCCGAAACTGCCGTGGAGCACCTCGGCGAAGAGCAGGTCAAATGTGTCACCGGCGCCCGGGTTGAAGCCGCCCAGGAAGTCGATGTCGAGAATCCCGTCGAGATACGCGTCGCCCTGAATGTTGAGAACGTCGTACTGAGTCCCCGGTGCGAGTCCCGCCAGCTCCATTAGCAAAGTATTACCGCTGCCGAAGACCACGTCGCCGGCAATGTCGACTTGGGCCGGGCTGTTGCCCGGACTGAAGCCACCGTTGAACTCGCTCGTGCCCGTCCCGGTGAAGTTACCTGCGCCGGTGACGAACGCATTGAAGGCTGCCGTGGTGCCCGTCGCCACATCGATGGTGCCGTTGTTGGTGACCGCCCCGCTGAAGGAGCGGGTGCCGGCGCCGTAGACGTTGAGGTCGGCGGTGTTGTTGATGGCGGCATTCAGTGTACCGCCGCTGTAGTTGACCGTGTCATTGTTGATGAGCAGGGCCGCTGTCAGGCTGCCGCCCTGAAGGTCGTAAATGCCCGCAGACCCGGCGATGTTGGCAACAGTCACATTTCCGGAAACCGTGTGTGTACCGCCGGTCTGCACGAAAGCACCAGTGCCAGCCTGGCCAACAATGGTGTTGTCGGTCACGATTGCGCCGGTGCCTGAGAGGTTGTAGGTGCCGCTACCGCTGGCGTTGCCGCCAACATAGAGGCTCCCGTTATAGATGGAGCCGCTGAGCGTGGTGGTCCCGCCGGACTGGTTAAAAATGCCGGTGCCGCTGTTGCCAACCCATGCACCGCCGGCCGACAGGTCACCGGCCGACAGGTTGTAGGTGCCATGACCCGTCGCAATGGCGCCCAGGGTCAGTGAGGATATGGTCCCGGGTAGGACGCTGTTGGAGCCCCCGGTCTGGGTAAACACGCCGGTACCGGCAGAGCCGACGGTGAGATATTGCGTCGAGGTCAGCACCCCGGTTCCGGAGAGCGCGTAGGTGCCGAGAGCCCCGGCGAAGTAGCCCAGATACAACGGACCCGAGCTGTGCGTGCCGCCACTCTGGGTAAAGATCCCGGTCCCGGATCGACCGATGATCTGAGCGTAGGTCGAGCCGTCGTTGTTGGTGGTCAGCGAACCGCCCTGGAGATTGAAAGTCCCGGTGATGCCGGCGTCGTAGCCCATGTACAAGTTCTTGTCGACGATATGGGCGCCGCCGGTCTGGTTCACCGTGCCGTTGCGGCTGTAGCCTATGTATTCGAGGTCCGTCTGGAACGTGCCGCTGGCCAGGTTGCCGGTCGCGTTGAAGCCCACGAGAGAGTGGCCGATAAAGGCGTTGTCTGCTTCGGTTGGCAGCGTGTTGGCGCTCCAGCAGGCCGCAGTGGTCAGGCTGCCGGCAATGCCCGTGCAGTCGAAACGCCGATCGGCGGCGGAGGCACCGGTTGGTGCGGCGAGCAGCAGCGTCAGCAGCAGGCCGTGTGCGGATGCAATTGACCATCGGTGCGACGGGTTGGCGATGTTCATCGTGACTCCCCCCGGTACTGAATTACGGATCTGGGCCCGATTATTGTTTGGATCGATACTACGCCCGGCCCCCGACAAGCGGCAACAGCTGCGGGACGATAAACACCGGCCTCTGCAATCAATTTAACTTAAGCCGCAACCCCGCCCGCGACCGCGGCACTACGGAGTGCATTTGAGGACCATGGTCTCGTAGGGCAAGCTATTCCCGAGCGGAGGCTACGGTATGGCGGATCGGAAATTTCTGAAAGGACTGAGTAGTGTCGCATCTGCTCCCGCCGGTGCCCGCTGATCTCCAGAGGGTGATTCCGCAATGATCTTCAGGCAACTGTTCGAGCCGGTCTCAAGTACCTGGACCTATCTGCTCGGCTGCGAAGAAACCGGTCTTGCAGTGCTGATCGATCCGGTGTTGCCAGCCTGGCAGCGCGATCTTGCCGAGCTCAACCGTCTGGAGCTCCGGCTTGCCTGTACCCTCGATACGCATATCCATGCAGACCATCTGACCGCGGCCAGCCGCCTCAGGCAGGAAACCGGCAGCCGTATCGCCGGTCCGGCGCCGGACTGCCTGCCGTGTGTCGATGTTGCTGTAGATGAGGCCAGGCCGCTCGCCGTTGGCAGTATCACGATCCTGCCGTTGCACACGCCCGGCCATACCGACAACCATTTCGCTTACCGGCTGCATGATCGCGTATTCACCGGCGATGCCCTGCTGATCGACGGCTGTGGTCGTACCGACTTCCAGAACGGCGATGCCGCAACGCTGTACCGCACGATCACCGGCAAGCTCTTCTCCCTGCCTGACGAGGTGCTGGTCTATCCGGGCCACGATTACCAGGGACGGCGCGTATCCAGCATCGGCCAGGAAAAGACCCGCAATCCGCGCATCGGTGGCGGAAAATCGCTGGAGGAATTCGTCCGGATCATGGCGCAGCTCGATCTGGCGTACCCGAAGTTCATGGATTTCGCTGTGCCCGGCAATCAGCAGTGCGGCATCTGCCCGGCCGACATACCTGAAAACATGGACCAGTACTGCGAGCAGATCACGCTCAGCCTGCAGGGCTGAGCGGGCAACAGCCCCGGCTCCGCAGTGGATACGTTCGGTCTGCATCGCCAGCGGCACGAAGTTGATGAAGGGATCGCGGGCGTCGTTCATGTTCGACACCCAGACGCCACCAAGGCCCTGTTCCTCGGCCAGCCGACCGAGCTTCAGTACCGTTTCAGGCGGATTGTTGGCCTCGAGAATGACGTCGATGCGCATGATGCCTCCGGAATAATCCCGGCAGCAGCGCCGGCTTTCAGGGCGTGGCTGAGACCGGTTTGTAGGCTGATTCTTCCAGTGCGGAGTGGACGCTTTCGCTGATCCACTTGATGAAGTTGTCGTGCTGCACGATGCCCTTGGCGTTGAATGCGTAGTCCAAGCCTTTGAGATCGCGGCGGAGTTTAGCCTGAATGGTCCGTGCGCCGACCAGATTGGTCACGACCAGTACCTTCTTGCCGTCCTTCGTGGCGCTTTCCACCATGGCCCGCAGCTTCTCTACGTTGGCGGCGCGCACTTCCGGGAGGGCGTCATCCTGAAGCGTGCTGGCCCGCACCGCTGCGAAGCCGCCGTCTTCTTTCACATACTTCGCCAGGGTTTCCAGGTTCCTCAGCGTCTGCATATTGTCTGCCGCGCCTGCCGGCCCATGCGAGGCGATGATCAGCACTTCGTTTTCCGGATCTGTGCTGATTTCCAGAGCATGGTCGAGCAGGATTTCGGCGATCAGCGGATCAGTGCCCGGCGGCGGGACCAGATGCAGAACGGCATCGCTTTTGACCTGACCGACCGTGGCATATGAAGCCTCTGTGCGGCGGCCGAGCACGTACTCCCACTGCCGGTACATTTCGTCGTGGGTGGAGGACACGATCGGCACCACCACGATCTCCTTCGCGCCGGCGGCCTGCAGATCGTCAAGCCCCATCTGTATGTGCTCGGACATCATCATCGCCATGCCGACGCCCAGCGTGGTGGGCAAGACATCGCCGATGGGCTGTACCCGTTCCCGGAACAGCTTGTCGCCCTGTTCGCGAAAACCGTGCAACAGGATCAGTACGCCCTGGTCGGCACGCAGATCAGCGGGGCTGATGTACCAGCTGTAGTCGGCGCCCATCTGCTCCATGGAGAGGTTCATCTGGGCGTCGGTGTATTTTGCGAACAGCGGGATCTTTTGCCGCAGCTCGGCAGTCAGTTCGGGCGACATCTGGTGCTTCATGCCATAGAGCCGCCGCCCGAGTTCATCACGTCCCGTATCGTGACCTGCATGCTCATCGCTGACGGCATGCTGCGAATGGTCCTCCTGCGCGATCACCGGAAGCGGTATGGCCATGCTGATGGTTGCAGCAAGCAGCGGCCAGTAACCAGTGAAGTTTAGCCAACCGCGCTTGTGCTGTTTCATGGCGATGACCCCTATTGGCCGTCGAAGTCCCACTCTCCGGTCGAGCGTGACCGAACCGGAATGCCGGCAATCACCGGAGCCTCGTACTTCGATTTCGGGTCGTAGTTGATCGCATCGCCTTCGACGATGACGCGTTCGTTGACCGTGATCCAGTTGAGCAGTGTGCCGTCGAGCCGGAAGAAGCCGGTCCAGCCGCGCTCTTCGCCTGCCACGAAGTGGCCGTGCTTGACGCGCGCGGGCCTGAAGAAATAGGTGCCGGCGTCGAGCGTGCCAAAGTTGTAGACCAGGTGACCGTCGAGGCTGTAAGCCTCTTCGAATACCGGGTGATGCACCATGCGGTCGTCCGACCAGCCGGGCGGCGCCCAGGCCAGCATCGTGACAAAGCCCTTGTTGTTCTGTCCCGGCGGCGCGGGATCGTGATACAGCAGCTTGAGCTTCAGAAAGCGCTGCGTATCGCCTTCGTAGGCATTGGGCATCCATTCCATGCGGTTGGTGTCGGAGATGACCAGTTCGCCCTGTTCGTCGGAAGCGGTGTTCCCGCCGCGTGCGACGAAGCGGCTGCGATTCTTTGCCGAGACTGAGAATCCCCAGTCGCCGAACTCACGGAAGATCAGCACATCGGTACCGGCGGCAACCTGTATGGCCGGTATGCACAGACCGGCTGGTGCGCGAAAGTAGGCGCCCTTGCCGAGCATGCGCGTACCGAGCTTCACTTGCCCCGACATCACGTACCACTCGACGTCGCCGTGATGGTAGCCGGCCGGCCGACTCCAGGCCGATTCGAAGACCACGCGGGTGGAGGCGCCGCCGTTCTCTTCATCGTAGGAGAGGTTTCGCTGGCGGGCCTTGCCGCTGCCGCGGGTGAGTTCCGCCGGGTGCCAGACGAGGTCGGCTTCCTGAATCAGTTCTACATGAGGACGCATTGTCGTTCTCCCTTCGCCCTGCTGTTACTAGCGTGCCTTGCGGCTCGGCTTGCGCTTCTTGCTGGCCGCTTTCTTTCGCTTCAGCGGGCGGGCCTCTTCGAGCAGCGGAAAATCGTCGCACAGCGCGCGCGTTTGCCGGCAGGCCTCGATGAATTCATCCATGACCGGGCCGCTGACCGGAACCTGGCCGGCCGCTGGTGCAGCCCGCTTCAGGCTGCGCCACAACTTGTTGGCCCGCTTGAGGGTCTGCTCCATGGCGTTGGCGGCGTAGCGGGAATGAAAATCCCAGTCGCCGCGAATCTGGCCCAGATCAACCGGTTTGTCTGTCATTGCTCGTGCTCCAGCTTCTTGCGTGAGTGGTCTCAAGCATAGCGACTAAATCGACAGCATTTTATCTGGCCCGCCGCTGTTTGACCGCAGGTCGGGCAGAGCACCTCGGATTACGGAGCGCGGTCTGACTCTGATCCGACCTGTGCAGACGCTGCACGCCGGTAGATCACGTAGTACACGAGCGCGACCAGCACGCTGCCGCCCACAAGATTGCCGGCGATCACCGGTACCAGATTGCGCCACAGTGCGGCGATGTCGACGGCCTGGCCGGCAGAGGCCTGCAGCATCATCGCCAGTGGCAGCAAATACATGTTGGCGATGGAGTGCTCGAAGCCGGCGGCGACGAAGGCCGAGATCGGCAGCACGATGGCGAAGAACTTGTCCGTCACGCTGTGCCCGGCCAGTGCCATCCAGACCGCCAGACAGACCAGCACATTGCACAGTACGCCACGGAAGAACGCCGCCTGGAAGGAGAGCGCTGACTTGGTTGCAGCGATCTGCAGATAGGCTTTGCCGATGGCGCCATCGTTCATGTCGGCATGTCCGGACAGAAATACCAGCAGTGCCAGACCAACAGCGCCGACGAAGTTGGCCGTGCACACCACCACCCAGTTGTAGAGCACATCCCGCGTGGAGATACCGCCATCGGCCCAGCCCATGGCCAGAAGGTTGTTGCCGGTGAAAAGTTCTGCGCCGGCGACCACCACCAGCAGCAGCCCCAGCGAGAACACCACACCGCCCAGTACCCGCTGCAGGGCAAAGCCCAGCTGCGGGTCGCTCACCACGATCACGTAGTAAAGCGCACCCAAGCCGATGAAGGCGCCCGCGAGCATGCCGAGCATCGCGAGTTGCAGGAACGACAGGCGTGCCTTGAGCAGGCAGGCTTCATGTACCCGTTGGGCAATTTCGCGCGGGGAATAGGCGTCAAAGCTGGGCATGCCGGTCATCGTGCTTCCCCGTTCAGGTTGTTGATCCCCCGCTCCGGGGGCTGCATTATGGAAAAAGATAGCAAACTACCGGCCATTATCGGTGGCAGGGGCTGAAGGGGGAGCAGGAACATGACCGACCGTTACGGCGTAATCGGCCATCCGATTGCACACAGCAAGTCGCCGGTGATTCACCGGCTGTTTGCCGAAGCGACCGGGCAGGACATCTCGTACGAGGCCTGGGACATTGCTCCTGAAGTCCTGATCGAGCAGGTCCGGCAGCTGTTTGCCGAGGGTGTACGTGGCCTGAATGTCACGGTGCCCCACAAGACCGCGGTTACCCGGCTGGCGTCCAGGCTGAGCTCACGTGCGGAACTGGCTGGTGCCGTGAATACCCTGATCGCACATGCCGATGGCGCGATCGAAGGAGACAACACCGATGGTGCGGGCCTGATCAATGATCTGCGCCAGAACCTGCGCATGCGGCTGGCGGGCACCCGGATACTGATACTCGGCGCTGGCGGCGCCACGCGCGGCATCGTTCCCGCGCTTTTTGAAACGAAGCCGCGCGATATCGTCATCGCCAACCGGACGCCTGAAAAGGCGCGCGATCTGGCGCGGGACTTCCGCCTGCTGGGCCGGATCCTCGCCTGTCAGTTCCAGGAACTCGGCGGGCAGAGTTTTGATCTGGTCATCAACGCCACTTCAGCCGGCCTGCGCGGCGGGGTGCCGCCATTTCCACCCTCGATAGTCGGGCCGGAAACGCTGTGCTACGACCTGTCCTATGCGATGCATGACACGCCGTTCGTGAGTTGGGCCAGGGAGCATGGTGCCGGTCGCATCAGCCAGGGCTGGGGCATGCTGGTGGAGCAGGCTGCGGAGTCCTTTTATCTGTGGCGCGGCGTACGGCCGGATACCAAACCCATCATCGCAAAACTGCCGGGCTCACCGGGCGCCACCGATACCATGCAGAAGCGGCTGGCCTGAAGGCACGATGTCGCTGCGCCGGCCAGCTGCCGGGCCCCAATCCCGGATGCATTCGATCTGGCGTGTGATTGCAGCCATTCCGTCCGGGCGCGTTGCCAGCTACGGGCAGATCGGCGAACTTGCCGGACTGCCACGCGGTGCGCGCCAGGTCGCCCGTGCACTGGGTCGCGCGCCGGCAGAGTTGGGTTTGCCGTGGCATCGCGTGATTGCAGTGAACGGTCGTATCGCCATACCGGCTTCCAGCCCCGGCTACCGTACCCAGATCAGCCGGCTGCGTGCCGAGGGCATCGTCGTCGATGCCGGCCGGGTGGATATGCGCGTCTACCGCTGGGTGCCGCGTCTCGATGAGTTGCTGTGGGGGCCGATGCCGGACATTCCCCGGGATACGCCGGGCGACTAGCGTTGGCTGTCGGCTTCGGCGTATGCGGCAAGTCCGCGCAGCGCGGGCTGATCGGCAGTGATGACCCGGGTGGGAATGCCGGCGAGAAACTCGCGGTAGCGCCCCTTGTCCTCGAAGCGTGCGCGGAAGCCCGAAGTTTTCAACTGCGGAAGATATCGCGGCGTCACGCCACCACCGATATAGACGCCACCGAAAGCGGCAAAGGTCAGCGCGAGATTGCTCGCTGCGGTGGCAAGCAACTGGAAGAACACCTCCAGGGCCTCGAGCGCATTCGTCTCGCCGCTGGCTATACGTGCACCGACTTCATCCGGCGTCAGTTGCTCACCGCCATGCAGCGCCATATACAGAAAGGCGAGGCCGGCACCCGAGATCAGTCGTTCGGCAGAGCAGTGACCGAAACGCTCGCGGCCCAGTGCGATAACGCGCGCCTCGCGCTCATCGCTGGGCGCCATCGTGACGTGGCCGCCTTCGCCGGTGATGGCATGCCAGCGCCCGCCGATCTGCACCAGGCCGGCCGCGCCAAGCCCCGTACCCGGACCGAGCACTACCTTGGGCGCACCAGCCACTTCCGTGCCGCCGCCAATCTGCAGCAGGTCGGCCGGACCGAGTACCGGCAAGGCATAGGCCTGCGCCGCGAAATCGTTGAGCGGGGTAACTCGGCGTAAGGACAGCGCGCGCGCCAGCTCGCTGACCGAGAAGCTCCAGTTGATGTTGATCATCCGGACTTCATCGCCGTGGATCGGTGCCGCGATGGCCAGCACGGCTTCGGCTGGCCGCTCGGCGGGTGGCAGCATGCCGAGGTAAGCGCCGAGCAGCCGGTCGAGCCCCGGGAAATCCCGGTTGCGGAAACTTTCAATGTGCTGCAGAACGCCGCCCGGGCTCGCTACCGCGCAACGGGTGTTGGTTCCACCGATGTCTGCGACCAGCCAGCGCATGCGCAAATAAACCAAACCCGGTGCGGGTCAGCTGAGCTTCAGCGCCGCGAAGAGCAGCCCCAGGCCCAGCATCAGCATCGACCCGAGCCGCACGGTCATCCGCGTGGATAGAAGTTCCAGGTCTTTGTGGAAAGTCGTGGCCAGGCTTTCCTGATCCTTTCGCACCAGTGTGAGCTCCTGGCGAAGCTCCACGCGCAGCAGGTCCAGGTCCGACTTGGTGGCGAGTGTGGTGCTCATGTCGCGCTCCATCGCATCGACTACCGCCCGCGCCTTGTTAGGCGGGACGTTGATCGTCACGAGGGCATCATACAGCGAATACAAATAGTCCACGGAGTGCCTGATCACAGCCGGAACCGGTTGCCGGATGAGGGCTGATCATGTCCTTCAGCGTTGTGGATGGCGAGCCGTGTTTGTGGTGCGAATGAGCGGAAATGTGGGGGGCAGGCACTGCCACGCCAAATAAGCCAAATAGGCCAAACCCGGCACCGCCACCCCCGAATCGCGCCTGAAGGCGCTCCCACCCTTATGTAAAGGCCCGTCCCGTCTCATCCTTTTGGGTGATTGACGGCAGGTCGGGGGGGGGTAGCTTCGGCTGCAACTGCGGCCGCAGAGCCGGCACCAACAAGCAACAACGCGCCTGTAGCGCGATCTGGGGGAGTGACGATGAAACGCACGTTGAGCGGGCTTCTGCTGCTGCTGGCCTTTGGCTCCGCGAACGCGGCCTTGCTGAGCCGCGCTGGCGGTCAGGCCTATTACGACGATGTACTGGACATCACTTGGCTGACCAACGCCAACCTGGCCGACACCAACGATTTTGGTGTGACCGGTATCAACGCCAACGGTCAGATGACTTGGGCGAAGGCGAACGAGTGGATCGGTGCAATGAACACGGCGAACTATCTCGGCACCAGCACCTGGCGTCTACCGACGATCATCGACACGGGCACTGCCGGTTGTAACAATGCTTACACCGGCACGGACTGCGGCTACAACGTGGATCTCAGCACCAGCGAGATGGCGCACATGTTTTACAGCACGCTGGGCAACGTGGCGTACTGCACGACGGGCGGCAGCTGCCCCCAAGCCGGCTGGGGCCTGACCAACGACGGCCCTTTCTCCAATCTCCAGCCCGGCAACTACTGGTCGGGCACTACCTACGCGCCCAATGCCGGTGGCGCGTGGAGCTTCGGCTTCAGCCCCGGCAGCCAGGGCGGCAGCACTAAGACGAATGCGTTCTACGCGTGGGCCGTGAGCCCCGGCGATGCGTTGGTTCCGGTGCCTGGAGCGGTGTGGCTGTTCGGTTCGGCACTGGGTGTAATGGGGCTGGTACGGCGGAAGATGCTGACCGGGACCGCCTAGGTGCTTTGGTCTTTTTAGTGGTTTCCCCGCTACCACAAGTACACGCTGGGCACGGAGATCCGCAACCAGAGGCGGAATGATGGCCATGGCTCAGTCCTGGGCAACCGGGAAGTAGTCACGGGTAGCGTTGGCGATGCGCACCAGCGCCAGCATGATCGGCACCTCCACCAGCACGCCTACGACCGTTGCCAGCGCCGCGCCGGACTGCAGGCCAAACAGCGAAATGGCAACCGCAACGGCCAGTTCAAAGAAGTTGCTGGCACCGATCATGCCGGCAGGTGCCGCGATGTTATGGGGCACCTTCCATGCCCAGGCCCAGCCGTAGGCGACGAAGAAGATCAGGATGGTCTGGAGTACCAGCGGGATGGCGATCAGCGCGATATGCAGCGGATTGGCGATGATCACGTCGCCCTGGAAGGCAAACAGCAGCACGAGGGTGATGATCAATCCGATCGGGGTGACTGGTTTCAGTCGCTTCATGAAAGTGTTGTCGAGCCACTCGATGCCGCGCTGTTTGATGGCGATTCGGCGGGTCAGGTAGCCGGCACCCAGCGGAATCACGATGTAGAGCACCACCGACAGAATGACCGTATCCCAGGGAACCTGGATGTTCGATACACCGAGCAGAAAGACCACGATGGGCGCGAAGGCGAACAGCATGATCAGGTCGTTGAGTGCGACCTGGACCAGTGTATAAGCCGCGTCACCGCGGGTGAGGTAGCTCCACACGAAGACCATGGCGGTACAGGGCGCAGCCCCCAGAAGGATGGCTCCGGCCAGATATTCGCCAGCCCGTTCCGCAGAGATCAGCGGCGCGAACACCACGGTCAGGAAGAACCAGGCGATCGCGAACATGGTGAAGGGCTTGATCAGCCAGTTCACCGCGGTGGTGATGACCAGCCCCTTGGGTTGGCGGCGTACGCCGAGGACCGAGGTGAAATCGATCTGCACCATCATGGGAAAAATCATCGCCCAGATCAGCACCGCAACCGGGATCGATACGCTGGCATATTCAAAGCGCGACAGTGCCGCGGGTATGGCCGGGGCGAACTGCCCCAGCAGCACGCCTGCCACTATGGCCAGGGCGACCCAGACGGAGAGCAAACGCTCGAATAGCCCCATGGCTTCCGAGGTGCCCGGGGCAGATGACTCCGGGCGAGTGGTCTGCCGGACTATCGTCCTGCTCCCGGATGGTGAATCACTTCGCCGTCCTCTTTGCTGAAGTGTTCGACAGGATGTTCGAGCAGATCGAGCACAAGCTCGGAAGGCCGGCACAGGCGGGCACCCTTGTCGGTCACGACGATCGGCCGATTGATCAGGATCGGGTGCGCCATCATGGCGTCGATCAGTTGATCATCGCTCAATGCTGGATCGTCGAGCTCCAGTTCATCGTACGGTGTGCCTTTGCGCCGCAGGAGATCGCGCGGAGCGATCTTCATCATCGACAACAACTCCATCAACCGCTCACGGCTGGGCGGCGTCTTGAGATATTCGATGACTTCGGGAATCTCGCCTGAGGCCACGATCATCGCCAGGGTGTTGCGCGAAGTGCCGCAGCCAGGATTGTGATAGATCAGGGGGTGCATGCCGCCGCATTCTATCCGGGCGCTATTCCTGATACCCAAAAAAAACCGCCCCTGGGCAAGGGGCGGCAAGATTGGGCTTGGGATGGTGCTTGGTCGTTTTTTATTGTTTTTGTTTTTCTTCTTCTTATTTACGAGGTTGCTGTTCGGTCATTGGGTTTGGGCTTGGGCTTGGGTTTTTGGGGTGTGGGCTGCTGTGCTATCTCGGTTGACTGTTCAGCGGGATCCTCGCTGAAGTAATTGCAGCAAACGTGCCAGCCTTGCGCAGAATGCTCGGCGGCTTTACAGAATCCGGAAAATGACCCCTTTCCTGTGACCGTCGTCACACGAAACCGGAGTCCGGCCGATGGTTCGGCTATAGGGCGAAGGCGGCTGCTGACCGCTGCCGAGTCGATTTGTATAGCAGGGCGACACCAGACTTCCGTGGCTCAGGTGAACGACGTCACGCCAGCTGGGTAAAGTCGTTGAAAAACATATGGTTAAAACCAGTCTGTTTTTGTAAGTTTTGCCGACGGTGGTGGCTGGATCCAAGCGCTGCTGCGGCCTGGCGGCCTGCGGACCTCAGGCGTTGAGGTCGGGAATCAACGCGCTTTCCAGTCGCGTGATGAGATCTTTGAGGCGCAGCTTTTCTTTTTTCAGGCGGCGGATACGCAGCTGGTCCTCGCCGGCCAGCCGATCGAGTGCCGTAATCGCGGCGTCCAGATCGCGATGCGCGACGCGCAGCTCCTTGAGCTGCGACAGGCCGCTGAAGAGATTCGTATTGATGTTGCCGTGATCGCTCATTGCGACTGCCAGTCTAGCAGTCGCAGTGCAGCTATCGGGAGTGGAGCAAGGCCAGCCAGTCGCGGTCTGGATCGCCGCTGGCGAGAAAATGCGGATTCAGCACTTCCGGTCGGGTGTTGTAACGCAGGGGTTGCCCGGTGAGGTCTACCAGCTGCCCGCCCGCGGCCTCGACAACAGCCTGAGCGGCTGCGGTATCCCATTCAGAAGTTGGCCCGAGTCGCGGATAGACATCTGCAGCACCCTCGGCCACCAGGCAGAATTTCAGCGAGCTGCCCATCGGTACAAATTCATGTGCGCCCAGCTGCTGCAGAAAGCTGTCGAGGCTGGCTCCACGGTGCGAGCGGCTGCCGGCCACACGCACCGGTGGGCTGGCCGGCTGACGTACCCGGATTGTGCGAGCTTGTTGATCGGGGTCCACGCGCAGCGCCGGACCGCCGGTATAGCCGCAGTAATCGCGCCCCAAGACCGGTGCATGCACGACGCCGAGCACGGCTCTGTGATCACGAACCAGCGCGATGTTTACCGTGAATTCGCCGTTGCGCTTGATGAATTCGCGCGTGCCATCCAGCGGATCCACCAGCCAGAACTCGTTCCAGTGCCGGCGCGTTTCCCAGGGGATCGTGGCGGACTCTTCGGACCAGAGCGGAACGCCGGGTGTGAGCTTTGCCAGTGCCGCAGCGATGCTGTCGTGTGCCGCCCGGTCTGCAGCGGTCAGCGGCGAGTTGTCGGCCTTGGTTTCCACGGCAAAGGCGGTGGCGTAGATCCGGCTGATTTCACGGCCAGCGGCCTGTGCGATGGCCTGAACGCGGGGCAGCAGGCTGTGCAGTTCTGTTGTCATGGGCGCGGACGGTACAATCCCGATCTGGCTGGGGCAACCCTCTGGCCGATATCTGCCGGAATATCCGCATGCATGACTGGCGAAGCTTCGACACGATCCTGCTCGATATGGATGGCACGATCCTCGATCTCGCCTATGACAACTATTTCTGGCGGGAACTGGTGCCGCGCTGTCTGGCACGCAATCGTGGTTCCACGCCGGAAGAAATTGTGCCGGATTTATTTGCGCGCTTTGCCAGCATGCAGGGCCGGCTCGAGTGGTACTGCCTGGACTACTGGTCGGCTGAACTTTCGCTGGACCTGCGTGCGCTGAAGGATGCCAGCAGTCATCGGGTGTGTTTCCTGCCCGGTGCCAGGGAATTTCTCGCTCGACTGCATGCCAGTGGCAAGCATGTGGCGGTGGTCACCAATGCACACGGCGATGCCCTGAACATGAAGAAGAGCGTTGCCGGGCTGGGCCGCTACATCGATACCTTCGTGTCCTCGCATGAGTTCGGTGCACCCAAGGAGGGGGCGGGGTTCTGGTCCTTTGCACAGGAGCGGCTGGGATTTGATCCACAACAGACCCTGTTCATCGACGACAGCACGCCAGTACTCGACGCTGCCCGCAGCTACGGTATTCGCGGCATCCTTGCGGTAAATCGCCCGGACAGCCAGCGGCCTGCGCGCACGATCGACGGACATGCCTCAGTCGAAGCGATCGGTCATCTGACATAGGGCGGGGTACACTCGGCACGGTACGCCATGCCGCAGAAGGTAACGACCCCATGGAAGAACTGCGCGTGATCTTTGATGAATCCTGGCAGGCGCTCAGCTCGTTCTGGACGCTGATATCCGGGCTGGGGCTAACGCTCGGTGGTGCGCGCATCACTGTTACCGGGGTTCTCGGTCTGCTGCTTATCGCAGCGCTTGCATGGTGGTTCGCCCGCTGGACCGAGTATGCCGTCCGGCGAGTTGTGGCGAACCGCTCGGCCGGTGGTGATGAATTTCCGGTTGCCTATACGGTTGCCCGCCTGACGCGCTACATAGTCTGGGCGCTCGCCTTGACAGTAGGGCTGCAGTCGCTGGGTCTCGATCTTTCCAGCTTTGCGCTGATCGGTGGTGCACTCGGCGTCGGTATCGGCTTTGGCTTGCAGAACGTCGTCAGCAATTTCATCTCCGGTGTGATTCTGCTGGTCGATCGCAGCCTGAAGATCGGTGATTTCGTCGAACTCGAGTCTGGCGTCCGTGGGCAGGTCATGGAGGTGTCGCTGCGCTGTACGCGCATCATGACCAATGATCTCGTCGATATCCTCGTGCCGAACTCCGAGTTCGTGAACGGGCGGGTCACCAACTGGACCTACGATGAGTTCAGTCGCCGGCTGCGCATCCCTTTCGGCGTAGCCTATGGCTCAGACAAGGCACTGGTGCGTGAAGCCGGTCTCGCCGCTGCTGCGCTTGTACCTGGCGTGACCCGGAACGATCCCCAGCGTGCTACCGAGGTGTGGCTGGTCGGCTTCGGCGATAGCAGCCTCAACTTTGAATTGCTGATCTGGCTGGACTACGAGCGGCTGAAGCGCCCCTCTGCGACGCAGGCAAAGATATACTGGGCGCTCGATGATGAACTTGCCGCCCGCAATATTGAAATCCCGTTTCCGCAGCGCGATCTGCATGTACGTTCCGGTACCCTGAAGGTTGACGCCAAATGAAAATCAATTGGTCATCCTACGATCCCGGTTCTGCCTACGATGAACTGATCGCCGCGCCAGGTGAGCCGCGCCCCTGTGGCAGCAAGCTGGCCAGGTATCTCTCATCGCTGACTGCGCGTCAGCTGAAGACCCGTCAGGAGGCGTCAGAGCGCGCCATTGTCGAGATGGGCATCACCTTTACCGTCTATTCCGAAGGGCAGAATATCGACCGGGCCTGGCCCTTCGACATCATTCCGCGCACGATGCCTGCAAAGGAATGGAAGCATACCGAAGCAGGCCTGAAGCAGCGGCTGCGTGCCCTGAACTGCTTCATCGACGACGTCTACCACAAGCGTGAGATTGTGCGCAGTCGCCGGTTTCCAAAGGCGATACTGGACAGTTCGAAGAACTACCTCAAGGCATGCATGGGTGTGAAGCCAGCGCACGGCGTCTGGGCGCATATATGCGGCAGCGATCTGATCCGCGATGCCGATGGCACAATTTATGTGCTCGAAGACAATCTGCGCGTGCCATCCGGTGTGTCGTACATGCTGGAGAACCGCATCGTCACCAAGCGCGTGTTCCCGGAGCTGTTCGCCAATCAGGCCATACGCCCGGTGGATGGCTACCCATCGGCACTCTTTGACATGCTCTCATCACTATCACCGCGCCCTGGTGATGACCCGGAAGTCGTGGTGCTGACGCCCGGCATCTACAACTCCGCCTATTTCGAGCACGCTTACCTGGCGCAACGCATGGGCGCCGAACTGGTTGAAGGCAGCGACCTGGTGGTCGGCAAGGATGACTGCGTATACATGCGCAGTATTTCCGGCCTGACGCGGGTTGATGTGATCTATACGCGGGTCAATGCCGAGTATCTCGATCCCGAGGCGTTGCGCCCCGATTCCACGCTCGGTGTGCCGGGCCTGCTGCGGGCCTGGCGGGCTGGCAAGGTTGCGCTGGCGAATGCGCCCGGCACCGGTGTAGCCGACGACAAGGTGGTGTATGCCTACGTGCCGGAGATGATCCGCTTCTATCTCGGTGAAGAACCGCTGCTGCCGAACGTACCGACCCATCTCTGTGCGGAACCCAAGAGCCTGAAGTACGTGCTCGCGAACCTTGCCGATCTGGTGGTAAAGCCGGCCAACGAGTCCGGCGGTTACGGCATGCTGATCGGCCCGCACGCAAGTCGCAAGGAGCGCGAGGCGTTCCGCGCAAAGCTGAAAGCCGATCCGCGCAATTACGTGGCCCAGCCGGTGATCAACCTGTCGACGGTGCCGACGCTGATCGACGGGGGGCTGGAAGCAAGGCATGTGGACCTGCGGCCCTTCGTCCTGCAGGGGCGCGACATGTACGTGACGCCGGGCGGACTGACGCGCGTGGCGCTGCGTCGCGGATCGCTGGTGGTGAACTCGTCGCAGGGTGGCGGCAGCAAAGATACCTGGGTGGTGGGCTGAGCCATGCTGTCAAAAGTTGCCGAACGCGTTTACTGGATGGTTCGCTACCTCGAGCGGGCCGAAGATGCAGCCAGGCTGGTCAGCGTGTATGGCGATCTGCTGCTCGACCTGCCGAAGAGTACCGGTGTGGGCTGGCGTAACGTCAGCCAGGTGATGGGTGCCGAGCCGGCCCGTCCGCGGCGCGGTGCCCGTCCGCTGCCCGACCGTGCGGTGCTCGGCATGTTGCTCGCCGATACGGGAAATCCGAGCTCGGTGTTGTCCGTAATCAGTACCGCGCGTGAGAACGCACGAACCACCCGTGACATTCTGCCCACGGAGGCCTGGCGTGCGGTGAATGAGCTGCACCTCTACGCGGCGGAAAAGTTGCCGCGCGTGCTGGGCCAGCGCCATCGCGATGCTGTACTCGCTGACATCGTTGCCCAGTGCCAGCAGATTGCAGGCCTGCTGCAGGGAACGATGAGCCATGGCCCCGCGTACCAGTTCGTGCGTATCGGCCGCTTCATCGAGCGCGCTGACATGACGACGCGCGTCGTCGATGTGGCCGCCGCGCTGCTACTGACCGGGCAGGAAGAGCTTGCCGAGTTTGATACCACCCTGTGGGCGGCGGTTTTGCGCAGCCTCAGCGGCTATCAGATGTATCGTCAGTACGTGCGCCGGCGTGTAGAGAGCGCCGATGTATTGCGCTACCTGCTGAAGGATCGCGAGTTCCCCCGCGCGATCCGTTACTGCAGCGATGAACTGCGGAGCGCCTTCGCCGGCTTGCCGCACCCGGAGCAGGCGACCACAGTAGTTGCAAGACTTGGCGCAGAGCTGGATCGTGTGCGGCCGGGGCGGATGAGCATCGATGAGGTTCGCGCGTTGGTGGATCAGCTGCAGGCGGAGCTTGCCGAGTTACATGAGGCAGTCGCCACGACCTGGTTCAGGCCGGTGGCAGCGGCCTGAACACGCTGTTGCTGTTTACTTGTCGACCAGTCGTATCCGCGGCGTAGCCGGCACCGGTAGTCCGGGCAGGCTTTCAAAGGCACGCTTCAGGCTTGAATCCCAGCCACGACGCAGAGCGCGCAGGTAATCGTCATCTTCCTGCAGCATCAGCCGGCTGAAACTGGCATAGCCCCCGGTGTTGTAGACGAGTACCTCGATCGGCGGGCCGACCGTGACGTTGCTGCGCATGGTGGAGTCCATCGATACCAGCGCGCAGCGTGCTGCATCCTGCAGCGGCAGGTCAGCGTGAATGATGCGGTCGAGGATTGGTTTGCCGTACTTGACCTCGCCGATTTGCAGGTAGGGTGTTTCTGCCGAGGCGCGGATGTGGTTGCCTTCCGGATAAACGAGATAGATCTGCGGTTCGCGTCCGACGAGCTGTCCGCCCAGTATGAAGCTTGCTTCAGGATTGAAGTTTCCGTTGGTGCTGCTGCAGTGCTTTGCTCGCTGTTCACGATTCAGCTCGCCGACATACTCCGCTGCTTCGGCAAGATACTTGATGTTGAGCAGGTTGTGCCGCGCGTTGTTTTCCATGTCGCGACGCAGCTGTCGAACCACAGCCTGGGTCGTTGCCAGATTGCCCGATGACAGCAGCGTGATCATCCGGTCGCTTTCAGCGACCAGCGTGTGCATCTTGCTGAAGGTGGACACCTGGTCCACACCGGCATTGGTGCGTGAGTCGGATGCGAACACCAAGCCCCGGTCGACAGTGATGGCAACGCAATAGGTCACGGGATGCTCCGGGGGGGTGACAGATGCCGCAATCATAGGGTGCCGGGTGGCACCGTCAAGGAAATTGTGCCGGATTTATTTGAGCGCTTATGCGGCCTGCTGGCCGTGAACCGGCCCGATAGCCAGCAGCCTGCGCGTACTGTCGATGGGCATGCCTCAGTTGAGGGGCTCGGTCATCTGGAGTAGTGCTGATCAGAACCAGCGTGAGCCTGGATACCGGCGTGACAGCCGGCCATCGAGCCCCAGCCAGCGTCCCGAGGGCCAGCTCATCATCATGATGCTGAGTGCAAAAAACGGAATCAGCGAGGCGTCGTAGTATCCGCCCGCCGAGAAGCCCAGCAGGTTGATCAGCGCGATCGCCGCTGCCCAGCGTGTGGTCAGACCCAGCAGCAGCGCGACGCCGACATAGAGTTCGCTGACCGTGACAAACACGGCCACCAGTTTGTAGAACGGAAGCGCAAAGTCCTGCAGGAACATTACCTGCAGACTGGCCGGATGCAGCTCGGTCAGACGATCCTCGAAAATCTGCTTGAGGATATCGGTGGTCAGCCAGTCCTTGCGGAGCTTGTTCACCCCGGCGGCGATCCAGAACAGTCCGTAGAGCTCGCGCAGGAAGAGATGCATCACAACGCCGACCATCCGGAATGGATGCTCCCGCCAGCGCTTTGCGGTCCAGACGCTTTGCACGATTCCGATTGCCTCGGTCATGGCGCGCTCCCTTCGCTGCTGTGCTTGTCGATCACCTCCAGCGCGCCCCAGAGCGGTATGCGCTGGCAGTAGCCGAGCTTCGCTGGGGGCGCAGGCTGTTGTTGCCAGCTGCGGTGGATGCGTTCGATCTCGCGTCCGTCGGACATGGCGAGCAAAGGTGGATCCAGGGCGATATGCAGTTCACCGGCCACCGGTGGTGCCCATACACCATCGTCAACCGTGTATATCGTCACCGGCCGCCGGTGGCCGCTCTCGAGTTGCTTCGAGCTGAAATTGGCGATGAACCACTCCCATATCGTCCCGACCTGTGACCAGAAGGTGCGTGGCTGTATGTGGTAGAGCGTAAAGCTCCCGTTTGCCGGAACCGATGGGTATGCGGGTGGCGTCGCGCCTGCCTGGCAGAGCACCATGACATCGCACATGGTGCAGACTTCGCCGAACCGCCCGACCAGGAAGTAATCGGCGTAGGCCTTGTTGTTCACCTGCGCAGATGCCGGCAACAGTGGCACCGTCAGCAGTCCTGCTGCCAGCCACACCAGCGTTTGCCTGCGCATGAAAAGACCTGCACGCGACATGTTTCAGTTCCTTGCTTGTTCCGGCAGCCGGGCCAGTTCGCGGGCCATGTTGAGCACATCGCGCCACCCTGCGTCCGTATCGAGGCGCAGCCCCATGAAATGGGGTGAGCGCCGTGAACGCATGGCGAGATAGATCAGCGCGGCATGAATGATGACGATCACGCGGTGATTGTCCCGGCGGAGATAGCGTCGATCGCCCAGCATGGTTTTCAGAAAGGGGCGGCGGCAGTCTTCGCGTGCTGCGGCAAAGGCGGCCGAGAGGTCAGATGTTGCCGTCAACTCTTCGGCAAGAAACTCCAGCGTGACCGGATGGGCGCGCAGATGTTCGGCGCTGGCCACCAGCTCGTCGGCGATCTGCTGCCTGAAGCTCTGGTCATCAGGTTTGTGGTGGCTGGACGGGCCGGTCTCGGCAACCTCTGCCCAGAACCCACGCCGCTTGCCCCAGGCTTGCACCAGCCCCTGCAGGTCGCCGAAGTAGCGGTATAAGAGCGGCTTGCCGACGCCGGCCGCTTCGACCACGGCATTTACGCTGAGTTGTCGTAGACCGTCGCGCTGCAGAACCGTCTCGAGCGCATCGAGGAGGGCTTCCTCGGTGGCGCTGCGACTGCTCGGCGTTGCGCTCCTGGTTGGCGGGCTTGATGGCATGGAAGGTGATGTTACCGTACGGTAACATCACGCTACAACAGATGACGATGCGGTTCAGTTGCCGGTGGGGTTGCTCAGGCCGCGTATCGTCAGGTCGGGGAGCTGTGGGCCGGTATTCGCCGCTAGCGCCCGCGACCGCGCTGGCCGCCTTGCGGGCGCTTGCCGCCTCCACCGCCTCCACCAGGCCCACCGCGTCGGGGCGGGCGTCCGCCGCCGGCGGGCGGATACTTGCGCGGTTGCCAGGGTGGTGTCTTGACGCCTTCAAACAGGCTGTTATCCACCGTGCCGACCGGGATGCGATGGCCGATATAGGCTTCGATCTCCGGCAGCGAAAACGCATAGGTTTCGCAGGCGAAGCTGATCGAGTCACCGCTGGTGCCGGCGCGCGCAGTACGTCCGATGCGATGCACGTAGTCGGCGGCATCCTGCGGCAGATCGTAATTGATCACATGGCTGACATCCGGCACATGCAGGCCGCGCGAGGCAACATCGGTGGCGACCAGCACCGGGAGGGTGCCTTCCTGGAACTCCTTGAGCAGTCGCAGTCGCTTGTTCTGTGGCACGTCGCCGTTGATGGCTTCGGCGGGCAGTTCGTTGAATTCGAGCAGCCGGGCGATCTCCTCGGCTGCCCGCTTGGTATTGACGAAGACCATCGTGCGCTTGGCGGCCATGCTTCGCAGCAAGCCGACCAGCAGCGGCCCCTTCTCCTTGTTGCTGGGGAAGTACACGACCTGTGTCACCAGGTCGACCGTCTTTTTGTCCGGCTCGATCTGTACCGTCTCAGGATTGTTCATGTGCTCATAGGCGAGTTCGAGCACGCGGTGGCCAAGCGTTGCCGAGAACATCAGGTTCAGGCGCTTTTCCGGCGGCGGCAGGCGGCGCAGCAGGTAGCGGATGTCCTTGATGAAGCCGAGGTCAAACATCCGGTCCGCCTCATCGAGCACCAGTACCTGGGCGTGACTCAGCGTATAGACGTGCTGCTTGAAATAATCGATCAGCCGGCCAGGCGTGCCGATCAGTACATCGACCCCGGCCTGCAGTATCTCGCGCTGCTTGTCGTAATCAGCGCCGCCGTAAACCACCGCCATGCGCAGGCCCGTGCTGCTGCCGAGGATTTCGGCATCAGCATGAATCTGCACTGCCAGCTCGCGCGTCGGCGCAACGATCAGCGCCCGCGGTGAGGAGGTTTTCTGATGCGGTTGCGGATGCGTCAGCAGATGATTGAACATCGCGATCAGGAATGCTGCGGTCTTGCCGGTGCCGGTTTGCGCCTGTCCGGCAATATCCTTGCCCTTGAGAGCGATCGGCAGGGTCTGTGCCTGGATGGGTGTGCACTGCTGAAAGCCCGCCGTACGTATGCCGGCAAGGATTTCCGCTGGCAGCCCCAGCTCGGCAAACATCATGTTCTTCTCTTGGCTCATAGTGCCCTACAGTGGAATAGCTCATTCAAAATATCGGCCCCGAATCGAACGGGGCTACTTGCAAAACCCGGCCGGACAGGTTCAAATTGCCCCAGTCGCCGCGTGCCTGTTGAAGCGCCCGCCCGGGCCGCGACTGATTAGCGACTCGTTAAACCCCTTTTTTGAGCTGCCCTTTAACGGGATAAGCAGGAAGCTCTCGGGAACGCTTCTACACACGGGATTGTGCCCTATCCGGTCCCGCGCTTCACAGAAGCTTCACGACGAAGTGTTTTCGGAGGCCCGGAAGACCTCCTGTGCAAACCCGGTAGTGGGCAATAAATGGCGCTGATCGCGCCGATGGGTACCCCGCAGCTTTCGATTCACGGTATGCGACCGTCACGCCAAAGCAGGGCAAATTCAGCCAATTCCGGATTTTTTTTATCCTGACATCACATTACGAGCACCAGGGGATCATGAGCATAGAGCACGTTTCCGACGACAGTTTCGCAACACAGGTACTGCAGTCCAGCCGGCCCGTTCTGGTCGATTTCTGGGCGGAGTGGTGCGGCCCCTGCAAGATGATCGCGCCGATTCTCGAGCAGATTGCCGCTGAATACGGTGATCGCCTGACGGTTGCCAAGGTTGATGTCGAAGCCAGTCAGAGTACGGCGATGAAGTACGGCATACGGAGCATTCCGACGCTGATGCTGTTCAAGGGTGGTGTTGTCGAGGCACAGCACGTGGGCATGTTGTCCAAGGAGCAGTTGAACAAACTGCTTCAGGCGAAATTGTGAGAATCAGTCAATGAGAGGTTATCTGGGTAATTCAGCGCGCAATCGTCCCAAGGGCGGCGGTGGCAATAACGGCCCCCGCAACCGCAACGACGATATGAACAAGAAGCATCCCATGCCACCGCGCCGGCGCCATGGCCATGAAGAAACGGTTACCTTCTCGGATGACGAGGTGATCGCAAAGAGCCAGCTCGAGCTTGGCCAGAACCTCATGGACCTCAACGATCTCAAGAACAAGCCGCCCGGTGAACTGGTCGCGTTGGCCGAGTCGATGGGCATCGAGGGTATGGCCCGCTCGCGCAAGCAGGACATCATTTTCGAAGTCCTCAAGGCTCATGCCCAGAGCGGTGAAAACATCTTCGCCGCCGGCGTGCTGGAAATCCTGCAGGATGGTTTTGGCTTCCTGCGCTCCTCTGACAGTTCCTACCTGGCCGGGCCGGATGACATTTACGTCTCACCCAGCCAGATCCGGCGCTTCAATCTGCGAACCGGCGATACGGTTTCCGGTCTGATCCGACCGCCCAAGGAGAGCGAGCGTTATTTTGCGCTGCTCAAGGTCAGCGAGATCAATTTCGATGCGCCCGAGAATGCACGCAACAAGGTGCTGTTCGAAAACCTCAAGCCGCTGTTTCCGAAGAGCCGGCTCGGGCTCGAGCAGGGCAATGGCAGTACTGAAGACCTGACCGCACGCATCATTGACCTCGTCGCGCCGATCGGCAAAGGCCAGCGCGGCCTGATCGTCTCGCCACCGAAAGCCGGCAAGACGATGCTGTTGCAGAATATCGCGCTCGCGATTACCTCCAATCATCCCGAGACCTACCTGATCGTGCTGCTCATCGACGAGCGTCCGGAAGAAGTCACGGAATGGGAGCGCAGCGTGCGCGGTGAAGTCGTGTCGAGCACCTTCGACGAACCGGCCAGCCGGCATGTACAGGTGGCCGAGATGGTGATCGAGAAGGCCAAGCGGCTGGTTGAGCATAAAAAGGACGTCGTGATCCTGCTCGACTCGATCACGCGCCTGGCGCGCGCCTACAACACCGTGGTGCCCTCATCGGGCAAGGTGCTGACCGGTGGCGTCGATGCCAACGCGCTGCATCGTCCAAAGCGCTTCTTCGGCGCAGCACGCAATATCGAGGAAGGCGGCAGCCTGACCATCCTGGCTACGGCGCTGATCGATACCGGTTCCAAGATGGACGATGTGATCTACGAGGAATTCAAGGGCACCGGCAACATGGAGGTCCATCTCGACCGCCGTATCGCCGAGAAGCGCATTTTCCCGGCCATCAACATCAACCGTTCCGGCACGCGCCGTGAAGAACTGCTTACCCAGCCGGAAGAGCTGCAGAAGATGTGGATCCTGCGCAAGGTCCTGCATCCGATGGATGAGCTGGCTGCGGTGGAGTTCCTGCTGTCAAAGATGCAGGACACCAAGAAGAACGTCGATTTCTTTGATTCGATGAAGCGTTAAGGGACGGACTGTAGGAGCGGCTGTAGGAGCGGCTTCAGCCGCGATTCAACCGATCAATATCGCGGCTGAAGCCGCTCCTACCGCCACTTGCCTCGGTCGGCGTCCATCTGCACGTGGCCACCACGGCGATCCAGCATGTGCTTGCCCAGTTCGGGGCCAAACACACGCTCTGCCAGAACGTTCATGGGATCTGAACGATTGGTGTAGTCGCGGTACGTGAAGTCGTAAGTCTGCAGGGCATCACGCTCATCCAGCGGGACTTCCCTGGCTTCGTCGATCCAGCGGAACCAGCGGTCCACGAATTTCACCAGATAGGCTTCGCACATATCAATGTGCTCGTCACTGAGCTCGGTGATGTAACTTGAGCACACCGGCGACTGCATGCCACGGATTGCCGGTCCATGGCTGGCGGACCAGACGAAATCGGTGTTGGCGCGAAATTTCAGATAGTCCGCATTCGCTTCGCCTTCGTAGTACCTGTTGACATAGGCTTCGTCGACCTTGACGTCGGAGCGTGCAACGTAATCCGCATAGAACAGCAGCTTGGGTACGGTGCCGAAGATGATCATCAGATTGGGCACCTTGATGTGCTGGCTCAGTGCCACATTGATATTCATGTCAATGATGCTGGCCTTGCGGTTGCCAATCCATGAGCGCACATACCAATCGATACCGCCGCCGGTATAGCCGAAGAAGGAACCTTCCATCTGCTTGTCTGGCGAGGTGTAGTACTCGGCCCCCTGCGATATCGGATGCAATTTCGCATCACCGAAATAGCCCAGGATCCGCTCGTTGATCTTGCCGTGAATGTTCCAGCAACGTTCCCATTGTTTGGATACATCCACATTCGGATTGTCCTGAAGGAACTCGTGAATGGTCTTGACGTCGCTTTGCTTGCTCATGGGGCTTCCTTGAATTCAGGTGCTTTTACAGGCCGCGGGCGATGGCGCGGTACGCGATATCCGTGCGGTAGACGGCGCTATCCCAGTGGAGCTGCCTTCAGGTCAGCCCTGGTGAGAATGTGGGGTGAATTATTCCAACAGTAAAGTGGGGGTGACATTGGCGATGGTATCGCCATTCTGATCGACGAAGTAGGTAGCAGAAGCCACCAGATTGAAGTTGGTTTGCCAATTGGTAAAAGTATCGGAATTGCCAGAGGTGATGGCAAAATTCAAGTCGAGTACATTGCTCTTGCCCATGCTCCACGCCGACGTAGCCACGAAGCCATTCGGGTTGGTGATATACGCCAGCAGCGATTTAGTGCCATCTCCATTATCTTTTGTGGTTTGGATAATGTTGATATTGGGATCATGCGATATCGGAACCAGCCTTGGCTCCAATGAGTCTGGAGCAATCGCCGCCGCATTGTACTGCAGCTCAAACTGCCCACCGTAGATGGGACTTGATGGGGTACCAGCACTCGGTTTAATGCTTAAGTATTTCATTGGGGCGTAGGCGAAATACTGTTGGGTTTCTTCATATGAAGGCGTTCGAGTGCCCTCCAGAATTTGAACGCCGATACTGGCATAACTGCCTTCGCCCAACATTCCAGTCTGGATCAATTGCGACGAACTAACGGTTATGGTGGCTGGGCCTGGCGCCAATGGCAGCGGCGTGTTGTTGGCATCACTCAAGACAAGCGATACATACGCGGCTCCATCGTAGGGATGCAAACTGCTGGGATCGGCAGGATCCGGTGCCATCGACAGCGAGGTGGCGTAATAACTGGTGTAGTCAGGATAAACCCGATAGATGCGATCAATCCGCAGAGGATAAACAGTGTTGTTCGCATCTTTAATCGTCGCAGTAATTTGCGATCTTTTAAGCAATTGCCCGCCCAGATTGCGTTTGATGCCGCCGAGATTGACGCTGACGAAATCACCCGATTGTACGTAGCTGGGTGAGGTGTTAGGACTGATGCATGCCGTCAATACGTTGAGCATCAACATCCCTGCCAGAATCACCTTGAGTTGCTTTAAATGGCTCATTTCAGTGTCGCCCTGATCAATTCAATATTTTCAAAGTACAGCAATTGATACCGCAACAATAAGAGCGCCGGTCAATTGCCCAGAGCTTGTTGTAACTTCAAGAGATCGGATACGGTAACTTTGCCATCACCCACTCCCGTCGCCGGATACACATCCGCGCGAATCATTTCGGCAGCATCAAGCAGCTGTTGGCCACTCAGGTGACGCTGTGCCAGCAACAAATCGGCGACATCGAGCACACCATTGCCGTTGATATCGCCGCTACGCTCAACCACGCCCAACTGGATCGAAGCCAGCTGTAACGGCGTGGCTCCGGCGCTGTCTGTCACGGTCGCAGTGACGGTATGGTCACCTGGCAGCAATACCACATTGAGGCTGGATCCATTACCGAGCGCACCCTGCAGATTGGAAGCCCAGCCAATTGCAGCGCTCAGGTTGCCGTCCTCAACATCGGTTGCGGTGGCCTGCAAATTGATGGCGGTGCCACTGGCCATCAACAACCCATTCACCGGAGCGTTGATGCTAAGCACCGGAGCCGCATCGGTGGGATTGGTGCCAGCCGCAAACTCGGTGAAATCGGTGGCACCGTCACCGTCCAGATCAGCGCTGCCATTGCGACCTAAATTGCCAAAGAAGTTAAGCTCCCACAAATCGTTCATGCCATCGAGATCGGCATCGCCATAGACTGTAACGGTGATCACCGCATTCGCACCAAGGCCACCGCTATCGGTCACACTGGCAGTAATGCTGTGGACGCCGACCGCGAGCGTCCGACTCAGCTGGGCGCCGCTGCCCAGGCTACCCTGTAGCGACGACGACCATTGAATAGCGGCGGATAAATTGCCGCTTTCGACATCGCTGGCACTGGCATCAAGCACGATGGTAGCGGTATTCGTGAACTTCGCATTATTCGCGGGTGCATTGATCTGGAGCGTGGGGGCAGTATTGGTCACGGTAAGAACAAATGTATCGGCCGCGGTGTTTACCCCATCGGACACGGTGACGGTAATATTCGCCACACCACTGGCACCGAGATTGGGGGTAAACGATAAGGTGCGCAGGCGACCCGTGCCAGCAATCGAAAAGTCGCTGTTATCGATCAGCGCGGAGTTACTGGATGCGACGCTGATCACCAAACCCGATACCGCGCTGTCGTGGTCATCGATGGCGAAGTTGACTGACCCCAGCTGGTTGCCACTGCTGCTAATGTCGGGAAAAGTGCTGATGACTGGAGTAAAGCTGGTGGACGTACTCCAACCAATATCAGCCAACAAGGCCTGCGTCAGGCTGGTGTCGCCAATACCGGGGTTTATCGCTGGCTCCATCAGTTCATTGGGGGTCACTGCCTTGCTGAAGTGCGCCACGGAACCGCCACTTTCCAGCGGATTGGGCGCATACATTTGAAAATGCTCTTGATTGATACCACCCGTGTAGGCTGCGCTGGCGGCATTGACGCGCGTACCTGTCCAATGCAAATCGGGCTCATCAATCGCAGAGGCCACGCGCTGAGCGTTGCTCATCTGGCTCCACTTCAAACCCAGGCTGTGATCCTCGAGATTGACCATGAACGTGTCATCTCGATTGTTGAATTTGGTCCCGGTACTGGTATTCACAAAGGTTTGGAAACCAAGGCCGTGGCCGATTTCATGCAATACCACCGTCAGCATATCGATGGCATTGCTCGGCTTATTGCCATCAAGGCCGTAATACCACGCCGAGCTCTGCAAGCATCCCGTCTTGCCGATCTCACTGTTGAACGTTGCACTGATATCGGCCGACGTGGGGGCCAGATCGACACCGGCAAGGGCATTGGCCTGGGCTGCAGAATAATAAGTCAGGGTCAGCGGTGCGCCGCTGAAGTCGCGATGCAAGGTGACCGCACCGGCCGAACCGAGCACCGCCGAACTGGCGGTACAGGTGAGTGGATCGAAGGCCGAATCCACTTTGATTTCGACATTGCTGCTAACCACCGAGGACCAGATTTTGGCGGCGTAGCGAAATACCTGTAAGCGTTGCTCGCCCACCGTAAGGCCAGAATTACCGCCCACGGGGGTCGCTGCAGTCGCATCATTGAAACCTTCGCCCGGCCCGTCCTTGTTGACAATAGTAATCTGCGCAGCAGCCAACACGCTGGTTGAGTTCAGCACACCCAGCAAGCACACAGTCAGTCCCGGCAGGCGTCTAGCGCGAAACATCAACTGAACCTTCGGCTTCAGGTACGGAATATTCCTGGATTTCCACCTCGCCCTGCTCATTCACGGTGGCTACAGGCACGGCCTGAAAGCGCCCCTGCAAATTCACGCTATACCCTGAAACAGCGGGTTCCTCCACCAGACCCTCTGAGCGGGTATCAGTCATCTGCTCCAGCGCTTGCTGAATTTCCGGCTCTAGCGGGCGCACCGGCTCGACCGCTGTAGTGGCCGTTGAAACAGTTTCCACAGGACCAGCTGCGACCGCAGCTTCTTGAGCAGCAGCGCTTATCGACTCGTTTAACGGAGGCTGGGAACTGTCTGCCTGAGGCAGAGATGATTGCTCACCCGGCATCGCGCGCAGCAAAAAATAAACACCGAACGCCAGCGCCAGCATCAACAGTATTAGCCACTGCCTGGGCAATAATTTTTTCATCGTGAAACCCAAGCCTTTCAATACTCGGACCTTGCCACTTTTCTATCTCCTTATAGCAGCCATCATCTTGCACCTGAAATGCACCGAATCACTAAGCGTGAATTACCTGGCACCAAGAATACCAACCAATGGCTGAACCATGATGAAATTCAATCAGATAGGGTGATCTGTTTCAGCTTGTATCGAGAGCGAGATCAGCCGCGCCAGGCAATACATAAGACTGCCATCACAAACGTTGCGGTCAGCCAGTCAATTCTCCTCGCGGGTGAGGCGTCAGCGGTTTAACTTAAGCTTCGCGCTGATCCCCCCGGAATTGTTCTGAAGCCAGAAGCGGAGGTTTCTCGTAATCTGAGTCGAGAAGACTCCAGTTAGGCGCACTCGATCACCGCACAACTCGCACGCCTTGCGCTCGCAGTGCCCCTGATTAAGTGCCAGCTCTGAGTAATAGTCGGGTTGGAGCCCTGCGATCCATCAGCCGAGTGGGTCTACTGTGATATCGCGCACGGTAGCGCGAGATCTGAAACCTTACAGCCCGCGCGCAATCGCGCGGTACGCGATGTCCTTGCGATAGAACGCGCCGTCCCAGTGGATGCGGGCGGCGAGTTCGTAGGCGGTCTGTTGTGCTGCGCTCACCGTATCGCCAGTACCAACCACGCAGAGCACGCGGCCGCCGCGCGTCACGGTCCGGTTTTCTGTGTCGAAGCCGGTGCCGGCGTGAAAGACCTTCGACGTCGCGGAAGGCGCGGATGGCAATCCGCTGATCGGATCGCCGGTGCGGTATTGCTCCGGATAGCCACCAGCCGCCATGACCACGCCGACCGTCGGGCGTGGATCCCACTCGGCTTTGGTCTTGCCCAAATTACCATCGAGCGCCGCTTCGATGAGCGAGAGCAGATCAGATTTGAGCCGGAACAGGATCGGCTGGGTTTCCGGATCTCCGAAGCGACAATTGAATTCCAGTACCTTCAGAGACCCATCGGGCTTGATCATCAGCCCGGCGTACAGAAAGCCGGTGTAGCGCACGCCGTCCTGGCGCATGCCATCGACCACCCGCTGCATGACCTGATCCATGACCCGTGCGGCAATCTCGTCGGTGACGACAGGTGCCGGTGAATATGCGCCCATGCCGCCCGTATTCGGGCCGCGGTCGCCATCGTCGCGGGCCTTGTGATCCTGTGAGGTGGCGAGCGGCAAAATTGCACCGTCCACGCCAACCATCGCGATGAAACTGGCTTCTTCGCCTTGCAGAAACTCTTCGATCACCACGCAGGCCCCGGCCTCGCCAAAGCTGCCTTCGCCGAGCATGCCGGTCACGGCCTGTTCGGCTTCTTCGATCGAGTGCGCGACCACCACGCCCTTGCCGGCGGCAAGACCATCGGCTTTCACGACGATGGGCGCGCCGACTTTGGCAAGGTAGGCCAGCGCCTTGTCGAGATCGGTGAACGAAGCGTGGTGTGCAGTGGGAATGCCGTGCCGGACCATGAACTCCTTGGCGAAGTTCTTGGAACTCTCCAGTTGAGCCGCCTGCCGGCGCGGCCCGAAGCAGCGCTGGCCGGAACTCCAGAAGCGATCGGCGATGCCGGCGGCAAGTGCTGCTTCGGGGCCGACTACCGTGAGGCCTACATGTTCCTCGCGCGCCAGCTTGAGCAGCCCCTCAATGTCATCGGCTGCGACGGGCACGTTGCGCACGCCCGGCTCAAGCGCGGTGCCGGCATTGCCTGGTGCGACGATGACTGATTCGACGCGCTTCGATTGCGCCAGCTTCCAGGCCAGCGCATGTTCCCGTCCGCCACCGCCGACCACGAGGACTTTCATGGCTAGTGCCTGAAGTGCCGCATGTCGGTGAAGATCATCGCGATGTCGTGTTCGTCTGCCGCGGCGATCACTTCTGCATCGCGTACCGAGCCACCGGGATGAATGATGGTGCGGATACCGAAGCTTGCAGCGAGATCGATGCCGTCGCGGAACGGAAAAAAGGCATCGGAGGCCATCACGCAGCCAGCCGTCTGCAGGCTGGCTTCGGCGGCTTTCCAGGCGGCGATACGTACGCTCATGACGCGGCTCATCTGCCCGGCACCGATGCCGATCGTCGCCTGGTCGCGTACGAACAGGATCGCGTTGGACTTCACGAAACGCACCAGCTTCCAGGCCAGCCGGGCGTCGGCGAGTTCGGCAGCCGAGGGCTGACGCTTGCTGACCACGCGCAGTGCATCTGCCGGCAGTACCGCGACATCGGCGTCCTGCACCAGCATGCCGCCTTCGATCTGCTCGACGCGCAGTGCCGGCGCTCGGCTCGTGCGCAGCGTGCCGGTGGCGAGAACGCGTATGTTTGGTTTGCGGCTCAGGGCAGCCAGCGCCTCCGGTGTGAAGGCAGTCGCCAGCAGCACTTCGACAAACTGCCGCTCGATGATGCTCGTTGCCAGTTTGCCGTCCACCTCGGCATTGAAGGCGATGATGCCGCCGAAGGCGGAGGTCGGATCAGTCGCGTAGGCCTTTTCATAGGCCGCTGCTGCAGAACTGCCAAGCCCGACACCGCAGGGATTGGCGTGCTTTACGATCACGCAAGCCGGCGCGGCCAGCGGGCGCACACATTCAAGCGCTGCATCGGCATCGGCGAGATTGTTGAATGAGAGCTCTTTGCCCTGATGCAACTGCGCACCAACCACGGTATCGCTGGAACCACCCACCTGCGTATAGAGACCGGCACGCTGATGCGGGTTCTCGCCGTAACGCAGGGTCTCGCGCAGGCGCAAGCCGATCGGATAACGGGTTGGGAGGTCGGTGTCTTCATCTGCCGTGCGCAGCCAGCCCCATACGGCGGCGTCATAAGTTGCGGTATGTGCGAAGGCCTTGCGAGCCAGGTAACGACGCGTGGTGGTCGATACACTGCCGTCAGCTTCGAGTTCGCCGAGTACGCGCTGGTAGTCGGCCGGATCAACCATCACCGCAACGAAATCATGGTTCTTGGCCGCACCGCGAATCATCGCCGGTCCGCCGATGTCGATGTTTTCGATAGCGTCTTCGCGTGAACAGTCGGGCTTGCTGGTCGCGGCCTCGAAGGGATAGAGGTTGACCACCAGAAGATCGATGGCCTGTATACCGTGCTGCGCCATGACTGTGGCATCGGTCGCGCCGCGGTTCAGCAGTCCGCCATGGATCAACGGATGCAGTGTCTTGACGCGCCCGTCCATGATTTCCGGGAAGCCGGTGATCTCGGCCACATCGATGACCGGTAGCCCCGCTTGCCTCAGTGCGACCGCAGTGCCGCCGGTAGACAGGAGTTCGATATTCAACTGATGCAGGCGGGTGGCAAGGGCCACCACGCCAGCCTTGTCGGAGACACTGATCAGGGCTCGGGTACAACGGGGCATGCGGCTGCCTGGACTGGGTTAGGGTGGAGTGCTGCGGGCGCTGTTGTGGACTCAGTCCAGCAGTGCGTACTGACGCAGTTTCTTGCGCAGCGTGGCGCGGTTGATGCCGAGGATTTCTGCCGCAACACTCTGGTTGCCGCCGGTGTAATCGAGCACGGTCTTGAACAGCGGCGTTTCAATCTCGCCGAGTACCAGTTCGTACAGATCGCCAGGGCGGTGACCGTTGAGGTCGCTGAAGTAACACTGCAGTGCTTCCTCAGTGAGGTCGCGCAGTGGCCGATTCTTGACACGGACCACGTTGGCGCCATTGCGGGCCGGAACATGTTTTTTTGCGGGACTCTTGCCGCGCGTCTTTTTTGTCACCGCTCAAATACCCCTGGAGATAAACTCCGGCCACCGCCCGCGGGCATGGTTGCCGAAGCATCTGAACTATTAGGCGTGCTCACGACACACCTGGCCAGTCATTACGTGAGTCCGCGGCGCAACGGTATATAAAAAGTTTTTCGACCGCGCGCGGGGGCAGCGATCATAGCACGTAGCCATGATCGCTAGCGCGTGAAGGGTGCTTTTTGGTCCCGCTCTTGTTGACAGAGCAGTCCTTCACGACGGTAGAGCACGCAGACGTCCACCTCGTAGCCAAACGCGTCGGTGCCGGGATCGCGCAGGCTGATCTTGACCGGGATCAGATAACCCGGCGTCAGCAGTGTTGCAGGCTGTGCAATACCATCCAGGTATTCAGCGGGGCTGAATATGCGGCTGCCAAGGGATTTCGCAAACCGGTCACGCAGAGTGACGCGCACCATCGGTAGTCCGACCGGTTCGGAGCCGACGACGGCGATATGTGCGAGGACATCGAGGGCGCCATGCGATGTCGCGCCAGCCACTGCTTCGGATCCGCGTACTTCATAGGCGTGCAGATTCCAGTTGGGCAGCAGAGGCAGATTCAGTGCAGCGTAGATGCGGGTGAGCGGCCGGTTCAGCGCTGGCCGTGCCGCCAGGTCATCGCGCTGATAATGAATGGTCTGTAGCAGCAGGGCCAGCGCCAGAATGGCTGCACCGACCGCAAAACTCCATCGTCGCCGGGGTGTGCCGGCTACTGGCTCATGGTCTGGTCGCCACTCAAAGGGACGCTCGGTCAGTATGGGGTCGATTACCAGTGGTGCTGCGCTGAGCGGTATAGCGGCTGAATCGGTGGCGTCTGCGGGCTCGGCGTTTTCGTCGGGTGCCTGCGCGTCGTCGCTATCAACCGCCAAGGCAGCATCCAATGCTGGCCCAGCCTCTGCTGCAGTTGTGGCGTCAGGGTGGGCCTTGTCGATGTAGTAAATCGGTGCTTCGTCAGCGTCATTGCTGACCTCGCCGAGCAGTTCCTGCCAATCATCCGGTACGTAGTTGATCGATGCCGTGTCCGTACTGGTGGCGGATTCCGGTTCCGGTTCCGGTTCCGGCTCTGGCTCTGGCTCTGGCTCTGGCTCTGGCTCTGGTGTGGCTACCAGTGGCGGTAACGCCTGTGGTGCGCTGACCTCGACAAAGAATTCAGACCAGTTGTCTTCCGGAACATTGAATTCCAGCCCGTCCTCGCTGGTGACCGCATCCAGTGCGGTGATATCGGGTTCAGCTTCAGAGTCGGGTTCCGACTCTGCATCAAATTCCGGTTCCGGTTCCGGTTCCGGTTCCGGTTCCGGCTCCGGCTCCGGCTCCGGCTCTTGTGCTGGCTCAAGGTGCGGCTGAATCTGCAGTTGCGGCAGTACGGTGGTTGGCGGCGGCTCATCGGTGAGCGTCGCGAGCGCATTAAACGTGGCGGAGCAATGCCCGCAGCGCACCTGGCCCTCTGCAACGCGTAACTCTGCGGGGCTTACCCGGAAAACTGTGCCGCACTCGTTACAGGTGGTAAACATGCTCAGTCAGCTACGCATCCCGTCAACAATACCCAGTCATCCAGTTGAGCCGTCGGCTCGAGTTGTACCCATGGCTTGAATGCGGCCATGACTTCATCGGACTGTTCGGCAAGGATACCGCTCAATGCGATACGGGTCGCGGGGGCTGCGTAGCGGCGCAGTTCGGGTGCCAGCCTGACCAGCGGGCCAGAGAGAATGTTTGCCACGATAATTGCATGGCTTCCGGTCGGGCAGTCGGCTGGCATGCAGAGTGCCAGCCGTTCGCTGCATGCATTCCGTATGGCATTGTCCCGGCTGGCCAGCAGGGCTTGCGGGTCTATATCGATGCCGACGCAGTGTGCGGCGCCGAGGGTAAGGGCGGCAATACCGAGGATGCCCGAGCCACAGCCGTAGTCGAGTACCTGCTTGCCAGTGAGGGGGGTGTCGTCGAGCCAGGCCAGGCACATCGCAGTGGTGGGGTGGGTGCCGGTGCCGAATGCCAGCCCGGGATCGAGGATGACGCTGATGCCATCGGCCGATGGGCAGGCTTGTCCTGTCGGGCAGATCCACAGGCGCTTGCCAAAACGCAGTGGTTTCAGCTGGCGGCGCCAGTCGGCATCCCAGTCGCGATCCTCAACCATGCTGAAGCTGAGCCCCCGGAGCGCTGCACCGAGGCTGGCGGTCAGTGCATCGCTGATTGCTGCCCGGGATGCGTCGGCTGGAAACAGTGCGGTGATGCGGACTTCGGCCCAGAGCGGCGCTGCGCCTGGCGCGGGCTCCAGAATTTCTTCGTCGCTGGCTGACTCGGTCCAGCTGACCAGTGCACCGAGGGTCTCAAGCAGCGCTTCAGCACTGGCGATGGTGTCGCGCGGAACCTCGAGGTGCGCCTGCAGCCAACTGTCGGGCATGGATATAGCGTATGCGCATCAGAGGCGCAGACGTTTTTCCAGATAGTGGATGTCGAAGCCACCCGCCCGGAACGTGGCGTCCTGGCACAGTTCGATATGCAGCGGGATGTTGGTCTTGATGCCATCCACGACCATCTCTGACAGGGCAATGCCCATGCGTGCGGTAGCGGTTTCCCGGCTGTCGCCATAGGCGATGACCTTGGCGATCAGGGAGTCGTAGAACGGTGGCACCACATAGCCGCTGTAGATATGACTGTCGACCCGGATGCCGGGCCCACCTGGCGGGTGCCAGAGATCTACCTTGCCTGGCGAGGGCATGAAGGTGCGCGGGTCTTCAGCGTTGATGCGGCACTCGATCGCATGGCCCCGTATGCTGAGGTCCTCCTGGCTGAAGGACAGCCGCTCACCGGCTGCTATGCGCAGCTGTTCCTTGACGATATCAACGCCGGTGATCATCTCGGTGACCGGATGCTCGACCTGCACTCGCGTGTTCATTTCGATGAAGTAGAACTCGTTTTTCTCGTACAGGAATTCGAAAGTACCGGCACTGCGATAGCCGATTTCCTGACAGGCGCGCACGACCCTGGCACCCATCTTCATGCGCAACTCGTCGGAAATACCCGGTGCGGGCGCCTCTTCAATGACTTTCTGGTGGCGCCGCTGCATCGAGCAATCGCGGTCGAACAGGTGCACGACGTTGCCGTGTGCGTCCGCCAGCACCTGAAACTCGATGTGGCGCGGATGTTCCAGGTACTTCTCCATGTACACCGTGCCATCGCCGAAGGCTGCGGCCGCCTCGGTACGGGTCAGCGTTACGGCGTTCGGTAGCGCTGCATCGCTGTGCACCACGCGCATGCCGCGGCCACCGCCACCGGCGGCCGCCTTGATGATTACGGGATAGCCGATGGAGCGCGCCATGGCCATGACTTCATCGAGGTCTTCCGACAGTGCGCCATCCGAGCCCGGTACGCAGGGCACACCGGCGGCCCGCATGGCTGCTTTCGCGGAGATCTTGTCGCCCATCAGGCGAATCACGTCCGGCGGCGGGCCGATGAAAATAAAGCCGCTGCGCTGTACCCGCTCGGCAAAGTCGGCATTTTCCGACAAGAAGCCGTAGCCTGGATGAATGGCCACGGCATCGGTGACCTCGGCGGCGCTGATGATCGCCGGCATGTTGAGGTAACTCTGGCCCGATGCGGGTGGGCCGATGCAGACGGTCTCATCCGCCAGCAATACGTGTTTCAGGCTGGAGTCCGCAGTGGAGTGGACGGCGACTGTCTTGATGCCGAGTTCGCGACAGGCGCGCTGGATGCGCAGTGCGATCTCGGCCCGGTTGGCGATGACGACCTTGTCGAGCATGTACTGACTGACCTGGGTTACGCGGTGCGTCGTGAAACGGCGCTGCTGTCGCTACGGTGCGATGATGAAAAGCGGCTGGCCGAATTCGACCGGTTCGCCATTCTTGGCTAGTGCTGCGACCACCTTGCCGGCCACGTCGGCTTCAATCTGGTTCATCATCTTCATCGCTTCGATGATGCACAGGGTCTCCCCGGCCTGTACCTGGTCGCCGACCTTGACGAAGGCTGCCGAACCGGGCGCCGCCGCTTCGAAGTAGGTGCCGACCATGGGTGACAGCACCCGGTGGCCGGCCGGTTCTTCGCTGACCGCAGCGGTACCGGCGGCCCGCGCCGCAACCGGCGCACCAGCTGTGGCCGCCACCGGAACGGGCTGTGGTGGCAGGGTGTACTGCACGGCCGTCGACGCAGTGTTGCGACTGATGCGTATCGATTCTTCGCCTTCGGTGATCTCGAGTTCCGAGAGGCCGGATTCTTCCAGCAGCTCGATGAGCTTTTTAACCTTGCGGATATCCATGGATGAGTCCTCTACTGGGGTTGCGACGTGCGCGCGAGCTGCTCGCAGGCAGCCTGCAGGGCGAGCTGGTAGCCGAGCGCGCCGAGACCGGTAATAACGCCTGTCGCGATGTCAGATACATAGGAGTGCCGCCGGAATTCTTCCCGGGCGTGCACATTGCTGAGGTGGATCTCGATAAACGGAATGCCGACCGCCAGCAGTGCATCGCGCATCGCGACGCTGGTGTGCGTCAGCGCGCCGGGGTTCAGCAGGATGAAATCCACGATTCCGGCGGATTGCTGGATCCGATCGACCAGATGTGCCTCGGAGTTGGTCTGGAAGGCCTCTAGTTGATGGCCTGCGGCATCTGCCGCTGCAGCGACATCTCTTTCGATGTCTGCCAGGGACGTGGCACCGTAAAGATGGGGTTCACGGCGCCCAAGCAGATTCAGGTTGGGGCCGTTGAGTAGTAGCAGCCGGGCCATTTTTGGCTCTTTATCTCAGGAGATGGCTGCCAGTTTAGCGAGTTTCTGTGTCGAATGACATTATGTGCAAGGCCGCCATGCTCATGGCTGTGAGCCTTTTTGACTGCGCTGCAATATTTGACGGGCGGCGGCCGGGTCCAGTTCTCCCGCCGCCAGTTGCTGCGCCACGGTGCCGATATGCGCGAGGTCTGTTGCGCTGACCTGTCCCGTGTGGACGGCGAGGATTGTACCGTCACTGGCGGCAACTACCGAGAAGGGTAATCCGATGAAAGCCTCGCCAAATTGCTCGGCCGCCCGGGTTGCCGCCTCTTCGCCGACCAGTATGGGGTAAGTGATGCCGGTTTCAGCCACGAAGCGCAGTACCGGTTCCAGCCGGTCCAGAGCGATGCCGATCACCTGAAGCTGGGCCGGATCCATGGACTGTTGCAGATGTTCGAGCAGCGGCATCTCCTCGCGGCAGGGCGCGCACCAGGTAGCCCAGAAGTTGATCAGCAGCGTGCGGTCTGGCCAATCCGTCAGCGAGCGGCTTTCGCCGCGCAGATTCCGGAGTGTGATCGGCGGCAACTTGAGCGGTGTCGCCAGTGCTGCCGGTGCGTGCTCCGCTGCAGTTGGCGCGCTGAGTTGTGCCCAGTAGCGGCCGGCAAGAATACCGCCGAATACGAACACGGCGGCCCACAGGCCGATCGCCAGTTTGCGCAACGGACTCACGACTCAGTTTCCGGATGGTGTGGCAAAAGCGCTGTGCAGATGTGCGGTGAAGGCCGCAGCTGGCATAAAGCCCACCACCCGCCAGGCAGCCTGTTCGCTGCCCCCCGTGTCGAAAAATACGATGGTCGGCGGTCCGATGATGCCAAAGCGCTGCATCAGCGCCTGGTCGTCGGCATCCATTGCCGTGACATCAGCCTGCAGCGTTATGGCTCTGGCAAGCTCCGCGCGCACTGCTGGATCCGAAAAAGTATATTTCTCCAGTTCCTTGCAGGACACGCACCAGTCGGCATAGAAATCCAGCATCACTGGTTGTTTGGTAGCGACCGCGCGCGCCAGTTTTGCGTCGAGTTCTGCGCTGGTCTTGATGCGGATAAATGCCGAGTGTGCTGCTTCACGCTCTGCGTCTGGCGTGCTGCCGGGGCGCAGAAACTGCAGCGGTCGCAGTGCGTCTTCGCTGCCGCCGAAGGCACCCAGCAGTAATGCCGCACCGTATAGCAGGACGACCAGGCCCAGGCCCTTGCCGAGTTTGCGTGCCAGCGTCGTCGTGGCGTCCAGTGGCGTGAAGGTGCCGAGCAGGATGCTGCCCGTTACCAACAGCATGCCCCACAACGCCAGTGTCACCATGCCGGGCCACAGTCGGTCCAGCATCCAGACCGCCATGCCGAGCATCATCAGTCCGAAAATGGCTTTCACCGAGGCCATCCATGCACCGGTTTTCGGCATCAGGTGGCCGGCCGAAGCGCCGATCGCCAGCAGCGGGAGGCCCATGCCGATTGCCAGCGCAAAGAGTGCGAGTGCGCCGCGCTGCAGGTCGCCGGTTCGCGCGATCACCGTGAGGGCCGCGACCAATGGTGGGGTTACGCATGTGGTGACGACCGCAGCAGAGATCATGCCCATGATGCCGGCGCCCAGCAGTCGGCCCGACTGCTGCTGGCCTGACATCGTATTCAGCCGGGTTTGCCACGACGATGGAAGCTGTAACTCAAACAGGCCAAACATCGACAGCGCGAGCGCAATGAACAACAGCGCGACACCGATGGTTACGGCGGGCATCTGCATGACAGCCTGCACCTGGGCGCCTGCGGCGGCAAACACTGCGCCGAGTGCCGTGTAGGTCACGGCCATGCCCAGCACGAAGGCTACTGAGAGCAGAAAGCTTCGTCCCGTGCCGCTGCTCCTTTGGCCTGCAGCGCCCTGGTCGCCAGGCCCGCTCTGGCCGACGATGATGCCGGACAGGATCGGGTACATGGGCAGGCAGCAGGGCGTAAAGGAAAGCAGCAGGCCGAGCCCGGCAAACATGGCCATCACCGCCAGCAAATTGCCGTCGCGGATCAGCGTGAACAGCCGGTCCTGTTCCATTTGCGGTGCTGCAGTCACAGAGCCGCTTGCGTCGGTGCTGACTGCCGGTAGTTCGAGCGTGATGGCCACGCGCTGTGGCGGGTAACAGATGCTGTCGAGCTTGCAGCCCTGATATTCGATGCTGAGTGGCAAGCTGACTGCCGCCGGGCCGCGCCGGATCAGCGGTACCTTCATCGTTACCGGTTCATGGAATACAAAGGTCTCACCGTATGTTTCGTCGGTCATCGCTTCGCCGGTTGGCAGTGACGGCGGACCGAGCTGTACGCTCTCAGCGCTCGTGCTGGCTTTGAATGTGTGCCGGTACAGGTAATAGCCGGGTGTGATGTCCCAGCGGATCTCTACGGTGAAGTCATCGGCGAGGACGGCGTCCAGCGGAAAGGCCTGGGCGACCGGCAGTGGTTCATCCGCGCCGCCGCTACGCCGCGTGCTATTCAGCAGCGCGCTTAATTTGCCGGTTGCTGTGCTGCCGCGTGTGGCAGCTGGCAGTTCCACGTTGGTCGCCCAAACCTGCGGTGGGTAACACAACCCAATGTCGGCACAACCCTGCGACTTGATCGCCAGTGCCAGCTTTACCGGGCCTGGGGGGCGGGCGCTGATTGGCAGGCGCACTTCAAGGCTGTCGCGAAAGATGTGCATCTGCCCGAAATACTCATCGTTATGCGGTTTTCCCTCCGGAATCGATGCTGTTCCCAGCGTAATCCCCGGTGTTCGGCTCTCGTAGCTCATCCGTTCGCGATACAGATAGTGCTCCGGTTCGATTGTCCAGCGCACGAGGATCTCGTCCGCGCTCGCGCTCGCGGCATAGCGGAAAGCCTGTTCCGGCTTGAGGATGTCCTGTTCGCCGGCACGGCCCACGGCCGCCTGGCTGCTTGCTGCATGGCCGAGCAGGATCAGTATTGCCAGCCGGCAGATCGCCGGCACCCGGTATTTCATCCGTGTATTGCTCACTTAAGTTTGGTCGTTAGCCCAACGGGATACGGTCGCATCAAGGTGGCGGCGAATTCCATCGACGCCGGCATGAATTATGTCAGCCCTTGAAATTCCTGAGGCCGCCCCTATGATTAGCACTCTCAGCGAGAGAGTGCTAATTCATTCGAATCATTGGTGTCCCGAGCCCCTCCAGGGCTTTGGCGGCACCGTGTCACTGGCTTATTGGAGGAGAGTTTTGCCATGAAGATCCGTCCGTTACATGACCGCGTCATTATCAAGCGCACCGAAGAGGAGCGTAAGTCTCCCGGTGGCATCGTGATCCCTGATTCGGCCGCTGAAAAGCCCATCCGGGGCAAGGTCATTGCCGTTGGCAAGGGCCGGATTCTCGAGAATGGCGACATCCGTCCGCTCGACCTGAAGGCTGGCGACAAGGTGCTGTTCGGCAAGTACAGCGGCACCGAAGTCAAAGTCGATGGCGAAGATCTGCTCGTCATGAAAGAAGACGACATCATGGCCGTGATCGAAGGCTAAGCGTCGAACCAACCAGGAATTCAGAGGAATACAACAATGGCTGCCAAAGAAGTACGTTTTAGTGATGACGCCCGCGCACGCATGTTTGCCGGCGTTAACATTCTGGCCGATGCCGTCAAGGTGACGCTCGGCCCCAAGGGTCGCAACGTGGTACTCGACAAGAGCTTCGGTGCGCCGACGGTCACCAAGGACGGTGTGTCGGTTGCCAAGGAGATCGAACTCGAAGACAAGTTCCAGAACATGGGCGCACAGATGGTGAAGGAAGTCGCTTCCCACACCTCCGATGTTGCCGGTGACGGCACCACCACTGCCACCGTGCTGGCCCAGTCGATTCTGAAGGAAGGCCTGAAGTCAGTGGCCGCCGGCATGAATCCGATGGACCTCAAGCGCGGTATCGACAAGGCCTCCGCTGCCGTTGTCGAGCGTCTCAGCAAGCTCGCGAAGAGCTGTCAGGACGACAAGGCGATCGCACAGGTCGGTACGATTTCGGCCAATGGCGACGAGTCGATCGGCAACACGCTGGCCGAAGCGATGGCCAAGGTCGGCAAGCAGGGCGTGATCACCGTCGAAGACGGTTCCGGCCTGGAAAACCAGCTCGACGTGGTCGAGGGCATGCAGTTCGATCGCGGTTATCTGTCCCCGTACTTCATCAACAACGCGGGTGAGCAGAACGCCGAACTCGAGTCCCCGTACATCCTGCTGTACGACAAGAAGATCTCGAACATCCGCGAGATGCTCCCGCTGCTCGAAAACGTCGCCAAGTCCGGCAAGCCGCTGCTCGTCGTCGCTGAAGACGTCGAAGGCGAAGCGCTGGCAACCCTGGTGGTCAACACCATCCGCGGTATCGTCAAGGTCTGTGCCGTGAAGGCGCCGGGCTTTGGTGACCGCCGCAAGGCGATGCTGCAGGATATGGCCATCCTCACCGGCGGCCAGGTCATTGCTGAAGAAGTCGGCCTGTCGCTCGAGAAGGCCCGCCTGGAAGATCTGGGCCGCTGCAAGAAGGTCGTCGTGGACAAGGAAAACACCACGATCATCGATGGCGCCGGCAAGTCGAAGGACATCAAGTCGCGCGTTGACCAGATCAACAAGGAAATCGAGGCCACGACTTCCGACTACGATCGCGAGAAGCTGCAGGAGCGTGTTGCCAAGCTCTCCGGTGGCGTTGCCGTGATCAAGGTCGGCGCCGCGACCGAGGTCGAGATGAAAGAAAAGAAGGCCCGCGTCGAAGATGCGCTGCACGCCACGCGTGCTGCTGTCGAAGAAGGCGTAGTGCCGGGTGGCGGTGTTGCCCTGATCCGGGCTCGTGATGCGCTGAAGGACCTGAAGGGCGCCAATGAAGACCAGAATGCCGGTATCAGCATTCTGCGTCGCGCCCTTGAAGAGCCGCTCCGCCAGATCGTCATCAATGCTGGTGAAGATGGCGCCGTGGTGCTCAACAAGGTTGTAGAAGGCAAGGGCAACTTTGGCTACAACGCGCAGACCGGCGAGTACGGAGACATGGTTGCCATGGGCATCATCGATCCGGCCAAGGTGGTGCGTTATGCCCTGCAGAACGCAGCTTCCGTGTCTGGCCTCCTGCTGACGACCGAGGCGATGATCGCCGATGCGCCGAAGAAGGATGCCGGCCCGTCGATGCCGGGCGGTGGCATGGACGGCATGGGCGGAATGGGTATGTAAGGACTACGCCGTCGTAGGAGCGGCTTCAGCCGCGATCCGATCGCGCCTGAAGGCGCTCCTACAAGAGACCCGGAAAGCCCCGCCAGAGATGGCGGGGCTTTTTTTTTAGCTCCGCTCCCAACTGAGGCGCGGGGTCGCTAAGCTTCGCCCCAGTCCGGGAGGAAAACCTGATGTCACAGCTGGATTCTCTGAAAGCTCTTACGACCGTGGTTGCCGATACGGGTGATATCGGTGCTATCGCCCAGTACAAGCCGCAGGACGCCACAACCAATCCTTCACTGTTATTCAAGGCAGCACAGCAGCAGGAGTACCGTGGCCTGGTTGAAGAGGCGCTGAGCTACGCTGCCAAAAAGGCCAGCGTGGGCAGCGCACAGACGGCATTGTTTATGGACAAGCTGGCCGTCAACTTCGGCTGCGAAATTCTGCAGATCATCCCGGGTCGTGTTTCCACCGAGGTGGATGCAAGCTTCTCGTTCGACACTGCGGGCAGTATCGAGAAGGCCCGCAGTCTGATCGGCCTCTACGAACGGGCTGGGCGTCGCGCGTGAACGCATTCTGATCAAGCTGGGTAGCACCTGGGAGGGGATCAAGGCGGCCGAACAACTCGAGCAGGAGGGCATCCACTGCAACCTGACGCTGCTGTTCAGTTTCGCCCAGGCGGTCGCGTGTGCTGAGGCCAAGGTCACCTTGATCTCGCCTTTCGTCGGGCGCATCTATGATTGGTACAAGAAGGCCAAGGGCGCAGAAATTCCCAGTGCAGAGGACCCTGGCGTAGCCAGCGTGAGGCGAATTTACGACTTCTACAAAAAATATGACTACAAGACGCAGGTGATGGGCGCGAGCTTTCGCCGCATCGAGCAGATCACCGATCTTGCTGGTTGTGACCTGCTGACCATCAGTCCGGACCTGCTTGGGCAGCTACAGAAGCGTGACGGCACGCTGCCGCGCAAGCTCAGTGTGGAAGCGGCGAAAGCCAGGGACATCCCCGCCGTTCACCTCGACGAGAAGACCTACCGCTTCGAACACAATCAGGACGCGATGGCGGTTGAGAAGCTGAGCGAAGGCATTCGGGCCTTCTTCGCTGACGGCCGCAAACTCGAACAGTACGCCCAAACCCAGGTAGCGCAGGCTTCAGGTACGTAGGAATGCCTTCCTGTAGGAGCGGCTTCAGCCGCGATTGAAGGCCAGGAGAATCGCGGCTGAAGCCGCTCCTACGGGACAAGCAAACGAGCCAGCTCTGCCGGTGCGGCGAAGAACGGTGAGTGACCCGTGGGCAGGGAGTGCACGGGGTCGCAGGCGACGGTGGCCTGCATCTGTCGCTGGAACCATAGCGGCACAGCGATGTCATGCAGGCACTCGATATAGGTGCGCGGGATGCTGCCGGCCCGTCCGGCAGTGATCCTCACAGGCGTAATGAAAGGCGTGACGGCTTCGGCGCACAGTCGCTGACGGGCAAGAGCGAGATCGTTTTCCGGGCAGTCGGCATAGAGTAGTTCTCGTACCCGGCTGAGATCCAGACTGACGAGTTGCTGGTCAGCCGAGATGATCGAGCTGGTGGCCACCGGGTTGTCGGGGTCTGCGGCTGCCAGTCGCGACAGTGATTGGCCGTTGGCGGGCAGAAAGGCCGTCACGTAGACGAGTCGGCTGATGCGTTCCGGTATGAGTTCTGCTACCTGGCTGATGACGATACCGCCAAAGCTGTGCCCGACCAGTACGACCGGTTCAGCAGCGCTGCGCACCACTGCCGCAACATGCTCTGCATAGGTCATGAGCGTAAGTTGTGCGACCGGCGTGGCATCATCACCATGTCCGGGCAGATCGGGCGCCAGCACCTGATGGCCCAGTGCCTCCAGTTCCGGCACGACCCGGTGCCAGCACCAGCGGCCATGCCAGCTGCCGTGAACGAGAACAAAAGTCGTCATCACCAAAGTCTACTAATATCGCAACGATGAATCTGCGCTCTGTTGAATTTGAAATGCTCCCCGCGCCCCTGCGTGAGGGTGTCATTGCCCTCAGCGAGGGGTTGACCGCCAGTCCGGAGCTTGCCAGCGCCTTTCCGGACGATCCGCAGCTCCGCTCGCAGCTGTTCCGGGTGCTGACGACCAGCCCCTATGCAGCCGATATCCTCGCGCGTTACCCCGCAATGCTGGCCGAGTTGCTGGAAAGTGAACGCCTGCAGCGCATGACCACGGCCGATGGCTACGTCACGCTGCTACGGGCTTCGCTGCCGCCCGATCCGGGTGAAGAAGAGCTGCAGCGCTGTCTGCGCCTGTTCCGCCATCGGGAGCTGGTGCGGATCATCTGGCGCGATCTGGCCGGTAGTGCGGGTGTTACCGAGACCCTGCGCGACCTGTCGAATCTGGCTGATGCCTCGATCAATGTCGCGCTCGACTGGGCGCAGGCCACGCTTGCAGCCCGCTACGGTGAACCGCAGACCGAAGAGGGGACTCCTTGCGGCTTCGGTGTGCTGGCGATGGGCAAGCTGGGCGGCCACGAGCTGAATTTTTCCTCCGATATCGACCTGGTGTTCGTCCACTCGGCCAGCGGTGAAACAAGCGGGCCGCGCTCGATCAGCAATGAGGAGTACTTCCGTTTCCTGGCCCAGCGCCTGATCGATCTGTTGAGCCGCAATACCGCCGAGGGTTTCGTGTATCGCGTCGACGCACGGCTGCGGCCCTTCGGCAGCGCGGGTCCGTTATCGGTGAGCCTGTCCGGACTCGAAGCCTACCTGTTACGGCATGGCCGCGACTGGGAGCGCTATGCCTACATCAAGGCGCGGGTAGTGAACTGTTGGGACGATGCGGATGGCCTCTATCGTGACGTGCTGCGTCCCTTCATCTACCGCCGCTACCTGGACTACGGAGTCTTCAGCTCTCTGCGCGAGATGAAGGCGATGATCGCCGCGGAGGTCGAGAAGAAGGAGTACCGCGCCAATCTCAAGCTGGGTCCCGGCGGGATCCGCGAAATCGAGTTCATTGTGCAGGCCCTGCAGCTGGTGCGCGGTGGAACGGTGATCGGCCTGCGTGAAAGGCAGTTGCTCCGCGCGCTGCCGCAACTGGTGCAGGCCGGCTGCCTGCCGGCGGAAGATGCGGCCGAGCTCGAGACGGCCTACTGTTTTCTGCGCCTGGCCGAGAATCGCCTGCAGGCGCTGCACGACCGGCAGACGCATGACATCCCGGCCGATCCGCTCGACCAGCAACGCCTCGCCTTTGCGATGGGCATGGCGAGCTGGGAGGAATTTCTGGCCGCACTCGATGTGCAACGCGACAGGGTCTCTCATCACTTCCGGCAAATCGTATTCCGTGGCGCCAATGGTGCAGGCAGCAGTGATGCGCCTGGCGACGATGCCGCTCCGGCTCAGGTGACTTCTGCGCTCGATGAAGTATGGGACGAAGAGGCCACGCTGGAACTGCAGGAGGAACGCCTGGCAGAGGCGGGCTTCAGTGATCCGGCCGGTATCGCAGAGCAGCTGCGCCGGCTGCGCGAGGGCAGTCTGCTGCCGCGCCTCGATCAGCCCGGACGACAACGGCTGGACATGCTGATCCCGGCCATCCTCGCGCACGCCCGCAATCAGCCGCAGCCCGCACGCGCGCTGGATGGCATGGTGCTGATCATCGAAGCGATCGGCCGCCGCTCAGCCTACTTTGCGCTGCTTAATGAAAACCCGCTGGCGCTCGAAAAGCTGGTGTCCCTGTGTGGCAGCAGTGAGTTTCTCTCGCGCCTGGTGGCGACCCACCCGCTGCTGCTCGATGAACTGCTGGACCCGCTGGTGTTCGAAGCGGCACCCAGTCGCGCCGAACTGGCTGCCGATCTCGATCTGCGTCTGAAGCGCGTGGCCGCAGACGATGTAGAGGGGCGGTTCGATGCGTTGCGCAACTTTCAGCAGGCGGCGACTTTCCGCGTCGCGATCGTCGATCTGGCCGGCACACTGCCGCTGATGAAAGTGAGCGACCGGCTCACTGATATCGCCGAGCTGGTTCTCGAAGCAGCGTTGCTGATCGCCTGGCGTGAGTTGGCCGAAAAGCATGGCGAACCTGGCTGTACGGAGAACGGCATCCGGCGTCCCGCACGCTTTGCCATCGTCGCTTACGGCAAGCTCGGTGGCCTTGAACTGGGTTATGGCTCGGATCTCGACCTGGTGTTTCTGCACGATTCTGCCGGTGAAGCAGAGCAGACCGATGGTGCGCAGCCGCTCGATAATGCGATGTTCTTCGCGCGCCTGACCCGCCGCATGATCAGTATCCTGACCATGCATACTGCCTCCGGAAAACTCTACGAGGTGGATATCCGGCTGCGACCGAGCGGGCAGTCGGGCCTGATGGTGTCGAGCCTTGCAGCATTCGACCGCTACCAGCAGCAGGATGCATGGACCTGGGAGCATCAGGCCCTGCTGCGCAGCCGGGCGGTGGCCGGCGATGCCGGTGTCAAGACGGCCTTCGAGGCGCTGCGCGTGCATGCGCTGACCAGCTATGTCCGTCGCGACAAGCTGGCGACGGAGGTGGCGGAGATGCGCGAGCGCATGCGCAAGGAGCTTTCGCAGGGCACCGACGAGCGCTTCGACATCAAACAGGATCCCGGCGGCGTTGCCGATATCGAGTTCCTGGTGCAGTACCTGGTATTGCGTGAGGCGCACCGTTATCCGGATCTCGTGCACTGGTCGGACAATATCCGCCAGCTCGAGGCGCTTGCCGCGCACGACATCCTGTCGCCGGCCGATGCCGAGTCGCTGGCTGATACCTACAGGGAGTACCGGAAGCTCGTCCATCATCGCAATCTGGCTGGCCGATCGGGCCTGGTGCCGTGCGCAGAAGTCGCCGGACTGGTGGGTACAGTCACCCGCCTCTGGCAGTCCGTGTTTTATACTGAGGTCCCGGCAACCGATGGTGATCTCACATGACTGCAAAAGCGGCCAAAGAATCCGCGCTGATACAGCCCAACGCCGAGCATCACTACAATGTGACGGCTGACGATCTGCCGCTGTCCTGCCCGATGCCCGGCATGCACCTGTGGAACTCCCATCCGCGCGTCTATCTGCCGCTGACTCCCGGTGAGCGGGCCAAGTGCCCCTACTGCGGCGCCAGCTATACGCTGGTGAAATAGTAGCCAGCGATGCTGGTTGTGACCGGCGGCGCCGGCTTCATCGGCAGCAATCTGGTCCGCGCACTCAATGCCGCCGGGCGCAGCGACATCCTCGTGGTCGACGATCTGCGTGATGCGCACAAGGTTCTGAATCTTTCCGATTGCCGGATTGCCGACTATCTCGACATGCACGACTTCCTGGCCCGCATCAGGGCAGGGCAGGAGCTGGCGCCGAAGATCGAGGGCATCTTCCATCTGGGTGCCTGCACCGATACCACCGAGTGGGACGGCCTGCTGATGATGCAGGCCAACTACGAGTACTCGAAGCAGGTGCTGCGCTATGCCACGGCGCGCAAGGTGCCGCTGGTCTACGCTTCCTCGGCTTCGGTTTATGGCGCAGGTCGTGAGTTCCGCGTCAGCGAGGACTGCGAGCGGCCGATCAATGTCTATGCCTTCTCCAAGCTGATGTTCGATCGGCACGTCCGGCAGGTCACGGCCACGTTTCGTGCGCCGGTGATCGGTCTGCGCTACTTCAACGTCTACGGTCCGGGCGAAGCGCACAAGGGCAGGATGGCGAGCGTCATCCATCACTTCAACGAGCAGCTGAAGGCGGGCGACGAGGTGCGGCTGTTCACCGGCAGCGACGGCTATGCCGATGGCGGGCAGCTGCGCGACTTCATCCATGTCGACGACATCGTTGCGGTGAATCTCTGGGCGCTGGAGCGCTGTGGCAAGTCCGGCATCTTCAACGTCGGCACCGGCCAGGCGCGCAGTTTCAACGACGTGGCCGGTGCGGTGCTCAAGTGGCATGGCCGGGGCCGCATCAGCTACATCCCGTTTCCGGCACATCTGCAGGGCAGCTACCAGAGTTACACGCAGGCGGACCTGTCCGGTCTGCGGGCGGCCGGATATGCCGCGCCGTTTATTCCGATAGAAGCGGGCGTGCCGCGTTATCTCGATGCGCTGGGTGTAGCTCAATGCCGTGCGAGAATCGCCTGAGCAGCTGAGGTCCAGAATGTTAAACCGGCGAAATGTACTGATCGGGGCGGCAGCCCTGAGCGCAACAGCCTGCGGAGGGCTCACAACGATGAATACGGGACAGGCGAAAATGACCGAGCAGGATCTGCGCAACGAAAAGCTGGTGCGGGATTTCTGCCGTGACTGGTCGCTGCGCGATGTCGATGCGCTGCTGCCCTATCTGGCTGAAGATCTGCTGTATCAGATCGCGCCCGGACAGCCGTTGGTCACCAGCCGGGATCAGTTCGCAAAGCAGATGGGACCGTTTCTGAAAAAGCTGGAATCAGTGCGCTGGGACATCCTGCGTTCCTGCGCGGTTGCCCCGCTGGTGCTCAATGAGCGCATCGACTATTTCAATGCGCCACCGGGTGGACTCAGCATGGAGTTTCATATTGCCGGTCATTTCCTGATCGCCGATGGCGTCATCAAGGAGTGGAAAGACTGGCCGGTGCCCGGCACGAAGCAGAAGGTCGGTAACAGCATCCGTGAGGCCTGAGGCCCGGCCCGATGATGCCAGTCCGGACACTCAGGCGCGGCGTAGCGGCTGTCGCTGTTTGTAGGTCAGCGATTTCCAGGCCCATTCAAATGGCCCGAAGTGATAGCGGCCCAACCACCAGTTGCTGAATGCGATCTGCATCACCCAGATGCCGGCGGTGACCAGATACAGGTAGTAGCCGGTGAACTGTCCATATAGTCCGAAACCAACGGTATAGAACAGCAGACCGCACAGTATCGACTGGCCAAGATAGTTGCTGAGCGCCATGCGTCCGACGGCCGCAATCCGTGTTGCAAGCCAGCTGTGCGGATAGCGGCGACAGAACAGCAGTATCAAGCCCAGATGGCCCGAGGCCGATGGCCATACGCCTGAAGTCGTAGTGAATCAGATTGCGTGCTTTCAGTATCGGGTCGAAGTCATTGCCGATCAGTGCGGTGGTTTCCCACGCAGCCAGCGGTAGCCCGATGCCGTAGCCGAGTACCGCGAGCAGAAAATAACTACGCGGTGCCGCTGCCATCGTCAGCACACCGGAGCGCAGTAGTGCCATGCCGATCAGCATGGCGCCCAGCGAATCCAGCAGCAGGGATTTCAGGCCGACAACGATCAGCAGAACGAGGCTGGTCTGCAGTTTGGAGGCGAGAAATTCGCCGAAGCCGCCGCTACCGGTGATACGGATCAGTTCCCGGGTTTTTGGTGAGTTGAGGTCCGGGTGCGCACGCTGCTCTATCGCTTCCCAAGCCTGTTTGCGTTCAGTGCTTGCCTCGTCGGTATTTGCCGCCTGAGCCGGGTCAGCCTGAAGCGCTGCATACTCCGCACGCAGTTGTATGGATTCCTGCCAGTTCAGTACACGCAATCCGCCCTGGAGCGAGAACACGATGAGCGCCAGCAGCAGCAGGGTTCGTGGTCTGAGATTGCGCAGCGGGTACAGCACGAGACCGCACAGTGCATAGATGAACAGGATATCCGCGGGCCACAGCAGTACGAACAGGTCGAATAGGCCAAACAGCATCAGGAAAACGAGACGCCGATAGTAGATCTTTGCGCTGCCCGAAGTCGGTGTGCGCTCATCCAGACGATTCACCATGAGCAGCATGCCGGCGCCGAACAATATGGAGAACAGTGCCCGCTGGCTGCCCTCGAACAGCGTATGCATGACTGCCCAGGTCTGCAGCGGTGCGCCGCCCCAGTCAGAGGCTGCGATCGGGTAGTCGTAGATCGCTTGCGGCCCGGCGAATGACCAGATATTCATCAGCAGTATGCCGAGCACAGCAAAGCCACGCGTCGTATCCAGCGCCAGGATACGGTCGGTGAGCGGTAGTGGCGTGACTGTTCTGGTCAGGCCAGACCCCTGTCGCGGCGTATGGCCTCAAGATTCAGCTGGGCGCTGGCAACACCGTTGATGGCCTTGCCTACGGTGATCATCGCTGCGTGGACTTTCTTCAGCTTGTCGCAGCCATAGTCTATGCAGTGTGCGCAGTTTTCGAGGCCCCGCTCAATGGTGCATTTGCGTACTTCACACATCGCGCAGTAGCCGGTCTTGGGGCGCTCGTCGCGGCAACCGTGGCAGCTGATCGTGGCCGGCTCGACCTTGATCTTGAACTGGGAAAAAACCTTGTCGGCGTATTCCTGCCGCAGGTCATTACTGTCGAGTTTGGTTGCGCGATAGACGTCACAACCCGAGCAATCCAGGCCGCAATAGGCGATATGTGGATCCAGTTGGGTTCCTGCGCTCATGATTTACCTCCCGTCTGCTGACGTTTTGCAATATGCACGGCGGTCGCAATGATTACCGCAGTGATGATGGGTTCGCCGATATTGCCAAAGATACCGCCGGTTTGCGCATAAGGCACCGCAAAAAAAGCCATCGCGCCGATCGAACCCAGGGTCAGCCACTTCCAGCCGGTGCGGCGCCACAGAAAAATGCCGAACACGATCAGCATATTGGTCAGCGTGATTGCGGGAATCGGCGGAATGGACCGGCCCGCGCCGATTTCGGCGTACGGCCCGCATGCGGTGTACTCGGCGATATGCGTCGTGTATCGCAAGGTGTCAGCAAAGCATGAGGGATAAAAGGTGGACTGCGAGAACAGCCACAGGTCGTGGGCGATGAAGTAAAGCGCAAGCAGGCAGAAGGCCGCCATCACGCTTTTTCGCTGTGCCAGCTGAAAGCCTGCTTCGCGTGCCATCGCCCCGATAGCGATAAAGGTCATCGGCAGGCTGATGTAGTGGGCCAGGAAGCGCGCCGTGTTGAGGTTCATCAGCAGCGCACCTTCACCCAGCGTGCTGCCGATGCCGATCACGGCGTTGTCATACCACAACAGGAGCAGCGGCAGCGTCGCAAACAGCAGCCCGTTGGTCCGGTAACGCAGGTAGTGGCGTGCGGCCCAGATCAGTACGCCGAAGTCGACGATGGCAATGATCAGATACGAAGCGGAGAGCATATGGATTCATTCCAGCATATTCATGGTGTAACTGGCATCTATAATTCCGCGCCGTGGCCATTTTGCAGCCATGACCTGAACGAGGACGCCTCACGATGCATGCCCGTCCGCGTGCCAGATGGCTGCTGGCACTGTTATTCACGACTGGCGCCACAGGGGCTGCCGATGCCGATATCGTGGTTACCGGCACGCGCCTGCCGATGACCAGTGCCGGTCTGGCGCAGAACGTGACCGTGATCGAGCAGGCCGAGATCCAGGCCAGCCACCCGTCCGGCATTGAGGACGTGCTCTCGCGCGTGACCGGTATCTATGTCGATCAGGCTGGCTCGGCTGGCGGCTTTGTTTCGATGTACTTGCGGGGTGCGGAAAACAGCCATCTGCTGATCCTGCTCGATGGTGTACGGCTGAATGACCCGACCACCACCCGCGGCAGTACCTACGATCTGTCGGCCATCGACGTCAATCAGATCGAGCGCATCGAAGTGCTGCGCGGCCCGGCGTCGGCGGTCTATGGCGGTGAAGCGCTGGCGGGTGTGGTGCACTTCATTACGCGCCGTGCCGCCGTGAATGGTATCGCGGGCAGCGGCTATGCGGCTGCCGGTGGCGACGATGAACGCAGTTATGGCGCCTGCTCAATCTCGGCAACAGTAGCCTGCAGGCCCAGCTTAATGCCGGTCACACCGAGAGCGGCGAAAGCGGTGACGATGCCACCTTCGACCTCGATACCGTTTCCGGCTCGCTGCGTCTCGCGGATAACGACCGCTACTCCGGCGGAGTTTTTGCTGCGCAGGTCGAGCGCGACAGCACGGCCTTTCCGGACGACAGTGGCGGGCCACGCCTGGCCGTCAACCGTGAGCTGACTGCCAGGACATCGACCGACCGGCGCTACGGTGCGGATTTCAGTCTCGGCGATGTCAGTGAAGTTGCAGCTGAAGCTCAGCGCTTCAGAGTTCAACCAGCGTGCCACCGATGACAATGCCGCCATCGATGCCGGCGCAGCGCTACCCGGTGCCGGCATTCATCAGTGACACGGATTTCCGGCGACGCGATCTGGCGATGGCCGTGACCAAGGACTATCGGGGCTGGTGCCAGCCTCGTCGCCGGGATGCCGAGATTCGCCGACGAGGATGGCCAGCTCGACAGCGTTGGCGATTTCTTCTCCAGCGGCAGCCCGCAGACGCTGGACTTCAGTCTGGATCGCGAGACGACGGCGATGTTCGTGGAGGGCCGTTTTCGGTGCTGTCCGGCTTACGGCCCAGATCGGAGTGCGCCACGACCATATCGATGAGGGCGAGCAGCAGCGACAGCGAAACCACGCCGCACCTCGGCCTGGTCTGGGAATTGCCGGGCGGCAGACTACGCTCAAGGCCAATCTCAACGAGGGATTCAAGCCGCCGAGCTTCTTTGCACTGGGTTTCCCGATCGGCGGCAACCCCGACCTGAAACCCGAGCGCAGCAAGAATGTGGATCTGACGCTTGCGCGGCGTATCGGCGCTGCGGGTCTGTGGTTCAGCTCAGCGTATTCCGTACCCGCTATGAAGATCTGGTCGACTTCGACAGCGATACCTTCATGAACGTCAACCGCGGCACCATCGTCGTACAGGGCATCGAGCCCGAGATTCGACCTGCGGATCGATCAGCGCTGGCATGTGCAGGCCAATGCCTCGCTGCTGAATATCGATGAGCGCGATGGCCTGCAGCCGCTGCGTAACCGCCCGGAGCGCAAGGCGGCGGCCAGCAAGCCTCGCCTATGACTTCGATGGCGGACACACTGCTTTCATCGGCCTCAGCTACAGCGGCGATTTCCTCGACCGTTCCAACCCGACCGGCGATATCCGCATGCCTTCATTTACCGTGATAGATGCTGCCGGCTCGCTGCGCTTTGGCGCACTGCGCGTATCGCTGGCCATCGACAATCTGTTCGATCAGGATTACGAGCAGTTCGTCGGCTTTCAGGCCCAGGACCGCCGCCTGCGCGTCGAGCTGCGTGGGGAGTTCTGACCCGGGTAAAGAACTCAGCCTATACTTGCGACCCAGGAGAATTGTTGTGCCGGAGATTCAGCTCATGAGCCATGATTTTCAGAATGCGAAGCTGAAATGTTTCGCCCTCACCGCAGTACTGCTTGCCGGCAGTTTGCTCAGCGGCTGCGACCGGCCAGAACCGGATGCTGCGAAGAGCGCGGCGGAAAGCAGCGGGGCGTCAGCCCCGGACGCCGAGTTGAGCGGCAAGCAACTGGTGGACCGTCATTGTGTGCGCTGCCATCTGGCGTCGGATCCCGCCGACCTGTCCAAGGAATACTGGCCGTACGCACTGCATTACATGGGCAACTATGTAGGCATGAAGGGCGACGAGTTTGATGACATGCGCATGGAGTCCTTCCCGCCGGAGATGGAGCCGGTGCAGGACTACACGAAGCGCTATTTCCTCTACGACAACAACGGCTATTTCCGCGACTTCTATCCCTTCAAGGAACATATTCCCGCAGCGCCGGAGATGAGCAAGGCGGAGTACCTGCGCGTGCGCGACTACTTCGTCAGCAATGCACGGCCGTGGAAGGAAATGGAAATGCAGGCGCCGAAAGCGCCGCTGAGCAAGGTGTTCAGGCCGGTAAAGCCAAAGCTCGAGCTGGAGCCGGATGCGCTGATCCTGTCCACGCTGGTCGATCCGCAGCGTCAGCGCCTGTATGTGGGACGCACGGTGATCGACGACTGGGTGGCTGGCGGCGAGCGGCGTGAAGGCTTCGACAAGTGGGATGACGTGGTCGTGCTGGACCTGGCCAGCGGCAAGCGTATCGCCGAACAGCGGGTGGCCAGCGATCCGATCGACATGAAGCTGACGGAAACCGGCATGCGGCTGGTGACCCACGGCCGCTTCCCGATGACCAAGGTCGGTCTGGGGCGCATCACCGACTGGGAGTTGTCTGGCAAGGAGCCGCGGATCCGCATGCTGATCAACGGCCAGCAGCGGCTGGTGGAGCACCATACGACCGACATGAATGGCGATGGTCTGGCCGATATCGTCGCCGCCGCTTTCGGTGACGGTTATGCGGACGGCGCCCAGAGCGAACTGGCGATCTTCTATCAGACGCCGGAGTACCAGAAGCTGTGGCAGGACGCCCCGGCCGAGATTCCCTCAGGTCCGCTGGCAGGCGCGCTGCGCCACACCGTACTGGACAAGACTGCCGGCCTGATCGGCAACACCATCGCCGATTTCAACAAGGACGGCCGGCCCGATATCGCTGCCGTGGTCGCCCAGGGTCGTCAGGAGCTGTTGCTGTTCATCAACAACGGCGACGAAACCTTCACGCGCCATGTACTGGATCGCCACACACCTTCCTGGGGTGGCAACAGCCTCAGGGCGGCCGACTTCGACGGCGATGGCAACATGGACCTGGTGGTGCTGAACGGTGACAACGTGGCGGGCAATCACGTCATGAACATCGTGCCGGCGCCGCGTCCCCAGCACGGCATCCGGATCTTCAGGAATAACGGCGATCTGACTTTCACCGAGAGCTATTACTACCGCATGCACGGTGCCATCCGCTCGGTCGTGGAGGACTTCGACGGTGACGGCGATGCGGATATTGCCGCCATCTCGCTGTTCCCGCAGTGGAGCCAGGACGAGCCGGAAACCTTCGTCTATCTGGAAAACAAGGGCGGGCTGAAGTTCGAGCCGCAGTCGATCGCTCGCGAGTTCTTCGGTGTCTGGTGTTCGATCGAGGCTGCTGATGTAAACGGTGACCAGAAACTGGACATCGTGCTCGGTCTCGGAAACTTCCCCGAACTGGTGCCACCGGACTGGATCACCAATCACAAGGCGATGCAGGGCCGCAAGGGCAAGGCGGACAGCATCATCTTCCTGATCAACCAGAGCTGAGCGCAGCAACGCCGTGGACTCGCTCATTCATGTCAGGGGCAAGGTCGCGCTGGTCACAGGTGCAGCCAAGGGTATCGGTGCAGCCTGTGCCACAACGCTGGCCCGTCATGGCGCCAGCGTGATCGTTACGGATATCGATGAACAGGACGGTTGTGCTGTGGTCGATGCGATCGTGAAGGCTGGCGGTGTCGCTGCATTCATGGCGCTGGATGTCACCGATGAAGCGCAGTGGCGGCAGACGGTCGATACGGTCGTCGATCGCTACGGTGGCCTGGATGTGCTGATCAATAACGCCGGCATCGCGGTGGTGCACAGTCTGCTGGAAACCATCCCTGGATGAATGGCGGCGTGTGCATGCCGTCAATCTGGACAGCGTGTTTCTGGGCACCAGAACGGCGGTCGATGTCATGCGGCCGGGTGGCCGCAGCGGGCGCGGTGGCTCGATCATCAATCTGTCTTCAGTGGGCGGCCTGATCGGTGCTGAAGGTCTGACGTCTTACTGTTCCGCGAAAGGCGGTGTGCGCCTGTTCAGCAAGAGTGTGGCGGTCGAGTGTGGCCGGGCCGGTTACGGCATCCGCGTGAATTCGATCCATCCCGGCAATACCGATACGCCGATGTTTCGTCAGGAACTCGAAGACATGCGCCGCAAGGGCATGGTGGCCAGCACCGAAGAAGCCATGCAGTTCTATATGGACATGCAGGTGTTGCCGGAAATCGGTCAGCCGCAGGATATCGCCGCGATGGCGCTGTTCCTCGCTTCCGATGCCGCGCGTTTCATTACCGGTGCGGAATTCGTTGTGGATGGCGGTCTGACCGCGCAATAGGAACAGCCGCATGTCCGCAAGTCCTCGTGCTGATACACAGCCCTCCGGCATGCTGCTGGCCTGCCTTCCTCTATCCGGTCGGTCCTGCCGCCATCATCCTGATGCCGATGATCGTCGGCGGCCTGATCGACAGCTATCAGTTCAGCGAACAGCAGGCCGGCAATATCGCAGCGCTCGAAGGCCTGGGGCTGGTATTCGCCTCGATACTCGCTGCCGTCTGGATACGCCGGGTGTCATGGGTGAAGGCGCTGGTCGTCGCCTTTCTCGGCCTATGCCGCGCTGAACATCCTCAGTGCAAACGTCGCTGGCTATATGCCGCTGCTGATACTGCGTTGCCTGACAGGACTGGCCGGCGGCAGCGTGTTTGCGGTAACGGTTGCAGCGCTGGGCGACCAGCGCGAGCCGGATCGTGCCTTTGGATTCGCACAGGCCGCGCAGGGCGTGATGATGCTGGGTGCGTTTCTGGCGGCGCCCTGGCTGGTGCAGGGATGGGGTGTCAGTGCTCTTTATTACATGCTGGCTGGCGCATCCCTGCTGATGATGCCGACCCTGTCGCGATTCCCTCCCGCCGGGCGGGTTCGCGCGGCTGCAGCGGCCGGCGATCCACCGCAGAGGAGCCATACCGGGCTGATCTGGATGGGTCTCATTGCCAGTGTGGTGTTTTTCGTCAACTTCTTCGGCTTCTGGGCATTCGTCGAGCGTATCGGTCAGGCGGGCGGGCTGCCAGCGCAGACCGTTGCCCTGGCGCTCGGCATTTCGCAGGTGATGGCCATCGTGGGCGCGCTGGCAGCGGCCTGGGCCAGCGACAGATACGGTCGCTATCTGCCCCTGATCATCGTCTTCATCGGCCAGTCAGCAGCGCTGTTTGCCGTGCTCGGTGAATTTGGCGCCACGGCATTCTTTGTCAGCGCGGGGCTTTTCCAGGCGCTGTTCATCGTCGCAGTGTCCTACCAGATGGGTGCCATCGCCAAGCTCGACATACAGGGCCGGTATCTGGTCACGATGACTGCAGCGCAGGGACTGGGCGCTGCCCTCGGGCCGGCGCTCGCTGCCACATTGATCGGTGAGGGCGGTGATTACAGCCGAATCATGCCGATGGCAGCGCTGCTTTGCCTGTTTAGCACGTTGATGTTCCTGTTTATCGTCTGGCGCAGCGCTAAGATCAGGGCCAGCGATGAGGCTGTTTCCTGTGCCTGAAACCAAAGCGCCAAAACCTGTTGCTCCATACCTCGCGGTCGGTCTGTCGACCGTCATCTACGGCATATCGGAACGCAAACAGATCCGGCACAACCTCGAAAACATCGAAGAGGTGATCCACGCGGCTGTTTCGATGGTCAACATCAACATGCCGGTGAAGATCATCGCACTGGCTGAAGGCGCGCTGACCGGCTTCACCGACGAAATCTTCGACCTGCCGCATGTGATGGCGGCCCGTGACCTGTTCATCGATATCCCGGGTGAAGAGACCGAGCATCTGGGCCGGCTGGCGAAGCTCTACAACACCTACATCATCGGCCAGTGCAAGGCGCGCTGGCCGGAAGTCATGGCCGACCGCTACTTCAATACGCTGTTCGTCATCGGCCCGAACGGCAAGGTGGTGCACAAGGCGGCCAAGAATCACGTCTGGTGCCGCGAGCGCTCCTGCGTGCCGCACGACGTCTATGACCGCTGGGTCGAGTTGTACGGCGATGGCATCGAAGCCTTCTATCCGGTGCTCAAGACCGACGACATCGGCAACATCGGCACCATCTGCTGCAGCGACGGCGAGTATCCGGAAGCAGTGCGGGCGCTGGCCTTCAATGGCGCGGAGGTTGTCTACCGGCCGAGCGAGGCCACGCCGATGACCACCGCGGGTTATCCGGGTGGTGGCACCTGGATGATCCAGAACCAGGGTCATGCGGAATTCAATTCCGTGTACATGCTCTGCCCGAATGCGGGTCCGGTCTATCTGGCTGCGACCTCGAAGCATCCGGTGGATATCGCCGGGGGCAGCGCGCATATCGTCGATTACCGCGGGCAGGTCGTGTCCTACAGCGCCTCCACCAACAACAGCGTGGTTGCCGCGACCGTGGATATCGAGGCGCTGCGGCAGTTCCGTGCGATGAGCCTGAACAACAACTGGCTGAAGGATCTGCGCGTGGAACTTTTCAGCCGCATGTACGAAAAGCCCATCCACCCGAAGAATCTCTGGCTGAAAGAAGAGCCGAAGTCGCATGCCGAGGTGGATGAGATTTACCGCGCCAATATCGGGCGCCTGGTCGATCGTGGCACCTGGACCAAGCCAGCCGTGGAGCATCCGGGTTGCCGCTACCAGCCGGCCGGTGATGATGAAGCGTCGTGGGACGAGACGAAGCAGCGGCTGTGGGGGCCGTGGCTGGATGAATAGACAATCGGTTTCTGATTACCTAGTGTAAGTACTGTTCTGAAGAATTCCGGGGGGAGTTTCGCCATGTGGATACAACGTTCTGTAACTTCGTCGATTGCCGCAGCGCTGGGTGTGCTGATGGCATTCACCGGGGGCATTGCCCAGGCCGCGCTGGAAGAGGTGGTGGTCACCGCCCAGCGGCGTGAACAGAACCTGCAGGAGGTCGGTATCTCGGTAACGGCCTTCAGCGACGAGCAGGTTCGCAACATGGGCTTCGGGAACACCGTCGACGTCGCGCAGATGACGCCGAATCTCAACTACACGGTGCCGCAGGGCGGAATCCAGCACGATCAACTTCTTCCTGCGCGGCGTCGGCCTCAATGATTTTGCTGATGCGCAGGAAAACCCGGTCGCTGTATATGTCGATGATGTCTACAAGCCAGCCATGGGTGGTCTTGCCCTGCAGCTGTTCGATATCGAGCGGATCGAAGTGCTGCGTGGTCCGCAGGGCGCGCTGTTCGGACGCAATTCCACCGGTGGCGTCATCCACTATGTCACCAAGCGGCCCAGCGAAGAGTTCGATGCCTATGCCGATGTGATGTATGGCGACAACGACCAGATCAAGGCCGAAGCGGCGGTGGGCGGTGGCCTGACCGATGGCGTGATGGGCCGCTTGTCTGTGGCCTACAACGATAACGATGGCTGGACCAAGAACCGGACCGAGGGTGTGCAGGACTACAACAGTTCCGAATCCATCGCCGGCCGTGCCCAGTTGCTGTTCCAGCCCTCCGAAGACCTCGACATCCTGCTGAGCGGAAATTACTCGCGAAACACCGGTGCAGTGGGCGCCTGGCAGCATCAGTCCACCAAGCCCAGTGATGACGGCAACACCAGCCTGCCCCTGCCGGCGGATGAGGATTTCTGGGGGCATGCCTGCCCCGGTTGCGATGCCTTTGGTTATGCGGACACCGACGGCGATCCATGGACGGGTGACTACGATCGCCCCGGCTCGGTGCGGGCCAAGAACCAGGGCCTGCAGGCCAACGTCGAGTGGAAGGTCAACGAGCTGACGCTGACTTCGATCACCGGTTACACCAACGTCAAGCGCCTGCAGCAGGAAGATGCGGACATGAATCCCTATCCTCGGTCGCAGGGCCAGAATCTGTCATTCATCGCACCCACCTTCGAGGCCGAGACCGACACCTACACTCAGGAGTTCCGCGTCGCCGGTGAGCGCGAGCGCATGCGTTGGCTGGCCGGCGTCTACTATTTCGACAACCAGGTGGACGGCCACTATCAGCTGAACACCGATGCCCTCGGCTTCGTGCGAGATGGATGCTCACTATACGCAGGACACCGATTCCTGGGATCTGTTCGGACAGATCGAGTATGACCTTGCCGAGGCCTGGACGGTGATCGCCGGTCTGCGCTGGACCGATGAGGAGAAGACGCTGGATTTCGAGAATATCGACGACTCCGGAATCACCGGCTTCGTGCAGCACGGATCCTGATCCGCCGGCTGTGGATTGCTTCAATCCGGCCCCCACGCCAATCAGTGCCTCGCGACCGACTGCTGACCACATGATCCTGTTCAACACCGGGTCGGTCGGCAGCCTTGCGCGCCAGGACGACGACTACATCACCGGCCGCCTGCAGCTGAACTGGCAGGCCACGGATGAGATGCTGCTCTACGGTTCCTATTCGCGCGGCAAGAAATCAGCCGGCTTCAACAACGGCTTCCTCGATACCACGCAGATCTTCGGCGACAATCCGGTCGACACCGTTCCGTTCGATTCCGAAACCCTGGATGCCTATGAGCTGGGCCTGAAGTCCACCGTCCTTGGCGGTACCACGCGTCTGAATGCCTCGGTCTTCTACTACGACTATCAGGATTTCCAGACCTTCCAGTGGCTGATCCTGAACCAGGTGATCTTCAACGCCGATGCCGAAGTTTATGGCGCCGAACTCGAAATCGAGAGCAAGCCCATGGACGGCCTGACCCTGCAGCTGGGCATGGGCGTGATGGATGCGACCGCCAAGGACATCCCGACCATCAACGGCGATGCGATACGCGACCGTGACATGGTCGGCGCACCGGACTTCAACGTGAGCGCACTGGCGCGCTACGAATGGCCGGCACTGGGCGGGCACGCTGGCGGTGCAGACTTCGGGCACCTACCAGCAGGAGATCTGGTACGACATCCAGAATCACCCGGTCTCCAAGGAAGATGGCTACACGATCGTCAACTTCCGCACCTCCTATACTTCTGGTGACGACGCATGGGAGGTCTATGCCTTCCTCAACAACGCCTTCGAAGAGGAATACAAGAGCTACACCTTCGACTTCACCAACTCCGTTCGGCTTCAACCAGCAGGCTGCTGGTCTGCCGCGCTGGTGGGGGCTGGGTGCCCGCTTCAACTTCTAGGCTGAATATCGCTGGCGCACGATGCGGTTGATAGGCATCGTGCGCCAGCCTTTCCTCTGTGTTGCGATCATCGCCGCGCTGCTGGGCGGGCCGGTTTCCGCGGCTCCGGCGATCAACGCCGGATCTGACGCTCGCGACCCGTATCAGGCATTCCTGCATGACGGGATAAGCCGGCACTATCTGCTTCGCACTCCTGTGGAATCCGTGTTGCGCGCCGGCGCCGTACCGCTGGTGCTGGTGCTGCATGGTGGTGGTGGCAACGCGGAGAATGCCGAGCGCATGACCGGCTTCACGGCGAAGGCGCAGCGTGAAGGATTCATCGTCGTCTATCCGGAAGGCAGCAGCCGCTTCCGGCAGAAGTTGCTGACCTGGAATGCCGGTCATTGCTGCGGCTATGCGATGGAGCATCAGATCGATGATGTGGGCTTCATGCGAGCGTTGATCACGCAGCTCATTAACCAGTATCCGATCGACCCAAGGCGAGTTTATGTAACCGGAATGTCCAACGGCGGCATGATGACGCACCGACTGGGACGGGAGCTCTCAGACCAGATTGCAGCGATTGCACCGGTGGTTGCCACCGTGTTCGGTGATGAAAGCAAAGCCGCGTACCCGGTATCGGCCCTCATGCTGAACGGCATGCTCGACAAGTCAGTGCCGTATCTCGGCGGCCCACCGGGTGGGCGCTTCAATGATTCCTGGGATGGCACACCTGCGAAGCCCGCCCTGGATCAGGGAAGTTACTGGGCCAGTACAGACGGCTGTGCAGGGAAGCCGGTCAGTCGGGATCAAGGCGCCTTTATCCACTGGCAGTATTCCTGTCCGGCCGGCAAGGCCGTCGAACTCTATCTGCTCAAGGACAACGGCCATGCCTGGCCGGGCGGGCAGGAAGGTTCACGCCGCGGTGATACGCCCAGTACTTCGCTGAATGCGACTGAGCTGATCTGGAAGTTTTTTTCCGCCCACGGCAAATAGCCGGGCACGGTTCCAGCCTTATGTGATCACCGCACTCGGCCGGCGCGGATTGGCGAGCGCCTGATCGGTCATTGCAATCACTTCATCCACCTTGATGAGATCCATCGCGGCCGGATCGCGCACCCGTTCGCCCCAGCGCAATTCAGACAGCGGTTTGCCGAACTCGTGTTGCACGGCTGCGGGATAAGCGTCCACCACCAGATCCTGGCTGAAATAGGGTCCGGTGCGATGGCGGTTGGAGGTTGCGTATAGCCCGACCACCGGTGTGCCGGCGGCTGTGGCCATGTGCGCCGGCCCGGAATCCGGGCAGATCAGGAGATCAGCGATCTGCAGCACGGCAAACAGTTGCTTGAGATTGGTCTTGCCGACCAGATTGCTGACATGTCCCGCCGGCAGGTCGCCCAGTGCGGTGCTGATCGCTGTGCCGTAGCTCTGCTCTACTTCAGTCGGCCCACCGGTCAGTACGATCTGTGCACCATGCCTGGCGATGAGATGTCTGGCGACAGCAACGTAGTTCTCCACCCGCCAGTTGCGGTAGTTGCGAAAACGCTGGCTGGTGCAGGGGCTGATGACAACGATCGGGCGCGAAGCCGCGCGCAGGGTGTCAGCAACTTTGCGGTCTGCATCGCTGAGTGCGAAATCCCAGCGCAGCACCCGCTCATGGATGCCGAGATGCTCGGCAAAACCAAACAGGCCGTCCATCACATGCTGCTGCGGACGGGCCGCAATCTTCTCGTTGCTGAACAGCCACTGCCAGTCGCGCGCTCGCGCCCGGTCGAAGCCCAGACGGGTATCAGCACGCACCAGCCGGCTCACCAGATTGGCGCGCATCGAGGCGTGCATGTGCAGGAGCAGGGGGAAGCGCCGCCCGGCGAGTTGCCGGCGAATATCCCGCATACTGGCCCGCGGGTCACGCTTGTCGAAGGTGATAAACTCGACGTCGCTTGCGTCTTTCAGCAGACCGTATTCAGTGCGACCGATGATCCAGGTGATGCGTGCTGCCGGCCAATGCGCCTGCAGCGTGCGGACGACCGGCAGGGTGTGGCAGCAGTCACCGATGGCAGACAGGCGCAGGATGCATACGCTCTCTGGTGTTGAAATTGTTTTCTGAGCGGACGGCATCAACAGTGTCCAGAAAAATCGCGCGACACGGTGGGGAGGTCATCCTATACGATGATTCTCTCCTCAGCCACGCAGAGTCGGCCCTGTTTGAGCCGGCATCGTGGGCGCGCACAACCGCTGCTTCCGGTGGCCGCGGCACAACGCTGTACATCGAATGTGCGGGTCAGCCCTGCGTGCTGCGTCACTACTACCGCGGCGGGGCCATCGGCCGGCTGATCAGCGACCAGTTCTTCTGGCTGGGTGAGTCAATGACACGGTGTTTCCGCGAGTGGCAGTTGCTCGACCAGCTGACGCAGATGGGTTTGCCGGTGCCGCGTCCGGTGGCGGCGCGCTATATCCGTTCGGGCCTGATCTACCGGGCCGACCTGATCACCGCGCGCCTGGCCGATGTGGAATCCTTTGCTGTACGACTGGCACAAGGCGGCGTTTCAGCTGAGGTCTGGAGCCGGGTGGGCGAATGCATCGCGCGCTTTCATCGCGCCGGGGTCTGGCATGCGGACCTCAATGCACACAATGTGCAGATCGATACTGCTGAGCAGGTATTCCTGCTGGACTTCGACCGTGGCCGGATTCGCCCCGCAGCGCGCGGCTGGCAGCAGTCGAACCTGGCGCGCTTGCATCGTTCGCTGCTGAAGATCAGTGCGCAGAGCGGGGGCGCGCTGCAGTTCCAGGCGCGGGAATGGAGCCGACTGGTTGAAGGCTACGATGCCGCCATGTCGGCGGTTCAGCGGTAGGGATCCGGAAAAGGTGGCGGCCGGTCCTTGAAGCGGCGGTGTATCCAGTAGTACTGCTCAGGAATCTCGCGGATCTGCGCTTCGATCAGGGCATTCACCCGCAGCGCATCGGCTTCGGAGCTCTCGCCCGGAAAATCATCGAGTGCCGGGAAGATCTCCAGCACATAGCCCTGCCCGTCCGGCAGGCGACGGGGCACCAGCGGTACCACGGCAGCCTTGCCGAGCCGCACGATTTCGCTAAGCGCGGTATTGGTCATGGCCGGCTCGCCACAGAAGGGCAGCAACGCGCTCATTTCGCCGCGGTAACTCTGGTCTGGCGCGTACCAGACAGGTATCCCCTGGCGCAGGGCGCGCACCATGCCGCGCATGTTCTGCTTGGGGATCAGCAGCGGCACGGATTTTTGCCGCAGGCGCCTGAGTATCTCGTCGACAAAGGGGTTGCGGCTGCTGCGGTAGAGCGCGGCCACGGAGGGAAAGAGCGTGCTGAAGCCGCGCCCGGTGATTTCCAGGCTGGCGAAGTGGCCGGCAACCAGCACCACGCCGCGTCCGCCGGCCATCGCCTGCCGCAGATGCTCGGCGCCACGCACCTCGACCAGTCGCTCGACCATCTCGGCGCTGGCCCACCAGCCCAGCCCGTGCTCGATCAGCGTCATGCCCAGCGATTCGAAATGGCGGCGCAGCAGCGCATCCCGTTCGCTGCTGTCGAGTGCCGGAAAACACAGCGACAGGTTCACCGCAGCGATATGCCGCCGCTTGCGGAGCAGAAGGCCGGCGAGACGGCCCAGCAGCCGTCCGGCTGCAAGCTGGATCCGGTAAGGAAAGAAAGCGAGCAGGCGCATGCCGGCGAGCGCCAGCCAGATCGGCCAATAGCGCGGTTGCCAGAAGCCCCTCAGGGGCCGGGGTGTATCGCCGGATGAGTTGCTGCTCATGCTGTAGTTTCTGCCACGTTGCCGCACATCCTGGCAAGCGCCAATGTACACGACCGGAGGCTCTTGAAAGTCGGACGCCGGCGTGCCCATACAATGGGCACAGTTTCCTGTGGAGGCCTTCCGTGAAACGCATCATCCTGTTCCTCGCTACCAATATGGCGATCCTTGCGGTGCTGACCGTGTCGATGCGGCTGCTCGGCATCGATACCTATATGGCCGCTTCCGGGCAGGATCCAGGCGCCTTGCTGGTGTTTGCCGCGATTCTGGGCTTTGGCGGTTCGCTGATTTCGCTGGCAATGTCCAAGTTCATCGCCAAGCGGAGCATGGGCGCCAAGGTGATCACCGAGCCGCGTACCGAGGTGGAAGCCTGGTTGCTGGCCACGGTTCGTCAGCAGGCACAGAAGGCCGGCATCGGTATGCCGGAGGTGGCGATCTTCGATTCCCCGCAGCCCAACGCCTTTGCCACCGGTGCGCGCCGGGATGCTGCGCTGGTCGCGGTGAGTACCGGGCTACTGCAGCGCATGCAGCGCAATGAGGTCGAGGCTGTGCTCGGTCACGAGATCTCGCATGTGGCCAATGGCGACATGGTGACGCTCACCCTGATTCAGGGTGTGGTGAATACCTTCGTGATTTTCCTGTCGCGACTGATCGGGCGCTTTGTGGATCAGGTGGTGTTCCGCAGCGAGCGCGGCAACGGCCCCGGCTTCTTTATCACGGTCATTGTCGCGCAGCTGGTGCTGGGCCTGCTGGCGAGCATCATCGTCGCCTGGTTTTCCCGCCAGCGTGAATTTCGCGCCGATGCAGGCGGAGCAAAGCTGGCGAGTCGCGGCAACATGGTCGCGGCGCTGGAGCGGCTGATGCAGGCAAGTTCTGCAGACCCCTTGCCGGAAGGCATGCAGGCCTTTGGCATATCCGGTGGTGCCGCGCGCTTCGGCAAGCTGTTCATGACCCATCCGCCGCTGCCAGAGCGTATCGCGGCGCTGAAGTCTGCCGCGCTATAGGCGCTGCCGCGCGAAGTGTGCGCAGGTCACGATGTAGGCGAGCGTGAAGCAGATCTCGCCGAAGTTGGCGATGGGCAGTGACCAGACCGAGCTCGCAAACGCGCCAGCTGCGATGAACATCAGGCCGGCGCCCACGGTGAGCCACGGCCAGCCGCGCTGGATCCAGAGCGCGATGCCGACGGCAAGAACCACGATATTGGTGACGATCGCCACCAGCGGTCCGGGCCCTGTGCTGATGACCAGTTCCGAGCCGGCGCAGAGCTGTGCTGCGCGTGACTCGCGTCGAGTAACGCAGCGTGTCGGCCAGGCAGGCCGGGTAGAGCTGCATGCTGAAGATGCTCGGGATATCCAGCGCGCTGAGCAGCACTGCGGCCACACAGGAAGGCGCCCATCACCAGCCGGTTCTGCGCCCAGCGCAAGCCCGCCAGCCGGGCCAGTGCACCGGCTGCGATGACCAGCAGTGGCAGCAACGACCAGTGCCAGGCGAAATGCCGGCACGCTCAGCGCATAGAGCAGATCGCCCTGCCCGATAAAGCGGCCGATGCCGATGCGCAGGTTGTCATAGAACAGCAGGGTAGAGGCGAGCAGCACGATCAGCAGTACCCGCGGCCGGCCCGTCCGTGACCAGAGCCGCCAGCCCCACAGCCAGATGCCGAGGTGAATGACGGCGTAACAAAGGAAAAGGCCTGACAGCATGTTGAATATTCTCGTGGTGTTGGTACATAGCCTACCGGATCGCCAGCGGCGAGGGCGTCAGCTCAGCTGATTGCGTCGTTCACCGTCAATGAATGCACGGATGTTCGCTACGACCTCATCCAGCGCCCGTTGCCTGGCTTCGCGCGCCGCCCAGGCGATGTGCGGCGTCACGAGCAGGTTTGGCAGCTGCACTTCCAGCAGCGGGTTGCCGCTGGCGGGCGGTTCCTCAGGCAGTACGTCGATCGCTGCAGCCCCCAGACGACCGGTGCGCAACGCTTCCAGCAGTGCGCTTGCATCGACCAGCGCACCGCGCGCCGTGTTGATGAGCACCGCATCTGCGCGCATCAGCTGCAGGGTTTCTGCATTGATCAGGTGTCGCGTAGCCGGGGTCAACGGACAGTGTAGTGAGACCACATCGCTGGTGGCCAGCAGTTCGGGCAGCGCCCGACGTTCAATCGGAGGATCGTCCGTCAGCTGGCTATGCGATTTGCGGTCAGGCCGCAGCGTCTGGCTGGCGATGACGCGCATGCCGAAGGCTTGCGCTACGCGGGCTACGGCGCGCCCGAGTTGCCCATAACCGATGATGCCGAAGGTCAGCCCCGTCAGTTCGCGAGCCGGGTAATCGAGCAGGCAAAACTGTGCGCTGCGCTGCCAGGCCCCTGCCGCCACCAGTTGTCGGTATTCATCGAGGTGCAGATTCAGGCTGAGTAGCATGCCGAATACATGCTGTACGACAGATGGGTTGCAGTAGTTGCGAATATTGCAAACGGGAATGCCTAGCTCGCGTGCTGCACCCAGGTCGATATTGTCGCTGCCGGTCGCCGCCAGGCAGACCAGCCGCAGCGATGGATTGGCCGTCAGCAGTTCACGATCGACCTGCACTTTGTTGACGATCAGGATTTCACGGCCGGCGATTCTGCTGCGCACTTCTTCCGGTTTGCTGCTCGCATGCAGTTCGATCTGCGGCAGCGTGGCGTGCAGGGCCGACAGGTCCAGGTCGGCCGGACCCAGCGAGTCAAAATCAAGGAAGACAGCCTTCACCCTGAATCCTGCAGGCCCCGTGCGATGCCGTTTACGCTCGCGGTCAGGGCGGTGAAGAGGACGTCATCTTTGGTCTGCCGCCAGCGTCGCAGCAGATCGATCTGCAGCAGGCTCATGGGGTCTACGTACGGATTACGCAGGCGTATCGAGCGGCGCAAGGTGTTGTCCTTTTCCAGCAGAACCTGCTGCTGTTTGACGCGCAGCACGGTCGCGGTGCTGCGCAGAAATTCGCTGTGGATGCGCGGGAAAAACCGTTCATGCAGTTCGCCGCCGAGTGCGGAGTACTGGCTTGCTATCGTGAGGTCGCTCTTGGCCAGCGCCGTTTCCACATCAGACACCAGCGTACGGAAGAAGTACCAGCCGGCGAGCATGTCATGCAGGGGCGCTTCGCCAAACTGTTCAATCGCACGCTCAAGTCCGTAACCAAAGCCATACCAGCCGGGCAGAATGTTGCGGCTCTGCGTCCAGGCAAAAACCCAGGGCGCGGTGCCGGCGGCCGCCAGCAGACCATCTGAAAGACCCGATTCCGGACCGCTGCCGTGGCGCATGCGCTCGATGACATCTGCCGGAGTGGCGAGGCGGTAGTAATCGGAAAACCCCGGTGATTCCAGTACCAGTGCCTGATAGTGACTGCGCGCTGCGCTAACGATCACCTCGATCACCGCTTCCCATTCCGGTTTTTCGCCAGCACGGGGTTCGGTTGGCCGGAGCTTGCTGCGGGTGACGGCGGCAAGCGCCTGATCCAGCGTCCGCAATGCGATGGCGCGTACGCCGTACTTGTTGGCGACCAGTTCACCCTGCTCGATGGTGCGTACGCCACTCTGCACGGTACCCGGTGGCGCGCTCAGGATATCCGCATGCGCCTTGCCACCGCCCGCACCGAGCGCGCCGCCACGGCCGTGAAACATGGTCAGCTTTATGTGCCCGGCTTCAGCAGCGGTCAGCAGCTCCCGCTGTGCTTTCAGCAGCGCCCAGCGTGCCGATGCGAGATCGGTGTCCACGTTGCTGTCGGATACGCCGAGCATGGCTGTCTGGTGCCCGTCGCGAGCGGCAAGATGTTCGCGGTAGCCGGGTTCTGCATACAGCTGGTTCATCAGTGCTGCTGCATTTCCGAGGCCGCTGATGGTCTCGAAGGCTGGCGCGATATCCAGAGCTATCGCATCGTCGTGTCGTAGCCGCTCGCTCCATTGTGCGAGCAGCAGTACGGACAGTACGTCGTCGACACCTTCGGCCATGCTGACGATGTATGGTCCGATGGATTTCTCGCCAAAGCGACGTCGGCAGAAGGCGATGGCCTGAAAAACCCCGATGGTCCGCTTGCCCTCGTTATCGAAGTCCACGATCGGCGATTCATTCCTGGCCAACGCATAGCGCAGTCGTTGCGTCCGGTATTCCGGGGTTTTCTCCAGCCAGTTCGCCTCGCTGAGGCAGCGGCCGATGATTCGGCGGTTAACGCTGGCTTCCTGCCGGATATCCAGCGTCATGAAATGAAAGCCGAAAGTTTCCACGCGCCGCAGCAGGCGGCGTACGGCAAACAGGCCGGCATTCTGCCCGCCGTGTCCGGCCAGACTGTCGATGATCAGGCGCAGATCGCTGGCCAGTTCCTCTGCGGAGTCGTAGGGGTAAAGGCCGTCGGAAAACGTCGACTGCAGCCGCGCCATCATGAGGCGCAGGATGACCCGATAGCGCATCTCCCGGTGGCGTACCGGCGTCATGCTCAGGGCATTCGGGAAATGTCCGGAGTACAGGCGAATGCGTTCTTCAATCGCAGCCGAGACGCCGATGCGTGTCCGGCTCTGGCTGAGTTTCTCCGTCAGTTCGCGACATTCGCGGTGGTAGAGATCGAGGATCAGCGAGCGCTGACGGCCAATCAGCTCGCGGATTGTGCGCGCCGTAATCTCGTTGCGGCCGACCATGTCGCCGCCGATCCATGAAGCGAGCCGCACCATGACCGGCAGCTTTGCTGCGCGCGCCTCCGGTCCCCAGGCAGCTTCCAGTGCCGCCTCGAAATTCTCGTAAAGTACCGGGATGACGCGGTAGATGGTCTCGGTGAGAAAGAACAGTACATGTTCAAGTTCATCCGCCACGGTGCGTACCCCGGGCGGTTGCTCGTCGGTTTGCCAGATGGCGGTGATGTCGTTGCGGATATTATCCAGGTCGGCGGCGATCTCGCGCGGTGACAGCAACGGATTCTGCATGTCGATGAGACGCCGTACGATGTCTTTCTGCCGCCGCAGGATGGTGCGGCGGGTCGGTTCGGTCGGGTGTGCGGTGAGTACCGGCTCGAATTTCAGATCTGCCAGGACCGTGCCGATCTCGGCGAGCGTGACGCCCAGGTTGCGCAACTCGAAGAGCGTGTCTTCGAAGCCGCCGGGCTGGCGGTGCTTGCCTTCGCGTAGATAGGCGCGACGGCGGCGTATCCGGTGTACCAGCTCTGCACTGTTGACGGCCTGAAAGTAGGTCGAGAAGGCGTGAATGAAGGTTTCTGCTTCGGTTGCGGAAAGCGAGCCGAGTAGCGTAGCCAGTCGTTGCCCGGCCTCCGGATCGCCCTCGCGGGCGTCGATTGCCGCCCGGCGAGTCTGCTCGACCCGGTCAAGCAGCGCGCTGCCGCCCTGTTCCTCCAGCAACTGGCCAACGATGACGCCCAGATCGTGTACGTCCTGGCGCAGACCTGCGTCCTTGGCCAGGAACAGGATTTCCCCGCGCTTCTCGATGGCGGTGGGGGCTGGCTGCGGTATCGTGAAGCTCACTGTGGCGCCCTTGTCGGTCAGTCCGGCCCGGCTATTTTCGCAGATACTGGCCCGCGAAAGCGCTATACAGGGGCTTATTCCCCGGTGTGCGGCGCATATGCGCAGCCTGAATTGCCGGTCTGCAACAGCCCGTGCTATACGATCAGGCCGCGATTCAGGCGGAAATCACAAGAACAGGGGAGCAGCCCTTGCCGACTCTGCCGGATCTACATGCGTTTGTCGTCATGGGTCTTACCTGTGCGGCGCTGTACCTTTTTTCACGTGAGCATATCCGGGCCGAGGCGACCAGCCTGTGGGTGCTGCTTACGCTGGCCCTGATCTTCTATCTGTATCCCTACGAGGACTTCCGGCCGGCGGACATCTTCGCCAACTTTGGTCACGAGGGGCTGGTTACCGTCTGTGCACTGATGGTGCTCGGGCAGGGGATCGACCGCACGGGTGCCATGCAGCCGGTGGTGACTGTACTCGCGCGTACCTGGATACAGCGACCGCGCTTTGCGCTGTTCGTGACGCTGGTCACCGCCTGGGCCACCAGCGGCTTCATCAACGACACGCCGCAGATCGTCATGCTGATTCCGGTGCTGGTGGCCTGTTCGTTGCGGGCCGGCAAGGCGCCGTCGAATGTTTTGCTGCCGATGGGCATGGCGGTTCTGCTCGGTGGCATGACGACGACCATCGGTTCCGGTACCAATATCCTCGCGGTCGGCATCGCCAGCGAATTCGGCATGTCGATCGGCATGTTTGATTTCTTTGTGCCGGCTGCCGTCGGCGGGCTGGTTGGCCTGTTGTACCTGTGGCTCATCGCGCCCCGTCTGTTGCCGGTGCGCAAGCCGTTGATGTCGGATGGTTCGCCACGGTTATTCAACGCGGTGTTGCATATTCGGGCCAGCGGTTTTGCAGCAGGTCGCACCTTGGCTGAAGTGCGCAAGCGTACCGGGGAGCGCATGCGTATCGACCGGATCAGCCGCGGTGACGGCCTGCTGCCGGTAAAGCAACCGTCTGTGCAGCTGCAGGCGGGCGATCGACTCTATGTGCGCGATACGGCTGACAAGCTGAAGGAGTACGAGCGGCTGTTGGGCGCCACCCTGTACAACGCCAGTGACATCGACACGCCAGTGAGTGACAGCGTGCCGCTCGACGAAGAAGGGCAGCAGCTGGCAGAGGCGGTGATCTCGCGTAGTTCCCCCTTGCACAATCGGACGCTGAACGCTGCGCATTTCAGCAAGCTCTACAACCTGGTGCCACTGGCCATCCATCGTTCGACGTCCGGCACAGATCTGAGTGAGGACCTGAGCAATATCCGCCTGCAGGCTGGCGATGTCCTGCTGGTGCAGGGAGCGCGCGATGCGATTGCCGAATTGCGCAGCAGCGGCTCCATGCTGGTACTCGATGGCACCATCGACCTGCCGCATACGGACCGTGCGCCATGGGCACTCGGAATTCTGTTGATGGTTGTGCTGGTGGCTGCTTTCGGGCTGCTGCCGATGTCCCTGTCGGCACTGGTCGGGGTGGCGGCGATGCTGGTGACGCGGTGCCTGCGCTGGCGCGACCTGGGTCCGGCTCTCAGCATGCCGCTGATCCTGCTGGTTGCTGCCAGCCTGTCGCTGGGCGATGCGATGACGGTTACCGGCGGTATCGACTTCATTGCACGGCTCTTTGTGGCCGGCTTCGGCGGAATGCCTGTGTCGGTGATTCTGAGCGGCCTGATGCTGCTGCTCATCGTGGCGACCAATGTAGTGACCAACAATACGGTGGCTGTGATCGGTGTGCCGATCGCGATGAGCCTGGCCGAGCAGCTGGGCGCGCCGGCCGAACCCTTCGTGGTGGCTGCGATCTTTGCCGCCAACATGAGCTATGCCACACCGATTGGCTATCAGGGCAACCTGCTCATCATGAGCGCGGGGGGCTACAAGTTTGCCGATTTCGTGCGGGTTGGGGTGCCGCTGACGATCCTGATGTGGCTGACCTTCAGCTTTTTCCTGCCGGTCTACTATGGCCTGTAGAGCTTATGTTCCCTGGATGGGGTGTGTTGTCTCAGCTTGTCCTTGACGGCTGCCAAAGCCGCCGTGGATACTGAGGCCCATGCTTGAAGTTGAACAGAGGCTGGGCTGGTGGTGGCGCTCCACAGATCTCTCCGCGAGGAGGGGCATGGCCTAGCCCGTTTCAGCCCGAGCTGCCAATGACCCACCATCGCGGAAGCGGGGGTGGGTTTTTTGTTTTCTGCGACCTGAAGAATCAGTCATGCAATCACCATTTGACATAGCTGCCGACCTGGATACGCCCGTATCCACCTGGCTCAAGCTGGCGCCGCTCAAGCCGCGCTACCTGCTCGAGAGTGTCGAGGGCGGTGTGCATCTGGCGCGCTATTCCTTTCTTGGCTTTGGCGATGCGCTGGAGTTCCGGCTCGATACCGACGGCCTGCGGGTTGGCACAGAACGGCACCCGCGGCCCGCCAGTCGCGATGAACTGTTGAACGCCCTGCGGGCCGCGCTGGCACAGACGCCACGGCTGGCACCGGTGCTGCCCGATCTGCCCTTCAGCGGCGGGCTGGTGGGCGTCGGGGCCTATGACCTGGTTCGCCACTTCGAACGTTTGCCCAATGCTCCGGTGCATCCGAACAACCCGCAGGCACCCGAGGCGGCCTATCTGGCTGCCGAGTCCTTGCTGGTTTTTGATCACCTGACGCGCCGGATTGCCTTGCTGCATGCAGGCAGTGAGGCCGAGCGTCTGCAGTTGCGCGCCCAGGTGATCCAGCTGCTGCGAGGGGCATTGCCAGCGCCACCGCCGGCCGGTCGGCAAATCGCATCCGGGCAGAGTCTCTCGCGCGAGCAGTTCATCGACGCGGTGCAGGCCAGCAAGGAGTCGATCACCAGGGGTGATGTCTATCAACTGGTGCTGTCCGTGCAGTTCACCGGCACCCATCAGCTCTCGCCCTTTGAGGCCTACCGGGCGCTGCGCCTGCTCAATCCGTCGCCATACATGTTCTTTATCGACCTCGGCGACATACAGGTGGCTGGTTCCTCGCCCGAGGCGCTGGTCAAACTGCGTCGTGGACATGCCTCGCTGCGCCCGATCGCCGGTACGCGGCCGCGCGGCGCGACGCCGGAGCAGGATGTCGCGCACGAACAGTCACTGCTTGCGGATGAAAAAGAGAATGCCGAGCACGTGATGCTGGTCGATCTGGCCCGCAACGATCTGGGCCGGGTGGCCGCAGCGGGCTCGGTGCATGTAGAGCCTTATCGCAGCATCGAGCGCTACAGCCATGTGATGCATATCGTCAGCGGTGTGCAGGGACAGATTGCGGAAGGCCGCGATGCCTTTGACCTGTTTGCCGCCGCATTTCCGGCCGGCACGCTGGTCGGTGCGCCGAAGGTGCGGGCCATGGAGCTGATCGATGAACTGGAGCCGGTTCGTCGCGGTATCTATGCCGGCACCGTGGGTTATTTCGCCAGCAACGGGGATATGGACCAGGCGATTGCGATACGCACGCTGGTGTTCCGCGGCGATACCTGGAGCTATCAGGCGGGCGCCGGCATCGTTGCCGACAGCGTTCCTGAAAGTGAGTACAACGAGGTGCTGGCCAAGAGTGCGATTCTGCGCGATGCGCTGACCATGGCGGAGGAAGGTCTGTGAGTACCGTACAGCCGAGGCTGTTGCTCGTCGATAACTACGATTCCTTCACCTACAACCTGGTGCAGGCCTTTCTGGTGCTCGGCGCCGATGTGCTGGTGTACCGCAACGACGAGATCAGCGTGGCACAGGCGCTGGCGCTGAAGCCCAGCCACCTGTGTATTTCTCCAGGCCCGGGCCGGCCGGATGATGCGGGGGTCTCGCTGGCGATGCTGGCCGCATTCGAGCAGCGCGTGCCGACGCTGGGCGTGTGCCTCGGTCATCAGTCGCTGGTGCAGCACTTCGGCGGGCGTATCGTTTCGGCGCCCCGGCTCATGCATGGCAAGACCTCGATGATCGAACACGATGGCCTCGGCGTTTACGCCGGGTTGAGCCAGCCATTTCAGGCGGGCCGCTATCACTCGCTGGCGGCTGAGGAAGAGAGCCTGCCGTCGGTGCTGCAGATCACCTCGCGCAGTGAGCGCGGCGAGATCATGGGTGTGCGACACCGGCAGTTGCCGCTGGAAGGCGTGCAGTTCCATCCGGAAAGCGTGCTCACGCCAGAGGGCAATCAGCTGCTCGGCAATTTCCTCGCCATGACGGCGGGCAGGCGTTGACAGCGATGCAGACGGTTACCGCCACACTCGAGCAGCTGCTCGCCGGACAGGACCTCAGCGAGGCGCAGGCTGCGGAACTCATGCACACGCTGACCGATGAGCAGCTGCCCCCGGCGGTCGCCGCGGCCTTGCTGGTGGCGCTGCGGATCAAGGGCGAGACTGCTGCCGAGCTGCGTGGTCTGGCGACAGCGATGCGCGGCCTTGCCAGGCGCTTCGACTCCGGTTCATTGCTTGCAGTGGATGTCGTCGGGACCGGTGGTGATTCCTCGGGCAGCCTGAATCTGTCTACCGGTTCGGCACTGGTGGCTGCGGCGGCCGGCGTGCCGGTCGTCAAACACGGTAATCGTTCTGTGTCATCGCGCTCCGGCAGCGCTGATGTACTCGAGGCGCTGGGCATCTGTTTGCCGCAAACTGCAGTTGCCGCTCAGGCACTGTTTGACGCCACAGGATTTACCTTTTTGTTCGCGCCGAATTTCCATCCGGCGATGAAGGCGATTGCCCCGGTGCGTCGCGCACTGGGTATCCGCACGGTGTTCAACCTGCTCGGGCCGCTCACCAATCCGGCCTGTACCGCCATTTGGGTTGATTGGTGCCTGTGATCTGCCAACTGCCAGGCTGCTCGCCGATGCCCTGTCGGGGATGCCGATACAGCGTGCATTTGTAGTGCACGGTGAACCCGGCTGGGATGAGGCCACACCGGTGGGGCCGTTTGCGGTCTTCGATGTGCGTCCCGGTGTGGTACGTCGGCAGCGGCGCGACCCGGCTCACTATGGCCTCGCGCGCTGTACGGCCGCTGATCTGGCCGGCGGTGATGCAGCAGCCAACGCACGCGCAATCGAGGCTGTGCTGACCGGACAGGATCGCGGCCCGCATCGCGACGCTTTGCTGCTCGGTGCGGGCCTGGTGCTGGATCTGGTCGGTCGCGCACGTGGTCTGCGTCGCGGTATCGAAATGGCACAGCGGGCGCTGGACAGTGGTGCCGGGGCCAGCCTGCTGGCGCGCTTGCGCGCTTGGCAGCCGGGTGCCGCATGAGCAAGCGGGCAAAAAAGGCACCGGATTTTCTGGCGCGCATGGCGGTGAGCAGCACGCTGCGCGCAGTTGCGGGCATGGAACGCTGCCCGGCGCTGATCCTTGAAGCGCGCGTCCGCAAACTGCCGATGCCACCGCCGCTAAAGCTCTCGCCGCAGGGTTTCGATGTGATCGCCGAGGTCAAGCGACGCTCGCCATCGGCCGGTGCGCTGGCCGAACCGAGCACTCCGCATCAGCGCTCAGGGGCGCAATTATGTGCAGGGTGGTGCCGCGGCCTTGTCGGTGCTGACCGAGCCCGAAGCATTCGATGGCGAACTGGCACACCTGCAGGAGGTGGCGTCCGTCGTTGCACCGGTGCCGGCCATGCGCAAGGACTTTCTGGTCTCGTCCTATCAGGTGCTGGAGGCACGTGCGGCCGGTGCCAGCGGTGTGTTGCTGATTGCCGCGATGCTGAATGATGCACGCTTGCAGGACATGCTCAGCTATACGCACCGGTTGGGGCTGTTCGCGCTGGTGGAGATCTTCGACGCCGCCGATCTGGACGCGCGCCGTATCAGCCATCCGTGCGGCGGGTCCGGCCGTTGTCGATGGGCGCTGCCGTTCGCTGATCGGTGTGAATTGCCGTGACCTGCGCAGCCTGCAGGTCGACTTCGGACGTTTTGCCGAACTTGCGCCGCATCTGCCCGCCGATATTCCGCGCGTGGCCGAGAGCGGTGTCGCCTCGGCCAGCGAAGCAGCGCGCGTCGCCGGGCTCGGTTATGGCGTCGCATTGGTCGGTACCGCGCTGATGCGCGCACCGGATCCGGCTGCATTCGTCGCTGAGCTGCTGGCGGCTGGCCGGGCCTCGGCCTTCGAGGCGCGTGGGCAGTGAGGATTTTCGTCAAGATCTGCGGCCTGTCGACGCCGCGTGCAGTCAGTGAAGCCATCAACGCGGGCGCCGATGCGATCGGCTTTGTCTTTGCGGAGTCGCCGCGACAGGTCACGCCGAAGCGGGCAGCCCGGCTGTGTCGTGACGTTTCGCCAGCCATCATCCGTGTTGCGGTGATGCGCAATCCGACGCCAGCCGAGTGGCAGCGCGTGGCCGATGAGTTTGCGCCGGACTGGCTGCAGACCGAAGTGGGTGACTTTGAGCGACTCGATATCCCAGAGGGAGTTGGGCGCCTGCCCGTGTTCAGGGACACGCCGGATTTGGACATGACGGCATTCAGTCGCGAGGAGCTGCTGTTGCTCGAGGCGGCGGAGAGCGGGCAGGGCATGCAGGCTGACTGGAAACGGGCAGCAAGTCTGGTTGCGGGCATGAGCTAGCCGACCAGCAGCTGGTGCTGGCTGGCGGGCTGACGCCGGAAAATGTTGCCGATGCGATCGCGATGGTGCGACCGTACGGCGTCGATGTGAGCAGCGGTGTGGAATCACGCCGTGGCGTGAAGGATCCAGGTCGTATCGCAGCCTTCATGACTGCGGTACGCGAGGCGGAGAGAAACAATGTCCAAGCGTTGAACTGGCACCGGCAGAACGCAAAGAACTGCTGCGGCGTCTTGTGGCGGGTGAGTTGCCCGACAGTCGCGGCCGCTTCGGTCCCTTCGGTGGCCGTTATGCGCCGGAGACACTGATCCCGGCGCTGCGCCATTTGACCGAAGGCGTGCATCGTTATCTGCATGATGCGACATTCCAGGCTGATCTGGCACGCGAACTCAGGGATTGGGTCGGCCGGCCAACCGCGCTGAGTCATGCGCCCACGCTCAGCAGTCGCTGGGGCGTCGAGGTGTATTTCAAGCGTGAGGATCTGGCGCATACCGGCGCACACAAGATCAACAACGCACTCGGCCAGGCCTTGCTGGCCAAACGGCTCGGTGCGCGGCGTGTGATTGCCGAGACCGGTGCCGGTCAGCATGGCGTGGCGACCGCGGCAGCCTGTGCGCGGGTCGGTATTCCATGCATCGTTTATATGGGTGCCGTCGATGTGCAACGTCAGGCGCCGAATGTCGAACGCATGGTGCAGTTCGGCGCCGAAGTCGTGCCGGTGAAGAGCGGTGACCAGACCCTGCGCGCAGCGATCGATGAGGCATTCCGCGACTGGGTCTCTGATCCTGCGGGAAGTTATTACCTGCTGGGTTCAGCGCTTGGCCCGCATCCCTATCCGCTGCTCGTGCGCGAACTGCAGGCGGTGATCGGGCGCGAGGCGCGTGCACAGTTCATCGAACGTACCGGGAGTCTGCCCGATGCCGTGTTTGCCTGTGTGGGCGGCGGCTCAAATGCCATCGGCCTGTTCCATCCGCTGATCGGTGATGAGGCGGTTGCGCTGATCGGTATCGAGGCGGGTGGCCGCAGCAATCAGCTTGGCGATAACGCCGCGACACTGGCGACCGGTCGACCTGGCGTTCTGCATGGCACTTACTCGTTGCTGTTGCAGGATCAGGACGGTCAGGTGCAGGAGACGCACTCGATCTCGGCCGGTCTCGACTATCCGGGCGTCGGCCCGGAGCATGCGCTGCTGCAGGCCATCGGCCGGGCCAGCTATACCAGCGTCACTGACGATGAGGCGCTCGACGCATTGCGCGAGTGCTGCTCGAGTGAGGGCATTTTGCCGGCCATCGAGTCTTCGCATGCACTGGCTGGCGCCAAGCGCTGGGCGGCAGCCAACCCTGGCAAAAAGATCCTGATCGGCATGTCGGGTCGAGGCGACAAGGACATGCCAACCTTGTCGCAGGTTTTCGGCGGTGCGCGGAAAATCCTTGCGGAGGCGAGTGATGACTGAGTCCATGCCGGCACCGCACAAGCGTATCAGCGCGGCGATCCGCAGTAGTGCAGCGGCAGGCGTGACTGCGCTGGTGCCGTACATCACGGCGGGTTATCCGCAGAAGGATCAGTTCATCGCCACACTGCGTGCCATCGCGCAGGTGACTGATGTCGTTGAAGTGGGCGTGCCCTTCAGCGATCCGATGGCTGATGGCGTGACCATCCAGCGTGCGAGCCGTGCGGCCATCGCCGCAGGTGTCAGCCTGCGCTGGATTCTCACCGAGCTGAGCAAGGCCGGGCCGCTTGAGGCGCCGATCGTGCTGATGAGCTATCTGAACCCCCTGCTGAACTTCGGTTACGAGCAGCTGGCGACCGCCGCCGTTCCGGCCGGCGTCTGTGGCTTTATCGTTCCGGACCTGCCGATCGAGGAAAGCGTTGATTTGAGGACAGCGCTGGAGGCCCGCGGCCTGGCGCTGATTCAGCTGGTCACGCCGACGACCCCACCCGAACGCCTCAAGGTCCTTTGTGCGGCGAGTCGCGGCTTTGTCTATGCGGTGACCATGACGGGGACCACCGGTGGCACCAAAGAACTGCCCGCGAGCGTGGGCAGTTATCTGGACCAGGTGCGTGAGCTAAGCAGCCTGCCGGTCTGTGCCGGTTTCGGGGTGCGACGTGCGGAGCAGGTCAGCAGCCTGGCACCACATGCGGATGGCGTGATCGTTGGCTCGGCGCTGGTCGAGCAACTGGAGAGTGGGGGTGATCCGGTGGCGTTTTTGCGGGGGCTGCGTTCAGCTCAGCTTTAGCGCAGCGAACAACAGGCCGAACCCAACTATCAGCATCGACCCGAGCCGCACAGTCATTGTGGTTGCCAGCAGTTCCATGTCTTTGCGGATCAGGTCCATGTCCTTGCGGATCAGGGTTGTTTCTTGCCGGAGTTCCGCAACGCTGGTCTGAATCAGGGCTGTCAGCTCTTGTTTCAGGAGGTGTAGATCTGCTTTGGTTGCGATCGTCGTTGCCATGTCACGCTCCATCGCATCTACAACGGCCCTTGCCTTGTCGTTCGGGACGTTGATGCTGACGAGGGCATCGTACAACGAATAAAGGTAATCCACGGCGTGTCTCATCGGACTCTGGTGTTGACGTTGTACACAGCTTGCTGCTGCGGCTGCTCAGCCGCCAGCACCGAACTTGCCAAACACCCGACGTACGTCGGTATCGCTCGCAAATTCGCCGCGATCAGCTGCGGCTTTCCCTGCCTCGATACCAGCCCTGAATCGCAATCGCTCCAGGACATCATCCCAAGTGGCGTCTTCCGGCAATTGCTCGGCGAGTGCGTGCACCTCGTCGCGTAGCCTGGTGGTCATGAAACACCTCCCGAATGGTGTCCTTTGGCTGCTCGGCACGCCGAGCGGCGTGCTCAGCTCAGCTTTAGCGCAGCGAACAACAGGCTGAGCCCGACGATCAGCATCGACCCGAGCCGCACGGTCATTGTGGTTGCCAGCAGTTCCATGTCCTTGCGGATCAGGGTTGTTTCCTGCCGCAACTCGCCGACGGATGAATGGATCAAAGCCGTCAGTTTCTGTTCAAGAAGCTGTAGATCGGCCTTCGTTGCGATCGTCGTTGCCATGTCACGCTCCATCGCATCTACGACGGCCCTTGCCTTGTCGTTCGGGACGTTGATGCTGACGAGGGCATCGTACAACGAATAGAGGTAATCCACTGCGTGTCTCATTTGGGTCTGTTGCCTGGTGTTGCACACAGCTTGCCGCTGCGGTGGGTCATCCTGCCAGCAACGATTCCGGCGCGTTTATGCAGGAACTGCTGGCTTTGCGTCCCCGTTGAATACCCCGCAGTTCGTGCACAAATAAGCCAAATAAGCCAAACCCGGCACCTTCCATGGCTAAACCCGGCATCGACTCCAATTTTCATAAGTCGTGCATCAATCTCTCCCGGATGATTGACGGCAACGGGATTGGCGTGGGGGGGGTAGCTTTGACGCAAAGCAAACAACGCGCCTGAGCGCGATCCGGGGAAACGACAATGAAACGCACTTTGAGCGGGATGGTTCTGCTGCTCCTGGCCTTTGGCTCAGCGAATGCGGCCTTGCTGAGCCGCGCCGGCGGTCAGGCGTATTACGACGATGTACTGAACATCACGTGGCTGGCCGATGCCAACCTGGCGGACACCAACGACTTCGGTGTAGCGGGCATCAACGCCAACGGCACGATGACCTGGAACACGGCCCAGGCGTGGATCGGTGCAATGAACACGGCGAACTATCTCGGTACCAACACCTGGCGGCTGCCGACGGTGACGGACACGGGCACTTCCGGTTGCAACTTTGCCTACACCGGCACGGACTGCGGCTACAACGTGGATCTCAGCACTGGCGAGATGGCGCACATGTTTTACAGCACGCTGGGCAACGTGGGTTATTACGACACCAGCGCGCAGCGCGACGGGCTGCAGCGGCACTCCGACCGTACTGCCTGACGAACACCGGCCCCTTCTCCAATCTCCAGCCCTACTACTACTGGTCGGGTACTACCTACGCGCCCAATTCCAGTGACGCGTGGTACTTCAACTTCACCATCGGCTACCAGGACAACGCCGATAAGAGCAATGGGTTCTACGCGTGGGCCGTGAGCCCCGGCGAGTGCGGTGGTTCCGGTGCCTGGCGCGGTGTGGATGCTGGGTTCGGCACTGGTGCGTACTGGGGCTGGTCACGGCGGAAGGTACTGACCGGGACAGCCTGAGGTGCCTAGCCACCGCTTAAGCGCTCTGTTGTATAGCCACTATATTGACAGTGCCTATACTTTAGGCCTTGCAAACCAAAGACTTAGCAGCCCCACACCACCAGCCACCCAGCCCAGCCAGCGGGGCTCGCTAAACAGCCCCAGCCACAGCGTGGCAGTGATCAGCAGGGTAGCCACCGACCCCCAACAGCCAGCGTGACCGGGCGGCTGCCCGCTGGATCTCGCGATCGGCGTCATTGGTCTGCCCGCCAGCCTCACCCTCCAGCGCCTCATCCACCAGTTTGCGGGCCACCAGCGGCAGCTTCTCCAGCGCATAGCGCAGGTCCGGCCAGTCGCGCCGCAGCCGGCGCAGTGTCGCCCGCGGGCCGGTCTGGTCGCGCATCCAGGCCTTGAGCACCGGTTTGCCGGTTTGCCAGATATCCAGATCGGGGTAGAGCACGCGGCCGAGGCCTTCGACCTGCACCAGCGTCTTCTGCAGCAGGATCAGCTGGGTCTGCACCACCATGTCGAAGCGTTGCGCGATGCTGAGCAGTTGCAACAGCACATGACCGAAGGAAATGTCTTTCAGCGGTTTGCTGAAGATCGGTTCGCAGACGCGTGCGCACCGCTGCTTCGAGTTCATCGACACGGGTACCGGCAGGCACCCAGCCGGAATCGACATGCAGTTTGGCGACGCGATAGTAGTCGCGCTCGAAGAAGGCCATGAAGTTGCCGGCCAGATAGCGGCTGTCGCGCTCGCTGAGGCTGCCGACGATGCCGAAGTCCACCGCGGCGTAGCGCGGATACTCCGGGTTGGTCGCGTCGACGAAGATATTGCCGGGATGCATGTCGGCATGAAAAAAGTTGTCGCGGAATACCTGCGTGAAAAAGATCTCCACGCCGTTGGCGGCAAGACGCGGAATATTCACGCCGGCTGCTTTCAGGGCCTCCATGTCGTCGATGGGAATGCCGTGTATGCGTTCCATGACCATGACCGACTGGCGGCAGTAATCGAAGTAGACCTGCGGCACATAGATCAGCGGTGAGCCCAGCCAGTTGCGGCGCAGCTGGGTCGCATTGGCGGCCTCGCGCAGCAGGTCGAGCTCGTTGATGATGGTCTTGTCGTACTCGGCAACGATGTCCACCGGCCGCAGGCGTCGCGACTCGGGCCACCAGCGTTCTGCAAGCCGTGCCAGCGCATACATGACTTCCAGATCACGGCGCACCAGTTCGCGTACATTGGGTCGCAGGATCTTGACCACCACATCTTCGCCGCTGTGCAGGCGTGCCGCGTGCACCTGGGCAATGGACGCAGCGGCAAGTGCTTCATGCTCAAAGCTGGCGAACAGCTGGCTGGCCGGTTGTCCGAAGCTGCGCTCGATTTCGGCCAGCGCCTGCTCAGTCGGAAAGGGCGGTACCTCGTCCTGCAGGCGGGTGAGCTCACGGCCGATGTCGGCAGGCAGCAGATCCTGCCGCGTCGACAGCGACTGGCCGAACTTCACGAATATCGGGCCGAGTTCTTCGATGGCGAGACGGATGCGCACGCCGCGCGGCTGATCCAGCTGCGTGACCACGCCAGCCCGATGGCGACAGCCGGAACAGCAGGCGCGCCGGCCGCAGCAGGTGACTGCTGCCGATCAGTTCATCAAGCCCGTACTTGACCAGGATCCGCTGGATCGACACCAGACGGCGCAGCAGCTGGATGCGATTCATGCCTCGCTGTTCCGCAGCCGTTCGACCCGTGCGGCGGCACGCTCGACGTCGTTGGCGAGCGTGTCGACTGCCTGCAGGAAGCCGTCGAGCTCGGCCTGGGTGAGCAGGCTTCTCTTTCTCGACCGTGAGGTATTCGCTCATGCGCTGCGCCAGTTTCTCGCCAGCGCGTGCGCCGAAGTCGCTCAGTCCGCGCACGAAACTGCCGAGCTGATGCGCGGCCGACTGACCCAGCAATCGCTGCCCAGTGCGGTTTCAATATCGGGCTTCGCCATGATACAGCAGGTCGCGGAACAGGTCGGCGGCATCCGTCGAGCCCGCGATGCGGATATCGCCGGCGCGTATCAGCGCCTGCGGATCGCCGGTCAGCAGACGCAGCATGGCGATTGGCGGGCCGGACAGGCTGGCGGTGGCGGCAGCGGGCGTCAGTCGTTGTACCCGGCTGAGCTCAGCTGAACGATGCCGTCCACGACGACCATGCGCAGCGCGATGGGTGTGCCGTCGATGTGCACATCCAGCGACTGGCCATCCAGTGCGGCGGCCACTGCCAGTGCATCGGGCGACTGCGCGATGCTGTGGTTGATCAGGCCTTCGATCGGCCGGAAGACCAGGGGTGAAAAACGGTCCATGTGCTTGCGTGCGCCAGCGTTCAGTAACGGTAGCCGATGTGCAGGGCGACGATGCCGCCGCTGAGGTTGTGGTAGTGCACGTCCTCCAGACCGGCTTCCTGCATCATGCCGCGCAGTGTTTCCTGGTCGGGGTGCATGCGGATCGATTCAGCCAGATAGCGGTAGCTCGCCGCATCCTTCGCGACCAGTTCGCCGAGTGCCGGCAGTATCTTGAAGGAATAGAGATCGTAGAGCGGTTCGAGTGCCTTCAGCGCTTTGGAGAACTCGAGCACCATGACGCGACCGCCGGGGCGGGTGACGCGCGCCATGGAGCGCAGCGCGGCCGGCTTGTCGGTGCAGTTGCGCAGGCCGAAGCCGATCGTGACGCAGTGAAAACTCGCATCGCGAAAGGGCAGGCACTCCGCATTGGCCTGCAGTGAATGCGTGTTGCCGACGATGCCGCGGTCGACCAGTCGCCGCCGGCCGACTTCGAGCATCTCGCGATTGATGTCCGTGTGCAGTACGAATCCGGTTCGGACCGACCTGCTTCGCCATTCCGGCTGACAGGTCGCCGGTGCCGCCGGCGACGTCGAGCGCCCGGTCGCCCGGTCGCAGTCCGGTGCGTCCCAGCGTGAAGTGCTTCCACCAGCGGTGCAGGCCGCCTGACATCAGGTCGTTCATGATGTCGTAGTTGGGCGCGACTGAATCGAACACCGCGCGCACACGTCCGGATTTTTCGGCGGCTGCAACCGTCTCGAAGCCGAAATGGGTTTGTTCCATGCGCCGCGCTTCCTGGCCGGTTCTCTGCGGCCTTATTCCCGGGTGCGTATCGTACCTTGCCGGACCCGCTCAAACAGGCATACCGCAGCTGCAGCGGCGATATTCAGCGATTCGGTCGCCGCCCGGCATGGGGATGGTGACGATCTCCTTTGCCGCATCGAGTACCGTCCGTGACAGGCCGGCGCCCTCGTTGCCGAATACCAGGCCGATGTTGCCGCAGAGATCGGTGTCGTAGATGGACTGCCGCGCGTTGAGGTGGGTGGCGATGATGCGCCCGCGGAAGCTGCCGGCCAGTGCGCCGAGGTCCACCCCGTCGTAGATGTCGAGCAGGAAGTGGGCGCCCATGCCGGCCCTGAGTACGCGCTGCGACCAGGCATCGGTGCAATGCCGCGACAGATAGACCTCGCGCAGGCCGGCAGCTGCCGTCGAGCGCAGTATCGAGCCGAGGTTGCCCGGATCCTGTATGTCTTCGAGGATGACGCAGGGGCCGGGTTGTGCAGGGATCGAGCTGCGGACCGGTGCCTGGATGACGGCCAGTATGCCCGTGGGTGTGTCTACGGAGGACAGCCGGGCGAACAGTTTCGCGCTGAACTCAATCGCCTCCAGTGGGGCGAGCGCGGCGAGCAGGGCCTGGATCTCGGCCTCGTTGCGCCGCTCTGCGTTGACGATCAATTGCTCGGGTAACCCGCGCTGCTGATGCCAGGCCTCGACCAGATGCACGCCTTCCAGCAGCGCGAGGCCCGACTTGCGCCGCTCGCGGCCGGACTGCTGCAGTTTCGCAAGGTCGCGGAAGCGCGGGTTATCCGCTGAAGTGATCGTCGTCATGCCGGCCTCGGGAAGTGGGCGCGTCTATTTGCTGCGCGGTTTCCAGATGATCTCCGTGCCGCCGCTGGTCCTGCACAGCACGCGTGACATGACGAACAGCAGATCGGACAGCCGGTTCAGGTAGCGCAGCGCTTCCGGGTTGATGGTCTCGGTCTGTTGCAGGCTCAGCAGTCGCCGCTCAGCCCTGCGGCAGACCGCGCGCGCCAGATGGCAGTTGGCCGCGGCGAGCGTGCCGCCGGGCAGTACGAAATCCTTGAGTGCCGGCAGGTCGGCGTTGAGCGTGTCCAGCAGTACTTCGAGGTCGGTGGTGTCTGCGGCGAGAATCACGTTGCGCCCCGGTACGGCCAGTTCACCGCCCAGATCGAACAGCCGGTGCTGTATGGCCTGCAGACTGTCGCTGATCAACTGCGGCAGATCCGGGCTGGCCAGTACCATGCCGATGCAGGAATTGAGCTCGTCCACCGTGCCATAGGCCTCGACCCGGGCGCAGTCCTTGCGGACACGTTCGCCCGTGCCAAGTCCGGTGCTGCCGTCATCGCCGGTGCGCGTGTAGATCTTTGTCAGCCGGTTGCCCATGGCGCCTCCTCTGGCGCGATCGAGTGTAACCGGATGCGCAAGGGCCTCACACCCTCAGAAGTCGAAGCGCAGGCCGGCGTAAGCGCCGATGCCCGGCGTGTTGTAGCCGTAGACATCTTCGTAGGAGGTGTCGAACAGGTTGTCGATACGGGTATAGATGCGGGTGGCATCATTGAGGCGCCAGCTCGCAGCAACGCTGACGAGTGTGTAGGCATCCAGTTCCACGATTTCCTTGATGAAGAGGGGGGCCAGTAGTCGTCGTTGCGGCTGCCCGTGTAGCTCAGGTGGGCATTCAGTTCCAGGCGCCCGTCCCGGGAACTCCAGTCGGCACCGAGGCTGCCGGCATGCAGTGGCCGACGGATCGCGTGCGAGGATTCACCGGTGATCGCATCCTGCCGGGTGGCGTCGGTGTAGGTATATGTTGCCGAAAGATTCAGACGGAGGCGAGCGGCACTTTCGCCGTCAGTTCGACGCCCCGGCGCTTGCTGGTGCCGGGCAGGTTTACCGCCGTGGTTTCAAGGGTCTCTGTATCGAAGGCGTAACCGTAGATCTCGTTTCGCATGTCGGCATGAAAGTAGGTGGCGCCGATGCTGGCCCCGATGCCGGCAAATGCCTGATCGATACCGAGTTCCCAGGCGGTCGATTGTTCCGGCTCCAGATCGGGGTTGCCGGTGAACTGACCGGGGAAATAGCCATAGCGCTCGATGAAGGTCGGTGCCTTCTGGCCCCGGCCGAGCGCTGCGTGCAGGCGGGTTCCGGTCGTTGCGTCGGTCCAGGCGGTGGTGGCCCGGTAGGTGTTGATGTTGTCGAAGCTGCTGTTGTCGTCATGCCGGGCGCTCAGCGATATGGATACCTGTGACAGGGGGCTGAAAAGCCCCTCGGCGACGATGGCGGTATTGCGGTCGCTCTCGTCCTGGTTGGGATCGCCCCATCGGGGCCGCGCCGCGCTGGCTGAAATCCTCGCGTTCATGATCCAGCGCCAGGGTCAGCGAGTTTCCTGCCGAGCTGTCGCTGGCTGGCGTGAACTGATATGTGGACTGATAGTAAAACCGTAGCGGTCCGCATCGGTGGAGCCATTGGCGCCGAATTCGTTGGAATTGTCCGTATCGCTGCGCGTCCATGCGGTGCGCAGCGACTGGATCCAGCGGTCTTCGAGCAGGCCGAGGGTGGCGGTGGCGCCGAAGTAGCCCAGCGACATGTCGGTTTCGTCGCCGGTGTCGGCCGGCAGTCCCGTCAGCCAGTCGGTGCTGTCGAATTCCTTGTGGATGTCCGAGTACCGGCCGGTGAATGCCAGGTCGAGGTTGTCGGCGGGCTGGCCAGTACCGACAGGTTGGCTGTCCGGTTTTCGTAGCCATCGTCCTCGCCGCCGCTGCGCGAGCTGTTGCTGCCATCCGAATCGATGCTGGAAACAGACAGCCCGGCGCGCGTGCCGAGCAGCGCACCGCTGATGCGCGTGCCTGCGGACCAGGTGCCGAAGCTGCCGCCTTCACCGAAACCGCTGACCGAGAGCGTCTCATCCGGCTGGCGGGTGATGACGTTGATCACACCGGCCAGCGCGTCGCTGCCCCAGAGCCCGCTCTGGGCGCCGCGCACGACTTCGATGCGGTCGATGTCCCAGGTGCCCAGGTTCTCGAAGGCAAACTCGGCGTTGCCGGCCGGGTCGTTGGCTTCGATGCCGTCGATGAGCACGAGCACCTGGTTGGCCTCGGCGCCGCGCATGCGGAGCTGCGTCTGCGAGCCGATGCTGCCGGACTGGCTGATGGCGACGCCCGGTACGTCGCGCAGCAGGTCGATGGCAAAGGCTGATTCGCGACGCTCGATCTGCTCGCGGTCGATGACGGTGATGGAGCTGCCGACTGCCGACAGCGGTACAGGTATGCGGGAGGCGGTGACGACGATGGTTTCCGGCGCGCGGCTTGCGGCGCTGGCGGCGGCGATGACCGTGATGGCGGCGAACAGGCACGAAACAAGGCTGATGGTACGCACAAAATTCTCCCTGCGCGCTCACACCCGAGCGCGATTGCTTGTGCGTCAGAAAGCGGGGGAATACGCCAGCCACGGCAGCGCCGTCGCTGACATCGCACGGACAGGCCAAGGCAGGGCGTTTACGCAACGCAGCCGACAGGGCTCGTACCGTCGCACAGTCTCCCTCCGAGACCTGACGATCCGATGACACCTGCCGGCCGGTATACGGGCTCGCGCGGGGGAGGTTCTGCGTGGAACCTCCGGGGTGCATCGCCTTCCCATGCAAATTGCACAGTGGCTGATGTGATGCGCCCTGATCCTGCGCTTACCGTTGCGGGGGCAGCGGCGGCTTTGTCTGACCGTTATCGTCCGGGCAGACTCACCGCACTTCCCGTTAAACCCTCGGGTCGGAAAACCTTCGGGCACCGGCAGGAACGTGCGCACGATAAGCGCCGCTGCGTCGCCGGTCAATCCGTGGAGTCGCTGATCTCAGCCAGGCAGCAGCACCGAAGCGCTGTCGGGGCCGTCGAAACGCTGGTAGCGCGTATTGAAGAGTCGTTCCAGGTTGGCGGCCGTGAGCACGCGGAGGTGCTCGCCCAGTTGCCAGCTGCCATCCATGTGGAGCAACAGTGCGCGGTCTGCGTGGCGCATCGCCAGCGCCGAATCATGCAGGCTCATGAGTATGGCGGCGCCATTGTCGGCCCGCTCCCTGAAGATCGTTCAGCGTGGCGACCTGATGGCGGGGGTCGAGGTGGTTGACCGGTTCGTCGAGCAGAAAAACAGAAGGGTCCTGCGTCAGCAGCCGCGCGATCGCGACGCGGCGGCGTTCACCGCCCGAGAGTGTCCCCACGGTGCGGGGGCCAAAGCCGCCGAGATCCATCGCCGCCAGTCGCCTGGTCCGCGAGTGCGTGATCGGCGGCAGAGGCGCTGTCCAGAGCGGCCATATACGGGTGACGGCCCATCAGCACGGTATCGCGGACGGTGGCCGGGAAACTCTCGGCATCGTCCTGCAGCAGCAGCCCGAGGCGTCGGGCAATCTGGCGTCGACCCAGCTGGCTCATGTCCTCTCCATCCAGCGTGACGACTCCGCTGGCCGGCGTCAGCAGGCCCGCCAGCGTGTGCAGGGCCAGCGTCTTGCCGACCCCGTTCGGGCCGAGCATGCAGATCACCTCGCCGCTGCCCAGTTCCAGCGACAGTTCGCGGACCAGGGTTCGTCCCGCGATGGTGATGCTGAGCTTTTCGCACTTGAGCATTCTGGTACTGCTGCCTGACATGAGCCGGGTGCGCGACTATGACGCAAAAAAAAACCCCGCGTGAAGCGGGGCTTATACGGGTTTTTGTTGTTGTCGCGAATCAGGTCTCGATGTGCACGTCAGTCTGTGGTGGCTTTATTGTTGTTATTGTTTTGCCGCATTTACTTCTAATTGTCTTTTGTTCTTCTTCTTGTTTGCGTCTTCTGGCTCTCATGTCTGGTTAAAGATCTCGAGCCCTGCGTTCATCACCGAAACCTTTATGCGCAGTGAGACTCAGCAAGTCCTGTGCCGATGACTGGAAAACGTATTCTATTCAGGTAGATGGAAAAACTTTATGGCGCGATTTCGGACCATAATCGGAAATCTGTAAAATAATTCGACAGGGTGTTGTAAGGCCGATTGCGGACTTTCAGCAAGTCGCTGTAGTGCTGAGACTATTGCTGCCGCAGTCTGCTCCCGGCTTGGCAGCCTTGCCGGGCCGTCTGGCGATAGGGGTAGAACAGCGATTTTGTGTCCGGCCGGCGCTCCAGATGTGTAAAGGATTCCAACGCTGGTTCGGCGGTCTGCCTGTTATCCTGGCAGTGAACCCGTTAGGCTCTGCGCCTTCGCAAAAAGCCCGGATTTCAGGTCATGGAACTCGAACAACTGCGTGATCAGCTCTCGGCGATTGACCGGCAGATTCTCGAACTGGTGGCCGAACGTCAACGGCTCTCGGGGAAGATCGGAGCGTGGAAACGGGCATCGGGCCGGCCGACGCGTGACTTTGCCCGCGAAAAGCAGGTGCTCGACAAGGCCAGATTGTCGGCGGCCGGGCTTGGCGTGCCCACCGGCCTTGCTGAAGCGCTGTTCAGCCTGCTGATCCAGTCCTCGCTCGCCAACCAGGAGCAGGCGCGCGTCGCGCCGAGGGCCAGGGCTCCGGAAAGCCCGCACTGGTCATCGGCGGCAGCGGCAAGATGGGACGCTGGTTCAGCGAGTTTCTGCATTCCCAGGGCTTTGATGTCACGGTCGCAGATCCGGCTGGCCCGCTTGCCGGCTTCAGGCATGTGGCCGACTGGCGGGATACCCCCGACCAGTTTGCGATCACCGTGGTGTCGGCGCCGATCGATCGCATGGCGGAAATTCTGCCGAGCTGGGCGCCCGTAAACGCAGCGGTCTGATATTCGACATCGGTTCCCTGAAATCCCCGTTCATCGACAAGCTGAAGGCACTTGCCGGACACGGCAGCCGGGTTACCTCGATTCACCCGATGTTCGGCCCGGATACCGAACTGCTTTCCGGGCGTCACGTGCTCTTTCTTGACACCGGGTGTCCTGAGGCCACCACCGAGGCTGCCCAGCTGTTTGCTTCGACGATGGCGGCACAGATCCGCATGGATATCGATGAGCATGACCGTTTGATGGCCTATGTGCTCGGTCTGTCGCATGCGCTCAATATCGCCTTCTTCACCGCGCTGGCCGACAGCGGTGAGACCGTGCCGAAGCTCGCGCATATTTCCAGCACGACCTTCGATTCGCAGCTGGCAGTCGCCCGGCGGGTCGCGGAGGAAAGTCCGCAGCTCTATTTTTCGATCCAGTCGCGGAATCCCTGGGGGCTGGCAGTCGTCGAAGAACTGCAGGCGGCCGTCGGCCGGATCGCGGCGATCATCCGCAACGGTGACGAAGCCGCTTTCGTGAAGCTGATGGAGCAAGGCCGAAACTATCTTGCCAGCCGGCGCTAGGAGCGCGGTAGGAGCGGCTTCAGCCGCGATCTCTGCCAGCTCGCCTGAGCAGAACCAGAAATGCCGGTACACCGACTGCCGCGGTTATCGCGCCGACCGGCAGCTGCTGGGGCGCGAGAACCGTGCGCGCCAGGGTATCGGCGACCACCAGCAGCGTGCCACCGGCCAGTGCGGAGGCCGGGATCACGGTACGGTGACAGTTGCCGCCGGCGAGGCGCACGAAGTGCGGCACGATCAGTCCGACAAAACCAACCACGCCTGCAGTTGTGACAGCCACCGCTGTCAGCAGCGAGCCCAGCGCATAAACGAGTACCCGCGTACGCTTGACCTCAAGACCCAGCAGTGCTGCCTGTTTGTCGCCGGTACCCAGCACGTCAAGGGTCCTGGCCAGCAACATGCCGCCGACCACGCCAATGGCTGCCACCAGAAGAATTGAAACCAGGCTGCTCGACGAAGGAAAAATCGCCCATCAGCCAGAAGATGATGCCGCGCAGTTTGGTATCCGGACTGATCGCCAGCATCAGGCTGACCACAGCACTCCAGCCGGCAGCAACAACGATACCCGTCAGCAGCAGCCGGTCAGTGCTCCCAGCGCCGGTACCGCGGGCCAGGCCAAATACCAGCAGGGTGCTGCCAAGCGCTCCGCCAAAGGCCGCCACATCCACCTCAGGCCGGTTGCCCCCAGCAGCATGGCACCCAGTGCGGTGACGGCCGCACCACTGGAGGTGCCGAGCACATAGGGGTCTGCCAGCGGGTTTCGCAGCAGGACCTGCATGAGTGCGCCGGCCACCGCGAGGGCTGCGCCGGTGCCAAACGCTGCCAGTGCACGCGGCAGGCGCAAACGGAACATCACCTCGAGCGCTTCGGGGCCCGCTGTTCCGGACCACCAGTCCAGGAGCGTCCCGACTCCAGCCGCGCTGCTGCCGACAAGCAGGGCAAGCAGCAGGGAGCTGACGCCGAGTCCGCCGAGGGTGAGCAATAGCAGGCGTGCTGATTTCACATGCCGATCCGACGCTGCCGTGGAAAGTTTTTGCAGCCGTCCCAGTGTACTTGAACGGATGTCCCTGCCGTGACACTGTCATGGCTCATGTGGAAGAATCGCGCCACAGGTGTGGATGGTGCCCGTGGATCTGATTGACGGAGAAGGCTTTCGGGCGAACGTTGGCATCATTGTCTGCGATGTGCGTGGACTGTTGCTGATCGGTGGACGCATCGGCCAGAACGCCTGGCAGTTTCCGCAGGGTGGCGTCCAGTCGGGTGAGTCCGTCGAGCAGGCGATGTTTCGCGAGCTGCATGAGGAAATCGGCCTGACCCCGCGCGACGTCGAAGTGCTGGGCTGCACACGTGACTGGTTGCGCTACCGGCTGCCAGAGCAGTTCATCCGCAACAATGTCCATCCCCTGTGTATCGGCCAGAAGCAGCGCTGGTATCTGCTGCGACTGACCGGGAGCCGAGGCCGGGCTGCGTTTCGACACCACCACTACGCCGGAATTCGACCGCTGGCGATGGACGGGCTTCTGGGAGCCGGTGCGCGAGGTGATTTTCTTCAAGCGACAGGTCTATGTGCAGGCCCTGCATGAGCTTGGGCCTCTGCTGTTTCCGGCCGGCCTGCCACCCCGGCCAGACTGGTGGCAGCCCGGCTGGGGTGGCGCGGAACATGATTGATCCCGGCGGCTCCGAGGTACTGGCCGCGGTCGATCTCGGTTCAAACAGCTTCCACATGCTGGTCGCCCGCTTTGATCACGGGCAACTGACCACCATCGACCGGCTGCGGGAAATGGTTCGTCTCGGCGGCGGACTGGATGCGCGCCAGCGCCTGAGTGCGTCCAGTCAGCGCGTGGCGCTGGCATGTCTGCGACGTTTTGGTGAGCGGCTGCGTGCCGTAAAGGCTGACAAGGTGCGGGTGGTCGGCACCAATACCCTGCGCCGTGCCCGCGGCAAGGGCCGTTTCCTGCAGCAGGCAGCAGAGGGCGCTGGGTCATCCGGTGGAAATCATCTCCGGCATCGAGGAGGCCAGGCTCATCTACCTGGGCGCCAGCCACAATTTGCCGCGCGTCGATGGCCCGAAATTTGTGGTCGACATCGGTGGTGGCAGTACGGAGCTGATCGTCGGCCGCGGGCTTGAGCCGGTGGCGATGGAGAGCCTCGCCGTCGGCTGTGTCAGTCTTGGCCAGAGTGCGTTTCCGGACGGGCGCCTCTCCGCCAAGAATTTTGCCAAAGCGCGGATCCAGGTGCGACTGGAGCTGGAGCCGGTACGGCAGATATTTCGTCGCTTCGATCCGGTGCAGATTGCCGGTACCTCCGGCAGCATTCGCGCCGCACATCTCGGTGCTGACGGCACTGGATCGTGCGCCGCAGGGTATTACCGTCAGAAGGTCTGGAATACCTGATCGATGAGATGATCGCGTTCGGGCAGGTAGAAAGGATCCGCCTGCCCGAGCTGTCAGCCGAACGGGCGGAGGTGTTTCCGGCCGGTGTTGCGATTCTCGTCGAGGTGATGCGTGCCATGGCACTGCCGCGCATGTGCGTGGCTGATGGCGCCCTGCGTGAAGGCATCCTTTACGATCTGGTCGGGCGGCTCATGGACGAGGATTCACGCGTGCGCACGGTGCGGGCGATGGCAGCACGCTATCACGCAGATCCATCGCAGGCCGGGCGCGTTGCCGCAACCGCCTCGGTGCTGTTTCGGCAGGTCTGCGATGACTGGGATCTCGACGGCGAGCATGAGCAACTGCTGGGCTGGGCTGCACAGTTGCACGAACTGGGCCTGGATATCGCCCATGCGCACTACCATCGGCATGGTGCCTATGTGCTGGAAAATGCCGATATGCCCGGGTTCCCGCGCGAGGAGCAGCTGGTTCTCGCTCGCCTTGTGCTGGCTCACAGGCGCAGATTCGAAGCGCGAAGCTTTCAGCACCTGCCGCCTGCATGGCAGCGGCCGGCACTCCGTCTGACCCTGCTGTTGCGGCTCGCCGCGCTGTTTCACCGCAGCCGGACGGACACGGCGCTGCCCGATCTGCGGCTTGCGGGTACATGGGCGATCGATGGAACTGCAGTTGCCGTCAGGCTGGCTGGCTAGCAATCCGCTTACGCTCGCGGATCTGGAGCGCGAACGGAGTTTCTTGCCGGGGCTGGTTGCAAGCTGACTATCCGGCGTGGCAGTTGAGAACTCAGCATCTTGTCCGCAAGCCGCGTCAGCAGCTGCTCTGGACCGAGACAGTTCCGCGTCCGGCGCAGGTCTGGCACGCTGATAGCTGCCGTCGCCACGCAGCTCCCATGCCTGGCAGTTATCCGAGCAGGTTGGCGTCCAGATCGGCGAGGATGCGGGCTTTCAGCGTCGCGTCCGAGATATGGGAAAGCACACTTCGATACGTCTGAAGAAATTGCGATCCATCCAGTCGGCGCTGGCGCAGAAAAGATTCTCGTCGCCATTGGCGTGAAAATAATAGACACGCGAGTGTTCCAGAAACCGTCCGACGATTGACCGCACCCTGATGTTGTCGGAAATGCCCGGTATGCCGGGCCGCAGACAGCAGATGCCACGCACGATCAGGTCGATCATGACACCGGCGGAAGAAGCCCTGTACAGCGCCTGAATTACTTCTGGCTCAACCAGCGCATTCAGTTTGGCGATGATATGGCCCGCTCCGCCTGCCTCGACGTTGCGGATCTCGGTGTCGATGTGCTCGAGGATGCGTTCATGGAGATTGAATGGCGCCTGATACAGGCGCACCAGGGGTGCGCGTTTCGTCAGGCTGGTCAGTTGCAGAAAGACGTGGTGCACGTCGTGGGCGAGTGCCTCGTCGGCGGACAGCAGGCTGTAGTCGGTGTACAGCCGTGCAGTCGCGCTGTGGTAGTTGCCGGTGCCGAGGTGGACATAGCGTTTCAGCCGACCGTCCTCCCGGCGCACCACCAGCGCCAGCTTGCAGTGGGTCTTGAAGCCGACCACGCCATAGACGACGTGGACGCCGGCCTCCTGAAGCCGGTTGGCGAGCAGTGATGTTGGTCGCCTCATCGAAGCGGGCCCGAAGTTCGATGCTGACCGTCACTTCCTTGCCTGCCTGTGCAGCCCGGACCAGCGCATCCACGATTGGTGAGTCTGCGCCGGTTCGGTAGAGCGTCAGCTTGATCGCGTGTACATCGGGGTCTTCGGAGGCGCGATCAAAGAAATCGATCACCGGCGAGAACGACTCATAGGGGTGGTGGAGCAGGATGTCGTTGTTGCTGATTGCAGAAAAGATACTGTCTGCAGCCAGCATCTCTTTCTGCAGCCCGGGCGCGAAAGGCGGATTTCTGAGGTCATCACGGCCGGTCATTGCATAGACAGCCACCAGGCGATTCAGGTTGACCGGGCCATCCACCCGATAGAGGTCCTGTTCGTTCGAGTTCGAACATCTCGAGCAGGAAGTCCACATGTTCCTTGGGGCAGTTATGCGCGACTTCCAGCCGGACTGCTTCGCCGTAGCGGGTGGCGATCAATTGTCCTTCGACCACCTGCATGAGGTCTTCGACTTCCTCGCTTTCGACATACAGGTCACTGTTGCGGGTTACACGGAACTGGTAGCAGCCCTGAATCTCCATGCCCGTTAAATAGTTCGTCGACAAAGGCATGGATTACCGAGGAAAGAAATACGAAATCATTGGTGCCGGTGTCCGGCAGCGACGGGTCAAGGCGGATCAGGCGTGGCAGGGATCGCGGTGCCTGTACGATGGCGCGATGGCATGGGCGGCCAAAGGCGTGTGTGCCGCTCAGTCCCACGACAAAGTTCAGGCTCTTGTTGAGAATTCTGGGGAATGGCCGTGCCGGATCGAGGGAGGTCGGGCTGAGTACTGGTTCTATTTCGCGATGAAAGTGGTTACGTAACCATTCGCGATGTGCTGGCCGCCATCGGGTCCGACGCACAAATCGTATTCCGGCGGTCTCCAGAGCGGGGATCAGCTCCCTGTTGAGCAGACGGTATTGTTCGTCGACCAGCTGGTGCGCACGTTGACTGATGTCGTTCAGTGCCTGACTGGCACTCAGCATGTCCGGCCCCTGTGGCGGCAGCCCCAGTTCCTGGCGCTGACGCAGGCCGCTGACGCGTATCTCGAAAAACTCGTCCAGGTTTGTAGAGACGATACAAAGAAACTTCAGCCGCTCAAGAAGCGGGATCGTCTGGTCCTTGACCTGATGCAGAACGCGCTGATTGAATTCCAGTGCGCTGAGTTCCCGATTAATAAAGTGCTCGGGCAGTTTGAGGTTTGGCGTGTCCAAGAGATGTAACCCGCAGATCCGGGCAAAACTATAGCAGGGCAACAAAATAGGGGCGTTGCACAGGTCACACTTGTCATAACCTGACAGGTAGCCAAGTTGGCTAAGGCAGGTGCCCTTGCGGGTGGCTTAGCGGGACGCCGGGCGGTTTGCAGCGAGCGGCAGTCTGCCGGCTTGAGATGCGGGCAAGAAGCGGCTGTGCGGTTGTCTGGAAAGCCATCAGTTCAGCGCCGCGTAGTGGCTCGGCCGGTGGCAGGATCACGGTCTGCGGGTTCAGGTGAACCCCGTTTTTCCGATATTCGTAGTGCAGGTGTGCAGCGGTTGCCAGGCCCGTTGCTCCGACGTAGCCGATTACCTCGCCTTGGCGCACTTTCGAGCCATAGCGGCTGGTTCTGGCAAATCGGGAAAGATGTGCGTACAGGGTCGTGATGTTGCCGCCGTGCTGCAGGATCAGGGTGTTGCCATAGCCACTCTTCCAGCCGCGAAAGATCACCTTGCCGTTGCCCGAAGCCTTTACCGGGGTTCCGGTCCGCGCCGCGTAATCGACGCCCTGGTGGGCGCGAATCGTGTTCAGGATGGGATGGCGACGGTTCGGGTTGAACTTGGAGCTGATCCGGGCAAACGATA
>CAVOQT010000002.1:530000-578174 GCA_963698405.1 uncultured Gammaproteobacteria bacterium
ATTCCCCTGAAGGGCCGTCGAAGACTACGACGTTGATAGGCTGGGTGTGGAAGCGCTGTAAGGCGTGTAGCTAACCAGTACTAATTGCCCGTGAGGCTTGACCATATAACACTCAAGAGACTTGAGTGATTCGATGGTGTTTTGCATTGAAATTTGCGTGACTGCAGTTTGTCGTTAAACACATCCATTTTGTTGCGTATGGCCCGGTTGGGGCATGCGTTAAATTTAGAGTTTGCCTGGCGGCTATAGCGGGCGGGAACCACCCGATACCATTCCGAACTCGGAAGTGAAACCGCCCAGCGCCGATGGTAGTGTGGGGTCTCCCCATGTGAGAGTAGGTCACTGCCAGGCACCTATTGCCGAGCCCCCGTCGCATCAGCGACGGGGGCTTTTCTATTTAGCGGCCGGGCAGGTGCTTTACGTACACGATCTTGCCGTCCCCCGGTGCATAAAAGTCTGTAAAAACAGCTGCTTGTTGATAGCCGCATCGGTTATAGAAGTCTCGTGTCGATGTGTACTGCTCGCGCGAGGATGTCTCTGCATAGAGCTGGTCGCCGCCAGTTGCTCTAACTCGCGCTTCAACCTGGCGCAATATCCTTTGCCCCAGCCCGCGAGACTGAAGTTCCGGGGCAACAACAATCCAGTAGAGATCCCATGCCGACCGGGTGCCCGGGATTCGCCCAAAACACGCGTAAGCGCCGAGCTGATGGTCATTCTCCAGGAGGATAAATCGATAATGTCCGCCATCACCATTCATCTGGCCATCATCAGCCAGTTCACGTGCGATGCTGATTTCCTCGGGGCTGAAGAATCCCGTTGAGCGGACCAATGCTTCGATCTGACCCGGATCGGTATCGGTCAGGTGTTCTCTGAAAGGTGGTAGCTGCACCGGGTCCGCGTCAGGTCGGTCGCGCTTCGGCTACGATTCGCCTGATTGCCTCGGGGTATGGAATGCCCTGTTCGGCGAGTGCGGCGGCGAAACCAGCGTCGGGTGAAATACAGGGATTTGCGTTGATCTCCAGTACCCACGGTTGCCCGTTGGCATCAACCCGGAAATCTACTCGCGCATAGCCGCGGATCTGAAAGATGTCCCAGCAACGCAACGCAATCTCCCCCAGTTTTTTGCAGAGCTCCATTTCCTGATATGGGTCGATAAACCGGCGCACCGTGTGCCGGCACTCAAACGAGTCTTCCGCCCATTTTGCGGCATAACCGACAATCCGGGGCTTGTCGTCCGGAAAGTCTACAAACTCTATCTCGGGGATCGGGAGAATTTGCGGCCCGTCCGGTCCGCCCAGCAGCGCAACGTTGATCTCCCTGCCTTCAATAAACTGCTCGGCAAACCAGCGGCAGGACCTCTGCCGCTGTTTCTCGGTGATTCGATCCTGTACGCAGCTGAAATCTGCCACGACAGAAGCATCGTCCATGCCGATGGATGCATCCTCGTACAACGGTTTTGTTATCCAGCGTCCTTTGGCCGGGTGGCTGGGTGGCCTGGAGTCGGGGTCCCACCAGTCGGATGTGGCAATACCGTGGAGCCGCAACCACTGCTTCGTCAGGATCTTGTGTGAAGTAATCACCAGCGTTTCGGTGCTTGCACCGGTATATGGAATGCCCATGTGATCGAAAAGAGATGTGGCAGCTGGCGCTAACTGGCCGCTGTCATCAATGGCTTCGACCAGATTGAAAACTACCGAAGGCCGTTCTGCAAGCAGCCGTTCCCTGATGGAACTGAGCTGCAGATCGATAGCAAGTGTCGTTGTTTCATATCCCTGAACCTGCAGCGCAGCTGAAACAGCACGAATCTGGTCCAGTACATCGCGCGCATCGGCAGGGGATTCATCCGTCACATCGTTGTGAGCGATGAGAACCCTCCCGGCGTGCCCCATCAGGTATTTCTCCTGAATGAGCCGGCCGTCAGCCCCGGATTGCGGTTCAATGCCGAGCCAACAATGCGCCGGATCAGCTCGTCATAGGGGATGCCCTTGAACTTGCAGATAAACGGCAGATCCGAGTGGCCGGGGTGCAAACCTGCCAACGGGTTGGCCTCTATGAAGCCCGGCGCACCGTTTGCATCAAGCCGGATATCCAGTCGGCCACCATCCCTGCAGCCGAGTGCCCGCCAGGCGCTGACTGCCAGAGCCTCAACCTGCTGTAATAACGGTTCTTCCACCAGCAGGGTATAGCTTACCCGTCCCTCCCAGTGTTCCTTGTTCTCGAAGGTATATATGCCAGGGTCTGCCTGTGGACCGAGATGCACTTCCATCGTGCCGATGGCCTCAGCTACGGGTCCGGTGCCAACGATGCCGACGGTGAATTCACGGCCAGGCAGGAATTCCTCTACAAGAATGGGCTGGCGGTACTGGTCGAGCAGGGTCTGGCAGATGGACTCAAGCTGTGCAGGGGTCTCTACGCGCGATGCCACTGAAATGCCCTTGCCGGTTCCTTCTGCAACGGGTTTTGCAAACAGCGGATAGTTGAGCGTGATGCCGGCGATGTCGCCCGGCGTTTCGATGACGGCGAAATCGGGGGTTGCCAGGCCGTTGCTCCGAATCACGTGCTTGGCGATGCCCTTGTGCAGGGTTACCGCACAGGCCAGCGGATCGGAAAAAACATAGGGGATTTGCCATGCATCCAGCAGTGCCGGTACCAGCGCCTCACGTCCGAATCCGTACAGCCCTTCGCAGAAATTGAAGACCAGATCCCAGCGATCACCAGCCGCCAGCCGGCCGGTTAGCTGCTGAGCATTCCCGATCCGATCGACCGCCATTCCCTGCAGTTGCAATGCGTTTGCGATGGCGTCGATGGTTTCTGGCTGGTCGAACTCTGCGGTTTCGACCTCGCTGTAGCCCGCGGCGAGATAATCGTCGCGGAGGTCATAGGTCAGGCCGACTCGCATCCGGTGCTTTCTGGTAGCGGATCTGGATAGCGGTATGACCCATTGGCGTAATTGGTGAGCAGCAAGTCGTCACCGTCGCGGCCAGTGACATAGTCAGGGCCTAGCGGAATCTTGCCTCCGCCCTCGGGTGCATCGATAACGTATGTCGGGATCGCATACCCGGTAGTGTGACCACGCAGGCCGCGGATGATCTCCAGGCCCTTCTCGACCGGCGTACGGAAGTGTGACGACCCGGAAATCGGGTCGCACTGATACAGGTAGTACGGCCGTACCCGTATGCGCAGCAGTCCGTGGACCAGTTCCCGCATGGTTGCGACATTATCGTTGATGCCTTTCAGCAATACGGTCTGACTGCCGAGCGGGATCCCTGCGTCGGCCAGCCTTGCGCAAGCTTCGGCCACCTCGGGGGTCAGTTCATCCGGATGGGTGAAGTGCAGGCTCATCCACAGCGGGTGATAGCGCTTGAGAATGCGGGTAAGCGCGGGCGTGATGCGTTGTGGCTGTACCACAGGTTGCTTGGACCCGATGCGAATGAACTCGATATGCGGAATCTGCCGCAATCGCTTCAGTATCCACTCGAGTCGCTCATCATCCAGGCTCAGGGGGTCGCCGCCGGACAGGAGTACATCGCGAATCGTCGGGGTGGCCGCGATGTAGTCGATTGCCCGCTCCATATCGTGCTTGCGGATGCTGCGTTCGCCAACCGCACCCACCATGCGGGCCCGTGTGCAGTAGCGGCAGTACACCGAGCAGAAATTGGTGACTAGCAACAACACGCGGTCCGGATAACGGTGCACCAGCCCCGGTACCGGGCTGCTGGTGTCCTCGCCGAGCGGATCGTCGGACTCACCCCGGGCCTTGAGGTATTCGCCCAGAACGGGAATAACCGTTCTGCGCAGCCCCTGGCTGGGGTTATCGGCATCGACAAGGCTTGCGTAATAGGGCGTGATGCCGAGTGGCAGGGCGCCTTGATGCGTCTCAATAGCCAGCCGCTCATCGTCAGTCAGCCGGAATAGCCGATCCAGATCGGGCAGGGTTCTGACCCGGTGGCGGTTCTGCCATCGCCAGTCGTTCCAGTCACGCAGCCCTGCCAGCGGGTAATGCCGGCGACGAAAAGCGTCACTCTGCGCGCTGATCGTAAGGCGCGGAACGGTGTGCTTTGAGCTTGGAACAGCGGTCAGGTTGACCGGCAGTGCGGGGAGCGGCGACGGAATGCCTGGAGTTGCAATTCCAGGCACGGCGTCCGGGGGTTCTTCACCGTCTGCGGGGGTGGTAGCGGAATCCAGAGCAGACCTGTCCATAACGGACAATACTCTCGGCATCGAGATCACCTCGTCTGGGCGGAACAACCGTTAAAGATTTTTCGAGACAGTAGCAACTGGAGTCCCTGTGGGGGCAACGTCTTACTGTGATGTGTCGTGATATATGACTGACGTTTCTGTCTCGGTCGGCCGGTAATATACGCGCCGGCTTTTGAAATGCAATACAAGTCAAACACCGATGCTTGCTCCCGTTAGCGACGATCAGCAGACGACCCGGCATCTGTTGATGATCCGTCCGAGCCACTTTGGTCCGAATGCCGAGACAGCCTCATCCAATCAGTTTCAGCAGCCTACAGCGCTGGCCGGTACAGAGCTATCCGGACGTGCCATGCGGGAGTTCGACGGCGTGGTTGCAGCGCTTGACCGGGCTGGCGTGCAACCCTTCGTTGTTGCTGATGTTCCTGATGACGGCACACCGGATGCGGTCTTTCCCAATAACTGGATGTCGACCCATAACGATGGTTCGGTAGTTCTCTACCCGATGGCTGCTGCCAACCGGCGCAGGGAGCGTCGCCCGGATATTCTGGGCCTGCTTGCGGCTGAAGGGGGCTTCCGGATACGCCGGGTCATCGACCTGTCCTCGCTGGAGAAATCCGGTAAATATCTCGAGGGGACCGGTAGCCTGGTCCTGGACCGATTGCATCGCACGGCTTACGCAGCCCGATCGGCCCGTACTCATGACGATGCATTGGCGGAATTTGCCCGGCTTGTGGGCTATCGGATCGTGGCATTCAGCGCCAGCCTGGCGGCGAGCCAGCCGGTCTACCATAGCAATGTGCTGATGAGCCTTGGGCGACACGTTGCGGTGCTTTGTACCGATGCGATCTGCGACCCGGCTGAGCGCCGGGCGGTATGCGCCGAGATCATGGCGTCGAATCGCAGCCTGGTTGCCGTGTCCCGGGATCAGGTGCTGCGCTTCGCCGCAAATTGCCTGGAGCTGGATTCCACGGGTGGCCCGCTGATGGTGCTATCGCAAACCGCGCTCCATAGCTTGCAGCCAGAGCAACGACGTGCGCTTGAGCGACATGCGTCGCTATTGCCAGTTGCTGTCCCGGTCATCGAACATGTAGGAGGTGGGAGTGTGCGCTGCATGCTGGCGGAGATCTACTTGCCGCATGCCGCTCAGCTAGACTCCCCATCTCTATGACTTTGATCGACTCGTTACAGCATCCGGATCCATGAATAACCCAGTCAACAAGGCTACCGTTGTCTATCACGTTCGCCCCGCGAGCCTCGGCGCGCACCTTTATGAGGTGAGCTGTCGTATCGAGCATCCTGATCCGGACGGCCAGATGATCAGTTTGCCGGCATGGATACCGGGCAGCTATCTGGTCCGTGACTACGCCCGGCATATCGTTCAGCTGGAGGCAGGCAGCGGGGGTGAGCCGCTCGCGATGCGCAAGCTGGACAAGCATACGTGGCGGGTTGCCCCGGCACCCGGTGTGTTGCTGGTGAAGGCGCTGGTATATGCGGCGGATAGCTCGGTGCGCGGTGCCTGGCTGGATAGCCAGTCCGGCTTCTTTAATGGGGTCTGCCTCTTCCTGCAGGTGCACGGCCAGGAGCAGTCAGAGTACGTCGTCCATATTGACCCACCGGATTTGCCGCCGGGCGCTGCCTGGCAGCTTGCAACCAGTTTGCCGCGATTGACCGGTGCCGCTGGTGAGTTTGGCGCGTTCCATGCCTCCGGTTATGCAGATCTGATCGATCACCCGGTACTTATGGGCAGGCTGACGATGATCGATTTCGAGGCAGCTGGCATCAGCCATGCACTTGCCTTGATCGGGCACGCTGATGTTGATCTGCCGAGGCTGCGTACAGATCTGGCGCGAGTGTGTGCCTGGCATATCGATTTTTTTGGCCGCCCTGCGCCGATGAGTAACTACCTGTTTCTTCTGCGTGCAGTTGCCGAGGGTTACGGGGGGCTGGAACACCGTATGTCGTCAGCATTGGTCTGCAAGCGGGATGATCTGCCGCGGGCTGGAATCGCGGGTGTGGATGCCGGGTATCGCCGGTTTCTCGGGCTGGTCAGCCACGAATACTTTCATGCGTGGCACGTCAAACGTATCCGGCCGGCAGAGTTTGTCGGGGCGGATCTGTCGCACGAGGCTTATACGCGACAGCTGTGGATATTCGAGGGCATTACTTCGTACTACGATGATCTGGCGCTGTTGCGGGCCGGGTTGATCACGCGCGCGCAATACCTTGAGCAGCTCGGACGCAACCTGACCAAGCTCTACCGGAACAATGGTCGCCGCCACCAGACGCTGGAGGATGCGAGTTTTGACGCCTGGATCAAGTTCTATCGGCCTGATGAGAATTCACCGAACGCAACGGTCAGTTATTACCTCAAGGGCTCACTGGTGGCGCTGGCACTGGATCTGGAAATCCGTCTGCGTTCTGGCGGTGCCTGCTCCCTGGATGTTGTGATGCGGGAGATATGGCGTGAGTTTGGCGCTGATGATAGCGATGGCCTGGTTGAAGGCGAGTTTGAGCGTATCGCCAGCCGGATCTGTGGTCTGGATCTTGGTGCATTCTTCAGTCAGAACCTCAGAACGACAGTTGATCCGCCGATTGGCATTCTGCTGGCCCAGTTTGGCGTTCTTCTGCATGTACGGGGCATGGAGAGTGAAAGCGATGCCGGTGGGGCGCGTGGACGCCGCGAGGGGCGGCCTCGCCCGTGGCTGGGGCTGAAGATCAAGAATGCTGACGGTCGCTCAAGAGTCAGTCATGTGGTCGATGGTAGTCCGGCGCAGCTTGCCGGGATTGCAGCAGGAGACGAACTGGTCGCGGTCAATGGCCGTCGGGTAAGTGCCGACAAGTTTGAAGCGCTGGTTGACCAGTTACCACTGGACGGCGAATGCAGCTGTAATATATTTCGTGATCAGGAGTTGATGCATATCACTCTTCGTGCCATATCAGCACCTCGCGATACCTGCTACCTGAGTCTTGATCCGCAAGCTGGTGCTGATGTTGTTATGCGCCGCGACAGCTGGCTGGGACCTGATGCTTGAGCTTGGTCTGAAGGTGCTGATCAGTTATCTGATCGGCTCGCTCACCGGTGCCCTCATTGTCGGTAAGTTTGCCGGGGGCATCGATATTCGCCAGCAGGGGAGCGGCAATGCTGGTGGAACCAATGCATTGCGGACCCAGGGAAAGTGGTTTGCCCTGCGCGTCATACTGATCGATATCGGCAAAGGGTTTGTGCCGCCGTGGCTGCTTCCGGCGCTTATCTTGCCGGGCGTTCCTCTCGATCCGGAAATTTCCCGCACCTGGTTGATGTTGGCGTGTGCCGGCGCATCAGTAGTAGGGCACTGCTATCCGGTCTGGTTCGGGTTTGCCGGCGGCAAGGGGGCGGCAACTGCGGTGGGAGCGCTGCTTGGCATTGCTCCGGGGTTGGCTTTGCCCGGGGTGCTCGTGTGGGTGCTCGTGTTGGTGACGACCGGGTTCGTTGGTCTTGCCACGATGCTGGCAGCGGTGGCCCTGCCGGTCTGGATATTGATTACCGGTATAGATGGACGGTTGTCGTTGCTGGTGTTTCTGATCGGTCTGGCCCTGTTTATCGTGTTTACACACCGTGCCAATATCCGTCGTCTGTTGGCTGGTAATGAAAACCGGATTGAAAAGGCGATGTTGCTGCGGCGGCGTTCATCCTGATCGTGGACGATTCGCGACGCGCATTGCTTGTCTTGTTGGCTGATGGCGCCTGGCACACCGGTGTGAGGCTTGGAGCGGCTCAGGGTCTTTCCCGGGCAGCCGTCTGGAAGCAGATTCGTGCGCTCAGAGGTATGGGGCTTGCGATAGTTGCAGACCGGCGACGCGGTTACCGGTTGAGTGCCCCGCTACAGTTGCTGGCAGCAGACTCGATACGCACATTTCTTCGCCCCGCGGTGCAGGCCGCGCTGACTGGTCTCGACGTGCTGTTGATTGCCGGTTCTACCAGTGATCATTTGGCAGCAATGCCAGCGCCGGACCCTGGCACGATGCTGGCCTGTACTGCGGAGTATCAATCAGGTGGTCGTGGGCGCCGAGGCCGACGCTGGTTCTCTCCGTTAGGTCATGGCCTTTGCCTGTCGGTGGCGTGGCGTTATGAGGTCACACCCCGTGATTTGGCGGCATTGGGGCTGGTGGTTGGTGTCGCTGTCACGGAGGCATTGGCAGATTTTGCGCCTGCCGAAAGCATAAAACTGAAGTGGCCTAACGATATCGTGGCGGGTGATGGGAAGCTCGGCGGTATTCTGGTGGACGTGGCTGGTGAGACGGGTGGTCCGCTGCGTGTTGTGATCGGTATCGGCTTGAATGTGCATGCCTCGACCAGTCTTGGCAGTAAAGTGGATGGCGATGGAGGTAGCCTGTTACCTGCGACTCTGGATACGTTCGTTTCAGGTGGGCAAGTTTCCCGAAACCAGTTGGCTGGATGTTTATTGAATGCACTGCACCGTAACCTGGTCGAGTTTGCCAGTTCAGGATTTGCTCCTTTTGCATCGCGTTGGCGGAGTAAGGATTATTTGCTGGGCCAGCTCGTGACAGTAACGAGCAGTTCGAAGACATTTTGCGGAATTTCCGGTGGTATCGCCGATGATGGCGCCATGATAGTTGTGGTGAATGATGCTTTGACCCCGGTTTATTCCGGTGATGTCACGCTACGGCGGTAGCCATGAAGCTATTGATAGATCTCGGTAACAGCCGCGTGAAATGGGCATGGACATCAGCCGAGGGGCTGGTCCAGTCCGGGAGTGCGACACATCGGAATCGGGATCTCGCAATCGTATTGGCTGAGCTGTTGCACAGTTCTGCGCCTCCAGTTGAGGTGCGTGTGGCAAATGTGGCTGGACCGGCTGCTGGTGGCCTGCTCGCAGGGGCCGTATATGCGAGATTCGGGGTCAAGCCGATTTTTGCCAGCTCGCGTGATTCTGCCTATGGCCTCAGCAACGGTTATCGCGATCCGGGCCAGCTTGGCGTTGATCGCTGGCTGGCAATGTGTGCGGCATGGCAGAAATTTTCTGGCCCGCTTTGTCTTGTAGATGCCGGTACAGCAGTCACCATAGATGCCATTACGATGGAGGGAGTGCATTGCGGTGGGCTTATTCTTCCCGGTATCGGCTTGATGGGGGCGGCGCTGCGCCAGGAAACTGGTGATCTGGACCGGGTTGGCAGCCCGGAGCTTCCAAGCGATATGCGAGCAACTCTCATGTCGGACAGGGGCGCGCTGGGTACGGATACTGCCAGTGCGATCCAGTTGGGTGCGATGCGCGCCCTCGCGGCACTGGTCGCCGATTGTCTGGCGAAACTGAACGATGGGGGCAAACTGGTGCTGACTGGAGGGGATGGCGCGCTACTTGCCGAGTTGATGGGTGCTCCATCCGCCTATAACCCGCACCTGGTTCTCGACGGGCTTGCGCTGGATCCGGTTTGTTATTCCGTTGCGTGAGGGTCTGGGTCAGCCGTGCGCAATCTTTTCCTGATTCTGTTGCTCGTCAATCTGCTCTTGCTGGGATGGCAGCTTTGGGTTGACCCTGAGCCATCAGCCGATATCAGCTTGGCTGGTTCCGGTGAGCTGTTGGCCTATGGCCAACAGGGTTCTGGCGCTGCTGCGGGGTCAGGTCAGGCGGGCACCTCCGCGCAATGTGTCTATATTGGGCCGGTACCGGATGCCGCTGCGGCGCAGCAGTTGCTGGGCGTACTGGCCGAGAGAAAAATAAGCGCACAGCCTGTCATGCGGGAAGGGCAGGTCTGGCTTGGTCATTGGGTTCAGGTCCAGGGCTTCGCCGACAAGGATCTTGCCGAGGCCGCCCGGCAGCGATTGCTGACCGCCGGGCTTCCGGATGCCTATCTGATGCAGGATGGTGCGGTCACAGTCATTAGTCTGGGCGTATTTCGTGAGCGTACTCGGGCGGAGCGTGTGCGCGAGGCAGCTCGCCGGGCCGGTTTTGCGACAGTAATGAAGGAGCGGATCCGAGCGACTGCTGAGTACTGGCTGGTCGCTGATCTGCCGAGCGGCCAACAAGTGGCCCTCAAGGATCTGGGTATGGCAGATGATCGGATTCTTCGCGCTGAAGGCGGGCCATGCCCGTTATTACCGGTCCCTTTGTCCGGAGCGGTGGCGCCTGAGTAGGTCATATATATAATGCCCCGGCAAAAAATAACGGGCCGGAATAGCTCAATGGCAGAGCAACCGCTTTGTAAGCGGTAGGTTGGGGGTTCAAGTCCCTCTTCCGGCATACTACTTGAGGTTGACAGCGGGAGCCGGTCGCCAGACAATGCTCTGCTTGACTTAGCGGAGGGGTACCCAAGCGGCCAACGGGGGCAGACTGTAAATCTGCTGGCTTACGCCTTCGTAGGTTCGAATCCTACCCCCTCCACCATGAGCTTTGGGAGGCGTTGAGTAGGCGGGCCTTCTGTCCCAGGTGGCTGAGTTGTGTACGCCTGCTGCCCCTTTGTTGCCGTCCGTAGCTGAGGCGCTTGGAGGGTGGCGGGTGTAGTTCAATGGTAGAACCTCAGTTTTCCAAACTGATGACGTGGGTTCGATTCCCATCACCCGCTCCAGTTTTGGGGGATGTGATTAACGCCCACATAGCTCAGTTGGTAGAGCACTTCCTTGGTAAGGAAGAGGTCACCGGTTCAACTCCGGTTGTGGGCTCCAAGAGTCGTGCGTAAAAGTATTGGGTGAGCCACGGTCGCTGCGTGACTGCGGAAGTAACAGAAGCACAAACAGATCGAAGAGAGAGCTGGTCATGTCGAAAGCTAAATTTGAACGTAAAAAGCCCCACGTAAACGTTGGAACGATCGGGCACGTGGATCACGGAAAGACAACGCTGACCGCGGCGCTGACGAAGGTGATGGCGGCGAAGTTCGGCGGTGAGGTGAGCGCATACGACCAGATCGACAAGGCGCCGGAAGAGAAGGCGCGCGGCATCACGATCGCGACGGCACACGTGGAGTACGAGAGCGAAGCGCGTCACTACGCACACGTTGACTGCCCGGGACACGCGGACTACGTGAAGAACATGATCACGGGTGCGGCGCAGATGGACGGCGCGATTCTGGTGGTATCGGCAGCCGATGGCCCGATGCCGCAGACGCGGGAGCACATCCTGCTGGCACGCCAGGTCGGTGTACCGCACATCGTGGTGTACCTGAACAAGGCGGACATGGTTGACGACGCTGAGCTCCTGGAGCTGGTCGAGATGGAAGTGCGTGAGCTGCTCTCGATGTACAAGTTCCCTGGTGACACGACACCGGTGATCACCGGTTCGGCACTGAAGGCCTGGGAGGGTGATACCGGTGAGATGGGCTCCCAGAGCGTCGAGAAGCTGGTTGAGGCGATGGACGCATTTATACCGGTACCGGAGCGTGCGGTTGATGGCGCCTTCCTGATGCCGATCGAAGACGTGTTCTCGATCTCGGGTCGCGGCACGGTGGTGACGGGGCGCATCGAGCGCGGCCGGGTCAAGGTTGGCGAAGAAGTCGAGATCGTCGGCATCAAGGACACGACGAAGACGACGTGCACGGGCGTTGAGATGTTCCGCAAGTTGCTGGACGACGGTCAGGCGGGCGACAACGTAGGCGTCCTGCTGCGCGGCACGAAGCGTGAAGACGTTGAGCGCGGCCAGGTGCTGGCGAAGCCCGGTTCAATCAATCCGCACACGACGTTCGAGGCAGAGATTTACGTACTGACCAAGGAAGAGGGCGGTCGTCACACGCCGTTCTTCAAGGGCTATCGTCCGCAGTTTTATTTCCGGACGACCGACGTGACGGGCGCGTGCGAGTTGCCTGAAGGCGTGGAGATGGTCATGCCGGGCGATAACGTCAAGATGGTAGTGACGCTGATCAACCCGATCGCGATGGAAGATGGCCTGCGCTTTGCAATTCGCGAAGGTGGTCGTACCGTCGGTGCCGGTGTGGTCGCGAAAATTCTGAAGTAAGACGAATAGTGTTAGCCGAAGGCCAGTAGCTCAATTGGTAGAGCGGCGGTCTCCAAAACCGCAGGTTGGGGGTTCGAGACCCTCCTGGCCTGCCATAACCTGCGATACGTTGTCCGGTAAGCATGACGAACAGTAGCGAAACAAAAGCCAGGCCGGCGCTGATCGATACGGCGATCCTGGCTACTGCGTGCCTCGTCGTGCTCGCTTCGATCGTTGCGTACTATTACTTTGAGGGCGCCTCAATCGTCCTTCGGGTAATAGGTATTCTTGCTGGTTTTGGTGCCGGCTTGGCGCTGCTTTACCAGACCCGGCAAGGGCAGGTGATATGGCAGTTTATTCTCGGATCGCGCGTAGAGATCCGTAAGGTTATCTGGCCCACCCGCCAGGAGACCACGCAGACCACTATTACGGTCTTTATCTTTTTGCTGATACTTGGCTTTTTCTTCTGGAGTCTCGATTTCGTGCTGTTAATGGTTACACGCGCTGTTACTGGCCAGGGAGCTTAGGTTATGCCGCTTCGCTGGTATGTGATTCACGCGTATTCCAACTTCGAGAACAAGGTCAAGAGATCGCTTGAAGAACGGGTAAAACGGGACGGGCTTGAGCACAAGTTTGGCAAGGTCATTGTGCCGACCGAAGAAGTCGTCGAAATGCGCGAGGGTCAGAAGCGGAAGAGTGAGCGCAAGTTCTTCCCCGGCTATGTGCTCGTGCAGATGGAGATGGATGACGAGACGTGGCACCTGGTCAAAGAGGTGCCGAAAGTACTTGGATTTATTGGTGGATCGAGTGACAAGCCGGCGCCGATTACGGATGCGGAAGCGGATGCGATCCTGCACAGAGTTGAGGAAGGCGTAGACAAGCCCAGGCCGAAGGTATTGTTTGAGCCAGGTGAAGTTGTGCGTGTTACCGATGGGCCGTTCAACGACTTTAATGGTGTGGTTGAGCAGGTTAATTACGAGAAGAACAAGCTCCGGGTAGCTGTCCAGATTCTGGGCCGGTCTACACCGGTAGAGCTTGATTTCGGCCAGGTGGAAAAAGGCTGAGATTGAGTAAACGCCGTCCCTTCATGGGGGCGGTACGGGGAGCCTCTGAAGGGGCGTTTGCACCCACTGACAGGAAAGTTCTATGGCCAAGAAAGTCGATAAATACGTCAAGTTGCAGATCCCTGCCGGCAAGGCAAATCCCAGTCCACCGATAGGCCCGGCCCTCGGTCAGGCCGGGGTCAACATCATGGAGTTCTGCAAGGCGTTCAATGCGCAGACGCAGAAAATGGAAGCCGGGTTGGTCATGCCGGTGGTTGTGACGGTTTATAGCGATCGCAGCTTTACCTTCATTATCAAGACTCCGCCGGCTGCGATCCTGTTGAAGAAAGCCCTTGGCATAGAGAAGGGTAGTGGTACGCCGAACACCAAGAAGGTTGGCAAGGTTTCGCGCCAGCAGCTGGAAGAAATTGCCAAGGCAAAAATGCCGGATCTCACTGCAGCCGGAATGGATGCGGCGGTCCGTACGATTGCCGGTAGTGCCCGCAGTATGGGCCTCGACGTGGAGGGCCTCTGAGATGTCAGTTCATAGCAAACGCACCAAGACCTGGCAGGGCAAGGTGTCGGCAGAAAAGAATTATCCGATTGACGAGGCGCTGGCGCTGGTCAAGGAGCTGGCCACAGCCAAGTTTCCAGAGACGATCGATGTCGCTGTAAATCTCGGTATCGATGCCAAGAAATCTGATCAGGTCGTGCGCGGCTCCGCACTGCTGCCCCACGGCACCGGCAAGACCGTGCGTGTTGCGGTATTTGCCCAAGGGCAGAATGCGGAAAAAGCACTCGCAGCGGGCGCCGATGTGGTCGGTTTTGAGGATCTGGCCGAACAGATGAAGGCCGGATCCATCGACTTTGATACGGTTATTGCAACGCCGGACGCAATGCGGATCGTCGGTCAGCTTGGTCGTGTTCTCGGTCCGCGTGGGCTGATGCCAAATCCCAAGGTCGGGACGGTTACTCAGGACGTCGAGACTGCCGTGCGAAACGCAAAGGCCGGGCAAGTACGTTTTCGTGCTGATAAAGGTGGTGTCGTGCACTGCCCGATCGGCAAGGCCAGCTTTGAGGTTGGTGCGCTGCGGGACAACCTCCTTGCACTGCTGAGCGACATCAAGAAGGTGAAGCCGGCAGCGGCCAAGGGGCAGTACCTCAAGCGTCTCACTATCTCATCGACGATGGGGCCAGGTGTGATGATCGATCAGGCCAGTCTCGATATCTGACCTCGTTATCAGCTAATGAATACCCAGGTAACTCCACCAAGATCGGGGTTGCCGGTAAGAAGGCTCAGATTCGTCGAATCTGGGTCGGTTTCACGGAGTCCAGGCTCAGGATTTCATGAACGCTGCATCCAAGACCGCAGGTGGCGAAGGGGTATTTCCCGACGCCTTAATGGCCTCTGTTTTGAAGAGTGACCTGCGCAGATGGTGTTACCCGAATCAGGACGACCTGATGACGGCCGCCATCGGAGCTGCCGCAGCCTGCAAAGGCGAGTGGCGGCGACAGTGACTTTCGCATCAGGAGTGAACGATGGCATTGCGACTCGAAGACAAGCAGGCTCTTGTCGAAGAGGTGAATGCGATCGCCGCATCCGCGCTGTCAGCCATAGCGGCTGAGTATCGCGGCATGTCAGTGGCGCAGGTTACCGATCTGCGGGCCAAGGCCCGCAGTCAGGGAGTCTACGTCCGTGTGGTCAAGAACACCCTCGCCAAACGGGCCGTTGAAGGCACCGAGTTTGCATGCCTCAAGGAGGCCCTCAAGGGGCCGCTCATTCTGGCCTTTTCCCGCGAGGATCCGGGCGCTGCTGCCCGGGTATTCAGGGATTTCGCCAAGAGCAATGAAAAGCTGGTTACCAAAGCCGTTGCCATCGGTGGCATGGTTTATGGACCAGCGGATCTGGAGCGGCTCGCGAGTCTGCCTACGCTAAACCAGGCTCGGGCAATGTTGCTCGGTGTCTTGCTGGCGCCAGCTTCCAAGCTGGTTCGTACGCTTGCTGAACCTCCCGCACTTGTTGCGCGGGTTCTTGCGGCGCGCGGAAAGGCAGAAGAGGTTGCCTGAGGCTGCATACAAACCTTAGCCAATCAGTTTTTACTGTATTCGGATAACCGGACTTAATAAGTACTCAAGGAGATTTGACCATGGCCCTTTCGAACCAGGAACTGCTCAGCGAACTGAGCGCAAAGCCCATTATGGAGATCGTCGAGCTTGTGAAGATGCTCGAAGACTCATGGGGCGTATCAGCCGCCGCACCGGTAGCAGTAGCTGCCGCGGGTGGCGCTGTTGCTGCCGCTGCAGTCGAGGAGCAGACTGAATTCACGGTGACCCTCAAGGCCTTCGGCGAGAACAAGGTTGGCGTCATCAAGGCGATTCGTGCCATCACCAACCTCGGCTTGAAAGAAGCCAAGGATCTGGTCGAGGGCGCACCGTCGGTCGTCAAGGAAGCCGTTTCGAAGGACGATGCGGCGGCCATCAAGAAACAGCTCGAAGAAGCCGGCGCTACCGCAGAGATCAAGTGAGCGGTTGCAGGCTGATGCTTTCTGGCCTGTGCGGGCTGTGAGGCTCGCGCTGATACGATCTGGGAGATTGTGGCAACGGCCGGCACCACAGGTGCCGGCCGCAAGCCACCTTTCTCCGTTTTCCGGCTACGGGTGCCCTGACAGAGGTGCTGCGTCATGACTTTTTCCTTTACCGACAAGAAGCGGATCCGCAAGGACTTTGGCAAACGGCCGAGTATCCTGGGCGTGCCGCCCCTGCTCTCCATTCAGGTTGATTCCTACAAGAAGTTCTTGCAGGAAGACAAATCTGCCGAGAGTTTTAATGACATCGGGCTGCACGCTGCCTTCAAGAGCGTGTTTCCGATCGTCAGCTACTCTGGTAGCGCTGCACTCGAGTACCTCAGTTATCGGCTCGGCGAGCCGGTCTTCGATGTCAAGGAGTGCCAGCTCCGTGGCCTGACTTATGCAGCCCCCCTGCGCGTGCAGGTGCGCCTGGTCATTTATGACAAGGAAGCATCAGCGGCCAAGAAGGTCGTCAAGGAAGTGCGTGAGCAGGAGGTCTATCTGGGCGAAATGCCGCTGATGACCGAGCACGGCACCTTTGTTGTGAACGGCACTGAGCGGGTTATCGTTTCCCAGTTGCATCGGTCGCCCGGCGTGTTCTTTGATCACGACAAGGGCAAGACTCACTCGTCCGGCAAGCTGCTGTTCTCCGCCAGGATCATTCCTTACCGCGGGTCATGGCTGGATTTCGAGTTTGATCCCAAGGATTGCGTGTTCGCCCGCATCGATCGTCGGCGCAAGTTGCCGGTCACGATCATATTGCGTGCGCTGAACCTCTCGAATCAGGAGATGCTTGATGTCTTCTTCGAGAAAAATGATTTTTACCTGTCGTCGAAGGGTTTCGAGTTTGGCTTGGTGCCGCAGCGTTTGCGTGGCGATACGGCTACCTTCGATATCAAGATCGGTCGCAAGCTGATTGTCGAAGAAGGGCGCAGGATCAGTGCGCGTCACGTGCGCGAACTTGAGGATTCCGGCGCCAAGACCCTCGAAGTCCCCAAGGAGTACCTGGAGGGCAAGATTCTCGCCCACGATGTGGTCGACAAGGCTACGGGCGAGTTGCTGGCGCGCGCGAATGACGAACTGACCATGGCAATGATTGACCAGTTCATCGAGAAGGGCGTCAAGCATGTCCAGACACTCTATGTAAACGATCTGGATCGCGGTCCTTATATTTCGAATACCCTGCGCATCGACTCATCGGTGACGCGTCTGGATGCGCTCGTCGAGGTGTATCGCATGATGCGTCCTGGCGAGCCGCCGACCAAGGACGCTGCCGAGAACCTGTTCCACAACCTGTTCTTCAATGCCGAGCGCTATGACCTCTCCGGCGTTGGTCGAATGAAGTTCAACCGACGTGTCGGACGGACCGAAATTACCGGTGCGGGCGTGCTCACGAAAGAAGACATCATCGATACTCTGCGGACCCTTATGGAGATCCGTAACGGCCGCGGCCAAGTTGATGATATCGATCATCTGGGCAATCGCCGTGTACGCAGTGTCGGCGAGATGGCCGAGAATGCATTCCGCGTCGGCCTGGTGCGGGTTGAGCGTGCAGTCAAGGAGCGTCTGACCATCGCGGACTCTGAAGGTCTGATGCCGCAGGAGCTCATCAACGCCAAGCCGGTTGCGGCGGCGGTCAAGGAGTTCTTCGGTTCCAGTCAGCTTTCACAGTTCATGGACCAGAACAATCCGCTCTCGGAGGTTACCCACAAGCGTCGCGTATCGGCACTTGGCCCGGGTGGTCTGACCCGTGAGCGTGCCGGCTTTGAAGTGCGTGACGTGCACCCGACCCACTATGGACGGGTATGTCCGATCGAAACGCCGGAAGGCCCGAATATCGGCCTGATCAACTCGCTGTCTGTCTATGCCCGGACCAATGACTACGGCTTTCTCGAGACGCCGTACCGCAAGGTCAAGAACGGTAAGGTCACGGATGAGATCGAGTATCTCTCGGCGATCGAGGAAGGCCTGCATGTCATCGCACAGGCAAATGCCGACCTTGACTCCAAGGGTGCATTCGTTGAAGAACTGGTGTCGGTAAGGCATCAGAACGAATTCACGTTGCTGCCGCGCGAACGCATCGATTTCATGGATGTCTCGCCGAAGCAGACGGTTTCCGTTGCTGCCTCGCTGATTCCGTTCCTCGAGCATGACGATGCTAACCGCGCCCTCATGGGCGCAAACATGCAGCGTCAGGCTGTTCCGACGCTGCGTTCTGATGTGCCACTGGTTGGCACTGGAATGGAGCGGGCGGTTGCGGTGGACTCGGGTGTTACTGTCGTTGCCCGTCGTGGCGGCACGGTAGATTCGGTCGATGCCTCGCGCATCGTGGTTCGCGTCAACGATGATGAGACTATCGCCGGCGAACCGGGTGTAGATATCTACAACCTGACGAAGTACACGCGTTCCAACCAGAACACATGTATCAATCAGCGGCCGCTGGTTAAAGCCGGCGACGTGATCGCAAAGCGTGACGTACTGGCGGACGGTGCCTCAACCAGCCTGGGTGAGCTTGCGCTTGGTCAGAACCTGCTTGTGGCATTCATGCCATGGAACGGCTACAACTTCGAAGACTCCATCCTGCTCTCCGAGCGGCTGGTCGAAGAAGACCGTTTCACGACGATTCACATCGAAGAGCTTGCCTGTGTAGCCCGCGATACGAAGCTCGGGCCTGAAGAAATAACTGCTGATATCCCCAACGTCGGTGAGACTGCGCTCGCCAAACTCGATGAGGCAGGTATTGCCTACATCGGTGCCGAAGTGCGTGCCGGAGACATCCTCGTCGGCAAGGTCACGCCGAAGGGCGAGACCCAGCTGACGCCTGAGGAGAAACTGCTGCGCGCGATCTTTGGCGAGAAGGCTTCGGACGTCAAGGATACCGGTCTGCGTGTTCCGCCCGGTATGGACGGTACGGTGATCGATGTCCGTGTCTTTACCCGTGACGGTGTGGACAAGGACAGTCGGGCGCTGGCTATCGAAACCGCCGAACTTGAGAGTGTGCGCAAGGACTTCGACGACCAGTTGCGTATTCTTGAGGAAGATATCTTCCAGCGCGTAGAGCGCATGCTGGTTGGAAAGCAGAGCGAGGGCGGGCCGGGTGCCCTGAAGTCGGGTGGCCGGGTTACACAGGGCTATCTGAGCGAACTGGCCCGCGAGAAGTGGTTCGATATTCGCCTCACCAACGACGATGCGAATGCCCAGCTTGAGCAGACTGCCGAACGCCTTCGCCAGCAGCGCGAGGAATTCGACCGTCGTTTCGAGGAGAAGCGCAAGAAGATCACTGCCGGTGATGATCTTGCTCCCGGCGTGCTGAAAATGGTCAAGGTGTATCTTGCCGTCAAACGCCGTATTCAGCCCGGTGACAAGATGGCTGGCCGCCACGGTAACAAGGGCGTTATCTCTACGATCGTGCCGGTCGAGGACATGCCGTACCTGGCAGATGGCACGCCGGTCGATATCGTCCTCAATCCGCTCGGTGTTCCTTCGCGTATGAATATCGGGCAGGTGCTGGAGACGCATCTGGGTTGGGCGGCCAAGGAGCTCGGCCGCAAGATCGGTGCGCTGATCGATGCCAATTCCGCCATTGCCGAGAAGCGCAAGTTCCTCGACCAGATCTACAACCAGACTGGCGGACAGAAGGTCAAGCTCAACGAGTTGACTGACTCAGAGATCGATGAACTCGCAGGCAATCTCAGGCATGGCGTGCCGATTGCGACGCCGGTGTTTGATGGTGCCAGCGAAGCCGAGATCAAGAGCCTGTTGCAGCTTGCAGGTCTGCCGCTTAACGGCCAGGCGCAACTGTACGACGGACGAACCGGTGAAGCCTTCGACCGGCCGACGACGGTCGGTTACATGTACATGCTGAAGCTCAACCATCTGGTTGATGACAAGATGCATGCCCGGTCTACCGGCCCTTACAGTCTCGTCACGCAGCAGCCACTGGGCGGTAAAGCCCAGTTCGGCGGGCAGCGCTTCGGTGAGATGGAAGTGTGGGCGCTTGAGGCATACGGCGCTTCCTACACGCTGCAGGAGATGCTGACCGTCAAGTCCGATGACGTGCAGGGTCGTACCAAGATGTACAAGAACATCGTGGACGATACGCATGAGATGGCGGCCGGGATGCCCGAGTCCTTCAATGTGCTCGTCAAGGAAATCCGTTCTCTCGCCATAAATATGGAACTCGAGAAGGACTAACTCACGCGGCTACCGGAAATTTGTAACTGCGCGGACCGAACAATGGCAGGTGGTGATACATGAGAGACCTACTGAAGCTTTTCAAGCAGCAGCAGACGGTCGAGGACTTCGACGCTATACGTATCCAGCTGGCTTCGCCAGAAAGGATACGTTCGTGGTCATTCGGCGAGGTCAAGAAGCCCGAAACGATCAATTACCGCACGTTCAAGCCTGAGCGTGATGGACTTTTCTGCGCCAAGATCTTTGGTCCGATCAAGGACTATGAGTGTCTGTGCGGCAAGTACAAGCGCCTCAAGCATCGTGGCGTAGTCTGCGAAAAGTGCGGTGTAGAGGTAACGCAGGCCAAGGTTCGCCGTGATCGTATGGGGCATATCGAGCTTGCCAGCCCCGTCGCGCATATCTGGTTCCTGAAGTCGCTGCCGTCGCGCATTGGCTTGATGCTTGATATGACGCTGCGAGAAATCGAGCGGGTGCTGTATTTCGAAGCGTTCGTGGTCATTGATCCGGGCATGACTCCCTTGGAGCGTGCGCAGTTGCTGACCGACGAGCAGTATCTTGAAGCCGTTGAGCAGCATGGCGATGAGTTCGATGCTCGTATGGGCGCCGAAGCTGTGCATCACATGTTGCGGACCATGGATCTGCCGCGTGAAGTGATCAAGGTCCGCGAAGACATTGCTGCCACGAATTCGGAAACCAAGATCAAGCGCCTGTCAAAGCGCCTCAAGCTGATCGATGCTTTCATCGAGTCCGGTAATCATCCCGAATGGATGGTATTGACCGTACTCCCGGTCTTGCCGCCTGATCTGCGTCCGCTGGTGCCGCTGGATGGCGGGCGGTTCGCAACCTCTGATCTCAACGATCTCTATCGTCGTGTGATCAACCGCAATAACCGCTTGCGGCGGCTTCTGGAACTGAATGCGCCGGACATCATCGTCCGCAATGAAAAGCGCATGTTGCAGGAAGCTGTCGATGCGCTGCTGGACAACGGCCGTCGCGGCCGGGCCATAACCGGCACCAACCGTCGCCCGCTGAAGTCCCTCGCTGACATGATCAAGGGCAAGCAGGGCCGGTTCCGGCAGAATCTGCTGGGCAAGCGCGTGGACTATTCCGGCCGTTCAGTAATCGTGGTCGGTCCTACGCTGAAGCTGCATCAGTGCGGTCTGCCCAAGAAGATGGCTCTCGAGCTCTTCAAGCCATTTATTTTCTCCAAGCTGCAGCTGCGTGGCGATGCTTCCACGATCAAGGCTGCAAAACGGCTTGTGGAGCGTGAAGGTCCGGAGGTCTGGGATATTCTCGAGGAGGTTATCCGCGAGCATCCGGTGCTGTTGAATCGTGCACCGACCCTGCATCGTCTCGGTATTCAGGCGTTTGAGCCGGTTCTCATCGAAGGTAAGGCCATTCAGCTGCATCCGCTGGTTTGTACGGCTTTCAATGCTGACTTTGACGGTGACCAGATGGCGGTCCATGTGCCGCTGTCGCTGGAAGCGCAGCTTGAAGCACGCGCGCTGATGATGTCGACGAACAACATTCTGTCGCCGGCCAATGGTGAGCCGATCATCGTTCCGTCGCAGGACGTCGTGTTGGGTCTCTACTACATGACCCGTGAGCGGATTAACGCCCGCGGTGAAGGCATGATCTTTGCTGATGTCAGCGAAGTGCATCGTGCCTATGAAAGCCGGACAGTCGAACTTCACGCTCGCATCAAGGCGCGTATCCCGCATACCAGCCTGGATGCAGACGGGAATGTCGTTACCGTGGTCAAGCTTGTTGAGACCACGGTCGGCCGTGCGCTGCTGTCTGAAATCGTGCCTGAGGGGCTCGATTTTTCGATGGTCAACCGGAATATGGACAAGAAGGCCATATCCGCCAGCATCAACGCCTGCTATCGCCAGGTTGGCCTGAAAAAGACCGTCGTGTTCGCCGACCAGCTCATGTATACGGGTTTTGCATATGCCACTCGTTCGGGCATCTCAATCGGCGTAAACGACATGGTCGTACCGGAAGAGAAGGTCGCCATTCTCAAGGTGGCTGAAACCGAGGTAAAGGAGATCCAGGACCAGTTCGCCAGCGGTCTCGTTACCAATGGTGAGCGCTACAACAAGGTCGTCGATATCTGGTCGCGGACCAACGACCTGGTCGCCAAGGCCATGATGGAAAAGCTGGGTACCGAGTCGACGGTCAACGCCAAGGGCGAGACCGTCAAGCAGGCGTCGTTCAACGCGATTTTCATGATGGCTGATTCCGGTGCACGAGGCTCCGCAGCGCAGATCCGGCAGCTGGCAGGCATGCGCGGCCTGATGGCCAAGCCTGATGGCTCGATTATCGAAACGCCAATTACTGCGAACTTCCGCGAGGGGCTGGACGTTCTCCAGTACTTCATCTCAACGCATGGTGCGCGTAAGGGTCTGGCTGACACGGCACTGAAAACCGCCAACTCGGGTTACCTGACCCGGCGTCTGGTGGACGTGGCCCAGGATCTGGTTGTGTCCAGCGAGGATTGCGGTACCACGAATGGCCTGTACATGAGCCCGCTCGTAGAGGGTGGAGATGTAGTCGAGCCGCTACGTGAGCGGGTGCTCGGCCGGGTGCTCGCAGACAAGGTTCTGCGTCCGGGTTCCAAGCAGGTACTCCTCGATGCCGGTGTTCTGCTCGATGAGCACAAGGTGCGTGAGCTTGAAGAGGCCAGCGTAGATCTGGTCAAGGTGCGCTCGCCGATTACCTGTGATACGCGCCATGGCGTGTGCGGCCTTTGCTATGGCCGCGATCTGGCACGTGGGCATCTGGTCAATATCGGTGAAGCAGTTGGCGTAATCGCGGCCCAGTCGATCGGTGAGCCGGGTACCCAGCTGACGATGCGTACCTTCCATATCGGTGGTGCTGCATCACGGGCTGCTGCGGCAACCAGTATTGAGGTAAAGCGCCAGGGCGCGATCCGTCTGCATAATGTCAAGACTGTGCGCCATGAGAAGGATTATCTCGTCGCAGTCAGCCGTTCCGGCGAAATTGGCGTCGTCGACGAACAGGGGCGCGAGCGTGAGCGCTACCGGATCCCGTATGGTGCCGTCATTGCGGTTGATGATGGCGACAAGGTAAATGGCGGTCAGATCGTCGCGACCTGGGATCCGCATACGCATCCGGTTGTCGCGGAAGTCAGCGGGTTCCTGAAGTTCCAGGACTTCGTTGAAGATGTTTCTGTTTCCGAGCAGGTTGATGAGGTTACCGGTCTTTCCAGTTACCTGATCAGGGATCCCAAGCAGCGTGGCATCAGTGGCCGCGACCTGCGGCCGACTGCCAAGCTCTTGAATGCCAAGGGGCAGGAAATCTGTTTTGCCAACACCGATATCCCCGCGGTATATGCGCTGCCGGTTGGTGCGGTGGTGACAATGGCTGATGGAGCACGCGTCTCGGTTGGCGATGTTATCGCGCGTATTCCGCAGGAGTCGTCAAAAACTCGCGATATCACCGGCGGTTTGCCGCGCGTAGCGGACTTGTTCGAGGCCCGCAAGCCAAAGGATCCGGCCATCCTGGCTGAGTTCAGCGGTACTGTGAGTTTCGGTAAAGAGACCAAGGGCAAGCGTCGCCTGGTCATTACAGATGAGAATGGCGAGAAGTATGAGGAGCTGATCCCCAAGTGGCGTCATCTGGGTGTTTTCGAGGGCGAGAAGGTCACACGCGGTGAAATGATCGCAGACGGTGAGCCGAACCCCCACGATATCCTGCGTTTGCAGGGCGTTACGCGGCTTGCGGACTACCTGGTTCGCGAAATCCAGGACGTCTATCGCCTGCAGGGTGTGAAGATCAATGACAAGCACATTGAGACGATCATTCGACAGATGCTGAAGAAGGTCGAGGTTTCCGACCCCGGTGAGACCGGATTGCTGCCTGGCGAAAACCTTGAGCGTTCGCGGCTTCTGGACCTGAATGAGCTGGCAACATCCGAGGGTAAGCAATCTGCACAGGCTGAGCCGCTGCTGCTGGGCATCACCAAGGCATCTCTGGCGACCGAGTCGTTCATTTCTGCGGCTTCCTTCCAGGAAACCACGCGGGTCTTGACCGAAGCTGCAGTCAAAGGCTTGCGTGACAATCTGCGTGGCCTGAAGGAAAACGTCATCGTTGGACGGCTGATTCCTGCCGGAACCGGCTATCGTCATCACACCGAGCAGCAGCAGTCCCGCGAACAGGAGCTGCGCATGGAGCTGCAGGGGCTGGACCAGCCGGTAGCTGCGGCAACTCTGGGTGACGACGATGTGGGCGGTGAAAGCCAGTCTGCCGGAGAGGGGGATGGCGCGGAATAGGGTATTTTTGGGGTTCGGCTTGACACTATTTCCCGACGAGCCCTAAAATCCTCGGTTCAGCGCGCCGTGCACGTACCGGATTAGTGCTGCATCGGTCCGTCAAACATAAGAAAGAGGTTCAGGCTCCGCATAGCCTGCTCCTAGCGGTCAGCCCAGAATGTGGACCCCGGAAACGTCGTGGGGCGCGTACGGGCTGATTTTTTTTCAGTTAACTTTGAGTAGCTAGTCGCTATGGCCACAGTCAATCAGTTGGTGCGCAAGCCCCGGAGTGCTCCTACCTACAAGAGCAAGGTTCCCGCACTGTCAGGGAGTCCGCAAAAGCGCGGTGTTTGTACCCGCGTCTATACCACCACGCCAAAGAAGCCAAATTCCGCACTGCGCAAGGTGGCGCGTGTTCGGTTGACCAATGGCTACGAAGTGACGAGCTATATCGGTGGCGAGGGTCATAACCTTCAGGAGCACTCGGTTGTCATGATCCGTGGTGGCCGTGTAAAGGATCTTCCCGGCGTCCGCTATCACACTATTCGCGGCACCCTTGACTGTGCTGGCGTTAGTGACCGCCGTCAGGGTCGATCCAAGTATGGCGCCAAGCGCCCGAAGAGCTGATCTGGAGTAAGTTATGTCTAGAAGAACGTCAGCGCCGAAGCGCATGATCCTGCCGGATCCCAAGTACAGCAGCGACCTGCTGGCGAAGTTCACCAATATGATCATGGTCTCCGGGAAGAAATCCGTTGCCGAAGGGATCATTTATGGCGCCCTGGACCGCATCGTTGAACGTAGTGGCCAGGATGAACTGAAGGCCGTAGAGCTGTTTGGCAAGGCGCTGGAAAACGTGAAGCCGATGGTAGAGGTCAAATCACGGCGGGTTGGTGGCGCAACCTATCAGGTTCCGGTCGAAGTTCGTCCCGCACGCCGTCAGACGCTTGCCATGCGCTGGGTGATTGATGCTGCGCGTGTGCGTTCCGAGAAATCCATGGCGCATCGTTTGGCGCATGAAATTCTAGATGCTATCGATAATCGCGGTGCAGCCGTGAAAAAGCGTGAGGATACGCACCGGATGGCTGAAGCCAACCGCGCTTTCTCTCACTACCGCTGGTAAATTCGGTCGCGTCCGAATATCTCACTGATGTTGCGCGACGCAAGGAATTAACGTGCCACGGACTACCCCAATCGAGCAGTACCGGAATATCGGTATTTCTGCGCACATCGATGCGGGTAAGACCACCACTACAGAACGTGTACTGTTCTATAGCGGTGTATCGCACCGGATTGGCGAGGTCGACGACGGCGCGGCAACCATGGACTGGATGGAACTGGAGCAGGAGCGTGGCATCACGATCAGCTCTGCGGTGACGACCTGTTTCTGGTCCGGCATGGAGCGGCAGTTTCCTGAGCACCGCATCAATATCATCGACACTCCGGGGCATGTCGACTTCACCATCGAAGTCGAGCGGTGCCTCCGTGTGCTCGATGGCGGCATAAGCCTCTTCTGTGCAGTCGGCGGCGTTGAGGCGCAGTCTGAAACGGTATGGCATCAGGCGAACAGGTATCGCCTCCCGCGCATTGCCTTCATCAACAAGATGGATAGGCCTGGGGCCGATTTCTTTCGCGTCGTTCGGCAGATCCGCGACCGGCTGCATGCCAATCCCGTTTTGCTGCAATTGCCGGTTGGCGTGGCGGATGGATTCAAGGGCGTCATAGACCTGGTCAGGATGGCGGCAATCCGCTGGGACGATGCATCCCAAGGCGTTCGCTTCGAGCTGGATGTAATTCCACCGGCGCTAGCCAGCCTGGCGCGTGAGTATCGCGAGAAGCTGGTCGAAGCAGCTGCCGATGGCGATGAAAAGCTGCTGAAGAAGTATCTCGATAGCGGCGATCTCTCGGTTGCCGAGATCAGGTACGGGCTTCGTCTGCGTACGCTGCGTAGTGAGATTCTTCCTGTGACTTGCGGGTCTGCTTTCCAGAACAAGGGCATTCAGGCAGTGCTGGATGCGGTCGTGGATTATCTTCCGTCCCCGGCTGACCAGCCGCCGGTTATCGGTATCCTTGAGAACGGCAAGTCCGGCGCACGGATGATCAGTGATGACGAGCCGTTCTCAGCGCTGGCGTTCAAGGTGGCCGCCGACCCTCTTGCCGGAAGCCTTACCTTTTTTCGCGTGTATTCCGGCGTTTTGACTGTCGGCGATACTGTTCTCAATCCGACGACTGGCGTTCGCGAACCAGTTGATCATCTCGTGCAGATGCATGCCAATGAACGGGCTGATATCCGCGAGGTCCGGGCGGGCGATATTGCTGCAGCAGTCGGGCTGGGCGATGTAACGACTGGTGACACCCTGTGCGATGCACGCAGCGCGATTACACTGCAGAAAATCGAATTCCCGGAGCCGGTAATTTCGGTCGCTATCGAGCCGAAGACCAAGGCGGACCAGGAGCAGATCGCAACCGTGTTGCAACAGCTCGCGAAAGAAGATCCTTCTTTTCGTGTGCGTACTGAGGACGATTCAGGCCGCGTAGTTGTAGCTGGCATGGGCGAGCTGCATCTGGAAATCATCGTTGACCGGATGCGTCGCGAGTTTGGTGTGACGGTCAATGCTGGACGACCGCAGATTGCCTATCGCGAGACAGTTTGCAGTAGCGTCGAACAGGAAGGCCGCTTTGTTGTTTCCGGGCCGGGCGCCTGTGCTCAGTATGGGCACGTGCTGCTGCGGATCGAGCCGCAGCCGCGCGGCGCCGGTTATGTTTTTGAGAATCGGGCGCCGGCAGATGCTATAGCTCCACAATTTGTTGCAGCTATAGATCAGGGTATCCGTGAGCAGATGGCTAACGGGATCCATGCTGGCTGCCCGATCATAGATGTCAGGGTTAGCGTGGTCGGCGGCTCCTGCCATGCGACAGATTCCAGTGATCTGGCGTTCAGGATGGCCGGTTCACGCGCTTTCAGGGATGGTTGCTCCAGGGCAGGATCCCTGTTGCTCGAGCCGCTCATGAAAGTGGAGATCAGTACACCTGACCGCTTTATGGGGGACATTGCCGGCGACATTACCCGGCGTCGTGGCACCCTGAATGGCCTTGACGACTCTGCCGCCGGCAAGCTGCTGCGCGCCGAGGTGCCACTGGCCGGGATGTTTGGCTATGCTAGCGCGCTGCGTTCGATGTCGCAGGGCCGTGCCACCTACTCAATGACATTTGGGAAGTACATTGAAGCCCCCTTGAATGTTGCTGACTCATTGGCCCAGAGCTAAGCCGGAAATCGCACCGCATTTGCGGAAGTAACAGAAGCACAAACAGATCGAAGAGAGAGCTGGTCATGTCGAAAGCTAAATTTGAACGTAAAAAGCCCCACGTAAACGTTGGAACGATCGGGCACGTGGATCACGGAAAGACAACGCTGACCGCGGCGCTGACGAAGGTGATGGCGGCGAAGTTCGGCGGTGAGGTGAGCGCATACGACCAGATCGACAAGGCGCCGGAAGAGAAGGCGCGCGGCATCACGATCGCGACGGCACACGTGGAGTACGAGAGCGAAGCGCGTCACTACGCACACGTTGACTGCCCGGGACACGCGGACTACGTGAAGAACATGATCACGGGTGCGGCGCAGATGGACGGCGCGATTCTGGTGGTATCGGCAGCCGATGGCCCGATGCCGCAGACGCGGGAGCACATCCTGCTGGCACGCCAGGTCGGTGTACCGCACATCGTGGTGTACCTGAACAAGGCGGACATGGTTGACGACGCCGAGCTCCTGGAGCTGGTCGAGATGGAAGTGCGCGAGCTGCTCTCGATGTACAAGTTCCCTGGTGACACGACACCGGTGATCACCGGTTCGGCACTGAAGGCCTGGGAGGGTGATACCGGTGAGATGGGCTCCCAGAGCGTCGAGAAGCTGGTTGAGGCGATGGACGCATTTATACCGGTACCAGAGCGTGCGGTTGATGGCGCCTTCCTGATGCCGATCGAAGACGTGTTCTCGATCTCGGGTCGCGGCACGGTGGTGACGGGGCGCATCGAGCGCGGCCGGGTCAAGGTTGGCGAAGAAGTCGAGATCGTCGGCATCAAGGACACGACGAAGACGACGTGCACGGGCGTTGAGATGTTCCGCAAGTTGCTGGACGACGGTCAGGCGGGCGACAACGTAGGCGTCCTGCTGCGCGGCACGAAGCGTGAAGACGTTGAGCGCGGCCAGGTGCTGGCGAAGCCCGGTTCAATCAATCCGCACACGACGTTCGAGGCAGAGATTTACGTACTGACCAAGGAAGAGGGCGGTCGTCACACGCCGTTCTTCAAGGGCTATCGTCCGCAGTTTTATTTCCGGACGACCGACGTGACGGGCGCGTGCGAGTTGCCTGAAGGCGTGGAGATGGTCATGCCGGGCGATAACGTCAAGATGGTAGTGACGCTGATCAACCCGATCGCGATGGAAGATGGCCTGCGCTTTGCAATTCGCGAAGGTGGTCGTACCGTCGGTGCCGGTGTGGTCGCGAAAATTCTGAAGTAAGAAAACAGTAGTAGAAATAGTGTTGCGGCCCATGGCCGCGTCTAAAGGTAGTAAAAGAAATGGCCAAGAGTCAGAACATCAGGATCCGGTTGAAGGCGTTTGATCATCGCCTGCTTGATACGTCGGCACGTGAGATCGTTGAAACTGCCAAGCGCACGGGTGCCCAGGTTCATGGCCCGGTTCCCTTGCCCAGCCGGATTGAGCGGTTTACAGTCCTGACCTCGCCGCATGTTGACAAGGATGCTCGGGATCAGTACGAAATCCGGACCCACAAGCGGTTGATGGATATTGTCGAGCCTACTGATAAGACCGTAGATGCTCTAATGAAGCTTGAGCTGCCGGCTGGGGTCGACGTACAGATCAAACTCAATTAGCCGAAATTGAACTAAGCCGGAAGACTGTTATACTAACCGGCTACGCGGTAGGTACCGACAGGTTCCCTGCGGTGCAAAAGCGTCGGTGGTATCTGGTCCGGAAACGGGCTTGGCCACAGAAGATCAAGGCTAAATAGACTGCGGCGGCCCGGGACGGGCCGCATAACAAATTGTTGAATCCGCCGTACGGCGCGGGTTCGGGGTCTCCGATGGAACGGCTGCGACCGCCAGAAGATGGTGGGGAGCTGCTTCCGCTCCGGATTCTCCAGCCAGCGGCAGGTAAGGCGATCAAGGTATAGCGAGATGACCATCGGTCTGGTAGGGCGAAAGCGCGGAATGACGCGAATCTTCACTGAGGAAGGCGTTTCTGTGCCTGTCACTGTTATTGAGGCGCTGCCGAATCGCGTCACGCGGGTCAAGTCTGTTGACTCGGACGGCTATTCGGCAGTCAAGGTCACCACGGGTTCAGTAAAGCTGAGCCGGATCAGCAAGACACTGGCTGGTGAGTACGCAAAGGCTGGCGTAGAGCCAGGCGAGGGTATGTGGGAGTTTCGCGTCAGTGATGAAGAGGCCGGCGCGCACCCCCAGGGGGCGCAGATTACGGTCGAGGCGTTTACTGCAGGGCAGCTTGTCGATGTTCGTGGTACCACGATCGGCAAGGGCTATGCCGGCACCATCAAGCGGCACCACTTCAGTGGCCAGGACGCCACGCACGGTAACTCGGTTTCGCACCGCGTGCCGGGTTCCATCGGTCAGCGCCAAACGCCCGGCCGTGTGTTCAAGGGCAAGCGGATGTCGGGTCATCTGGGCAATATCGGGCGCAGCATATTGAATCTGGCTGTTGTACGGGTTGATGCCGAGCGCAACCTGTTGCTGGTCAAGGGTGCTGTGCCAGGGCATGCGGGTTCGCACGTGGTGGTGAAACCCGCCGTGAAGACTCGCCGCAAGAAGAAGGGTTGAGGGAGATGAAGCTCGCAATTCACGGTGGCGGCAGCCTTGAGGTATCCGAGGATACCTTTGGTGCCAAGTTCAACGAGGCTTTGATCCATCAGGTCATTACCGCCTATATGGCGGGTGGTCGGGCTGGTACCAAGGCGCAGAAGACCCGTGCTGAAGTCCGGGGTGGTGGACGCAAGCCGTTCAAGCAGAAAGGTACCGGGCGCGCCCGTGCCGGTACGACGCGTGGCCCGATCTGGGTCGGTGGTGGCAGGGCATTTGCTGCCAAGCCCCGCGACTACAGCCAGAAGGTCAACCGGAAGATGTATCAGGCTGCAATGCGGTCGGTTTTCTCCGAGTTGGTGCGGCAGGAGCGTCTCATCGTCGTCGATGATATTGAGATTGCCCGGCCAAAGACCCGCGATCTCGTTGCTTATCTGCAGGGCTTCAGTCTGGAGCGCGTACTGATTCTCGTCGATGAGTGCAAAGACAACCTGCGTTTGTCGGCCCAGAATCTTCACTGGGTTGATGTTGTCGATATCCACAGCCTGAACCCGCTGGCGCTCGTCCGTTTTGAGAAAGTGCTGGCTACTGCTGCTGCAGTCAAGGCTGTCGGGGAGCGTCTGTCATGACCGTCAATCTGGCCAATGAAAAGTTGATGTCCGTGCTGATCGGGCCGCACCTCTCGGAAAAGAGTAGTCGGGTGGCGGAGCGCGTCAGACAGTTTGTGTTCAAGGTGCGCCGTGACGCAGACAAGAAACAGGTCAAGCGTGCGGTTGAGTTGATGTTCGACGTCAAGGTTACCGCGGTGCAGGTTGTGCATGTGGCTGGCAAGGTGAAGCGCCTGGGCCGCAGTATCGGACGTCGGCAGGACTGGAAGAAAGCCTATGTAACGCTGGCCGAAGGCCAGGATATCGATTTCCACGGGAACGCCTGACAGGCTCCGGAAGAAAGACGTTCGATCAAGAGACCCTAGGGCTTAAACCATGGCACTCCAGCAAACAAAACCAACCTCACCTGGGCGTCGTTTCGTCGTCAAGGTGACGACACCGGATCTCCACAAGGGCAAGCCGCATGCACCGCTCGTTGTGCAGATCGGTCGGTCCACCGGACGCAACAGTCATGGTCGTATTACCACGCGGCACAAGGGTGGTGGCCACAAGCGCCTTTACCGGATCATTGATTTCAAGCGCGACAAGGACGGGGTTCCGGCCAAGGTCGAGCACATTGAATATGATCCGAACCGCAGCGCACATATCGCCTTGCTGCTATATGCGGATGGCGAGCGTCGCTACATCATTGCGACCAAGGGCCTCGTTGCCGGTGACAGTGTGGTTTCCGGGCGCGACTCACCAATAAAGCCTGGCAATGCCATGCCGTTGCGAAATATTCCCGTAGGTACCCTGGTGCATGCCGTGGAACTGAAGCCGGGCAAGGGTGCCCAGCTCGCACGTGCAGCCGGTACCGGTGTCCAGATCGTGGCTCGTGAGGGCATCTATGCGACCGTCCGGCTTCGTTCCGGCGAGATGCGCAAGGTGCACGTTGAATGTCGCGCGACGATCGGTGAGGTCGGTCGCGAGGAGCACAACCTGCGCAAGTTCGGCAAGGCCGGAGCAAAGCGCTGGCGCGGTATTCGCCCAACGGTTCGCGGCGTAGCCATGAACCCGGTAGACCACCCGCACGGTGGTGGTGAAGGCAAGACCTCGGGTGGTCGCCATCCCGTTACGCCATGGGGCGTCAAGACCAAGGGCTACAAGACCCGGCATAACAAGCGAACTGCCGGAATGATCGTGCGTCGGCGCGACAAGAAGTAACGACAGGTACCGTCAAAGGATTTGAATCGTGGCACGTTCTGTAAAAAAGGGGCCGTTTATCGACCTGCATCTGGCCAACAAGGTCAGGGCTGCAGTCGGCACAAACAATCGTCGGCCGATCAAGACCTGGTCGCGACGTTCAACGATCCTGCCGGAAATGGTTGGTCTCACGATTGCCATTCATAACGGTCGTGATCACATCCCGGTGCTGATTACCGAGAACATGGTTGGCCACAAGCTCGGCGAATTCGCCGTAACCCGGACCTTCAAGGGTCATTCGGGTGACAAGAAGACAAAGGCTGCAGGTTAAGGAGCCGGATATGCAGGTTTCCGCCACATTGAAGTACGCGCGCATCTCGCCGCAGAAATGCCGGCTGGTTGCCGATGCCATTCGCGGCAAGACAGTCGCGAACGCCAGTCAGATCCTGCAGTTGATGCCCAAGAAGGGCGCTCTTCTGCTGAAGAAAGTGCTGGATTCGGCTATCGCCAACGCAGAGCATAACAACGCGGCAGATATCGATGAATTACGGGTATCTACCGTTTTCGTGAATGAAGCGCCGCGGCTACGTCGGTTTCGCGCTTCTGCGAAAGGTCGGGCTTCGCCTCGCCAGAAGCGCAGCAGTCATATCACCATACAAGTCGCGGACGAATAGCAGCATGGGACAGAAGGTCAATCCGATCGGCATCCGGCTCGGTATCACGCGGGACTGGGCGTCCAAGTGGTATGCCGACCAGCGTACGTTCCCGCATTACATTGCCATGGACTTCAAGGTCCGTGAGTTTCTGAAAAAGAAGCTCAAGGATGCCTCGATAAGCAAGATCCTGATTGAGCGACCGGCACGCAAGGCGCATATCACGATTCATACGGCGCGGCCGGGTGTAGTTATCGGCAAGAAGGGCGAGGACATCGAGAGCTTGCGGGCCCAAGTGGCCAAACTGCTGAAGATGCCGATCAATGATGTGCGGATCAATATTGCGGAAATCCGCAAGCCGGAGCTGGATGCAAAGCTGGTTGCCGAGGGCATCGCGCAGCAGCTCGAGCGGCGGGTGATGTTCCGGCGGGCCATGAAGCGTTCCGTGCAGAACACCATGCGTCTCGGTGCGCTGGGCATCAAGGTGCAGGTTTCGGGCCGTCTGAACGGTGGTGAGATTGCGCGCACGGAGTGGACGCGGGAAGGGCGTGTGCCTTTGCATACCTTCCGCGCTGATATCGATTACGCACTGGCAGAAGCGATGACGACCTACGGAGTCATTGGTGTAAAGGTCTGGATCTTCCGCGGTGAAGTATTCGACCGACAGGAAATCGCGACGGAAGAAACTGCAGCCCCGGCTGTGGCGGCGCGTTAAGGAATTGACGAAATGTTGCAGCCAAAACGCACCAAGTTCAGAAAACAGTTCAAGGGCCGTAATCGCGGACTCGCACAGCGCGGTAATACCGTCGCTTTCGGTGAGTTCGGGCTGAAAGCTACCGACCGTTGTCGCCTGACTGCACGTCAGATCGAGGCCGCACGTCGGGCGATGACCCGCTACGTAAAGCGTGGTGGCAAGGTCTGGATCCGGGTATTTCCGGATAAGCCGATTACCGCCAAGCCGCTGGAAGTCCGGCAGGGCAGTGGTAAGGGTAATGTCGAGTTCTGGGTCGCCCTTGTGCAGCCTGGTACGGTGCTTTACGAAATGGAAGGCGTGACCGAGGCGATTGCCCGCGAGGCCTTCCGTCTGGCGGCATCAAAGCTGCCGGTAGCTACTACGTTTGTGAGCCGGCACGTTATTTAACGTCCGGTATTTGGGGATTTAGGCGATGAAGCTGACCGACCTGCGCAAGAAAACCGAAGCCCAGCTGGGCGAAGAACTGCTTGGCCTGCGCAAGGAGCAGTTCAACCTGCGTATGCAGCGTGCAACGGGTCAGCTGAGCAAGCCGGATCAGTTCGCCAAGGTGCGGAAAAACATAGCGCGGATAAAGACACTGATGACCGAGCAGAGCAACAAGACAAAAACCGGTGGTGCGGCATGAGCAATAACGTGAGCAGCCCGGCCGCTGATGCGCCGCGCATCCGGATTCTGACTGGTACGGTAGTCAGCAATGGCATGCAGAAGACCATCGCTGTTGTTGTTGAACGGCTCGTCAAGCATCCGCGGTACAGCAAGTATGTGCGCCGTACCACCAAGTTGCTGGCGCACGACGAGAGCAACACGTCCCAGAAAGGGGATGTGGTTTCCATTACCGAGTGTCGGCCTTACTCGAAGCGCAAGGCCTGGCGGCTCGTAGAGGTTATCAAGCGGGCAGAGGCGGAGTAAGCGTTCCTCACGGAATGTCTGTCTCTCAACAGCCTTAGCAGCGCCGGTTTTATCGGGAATCGATCATGATCCAAATGCAAAGTTACCTCGCGGCCGCCGACAATAGCGGTGCTCGCCAGATGATGTGCATCAAGGTGCTTGGTGGCAGTCGCCGTCGTTATGCGTATATCGGCGATGTCATCAAGGTCAGTATCAAGGATGCGATCCCCCGGGGTCGGGTCAAGAAGGGCGAGGTCTACAACGCGGTCGTGGTGCGTACCCGCAAGGGTGTGCGACGCCCCGATGGTTCGGTGATCCGTTTCGATGGCAATGCAGCAGTGCTTCTGAACAACAAGCTGGAGCCAATCGGTACGCGTATTTTCGGGCCAGTGACCCGCGAACTGCGTAACGAGAACTTCATGAAGATCATTTCTCTGGCACCGGAGGTGCTCTGAGTGTCGCTGGATAGTGGCGAGCTCAGTGGAAGGTAGGGTTGTGAACAGGATCAAGAAAAATGACCAGGTAATCGTCAGCACCGGCCGCGACAAGGGCCGGCGCGGGACTGTTGCCAAGGTGGACGGTGATCGGGTCTGGGTCGATGGCGTCAATGTCGTGAAGCGGCATCAGCGTCCGAATCCGAGCAAGGGTCTGCAGGGCGGTATCATCGATAAAGAGATGTCCCTGCATATATCGAACGTGATGCTGTTTAACCCGGTGACCAACAAGGGTGACCGCATCGGTTTCCGTACGCTGGAAGACGGTCGGAAAGTCAGGTACTTCAAGTCGAACAAAGAGGTCGTGGATGCTTGATCCGTGCCTGGCTGAGCCAGAGCGGCGGGTCAACAGAATCCCAGCAAGTTTATGACCAGACTACAGCAAGAGTACGTCACCACCATCGTGCCGAAACTGCGTGAGCGGCTTGGTATCGACAATGTGATGGAAGTGCCGCGGATCACCAAGATCACGCTGAACATGGGCGTGGGTGAGACGATCACGGACAAGAAAGTCATTGAAAAGGCTGTGCAGGATATGACGCACATTGCCGGACAGAAGCCGCAGATCACGCTCGCGCGGAAATCAGTAGCAACCTTCAAGGTTCGCGAGGGCTATCCGGTTGGCTGCAAGGTCACCCTGCGCCGTGCCCGCATGTATGAGTTTCTTGACCGCCTGGTCAATATCGCCATTCCGCGTGTACGGGATTTTCGTGGCCTGAATGGCCGGTCTTTTGATGGCCGTGGCAATTACAGCATGGGCATCCAGGAACAGATCATTTTCCCGGAAATCAACTACGACAAGATCGATACGATCCGGGGTATGGATATCACGATTACAACGACCGCGCGTACAGATGAGCATGCGCGGGCATTGCTTGAAGCCTTTAATTTTCCTTTCCGCAAGTGACAGGATAAATCCGAACATGGCCAAGAAATCAATGGTTCTCCGGGATGAGAAACGGGCGAAGCTCGTGCAGCGCTATGCGAAGAAGCGCCAGGAGCTGAAAGCCGTTATCGCCAGTCCGAAGTCGCGCCCGGAAGACAAGCAGGCGGCACAGGAAAAACTGCAGTCGCTGCCACGGGACTCGAGCCCGAGCCGCATGCGGAGTCGGTGCGCTATCACCGGCAGGTCGCGTGGCTACTACCAGAAGTTTGGCCTGTCACGTACCAAGCTTCGCGAGCTCACGCTGGAAGGCAATATTCCGGGCATGCGCAAGGCGAGCTGGTAAACGGATCAGCGGACGGTCTGACTGGTTCAGGCAGTTCGCATACTTAATAAAGCAGACAGAAGCGAGTAAACGAATCCATGAGCATCTCTGATCCAATCGCCGATATGCTGACCCGCATTCGGAATGCCCAGAAGGTTTCCCTGCCTTCGGTGAGCATGCCTTCTTCAACGAAGAAGGAAGCCATTGCGAAGGTGTTGCTGGATGAAGGTTATGTCGCTGCGTACCGCGTCGAGCCGGGCGAAAACAACAAGTCTGTCCTGCTGATCGATCTGAAGTATTTTGACGGACGCCCCGTAATCGACGAGATACGACGGGTGAGTCGTTCCGGTCTACGGATCTACCGCGGCAAGGATGCGGTTCCCAAGGTCCAGGGTGGACTCGGGATCGCCATCGTATCGACGTCCGCAGGTGTGATGAGTGACCGTGCGGCCCGCGCTGGCGGGCATGGCGGAGAAGTGCTCTGCATCGTTTCCTGATGCAGGCCGAATACATATCCGGGATGAACTAGATGTCCAGAGTTGCAAGAAAGCCAGTGCTGCTGCCCAAAGGGGTCGAGATGACCCAGACGGCTGGCACGATCAAGGTAAAGGGCCCAAAGGGCGAGTTGCTGCTGTCGCTCAGCGCCGATGTGGAAGTGAACATTGCCAGTGATCAGGCCAATGTCACCAGTCGCACGCCGGCGCAGCGCGCACGGGCCATTGCGGGCACTACGCGTGCGTTGCTCGCCAATATGGTCGAAGGTGTTTCAAAGGGCTTTGAGCGCAAGCTTGAGCTGGTCGGCGTCGGCTATCGCGCACAGGCCCAGGGCAAGAAGCTCAACCTGACGCTGGGCTTCTCGCATCCAGTGGCCTATGCGGTTCCCGATGGCATCACCATCGATACCCCAAGCCAGACGGAAATCCTGATCAAGGGTGCAGACAAGCATCGAGTTGGTCAGGTAGCCGCTGATATCCGCAGTTATCGCCCACCCGAGCCGTACAAGGGCAAGGGCGTACGTTATTCAACCGAACGAGTTGTGCTGAAGGAGGCGAAGAAGAAATAGGTGGTTGGTTGAGTTTTACCGACACCCCTTGCTTCAGAATCGCTATGACCAAAAACGACAACAGACTGAGACGTGCCCGGCGATCCCGCGCAAAAATCCGCGAGCTTGGCGCAGCCCGGCTCACGATTCACCGGACGCCACGGCATATGTATGCACAGATCATCGGACCCGATGGCGGTACGGTGGTGGCTGCTGCATCAACCTTGCAGAAAGACGTGCGCGAGGCTCTCGACGGTACCGGCAATATTGCTGCAGCTGCAGTGGTTGGCCGGTCGATTGCCGAAAAGGCAAAGGCGGCTGGCGTCACGCGTGTGGCGTTTGACCGTTCCGGTTTTCAGTATCACGGGCGCGTCAAGGCATTGGCTGAAGCGGCTCGCGAAAATGGCTTGGAGTTCTGATAGTGGCGCGTAGACAGGAAGGTTTGGGTCAGGGCCGTTCGGGCGAAGGCGACGACTATCTCGAGAAGCTCGTCGCAGTCAACCGCGTGGCGAAGGTCGTGAAGGGCGGTCGCCAGTTCGGCTTTACCGCGCTGACGGTCGTCGGCGACGGCAAGGGCAAGGTTGGCTTCGGTTACGGCAAGGCCCGTGAGGTGCCGGCAGCGATTCAAAAGTCGATGCAGGCTGCGCGTCGCAATCTGCGTAACGTGGCGCTGAAGAAGGACACCCTGTATTACGCGCGAACTGGTCAGCATGGTTCGACGCGCGTTTACATGCAGCCGGCTTCGGATGGTACCGGCATCATCGCCGGTGGCGCGATGCGTGCGGTATTCGAGTGTGCTGGCGTGCGCAATGTGCTGGCCAAGAGCTACGGCTCGCGTAATCCGATCAATGTAGTGCGCGCCACGATGAACGCGCTGAGTGACATGTACTCGCCGGAGACGATTGCAGCCAAGCGCGGCAAGTCCCTGGCAGAAATCACCGGTGCCTGAGTCGATCTGACCAGGGATGCCGGATTTAAGGAATCGGTGCGGTAATGGTAAAGGCTAAGCAGCTGAAAGTTACGCTCATAAAGAGCAAGTTCGGTCGTCTCCCGGCGCATCGTGCGTGTGTGGCAGGCCTCGGCTTGCGGCGGATGCACCACTCGGTGCTGGTTGTGGATACGCCCGAGAATCGCGGCATGGTCAATCGAATTGCCTATATGTTGCGTGTAGAGCAGGCCTGAGAGACGAGGAAGCAGACATGAAGCTGAACACGCTTAAGCCAGGATCGAGAAAGACGCGGAAACGCGTCGGTCGCGGTAGTTCCGCAGGCCAGGGCAAGACTTGCGGTCGTGGCCACAAGGGCCAGTCGGCACGCGCCGGTGGTTACCACAAGGTTGGTTTTGAAGGCGGCCAGATGCCCCTGCAGCGGCGCCTGCCGAAGATCGGTTTCGTATCGCAGATGGTCGGTATGACTGCTGAAGTTCGGTTGCATGAACTCGAGCGGGTAAAGACCGATGTGGTCGATCTCGCGAGCCTGAAGGCCGCCGGTGTCGTCTCCCGGGAAGCTGAAAAGGCCAAGATAATTGCCTCTGGCAAGATTGCCAAGGCAGTAAAGGTACGTGGCATCAAGGTCACGCCAGGTGCCCGCACTGCCATTGAGGCTGCCGGCGGCAGCATCGAAGAATAATCCAGCGGAACTGACGGAAAATATCGTGGCAAAAGGCGGAACAGCAAATCCTGCAGCGGCTCTCGGCGAAGCATCGCGCTTCACTGAGCTGCGCAAGCGCCTGTTCTTCCTGCTGGGCGCTCTGGTGGTCTACCGTATCGGTACGTTTATTCCGGTTCCCGGTATTGATCCGGATGCCATGGCGCGCTTCTTCGAGCAGCAGGAGGGCACCATACTTGCGATGTTCAACATGTTCTCGGGCGGTGCGCTCGAGCGCCTGAGTATTTTTGCACTCGGCGTCATGCCTTATATCTCCGCTTCGATCATCGTGCAGATGGCCGGAATGGTGATCCCGCAGCTGAGCCAGCTGCGCAAGGAAGGCGAGTCGGGACGGCGCAAACTGACGCAGTACACGCGATTCGGTACGGTTGGCCTTGCCCTCGTTCAGTCGATTGGTGCGGCAGTTGCGTTGCAGAATCAGTCGGTGGTGATCAGCCCGGGTCCCAGCTTCGTTTTCACGGCTGCGGTGACGTTGGTCACCGGCACGATGTTCCTGATGTGGCTCGGTGAGCAGATTACCGAGCGCGGTCTGGGCAACGGTATTTCAATGGTCATTCTGGCCAGCATCATCTCAGGTTTGCCGGCCGCTATCGGCGGGACCCTGGAACTGGTGAATACCGGTGAAATGAACCCGGCCATCGCGCTGATCCTCGTTCTGCTGGTGATTGCGGTTACCGCTTTCGTGGTCTATATGGAGCGCGGCCAGCGGCGTATTACAGTCAACTATGCGCGCCGCCAGCAGGGCCGGCGGGTCTATGCCGGTCAGTCCAGCCACTTGCCGTTCAAGATCAACATGTCGGGCGTTATCCCGCCGATTTTTGCCTCCAGCATCATCCTGTTTCCAGCCACTATTGCGGGCTGGTTTGGCACGACCCCGGGCTTTGGCTGGTTGCAGACTGTTTCTGCGGAGCTCTCGCCCGGACAGCCGATCTATATTTTGCTGTATGCCGGCATGATCATGTTCTTCTGCTTCTTCTATACTGCGCTGGTATTCAATTCCCGCGAGACAGCCGATAACCTGAAGAAGAGTGGTGCATTCATTCCAGGTATCCGGCCCGGTCAGCAGACTTCCGAGTACATCGACAAGGTGCTTACGCGGCTGACCTTCTGGGGCGCTCTCTATGTGGTGGCGGTCTGCATGCTGCCTGAGTTCATGATTCTCTACTGGCGGGTTCCGTTCTATTTCGGCGGTACCTCGCTGATGATCATCGTGGTAGTCACGATGGACTTCATGGCGCAGCTTCAGGCGCACACGATGTCTCATCAATACGACAGCATGCTGAAGAAGGCCAATTTCAGCGGCTATGGACGGGCTGGTCAGATCCGTTAAACAACTGACCACAGGAGTAAATATATGAAAGTCCGGGCATCAGTGAAGAAGATCTGCAGAAACTGCAAGATCGTTCGGCGCAATCGCGTGGTACGGGTGATCTGCAGCGATCCCCGTCACAAGCAGCGTCAGGGTTAATGGCTCCGGTTACTGGAGAGCAGGGTTAATGGCACGTATCGCTGGCATCAATATCCCCCCCAACAAGCATGTGGGGATTGCGTTAACGCATATTTTCGGCGTTGGGCGGCAGCGTGCCCTCGATGTCTGTGAGGCATCGGGCATTGCACCCGACGTCAAGGTAAAGGACCTGACCGAACCGGAAGTCGAACGGATTCGTGGCGAGATCGCCCGCTTTCCGGTCGAGGGCGATTTGCGTCGGGAAGTGTCCATGAGCATCAAGCGCCTCATGGACCTCGGTTGCTATCGCGGCATCCGCCATCGCAAGGGTCTGCCGATGCGAGGGCAGCGCACGCGTACCAACGCGAGGACCCGTAAAGGGCCGCGCCGCGCAATCAGAAGGTAGAGAGTTATGGCACAAGAACCAGAAATAGAAACGGTGGAAACACCAGAGACGCCGGAAGCGGCAACTGCCACCAAGGCGCGGAAGAAGGGCAAGCGACATGTCGTCGATGGCATCGCTCATATCCATTCCACGTTCAATAACACGATCATTACGATCACCGATCGGCAGGGCAATACGCTGAGCTGGGCGACAGCTGGCAGCTGCGGTTTCAAGGGCTCACGCAAGAGCACGCCGTTTGCAGCCCAGGTTGCTGCCGAGCGCGCTGGTCAGGCGGCTCTCGAGCACGGCGTCAAGGCGCTGGAGGTTCTGGTCAGTGGCCCGGGCCCCGGGCGCGAGTCAGCGGTCCGGTCGCTCAACGGCGTAGGTTTCCGGATCGGCAATATTGAAGACATCACGCCCATTCCGCACAACGGCTGTCGTCCGCCAAAGAAGCGGCGCGTTTAAAGGTAAGAGTAATGGCCAGATATCGTGGACCAACTTGCAAGCTTGCCCGTCGGGAAGGTACGGACCTGTTCCTGAAGAGCGGCGTCAAACCGCTTGAGACCAAGTGCAAGCTGGAGACACCTCCGGGAACCAAGCAACAGACGACCAAGAAAGCTCGTCTGTCAGGCTATGGGCTTCAGTTGCGTGAAAAACAGAAACTGCGACGCATGTACGGGGTGCTCGAACGTCAGTTCCGCATCACCTACCACAAGGCGTCCCAGATGAAGGGTTCGACGGGTGAAAATCTCCTGAAGCTGCTGGAGGGTCGCCTGGACAATGTGGTTTACCGGATGGGCTTTGGGTCAACGCGCGCCGAGGCCCGTCAGCTGGTGAGTCACTGCGCCATTCTCGTCAACAAGCAACTCGTCAACATCCCGTCCTGCCAAGTTTCGGCGGGGGATACTGTTGAGGTGCGTGAGAAATCCAGGCAGCAGCCGCGAATCAAGAACGCGATTGCCATGGCAAGCCAGGTTGGCTTTCCGGACTGGGTGCTGGTCGATGACAAGAACATGACCGGAACGCTGAAGTCCCTGCCGGCCCGGGAAGACATCCTGCCCGACGTGAATGAAAACCTCGTCGTCGAGCTGTATTCGAAGTAATCAAGCCAACTAATCAAGAGTGGGTTCGCATATGCAACCATCGATCAGTGAATTCCTGAAGCCGCGTAACGTTCGCGTACAGGCCGAGACCGGCAACCGTGCACGTATCGTGATTGAACCCCTTGAGCGTGGCTTCGGCCATACGCTGGGCAATGCCCTGCGCCGCGTTCTGCTGTCGAGCATGCCTGGTGCCGCGATCGTCGAGGCAGAAATCGAAGGAGTACTCCACGAGTACACCAGCATCGAGGGCGTGCAGGAAGACGTGGTTGAGATTCTGCTTAACCTCAAGGGTGTCGCATTGCGCATGCATGCTCGCGACAGCGTGCAGCTGACCCTGCATCGCAAGGGCCCCGGCCCGGTTACGGCTGGTGATATCACCACCGATCACGATGTGGAAGTGGTCAACCCGCGGCATGTCATCGCCAACCTGACCAATGCCGGCGAACTGAAGATCCTGCTGACGATCGAGCGCGGCCGCGGTTATCGGGCTGCTACGCAACAGGTCGATGCCGAAGGACAGACCACGTCTACCATCGGTAGTCTGCGGCTCGACGCTTCTTTCAGCCCGGTGCGCAAGGTCACCTATACCGTTGAGGCAGCGCGCGTAGAGCAGCGTACGGACCTCGACAAGCTGGTGCTCGATGTCGAGACCAACGGCACCATCAATCCGGAAGACGCGATCCGGCGCGCCGGCACGATCCTGAAGGATCAGCTTGACGTGTTTCTTGAACTGCGTGGCCAGGACGAAGCGGCTTCTTCAGCCACCGAGTCGCAGATTGAACCGATCCTGTTGCGTCCGGTCGATGAGCTTGAACTCACGGTACGGTCGGCAAATTGCCTCAAGGCAGAGAACATCAACTACATCGGTGATCTGGTACAGCGCACTGAAGTCGAGTTGCTGCGCACGCCAAATCTCGGCAAGAAGTCGCTTACCGAGATCAAGGAAGTGCTGGAGAGCCATGGGTTGTCGCTGGGTATGCGTGTTGAGAGCTGGCCACCGCCCGGTCTGCTCAAGCATGACGAACAGGCAGCCTGAGTAAACGTCCGGATCAGTATTGATTCGGCGAATCTGAAGATTTAACGGAATTTGTCACCATGATGCACCGTAAGGCCGGCCGTGCCCTCGGCAGAAAGAGCAGCCACCGGACCGCCATGTACCGCAACATGGCCGCTTCGCTGATTTGCGAGGAGACCATCCGCACGACTGTGCCCAAGGCCAAGGAACTGCGGCGCGTCCTCGAGCCGCTGATTACGCTGGCGAAGGAAGACGGTCTGGCACATCGGCGCCTGGCTTTTTCCCGGCTGCGCGACCGGACTTCGGTAGGCAAGCTGTTCAATGAACTCGGGCCGCGTTTCAAGAACCGTCCGGGTGGCTATCTGCGCATCCTGAAGATGGGTTACCGCGCCGGTGACTGTGCGCCGATGGCGCTGGTCATGCTGACCGACCGGGCTGCACCTGCTGATGCAGCACCCGACGAGCCGAAAGGCCGCAAGAAGGTCGCCAAGAAAGCGGCCAAACCGAAAACCGAAGCGAAGGCTGCTGCCAAGCCGCGCAAGAAGGTCGCCAAGAAGGCTGCCGCTGCCTGATCCCTGACGGGGGCCGGTTCCGGGCCCCGTTTATCAAAGCTGTCTGAAGTCGCTTGCCTGGATCAGCCCGTAGTGGCTGGTTCCGGCTGCGTCTCTGCCTCGCTCTTCTGCAGTTTCTCGATTTCCCGGCTGATGTGCTCCGGGGACTGTGTCTTGCGTGCCAGCAGCGTATAAATCGCCGGAATCAGGTACAGGGTCAGAAATACCGAGATCGTTACGCCAAAAAATACCGTCGCGCCCAGCGTACGCCTCGATTCAGTGCCGGCGCCGGTGGCAGCGATCAGCGGGATGGCCCCGAAGGCCGTACACAGGCTGGTCATCAGCACGGGGCGCAGACGAATGCTGGCCGCCGAGATGATCGCTGCATAAAACTCGGTGCCCCGATCGCGCAACTGATTGGCAAATTCCACAATCAGGATGCCGTTTTTTGCCGCCAGTCCGATCAGCATGATCGCTCCGATCTGGCTGTAGACGTTGACCGAGGATCCGAATGCCCAGAGCCCGACCAGTCCGCCGGTGATGGCCATCGGTACCGTCAGCATGATGATCAGTGGATGCCTGAAGCTCTCGAACTGTGCGGCCAGAATCAGGAATACGACGATCATGGCAAAGCCGAAGGTCAGGTAGATGGCATTGCCGGAGCGCTTGTATTCGCGCGCTTCGCCATCGAAATCGATCTTTGCCTCGGGCGGCAGTTCCCGGGCAATCAGCTGCTCCATGTAGGTAACGGCTTCACCAATTGAATAGCCGGGTGCCAGGCTTGCGCTCAGCGTTACCGAACGAAGCTGGTTGAAGCGCTTCAGCTCCTTGGGCCCTGCTATTTCTTCAAGCTGCACCAGGCTGGCGAGCGGTATCAGTTGCGGTGAGCGTTCCGAGCGCACGTAGATGTTCTGCAGGTCGGACGGGGTGGCGCGATCACCGGCCGCGCTTTGCAGGACGACGTTGTACTCCTCGCCGCGCTCTACAAAGCTGGTGACGATGCGCGAGCCGAGCATCGTTTCCAGTGTGCTGCCGATGGTTTGCAGCGAAACGCCCAGATCCGCGGCACGATCGCGATCTATGTTGATCCTGATCTTGGGCTTGCCGGGGAAGAAATCGGAGCGCATGCCGAGTATGCGGGGATTGTCCTCGTCGACCTTGTTGATGATCAGGTCCTGCCAGGTTGTCAGGTCCTCGTAGCTGGTACCGCTGAGGATCACCGCCAGTCCGGCACCACCGGAGCGAATGGCGAGGCTGGGTGGCAGAAATACCGTCGCCACTGCGCCCGGCAGCTGGCTTGCCTTGATGCGGATTTCGGCCGAGAGTTCCTGGGCCGAACGCTGCCTTTCGGCTCGCGAGACCAGTGGCATGTAAATGAAAGCGGTGTTCACATCGCCGCCGCTGCCCCACATGCCGGTACGGGAGACCACCCGCTTTATTTCGCCGGAATCGACATAGGGTTTGAGCAGCCCTTCAATCACCCGTACCTGCCGATCCATGTATTCGGGGGAAGCGCCCTCGGGACCACGTATCGTCATCAGCATCATGTTGCGGTCTTCAGCCGGTGCATACTCGCCCGGCAGGCTGCTGAACAGTGCGGCACCCAGCAGTGCCACGAGCACCAGCAGCACCACAGCCACCCCGCGCATGCCGATGAAGCGCGTGAGCGAGGCCCGGTAGGCCTCGGTGAGGCGCTGAAACATGCGGTCCAGCGAGCTTGCCAGCCGGCCACGCTGAACGCCGCGGGTGTACAGCCTGGAGGTCAGCATCGGTACCAGCGTCAGGGCGACGAGGCCAGACACCGCGATCGCTGCTGCCAGCGAGATGCCGAATTCCCCGAACAGGCGGCCCACGTTGCCGGGCATGAACGAGATGGGTACGAACACCGCCACCAGCACTGCCGTGGTCGAAATTACGGCAAAACCGATCTCCTGGCTGCCTTCTATGGAAGCGAGCAGGGGAGGACGTCCGAGCTCCATCTTCCGCACGATGTTTTCGAGCACGACGATCGCGTCGTCAACCACCAGACCGATCGCCAGTACCAGGCCCAGCAGGGTCAGGGTGTTGATGGTGTAGCCGAGCGCGGCCATGACGATGAAAGCCGAGATGATCGCCACCGGGATGGTCAGGGCGGGAATGATCGTCGCGCGCAGCGAGCCGACGAATGCAAATATCACGATCAGCACCAGCAGCAGGGCTTCGGCCAGTACCTTGACCACCTCGATCATCGATTCCTCGATAAATCGCGAGAAATCGATACTGGGCGAGACGATGAGATCGCCCGGCAGGCTGTCCTGCAGACGGTCCACCTCGGCGAGCACGGCGCGGTTGACCTCCAGGATATTGGCGTTGGCCTGCGGCACGATGCCGAGGCTGATGCCGGATACGCCGTTGGAGCGGGAGAAGAAGCGCGCATCTTCCGGTTCAATGCGTACCTCGGCGACTTCACCCAGACGCGTCAGGTAGTTGTCACTGCTGCGGTTGACTACCAGCGCCTCGAAGTCAGTCACGGTATCCAGACCTGTGGCGGTACGCAGTGAGAATTCGCGCTGCTGGGACTCGATGCGGCCGGCCGGCAACTCCACGTTTTCCCGGCGCAGCGTGTTCTCCACATCCTCCACGGTGAGGCCGCGGGCCGCGAGTGCATCGCGGTCCAGCCAGATGCGCATCGCGGTCTTCTGTGCACCGGCCAGCCGGATCGTGGCGACGCCGTCGACCGCAGACAGGCGGTCGACGAGATTGCGTTCAGCGTAGTCGGTGAGGTCCATCAGCGTGCGCGTCTGGCTGTCCACGCCGATGTACAGTGTGGCGTCCATGCCCTGATCCTGCTTGGTGATCTCGGGCGGGTTCGCGCCCTCGGGCAACATCTTCTGCACGCGGGCAACACGTTCGCGTACATCGTTGGCAGCACCGTCCGGGTCCCGGTCGAGGCTGAACTCGATCACGATGTTCGAGCGCTCGTCCTGGCTGCTGGAGGTGAGCTTCAGTACGCCGGCTATGCCCGAGATCTGATCCTCGATCACCTGCGTGACACGCCGTTCTACAACCTCGGCCGATGCGCCCCGGTAGACCGTCGTTACCGAGACCACCGGTGGATCGATGTTGGGATATTCGCGTATCGGCAGTCGGCTCACGGCCAGCAGGCCAAGAATGACCGGGATCAAACTCAGAACCGCGGCGAATACCGGGCGGCGTACCGAAATGTCAGACAGGATCATGTTTGCCGGTCCTTCATGTCTGCTCAGGTGTCGGGTGCCACGCTGACCGGCGTGCCTTCGTGCAGACGCTGGGTGCCTTCAGTGACCACCAGTGCGCCGGCTTCGAGGCCACTGCGGATCTCGGCGAAACCGGGCGTGCGACCGCCGAGTATTACCTCGCGCTCTGCAGCCTTGCCGTTCTCGACGATGAATACGTACTGGCGGCCTTCGCGTGGCACCAGGCTTTCTTCAGCGATCAGCAGCACCTTGTCGCGCTGTTTTTCGAGGCTGACCGTCATGAACATGCCGGGTTTCAGTGCGCCGCCGGCATTGGGCAGGGTGGCGATAACGGCAACCGAGCGCGTGACCGGATCGACGCGGGAATCGATGCTCGTTACCTTGCCGGCAAATTGCTGATCCGGATACACGGTGGTAACCGCCGAGATCGGCATGCCGGTACGGACGGTATCCATGAAGGTCTCGGGAATCGAGAAACCGAGCTTGATCGAGCTGACATCATCCAGCGTGGTGATGATGGTGTCCGGGCTGACCAGATCACCAAGGCTGACCTTGCGCAGACCCACCACGCCGGCGAAGGGTGCCTTGACCGACAGCGTGTCGAGCCGGGCCCTGGCGCCGCTGACCTGCGCCCTGGCGACGGCGAGGTTGGCTTCCAGCTGGTCGAGGTCGGCTGCAGAGATCACCTGTGTGGCTGCGAGCGCCTGACTGCGCCGGTACTGGCTTTCGGCCTGGCTCAATTGCGCTTCTGCCAGGTTGAGGCTGGCGGCTTCCTGCCGTGTGTCCAGTTCGACCAGTACCTGGCCGGTGTTTACCGGCTGGCCTTCACGAAAATTGATGCGCGTGACGACACTGCTGGAACGGACAGTGACCTCGATGGACTCGTTTGCCTGCGCGGTGCCGATGGCGGTGTAACGGTCTGTGAAGGCCTGCGGTTGCAGGCGCTGGGCGATGACCACGACGGGGGCGCCGGCGCCGAATCCCGAGGGGTTGCCAGCACGACCCGGGGACGCCTGCTCTGTGCGTGAGCCGCAGGCAGCCAGCAGGCTGAGCAATGCGGGCATCAGCAGCACCAGACGGGTTCTGGTCATGCTGCGGGCAGAGCGGCGGTGGCTGACGTTATTGTTGTGCGGCACGATGCGATCCTGGTTCAAGCGGTTTGTGCTTCGCGCGTGAGGTTTCTATGCCCATCCGCGGTAACCAGCACATTATCCTCGATACGGATGCCACCGTAGCGGCGCAGTGCCTTGAGTTTCTTCCAGTCCACCTGCCGGCTGTGGCGGCTTTTCTTCAGTCTGGCCAGCAGCGAGTCGATGAAGTAGATGCCGGGTTCGATGGTCACCACCATCCCGGGTTCCAGCGCGCGGGTCAGCCGCAGGCGCGGGAAGCGCTTCGGGCGCGGCAGCCTGCGCCCATTGTGGTCAGCGAGGTCCCCGCCCACGTCGTGCACCTGCAGGCCGAGCAGGTGGCCGAGCCCGTGCGGCATGAAGCTGTCGATGATGCGCCGTTCCACCATGTCCTCGGCTGACATGCGGACCAGCCCCCAGCGGGACAGCAATCCGGCCAGCGCCGTATACGCGCTGAGCTGCAGCTCCGGGAACGACACCCCCGGCTGTACCTGTGCGCACAGCTGCTGCTGGGTGCGGTCCATGTCCCGCACCATGGTGGCAAACTCACCGCGCCGGGCTGCATAGCTGCGGGTGATGTCAGACGCATAGCCCGCGACGCTGGACCCGGCATCGAGCAGCAGGCTGTGGCGCTCGCGTGCCGGCAGACGTTGCCGGTTGCGATGCTGGTAGTGCAGTGTGGCGCCGTTCTGGTTCATTGCCACGATGGCCGGGTAGGGCAGCTCAGCGTCGGACTGGCCGCAGGCGGCGAGAAACATCAGGCCCATCTCGAACTCGCTGAGGCCCGACTCAAAGGCAGTGCG
>CAVOQT010000003.1:0-79379 GCA_963698405.1 uncultured Gammaproteobacteria bacterium
CCTCGCGCAGTTCGGGATAGGCCGCGCCCATCTCCTTCACCAGCGGCTCGACGAGCTGGAAGAAAAACGGCTGGCTGACACCGAGCTCGTGCCCGTGGCGCAGCGCGCGGCGGATGATCCGCCGCAGCACGTAGCCGCGGCCCTCGTTGCCGGGCAACACGCCGTCGACGATCAGGAAGGAAGCGGCGCGGATGTGATCGGCGATCACGCGCAGCGAGGTGGAGCGCAGATCGGTGGTGTTGGTGATCGCTGCGGCAGCGGCGATCAGGCGGCGGAACAGGTCGATGTCGTAGTTGCTGTGTACGCCCTGCATCACGGCGGCGATGCGCTCGAGACCCATGCCGGTATCCACCGAGGGCTTGGGCAGCGGCGTCAGCTTGCCGTCGGCAGCGCGGTCGAACTGCATGAAGACCAGGTTCCAGATCTCGACGTAGCGGTCGCCGTCTTCGTCCGGTGAGCCGGGCGGCCCGCCCGGCACGTCGGCGCCGTGGTCGTAGAAGATCTCCGAGCAGGGACCGCAGGGGCCGGTGTCGCCCATCGACCAGAAGTTGGAATTTTCGTCGAGGCGGCTGAAGCGCTTCGGATCGATGCCGACTTCCTTCAGCCAGATGTCGGCGGCCTGCTGGTCGTCGCGGAACACGGTGACCCACAGGCGCTCCGGCGGAATGGCCAGCGTGACGGTGATGAACTCCCAGGCAAAGCGGATCGCGTCCTGCTTGAAGTAGTCGCCGAAGCTGAAGTTGCCGAGCATCTCGAAGAAGGTGTGATGCCGGGCCGTGTAGCCGACGTTCTCCAGGTCGTTGTGCTTGCCGCCGGCGCGCACGCAGCGCTGCACGGTGGCGGCGCGGGTGTAGCTGCGCGGATCGCGGCCGAGGAACACATCCTTGAACTGCACCATGCCGGCATTGGTGAACAGCAGCGTGGGGTCGTTGCCGGGGACCAGCGGTGAACTCGCGACGATGCGGTGCTCGTGGGCCGCAAAGTAGTCGAGGAAGCGCTGGCGCAGGATGCTTGTGTCCATAGGGTCAAAAAGAATGCGATCAAAGAGGAAGCCGCCAAGGATAGGGGAACGCCGGCTGGGTCGAAAGGGATCTGTTCCGATTGGGTCGACCGGGCGGTCACGCGGGACTGCCCTGTCAACTGCGCCCTGGTCGACCGAGCGGTCACGCGGGATACCCTTTGGCACTACGGCGGAGTACCGCCGTGAGCGTTGCCAAAGGGTATCCCGCATGCCCGCTCTGCGCGCTGGTCCGGTCAGCGCCGGGCTTTTAGTCCTCGTCGTCAGCGCCGCCGAAGGCTGCGCGTAGCTGTTCGGCGCTGAAGCCACGGTACTGCAGGAAACGGGACTGGCGGGCGCGTTCCTTGTAGTCGGCGGGCAGGTCGGGGCCGAAGCGCTTTTCGCGCACGGCGCGGGCCTCGGCAGCCCAGTCCACTTCCTGCCCGGCCAGCGCCTCGGCGACCTGTGCGCCGGCGATGCCACGCCGCTCGAGTTCGGCGCGCAGCCAGAGCGGGCCGTGCCCGCGGCGGGTGTAGCTGGCGAGGAAGCTGTCGATGAAGCGCTGCTCGCTGAGCAGGCCGTCGTCGATCAGCGCGCTGAGCGTCTGCTCGATTTCCTCGGGCGGAAACTCGCGGGACTGCAGCTTCTCGCGCAGCTCGGCGACCGAGTGCTCGCGACGCGCGAGGATGTCGAGGGCGATCTTGCGCGCGGATGCTGGCGCTTGCGCTCGTCGGCACGGCGCCTCGCCGTCCTCAGGCTTCGTCGAGGGCTTCCGCCTCGACCACTGGTTTCTCGGCATCGCCAACTTTCACCATCAGTACAGCGCGCAGCTTTTTCTCGATCTCGGCGGCAATCTCGCGGTTGGCAGCCAGGAAGTCGCGGGCATTGTCGCGGCCCTGGCCGATGCGGTCGCCTTCGTAGCTGTACCAGGCACCGGACTTGGCGATGATGCCGTGCTTGCTGCCGAGGTCGATCAGCTCGCCCTCACGGGAGATGCCCTTCTCGTAGATGATCTCGAACTCGGCCACGCGGAACGGCGGTGCGACCTTGTTCTTGACGACCTTGACGCGGGTCTGGTTGCCGACCACTTCTTCGCCGCGCTTGATCGCGCCGATGCGGCGGATATCCATGCGCACCGAGGAATAGAACTTGAGGGCGTTGCCGCCGGGGGTGGTTTCGGGGTTGCCGAACATCACGCCGATCTTCATGCGGATCTGGTTGATGAAGATCACCGCCGTGTTCGAGCGCTTGATGTTGCCGGTGAGCTTGCGCAGCGCCTGCGACATGAGGCGGGCCTGCAGGCCGACGTGCGTATCGCCCATCTCGCCTTCGATTTCAGCCTTGGGCGTGAGCGCGGCGACCGAGTCGACCACCACCACGTCGATGGCGCCGGAACGCACCAGCAGATCGGTGATCTCCAGTGCCTGCTCGCCGGTGTCCGGCTGCGAGACCAGCAGGTCGTCGATATTCACGCCCAGCTTCTGGGCATAGGCCGGATCCAGCGCGTGCTCGGCATCCACGAAGGCCGCGGTACCGCCGGACTTCTGGCATTCGGCGATGATCTGCAGGGTGAGCGTGGTCTTGCCAGAGGATTCGGGCCCGAAGATCTCGATGACGCGGCCCTTGGGCACGCCGCCGACGCCCAGCGCGAGATCGAGATTCAGCGAACCGGTGGAGATGACGTCGATGTCCTTGATCACCCCGGAATCGCCGAGGCGCATCACGGAACCCTTGCCAAATTGCCGTTCGATCTGGCCCAGTGCGGCGCTCAGCGCCTTCTTGCGATTGTCATCCATGAGTGATTCCGGTCCCCGTTGAAGCTGGGGTGATTATTCCACAGTTCACCCACTCACACAGGCGCGCGAAAGCAGGCACTTCGCTGCGATTCAGCTGGCGAGCCGGCCGATACAGCCCTCAAGTGCGGCCGCCACCGACTGGCGGCGAATCGCATCCCGGTCGCCTTCGAACTGGCGCCGTTCAGCCTTGAGCACCGGCCCGGGACCGGCCCAGGCCAGCCAGACCGTGCCCACCGGCTTGTCATCGCTGCCGCCGTCCGGCCCGGCGATGCCGGTGATGGCCACGGCGATCTCCGCACCGCTCGCCAGCCGGGCGCCGATCGCCATCTGTTCGGCCACTTCCTCGCTGACCGCGCCGTGCGCGGCCAGCGTGCCCTCGCCCACGCCCAGCAGCGCGAGCTTCGCCGCGTTGCCGTAGGTGACGAAGCCGTATTCAAACCAGGCCGAGCTGCCGGGCCGGTCGGTCAGGCACTTGGCCAGCCAGCCGCCGGTGCAGGACTCAGCAGTGGCGATGCGCGCATCCAGGGCCTCCAGCCGGGCTGCGAGCTGCTCGACCAGGGCGGCCAGTTCCGTATCGGTGGGTGCAGCCTTGTTCATGGTTTGGGCATCCCGGTTTTCTCCGCCAGCAGTTGCGTATACAGGGCCAGATAGCTGTCCACCATCTGCATCGGCCCGAAGCGGCGCTGCACCCGTTCGCGGCCGGCCGCGCCCAGCTGCTGGCGCAGATTGGGATCGCCGAGCAGGCGAATCACGGCCGCGGCAAGCGCTGCCGTATCGCCAGGCGGCACCAGAAGGCCGGTCTCGCCATCGACCACCACCTCCGGCACGCCGCCCGCAGCGAAGGCGACGATGGAGACGCCAGCGGCCTGCGCTTCCAGCAGGCTCACGCCCAGGCCCTCGTGCAGCGCCGGGTGCACGAGCAGATCGATATGGCCCAGGAAAGCGCGCAGCTCGGGATTGAAGCCGCAGAAGCTGGCCGTCCCGCCCCAGCCGGTGCGCGACTTCAGCTCGGCCTCCAGCGGACCGGTGCCGAAGATCAGCAGGCGCGCGTCGGGGCACCGGTCGCGGATCAGCGGCCAGGCGGCGAGCAGCAGCGCGTGACCCTTGCGCGGAATCATCTGCGCGACGATCGCCACCGTGCGCTGGCCCGGCTCGATATTGAACTCGCTGAGAAATCGTTCGCGCGGCCAGCTGGGCACGCAGTCCGCGGCAGTCACACTGCTGCGGATGGTGGAGAGCTTGGCCGCTGGTATGCCCTGCGCTTCCAGCTGTGCGCGCACCGCCGATGAGATCGCCACCACGCGCTCATAGGCCAGGTACTTGAGATTGCCGATCAGCGGCGTGTCCGGGTTGTCCACCCGGCGGGTCAGCACCGCCGGAATATGCGCCACGGCGGCCGCCAGACCACCGAAGATGTCGGCGCCGCGCCGGCTGTGTACGTGCAGCAGATCGGGCTTCAGTCGCCGCACTTCCGCAACCAGAAAGGACACTGAAGCCACATCGAGGTCGCCGCCGAGCTCGTGCGTCACCACTTCAAGGCCGGCTTCAGCTGCCGCCGCGGCGATGGCGCTGCCGGTGGGACAGGCCAGCGTGGAGCGCACGCCGCGCGCCTCCAGCCCGCGCATCAGCTCAAGAACCTGGCGAGGTCCTCCATACAGATGACGGCCGGTTTCCAGATGCAGGATGTGCATTAAACAATCATAAGCTCGCGCCCGCTGAACTGCACAAAGCTGTCCGATTCCTTGATTCCTTTACCGGCGGCCAGTCGCGAAGCTTGGGGATCCAGACCCAGGCCGCCTGAAGCTTGACCTATGCCCCCTGTGTGTATAAAATTTTATACAGACTGATCGGTGCGCAACGAGAAGGAAATCCGTTGGGCAGGCTCGGCCTTCGACGACTTGCTGGCATTCCCGGACGAAGCACGCCGCCATGCCGGCTTTCAGCTAAGCAAGGTACAAGCCGGCCTGAACCCGGACGACTGGAAGCCCTTCGAGGCAGTGGGTGCTGGCACCAGGGAAATCCGCATTCGGGGAACCAGTGGTGCGTACCGGGTGATGTACATCGCCAGATTTGAAGAAGCCGTATACGTCTTGCATTGCTTCAGGAAGAAGACTCAGGCGACCAGCAGGCAGGACAAGGCCATTGCCACAGCGCGCTATCGCGCCGTAGTCAACGCAAGGAGGGCCTGAAAATGAAGATCGATACCGAAATCCGCCATGTGAGCAAACCCGGTGCAAACCTCTTTCTGGAACTGGGGTTTCCACCAAGCGAAGCCAGACGCCTGCAGGCCGCATCTCGCAAACAGATCAATGACACACGACTGCTGAAGCAACAACTGATGGAAGAGCTATCCAGCTGGATTTCCGAACATCACCTGAAGCAGGCTGATGCTGCCGAAATCCTTATGGTCTCGCGCCCACGCGTTTCTGACGTAGTGAACAAGAAGACAGCCAAGTTCACCATCGACACACTGGTCGAAATGCTCAGCCGCATCGGCAAACCGGTCAGGCTGGCGGTCGGCTGATACCGCTGAATCTCATGCATAACGACGATCTCTCCGCACACACCCCGGTCATGCAGCAGTACCTCCGCATCAAGGCGGAGCATCCGCAGCAGCTGCTGTTCTACCGCATGGGTGATTTCTACGAACTGTTCTTCGATGACGCGCGACGCGCGGCGAAGCTACTCGACATCACGCTGACCGCGCGCGGCAAGACCGCCGGCCAGAGCATTCCGATGGCTGGCGTGCCCTATCACGCGGCCGAACAGTATCTGGCACGGCTGGTGCGCGCCGGCGAGTCGGTGGCGCTGTGCGAACAGATCGGCGATCCGGCCACCAGCAAGGGTCCGGTCGAGCGTCAGGTGGTGCGCATCATCACGCCCGGCACGCTCACCGACGAGGCACTGCTGGAAGCGCGGCGCGACAATCTGGTCGCGGCCGTCTGCCGCAGTCCGCGCGGCCACGGGCTGGCCTGGCTGGATCTTTCGGCTGGTCGTTTCCTGCTCGCCGAGCCGGCGAGACAGCGCCGATCTGCAGGCCGAGCTGGCGCGACTCAAGCCCGCCGAATTGCTGGTCGAGGAAGGGCTGCACAGTGGAAGCAGCGAGCGGCGACACGGCCACGCACAGCCTGCCACCCTGGCAGTTCGATGTGGATACTGCGACCCGGCTTCTGTGCGCGCAGTTCGGTACGCACGACCTCGGCGGCTTCGGCGTCGCCGATCTCAGCGACGGCCTGCGCGCCGCAGGCTGTCTGTTGCAGTACGTGCGCGATACCCAGCGCAGCAGCCTGCCGCATGTCACGGCGATCAGCGCGGAGCGCCACAGCGATGCGCTGCAGATCGACGCGGCCACGCGCCGCAACCTGGAACTGGAAAGCAGCCTCAGCGGCGACCCGGCGGCAAGCCTGGCCGGCGTACTCGACCGCTGTGGCACCACGATGGGCAGTCGCCTGCTGCGCCGCTGGCTGAACCGGCCACTGCGCGATCGCGATGTGTTGCGCGAGCGCTATGCGGCGCTGGACACGCTGCGCGCCACTGCACAGGGGGCGCTGACCGATCAGCTGCAGGAGATCGGCGATCTGGAGCGGATACTCGCGCGCATCGCACTGGGCTCAGCCCGGCCGCGCGATCTGGCCCAGCTGCGCAACGCCTGTGCGCTGCTGCCGGCGCTGAAAACGCAGCTCGCCGCGCTGGCTGCGCCGCTGCTGCGCTCCCTGGCCGACGGGCTCGGCGATCATGCGGAAACCCATGGCCTGCTGTGCCGCGCGCTGATCGACAACCCGCCCATGCTGATCCGCGACGGTGGCGTGATCGCGCCGGGCTACGATGAGAGCCTCGACGAGTTGCGCGACATCAGCGAACACGCCGACCGCTATCTCACGGATCTCGAAAGCCGCGAACGCGCACGCACCGGACTGCCCTCGCTGAAGGTCGGCTACAACCGCGTGCACGGTTACTACATCGAGCTGAGCCGTGGCCAGGCGGACAAGGCGCCCGACGATTACCAGCGCCGCCAGACGCTCAAGGGTGCCGAGCGCTACATCACGCCGGAGCTGAAGGAATTCGAGGGCAAGGTGCTGTCGGCGCGCGACCGCTCGCTGGCGCGCGAGAAGGAACTCTACGCGGGCCTGCTCGACACGCTGATGGCGGTGCTGCCGGCATTGCGCAGCATGGCGGCCGCAGTCGCCGAGACCGACGTGCTGGTGACGCTGGCGGAACGCGCGCAGGCGCTCAACTGGTGCCGACCGGAACTCAGCGATGCGCCGGGACTGCGCATCCGCGCCGGACGCCACCCGGTCGTCGAGCAACTGCTGGAAACGCCCTTCATACGCGAACGATCTGCAGCTCGACGAGGGCCGACGGCTGCTGATCGTCACCGGGCCGAACATGGGCGGCAAATCCACCTATATGCGTCAGGCCGCGCTGATCGCGATACTCGCGCACATCGGCAGTTTCGTGCCAGCCGATGCGGCGGAGATCGGGCCGCTGGATCGGGTGTTCACGCGCATCGGTGCGGCCGACGATCTGGCCGGCGGCCGCTCCACCTTCATGGTGGAGATGACCGAGACCGCCAACATCCTGCACAACGCGACCGAGCACAGCCTGGTACTGATGGACGAGATCGGCCGTGGCACCAGCACCTTCGACGGCCTGTCGCTGGCCTGGGCGACCGCGCATCACATCGGCACCGGACTGCGCGCCTTCACGCTGTTCGCCACGCACTACTTCGAGCTGACCGCGCTGGGCGAGGAACTGCCCGCCTGCGCCAACGTGCATCTGGACGCCACCGAATACGGCAACAAGCTGGTGTTCATGCATGCCGTGAAGGAAGGGCCGGCGAACCAGAGCTACGGGCTGCAGGTCGCCGCACTCGCCGGCGTGCCGCCCGCGGTGATCCGCCGCGCGCGCCGCTATCTGCAGCACCTGGAAAACCAGTCAGCCGCCGACAAGGCGCGTCACGGCCCGCAGCAGCAGCTGGATTTCAGCCCAGCCGAGGACACCGCGCGAGCCCGATCCGCTGCACGAGGCACTCGCCGCGCTGAACCCCGACGAGCTGACGCCGCAGCAGGCCCTGCAGGCGCTCGCACGCGCTTAAGAACGCTCGTAGGAGCGGCTTCAGCCGCGATCCTGTTTGCGTTGAATATCGCGGCTGAAGCCGCTCCCACCGCCCCCATCAAAGCCGGCCGCCGCCGGAGACTTCGAGGATCTGGCCGGTGATGAAGGAGGCTTCGTCGGAGGCGAGGAAGGCGATCGCGGCACCAACCTCATCAGGCCGGCCGACGCGGCCGAGCGGATAGCCGCCGCCGATGCCGGTCTTGATCTGCTGCCACATCTCGGGCGGCAGGGTTTTGGTGATGCTCTCGACTTCGATCAGGCCGGTGCAACCGCATTGACGCGGATGCCGTCGCGGCCGAGCGCCAGCGCCAGCGAGCGGGTCAACGCGTACACACCACCCTTGGAGGCCGAGTAGCTGAACTGCATGGGGCTGCCGCGCCAGGTGAGCGAACTCATGTTGACGATCGCACCGCCCTTCTGTGCTTTCATGATCTTCACCGCCGCCTGACAGCACAGGAAGCAGGTGGTGAGATTGGTGTCCACGTTCTTGTGCAGCCGCTCGAGCGTGACCTTCTCCAGCGGCACGCCGGCGTCGTGATCGAAGCCCGCCACGTTGATCAGCACATCGATGCGGCCGTAGTGCTGCATCACGCTGGCGAACAGCGCATCCACATCGGCCTGCTGGCTGAGATCAGCCGGCCAGAACGCGGTTTCGGCAGCACCTGCCGTCAGTTCAGCCGGCACATCGGCCGCGGACTTGTTGATGTCGGTGAGCGCCAGTCGCGCGCCGCCCTTTGCTATCCACTGCACCGTGGCTGCGCCGATGCCGCCGAGCGCGCCGGTGATGAGCACCACCTTGTCACTGAATCTGGCCACTTGGGTCTCCCTGTCGATTGAACATGCCATGGCGCAGAAAAAATGCCGTCTGCTTTGCCACCTCCGGCGATACCAGCAAGCCCGTATGGGTCACCGGATAAGTCATGTGCGCCTTGATGCCCGGCAGCTGGGTCTCGACCACCGCGATGGTGCCGTCATTGGGCTCGGGCAATATGCCGAGCATCATGGCAGCACCGATACTCGTGGTACCGGCGATCACACCGACTTCGCGGTCGCCGTCATAGCGCTGCAGCAGCTGGCCGAGCAGCGCCTGGCGACCAGTCGGACCGAGGATCGCCGCACCGAGTTCGCCGAGTCTGTGCCAGCTGATCGGCAGCGATGCTGCCGCGGAGCGGAGAGCCCAGACAGACGATACGCCCGGGTTTGACGAGCGGCCGGCGCTGCAGCGCGACCAGCGCCATCAGGCCACCGGTGCTGTGGCCGACCAGGTGCAGGCTCGGCGATTTGAGGTCATCGAGAAAATCGCGCAGACGATCGGCGTTGGTGCTGAAGTCAGCGCCGAAGGTGCCGTACTGGAATAGCTCGGTCGGATAGCCGTGCTCGTCGCTGAGGCGATGCCGCAGCAGGCCCGCCTCGGCGCCGTTCATCCACAAGCCATGGATGACGACGACGGTTTCAGTGGGTACGCTCAAAATGGATTCCGTGTAGGAGCGGCTTCCTGTGGGAGCGCCTTCAGGCGCGATTATCGGCTCAATATATCGCGGCTGAAGCCGCTCCTACGGCTTGGCGGTCTCGCGGATGCGGATACCGGTTTCGCGCAACTGCTGTGCCGACACCGGACCCGGCGCTTCGGAAAGCAGGCAGCTCGCGCTCTGCGTCTTCGGGAAGGCGATCACGTCGCGGATGCTGGTCGCACCGGCCATCAGCATCACCAGACGATCCAGACCGAAAGCCATCCCGCCGTGCGGCGGCGCGCCGAATTTCAGCGCGCGCAGCAGGAAGCCGAACTTGCTCTCGGCTTCCTCGTCGGTGATGCCGAGGATGCGGAACACCGCCGACTGCATCGCCGAGGAATGGATACGAATCGAACCGCCGCCGATCTCGGTGCCGTTCAGCACCATGTCATAGGCGCGCGACAGTGCCTTGCCTGGCTCCTTCTCCAGCGCCGCGATGTCGTCGATGGACGGCGCGGTGAAGGGATGGTGCAGCGCGCCCCAGCGCTTCTCCTTCGCGTCCCACTCGAACATCGGGAAGTCGACCACCCACAGCGGATGCCAGCCCGGCTTCGCGAGCTTCAGGTCGTGGCCGATCTTCACGCGCAGCGCAGCCAGCGAATCGTTGACGACCTTCTTCTTGTCGGCACCGAAGAACACCAGGTCGCCGTCTTTCAGCGCCAGCCTGTCGATCAGCCCCTGCACGGTCGCATCCGGCAGGAACTTCATGATCGGCGACTGCAGGCCATCGCGGCCCTTCGCAATCTCGTTGACCTTGATATAGGCGAGGCCCTTCGCGCCGTACTGGGTAATGAAGGCCGTGTAGTCGTCGATTTCCTTGCGCGTGAGCTTGCCGCCGTCGGGGATCTTCAGCGCAGCCACGCGGCCGTCCGGATCCGCAGCCGGCCCGGCAAATACCTTGAACTCCACGCCGCTCATCAGGTCGGCGACTTCCACCAGTTCCAGCGGAATGCTCAGATCCGGCCGGTCGATACCGTAGCGATCGACAGCATCGGCCCAGGTCATGCGCGGCAGCGGCGGCAGATCCACACCCATCGCGTCCTTGAACAGGTGGCGAATCAGCTTCTCCATCAGCGCCATGAAACCGTTCTCGTCCATGAACGAGGTTTCGATATCGAGCTGGGTGAACTCCGGCTGCCGGTCGGCACGCAGGTCTTCGTCACGGAAGCAGCGCGCGATCTGATAGTAGCGGTCGAAACCCGACATCATCAGCAACTGCTTGAACAGCTGCGGCGACTGCGGCAGGGCGAAGAATTCACCCGGATGCGTGCGGCTGGGCACGATGTAGTCGCGCGCGCCTTCCGGCGTGGTGCGCGTCAGCATCGGCGTCTCGATGTCGATGAAGCCGTTGCCGTCGAGGAAGGCGCGCATGGCCTGGGTGACCTTGTGGCGCAGCCGCAGACGCTGCGTCATCTCCTCGCGGCGCAGATCCAGATAGCGGTAGCGCAGACGCAACTCTTCAGAGACATCTTCGTCGTGATGGAAGGGCGGCGTTTCGGAACTGTTGAGCAGCGTGAGCTCGACAGCGAGCAGCTCGACTTCACCGGTGGCCAGTTTGGTATTTACAGTGCCTTCGGGACGGTGGCGGACAGTACCGCGCACCGATACCACATACTCGCCGCGCAGCTTTTCGCCGGCCGCGAAGACCACCGGTGCGGAGGGATCGAAGACCACCTGCAGCAGACCTTCGCGGTCGCGCAGATCGATGAAAATGACACCACCGTGATCGCGGCGGCGATGTACCCAGCCGGCGACGGTGATTTCCTGACCAATAGCTGCGGCGTTGACGTCGCCACAATAGTGCGTGCGCATGCTAAAAATTACCTGAAACTCAGTGCTTGTGGCCGCCTTCGCCGTGTGCTATGACCACCCGGACCATGACTGTGGCCATGGTCGTGGCTATGGCTCTTGTCGCCGTCGAGGTTATGGCCCTTCTTCGGGGTGGCCTCTGACTTGCCGTCGCCCTTGGCCTTGCCCTCGCTGGGCGGGCTCTTGTACCAGCCGCCGCCCTTGAGGTGAAAACTCGGCGCCGACAGCAGCTTGCGCAGCTTGAGCTTGCCGCACTCGGGACACTTGCGCAGCACGCCTTCGCCCGCCTTCTGCAGGATATCGAAGTGATGACCGCAGGCTTCACACTGGTAGTCGAAAATCGGCATGGCTGGACCTCGTATATAGCGCGGCGGGATTCTACCGTATTGCGGGAACGGCTTTCGCAGGAGCGCGGTAGGAGCGGCTTTAGCCGCGATTCCGTATTGTATCGCGCCTGAAGGCGCTCCTACCCGTTGCGGGATCGCGGCTAAAGCCGCTCCTACGGGTGGGAGCGGCTTTAGGCCGCGATTCCGTATTTTTTATCGCGCCTGAAGGCGCTCCCACCCGTAGGAGCGCCTTCAGGCGCGATCCCCGGCGCAGGTTTATGCGTCGGCGTCTAGCCGCCGGCGTCAGACGCCAGCTGGTCGCCAATGAACACCAGCTGATCGTCCGCGACGCTGGCCTTGATCAGCGCCCCGGGGCCGAAACGGCCGCGCAGGATCTCCTGCGCCAGCGGGTTCTCGATGTACTGCTGGATGGCGCGCTTGAGCGGCCGGGCACCGTACACCGGATCGAAACCGGCCTCGGCCAGCTTGTCGAGCGCCGCATCGTCCAGCTCCAGGCGCATGTCGCGCTCGGTGAGCCGCGCCTGCAGATAGCGCAGCTGTATCACCACGATGTCACGGATCTGCTCGGCCGACAGCGGGTGGAAGACCACGATGTCATCCACGCGGTTGATGAACTCCGGCCGGAAATGCTCGCTGAGCACCTCCATCACCGCCGCCTTCATGGCCGCGTAGTTTTCTTCGCCCGTCATGCTCTGGATACGCTGCGAACCGAGGTTCGAGGTCATGACGATGACCGTGTTGCGGAAATCCACGGTGCGGCCCTGGCCGTCCGTCAGGCGCCCGTCGTCCAGCACCTGCAGCAGCACGTTGAATACATCCGGGTGCGCCTTCTCGACCTCATCGAGCAGCACCACCGAGTAGGGCTTGCGGCGCACCGCCTCGGTCAGATAACCGCCCTCCTCGTAGCCGACATAGCCCGGCGGCGCGCCGATCAGCCGCGCCACGGAATGCTTTTCCATGAACTCGGACATGTCGATGCGCACCATCGCGTCTTCGGTATCGAAGAGGAACTCGGCCAGCGCACGGGTCAGCTCGGTCTTGCCGACGCCGGTGGGGCCGAGAAACATGAAGGAACCGTTCGGCCGTTTCGGATCCGAGAGGCCGGCACGCGAGCGGCGGATCGCATCGGCGACGGTCTTCAGCGCTTCGGTCTGGCCGACCACGCGGCGGCCCAGCGCTTCTTCCATGCGCAGCAGCTTGTCCTTCTCGCCTTCGAGCATCTTGCTGACCGGGATGCCGGTCCACTTGGCAACGACCTCGGCGATTTCCTCGTCGGTCACCCGGTTACGAAGCAGGCGGGTCTCGCCCTTGTCAGCACCGATGGCCGCTTCGAGCTGTTTTTCTAGCTCGGGAATGCGGCCGTACTGCAGCTCCGACATGCGCGCCAGATCCTGGCCACGGCGTGCGGTTTCCAGCTCCATGCGCGCGCGTTCCAGTTCTTCCTTGATATGCGCCTCGCCCTGCACGGCGGACTTCTCCGCCTTCCAGATCTCCTCGAGATCGGCGTATTCCTTTTCCAGCGCAGCGAGTTGCGTACTGAGATCCGCCAGGCGCTTCTTCGAGGCCTCGTCGGATTCTTTTTTCAGCGCCTCGCGCTCGATCTTGAGCTGGATGATGCGGCGGTCGAGGCGGTCCATCTCCTCGGGCTTGGAATCGATTTCCATGCGCAGCCGGGATGCTGCTTCGTCGATCAGGTCGATGGCCTTGTCGGGCAACTGGCGGTCGGCGATATAGCGGTGCGAAAGCGTGGCGGCGGCGACGATGGCCGGATCGGTGATGTCCACGCCGTGATGGACTTCGTAACGCTCCTTGAGGCCGCGCAGGATGGCGATGGTGTCGTCTACCGAGGGCTCATCGACCAGCACCTTCTGGAAACGACGCTCGAGCGCGGCGTCCTTCTCCACATACTTGCGGTATTCGTCGAGCGTGGTCGCGCCCACGCAATGCAGTTCGCCACGCGCCAGCGCGGGCTTCAGCATGTTGCCGGCATCCATCGAGCCTTCGGCCTTGCCGGCGCCGACCATGGTGTGCAGTTCGTCGATGAACAGGATCACCTGGCCTTCCTGTTTGGACAGGTCCTTCAGTACTGCCTTGAGCCGCTCTTCGAAATCGCCGCGATATTTTGCGCCGGCGATCAGCGCGCCCATATCCAGCGACAGGATGCGTTTGCTCTTCAGGCTTTCCGGAACCTCACCATTGACGATGCGCTGCGCGAGACCTTCGACGATGGCGGTCTTGCCCACGCCCGGCGCACCGATCAGCACGGGATTGTTCTTGGTACGTCGCTGCAATACCTGGATGGTGCGGCGGATCTCGTCGTCGCGGCCGATCACCGGATCGAGCTTGCCCTGCTCGGCACGCTCGGTGAGATCGACGGTGTATTTCTCCAGCGCCTGACGGGTTTCCTCGGCGTTGGGGTCATCGACGGTCGCACCGCCGCGCACCTCGTCGATGGCCTTGTCGACCGCGCCGCGCACCACGCCGGCGTCCTTGAGTATGCGTCCGAGAGCGCCCTTGTCTTCGCAGGCGGCGAGCGCAAACAGCTCGCTGGAGATGTACTGGTCGTTGCGCTTCTGGGCGAGCTTGTCGGTGACATTGAGCAGCCGGCCCAGGTCGTTGGACATCGCCACGTCGCCACCGGCGCCTTCGACCTGCGGCAACTGGTCGAGCGCTTCGCCGAGCTGTGAGCGCAGCAGGTTCAGATTCGCACCCGCCTGGCTGAACAGCGGCCGCACGGTGCCGCCGCGCTGTTCCAGCAGCGCGAGCATCAGATGCACCGGTTCGATGAATTGATGATCACGGCCAACCGCCAGCGACTGCGCATCCTGCAGTGCCGACTGGAACTTGGCGGTCAGTTTGTCCATGCGCATGATTTCGCTCCGCTGGCTGGGCTCCCGCAACAGCGGGTACTGCAGAAAGATGGGGCCGCAAGACGGAAATTCAACCGGATCAGCATCAGACCAGCCAGATCAGGCTGGCCTGGCGGCCGGTTCTGGCACCCCGCCGGTGCGAATAAAAGTGCTGCGGATCGCTGTACGTACAGTAGTTGCCACCCCAGACCGCCGTGACTCCGGCGCGTGCCAGGCGGACCCGCGCCGCCGCATACAGATCGAGCCACCAGTGCCCCGGCCGGCCAGGGAGGAAAACCGCTTCGGCCTCCGGATCGGCGGCGAGAAATGCGCTTCTGACCTCGGCACCGACTTCATAGGCCTGCGGGCCGATCGCCGGACCCAGCCAGGCGAGCAGCTCACCAGCCGTCGCCCCGGATGCAAGCAGCGCAGCCACGCTGGCCTCGATCACCCCGGCTGCGAGTCCTCGCCAGCCCGCATGCGCTGCGGCCACGCGCGTGCCGGCACGGTCACAGAGCAGCACCGGCAGGCAGTCGGCGGTGAGCACCGCACACACCAGTCCGGGTGATTCAGCATATGCAGCATCGGCGACAGGCCGCGAACCGGCTGTCGCGGCGTTCACCACGTCGATGCCATGCACCTGCTGCAACCACAGCGGTTCGCCCGGCAGATCGAGTTCCGCGCGCAGCCGTGCACGGTTGCTGAGCACCGCCGCGCGCCCGTCAGATACGTGGTCACCGAGATTGAGTGAGGCGTATCCGCCCCTGCTGCAGCCGCCGGTGCGCGTGGTGGCAACCGCGCGCACCGAAGCCGGCGCCAGCCAGTCGGGCCAGATCAGATCGAGTTGGGCTTGTGCTCGGGCCACGGCAGCCCCTCCAGCCGGTTCACCACCGTATCGTCATCAGCCAGGGCAGCCAGCAAGCCGCGGAAATCTGCCGGCAACGGCGCCTGCAGATCGATTGTGGTGCCGCTGACAGGATGCGTGAAGGACAGGCGTCGCGCGTGCAGCGCCTGACGACGAAAAGCCCGCAGGGTATCGGCGAGGCGCGATGTAGCGCCGGCCGGCACGATCAGGCGGCCGCTGTAGGCCTGATCGCCGACCAGCGGGTGACGCACATGCGCCATGTGCACGCGGATCTGGTGCGTACGGCCGGTTTCGAGGCGTACGGCGATGTAGGTGTGATGGGCAAAGCGTGTCAGCACCCGATAGTGCGTCACTGCTGCGCGACCGCCCTGCTCCACCGCCATCTTCGTGCGCTGGCTGCGGTGCCGGCCGATCGGTTCATCCACCATCCCGCCACCAGTCATCGTGCCGACACAGACGGCGCGATATTCGCGGGTGATCTGCCGTGCTTCCAGGTCGCGCACCAGATGCGTGTGGGCAGGGATAGTCTTGGCGATCAGCAGCAGGCCGCTGGTGTCCTTGTCGAGGCGATGCAGGATTCCGCTGCGCGGCAGTTCGGCAAGCGCCGGCAGATAGGCCAGCAGGCCATTCTGCAGGGTACCGGCCGGATTGCCGGCGCCGGGGTGCACGACCAGTCCGGCCGGCTTGTCGATCACCAGCACATCGCTGTCTTCGTGCACGACAGTGAGCGCCATGGCTTCGGGTTGAGCGCTGTCCACCGGTTCGGGCGCCGCAATTTCGAGCACCACCCACTGGCCGGCCAGTACTTTGGTGCGTGGCTCGGGCAGTTCCTCATCAAGCCGCACGTGGCCATCGAGAATCCACTGCTTGATGCGGCTGCGCGAGTAATCGGGCAGCAAGCCGGCCAGCACCTGATCGAGCCGGTGACCGTCCTGCCCGGCGGGTATCTGCAATCGATGCTGCTCAAGCTCCATGGCGCGCTAGGCTATACTCTCGGCCCGCCCGGCGACAGCACGGAAACAGAAATTCACACATGTCCCTGTTCAGTTCCAGCAGGCCGTCCATTCAGCGCATCGTAATGACGATTGCGTTGGCCACACTGCTGGCCGGCAACCTGAGCGGCTGCTTCTTCCGCAAGGACAAAGAAGACAAATCGGGTGTGGAGCAGCTCTACGAGCGCGCCCACAAGTCCATGGACTCGGGCAACTTCAAGAATGCCATCCAGTATTACGAAGGGCTGGAAGCCCGTTTCCCGTTCAGCAACCAGAGCAAGCAGGCGCAGCTCGATCTCATCTACTGCTACTACAACGACCGCCAGATCGAAGCGACCGTCGATGCAGCGACCACCTTCGAGCGTGAAAATCCGACCCATCCGCGCGTGGACTACGCGCTGTACATGCGTGGCCTGGCTTATTTTTCCGGCCAGAGCAGCTGGTATCACCGCTGGTTCAATGCCGACCTGTCGGAACGCCCGCCAAAGAACCTGCAGGAATCGTTCACGGCCTTTTCGCAGCTCCTGCAGCGCTTCCCGAACAGCGCCTACTCGGCAGATGCCCGTCAGCGCATGGTCTTCCTGCGCAACCGGCTGGCCGACTACGAGCTGCATGTGGCGCGCTATTACATGAGCCGTGGCGCATGGCTGGCGGCAGCCAGCCGCGCACGCTTCACGGTCGAGAACTACGATGGTGCACCGGCCGTGGCTGAATCGCTGAAGATCATGCTGGACGCCTACCGGCAACTCGGCATGCGCGACCAGGCCGATGACGTCCGGCTGGTACTCGCCAGCAACTACCCCGCCACCCTCCGGCAAGTGGTCAAGGAAGAACAGAAGCCCTGGTACCGGTTCTGGTAGGAGCAGCTTGTAGGAGCGCCTTCAGCTGTGGGAGCGGCTTCAGCCGCGATTCAAGGCCTCGGATCGCGCCTGAAGGCGCTCCTACCAGCCGCTCCACCCCATCAGACCTGATGCCGGTAGCCCGAAGTAATCGGATACCGCCAGTCGCGGCCAAAAGCCCGCCCTGAAATTCGCACACCCGGCGGCGCCTGTCGACGCTTGTACTCGGCGCGACGCACCATCTCCAGCACCCGCGCAGTCACTTCCCGGTCGAATCCATGCGCCGCAATTTCGTCTACCGAACGATTCTCGATGATCAGCGCATCGAGAATTGCATCGAGCACCGGATAGGGTGGCAGTGAATCGCTGTCCTGCTGATCGGGACGCAGCTCGGCGCTGGGCGGCCGGGTAATCACGCGATCGGGAATCACCGGGCTGATGCTGTTGCGATAGCGGGCCAGTTCATAGACCAGTGTCTTCGTACAGTCCTTGATCGGTGCAAATCCACCGACCATATCGCCGTAGAGCGTCGCGTAACCAACCGCCATCTCGCTCTTGTTGCCAGTGGCAAGCACCATCCGGCCGGTCTTGTTGGAGATGGCCATCAGCAGGATGCCGCGGCAGCGCGACTGGATATTCTCCTCGGTCGCGTCCTCGGGCAGCCCGGCAAACAGTGGCTCGAGCGAGTTGCGCGTGGCAGCAACCATCGTCTCGATCGGCAACACCTGATAATCGACGCCCATCAACTGCGCCTGCAGGGCGGCATCCTCAAGACTCATCGGCGCCGTATAGCGATAGGGCATCATCACGGCCTGCACCGCCATGGCGCCCAGCGCATCGACCGCCAGCGCCAGCGTCAACGCCGAATCGATACCACCGGAGAGCCCGAGTACGATACCGGGGAAGCCATTCTTGCGGACGTAATCGCGGATCCCGGCGAGCAGCGCTGCATAGACGCTGGGCACATCGTCGAGCAGCGGCACCATCGTGCCGGGCACGGCCTCAACCCGCCCGTCAGCACCGCGACGGAAGCGCAGCACGTGCAAGCCGGCCGCGAAGGCCGGGGCGCGGAATACCACCTGGCCATCGGCATCGGCAACACAGGAACCGCCGTCAAACACCAGTTCATCCTGTCCGCCGACCAGGTTGAGATAGATCAGCGGCCGGCCGGTTTCCACGGCACGCGCCGTGATCACCGCTTCGCGCTGCGCCTGCTTGCCGATCTCGAAGGGCGAGCCGTTGGTGACCAGCAGCAGTTCCGCACCGGCCGCGATTGCGCGCGCCGGCAGGCCGGGCTGCCAGATGTCCTCACAGATGCCGAGACCGAGTTTGATGCCGCGAAATTCGACGACTACCGGGGCACTGCCCGGCGTGAAATAACGCTGCTCGTCGAACACGCTGTAGTTGGGCAGGCAAACCTTGCGATAGTTGGCGAGCTGTTTGCCGCCGGCGAACAGGGCCACGGAATTGTAGATGTGCTGGTCCGCATACTCGGGATAGCCGACCAGTACCGCGACCTCGCCGCTCTCTGCACAGATGCGCGCCAGACCCTCGGCCACCTGCCGCCGCAGCCCGGCATGGAAGAGCAGATCTTCAGGCGGATAGCCGCACATGGCGAGTTCGGGGAAGACCACCAGGTCGGCGCTCTTCGCCTGCCCGACCTGGCGCAACACGGCGATGATCTTGTCGGTGTTGCCACTGACATCGCCAACCGGGAAATCCTGCTGGGCGAGCGCTAGACGGAGTTCCGGTGTACCTGGCATGGGCGCATCAGCGCATCAGTTCAAGCATCGCGCTGCCGAGTTCGGCCGGTGAACGGACGGTGCGCACTCTGGCCGCTTCGAGCGCAGCAAACTTGGCGTCTGCCGTGCCTTCGCCGCCGGAGATGATGGCGCCGGCATGACCCATGCGCTTGCCCGGCGGTGCCGTCACACCGGCGATGTAAGCGACGACCGGCTTGGTGACATGCTTCTGGATGTAGCGGGCCGCGGCCTCTTCGTCCGTGCCGCCGATCTCGCCGACCATGATCACGCCTTCGGTGGCCGGGTCCTGCTGGAACAACTCCAGGCAGTCGATGAAATTCATGCCGCGGATCGGATCGCCGCCGATGCCCACACAGGTGGTCTGGCCCAGACCATTGCGCGTGGTCTGGTAGACGGCCTCATAGGTCAGCGTGCCGGAGCGCGAGACGATACCGATCTTGCCGGGCTTGTGGATGAAGCCGGGCATGATGCCGATCTTGCATTCACCCGGCGTGATGATGCCCGGGCAGTTGGGGCCGATCAGCCGGCAGTCGTGATCCTTGAGGCCAGCCTTCACGCGCACCATATCGAGCACCGGAATGCCCTCGGTGATGCACACGATCAGCTTGATGCCGGCATCAGCTGCCGCGAGGATCGAATCGGCGGCAGCCGGCGCCGGCACGAAGATCATGCTGACATCAGCGCCGGTGGCGCGCACCGCTTCAGGCATGGTGTTGAACACCGGCAGGCCGAGTGCGGTCTCACCACCACGGCCGGGCGTGACGCCGGCGACAATCTGTGTGCCGTACTCGATGCACTGCTGGGCGTGAAACGAGCCCTGCTTGCCGGTCAGGCCCTGGCAGATGATGCGGGAATTCTTGTTGACGAGAATGCTCATGCTGATTGCTCGGTAGGAGCGGCTTCAGCCGCGATCGACGATGAATGAATCGCGGCTGAAGCCGCTCCCACAGAAGCCGCGATATCCGCGAACCTCATGACAGCGCTGCCACAGCCTTGCGGGCTGCATCGCTGAGGTCGTCGGCGGGAATGATGGCGAGGCCGCTGTCTTTCAGCATCGCGCGACCCTGTTCGACGTTCGTGCCCTCGAGGCGCACCACCACCGGTACCGCGACCTTCACGTCGCGCACCGCACGCACCACGCCCTCGGCGATCAGATCACAGCGCACGATGCCGCCGAAGATGTTGACGAGGATGGCCTTCACGCCGGGGTTGGACAGAATCAGCTTGAAAGCCGCCGCCACCCGTTCCGGCGTGGCGCCACCACCGACATCCAGGAAGTTCGCCGGCTCACCGCCGTGCAGCTTGATCAGATCCATGGTCGCCATGGCGAGACCGGCACCGTTGACCATGCAGGCGATGTTGCCATCCAGCGAAACGTAGTTGAGGTCGTGCTCGGCGGCACGCCGCTCCATCTCGTCTTCCTGGCTCGCGTCGCGCATGGTCTGCAACTCGCGCTGCCGGAACAGGGCGTTGTCTTCGATATTGATCTTGCCATCCAGCGACAGCAGGTCGCCGGCCTTGGTGACGATCAGCGGATTGATTTCGATCAGGCTGGCGTCGCACTCGTTGAACAGGCGGTAGAGCTTCGTGGCCAGATCCACAAACTGCGTGACCTGCTGATTATTGAGTCCCAGCTGATAACCGAGCTGCCGGGCCTGATAGGGCTGAATGCCGGCCGCCGGATGGATCGCCGTGGTGAAAATCTGCTCGGGTGTGTTCGCCGCGACTTCCTCGATGTCCATGCCGCCGGCCGCCGAGGCGATAAACGCGATGCGTTCGCGGGAGCGGTCGACGAGCAGGCTCAGGTACAGCTCGCGGTCGATCTCGCTGCCCGCCTCTACATAGACCTGATTGACCGGCATGCCCTGCGGGCCGCTCTGCTTGGTGACCAGTTGCGTACCGAGCATGGCCCGCGCCAGCTGGCCAACCTCTTCGGTACTGCGGGCGAGCTTGACGCCGCCAGCCTTGCCGCGTCCCCCGGCATGCACCTGGGCCTTGACCACCCAGATCTTGCCGCCGATACGCCCGGCAGCGGCCGCCGCCTGGGCCGGCGTGGTGGCCACTTCGCCGGTCGGAACCGGGATACCGAAGCGGCGGAACAGTTCTTTGGCCTGGTATTCGTGCAGATTCATGACGCGCGCCTGAGCCGGGAAGGCGCGTATTGTGGGCGAATCAGACGCACTGTCAAACCACAGCGTGATCCGCCGACCATAAACACCGGGCTGCGGCGACCAGCCGGGGAAGTGCGACAAGCGTCACGCTTTCGGCAAACCGGGCATACATAATGTATCTGCCTGGCTCTCCCGGAACACACAGACCTGATGCATGGCGACTGCTGAACACACACTGACGGCCCAGGTGGCTCCCACGCCGGGGTCCGCCTCACGCAGCATCGGCAGCGATGCAGCGCATCGGGTGCTGCGCTTCGTGGGGATATTCCGCGTCGTGGTGGGTATGGTGATGCTGGCGATCGCCTTCGGTTTTCGCAATCCACAGATCCTCGGCATCCGCGACACCGGACTGTTTCTGGCCAGCGCTGCCAGTTACTGCCTGTTTGCCATACTGCTGCTGGTCTGGCAGTGGCGCCGGCGGCTCATCATGCCGCGCCTCGTGCTGGTCGAACTGCTCATCGACGTGCTGGCCATCAGCCTGCTGATGCATGCCAGCGGCGGTGTGCGCAGCGGTATCGGCAGCCTGCTGGTAGTGTTCGTCGGCGCCGCAAGCCTGACGCTGCCGGGTCGCCAGGCCTTTTTTGCCTCGGCCATCGCCGCCCTTGCGGTACTCGCCGAACAGGCGCTGCGGGTCCTCGAACACGGCGCACCGAGCGGTGATTTCGTCGCTGCCGGCGTACTCGGCGCAATCATCTTCATGATCGCCTCGGCGGCCTGGCCGCTGGCCCGGCGCCTGGAAGAAACCGAGGCACTGGCCCACCAACGCGGCATTGATCTCGCCAACCTCGCCCAGCTGAACGACTACATCATCCAGAACCTGCGCGAAAGCATCGTGGTGGTCGATGCGGCCAACCGGGTGCGGCTCATCAACCAGTCAGCCGCCGAGCACACTGGTATCCGCACCCGCGAGCCGGGCCAGGATCTCGCACGTCTTGCACCACATCTGCACCGCATGCTCAGCGACTGGCGCCGGCAGGGCAATCCCTTGCTGCAACCGCCCTCGTTTCTGTCCGCCGATGGCAGCACGCGCATCAACGCCTATCTGGCACCGCTCGGCGGCGGCGAGGATGGCCCGGTGCTGATGTTTCTGGAAGACGCCGGGCTGCTCAGCCAGAAGGTCCAGCAAACCAAGCTGGCTGCACTCGGTCGGCTGTCAGCGAGCATCGCGCACGAGATCCGCAACCCGGTCGGCGCGCTGAGCCACGCCAGCCAGTTGCTCGAAGAATCGCCTCGGCTGAGCGCCGATGACCGGCGCTTGATTGACATCATTCGCACCAACTCCAGGCGCGTCAACGAGATCATCGAGAACGTGCTGCAGCTTTCGCGGCGCGAGTCCAGCCGCCCCGAGTTGATCTATCTGGCCGGCTGGATACGCGATTTCGCCGCCGAGTTCAGCTCGACGCTGGAACTGCACGAGGGCCAGGTCAGCATCACCAGCACCGAAGATGTAGAGGTACGCGTAGATCCCAGCCAGCTGCGGCAGATCGTCTGGAACCTGTGCGAGAACGCCATCAAGTACGGCAGCAGCAACGGCGGCATCGCGGTGGAGATTGCCTTCGGGCGGCTGTCCGGCAACCGCCGACCCTATCTGGAAATCAGCGATTGCGGCGCAGGCATCGCCGAAGAATTGCGCGAGCAGATCTTCGAACCCTTCGCGACCGGCCGCAGTGGTGGTACCGGTCTGGGCCTGTTTATTTCGCGCGAGCTTTGCGAGTGCAACCGTGCGGCTCTGGTCTATGAAGCCCGCCGTGGTGGCGGCAGCGTATTCCGGATCGTTTTTGCTGACCCGGCACGCTGGGAAGGCTGATGCAGCGGAGACCTTAGAAACGTGGCAACACCAATCGCCCTGGTCGTCGATGACGAGCCCGATATCCGGGAACTGCTCGGCATCACCCTGGAACGCATGGACATCCGTGTCTGTGCCTGTGCCGACGTCGCCGCTGCGAAGGAACAACTGACACGGAATGAATTCCAGCTCTGCCTGACCGACATGCGCCTGCCGGATGGCGACGGCATTGACCTGATCGAGTGGATGCAGCTGCGCGGCATCGGCACACCGGTGGCGGTGATCACCGCGCACGGCAATGTCGAAACCGCCGTGCGAGCGCTGAAGGCCGGCGCCTTTGATTTCATCTCCAAGCCGGTGGATATCAAAGTACTGCGCAAGCTGGTCGGCAGCGCGCTGAAACTGCCGCACAACGGAAGCTCCGGCGGCAAGGCCCAGTTGCTCGGCAACTCGACCGTCATCGAACAGCTGCGCGCCACCATCGCCAAGGTCGCACGCAGCCAGGCACCGGTGCACATCACCGGTGAGTCCGGCACCGGCAAGGAACTGGTGGCACGCATGATCCACGAGCAGGGCTCGCGGGCCGAGGCGCCCTTCGTGCCGGTCAACTGCGGTGCGATTCCCGGCGAACTGATGGAGAGCGAGTTTTTTGGTCATCGCAAGGGTTCGTTTACCGGCGCGGTCAGCGACAAGGAAGGCCTGTTCCAGTCCGCCGAAGGCGGCACGCTGTTCATGGACGAGATCGCCGACCTGCCGCTGCCCATGCAGGTGAAACTGTTGCGGGTGATCCAGGAAAAATCGCTGCGGCCAGTCGGCCAGACCGCCGAAGTACCGGTCGACGTGCGCATCCTGTCAGCCACCCACAAGGATCTGCGCGCACTGGTGGCGAGTGGCCACTTCCGTGAAGACCTTTACTACCGCATCAACGTCATCGAACTGCGCGTGCCGCCGCTGCGTGATCGCGGCGAGGACACCCTGCTGCTCACCGGTCACATCCTCGCGCGCCTGGCCGCCAACATGGGTCTGCCACCGCCGGAACTGAGCACCGCTGCGCGTAGCAAACTCGCCACCTACCACTTCCCCGGCAATGTGCGCGAACTGGAAAACATCCTCGAACGAGCCATCGCCATGAGCGGCGACGAGATCGCCGCCGCCGACATCCACATCCACGAGGCAGGAGCGGCGGTAGGAGCGGCTTCAGCCGCGATCCCCGCCGGAATCGCGGCTGAAGCCGCTCCTACCGCCGCTCCTGCCCACCTCGGCGACCGCCTGGAACTGCTGGAACGCGAGACCATCGTGAAAGCGCTGGAAGAAAACCGCTACAACAAGACCGCCACGGCAAAGAAACTCGGCCTGACGCTGCGCGCTCTGCGCTATCGCATGCAGAAACTCGGCATCGATTGAAACCGGCGGTAGGAGCGGCTGCTCCTACGGAGGCCCGGTTCTGACGCAAAAATGTCAGAAAGTGACGCTGGACGTCCAGTCAACAGCTTGGGCACATCAGGCTTATGTTGTACCGCGATCGCAGCAGAAATGCCCGCAAGGAAATTTTCCCTGCTGCATCATGACCTTGAGTGCAGCCCACCGGAATCTGGCACAGATCCTGCAACGTACTGGCCTGCAGGCCCCGGCCGCAGATTCCAGTTCAACACCATCAGGAGAGTTCAATCATGAAGAAAATCCAACAGGGCTTCACGCTCATCGAATTGATGATCGTGGTTGCCATCATCGGCATCCTGGCCGCCATCGCGATCCCGGCGTATCAGGACTACACGATTCGTTCACAGGTGTCTGAAGGCCTGACACTGGCTGCCCAGGCCAAGGCCGCCGTCTCGGAGTCCTACTCCAATACGGGCGTAGCACCAGCCGACCGGACCGCAGCGGGCATGAGCCCCAATGCCGCGGATACGGCCGGTAACTACGTGTCGGGCCTTGCAGTCGAGGACGGCGTGATCACGGTCACCTACAGCAGCGCCACCCCACAGCGTGGGCATGACAACATCAATGGCTCCACACTGACCCTCGTGCCATATGTGAGTGCGGATGGCAGCATCGCCTGGAAGTGTCGCGCAGAGGACTCAACTGCCACCCCAGGCGGCTCGGTCATGAACGGCGGCACTGACGTAGTCGGTACGCTAACTGCGAAGTATGCCCCGGCGGAGTGCCGCGCCTGATGCAAGAGCCGGGATTCCTGGCCCATCGCCAAGAAATCCCATTGGCTGTCAGCTGAGGAAGGGGGGGCTTTTCGCCCCCCCTTTTTTTGACTGGAATCACCCCCGATCCTGCCGAGAAGAACACATGAGCCGCATGCGCATGAACCAGAAATCCGATGGCCTGCTCATGGCCTTGGCGCTCAGCCTGGCCTTTATGGTGGCTTCTTATCTGCGGGTGATCGGCGATGCAGGCTCGGCCGCCCTGGGCGGTACCGTACTCAACACCATCATGGCGCAGCCCATCTGGGGCACCCGGCTCGGCAATGAACTGGCCAAGTTCGCCGGGGCCGTGGTTCTGCTGCATACGCTGCTTGCTATCGCCTGCTGGGGCCTGGCGCGGGTGACGCTGAAAGCCTGGCCGGGCTCTGGCAGTTCACAGCGTGCACTGACGGTCCTCTGGTTCGCCCTGCTGACCACCTGGATCCTTGCTGCCAATGCCTACCAGTTCCCGGGAACCTCGCTGGGTGGCTTTTACCATCAAATCACCAGGATCGAGGTCGGTAGTATTCCCGCCTTCCACCTGCTGACGGTCGCGCTCATGGCTGCAGTCAGCATAACCCTCGCCTTGGCGGCAGCCCGCTGCTATGGCTCCTTCGTGCGCTCGCAGCACGCCTGGATAGGGGTCGCGCTGCTATCGGCAAGCGTCGCGGTCCCGGCAATCACTACAGTCGGCAACGGCGGCAAGGCTTTCGACCGCCCGCATGTCATCCTGGTCGGCATCGACTCCCTGCGCGCAGACTTCGTGCAGAACGAGCTGGATCACTGGACACCGTCGATCGACGAGTTCCTGACCGATTCAGTTTACTTCGCCAACGCCTACACGCCACTCGCAAGAACCTTCCCCGCCTGGATCTCGATCATTTCCGGACGGCATCCGCACACGACCGGCGCATTCGTCAACCTGCTGCCGCGCGAACAGATCAATGAAGGCACAACAATGCCAGCACGTCTGGCCTCCAGCGGCTACCAGACGGCTTATGCCATCGACGAGGTCCGCTTTTCAAACCTGGACGAATCCTACGGCTTCGACCGGACGCTGACCCCACCGATGGGCGCAGCGGATTTCCTGCTCGGTTTCTTTGCAGATACGCCGCTGTCCAACATCACCGTCAATACCGGGCTGGGCAAGATCCTGCTGCCCTACGCCTATGCAAACCGTGCGGCAAGCAATACCTACAATCCGGACACATTCATTGACCGCATCGAGTCCGGCATAGATTTCAACCGGCCAACACTGCTCGCGGTGCACATGACCCTGGCGCACTGGCCCTTCACCTGGGCCGACAGCACAGAGCCGGAGAGCGAGGGCGTGAGCGCCCAGCGCGACCCCGCTGAGATCGCCCGCAGCCGGTACGAGACGGCAATACGGCGGGTGGACCAGCAGTTCGGGCGTCTGATGGCGGTGCTCAAGGCCAAGGGTGCACTTGAGAACGCGATAGTCGTCGTGCTCTCGGATCACGGCGAGTCGCTGGGCGAGCCCTCCCCCATGGCCGCGGCGGATGGCGAGCCCGATCCCGTCATGCGCACCGCAGCGGTATTCGGGCACGGGACCCACGTCCTCTCGGCTGATCAATATCATGTCGTGCTCGGAGTGAGGGCATTCGGTAACAGCTTGATACCGGCAGAACAAAAAACGGTGCTGACATTCCCGGTGTCGCTCGAGGACATTACGCCGACGATCCTGGACGCGCTCGACCTCGACCAGGGCATATCCTTTGACGGCCGTAGCCTGCTGCCGTACATGGGCAAGGGCGGCGATTCCCTGGCCGGTATCCAGGACCGGATCAGGTTCCTCGAAACCGAGTTCAATCCGCCCGGCATATCGACTGAAACGATGCCTTCAGCCAGCGCGCTGGCGGCAGCAGCCGGAAAATACCGGATAGATCCGGTGAGCGGCCGCATGCTGGTACGCACCGCCTTCCTCGACGAGATCCTCGAACAGCGCCAGTATGCCGTGGAGCGAGGCGGTGACATGCTGGTCACGTTCCCGGCCACGGGTAATCGCCGCCAGCAATACCTGCTCCACTACAACGCCCGGACTGGTATCCCGGTGTGGCTGGACAAACCACCGACGGCCGCCAGCAATCCCGAGCTTTACCCCTTGTGGGAAGCACTGGCGCAGCGATTCACTGCCGTTCGTGAGCGCCCCGTCATTCCGTCACCCGCTCTGGCCCCGGCAAGCGTGGTGGCGTCGAGCCGATGATGCGGCCCGGGAGCACGCACTCCCAATCCGGCTTCTTGCATTAGAAAGGGAGCCGCACGGTGGCAGGCAGGCAGAAGAGCTGCCTGATGCCGACTTGGGCGGCTTCCTTTACAAAAGGTAACGATGCGCGAGTTCGATGCGATCTGTCCGCCGCCAGTGCGGGAGTTCAGCGCCGCGGACATCAAACACCTGCGCGAAGAGCTGAAGTTCAGCCAGCCGGTGTTCGCACTGCATCTGCACACCACCGCTTCGACGGTGCGCAAGTGGGAGCAAGGCGATACCCACCCCGCCGGACCGGCGCTCAAACTGCTGAATATCATCGCCGACAAGGGCTTGCAGGCCATCATCTGATGGCCTGCACTGGTGGTTGCCAAGCTGGCCAAATCCCGACTATTTCGTCACATTGCGCTACTGATTCAGTTGCACCCGGCGCCGATCCTTAGTAACACTACGCACTTACCGTAATCCTTCTCCGGACGCCCAAGGACCCCGATGGCCGTATCCGCCACCAATGCGCCGCTCAGCGGCCTCTCCCGACGACTGGTCCAGGACGGGCTGATCGCGGAAGACGCGGTAATTCACGCCATCAAGGGCGCGGAAGCCCAGCACATCGGCCTGGTGGCCTACCTCGTAGACCGCCAACTGGTAGCGGCCGCCAAGATCGCAGTCGCCGCCTCCTCCGAGTTCGGCGTACCGCTGCTCGATCTCGATGCCGTCGATCTGGACATGGAGGCTGTCAAGTCGGTAGATCAACGACTGCTGGCCAAGCACCGGGTCCTGCCGCTGCTGCTGCGTGGCAAACGGCTGTTCCTCGGCGTATCTGACCCCACCAGCCTGGCGGCCATCGATGAGATCAAGTTCCAGTCCGGCGTGCGCGTCGATCCGATCATCGTCGAGCAGGACAAACTCGACGCAATGGTCGGCAAGGCCCTCGAAGCTGTCGACACCTCGATGTCCAGCTTCGACGAGGACGATTTCGACCTCGAGAGCCTGCAGGTCAGCAGCGACGACGATGTGGTTGGTGAGGACGTCGCGCGCGACGACATCGAAGACGCGCCGGTGGTGCGCTTCGTCAACAAGATCATGCTCGATGCGATCAAGCGCGGTGCCTCGGATATCCATTTCGAGCCCTACGAGAAAAACTACCGCGTGCGCACCCGTCTCGACGGCGTACTGAAGCAGGTCGCTTCGCCGCCGCTAGCGCTGTCCAACAAGGTCACCGCACGCCTCAAGGTGATGTCGCGGCTGGATATCGCCGAACGCCGCGTGCCACAGGACGGACGCATCAAGCTGCGACTGTCGAAGAACCGCGCCATCGATTTTCGCGTCAACACCTGCCCGACACTGTTCGGCGAGAAGGTCGTGTTGCGTATTCTCGACCCGACCGCCGCCAAGCTCGGCATCGAGGTGCTCGGTTACGAAGACTTCCAGCGCAAGCTCTATCTGGACGCACTGGCCAAGCCCTACGGCATGATCCTGGTGACGGGCCCGACCGGCAGCGGCAAGACCGTGTCGCTGTATACCGGCATCAACATCCTGAACACTGAAGACCGCAACATCTCGACCTGCGAAGACCCGGTCGAAATCAACGTACCCGGCATCAACCAGGTAAACGTCAATCCCAAGGTGGGACTGACCTTCGCGGCCGCTCTCAAGGCTTTCCTGCGCCAGGATCCGGACGTGATCATGGTCGGCGAAATCCGCGACCTCGAAACGGCGGAGACCGCCATCAAGGCCGCCCAGACCGGGCATCTGGTGCTCTCGACCCTGCACACCAACGATGCGCCGCGTACGCTGACGCGCATGGTGGACATGGGCGTGAAGCCCTATGCCATCGCCACCTCGGTACATCTGATCATCGCCCAGCGTCTGGCGCGCCGCCTGTGCGAGCAATGCAAGGAGCTGCGCGATATTCCCGATGATGCACTGCTGAAGGAAGGCTTTACCCAGGAGGATATCCGCAGCGGGCTGCGGGTCTTCAGCCCGATCGGTTGCAAGCAGTGCAACGATGGTTACAAGGGTCGCGTCGGCATCTACCAGGTGATGCCGGTGACTGAAACCATCGGACGGATCATCCTCGAGGGCGGTAACGCCGTGCAGATCGCCGAGCAGGCCGAGCGCGAGGGAGTCTGGTCGCTGCGTCGGTCTGCACTGCAGAAAGTCAAGGACGGGCTTACAAGTCTTGAGGAAATCAATAGGGTTACAATCGAGTCTTGATGCAGGAGCGCTCGTAGGAGCGCCTTCAGGCGCGATTGGGTTGAGGCTTGGGGATCGCGGCTGAAGCCGCTCCTACGGGCGTGTCTCTGAATGTGAGGGATTGGGGTTATGGCTGCAGGCGTCGCCATCAATCAGGTTGGCTTTAACTGGGAAGGCACTGATACCCGAGGCCACAAGGTCAGGGGCAAGACCATGGCCTCCAGCGAGGCTGCGGTACGCGCCGTGCTGCGCAAGCAGGGTGTGGTGCCGGTGCGCATCCGCAAGGAATCCACCCTGTTCAAGGGCGGCGGCAAGGTTACCCCCGGCGACATCGCCATCTTCAGCCGCCAGATCGCCACCATGCTTACCGCTGGCATTCCGCTGGTGCAGGCCTTCGATATCGTCGGTGCCGGACATGACAATCCGGCGATGCAGAAACTGATCCTCGGTATCCGGGCCGACCTGGAGTCCGGTACCGCGCTCGCCGAAGCACTCGGTCGTCATCCACTGCACTTCGACGATCTGTTCGTCAATCTGGTGACGGCCGGTGAACAGGCCGGTGCACTCGATACGCTGCTGGACAAGATCGCGACCTACAAGGAAAAGACCGAGGCGATCAAGAAGAAGATCAAGAAAGCCCTGTTCTATCCGGCGGCCGTACTGGTGGTCGCCTTCATCGTGACACTGATCCTGCTGATTTTCGTGATCCCCCAGTTCGAATCGCTGTTCAAAGGCTTTGGCGCCGACCTGCCAGCCTTTACCCGCATGGTGATCAACCTCTCCGAGTTCGTACAGACCAAGGGCTGGGCGGTGGGCCTGATGATCGGCGGTGGTATCGCCTTCTACAGTTATACGAAGAAGCGTTCGAAGAAGCTGCGTGAGATCGAAGACCGGCTGTTCCTGAAACTGCCGATCGTCGGCTCGATTCTGGTCAAGGCTTCCATCGCACGCTTTGCCCGCACGCTGTCCACCATGTTCAGCGCCGGCGTACCGCTGGTCGAGGCATTGCAATCAGTGGCTGGTGCGACCGGCAATATCGTGTACGAGAAAGCCGTGCTGGCCATGCGCGACGAAGTCTCTACTGGCCAGCGCCTGCAGCGGGCCATGGAAAACACCGGCCTGTTCCCCAACATGGTGATCCAGATGATCGCCGTCGGTGAGGAGTCGGGCTCGCTGGATGAAATGTCCTCCAAGGTCGCTGACTTCTACGAGGCGGATGTCGATAACGCCGTGGACAGCATGAGCAGCCTGCTCGAACCAATGATCATGGCGATTCTCGGCGTGCTGGTCGGCGGCCTGGTCATCGCGATGTACCTGCCGATCTTCAAGATGGGCGCGGTCATCTGATCGAGCCCGGCGCGCTGCAGTCCACCCTGCCACTGGCGGTGGCCTTTGCCGGCCTGCTCGGCCTGCTGGTGGGCAGCTTCCTGAATGTAGTGATCTACCGTCTGCCGCTCATGATGGAGCGGGAGTGGCGTGAGCAGTGCCAGTCGCTGCTCGACGGCGGCGATGGGACGACGGCCGTGGCACCGGCCGGTGCGACGCCCTTCAACCTGCTCGTGCCGCGCTCAGGCTGCCCGGCCTGCAAGGCGCCTATCAAGGCACGCCACAACATTCCACTGCTCGGCTGGCTATGGCTGCGCGGCCGCTGCGCGGCTTGCAGCACTCCGATTCCCGCCCGCTATCCGGTCATCGAGGGCCTTGGCGGCCTGGTCTCCGCCTATCTGGTCTGGCACTTCGGCTTCACAGTCGATGCCGCAGCGGCGCTTTTGATCAGCTGGGCGTTGATCGCGCTGACGGTGATCGACCTGGATCACCAGCTGCTGCCCGACTCCATCACGATCCCGCTGCTCTGGGCTGGTCTCATGTTCCAGCTGCTGACCGCACCCCACACAGAGTCGAGTCCATTTGCAGCCAGCCTGGCCGATAGCGTGATCGGCGCTGCCACCGGCTATCTGAGCCTCTGGCTCGTGTATCACGGTTTCCGGCTGGTCACCGGCAAGGAAGGCATGGGTTACGGCGACTTCAAGCTGTTTGCGGCGCTGCTCGCCTGGCTGGGCTACCAGATGTTTCTGCCGATACTGCTGCTCTCCGCACTGAGCGGCACCGTGATCGGCATCGCCCTGATCGCACTGGGGCGGCATGCCCGCAAGACACCGATTCCGTTCGGACCCTACCTGGCAGCGGCCGGCTTTGTGGCGCTGGTATGGGGCGAGCCGTTGTTGACCGCAGTGCCCTTCCTGCGGATCTTCCCCTGACACGACGATGACTGCGCAGCCCCCGGACCCGGCCAACCCTGCAGCTCGCGACTGGGATACCTATCGCGTAGGACTGACCGGTGGCATCGCCAGCGGCAAGAGCGCCGTGGCAGAGATGTTCGCCGCACTCGGCGTACCGGTGATCGATACCGACCTGATCGCACGCGAGATCGTCCAGCCAGGCTCTCCCGCCTTGCAGGAGATCCTTGCCGCATTCGGCCCACAGTTACTGCTGCCCGATGGCAACCTCAACCGGGCGGGACTCCGCGCAATCGTCTTCGCCGAGCCAGAGCGCCGGAAACAGCTGGACGCGATCACCCATCCGCGCATCGGCATGGCGATGGAAACGCGGTGCCGGCAGGCGGGTGGACCCTATCAGCTGCTGGTGGTACCCCTGCTCGTGGAGTCGGGCCTCGACCGGCGCGTGGACCGGGTGCTGGTCGTCGATTGCCCGGAACAAGTACAGCTCAGCCGCCTGATGACGCGGGACGGCGAAACCGAAGTACACGCGAAACGACTGCTGGCTGCGCAACTCAGCCGCACTGCACGGCTTGCCAGGGCGGACGACGTCATCGACAATTCCAGCAGTCTGGCTGATACGCAGCAGCGTGTGGCCGTGCTTGATGCAAGCTACCGCAAGCAGGCCGGTATGGCCGCACACTGAAGAGCGCGCAGCTCCGGCAGCGGAGTACAGCAGACAGCATTTGCCCTTGCCCGGTCGGGTGGCGCAGAATGCCGGGAAAACAACGGCTACGGACTGAAACCGTCCATTCATGGTTAGCATTCCAGGCGCAGATTTTCAGCAGCCTTCCACATCCGGTTTCTCGGGGCTCTACGAACAGCCCCTGAGCGAACGGATGCGTACCCTGCTGCGCCTCGAATTTCTCTACCAGCAACTCTGTTTCAATATTGAACAGCCCTCCGAATGGGGCAGCCGTGCAGCGATCACCAGCCTGCTCGATATCGTCACGATTCTCGGTCGTGGCGATGTGCGCGGCGATGTCCTCAAGGAACTCGAGCGTCAGATTGCCATTTACGATCGCTATCAGAATATGGCCGGTATCGATGAAGCCCGCCTGAAGCGCGTACTGCGCAACCTGCAGGAACTGCGCCAGAAACTGTTTGCGGTTGGCTCGCAGTTCCTGCAACCGATCCGTGACAGTGAGTTTCTGGCAGCGGTCAAACACCGCAGTGCGATTCCGGGTGGCACCTGTGAATTCGACCTGCCTGACTATGCCCACTGGCTGGGCCATCCCTACGAACTGCGGGTAGCCGACATCGAACGCTGGATCGTCAACCTGCGGCCGCTCTGCGACAGCATCGCGGAACTACTCTGGCTATTGCGTGAGAGCGGACAAAGCTCTGAACAGGTGGCGGTCAACGGCGTGTATCAACACGGCATGGTTGGCGAAGGTACAGCAGGCCTGCTACGCATTGCCCTGCAGCCCGGCATGAGCCTCTACCCCGAAATCAGCGGCAGCCACCACCGCTTTACCGTGCGCTTCATGCAGTGGCCGGATGCCAGTCAACGCCCGGTGCAGATCAACAAGGACGTGCATTTCCGTTTGATGATTTGTTGATGCGGTAGGAGCGGCTTCAGCCGCGATTCCATATCGGGTCAGTGATCGCGGATAAATCCGCTCCTACCCAGCAACGCAGCAGCAATCGGCAGATCGGCCTCCAGCAAGCCGGCCGTAGCCAGTTCCTCAACCGCTACCCAGCGCAAGGGCTGTCCCTCCAGACCCTGTGCTTCACCCGAGTAGTCACTGACTTCAAACACATGCAGCTCGACCACCCGTTCCGGGTAGCTGTGGCGGTAGCTCATCAGTGGCGAAGCGGCTGATACCTGTATACCGATCTCTTCGGCCAGCTCGCGGCAGAGCGCCTGTAGCGGCGATTCACCAGCCTGGAGCTTGCCGCCCGGAAATTCCCAGAAGCCGCCCACATGCCCGCCGGGCGGGCGCTGGGCGATCAGCACGCGGCCAGCCGCATCGCGCAGCACACCAGCTGCGACCAGAATCAGTGTTGCCGACTTCAACCCGGACAAACGGGAGGCCTCAGGGTGCCGACCTCAGTCGAGGTGGCCATGACACTGTTTGTACTTCTTGCCTGAACCGCAGGGACACGGCTCGTTGCGGCCAACCTTGCGGTCCGGACGCACGAAGGGCTCAGCTGGCGGCGCAGGCTGTGCACGCGGTGTCTGCCGAAGCGTCATGGACTGACCACCGGAGGCCGGCCGTGCTGCCGGTTCGGCTTCAGGCCCCGCAGCTTCAGGTGCCATCGCTGATGGCGCCTCATCGTGCCGGTACTGGAGCTGTTCGATCATGCGCCGCTGTTCTTCTTCGGCGCGGATCTCTTCCGGACTGCGGATGCGCGCCTTGGAGAGAATTGTCACTACATCGCTCTTCACCTGATCGAGCATGCTGCTGAACATCTCGAATGCTTCACGCTTGTACTCCTGCTTCGGATTCTTCTGCGCATAACCGCGCAGATGAATGCCCTGGCGCAGATAGTCCATCGCCGCCAGGTGTTCCTTCCAGTGATGATCCACCTGCTGCAGCATCAGCTGCTTCTCGACCTGGCGTAGCTCGACGGCATCCATGGCGGCAAATTTCTGCAGGTACTGTTCCTCGACCGCAGCGAGAATCCTGGCACGCAGCCCGGCTTCATCCAGCTTCCGGTCCTCGTCGAGCATGGCCTTGATATCGAGCTGCGCGCCGAACTCACTGGCCAGCTCGGCCGAAAGGCCAACCACATCCCACTGCTCCTCCATGCTTTCCGGCGCAATGAACTCGCTAATCGTCGTATTGATGACCTCGGCACGGATTTCAGCCAGCGACTCAGAAATATCCTCGGCCTTCATGAGCTGGTTGCGCTGCTGATAGATGACCCGGCGCTGATCGTTCGCGACATCGTCATATTCGAGCAGCGACTTGCGGGCATCGAAGTTGTGGCCTTCGACCTTGCGCTGGGCACGCTCGATCTGGCGCGTCAGCAGGTTGCTCTCGATGGCCTCGCCCTCGCGCATGCCGACGCCGCGAAGCATGCCCTTGGTGCGTTCCGGGTCGCCGAAGATCCGCATCAGGTTGTCTTCGATTGACAGATAGAAGCGGCTGGAACCCGGATCACCCTGACGGCCGGCACGGCCGCGCAGCTGGTTGTCGATACGGCGCGACTCGTGGCGTTCGGTACCGATGATGCGCAGGCCGCCGGCAGCCAGCACCTTGCCGTGCCGCTCTTTCCACTCTGCACGGTGCTTCTGGCGATCCTCTTCGGTAGCCTCAGCCGGCAGCTGCGCCAGTTCCGCCTCAAGGTTGCCGCCGAGCACGATGTCGGTACCGCGGCCGGCCATGTTCGTCGCAATGGTGACTGCGCCCGGGCGCCCGGCCTCGGCCACGACATGCGCTTCACGCTCATGCTGTTTGGCATTCAGCACCTGGTGCACGACGCCGTCTTTGCTCAGCAGGCCAGACAGATATTCGGAGGTTTCAATCGAAGCGGTGCCCACCAGTACCGGTTGCTCGCGGCTCTGGCAGTCCTTGATGTCCTCGATGATGGCCTGGAACTTGTCTTTCTGTGTCAGATAGACGAGATCTGCCTGATCATCGCGCACCATCGGCCGGTGAGTCGGAAGCACGACCACCTCAAGGCCGTAGATCGTCTGGAACTCGTAGGCCTCGGTATCGGCCGTACCGGTCATGCCGGAGAGTTTTTCGTACAGGCGAAAATAGTTCTGGAAAGTGATCGATGCGACGGTCTGGTTTTCCTCCCGGACGTGCACACCTTCCTTCGCTTCAACCGCCTGATGCAATCCGTCTGACCAGCGCCGCCCGGGCATGGTCCGTCCGGTGAACTCATCGACGATAACGATCTCGCCATTGCGCACGATGTACTCGACATCGCGCCGGTAGATGGCATGTGCCCGCAACGCCGCCAGCAGGTGATGCATGAGGCGGATATTGGCCGCGTCATACAGGCTCTCGTTCTCGCCGAGCAAGCCCTCCTGGATCATCAGTGCCTCGACTTTCTGATGCCCATCCTCGCTCAGGCTGACCTGGCGGCTCTTTTCGTCCACCGAAAAATCACCCGGACCACCATCGTCCTCATCGCTGGGCAGGCGCTCCTGACGCACCAGGTCGGGCACCAGCTTGTTGATGCGGATATAAAGCTCGGAACTGTCCTCAGCCGGACCAGAGATGATCAGCGGCGTACGCGCCTCATCGATGAGGATCGAATCCACCTCGTCGACAACGGCAAATACCGGCGAGCGCTGCACCTGGTCTTCAGGTCTGAAGGCCAGATTGTCACGCAGATAATCGAAACCGAATTCGTTGTTGGTACCGTAAGTGATGTCAGCGGCATAGGCCGCCCGCTTCTCGGCGCTGCTCAGGCCATTGCGAATCACCGCAACTTCCATGCCGAGGAATCGGTAGACAGGGCCCATCCAGTCGGAATCGCGCTGGGCGAGATATTCGTTGACCGTCACGATGTGCGTACCGCGACCGGGCAAGGCATTCAGGTAGGCCGGCAAGGTTGCGACCAGCGTCTTGCCCTCACCGGTGCGCATCTCGGCGATCTTGCCTTCGTGCAGGGCCAGCCCACCGATCAACTGTTCATCGAAGTGGCGCAAACCGATGGTTCGCCGGGCAGCCTCACGCACCACGGCAAAGGCCTCGGGAATCAGCGCATCCAGTGCTGTACCACTGGCCAGCCGCTCACGAAACTCTGCCGTCTTGGCCCGCAGCGCCGCATCGTCCAGCGGCTTGATGCGCGCCTCGAGCTCGTTGGCCGTGGCGACGATGCGTGAATAGCGACGCAGCAGCCGCTGATTGCTGCTACCAAACAGCTTGGTGATCCAGTTCAGCAAAATATGTTCCTCCCCAGCCAGCGCGGGATGTCATGCCCGGGCCCGGGATCATTGCCTAAAAGTTGAGTACCGCTCAGTGCGGTGGTGACGCATTCTAACAGGCGATTTCTGCCGGAGCGGCATCGCTGCAGACGGGGAATATCAGGCCCTTTTGGGAACGAAACGGGCCGGATTCATATGACGGCCCTGATACAGCACTTCAAAATGCAGATGCGTGCCGGTTGCCCTGCCGGTCGCACCCATCAGGGCGATGGTCTGGCCGGGCTTTACATAGTCGCCCAGGCTCACGAAATTGGAGGCATTGTGGCCATATCGGGTGATCCAGCCGTTGCCATGATCGATCTCGATCAGATTGCCATAGCCCCGCAGCGGCCCTGACCAGGTCACCACGCCGGGAGCAACCGCCAGAATCACGCTGTTGACCGGACCGGCAAAATCCAGGCCGCGATGCATGGCCGGGTCACCGGTGAACGGATCGGTCCGCTGACCGTAGTGACTGGAAACCCACCCGCCAACCACTGGCCGGGCCAGCCGGGCTGCAAACGGCTCAGGAACTGTGGTGCGGTTGAAGGCCAGGGCCGCCAGACGTGCCCGTGGAGCCATTGGCGGCTGGATCGATTCAGCTTCTTCCGGACCACCTGCGGGCATGGCCGGGGGGATCGCGGCTGAAGCCACTCCTACCGGTGTCTGAATGCTGGCGTAGAGACAACCGAAACCGAAACCCATGCCGCCCAACACCAGGGCGACGCCAGCACCCAGCAGCACAGGCAGTAGCTGTGCGGTGCGTGACGCTGCGGTGTGTGGAACCGTGCCCAACGGCAAACCCCTGAGAAAAACCGGCCAGACACTGATGTGACTGGAGCATAAACTATGCCCCACGCAACCAGGCTGGGCAAGGAACGGCGCACAGGCTCGCACCACAAGATGAGCGACACATCACGAAATCAGCCACGTTCACTCGGCACCCTGTTTACCGAGGTCAAGGCACTGGGCGCGCTGGCCACGGCCGCCGAGCGGCATATCGATCTGGCAACGCTGGTGCGCACTGCACTCGGGGAACCGCTTGGACAGTACGTATCAGCCTGCAACCTGAGGCCGGATGGCACCGTGGTCGTGACGGCTGCGAACCCTGAATGGGCCGCACGGCTGCGCTTCGAGGCTGAAACCGTACTCAGCACCTGCCGCAGCCAATTCCCGGCTGCCAGCCGGGTCAGGGTACGGGTAGGGACGAATCAGACGGCGCCGACCGGCACCGGGTAGAAAATCGGCGCGGCACGCTGCTCGTCGAAGCTGACCATCTCCCAGGCCGAGGCATCGGCATGCAGTGCACGCAGCAACTTGTTGTTGAGTGCATGGCCGGACTTCACGGCGGTCAGTTCACCGACCAGACAGTGCCCGAGCAGGTAGATATCGCCAACCGCATCGAGGATCTTGTGTTTGACAAACTCATCCTCAAAACGCAGGCCATCCTCGTTGAGGATGCGAAAATCGTCGAGCACGATCGCATTGTCCATGCTGCCACCGAGCGTCAACTGACGGGTACGCAGCATCTCGATATCCCGTGCGAAACCGAAAGTCCGCGCGCGGGAAATCTCTTTCAGGAATGCAGTGGTGGAAAAATCGACCGTCGCCATCTGGCTGTGGCGGCGAAAAACCGGATGGTCGAAATCGATGCGGAAGTTGACCTTCAGGCCAGGGTAGGGTTTCAGCTCGGCCGACTTGTCGCCTTCTTCGACACGCACGGTCTTGCGTACGCGTATGAAGCGCTTTGCTGCATTCTGCTCGGCGATACCCGCCGACTGCAGCAGGAACACGAACGGCGCTGCACTGCCATCCATGATCGGCACCTCGGGAGCACTGAGGTCGACATAGGCGTTATCGATACCGAGGCCGGAAAAGGCGGCCATGAGGTGTTCGATGGTGGCTACCTTGACCGCACCCTGCACCAGGGTGGTGCCCAGCATCGTTTCACCGACACTGAATGCATCGGCCTTGATATCAACTGGCGGATCGAGGTCGAGACGACGAAAAACGATACCGGTGTTCTCAGCCGCCGGGCGCAGGGTCATGAACACCTTGCGGCCGGTATGCAGGCCTACACCGGTGGCCCGAATGGCTGTTTTCAGCGTGCGTTGTTTCAAAATCGGCTCCCCTCGGTTACCCGACTGACCGTGAGCAGCGAACTACAGTTCGCATAACACACTGAAAAATAACAATTAAATAAATGGCCCGCCCATGCGAAGCGCAGCGCGGACACAAAAACCCGCACGCACCGTACCACAGCCTGTCAAAACCGTGCAATGGCGCCGGTCCGGGCCTCAAGCCCGGCAGCCCGGCGCTACTGCGCCCACCAGCCCCGCGTCAGTCCGCCTGCCGGCGCAAAAATGCCGGTACATCGAGCAGATCAAAGGAAGTCTCGCCGGCATCGCTCAACTGATCGCCAACCGCCCGCTTGCGCATCCAGGCCGGTTGATCGTAGCTGCCATAGGCTGCTGCCGAATCCACCACCGCCTCACGGCCACCACGCGCAGCACTCTCTTCTTGCCGCGGCGCCACCGCCGTCGTCTGTGGTACCACGCGGATTATCGGCTGCTGACGCACCGCCGGCTGGCCAAGACCCGTGGCTACCACGGTCACGCGGATCATATCGCCCATCTCCGGATCGATGACCGTACCGATCACCACCGTCGCGTCCTCAGAAGCACAGTGCTTGACTGCCTCGCCCACCTGGTTGAACTCGCCGATGGACAGGTTCTCGCCACCGGTGACGTTGACGAGAATGCCACGCGCACCTGAGAGGTTGATGTCCTCAAGCAACGGACTGGAAATCGCCGCTTCTGCCGCTTCCCTGGCACGATCCGGGCCACGCGCCGAACCGGAGCCCATCATCGCCATGCCCATCTCGGACATCACGGTGCGGACGTCGGCAAAGTCCACGTTGATCAGGCCCGGCCGGGTAATCAGCTCGGCGATACCCTGCACTGCACCCTGCAGCACTTCGTTGGCTGCCTTGAAAGCATCCAGCAGCGTGGTCTCCATGCCCAGCACCGACAGCAGCTTTTCGTTGGGGATGGTGATCAGCGAATCGACATACTTGGCCAGTTCCGCAATGCCCTGGTCGGCGATCATCAGACGCTTCTTGCCTTCCATCGCAAAGGGCTTGGTCACCACGGCAACCGTCAGGATGCCGAGTTCCCGCGCCACCTGGGCAACGATCGGTGCGGCACCAGTGCCGGTACCGCCACCGAGACCTGCGGTGATGAACAGCATGTCCGCACCTTCGATGACCTCGATGATGCGATCCCGGTCTTCCATGGCGGCCTGTCGGCCGACATCCGGATTCGCTCCGGCACCCAGTCCTTTGGTGATATTGCAACCGATCTGCAGGGCGGTACGGACGTTCGAGGTCCGCAATGCCTGTGCATCGGTATTGCAACAGATGAAGTCCACACCATCGATCCCGGTGCTCACCATGTGCCGCACAGCGTTACCGCCGCCGCCGCCCACACCAAGCACCTTGATGACCGCGTTCTGACTGCCCGCATCCATCAGTTCAAACATTTTTCCGTCTCCCGTAGTTAATGACTGGCGACAACAACAATCCGTAAATCAGAAATTCCCCTGGAACCAGCTCTTCATCCGGCCCCAAACCTCACGCAACCCCGCTCCAACCGGTGCATCCGCAGCCAGCCGTATCGCCTGGCTTCTTGCGTAGACCAGCAATCCGATGCCCGTCGAGTGAATCGGATTGCGGACCACGTCACCGAGGCCGCGCACGTACTGCGGAACGCCGAGGCGTACCGGCATGTGAAAGACCTCTTCTGCAAGTTCAACCGCGCCTTCCATCTTGGCGCTGCCACCGGTCAGCACGATGCCGGCAGCGATCATGTTCTCGAAGCCGCTGCGACGCAGTTCGTCGCGAATCAGACCAAACAGTTCCTCGTAACGCGGCTCGACAACCTCGGCCAGCGTCTGACGGGCAAGCCGCCGGGGTGGCCGATCGCCCACACTCGGCACCTCGATGGTTTCATCGACGTTGGCGAGCTGCGACAGCGCACATGCGTACTTGATCTTGATTTCCTCGGCGTACTGGGTTGGCGTACGCATCGAAATCGCGATGTCATTCGTCACCTGGTCACCGGCAATCGGGATGACTGCGGTGTGGCGGATCGCACCATTGTTGAATACCGCGATATCAGTGGTGCCGCCACCGATATCGACCAGACAGATACCGAGTTCCTTCTCGTCGTCGGTCAATACGGCATAACTGGAGGCCAGCTGCTCGAGGACAATGTCCTCGACTTCAAGCCCGCAGCGCTGCACGCACTTGACGATGTTCTGCGCAGCACTGGCCGCACCGGTCACCATGTGCACGCGTGCCTCAAGGCGCACGCCAGACATGCCGATCGGTTCGCGGATGCCCTCCTGCCCGTCGATGATGAATTCCTGGGGCAGGACGTGCAGGATTTTCTGGTCAGCCGGAATGGCGACGGCGCGCGCCGCATCGATCACGCGATCCACATCGCTCTGGGTGACCTCGCGGTCACGGATCGCCACGATGCCGTGCGAGTTGAGACTGCGGACATGACTGCCGGCGATACCTGCATAGACCTGGCTGATATCGCAGCCGGCCATCAGCTCGGCCTCTTCGACGGCGCGCTGGATAGAGGCAACCGTGGACTCGATATTCACGACCACGCCCTTCTTCAGTCCGCGTGAGGGCTGCATGCCAAAACCGATCACTTCGATCTGGTTGTCGTCCTGCAGCTCGCCCACGATCGCGACGACCTTCGAGGTACCGATATCGAGCCCTACGATGATGCGCTTGTCGTCCTTCCTAGACATTGGGCAACCGCTCCCCTGACGCAGGTGCCTGCCCCGTGACCTGCTTCTGATCCCTGAGCGGCTCTGCATGCTGCTGCTTCCAGCCCACAGCGAAACCATTCGTGTAACGCATATCAACGTAGCTCACGTCGGCGGCTACCGTTGCGACCACTGAGTCCAGCGCCTCGAAAAAGCGTGTCAGGCGCTGATCCACATCCTGCGAGCCCAGGCGCACCTGGATGCCGTTGCTCAGCAGGAGCGACCAGGCACCGCGCTTGTCCAGTTCGAGAGCCGCCAGTGCGAGACCGCGATGCATCAGCTGCTCCTGGATGGCTACATAGCGGGTGGCCACCTCGGCTTCTGTACCCTCAGGCCCGTCAAGCCGGGGCAGCCCGGCCGGAATATGGTCGGCCTGACTGACAAACAGACGCCCCTGCGGATTGAGCAAACCACGCTCACCCCAACGTGCCGCCGGTTGCTCCTCGCTAACCATAACCATCAGGGTACCGGGCCACTTGCGGCTCACCTGTGCGGTGGCAACCCAGGGCACCGAGACCAGTTGCTGCTGAACCACGTCGAGCGGCGTGGCCAGAAAGCCCTGGCCCATATACGGACTCAGTACCGCTTCAAGGCGATCTGCCGAAACGCGCTCGAACTCGCCATTGATCACCACATGCTCAACCGGACGGTTGAGCAGCCAGCGACCAGCAAAGACCGCACCACCAACCAGCAGCAGTACACCGAGCAGGCTGGTGATACGCACCCAGGGAATAACCGGGAGCTTGATCCGTGGTTCCTCACGACGCTTGCGGTTACGACGGCCCAGCACACTCATTGCAGCAACTCCGCAACGGGCTCGAAACTCGTCTCCAGAATCCGCCAGACCAGCTCGTCAAAACCGGTACCGGCAGCCGCAGCGGCCATCGGCACCAGACTGTGACTGGTCATGCCCGGCACCGTATTGATCTCGAGGATCAGCGGCCCGGCCTGCTCCGAAACCATGATGTCCACCCGCCCCCAGCCCTGGGCACCGACTGCCGCGAAGGCGGCACGGGCAAGCTCGGCGAGTTCACGCTCCTCCGTCGGGGACAAGCCGCAGGGGCAGAGATAGCGGGTCTCGTCGCTGAAGTACTTGGCCTGGTAATCATAGAAGACGCCGTCCGTCTGAATGCGGATCAGCGGCAGGACTTCATCGTGCAACACCGCAGCCGTGTACTCCGGTCCAGCCACCCATTCTTCGGCGATGACCTCGCAGTCGGAACCCGCTGCGAGTTGCCAGGCCGAGGCCAGCTGCCCGACATGACTGACCTTGCTCATGCCAATGCTGGAACCTTCAGCAGAGGGCTTGACCATCAGCGGCAGGCCAAGCTGCTCGGCCGCCTCGACCAGATCCGCTTCATTGCGTATGACGCAATAGCGCGGCGTGGGCAGACCGGCTCCCTGCAACAGACGTTTGGTACGCAGCTTGTCCATGCTGATCGCCGAACCGGACACACCAGAACCGGTGAAGGGCAAGCCGAGGCAGGACAGCAATCCCTGCAGGGTGCCATCCTCACCGCCGCGGCCATGCAGGGCGATCCATACCCGGTCGTAGGCACCGGCAGAGAGTCGTGCAACGAGATCCCGGCCGCAGGCGTCGAGGGGCTCGGCAGCCACACCTTTATTCAGGAGTGCCTGCAGCACGGCCTGGCCGGTAAGCAGTGAAATCTCCCGCTCGGCCGAATCACCGCCCATCAGCACGACCACCCGCCCGAAAGCTGCCGGATCGGTGATGTGCGGGTAGCGGGAACTGGCTGATTTCATCTTCAACTGCCCTCCACCACGGAACCGCTGACCACAGCCGGCTCACCGATGATCTGCACTTCGGGCTCGAGCCGCACACCATGCTGGCCCTCGACCGTGGACTGAACCTTGAGGATCAGGCTTTCGATGTCAGCTGCCGTTGCACCACCGGTATTGATGATGAAATTCGCATGCTTGGCCGACACCTGGGCGCCGCCGATACGAGTCTCCTTGAGACCGGCGGTTTCGATCAGGCGTGCCGCATGATCGCCGGGCGGGTTCTTGAACACCGAGCCACAGCTCGGCAGCCCGAGAGGCTGACTGGCCTTGCGCTCGGCAATCAGCGTTCGCATGCGCGCTTCCGCAGCCTGGTAGTTCTGGTTGAACTGCATGCGGGCGGCGAGAAACCACTCGTCAGCCGGTTTGTGGACATGCCGATAGCCGGTTTCGTAGGCATCCCGACTGCGCGTATGCACCACGCCGCACCGGTCGACCACATCGACTTCGATGACACTGTTCCAGGTCTCTCCGCCAAAGGCACCTGCATTCATCCGCAGCGCACCACCCACGCTGCCGGGAATTCCTGCAAAGAATTCCGCCGGACCGAGTTGCCAGCGACCACACTGGCGGGCCACGACGGTGCATGGCACGCCGGCTTCCGCTTCGATGAGGCCATCGCCGAGGTTGCGCAGCTCGCCGAGTGCCTGGCTCGTCGCGATGACGACGCCGCGCAAGCCACCATCCCTGACCAGGAGGTTGCTTCCGAAGCCAACCCAGTAAACCGGTGTGCTCGCATCAAGACCGCGAAAAAAAGTGAGAAGTTCAGCACGACAACGCGGCGCATAATACACGTCTGCGGGGCCACCGACGCGCCATGTTGTATGTTTCGACATCAACTCGTCGCGCAACATTTTTCCAGGGCGCTCGCTCTTCATCGTCATCACGTGTCACCGCCCGAGTGCAACGTTGTCGGCTCGCCGTGCAGCTCGCGAAGCTGCAGCGCCATCGCACCTATATTTCCGGCACCAAGCGTGAGCAACACATCGCCAGACTCCAGCACACCGGCGAGCAAATCATTCAGTTCATCGATATGCGGCACGAAGACCGGCTCGATCTGTCCGCGACTGCGGATCGCCCGGCAAATTGCGCGTCCATCCGCATTGGCGATCGGCGCCTCACCTGCTGCATAGACCTCGGTGACAAGCAAACGGTCAGCCGCTGACAGCGCCTCGGCAAAATCGTCGAGCAGATCGCGCGTTCTGGTGTAACGGTGCGGCTGGAAAGCCACTACCAGTCGACGTTCAGGCCAGACCTGGCGCGCCGCTTCGATGGTGGCGGCAATTTCAGTCGGATGGTGTCCATAGTCATCGACCAGCGTGACGCGGTGGCCACTGATTTCAATATCACCGAGCATCTGCAGGCGCCGGTCCACCCCCTCGAAGCTCGCCAGTGCCTGCTGACAGGCCCCATCGTCGAGCTCCAGGTCGCAGGCTATGGCGACTGCAGCGAGCGCGTTCAGTACGTTGTGCTTGCCGGGCAGATTGAGTACCACCTCCAGGGGCGGCGCCGGCGCCGGGCGCACCACGGTAAAGCGGGAACGCAAGCCTTCGCGGACCAGATTCTCGGCGCGTACATCGGCCTCTGGCGAAAAACCGTAGGTGAGCGTGGCACGGTGGAGTAACGGCAGGATGGCCTGCACACCGGGATCATCGATGCACACCACGGCCAGACCATAAAAGGGCAGATTGTGCAGAAACTCGACGAAGGTCTGACGCAGACGTTCGACATCACCACCGTAGGTACCCAGGTGGTCGTTACCGATATTGGTGACTACCGCAACCATCGGCTGCAGGTGAATGAACGAGGCATCGCTCTCATCCGCCTCGGCGACCAGATAGCGACCGGCGCCGAGACGACCATTCGAGTCAGCACTCTTGAGCCGTCCACCGATGACGAAGGTCGGATCCTGGCCTGCTTCGGCCAGCACGCTGGCGATCAGGCTGGTGGTTGTGGTCTTGCCATGGCTGCCGGAGACCGCGATCGCATGCCTGAAGCGCATCAGTTCGGCCAGCATCTCGGCCCGCCGGACCACCGGCTTCCGGTTGGCCTGTGCGGTGAGCACTTCCGGGTTGTCGGTGGCGACTGCACTGGAGATCACCACCACATCGGCATCCGCGACATTCTCGGCACGATGGCCGATATGCACGAGTGCGCCGAGCCGGGTAAGCCGCCGGGTGACCGCCGACTCACGCTGATCGGAACCCTGCACGGCATAACCCAGATTGAGCAGCACCTCGGCGATGCCACCCATGCCAACCCCGCCGATACCGACCAGGTGTATGCGATTGATCCTGCGCATCCGGTCACGCATTGCTGCGACTCCCGGCCAGGCAACGCGCCACGATATCGCTGGTCGCATCGGGCATCGACTGCGCACGGGCACGCTGCGCCTGCTTCAGCAGCAGCGCGGGATCGTCGATACGCCGCTGCAGCTCTGCGGCGAGGCACTCGGCGCTGAGTTTGTCCTGTGGCAGCAGTGTGGCAGCGCCGGCATTGACCAGGTACGCCGCATTGCGGGTCTGGTGATCATCAACAGCCGCCGGGTAAGGCACCAGGATCGCGCCAACTCCAGCCGCCGCCAGTTCGGCAACCGTCAGGGCACCAGAGCGGGCAATCACGAGGTCTGCCCAGCCATAGGCTTCAGCCATATCAGCGATGAAGGTATGCAGCTCCGCCGTCACACCTGCACGACGATAGGCCACCTCGGCAACCCCATAAGTATTCTCACCCGCCTGATGACGGATCTCGGGACGCTGCGCCTCGGGTAGCAGTGCTACGGCAGGACCGACAGCAGTATTCAGCGCCATGGCACCCTGACTGCCGCCGAGCACCAGCAGGCGCAATGGAGTCGAACGCCCCTGCAGGCGCAGCTCTGGCACCGGTAGCGCGGCGATATCGCGGCGTACCGGATTGCCTGTCACGCGAGTCTTTACATCGGCAGCAAAACTGCCCGGGAAGGCTTCCAGCACTTCCCGGGCAAACCTTGCCAGAAGACGATTGGTAAGACCCGCGACAGCATTCTGTTCATGAATGACGAGCGGTATGCGCAGCAGCCAGCTGGCCAGGCCACCCGGTCCTGCCGTATAGCCGCCCATGCCCAGCACCAGCTTCGGACGCCGCCGCCGCAAAATGCGCAGCGCCTCAAGCACGGCCAGCGCGATCTGCAACGGCGCCGTCAGCCAGGCGAGCAGGCCCCGGCGGCGCAAACCCTTGACGCGTACACATTCCAGCTCGATGCCCTCGGCAGGCACCAGCCGCGACTCAATACCAAGCGTGGTTCCCAGCCACACCACCTGCTCATTCTGTTCGCGCAGCGCGCGCGCCACCGCGAGCGCCGGAAAGACGTGCCCACCGGTACCGCCAGCCATGATGAGGATCGGTGCCGGCTTCATCGCTTCACCCGCCCGTTGGCACGCCGCTTGGTCGCGCTGGCGATGCCACGGTTCTCGAGATCGATACGCAACAGCAGACCAAGTGCAGCGAGCGTCACCAGCAAGCTGCTGCGGCCGTAACTCACCAGCGGCAGCGTCAGCCCTTTGGTCGGCAGCACACCCATGTTCACGCCGAGATTGATGGCCGCCTGCAGCGCCAGCCAGACACCCAGCCCGAAGGCGATGTAAGCCTGGAAAAAATGCTCGCGGGCAGCAGCGGCCCGTGCAATCAGCAGGGCCCGCCAGATCAGCAGCACATACAGCAGGATCATCACCAGACTGCCGAGCAGACCGAACTCCTCGGCGATCACGGCAAAGATGAAGTCGGTGTGTGCCTCTGGCAGATAGAACAGTTTCTGCACGCTGGCCCCCAGACCGAGGCCGGTCCACTCCCCGCTGCCGATGGCGATCAGCGACTGGGTGAGCTGGAAGCCATCGCCATAGGGATCAGCCCACGGATCCCAGAACCCGGTGAGACGTTTCATGCGATAGGGCGAGAACTTGGCCAGCAGCGCAAAGCCAAGCACGACCGGCCCCAGCGTGAGGCTCACATCCCGCAGGCGGGCGCCGGCCAGGAACATGATGGTGAATGAAATACCGATCAGCAGAACGGCCGACCCGAAATCCGGCTGTGCGAGCAACAGGGCTGCGGCGATACCGACCAGCACCAGCGGCTTCGCAAAGCCGAAGAAACTGCTGCGGATCTCCTGATTGCGGCGCACCGCATAGTCAGCGACGTAGATCAGCAATAGCAGGCGGACCGGCTCACTGACCTGCATGATGTTGATACCGGCGATGTTCAGCCAGCGCGTGCTGCCATTGGCGGTACGACCGAGGCCAGGCAGCAGCACCATGATCAGCAGCAAGATGGCTATGGCAGCCAGCCACGGGGCGAGTTTCTGACAGACCCGCGTCGGAATCTTCACCATGCACCAGGCTGCGGCGAGACCCATCGTCGCGGCCAGCAGCTGCCGCTCGAGAAAATAGAAGGCATTGTCGTGCTGTCGATCGCCCAGCGCGATTGATGCCGATGCAACCATCAGCAGGCCAATGGCCAGCAGGATACCGATCACGCTGAGCAAGACCATGTCGGGTCGATCCTGCCCGGGCGCGGCGGTCTGTGTCGCGCTCATGCCGGATCCTCCTGCAGGCCGAGTACCGCTGCGCGAAAGGCCTCACCGCGTGCAGCGTAATCACGGTACATATCGAGACTGCTGCAGGCCGGTGCGAGCAGTACGGTCCAGCCGGGCTTCACCGCTGCATGCGCTGCGCGCACCGCCGCCGGCATATCAGCGACGCGATGGATCGGGCACACACCCTGCAGCGCTGCCGCCAGCAGTTCGCGATCCCGGCCCAGCAGTACCGCCACGCATTCGCGGCCATGCAAGGCCTCAGCCAGCAGCACGAAGCTGGCACCCTTGCCGTCGCCACCGGCGATCAGCACCAGCGGGCCGTCCAGACTGCTGATGCTCGCCGCTGCTGCACCGATATTGGTTGCCTTCGAGTCATCGATCCAGGTGACGCCATCGCGGGTTGCGACCACCGCCATCCGGTGCGGCAGCAGCCGGTAGCTGCGCAAACCCGGCAACAGCGCCGCTGGTTGCAGACCAAGGGCTGCACCCAGGGCGAGTGCAGCCAGTGCATTCGAAAAATTGTGCCGACCGCTGAATTGCAGATCCGTCACCGGCAGCAGCGCTTCCGTCCCGCGCGCCAGCCAGATGCCATCCGTCTGCTGCAGCAGGCCAAACTCGCCTGCGCCGGGCGTAGCGAGCCCGAAACTGATGACCGGCGTACCGGCAGGTACCAGGCTGTTCAGCGCCGGCTCATCACGATTCACGACCGCCACGCTGCAGTGTGCGTAAACACGGGCTTTGGCGGCAGTGTAAGCAGCCATATCACCGTGGATATCCAGGTGGTCAGGCGAAACGTTCAGCAGCACGGCCGCTGCCGCATCGATCAACTGGCTGCGCTCCAACTGAAAGCTCGACAGTTCGAGTACATAGGCCTGTATCGCCGGATCGAGCAGGTCGAGCGCCGGCGTGCCGAGATTGCCGCCAACGCCGACCCGCATACCAGCGGCGGCCAGCATCTGTCCGAGCATCGACGTAACGGTACTTTTGCCGTTCGAGCCGGTGATGGCCACGATCGGCGCGCGTGCCTCACTGACAAACAGGTCGACATCACTCAGCACGGGAATATTCTGCCGACGTGCTGCCTGCAGCACCGGCAAATGCAGATCCACACCGGGCGACACCACGATCTGTGCAACATGCGGCGGCAGGCTGGCCGGTATCTCGCCGGTATGCACTTCAACCGCCGGCATCGCTGCACGGATTGCAGCCAGCCCGGGCGGTGCAGTGCGCGTATCGGCAAACAGCGCCGCTACGCCACGGGCCGCAAAATACCGGGCACAGGCAGCACCGGTACCACCCATGCCGAGCACGAGTACCGGACCGGTTACAGAGCCTGTCGATGGCGCCTGCTCGCTGTATTGCGGATTCATTGCTACAGCCCCCATCACCGGATCTTCAGGCTCGACAGCCCGACCAGCACCAGCACCACGGTCACGATCCAGAAACGCACGATGACTTTCGGTTCGGCCCAGCCCTTGAGTTCGAAGTGATGGTGCAGCGGCGCCATGCGGAAGATGCGCTTGCCGGTCATCTTGAAAGAGGCGACCTGCATCATCACCGAGACGGTCTCGGCAACGAACACACCGCCCATGATCAGCAGCACCACTTCCTGACGAACGATCACCGCCACCGAACCGAGCGCACCGCCCAGCGCCAAAGCGCCGATGTCGCCCATGAAGACCTGCGCCGGATAGGTGTTGAACCAGAGGAAGCCAAGCCCCGCCCCCGCCAACGCGGCACAGAACACGAACAGTTCACCTGCACCGGCTATATAAGGAATACCCAGATAGCGGGAGAAGATCGCGTTACCGGCCACCCAAGCGAACACGCCGAGCGCACCGCCGACCAGCACTGTCGGCATGATCGCCAGGCCGTCCAGGCCATCGGTCAGATTCACCGCATTGCTGCTGCCGACGATAACCAGGCAGACAAAGGGCACAAACAGCCAGCCCAGCGGGATGGAGATGCCCTTCAGATAAGGGATCAGCAGCGCAGTGGATTGCGGGGCATCGGCATGCCGGTAAAGCGCAACGCCGACGATGATGGCAACCAGCAGCTGCCAGAACAGTTTCTGGCGGGCCGACAGACCCTTCGGATCACGCAACACGAGCTTGCGGTAATCATCCGCGAAGCCGATCAGACCGTAGCTGAAAGTCACACCGATGACGACCCATACGAACAAGCTGCGCAGATCGGCCCACAGCAGCGTGCTGAGGATGATCGCCAGCAGGATCAGCGAGCCGCCCATGGTTGGCGTGCCGGCTTTCTGCAGGTGCGTCTGCGGACCATCCTGGCGTATGGTCTGGCCGATCTGCCGCAGGGTCAGGCGACGGATCAGCGCCGGCCCCAGAAACAGCGACAGCGCCAGCGCCGTCAGCGCGCCGAGAATCGCACGCATGGTCAGATAGGTGAAGACGTTGAAGCCCGATACGTAGTCCTTGAGGTATTCAGCCAGCAACAGCAGCATCAGTGCGCCCCTGCTTCGTCAGTCCGGCCAGTGACAGACTTCACCAGTCGCTCGAGTCCGGCACTGCGTGAACCCTTGACCAGCAAGCGCACGTCCGCCGTCATCAGCGGGCGCAGCACTTCAGCGAGTTCGGCAGCATCGGCATACCAGTGGGCTGCAGAACCAAAACCTTCTGCAGCCGGTCGCGTCAGATCACCGACGCAATAAAGCCGGTCGATACCCCGTTGGGCAGCAAGCACCCCCACCTCACGGTGTAGAGCTGCAGCTGTCGGGCCGAGCTCCGCCATGCCACCGAGCACCAGCCAGCGCTGTCCTTCCAGCCCGGCGAGAAACTGGATCGCAGCGGCAACCGAACCCGGGTTCGCGTTGTAGCTGTCATCAAAGATCGTGCTGCCAGCCGGACCCGGCTCGGCGCGCAAACGTCCCGCAACATTCAGCATCTGCGCCAGACCATCGCGTACCGCCGTCAGGCTGGCGCCGGCAGCTATAGCCGCAGCGGCAGCTGCCAGTGCATTGCGCACGTTGTGACCGCCAGCCATCGGCAATTCAATCGGCATCTCGCCGACCGGCGTCAGCATGCGGAATTTCAGACTCCGGCCACCGATCTCCTGCAGTTCAACTGCACGATAGTCGGCATCCGGTGACAAGCCGAAGGAAACATAGCTGAGGTCATCGCGCAGACCGCGCCAGTAACTGAAAAACGGATCGTCGCGATTGATCACCGCAATGCTGCCGGCTTGCAGCCCCGCGAACAGTTCGCCTTTGGCTTCGGCAACATCCTGCAGGGTGCCGCCAAATCCGCCCAGGTGCGCCGGCCCGGCATTGGTGATGATGGCAATCCCGGGCGTGGCAATCACTGCCAGCCGGGCGATTTCACGTTTCGCACTGGCACCCATCTCGATCACGGCAGCCTGATGCGTGTCACGCATCCACAACAGCGTGATGGGTACGCCGATGTGGTTGTTCAGGTTTCCCCAGGTCACCAGCACACCAGCGTCGTCACCGGCTCCAGCAAAGTGCGTGCGCAGTATGGTGCCGACCATTTCCTTGACGGTGGTCTTGCCGTTACTGCCGGTCACCGCAACGATCGGCAGATCGAAACGCTGGCGCCACATCGTGGCAAAGTTGCACAAGGCCTGGCCCGCATCTGCCACATGTACCTGCGGCAGCTCGACTGCCTGGGGCTCCTCGATGACCACGCCGGCCGCACCAGCCGCCGCGGCATCGCGGGCGTATTCCGCAGCGTTGTGTCGTACACCGCGCAAAGCAAAAAACAACTGGCCCGGCTCCAGGCTGCGAGTGTCGGTACTCACGGAGTCAAAACCGGCATCAGCGCCGATCAGCTTGCCGCCGACTACCTGCGCGACCATGGAAAGCGTCGCCATACTCATGCGTCCGGCTCCTGCAGCACGATGGACAGCGCCGCACCCGCCACGGCCATATCGGAAAACGGACGGCTCACCCCGGCCACAATCTGCGTCTGCTCATGCCCCTTGCCGGCGATCAGGACGACATCACCGGGTGCGGCTGAATGGATCGCCCGTTGAATCGCCGCCGCCCGGTCCGGCACCACCTGCACCGACTTGCGGGCACCGGCACCGACGAGAATGTCGGCGATGATCTGCTGCGGGTCTTCGTCGCGCGGATTGTCATCAGTCACGATCACGCAATCTGCAAGTTCCGCTGCCACGCGGCCCATCGGCGCACGCTTGTCGCGATCGCGGTTGCCGCCACAGCCAAACACACACCAGAGCTGACCGGTGCAGTGCTCACGCGCTGCTTCAAGCGCCTTGCGCAGTGCATCGGCCGTATGCGCAAAATCGACCAGCACGGCCGGCTGACCGGGCGATACCGGCACCCGTTGCATGCGTCCCGGCGGGGCCGTGCAATCAGCCAGCGCCAGGGCGACGCGCGCGAGCGGCCAGCCCTGAGCCAGCAATATGCCGGCCGCCAGCAGCAGATTTTCCGCGTTGAATTTGCCCCACAGACGACTGCTGAGCTGCGCCGTACCGAAATCACCATCGAGTTCGAGCACCAGGCCATCAGCGCTGAGCTGCAGCAGCCGGCCACGCAATCTGGCCGCCGGGTTATCGTCCAGGCTCACGCCCAGGCAGGCAGTTGCAGCCGGCAGGGATCCGACCAGGGTTTGACCGAAGGGATCATCGAGATTGATGACCGCCGTACGCGCTCCAACCCGGAACAGGCACGCCTTGGCTTCCGCATAAGCCTGCAGATCACCGTGGTAGTCGAGATGATCGTGGCTCAGATTGCTGAACGCCACGACACCGAAGTGCACCCCGTCGATACGTCGCTGATCGAGCGCATGCGAGGAAACCTCCAGCACTGCATGCCCGGCACCGGCGTCGGCCAGTTCACGCAACTGGCGGTGCAGGGTGATACAGCCTGGCGTCGTCGCCAGCCCCGGCCGTATCTCGGCACCCAGCCCATGACCGAGCGTGCCCATGTAACCCGCACGCTCACCAAGCCGACCTAGCGCCTGGGTCACCAGCCAGGCTGTCGTGGTCTTGCCGTTGGTGCCAGTGATGCCGGTGACGGTCAGCGCTGCGGAAGGCGTGGCGAAAAAGCGGTTGGCAATTTCACCCAGGCGATGACCGAGATCTGGCACGACGATGCTGCATACATCAGGCGGCAACATCGGCACCCGCACCGTCGCGCCCGGTTCCCAGGCAACAGCGACTGCACCGGCGGCCAGCGCCTGATCGACAAAATCGAGGCCGTGGTGCGCAGTGCCCCGGCAGGCGAGAAACAGCCCATCGCGACTCACATTGCGGCTTTCCGTCGTGATATCGGCAACATCACGCTGCGGAACCTCCACCCCAAAGCCGTCAAACAGTGTGCGCAGATCCATGTCGTTACTACTGACCAGATTCATGGCAGGTTTGCAGCGAGCGTCGTCGGGCGCATCACTTCATCAGGCGGTATGCCATCGGGTGGGACGGCAAATATGCGCAGCGCCCCCGTGGCGATAGTGGAAAATACCGGTGCAGCCACATCGCCCCCGTAGTGGCTTCCACCCCGCGGATCATCCACGACCACCACGATGGCAAAACGCGGTTCATCAACCGGTGCAATGCCGGCAAACACCGCGGTATGCCGGTCGGCGGCATAACCACTGGCGGTAAGCTTGCGGGCTGTGCCGGTCTTGCCTGCCACCCGGTAACCGGTCACCGTGGCTTTTATGCCGGTGCCTTCCAGGCTGACGACCTGCTCCAGCATCATGCGCACATCACGCGCCACCTGCGCACTCACCACCCGGCGTGCGATCGGTGCCTGTGCGATACGGACCAGCGATATCGGCCGTTGCAAACCATCAGCCCCGAGCACGGCATAGGCCTGGGCAAGCTGTAGCGGCGTCATCGATACCCCGTAACCGTAGGCCAGGGTCGCCTGGCCGATCGGCCGCCAGCTCCGATAAGGCGCCAGCACGCCGGCTGACTCACCCGGGAAACCGCTGGTGGTGAGACGGCCTGCGCCAAAGCGGCTGAGCGTATTCCACAGCGCATCCTTGTCGAGCGCCATCGCAATGTGCACGATGCCTACATTGCTCGACTTGGCGAGCACCGTCGCCAGATTGATGCGACCGTAGTTGTGCTTGTCCTCGATCTGCTTGCTGCCGACGCGAATGAATCCGGGGTTGGTATCCACCTCACTGCGCGCATTGAAACGACCGCTATCGAGCGCAGCTGCGATGATGAGTGGCTTGAAGCTCGAACCCGGTTCGATGATGTCGGTGATGGCCCGATTGCGAAACAGCGCCGGTTTGATCTGGCTGCGGTCATTCGGGTTGTATGCTGGCTGATTGACGTCGGCGAGCACTTCACCGGTAGTGACATCGATGACGACGGCCGAAGCCGAGGCCGCGTGATACTGCTGAACCGCCGCCTTGAGTGCGCGATAGGCAAAGTACTGGATACGCAGGTCGATGGAGGTCACCAGATCGCCGCCCGGACGCGGTGGCTCGATGCTCTCCACATCCTCGATGACGCGACCGAGGCGGTCGCGCAGTACGCGCTTCTTGCCCGGCACACCCTGCAGCCAGTTGTTGAATGCCAGTTCCAGACCTTCCTGGCCCCGGTCATCGATATTGGTAAAGCCGAGCAGATGACCGGTCACTTCGCCGGCCGGATAGTAGCGCCGGTACTCGCGCAGCAGATGCACCCCGGGAATCTGCAGGGCGTCGACCGCCGCTGCTTCAGCCGGGTTCATGTGCCGCTTCAGATAAACGAATTCCTTGCGCACATTGCGCGTAAGGCGGGCGGTCAGTTCGCCACCATCCATCTTCAGCAGCCGCGCCAGCCCGAGGATCTTGTCCGGCGATTCGAGCAACTGCGGGGGATTCACCCACACGCTGTCGACCGGCGTACTGACCGCCAATGGCACCCCGTTGCGATCCTTGATGACGCCGCGGGTTGCCGACAGGGTGGCAACCCGCAGATGCCGCGCGGCCGCCTGCGCATGCAGAAATTCAGTATTGAAGACCTGCAGATGCACGGCGCGGGCAACCAGCCCACCCACTGACAGCATCAGCAGCGCCGCAACAAACCACATGCGCCAGGCAAAACTGCGCTGGGCCGGCTTCTGCTGCCGCTCGGTACCGCTCATCGCGCCACCACCTTGATGCCATGCGGGTCAGGCATGCGCATCTCAAGCTGATCCCGGGCGACTGCCTCAACCCGTGGATAGCTGGCCTGGGTGCTCTGCTCAATCTGCAGACGTCCCCAGTCCATATCGAGACGATCGCGCTCGGCAGTCAGCGCCTGCAATTCGACAAACAGCTTGCGGGACTTGTGTTTCGCATAGACCGCAGCAAACGCCGACACCATCACCACGGCGGCCAAGCCAGCACAAATTGCCCGACTGCGATCTGCCGGGGTCATCGGAGCTTCTCCGCCGTACGCAGCACCGCACTGCGCGCCCGCGGGTTCTGCTGCAACTCGGCGTCTCCCGCCGTCACCGCCCGGCTCAGCAGCTTCAGCACAGGCTGCGCGGACTCGGGGACTACAGGCACATCGCGCAACGCCGGATCCACACGCGAGTGATCGCGCATGAAGCGCTTCACGATACGGTCCTCAAGCGAATGAAAGCTGATGACGCAAAGCCGCCCGCCCACTGCCAGCGCTGCAAGCGCTCCGCGTAATGCAGCCTCCAGCTCATCGAGCTCGCCGTTGATGAATATCCGGATTGCCTGAAAGCTGCGGGTCGCAGCATGGCGACCCGGCTCGCTGCGCAGGACACTGGAGATGATTCCGGCCAGCTGCCCGGTACGCAGGATCGGCTCGGCAAGGCGTGCGGTGCAGATTGCACGGGCGATACGCCACGAAGCGCGTTCTTCACCGTAACGCCAGAGTACCTTGGCAATCTCCTGCTCACTGGCAGCGTTGATCCAGTCCGCAGCGGACTGGCCGCTGCCCGGATCCATGCGCATGTCGAGTGGACCATCCGCACGAAAACTGAAGCCACGAGCGGGATCCTCCAGCTGCGGAGAGGAAACACCGATATCGAGCAAAATGCCGTGAATGCAGCCAAGGTGTCCCTGTTCCCCAAGCACTTCGTGCAGGCGTGAAAATCCACTGTGGCAGATGCTGAATCGCTGATCGGCGGCCTGCAGGGCAACGCCCGCTGCAACAGCCTCCGGATCGCGATCCAGCGCCAGCAACCGTCCATCCGGCCCAAGCTGCGCGAGGATTGCCCGCGCGTGCCCACCGCGCCCGAAAGTAGCGTCGACATAGAGGCCATCAGCCCGGATGGCCAAATAACGAAGCACCTCGTCCAGCAGGACAGGTACATGTGAAATCACCCCAGCACCCCGCGTCTTCATCAGGACGCGTTTGTTTGCGTTTTCGACTTCGTCCCTACAGCGAAAGCGACTCAAGCTCCGCCGGCAGGCCGAGTCCGTCCCCTGTCTCGTCGGTCAGCCAACTGTCCCGACGTTCGTTCCAGCGCTGCTCATCCCATAGCTCAAACTTGTTGCCCTGCCCGATCAGCATCGCCTGACGTTCCAGACCGGCAAACTCACGCAACTCACGCGGAATCAGCACACGCCCATGGCCGTCGACCTCAAGCTCGCTGGCGTAGCCAACCATCAGTCGCTGCAGCCGCCGCGTACTCTTGTTGAAACTCGAGAGACGCATCAGCTTGCGTTCGATCTCTTCCCAGTCCGGCAGCGGGTAGATCAACAGGCAGTGATCCTGGTCCACAGTGCAAATCAGATGCCCTGCACACCGCACTGCCAGGCGCTCGCGATAGCGCGCCGGGACAGCCAGTCGGCCCTTGGCATCAAGGGTGATTTGAGTTGCTCCACGGAACACTGCGCTCAGGGCCTTTTAGCCCCTTTTCCCCCACTACACACCACTTCGTTCCACTATAGGTTTGCCCTGCACATGCGTCAACACGAAGGGCAAAAAAAAGCACAGGCAACCGGGACTTAGCTCCGAGCGGCGGGAATCCGACGCAGAAAGAGGCGCTGGTCGTTTCGGAAATCATGAGCTTAGACAGGGTTTCTCGCAGCAAACTCACATCAAGCTGTGAGGCCGCTGAAAGCATGTCCCGAACGGCCTGGAACGGCCGCCCGGGAAATCCGCGCAAACCCACCACCGCGCTGAGCAGTTTATCGACACGAAGTGAGGAGCGAGTCGGCCGATAAGCCGGGTTCTGTCGTGGACAATCATTCCTCTGGGACTGCTGTCACCAGCAGCCTCAAGCGACCTACCCGGAAGCCCGCGGGGCGACGGTGCCCTCCTTGCGGAAGGCTGCTTCCCTATTTGGTCTTGCTCCGGGTGGGGTTTACCTATGCCGCGAAGTGTTGCCACCCGCGCGGTGCGCTCTTACCGCACCTTTTCACCCTTACCGGGGTCTTGCGACCCTTAGGCGGTTATTTTCTGTGGCACTTTCCGTAGGCTCGCGCCTCCCAGGCGTTACCTGGCACCCTGCCCGCCGGAGCCCGGACTTTCCTCCCGTGTGCAAGCACACGAGCGATTGCCTGGCCGACTCGCGCGGGAAGTATAGGGGCAATCGGGAGCACGCGTAGGAGCGGCTTCAGCCGCGATTCTCAGACCAACGATCGCGGCTAAAGCCGCTCCTACCAGGGACCGGATCGCGGCTGAAGCCGCTCCCACAAGAAGCCGCTCCTATGGGCGCTTCTGCACCAGACAGTAAGCATCGCGCCGCGCTGCGCCAGTGATGCGCGCCGCAAGGCCTGCCGCCTGCGCGGCCGGCAGCTCTGCAGCGAGGATGTTCACGATGCGGGCCAGTTCATCCTCCCCCGGTGCCAGCGGCGCCGGGCTTCCACCGATCAGCAGCGTGCATTCGCCCCGCTCACCGCCCGGATCGGCGAGTACGGCAGCCAGGACATCTGCCAGTGTGCCGCGATAGATCGTCTCGTGCAGTTTGGTCAGTTCACGCCCCACCGCTGCGGGACGGGCCTCGCCGAGCACCGCGATGGCATCCTTGAGAGCGGCCGGCAAGCGGTGTATGCCCTCATAAAAAATCAGCGTAGCCGCCTGCCCTGCCAGCTCACGCAGGCGGGCGACCCGGGCCGCACTGCGGGCCGGAAGAAAACCGTCGAAGAAGAATCGGTCGGTCGGCAGGCCGGCCACCGACAGCGCCGCGATCATCGCGCAACATCCCGGTATCGGGCTCACAGGCAGCGCAGCAGCGCGAGCAGCCGCCAGCAGGCGATAACCCGGATCCGAGATGAGCGGCGTGCCAGCATCGCTGATCAGCGCAATGCTGTCGCCCGCTTTCAGCTGGGCCAGCAGCTCATCACTTCGCTGCGCTTCGTTATGTTCGTGCAGTGAAACCAGGCGCGCATCGATACCCAGCCGCGTTAGCAATTGCCCGGCGTGGCGGGTATCCTCGGCGGCGATCAGACTGACCTTCGCGAGGACCTCCCGGGCGCGCGGACTCAGGTCATCGACGTTACCGATCGGCGTCGCGACGACGTACAGGGTTCCTGGCTGTATCTTCACGACGATCCTTCTGTGCGCCGGGTACCGAAGCTGCTCCGGGACACTATAGACATGAACGAGCGATTGACCCGCATGCTTTCCGTCACGCACAAGGGCCTGTTGGCACTATCGCTCATGTCAGTCATTGTCGGAGCAGCCTGCCAGCCACTGCAACCATCCGACCAAACTGCGGGGCTTGGCCAGACACCAGTCGTCAGTCAGCGACCCGCAGCCGCCCCGGTCGATGCCGGAAGCACCGGCAAACCAAACTCGGCCTCACCATCAGTCTCCATACCTGTTCCGGTCTGGCAGTCAGATACAGCCGGGTCCCATAACGGGCCGGTTGCCCTTCTGCTCCCACTGTCGGGCCCCCAGCAAGCGCTGGGCATGGCTGTCCGTGACGGATTCATCGCTGCACATCTGGGTTCGGGGCGTGGCCAGCAACAGCAGGTACTGGTGTTCGACGATGCACTGCTCGGCATCAGCGAAGCTTACCGGGAAGCGCAGGACGCCGGCGCCGGGATCATCGTAGGACCGCTGCTACGGGAATCGGTGCAGGCCTTGAGTCAGACAGCCAGGACGCTGCCCGTACTGGCGCTCAACTATCTGGCCGACGGCGGACCCGTACCGACAGCTTTCTGGCAGTTTGGCCTGGCCCCCGAAGACGAGGCGCATGAAATCGCCGCGCGCGCCGTATCGCTCGGTCAGCTACGCGCCATATCGCTGGCGCCCGATACGAGCTGGGGGCAGCGACTGCAGGCAGCATTCAATGACAGCTTCACCGCACTGGGCGGTCAGGTTGTCGCGGCCGGGCTTTACCCGCCCAGGGAATCTGATTTCTCGCCGGAACTCCGGGCGGTTCTTGCATATCAGGACAAATCACCGACTTCCGGACCAGGACGGCGACAGGATATCGATCTAGTCTTTCTCGCAGCCAACCATACGACCGGCAAGCTGATCTATCCGCAACTCCGCTTCTATGGTGCGGGCAACATTCCCACCTACAGCACTTCGGCAATCTGGGAGGATGGCGATGACGACGCCAATGACCTGAATGGCATCAGTTTTCCCGATGGCCCATGGATGATCGCGCCGGACAACCGCAGCGCATTTCTGAAAGCAGAGGTGACGCGCTATTGGGGACCGCAAGCGCTGCAACTATCACGCCTGTATGCACTGGGTTACGACGCCTGGCAGCTGCTGCCCGCGGTGCGCAGACAGTTCGTACCGGGACCATTCCGCGATGGTGAAGTGCAGGGCGTTACCGGCACGCTGCAGGCCGACTCCATGGGGCGTATCCACCGGCGTCTGCTGTGGGCAACCATACAGGGTGGGCAGCCAGCACCAGACATGCAGGGAATGGGCGAGTTTCGGCCAACATCCGACAACCCCTGAGTCCTGATACAGCCGTGGCCCGGCATCTGGAGCACGGCCGAACCGCAGAGCAACTCGCTGCCCGTTACCTGTCCGGGCAGGGGCTCGTACTGGTCGCCAGCAACCATCGTGCCAGGGTCGGTGAACTCGATCTGGTAATGCGTGATGAACGGATTCTGGTTGTCGTCGAAGTCCGCTCACGCAGCTCAGCGCGAATGGCAACACCCGCCGAGACCATCGACAGACACAAGCAGCGACGCATCATCCTGGCTACGCAGCACTTTATCCTGCGTAATCGGCACTACCGCGAATGGCCGCTGAGATTCGATGTGGTCGGCATCACCGGCGATCTGGACGCACCACAAATCCAGTGGATCCGCGCCGCATTTACGCTGGACGACATGGTCAGGCGCTGAGCACTGGTCGTATCATGCACCTGCAGAGAAGTCTGAACGGGGTTACCGATGTCCACCGCTGACGGCATTCGCCGACACTTCGAAGAAAGCATAGCCGTCAAGCAGGCTGCGCTCGCAGTACTGGTGCCAGCTATCGAGACGGCCGCCGGATTACTGGCCGCAACGCTGCGCAACGGCGGAAAGATCCTGAGCTGCGGCAACGGCGGCTCGGCCGGCGATGCACAGCACTTCGCTGCGGAACTGCTGAACCGCTTCGAGATGGAGCGACCGGGGCTCGCCGCCCTGGCCCTGTCCACCGACACCTCGACCCTGACTTCGATCGCCAACGATTATTCCTACGAACAGGTGTTTTCAAAACAGCTCAGCGCGCTTGGTCGTAGCGGTGATGTGCTGCTGGCCATTTCCACCTCGGGTAACTCGGCAAACATCGTCGCTGCCGCGCATGCCGCACAGGCGCGCGGCATACCGGTCATCGGGCTGACCGGCCGGGATGGCGGCAAGCTGGCCACCGTACTGCGCGATGGCGATATCGAGATCCGTGTGCCTGCCACGCGCACCGCGCGTATCCAGGAAGTGCACCTCGTGGTGATCCACTGCCTGTGCGATGCGATCGATCAGGCACTGTTCGCCAAGCCGGGTGACGGGCAAGCGTAAGCCGGCAGTAGCGGGGCTATTTGACGACCTTCAGACTCGGGCGACGCGGTGGCGGCACGACCGGATCAGGCTCCGGATCGCCGGGCGCCGGGTTGGCAGCTGCCTCGTATTCATCGGGCGGAAAGACGAGTCCCTCGCCGCTCTCCCGCGCATAGATCCCGAGCACTGCAGGCAAGGGAATGAGCACGCGGCGTGCAGCCCCGCCAAAGCGCGCGTCAAAGCTGATGTCGTCGTTGCTCATCAGCAGATTGCTGGTTGCGGAGTAGCTGAGATTGAGCGTGATCCGGCCTTCCTGAATATGCTCTTCAGGCACGGCAACACCGGGACACGCCGCATCGACAACCACATATGGGGTCTGGTTGTTGTCGATCATCCACTGGTGCAGCGCCCGCAGCAGATACGGACGTTTGGGTGGCAGAGCAGGTTTCGGGACAGTCGGCTCGGTCACTACGGGTAACGCAGACTTACTGCCGCATCTCGCGTTCTGCCTCGGTGAGGCTCTCACGAAAGGACCGCGTGGCAAAAATCCGGTCCATATACTTGCGGATCGGCTGTGCGGCGCTGCCATTCAACTCTATACCCAGCAGCGGCAGGCGCCACAGCACCGGAGAAATACTGGCATCTACCAGCGAGAATTCATCGCTCAGAAAGAATCTCTTCGCGGCAAATATCTCGGCACTCGACAACAGACTTTCCTGCAGGACCTTGCGCGCCTGGGCCGTCTGCTTGCGGTCGCCCGGGTTCTCGATCTGATCGACCACGGTGTACCAGTCCCTCTCGACCCGATAGAGGGCAAGCCGGACATGCGCCCGACTGACCGGATCAACCGGCATCAGTGGCGGGTGAGGAAAGCGCTCATCAAGGTATTCCATGATCACGCGTGAGTCATACAGCACCAGCCCGCGATCAACCAGCGTGGGCACACTGTGATAGGGATTGAGATCGAGCAGATCTTCCGGGAGATCCGCCCCGTCGACATTCACGATGTCGATGCCGATACCCTTCTCAGCCAGCACGATACGCGTGCGATGGCTTTGAATTGCGGTAGGGCTGGCATAGAGCGTCATGGCCGCTCGCCTGCCTGGCCCCACACCAGTACTGCTCCAATCATCTGTCACGGGCTAATCCTCTTGCCGGAGTTCCGGGCATCCGTGATGAGCGAGTCAAACAAATCCCGGCGGCCGCCGGAGCGCCAGGACAGACAAGGAACGCGAATCCGTAATTACTTGACGTCTCGCCAGATCTCCCGCTTGAGGAGATAGGCAAGTATCAGGAATACCACCAGAAACACCATGACCAGAATCCCCAGGTTCTGGCGCTTCTGCTTCATGGGTTCGCCAATGTAATCGAGGAAATTCACTGTATCCCGGACGAACTCATCATACTCGGCAGCCGTCATGGTGCCGGGTATGACCTGCTCAAAGCTGTCGAAGACATGCTGAACGGTACCGTTTACCTCGGCTTCCCTGAAGATCGCCTGCTGGGTGCCCTGCAGATCTGCCAAAACGTGCGGCATGCTGGCACCCGGCAACATCAGGTTGTTTACACCGGTAAATCGCGAGGGATCCAGATAGAAGGAACGCAGAAAGTTGTACAGATAATCCGGCCCCTTGGAGCGCGCAATCAGCGAGAGATCCGGCGGCATCAGGCCAAACCAGCGCTGCCCGTCCTCATCACGCATGGCGATTTCCATGGTTTCGGTCGGCTTGCTGGCCGCAAACATCAGATTCCTGACCACCTGGTCTTCGGACATGTGCAGATCACGGGCCAACTGGTTGTAACGGACATACTTCGCAGAGTGACAGCCTGCACAGTAGTTGACGAAGTTGCCCGCCCCCCGCTGCAGCGAGGCGACATTGCTGATGTCGTTGTTGGCTGCATCATGCAGACCACCCCCGCCACCAGCGGCAAAAGCCGTACCCAGGGCCAGAAAAGCCAACAACCCTGTAAATCCGGCGAGACCTGACTGCAACTTGCGATTCATGGATTTGCTCATCATGGCGATCAGTGGTGCCCGTGGTAAACGACGCGGTCCGGAACCGGCTTGGTCTGTTCACGCGAGGTATACAGCGGCATCAGGAGGAAGAACGCAAAGTAGACAATGCCGAAGAATCGCGCAGCGTAGACAAACAGCGTGGTGACAGGCTGCATCCCGAGATAGCCGAGCGCAAGGAAGCTGACGGTGAAGGCGCCAAGCGCCAACTTGTACTGCCAGCCGCGATAGCGGATCGACTTTACCTTGCAGCGATCCAGCCAGGGCAGCAGGAACAGGAACACGATGGCCATGGCCATCAGGAACGCGCCCCAACCCTTGCTCGGCACCGCACGCAGGATTGCGTAGAACGGCGTGAAGTACCACACCGGCGCAATATGCTCCGGCGTCTTCAGCATGTTGGCCGGCTCAAAGTTCGCATGTTCGAGGAAATAGCCACCCATTTCCGGTGCGAAGAAGATCACCGCACAGAACGCGATCGCAAAGATGATGATGGCCACCAGATCCTTGGCCGTATGAAAAGGATGAAAGGCGACGCCATCCAGCGGTATGCCATCCGGACCCTTCTTCTTCTTGATCTCGATGCCATCCGGATTCAGTGAACCGGTGGTATGCAGCGCGAGGATGTGCACTACGGCAAGAATCATCAGCGCAAGCGGTACGGCGATCACATGCAGTGCGAAGAAGCGGTTCAGGGTGATATCGGAGATGAAGTAATCTCCCCGGATCCATTCGACGATTGCATCACCAATCACAGGTATCGCACCGAACAGCGACACAATGACCTGTGCACCCCAGTAGGACATCTGGCCCCACGGCAGCAGATAGCCGGTAAATGCCTGCGCCATCAGTGCCACATAGAGCAGCATGCCGATGACCCACAGCAGTTCGCGCGGCGACTTGTAGGAACCGTACATCAGGGCACGGAACATGTGCAGGTATACGACGATGAAGAATGCCGAGGCGCCAGTGGAATGCATGTAGCGGATCAGCCAGCCCCACTCGACGTCGCGCATGATGTATTCAACAGACGCAAACGCATCCTCAGCCGATGGCTTGTAGCTCATGGTCAGGTAGATACCGGTCACCACCTGCAGGATCAGCACCAGCAGAGCAAGCACACCGAACACATACCAGGCATTGAAGTTCTTGGCTGCGTAATACTCGGTGACATGCTCCTTCATCATGGCCGTCAGGGGGAAACGTTCATCGACCCAGTCGATGAACTGGGCAAAGCGCCCACCCTGGCCTGTGGCCCCGGTACGTACCGCGCTCATGCGTCTGCTCCCGTGTCTTCGCCGACAATAATCACGCTATCCCCAACGAAGCGATACGGCGGTACCACAAGGTTGGTGGGTGCCGGAACACCAGCGTAAACCCGGCCGGCAAGATCGAACTTCGAGCCGTGACAGGGACAGAAAAATCCGCCTGGCCAGTCAGCACCGAGTTCGGCATCTGCGGGCTGCAGCTTTTCAACCGGTGCACAACCAAGGTGCGTGCAACTGCCGATGACGACCAGCACTTCGGGTCGCATCGAGCGCGTGGCGTTCGCCGCATAGGCCGGTTGAATGGATTCCTTTGATTCGGGGTCCCGCAATACGCTCTGGTGATCGCCCAGACGAGTCAACATGTCCTCGTCGCGCCGGAGGATCCAGACCGGTTGGCCGCGCCACTGGACGCGCAACATCGAGCCGATCTCCAGCTTGGCGATATCCACCTCAACCGGCGCACCGAGCGCCTGGGCGCGTGCGCTGGGGCGGAATGAAGCGATGAACGGGGCTGCCGTCATGGCCAAACCCACCGCTCCGGTAACGCTGGTAGCCACGGCCAGAAACCGACGACGACTGACGGACGCCTCTTCGCTCACGAGCTATTCCTCTTAGAAATTCCTGGTTGCCAGCGACCCGGCAACAACTAGCCCGGTCGATTCGGACGAGCGCCCGGCAATACCGGCGGGTCTACAAAAGCCGACAAATTATACACACGGCTTGCATGGGTTGCCTACCGGATCGCTGTGCTGCCCTCAAGCGATCCGGCGAATCTGCGCACCAATCTGCCTCAGCTTCTCCTCGATGCATTCGTAGCCGCGATCTATATGGTAGATACGATCCACCACCGTCTCGCCCTCTGCTGCCAGTGCTGCCACCACCAGACTGGCCGAGGCACGCAGGTCAGTCGCCATGACCGGTGCGGCACGCAGCGCCTTGACCCCCTGCACGATGGCGGTATGGCCCTCTATCTTGATGTTTGCTCCCATGCGCTGCAGTTCCTGCGCATGCATGAAGCGATTCTCAAACACGTTTTCGATAATCGTACCGACACCGTCGGCCACACAATCCAGCGCCATGAACTGGGCCTGCATGTCGGTAGGAAAGGCCGGATAAGGGTCAGTACTTATATCCACCGCCAGCGGTCGTCGGCCCCGCATGTCGAGGTCAATCCAGTCCGGACCAGTGGTGATGACCGCGCCAGCTGCGCGCAGCTTGCTGAGCACCGCTTCGAGGTACAGCGGGCAGGTGCGGCGAGTCCGCACATGGCCTCCGGTAATGGCCGCAGCGACCAGAAAGGTACCGGTCTCGATCCGGTCGGGCTGCACCTGGTAGCTGGCACCGTGCAGGCGCCGGACACCGTTGATGACGATACGGTTACTGCCAGCGCCCTCGATCTGCGCACCCATCGCAGATAAAAACCCAGCAAGATCAATGACCTCTGGCTCGCGGGCCGCATTCTCGATTACCGTTTCACCATCGGCGAGGCAGGCCGCCATCATGAGGTTTTCGGTGCCGGTAACCGTCACCTTGTCCATCAGCAGATGTGCGCCGCGCAGGCGACCCGAACGCGCACGGATATAGCCGTCCACAATCTCGACTTCAGCGCCCATCGCACGCAGACCGGCGACATGCAGGTCTACCGGCCGCGCACCGATCGCACAACCGCCGGGCAGGGAAACGTCCGCCTCGCCGTGGCGGCCGAGCAACGGGCCGAGCACGAGTATCGAGGCCCGCATGGTCTTCACCAGCGCGTAGGGTGCAGCAAACTCACGAATCGTCCGCGCATCCACCGCAAGCTGCATGTCCTCATGCACGGTGACGCTCACACCCATCTGCCCGAGCAGGCTGATCATGGTGGTCACATCGTGCAGGTGCGGGATGTTGCCGACCGTCACCTGATCGTCGGCCAGCAGGCAGGCCGCCAGTATCGGCAGGGCCGCATTCTTGGCCCCCGAGATGCGCACCTCGCCGTGCAGCGGTCCGTTGCCGGTTATTGCCAGTTTTTCCAAGGCTTTCTGTCTGCCGCAGCCTTCAGGGCTGTCTGGCACTCCATTCTTCCGGCGTGTATGCCTCGATCGACAAGGCGTGGATTTCACCGCCGATGCGGCTGCCGAGTGCGGCATAGATCAGGCGATGGCGTTGCAGGGTGTGTTTGCCGGCAAATGCCGGACTGACCACCACAGCGTCGAAATGCACCCGGTCGTCAGATTTTACGCTGACCGTCGAGTCAGTCAGATGTGCGTGAATCAGGGCTTCAATTTCTTCAGGGTTCATCCGGGCTACCGAAAAGCGGTGTTTGAGGCGCGCGAGTATAGACGGCGACGCCCGTATACCGTGATGACATACAATGCCGACGGGGCAGTTTTGACAGCAGGACCCCGGCAGAGACCATGAGCAGCGGCGAATACGACTTCAGATCACGGGCCCGGCGGGTTCTCGAAATCGAGGCCGCAGCCATCACTGGCCTGATACCCGGGCTCGGCACATCTTTTGATCGCGCCTGCCAGCTCTGCCTGGACTGTCACGGCCGGATCATCGTAACCGGCATGGGCAAGTCTGGCCATATCGCTGGCAAAATCGCTGCCACGCTGGCCAGCACAGGCACCCCGGCTTTTTTCGTGCATCCGGGCGAGGCCAGTCACGGCGATCTGGGCATGATCACGCGCATCGACCTGGTCATTGCCATCTCCAACTCCGGAGAAACTGCAGAAATCGTCACGATCCTGCCGCTGCTCAAGCGCCTGGATATTCCGCTGATCACGCTGTCCGGCAACCAGCGCTCCACGCTTGCCACCGCCGCAACAGTCGCGATCGATGTCGGCGTGCGCGAAGAAGCCTGCCCACTCAACCTGGCCCCGACCGCCAGCACCACTGCCGCACTCGCCATGGGCGATGCGCTCGCCGTGGCACTGCTGGAAAGCCGTGGCTTTACTCGCGAAGACTTCGCTCTCGCACATCCGGGCGGCACACTCGGCCGGCGCCTGCTGCTGCGCGTAGACGATGTCATGCACACCGGCGATGGCATTCCCGCAGTAGGGCCCGATGCCCTGCTCTCGCAGGGACTGATCGAAATGAGCCGCAAGGGCCTGGGCATGACTGCCGTGGTCGATGAAGCGGGCCTGCTGATCGGAATTTTTACCGATGGCGACCTGCGCCGTGTTCTGGATCACAGCGTCGATGTGCACAAGACACGGATGCGGGACGTCATGCATGCGAATTGTCGCAGCATTGCACCCGGTGCATTGGCGGCCGAAGCCGTACACCTGCTCGAGCAGTTCAAGATCAACGCCCTGCTGGTCGTCGACCCCGCACAGCATGTCGTTGGCGCACTCAATATTCACGACCTGCTGCGCGCAGGGGTGATGTAGGCCGGGGATCAGCGCGATGCAGCACCAGGCTCTGCTGGAGATTGCCGCCGGGATCCGGTTGCTGGTGCTGGACGTGGACGGCGTACTCACCGACGGACGGCTCTGGTATGACGCTGACGGCCGGGAAACAAAGAGCTTTCATGTCCGCGACGGATACGGGATTGTGCAACTGCAGGCGGCGGGCATCGGCGTCGCGGTAATTTCCGGCCGTGCATCGCACGCCGCGGCTGCCCGTCTGGCTGAGCTCCGGGTACCGCACGTATACCTCGGCCGCAATGACAAGAAGGCAGTGCTCGACGCACTGCTCGCAGAACTCGATATCCCACCCCGACTGATCGCCTGCGTGGGTGATGACACGACTGATCTGGAGATCATGCAGATGTCGGGCCTGAGCATCACTGTCGCAGATGCACACCCGGCAGTTCTCGCCAAAGCCATGTGGACCACCCGGCAAGGCGGTGGTCGCGGCGCCGTGCGGGAGATCTGCGACCTGTTGCTTGCAGCCCGGCAGACAGGCTGAGGCATGCAACTTGGTCGCGGTGGATGGCTGATACTGCTGCTGTTCGCGGCAGTGGCCAGCAGCGTGGTTTTCATGCTTGCACCCGATCGGCTGGCACCACCAGATACCAATATCCGCACCGAGCAGGGCTACTACGTCAAGCAAGCCAGACTGACCGGTACCGGCACCGATGGGCAGATCCTGTACAGCATTGATACCCGGACTGCCAGACAGAACCTCGACGATGGCACGATCTCGCTGGAGGATGTTGCAGTGAACTATTCACCTGCCGCACAGATACCGTGGGACCTGCGTGCCACGCGCGGGCAGATCCCGCAGGATAGTAATATCATCCAGCTCTCGGGGGATGTGCTGGTCACGTCCACGGGAACTGATGCGGCGAATCGCCGCCAGGCGCCATTGACGATTCAGACTGATTACCTGGAGCTCGATCCGGATACATATATCGCCACCACCAAGCGGCTGGTAGCGATATATCGTTCGCGGGATACGCTTCATGCCAGGGGGATGCGTGTCTACCTCAAGCAGGATCGGCTACAACTTGATTCAGAGGTCCGTGGAAATTTTCTGCCGTAGCCTGATCGCCATCCTGTGCCTGGCCGGCATTTCCGGCATGGCCGTCGGCGCCGATAAATTGCAGGTCCCAGAGACTGATCCAGCCGACCGCGCCCTGCCTATCGAGCTCGATGCCAGCTACTCGGAGCTCGATCGCCGCAACAACCGTCTGGTATTCAGGAATCTGCACATCACCCAGGGCAGCCTGGCAATCAGCGCAGATGAAGCCACCGCAGACCCGGCTGACTTCGAAAACAGCATCTGGATTTTCAGCGGCAATGTACGCATCGAAAACGCCGGCATACAGGCCTTTTGCGAGCAAGCCGAGATGAGCTTCAGCAACAATGCACTGCTCAGGGCTACCCTGCGTGGCAAGCCGGCCCGTTTCATACAGACGCGCCCCGGCGGCAGCGCGACAGAAGGCCGCGGAGATCTGCTCGAATATGACCTCAGGGCACGGACTATCCGGATGACAGCCAACGCCCTGCTCAGTGATGGCAGCAACGAGATTACGGGATCGAGCATCGCCTATGATCTGGGCCGGGAAATCGTTACGGCCAGCAACAACGGATCCGGGCAGGTACGCATGAAGATCACGCCGCGCCAGAAACCACCGTCTGGCCAGACAGGCAAGGGTGCACCGTCACCGGCCAACCCGCCAGCACCACAGACGGACTAGAGCAGCGTGAGCATTCTGCGCGCCGATGGCCTCTACAAGCGCTTCAAAGTCCGACAGGTCGTCAAGGGCATTTCATTTGGACTCGAAAGCGGCGAGATCGTCGGCTTGCTGGGTCCCAATGGCGCCGGGAAAACTACAGCCTTCTACATGCTGGTCGGTCTGATCCGCTGTGATCGCGGCCGGATCCTGCTCGACGACCGCGATCTCACTGACCTGCCCATGCACCACCGGGCGCGTCTGGGACTCGGCTACCTGCCGCAGGAAGCCTCGATCTTTCGCAAGCTGAGTGTCGAGGACAACATCCTTGCGATCCTGCAGACACGTCCGGAACTCGACCGCGCCGGGCAAGAGCAGCGCCTTGAGGAACTGCTGGACGAATTGCATATCTCGCATGTACGCACGGGGATCGGCATGAGCCTGTCAGGCGGCGAACGCCGACGGGTTGAAATCGCCAGGGCGCTGGCTGCCGAACCCCGCTTCGTGCTGCTCGACGAACCGTTTGCCGGCGTCGATCCGATTTCAGTGCTCGATATCCAGCAGATCATCCGGCACCTCGCCTCCCGCGGCATCGGCATCCTGATTACCGACCATAATGTGCGCGAAACACTGGGAATCTGCAGCAGAGCCTATATTCTCAACGATGGCGCAATGATCGCCGAAGGCACACCAGCAGAGATTCTTGCCAACCAGCAGGTTCGGCAGGTGTATCTGGGTGAGGGCTTTAGACTATAGATCGTGTCGCAGGTAGCGGCATGACTCAGGGATGACGATGAAGCCGGCACTGCAACTCCGAATCAGCCAACAGCTGACCATGACTCCGCAACTGCAGCAGGCCATACGCCTGCTGCTGATGCCGGTCACGGAGCTGAATACACAGCTGGAGCAGTTGCTGGCGGAAAACATGATGCTGGAAGCGGAAGAGCCGGAGAGCGCCACAGCGGACCTTCCGGAACATGAGCAGCCAGCCAGCACAGCCGCTGACAACGCAAACGACAGCGGCGATGCAGAAAACGACCCCTGGGAGACAGGGGATGAATCCGTGGAAACGGCTGTGGAAGCGTCCAGCGACGAGGAGATGGATTCGCTGCTCTGGAACGAAACCTCCGGCGGGGGTACGGGCTTCGATGATGACGACGGACGTCCGGAAGCCAGCGACCGAAGCAGCGAGACCCTGCACGCCCACCTGATGTGGCAACTGGAAACAGAACACTTCAGTCCGCGTGAGTTCAGCATCGGCGAGGCTCTGATAGACGCGATCGATGATGCCGGCTACCTGAGCGAAGCGCTGAGCGCAATTCTCGACATGCTCGACCCGGCTGCGGGCTATACGCTCGCCGAAGTCGAACAGACTCTGGTAAAGGTCCAGGCGCTGGACCCGGCCGGTATCGGCGCCAGGGATCTGGGCGAGTGCCTGCGCCTCCAGCTCAGGCAGCTCGACCCGGAAGTGCCGGGACGCGATCTTGCGCTGGCCATTACACAGGACGGCCTGGATCTGGTGGCAGAACAGCAATACGCCATGCTGCGTCGCCGGCTCAGCGTGTCAGAGGAAGATCTGGATGCAGCGCTCGCGCTGATTCGTCATTGCAACCCGAAACCCGGTCTGGTCATCCACCCTGCGCCAGCGGATTACATCATTCCCGACGTCTACGTACGCAAACGCCAGGGCCGCTGGCAGGTTGACCTGAACCGCTCGGTGACGCCGCGCCTGAAGGTCAATCAGGAGTACGCGAACCTCGTGCGTGGCGACAGCGCACATACCGTACTGCGCAACCAGCTGCAGGAGGCCCGCTGGCTGGTACGCAGTCTCGAGATCCGTGACGACACCATGCTGAAGGTTGCCACCTGCATCGTCGACCGGCAGGCCGAATTCCTTGATCGCGGCGATGAGGCAATGCGCCCCATGGTGCTGAAGGATGTCGCCGAAGTGGTAGGCATGCACGAATCGACGATCTCCCGGGTGACGACCAACAAATACATGTATACCCCCCGGGGTATTTTTGAGTTCCGGCACTTCTTTTCCAGCCAGGTTACCGGCGATGACGGTAACGAACAGTCATCCACAGCCATCCGCGCCCGGCTGCGCCGGCTGATCAGCCAGGAAGATCCTGCCAGTCCGCTGTCCGACAGCCAGCTCACCGAACTGCTGGCCAAAGAGAACATCAAGGTCGCACGCCGAACAGTGGCAAAATACCGTGAAGCGATGCAGATTGAGCCATCCAGCGAGCGCAAGCGCCGGCGGCGCCTGACCGCCAGCAGCCAGGGATAGCAACGCGACGAACAGCAATCATGACAACCAGGAGGCAGCAACCATGCAAATCAACCTGACCGGCCACCATGTCGAGATCACCCCCGCCCTGCGCGAATACGTAAACAGCAAGTTGTCCCGCCTCGAACGTCATTTCGAACACCTCACGGACATCCACTGCATCCTCACCGTCGAGAAACTCCGGCACCGTGCCGAGGCCACCGTCAACCTCAAGGGCGCCACGCTGTTTGCCGATGCCACCGAGGAAGACATGTACAAGTCCATCGACATGATGCTCGACAAGCTCGACCGGCAGGTCAAACGGCACAAGGAGAAGGTCACCGACCATCACGCATCCGAGTCGATCAAGCGTGATGCGCCCTGAGCAACATGCCGGCGCGTAACCGGAACCGCCAACAAAGATGCGCCTGATCATCGTCAGCGGCCTGTCCGGTTCCGGCAAGACCGTCACTCTCCATCATTTCGAGGATCTGGGTTTCTACTGCATCGACAATGTGCCGGCTGCGTTGCTGGCCTCCATGATCGAACAAATCCTGGCGACCGGAGATTCGATGTACGCCAACCTGGCGATCGGCATCGATGCCCGCAACCGTGCCGCCGATCTGGCCCACCTGCCGGCGGTGATCGCCGATCTGCGTGTGCGGGATACGCGCTGTGAAGTGGTTTTCCTGCACGCCGATGACGACATCCTGCTGAAGCGTTTTGGCGAGACCCGCCGCAAACATCCGCTCAGTGCGGCGGGCCTCAGCCTGCGCGAAGCCATCGATCGGGAACGCCAGTTGCTGGATCCGATCATCGGTGCGGCAGATCTGGTGATCGATACCACGCGCACCAGCGTCCACCAGTTGCGGGACATCGTCCGGCAGCGTATCGGCCAGCGCGACCTGCCCGAGCTGTCGATATTGATCGAGTCCTTCGGCTTCAAGAACGGCATTCCCGCCGATGCAGACTTCGTCTTTGATGTACGCTGCCTGCCCAATCCATACTGGGACATATCGCTGCGGACACTGACCGGAAAGGACCAGAAAGTCATTGATTTTCTGCGCTCGAGTGACAGCGCACAGGATATGCTGCAGGACATCCTCGGGTTCCTGGAGCGTCGGATACCGCAGTTTATTGACTGCAACCGCAACTACCTCACCGTTGCCATCGGTTGTACCGGTGGCCAGCACCGCTCGGTCTATATCGCAGAAAAACTCGCCATGGAACTTTCAAAAGGCCATAAACAGGTCATGACCCGGCACAACGAACTGCCTGAAATCGAAGGCCGGATCACCGTACCCCAGTTCGGCGGAACCTGAATACCGATCGCCAGGCGGAATCCGCACACCTCCCTATGGAACCGATCAGCACGACAGCAGTCGATCTCGACCAGCTCCGCGAAGCCATGGATCGCGGTAATACCGGGCTGATAAGCCGGCTGGTTGCCGAACTCTATCCCGCCGAAATCGCCCGACTGATCGAGTCATTACCGGTCGATGAACGACGGGTGATCTGGGAGGTGGTTCCGAAAGACAACGAGGGCGAAGTCCTCGTCGAACTGAACGAAGAAGTCCGCTCCAGCGTAATCGAAGCGATGACCAGCCACGAAGTGGTAGCGGCCACCGAAGGTCTGGATATCGATGACCTGGCAGACTTTGTCGCGGATCTGCCTGAAAACCTGATCCAGAGGGTTCTGCAATCCCTGTCCGTTCAGGACCGGGAACGTCTGCAGGCCGTACTTGCCTACCCGGCCGACAGTGCCGGCGGCCTCATGAATCCCGAAACGGTTTCCGTCCGCCCGAATGTCAACGTCGATGTCGTACTGCGCTACCTGCGCATGCGCGGCGAGTTGCCGATCAATACCGACTCGGTATTCGTCGTCGACCGGGACGACCGGTACCTCGGCGTACTCACCTTTGCACGCCTGTTGACCAGCAACCCGGAAGCTGCTGTCACCGCTCTCATGGACCCGTCTGTCGAGGCCATCCAGGCCACCAGCAGTGCGGCTGAGGTCGCCCGTGAGTTCCAGGACCGCGATCTCGTCTCCGCAGCGGTCATCGACAATGCGGGACGCCTGATCGGACAAATCACTGTCGACGATGTCGTTGACGTGATCCAGGAGCAGGCCGATCACGACATCCTCTCACGTGACGGTCTGGACGAAGATGACGATATGTTCGCACCGATCCTGACCAGCAGCCGCCGCCGCGCCGTCTGGCTGGTACTGCACCTGACACTGGCTTTCTGTACCGCCGCGGTCATCAACCTTTTTCAGTACACGATAAGCCACGTAATTCTGCTGGCGGTGCTGATGCCGATGGTCGCCACGCTGGGCGGTATCGCCGGGAGCCAGACACTGACCCTGATGATCCGCAGTATTGCGCTCGGCCGTATACAGGGCTCGAATACTTCTCCGCTCCTGCGCCGGGAACTATCGATCGGACTGATCAACGCCCTGCTCGGCGCAACCGTGGTGGCGGGTGTTACCGCGATATTTTTTCGTGACTGGCGGGTGGCCGGCGTGATTGCAGCAGCGACGGCAGCCAATTTGCTGATCGCCACAGCGGTGGGCTTCGGCGTTCCACTGGCGCTGCGGCGGCTGCGCATCGATCCGGCGCTTGCCGGCTCAGTGATCCTGATTACCGTGACTGATCTGGTTGGCTTTGTCGCTGTGCTCGGGCTCGGCAGCCTGCTGCTGACCTGAGCAGATCGCCTCAGCGGGCGACCGCAGCTTCGTCGATCTTCAGTACTCGCAGGCGCTGCGAATACTCATCGCTGAGATCTCGCCAACCGGCAATACCGCCGCGCGCCTGTACCGGCTCACCCTCCATGAACGAAATCAGCTCACTCTGGCGGGCCATCGCATCTTCATAACCCATCTGGATCAGCTCACGGGTATAGCCGGACTCGAACAACAGATAGCTGAGCAGCTGACTGCCACCGTAGTTGGTTGCGCCAAGGCCGCGCATCAGCAGGCGCAGTGGTTTCGGCATCTCTTCGAGATGCCGGCCGGCGATCTCACGTATATCGCGACTCGGCAGCATGATCAGCGCGTCCGTATGGTGCAGGACGCCAAACTCACCCTGCAGCACACGCCCCGGCAGCTTTTCCAGAATCAGGTTGATGCGCGTCAGGCTCTCCAGGTCTGACGACAGTCCGTCCATGAACAGCGCATCGAGCACATAACCGGCAATCTTGCCGAAGCTCGGATACGGCACCTGCTCACCGAGTCCAGGCAGGGGATCGACGATCTCGTTACGCACGCCGATGACCAGGATGCGCTCCGCACCGAGGCGCAGCGCAGGCGACAGCGGCGTTGCTTGACGCATTGCGCCGTCGCCGAAATACTCCTGACCGACCCGGACCGGTGGAAAAATCATCGGCACGGCGATGCTCGCCATCAGATGCTCGAGCGTAATCGTGGTGGGTCTTCCCTTGCGCCGCACACGGTCCCACGACTGGTGCGATGGAGTACCCTGGAAGAAACTTACGGAACGGGCAGAATCGTAGCCGGCAGCGGTGATCGCCAGCGCACCGAGATAGCCCTGGTCTATCGCATCCTGGATCGCATCGAAATTGACACGCGCACGCAGCAGTTCCCACAGCGGTTCGTTGTCCAGCAAAGCGCGTGGATTCTGATCGCCAAGGCCACCAAAGATCAGCGCCGTAATCCACCGCAGGCTGGTTTTCAGCATGGTTGCCGAGTCACAACGGAAAATCTGCTCGGAGCGGAAATTGCCCCAGACACGCTCCAGATCACTGACTGCCGCCCGGAATACCCGTGCGCGGGTCGCCAGCACCGCGGCACTGATCGCACCGGCAGATGTTCCACTGAGCACTGCAAAGGGGTTTGGAGAACGGCGCGGCAGCAACTCGGCAAGCGCCTTGAGCACACCAACCTGATAGGCACCGCGGGCGCCACCACCCGGAAGAACCAGTCCAATCTGCCTGTCCATGGCAAGGTTGGCAGCAATCTGCTGTTGGCGCGTACGGCTCATTCGCAGCATATTCCAGGAAAAGTCGCTGACTGATCGTTAAACGCGATCTTAATCACAGGCAAAATGCCATCACAAGGAACGAGGCCGCACTACGCGGGTTCAATCCAGGCCAGAAGACGCTTGCCGGGCACGTGCCTGGCGACCCAACCACCAGCCATTCAGCGCCCATAGTGCGGCAAGTACCGCACCCAGCAAGGCAACACCGGCACTGGCCAGCCCACCGGCCTCAAGCGCCGTCTTGACCTGCGCGGAAAGCGCATCACCACCGCGATAGACCGGCACATCGATCAGGTTCTTGGCCTTGTACTTCGACTCGGTGTCTACACGGCTGAAGAGCATTTCGCGCCCCGGCCGGATGAACGCGTACTCACCGACGCGCCGCGCTACAAACACCACCGCCAGAACCCAGAAGGTATTCACAACCGCCAGCCCGATGAAACCGGCGACCATGACCAGCGGCACCAGCGTCAGGAGCACCGTAATCCCCATACGTGATGCGAGACGACCGGTGATGAATAACTGCAGGACAATGGTCAGGCTCTGCACGATGTAATCGAGACGTGCAAATACCTGGGTGCGCTGGGCCGTATCCGTAAAGGTTTCGCTGACCAGTCGCAACTGCTCGAAGTACAGAAAGGTATTCACCGAAGCCAGCAGGATGACGAACAGTGAAATGCCAAGCAGATAAGGCGATTTCAGCACCAGCGTGAAACCGGCAAATGGATTGCCGCCCATCGGGCGTTCGGGCGCACGCGGCTCACCGGAGGATGTGGGAGCACTGGCCCAGATCCTGAGCAGCGCACGCTGACACACGATCGCAACCAGAAAGAAGCCGGCACCCATGAACAGCACGCCGGAATTGCCCACGAAGGGCACCACCAGATCGGTCATCAGCGGCCCGATGAGTGCGCCGCTAGTCCCGCCCGCCGCAATCACCCCAAACAGGCGCTGAGTCTGCGCAGCATTGAACAGTTCGAGCAGAAAACTCCAGAACACTGAAACGATGAACAGGTTCAGCACGCTGATCCATACATAGAAAAACTGCGCCACGGCGGCGTTCTGCTCATCAGCAGCGAGCATCAGGCCAACCGCGATCAGCGAGCCGGCAACCACAAAGTAAATCCATGGCAGAAATGCACTGCGCCGGAAGCGCGTACATGCCCAGCCATAGATGGGGACGATCAGCAGTGAGGCAATCCAGGTGATCACATACAGGTCACTGACCCGGTCTGAACCGAGGATCGTACCCATTGTTTCGCGCACCGGACGGACGGCGAAATATCCGCCCAGCACGCAGAAAAACAGCATGAACGCCGTGACTACAGACTGGACTTCATGTGGCTCGATACTGGTGGTACGGCCCAGCAGCCGGCCGAGCGCTGATGAGGGGCGGCTCACTGACTGGTGACAGACAGGATCTGCATCGAATTGGTTCTGCCAGCAATTCCCGACAACTCGCCCTTGGTAACCAGCACCAGATCGCCGACATTCACATGCCCCAGACCGAGCAGCAACTGGAAAATTTCCTGGTACATACGCTGTAGATCCGTATGCGTGATATCGAAAGCGACCGGGTAAACCCCGCGATACATCACCACACGCCGCCGTGTCGTTTCGTGGCGGGTAAAGGCGAAGATCGGTATGTCGGAGCGGATACGCGACATCCAGAGCGCCGTAGACCCTGATTCAGTCAATGCGATGATGGCCTTCACCGGCAGGTGATTGGCGGTATACATGACAGCCATCGCAATGGCCTCGTCGACCCGCTCGAAGCTGTCATTCATGCGATGGTTGGGGCGGCCCAGGGTCAGATAGTAGCTCTCCGCACCGACGCAGACTTCGGCCATCGAAGTCACTGCCCTGACCGGGTGCTCGCCAACCGCTGTCTCTGCCGAAAGCATGACCGCGTCGGTCCCGTCCAGCACAGCGTTGGCGATATCGGAAACTTCAGCCCGCGTCGGCACCTTGTTGTGGATCATCGACTCCAGCATCTGCGTGGCCGTGATCGCAATCTTGTGCCGGTGCCGGGCCATCTTGAGAATCTGCTTCTGCAGGCCGGTCAGGCCCGCATAGCCCATCTCCACACCCAGGTCGCCACGGGCAACCATGACGGCATCCGAGGCATCGATCACCGATTCGAGATTGGCCAACGCCTCGGCACGCTCGATCTTGGCGACCAGATGGGCATCGCCACCGGCCTTGTGCAGCAGTTCGCGGGCCTCGTGCAGATCCTCGGCACAGCGCACAAAGGAAACGGCCAGCCAATCGACGCCAAGCGCCGCGGCCTGCACCAGATCCTGACGATCCTTGTCGGTCAGCGCCGGCGCAGAAAGGCCACCGCCCTGCCGGTTGATACCCTTGTTGTCGGCGAGCTGACCGCCCTGCACCACCGTACAGTGAATCTGCGTGCCGCTGACGCGCTCGACGGCCAGCGTGATGAAGCCATCGTCGAGCAGCAGGTTGTCGCCACTGCTGACATCATCCGGCAGCTGCTGGTAAGCCACCCCGACACCTTCGACTGTGCCAGCCTGGGGATCCATCGCGGTATCCAGCACAAAGGGCTGACCCTCCACGAGCCGTACCGGGCCTTCGCGAAAGCGCTGGATGCGGATCTTTGGCCCCTGCAGATCGCCGAGTACTGCAACGTACTTGCCACATTGCGCGGCGACTTCGCGCACCACGCGTACCCGCCGCTCGCGCGTATCAGAGTCCCCGTGCGAGAAATTGACACGTACTACATCGACACCGGCCTTGAAGAGCTTCGCAAGCGTGGCGGGATCGTCGGTAGACGGACCAAGCGTGGCGATGATTTTGGTTCGACGCATGCCGTTCAGATTCGTCCGTCTCTGGCCCGTGCCTCAAGCGCAGCAACCGCTGGCAGCGTGGCGCCCTCGAGGAATTCAAGAAAGGCGCCGCCGCCAGTCGATACGTAGGAGATGCGGTCAGTCACGCCATATTTGTCGAGCGCCGCCAGCGTATCGCCGCCACCGGCGACGCTGAAGGCCGGCGACTTTGCCACCGCCTCGGCAATCCGCCGCGTGCCTTTGCCGAACTGGTCGAGTTCGAAAACACCGACCGGTCCGTTCCAGATGATGGTGCCCGCCTTGCTGAGCAGCTTCGCGTAGCTGGCTGCGGTCTTCGGGCCAATGTCCAGGATGAGATCGGCAGGGCCTACATCGCTGACCGCACGCACCGTGGCCGCAGCGGATGCCGATACTGCCTTGCCGGTCACTACATCTACCGGCAGGGGAATAGCCGCACGCTGCCGTTTGCCCGCCAGGCGCCGCGCTTCCGGAATGAGGTCGGTCTCGCAAAGCGACTTGCCGACCGGATACCCGGCCGCAGCCAGAAAGGTATTGGCGATGCCGCCGCCGACGATCAGCTGGTCGACCTGCTTCGCCAGCGATTTCAGGATCGTCAGCTTGGTCGAGACCTTGGAACCGGCCACGATGGCCACCACCGGCCGCGCCGGCTTGCGCAGTACACGCTCCAGCGCCTCGAGTTCCGCCATCAGCAGCGGACCGGCACAGGCCACCGGTGCAAAACCGGCTACGCCATGCGTGCTCGCCTCGGCCCGGTGCGCGGTACCGAAAGCATCCATGACAAAGATGTCGCAGAGTTTCGCCATCTGCCGGGCCAGCGCCGGGCTGTTCTTCTTTTCACCCGGATTGAAGCGCACGTTTTCGCACAACACGACTTCACCGCCGGCAATCTCGAAGCCATGCAGCCAGTCATGAATCAGTGGCACCGTCCGACCCAGCAGCTCGGACAGACGCGTTGCGACCGGGCGCAACGACAGCGCGGGGTCAAAGCAGCCTTCTTTGGGCCGACCCAGATGCGACAGCAGAATCACGGCAGCACCACGCGCCAGCGCATCACGAATGGTCGGCAAGGCTGCCCGGATCCGGGCATCGCTGCTCACGCGCCCGTCCTTGACGGGCACGTTCAGGTCGACCCGGATCATCACCCGCTTGCCGGCGACGCTCAGGTCGGCCATCCGCAGCACTTTGCTCGTCATCGGGCGTTGATCAGCGCCAGCGTGGTATCGAGCATCCGGTTGGA
>CAVOQT010000004.1:0-111308 GCA_963698405.1 uncultured Gammaproteobacteria bacterium
GTCCGCGACGCTGAGCTGATCCGGGCTGATGTCGAGCATGATGCCGGCGACCTTGAGCAGCCGTTCGCGTACGGTTCGCGCCGCTGCAAGCACGGCATTGCCGGAGCTGTAGGTTGCCCGGCTGGCGTGTGTGGGCGCATCCACCGGTACGGTGGTCGTATCGGCACGCTGCACCATGTGCACGGCTTCCATCGGCAGGCCGAGTTCTTCAGCCGCGATCTGGCAGAGCGTGGTGATCTGACCGGAGCCTATGTCCATCGTGGCGGTGGCGAGATCGGCAGTGCCGTCGGCGTTGAGCTTGATGATGGCGCCCGAGTGCTCGTAGATATCCGGGAAGCCGATGCAGCCGCTGACCCACAGCGGCTGACAGGCAAAGCCCATGCCGCGCTTCTTTGTGCCGCTTGCCGCTGTCCGGCTTCTTGCGCTTCGACCAGCCGATGCGCTCGGCACCGCTTTGCAGGCATTCGTCGAAGGCATAGCTGTCCAGTGTCAGGCCCGGAATCATCGGATGCGGTTCGCCGGCATGCCAGGCGTTCTTGCGCCGGAATTCGATGGGATCGAGTTTCAGCTGGTCGCAGATCTCGTCGATCTGCGATTCGGCGGCAAAACAGGCCTGTGGCGAACCGTAGCCGCGATAGCCGCCGCCGATCATGTTGTTGGTGTAGACCGTATAGCCTTCCCACTTGCTGTTCGGGCAGCGATAGGTCATCAGCAGGCCGAACACGCCGTGCACGTTGATGACTTCTGCGCCGTGGGTCGCATGGGCGCCGGTGTCGAGGATGCTCCTCGCGTGGCGGGCGGTGAAGGTGCCGTCTTTCTTCACGCCGGTCTTCAGATAGACCTTGATCGGGTGCCGGGCGGTGGTGATGAAGTCTTCGTAGCGCGTCTGCTCGATGCGCACCGGGCGGCCGGTCTTTCTGCTCAGCAGGGCCGCCACCGGTTCGATATAGCCCATGTCCAGCTTGCCGCCAAAGCCGCCACCGATATACGGCGACTTGATGACGCGCACCTTGCTCTCCGGGATCTCCAGCGCGAAGGCCAGCTTTTCACGCAGACCGAACAGGTGCTGCGTCGAGGAGTGCACGGTGAAATTGCCCTGCCTGTCGCAGTCCACCACGCACACGCGCGGTTCCATGTAACAGGTGTGTACCCGGTGGCTGCTGTAGACGCCCTCGAAGATGTGGTCTGCTTCGGCAAAGCCCTTGTCCAGATCGCCGAAGCCGATCACCGGATTCACGGCCACGTTGTTTGCAGCATGTTCGTGCAACTGCGGTGCACCCGGCTGCATCGCTTCCTCGGGATCGAAGACGGTCGGCAATTCTTCGTATTCGACTTCGATCAGTTCGATGGCCTGCTCGGCGATGCGCAGCGAGGTCGCTGCCACCGCCGCCACCGGCTGGCCGGCGAAGCGCACGGTATCGCTCATGATGAGCATGTCCTGCACCATGCTGCCGGCATTGGTGGGTACGAAATATACCGGCGTGAACTTGCGCTTCGGTACTTCGGCCGGCACCAGCACGGCCTTCACGCCTGGCAACTGCTCGGCGGCGCTGGTGTCGATGCTGAGAATGCGGGCGTGCGGGTAGGGGCTGCGCAACAGCTTGGCGTGCAGCATGCCCGGCACCTTGATGTTGACCGGAAAGGCCTTGCCGCCGGTGACCTTGTCGAAGGCGTCGGGACGAAGCGGGCTTTTTCCAATCAGGCTCATGTCTGTTGCTCCATCGCTCAGCCGGCGATCCGCGTTGCCGCCAGCTTGATGGCATCGACGATCTTGGTGTAGCCCGTGCAGCGACACAGATTGCCGGCGATCGCATGCCGGATCTGGTCTTCGTCGGGATTTTTGGTGGTGGCGAGCAGTTCGCTGGCATTCATGATCATGCCGCATGTGCAGTAACCGCACTGCACCGCGCCGGCATCAATGAAGGCCTGCTGCAGCGGATCCAGCGCTTCACCGCCGTTGCCCAGTCCTTCGATGGTGGTGATGGCTTTGCCGGCTGCGCCGGCTGCATACATCATGCAGGAGTAAACGACCTTGCCATCCACCTGCACCGAGCAGCAGCCGCAGCCGCCGGAGTCACAGCCTTTCTTGGTGCCGGTCAGGTCCAGCCGGTTGCGCAGTACTTGCAGCAGGGTTTCGTCGGCTTCGATCGACACTTCGTGCGTTGCGCCGTTGATCTGCAATGCGATGGTTTTCATCTGTACTTTCCTGTCTCAGCCCAGCCGTGTCAGGGCTGTTGCCAGTGTGCGGCGCACATAGACCTGGGCGATATGGCGCCGGTAGGCGGCTGATGCACGGTGATCTTCCACGGCTTCGAAGTCATCGGTGACCGCTGCGGCGGCCGCTGCAAAGCTCGCTTCGCCGGCGGCTTGTCCGCGCAGCGCTGCTTCCGCACCGTTTGCGCGTACATAGGTTTCACCGACACCGCCACCGAGAATGATGCGGCAATCTGTGCACTGACCGGCCTTGTCCAGCGTCAGCCGTACGGCGACATTGAGGATGGACAGATCGTTGGCATTCGTTTCGAGCTTCAGAAAGGCGCTGGCGGTGCGTGGTGCAGGTACCGGAAGCTCGATAGCGGTGATCAACTCCCCGCGTTGCAGTGCGCTTTCAAACAGGCCGACAAAGAAATCGTCCAGCGGGATGACACGCTGCCGGCCTGCCAGGCTGGCCTGTACCTGTCCATCGAGGGCCAGAAAGGCGGCCGGCAGGTCGTAAAGCGGAGCCGCTGCTGCTACGCAACCGCCGACGGTGCCGACATTGAGTATCTGGCGTGGTGGATAGTGGAGTGCATCGCCGATACAAGCGAAGGCCGGGTTTGTACTGATGAGCGATGCACTGGCAACTTCGCCAAGCGTGGTGAGTGCCTGCAGCGAGATATTGCCGTTGCTGTGCTTGCTGATGCCGCGCAGTCCGAGCCGGCTGATATCGATGAGGGCAACTGTTTCCGCCAGCAGTCCCCGGACTTCGAGTCCGTGTACAAAGGTACCGCCGGCCACGACCATCGCTCCGGCACCGAAGCGCTGCAGCAGTTCGCCAGCTTCCTGCAGGCTGTCCGGCAGGTAGTAATCCTGTAGGTTGAGCGCCATTGCACAGACCCGATTCAGAATCATGGGTAATCAATAACCCAAGTATTCAGCATAGTCACTCACGAGCAGCGCAGAGTTCCCATTCTGGGCAAATCTGTTAGCCGCACGCGCAGGCGGATAGATCGAAGGGCAGGCTCGTGTTATCAATCCGGAAGGGGAGAAACCAGCATGTATCCTGCGCCGTTTCGCTATCACCGGGCTGCGTCAATCGATGCGGCCATCAGGCGGTTGACCGAGCTGGGTGAAGGTGCCCGCGCCCTGGCCGGCGGCCAGAGTTTGCTGGTTTGGCTAAAGATGCGCTTCGGTGAAGTCACCGATCTGGTCGATATCGCCCGCATACCTGGTATGGACGGCATCGCACAGGATACTGCCGGCGTGCTGCGTATAGGTGCGCTGGCTACGCACGCGCGCATCGCCCGCTCACCGCTGGCAAAGCTGCTGCCGATCGTTGGCGATTGCGCCAACGGCATCGCTGACAACCAGGTGCGTAGCCGCGGCACCATCGGTGGTTCGCTGGCCTCCGGTGATCCGAGCTGTGACTGGCCGGTGCTGCTGACCACGCTGGATGCCCGCGTGTACACCCATGGGCCCGGCGGTGTGCGCGAGCTGCCCGTGGATGGCTTCGTGGAAGATCTCTATGTCACGCAGCTCAAGCCCGGTGAGCTGATCACCGGAATCAGTTTTGCCATGCCGGCCAAAGGCAGTGCCGGTGCCTATGTGGGCTTCAAGCGTTGTGCGCCCGCCTATCCGACCATCTCGGTCGGTGTGCAGCTCAGCCTGAAGGGCGAGCAGTGTGAGGATGTGCGCATCGCCATCGGTTCGGCCGGGCTGACCACCATTCATGCGCGCGGAGCCGAAGCCGAACTCAAGGGCAAGACGCTGAGTGCGGCACTGCTGGCGCGCGCGGCAGACGCAGCGGTGGCGGAGAGCGATCCGGTTGAAGACCAGCGCGGCTCCATCGCCTTCAAGAATTCGATCATCAATGTACTGGTCAAGCGCGGCATAGAGACCGCGAAGCGCCGGTGTCACGGCGAGACAGTCGAGGTAAGTCATGAGTATTACTGAGGCCATCGAGCGGGTGCCGATCGAGGTAACCGTCAACGGGCAGTTGTATAGCCGTGAAGTTGAGCCTCGACTGCTGCTGGTGCAGTTCCTGCGCGAGGAATTGCGTCTGACCGGCACACATATCGGCTGCGACACCACCTATTGCGGTGCCTGCACGGTGCAGCTCAATGGCGCACCCGTGAAATCCTGCACGGTGCTGGCGGTTCAGGCCGACGGTGGCGAGATTCTCAGCGTTGAAGGTCTGGAGAAAGATGGCGAGTTGCACGCCTTGCAGAAAGCTTTCTCGGCACACCATGGCCTGCAATGCGGGTATTGCACGCCTGGCATGCTGATGTCTGCTCATGCGCTGCTCGCAAGCAATCCCGAGCCGAGCGCCAAAGACATCCGCAAGGCGATCCAGGGCAACCTGTGCCGCTGTACCGGTTATCAGAATATCTTCAAGGCGATAGAAGCGGCTGCCACCGAGCTGCGGGGGGATGGCTAGATGGGTATCAAGTTCGATGGCGAGTTCACGGTGACCGCATCGCCGCAGGAAGTTTATGACTTGCTCGCTGATCCGCAGAAGTTTGCGCCCCTGCTGCCGACTTACCGAAGCCTTGAGGCCAGGGATGATGGCGCCACTGATGTGACGGTTGAAGTCGGGGTCGGCAAGATCCGCGGTTCGGCAGTCGTCACGCTGGCTCTGGAAGGCGAGGAGGCGCCGCGTCGCGCTGCCTACAGCGGCAAGGGCAAGGTGATGGGCAGTGCCTTCAACATGCTGACCTCCTTCGACCTCGAAGCGCTGGATGACGGCGGTACACGGGTCAAGTGGGAGGGCGATCTCAGCATGTTCGGCAAGCTGGTCGCGCTGGCCGGCGGGCTGATCCGGCCGATTGCCAAGAAAGACATCCAGCGTCTGATCGATGCCATTCAGGCGGCGCTGTCGCCGGGTCAGGCGAGCTGAGGCCATGCAGGAGCGAGGGAGTGCATCATGAGTTGGGTGGGAACCTCCTTGCGGCGCAAGGAAGACGAGCGGCTCATTCGCGGGCACGGTCTTTTCACCGACGATGAACTCGGCGCGGGGATGCTGCATCTCTACATCCTCCGCTCCCCCTATGCCCATGCACGCATCCTCAGCATCGACACCACGGAAGCCGAAGCGCTGCCTGGTGTGGTCTGCGTGCTGACCGGCAAGGACATCGCCGAGCAGTGCGATCCCTTCATGCAGCTTGGCCCCGAGCCCTGCGACAAGATCCGCGACCTGCCGCTGGCCATCGACAAGGTGATCTTCCAGGGCGAACCGGTGGCGGCAATTGCGGCGACCTCGCCGGCGCTCGCGATGGATGCGGGCCAGCTGATCAACGTCGATTACGAGATGCTGGATGCAGTGGTGGATGCCGAGGAGGCGCTCACCGACAAGATCATCCTGCACGAGGCGGCGGGAACCAACCGCACCTGGCATGGCGTCTACGAATACGGTGATGTGGAGCAGGCTTTCCGCGATGCTGCCCATGTGGTGCGCATTCCGCATCTGCATTTTCATCGCTATGCGAGCACACCGCTGGAAGGCAGTGCCTGCGTGGCTGAATGGACCCGCCAGGGCACTGTCGATTTCCTCTGCAACAATTCCTTTCCCGGTTTTGCCCAGCAGTTGCTGGCTCCCGGTCTGCGGCTGAAGGTCGATCAGGTGCGTATCCGCACCTACGATATAGGCGGCAGCTTCGGTAACAAGATCTGGAACTACGTGTACATGGCACTGGCTGCCCTGGCATCGAAGAAGGCCGGCGGCCGGCGCGTCAAGTGGGCGGAACTCCGCACCGAACACATGCTCGCCGGCGGGCATGGCAATGAACGGACCTTCCGCGATACCGAGGTGGCCCTCGACAAGCAGGGCGTGATCACCGCGGTCCGTTCGCGGCATATCGATGATTGCGGCGCCTACACGCGCTATGAGCCCCTGGGTTGCGTGATCTGGTCGCAGGTGCTGCCGGCCACCTACAAGCTGCGCAATATCCGTATCGACTTTACCCAGGCGGTGACCAACAAGTGCCCGGTGGTGCCGAATCGCGGCTACTCACGGATGCAGCAGCTCTGGTTCATGGAGCGCATCGTCGACATCTGCGCGCACGAACTGCGTATACCGGCCGACGAGATGCGGCTGCGCAACTACATCACGGAGTTTCCCTACGAGACGCCGAATGGCTGTGTCTACGATTCCGGCAACTATCCGGCGATGCTGGCCAAGGCCAGGCAGCTCGTCGACTGGGACAAGTGGCAGAAGCTGCAGGTCGCGGCGCGTGCTGAAGGCCGGCTGATCGGCATCGGCATCGGTACCACGCTGGACTCCGGCACCAATAATTTCGGCCAGGCACAGATCATGAACCAGCATCTGCCGTTTTCGGGCAATGCAGAGGTCTGCACCATGCGCCTGGACTTCGATGGCGCGCTGATCGTTTGCCTGGGTACCGGCCCATCGGGCCAGGGCCATGAGACGGCCACCTCGCAGGTGGTGGCCGACGAACTCGGCATCGATCCTTCAATGGTGCAGGTGCGTCCGGGCTTTGATACGGCCTGGAATACCTTCGTAGGCCACTCGGGCACCTACGCCAGCCAGTTTGCTGTCACCGGCCTGTCGGCCGTGCATGGCGCCTGCCAGAAGATGAAGGCGGAGATGCGCAAGCTGGCGGCCTTCCTGCTCGAAGCCAGCGGAAGACCAGCTGGAGTTCGGCACCGGTGCGCAGGGCCCGGAAGTGCGGGTTCGCGGCACCGACAAGGCAGTCGGCTACTGGCAGCTGAGCAACGTCATCAACAACAACAATGCGATGCTGGATGCGAGCCTGGCCGATGTGACGCTCAACATCCGCCACGTGTACCGTCCGCCGTTCAGCGTGCCGGATACGAAGCGCAAGTTTGGCAATCTCACGCTGACCTATGCCGCCCAGCTGCACATCGCTGTTATCGAGGTGAGTCGCGAAACCTGCAGAGCGCAGATTCTCGCCTATGCGGCAGTGGACGACTGCGGCACCGTCATCAATCCGCAGATCGTTGCCGGCCAGGTGCATGGCGCCACCAGTCACGGCATCGGTGCGGCGCTGATGGAGAGCTTCAACTACGACGAGACCGGCAATCTGCTGACCAATACCTTCAGCGACTACTGCCCGATCACCTCGCTGAACATCCCGGACATCATCTACGGCAGCATCCAGACGCCCTCACCGTTCAGCTACAACGGCGCGAAGGGTATGGGTGAGGGTGGTGGTGCCCCGCTGCATTCGATCTCTGCGGCGATTCAGGATGCGCTGCATGACACCGGGGTGATCGTTACCGAATCACACCATTCGCCGCCGGCAATCTTTGCAGCGCTGCAGAAGCCGAATCGTGCGCAGGCTGTCAGTGTGGAGAAGCGCTGAATTCTCAGGCGGCGACTGCGACGGCCTGTGTGAGTGGCAGCTGTATGGTGAAGCAGGTGCCCTGACCGGGAGTGCTTTCCACGCTGATTCGGCCCTTGTGCTTGCCAACGATCACGTTGTGGGCAATTGCAAGACCCTGACCTGTGCCCTTGCCGATTTTCTTGGTGGTGAAGAATGGATCAAAGACGCGGTCTACGACGGCTGCCGGTATGCCGGCACCGGTATCTGCGATGGTGATGACGGCATGCGTGCTGGTCAGTGCAGTGCCGATGGTAATCGTGCCCTTCTCGTCAGTCTTGCCGGTTTCGGCAATGGCATGGGCGGCGTTGACCACCATGTTCAGGATTACCTGATTGAACTCGCCGGGCAGTAACGGCACTTCCGGCAGATTCTCATCCAGCTGCCACCGTATATCTGCCAGGAGTTTCCACTCGCTGGATGCAACGGTGGCCGTGTTTTCCAGCGCACGATTGATATTGACCAGCGTAATATCCTGGCCAGGGTGCGAGAAGCTCTTCATTGCCCCGACGATATTTGCGACCCGCCCGATGCCCTCCAGTGACTGGCTGATGGCTGCAGGTATCTCTGTCATCAGGTAGCCGATATCGGCTTTGTGGATGATGTCAGCGAGATCGGCCACCGGAATCATGTCGTCATGGCGGTCTTCCGCCAAGCCGGTCAGCGTATCGAGCAGCTGCCTGATCTCGCCGAACGACTCGCGGATGAAGCGTACGTTGTCGCCGACGAACTGGGCTGGCGTATTGATTTCGTGGGCGATGCCTGCCGCCAGCTGGCCAATGGACTCCAGTTTTTGTGACTGCAGCAGTTGCTGCTCCAGGCAGCGCTTCTCGGTCATGTCCCGGTTGACGATGACATAGCTGTTGCACGCGCCGGATTCATCACGGAGCGGAGAGACGGTGACCTCGATGTCCAGCAAGCCTTTCCCCGGAGTATCCTTTAGCACGCGACCGCTCCATGCCCGACCCCTCTCAATGTTGTCCAGCATGTCCTGCAGCAATGCCGGGTCACTTTTTGCTGTCCGGGTTCTGCCCGCCCGGTTTCCGACTATCTGCGCAGCGCTTACTTCCATCATCCGTTCATAGGCCGGGTTTGCATAGAGCACGATGCCGTCTTTGTTGAGGATGGTGATCCCGTCGGCGCTATGCGCTACAGCAGCAGCAAGGCGTCTGGTCTCCTGTTCCTGTGCCTGCCGTTCGCGCAGGTCGCGCAGCACTACGCTGAACCAGGGTGCACCATCTGTCGGGACAATGCTCAGGGTGAGTTCAGCCGGGATGATCTCGCCGTTCTTGCACCGCCCTTTGACTTCCGAACTTGCCTGTGTGGTGGACTTCCATTGCGTCGGTGGTGTGCTGGCCATATCGGACCTGACCGCAGATCGCTGGCCTTCCGGGATGAGTATCAGTACGTTTTGTCCGATTACCTCTGCTGCGGTGTATCCCAGCAATTTTTCTGCGGCCGGATTGAATGATCTGATGATCATCTCCGAATCCACGCTCAGATGAGCATCACGCATGGAGGCGATGATCAATGCGGCCTGGCTTTCCGCTTTCCGCAATGAAGCTGCCATGCGGGAGTATCCGGCTTCGATGCCGCTGCCGATCTGGACAGCGACGGCAATAACGCCTACCAGTGCGATGATGAACGGGATAAAAGCCGGATCGCCCAGATAATTCAGGCCGTTTTGCGGGGCTGTAATGACGAACGAGGTGCCGGAGATGATACCCATGATGAGTCCGGTGAACCCCATGCCGATCATCAGGGCGGCAATGGTGCCTTGATAGCGGCGCGAGTGATTCGGTTTCCTGAGACGCAGGGCGACAAACAGGCCGGCAAAGATCCAGAAGTATGCTGCGATAGGGCCGATCAGTGCGCTCATGAGGGTGTGTTGTGTCTGCGTGCCGATGTGCAGTGCATGGATAGCAATGGCGGAGGTGATGCTCATGCCGAGCGTCATGAGCGCCGCACCGGCATGCAGCGTGACCAGACGGTTCTGCCCGTTGCTGATCAGCCATGCGGTGGCAGTAAATACGGGTATTCCACACAGCAAGGCGAGGAGCGCATCGCCATAACTGGCCTGTATGTCGGCAGGTACCGAGAAGCCGAACATGGTGGAGAAAATACCCGCCCATGCGCCGAAAGACAGGGCTGTGCCCTGGATCAGTATCCAGGTAATGCGGTTCAGTGATGAAGTCGCCGCGCGGCTGCGCTCGACGGCTATCAGCATCGAGAATGCGGCCAGACCAAACACGCACATGGCAAACAGGCCCGTTCCTGGCCTGATGGTTGGCGTGACCTCAATCGGGGCGATGGCCGTAGCGGCGATTAACGCAAACAGATGCAATGAAAATACCTCGGCAATGCATCGCTAACCTACCGAGGTTACGTATGTGGCTTGCCTGTGCGGTGATTTCGCCATAAAGCAGCAATCGGTGATGGGCAACGGTCACACAAGTTGCAGACCAGGTGCTGGTCCGGAAGTGGTTATATGACGGACATCACGTTGCCCGGCCGCGTGCTGCTGCAGTGGTTGCCGCGCCTTATACTCCCTGCTCATGAGTTCTCGCGTTTTGTCAGCGTGACGGCTTTCCTGGTCCGGTATCCGCTGCAGGCCTATTTCCTGCTCGCCTATCTGTATACCTGGGCCATCGAAGTGCCCATGCTGATCGCTACCCGGGGTGCTTCTGATACGCATGCGTTGGCGGGGCTCGAAGCATTGGCGGGCTTTGGTCCTTTCGCGGCTGCTGTCACTGTACTGGCCACCACCCGCGGCCGCGCCGGCGTGATGCAATTGCTGGCCAGCCTGTGTCGCTGGCGGGTGCCGGCTGGCTGGTTCCTGTTTGCGCTCGTTTCGCCTTTTGCGGTGTTGATCGCTGCACTACTGATGACGGGCGAGGTAGAGCAATTGCTGTCCGGCGTCCTGCTGCGTGAAGTCGCCGCAGGCGGCAGACTGCTGGAACTGATTCTGCTCGGTGGCATTCTGCGCGGGATCGGCGAAGAGCCGGGTTGGCGTGGCGTTGCATTGGCTGACTTGCGTGACCGTCGTGGTCCGCTGTCGGCGACGCTGGTGCTGTTTCCGTTCTGGCTGTTCTGGCATCTGCCTGCATTTCTGATCCGGCCTGAGTTCAGCTGGAGTATGTGGCTGGGCTTCTCTGCCGGAATACTGTCGGCCGCGATCTGGTGCACCTTCCTCTACGACGCCACGCGCAGCGTGCTGATGGTCGCGATCTGGCATGCGCTGATCAATATCTGCCGGGGGCTGGCGCTGGCTGCGTCGACAGCCGGTTTTCTGGCCTTCGGGCAGATCGTCCTGCTGGGTGCGGTAGCGATTGTCGCGTACTGGCTGCTGAGGCCCCCCGGGGTATATCGCGCCAGTTAGAGCAGGCCTGGCGTGCCATTCCCGCGTTTGCTGTGTGGTCAGCCGTGTGCCGGTCAGGGTCGATCAGCGACCGGGGTTCCTATACTGTTGGCCAGCATCCGCACAGCTGGTTTGCGGTAGTTAGAGAGTGCCCTGATGAATGCTGTAGCAACACAAACGACTGTGGACGATCCGCTGGTTCCGGTTTCGATCCGGGACAACTTCTACCAGTCGTCGGCCTTCTTCCCGATGCCGTTTGCGCTGATCACCACGAAGAATGAGGCTGGCATCACGAGCATCGGGCCGTACTCCTTGCTGTTCCCGCTGGGCATCAGCGAGGAGCATTCGATGTTGCTGGTCAGTCGCGCCAGTTCCAATACTGCCACCAACCTGCGGCGCACGGGAAAATGCGCGCTGCACTGGATCGAGTTCGATCGGCCCTTGCTGCAGACGGTGGTGGATCTCGGTTACCCGGGCGTGCCCCCTGAAGAGAAGATGCGCGATGTGCCCTTCGAATTGATGCAGACGCCGACACCGGAGTTCCGGGATGATCCTGACTTCCCGCTGCTGATCAAAGGCGCATTCCAGATCTTTGAATGCGAGCTTGATGGCCGTTTTGAATATCAGCCGGTACGTTTTGCTGCGCGTGAACTGGTGGAAGACTATCTGGCGCTCAAGGTGAAGAACATCCTGATGCCGGAAAGCTTCAAGCAGAAGCTGATCGAGCGACAAGTATTTCCGGATATGCCGATTTCCTATGGTTTTCGTGGCGGCAAGGAATTCTGGTTTGTCCGTCACGGCGAACCTTTCCATGTGCCGGTCCCCAGGAACAAGGGCATGGGCCTGCCCGGGATCTACCAGATGGCGAACACCCTCGACAGCGAAGTGGCGTTCACCGAGGACGCTTGTCAGATCCTGACCGCGGTGCCGGCGCCGTTCGTGGAAGCGGCACTCAAGGTATTTGTCGACATGGCAAAGCAGGGCAAGGTGCCGAAGGTTGATGCGAACTTCATCAATTCAACCCGCACGCGTTGGGGTAACCGGCGGGATATTTAACCGGATGCGGGCAATGCCCGGCGTCTGGTCTCCGAGGGCGTTTCGCCAAAACGTGCGCGATAGCACTTGGCGAACTTCCCGAGGTGATTGAAGCCGCAGGCCAGGGCGATGTCTGTCACGCTGCGCCCGCCGCTCGTGCTTGCAACCAGTCCCTGGTGCGCGAGTTCCAGCCGATAGTCGCGCAGATATTCCATCGGCGTGGTGTGCCTGAAGCGCCGGAACCCGACCTGCAGCGTTCTTTCGCTGACGCCCGCAATCGCGGCCAGGTCATGCAGTGTGATCGGCTGGTCGGCGTTATTCCTGATGTATTGCTCGACGCTGCGAACATGGACCGGTGCCGGCCCCGTACGCTCGGCATCCAGCGCTTCGCTGTAGTTATGCGGTAATTCCATCATCACCAGGCTGATCAGCGTTCGTTCCAGTTGCCGGCAAACGGTAGGGCTGCTGACGATGCCGGTTGTACGTTGCTCGAACTCCGTGCACAGGAAGCCCAGGAAGCGTCGCAGGCCGGATGCGTTACCACTGCCTGGGTCCGATGGCTGTTCGAAGCGCACCGGCACTGTGGCGCGCTGTCCGGTGGTTTCCTCCAGCCATGCATGCAGCAGTGCTACGGGGATGCGCAGCGTCAGGTTTACCTCGCCTGCCACAAAACGCATGGTGGCCGGTCCGGTCGGGTTCATGGCCCGGATGATCTGCGGACTCAACGGTCCGCTGAATCCGTCCTGGCTGAGCGTGCCGGCGCCATGCAGCAGCACGAGGAACAGGTAGGAGTCATCCGGATGCGCTTCGATCTTTACCGCAGCGCCATAGTGCAGCGCGTGGATGGAGATCTGCCCGATGCTGGCGCTGCAATGGCGGAAGGCAACCAGCGGCCGCCGCTCGGTGGGAATTACCGAATGTGGCCACAGAAACCTCGACAGGTGATCACGGGCGGCGAGCAGGTCGGCGGTTTCGAGTACCAGCTGGCCGGGCAATGGCATGACGGCTGGGAGCAACAGCTGTGCACCACTTGCCGGGGAAGATGTCGGGATATCCATGCGAGCCTCAATGCAGCGGGGCTGACCGGCAGATACTAGCGCGGAGTGGCACGCCCCGGCCGCTTCGGCCAATGCAGCGGCGCAAACCGCATAACGGGCAGCTCCCCTGCTTTGCTAGAAATGATATTTTCGCTGCAGCAAGCAGGACATATGATCATGGTCAAGTCGCCAAGCCAGCCAGATGCGGTTCCCGGGCGCAGTTCACAGGCCAGCACGGGCCGGGTGCTCGACCCGCTCGATCTCTTTGATGTCCGCTCGGAGCTCAGCGAAGAAGAAGCGCTGGTGCAGGACACCGTGGCCCGTTTTGTTGATGACCGCGTGCTACCGGTCATTCGTGAGTGCTTTGAGCAGCACCGCTTCCCGCAGGAGCTGATTCCGGAGATTGCTGCACTCGGCCTGTTTGGCAGCAGTATCGACGGCTACGACTGTGCCGGTCTGAACAGTGTCGCCTACGGGCTGATCTGTCAGGAGCTCGAGCGTGGTGACAGCGGACTGCGCAGCTTTGTCTCGGTGCAGAGCAGTCTGGTGATGTACCCGATTCATGCCTTCGGGTCGGATGCGCAAAAGGATCGCTGGTTGCCGGCGATGGCGCGCGGTGAGGCCATCGGCTGTTTCGGTCTTACCGAAGCTCACGGTGGTTCTGACCCGGCCGGCATGAAGACACACGCCCGGCGTCAGGGCGGTGACTGGGTGCTGAACGGTTCCAAGATGTGGATCACCAATGGCACCATCGCCGATGTTGCAGTGGTGTGGGCGAATACCGATGAAGGCATCAAGGGCTTTCTGGTCGAGCGGGATATGCCAGGCTTTGCCGCACCGGAGATCGAGAACAAGATGTCACTCAGGGCTTCGGTGACCTCGGCATTGTTCTTCGACAATGTGCGCGTTCCAGAGGCCAGTCTGCTGCCCGGCGTGACCGGTCTGCGTGGTCCGTTGAGCTGCCTTACGCAGGCGCGTTATGGCATCAGCTGGGGCCCGATCGGCAGCGCTCAGGCCTGCCTCAGGGAGCTGCTGGCGTACACCGAGAGCCGGCATCTGTTTGGCAGCCCGCTGTCCCACAAGCAATTGATCCAGGTGCGCCTTGCCGACATGGCGCGGCGCATCACTACAGCCCAGTTGCTGGCCTTGCGTCTGGGGCGGCTCAAGGACGCAGGGCGTCTGCACCCTACCCAGGTGTCGCTGGCCAAGTGGAACAATGTGCGGATGGCGCTGGATATCGCCCGGGATTGTCGCGATATGCTGGGCGGCGGCGGAATCAGCGCCGAGTATGTGCCAGTGCGTCATATGCTCAACCTGGAGAGCGTGATCACCTATGAAGGCACGGAGTCGGTGCACCAACTGGTGGTAGGCAAAGAACTTACCGGCGTCAGCGCCTTTTAAGCAGGCTTGTGTTTCCGTCGACCGGGCTCGACTATTGGCATAGTCACCCGGGAGGCGCCGCCGTGGAGCTGCAGGAGACCAGAGATCCGCACATCATTGCCGGCTGGGCAGTTGCTGTTGCTCAGGCTCTGGATGCGCGCGGTCTCGACAGCCGGGCGATCTTCAATACCGCCGGCATTGATCTGACTGCAGCCCGGGTTCCCACCACGCGCTTTCCTGCTGCCGCCATGACCCGCGTCTACGAGCTGGCAGATGCAGCGACTGACGATCCCTCGTTTGGCCTGTCCATTGCCGAGTTCGTGCACGCCACCTCGCTGCATGCGCTGGGCTTCTCGTTGCTGGCGAGCAGTACGCTCGAATCGTTCTGCCGGCGGGTGGTGCGCTATTTCCGGCTGGTCAGTACCAATGCTGACTGCCAGATGGAACGTACGGCAACGGAGTACCGGCTGGTGATGGCACCGACCATCGACCGGCAACAGTACTATCCGCAGGACGCCTGGATGGCTACGGCGGTGCGCTTCATACGTGAAATCTATCGCCCGGATTTTGTCCCCTTATCCGTATGTCTGAGTCGCCCACGGCCGCGCGAGAAGGCGCAGCGCTTTGAGCAGTTCTTTGGTACGACGGTCGTCTATGGCTGTCCTACCAACAGCCTGATCATCGATCTGCGCGACATGAACGTGGAACTGCCGGCCGCCAATGCCGAACTCGCTCGACAGAACGATGCCGTGGTGATGGCCCTGCTGGCGCGGATGGACCGCGATGACATCATCGCGCGGGTGCGCGCCCTGTTCATTGAACTGCTGCCTTCGGGGGAGTGCAGTAAAGAGAAGGTCGCGGCGCGGCTGAACATGAGTGACCGGTCCCTGCAGAGCAAGCTGGCGACCCGCAACACCAGCTACCGGAACCTGCTCAATGAGACTCGACAGGAGCTGGCACAGCTTTATATCCGCCAGGGACTGCATTCGGTCAGCGAGGTGACCTACCTGCTGGGTTTTGCCGATGTCAGCAGCTTTTCCCGGGCATTTCGCAGCTGGGAAGGACTGTCGCCGAGCGAATACCGGGACCAATCCCTGGGCCGGCGTGCGGTTTTGCCGGTCGAGTAGCCCGCCAGCCGGGGCTGCCAATGGCCGCCAGACCGGCCTGTACGGCCCCGAATCGGGGTTCATGGCGAGCAGATTTGAAAAAAACCGCCGGCCCGCATACACTTTGCGGCCCTCGCCGAGGCCGTCCGGTTTGCCGGATCCAGCCGAGGCATTTAAATACAGGTGTCGAATGGGCACGTTTTCTGCCAAATCTCATGAGGTGCGGCGCGGCTGGTATGTGGTGGATGCCACAGGTCAGACGCTCGGTCGCCTTGCGTCCGCGGTTGCTCACAGGCTGCGCGGCAAGCACAAGCCCGAATTTACGCCGCATGTCGATACGGGCGACTACATCGTTATCATCAATGCGGCCAACATCAAGGTCACTGGCAACAAGCTGAAAGACAAGCTGTATCGCCACCACACCGGCTATGTCGGCAACATGAAGACCATCGCTCTCGGCAAGATGATGCAGGAGCACCCGGAACGTGCCATTACCAAGGCCGTGAAGGGGATGCTGCCCAAGAACAGCCTCGGTGCGACGATGCTCAAGAAGCTGCGCGTATTCCCCGGTTCCGAGCATGAGCACGCAGCTCAGCAGCCTGAAGTCCTCAAGCTGTAATTTCCAATAACCAGACCCAGCAGGCACCACTACAGATGGCTACTCAGTCCACCCAGTTTTATGGCACCGGCCGCCGCAAGGCATCCACCGCACGGGTATTCATTCGTCGTGGCAATGGTGATATCACCATCAACTCCAAGCCGATCGATGTGTTTTTCGGCCGCAAGACCGCCCGCATGATCGTCCGGCAGCCGCTGGAGTTGACCCAGCTCGAAGGCCAGTTTGACGTCAATGTGAATGTTGCTGGTGGTGGCACTACCGGCCAGGCTGGCGCAATCCGCCACGGTCTGACCCGCGCGCTGATGGCTTACGACGAAAGCCTGCGCCCCCAGTTGCGCAAGGCTGGCTATGTCACCCGGGATGCCCGCGAAGTTGAGCGCAAGAAGGTCGGTCTGCGCAAAGCCCGTCGTGCAACCCAGTTCTCGAAGCGCTAATTTTCGACCGGTCTATAATGCGTCCCACCCACTGGGGGATCGTCCAGCGGTAGGACATCGGACTCTGACTCCGAGAACCTAGGTTCGAATCCTAGTCCCCCAGCCAGATATGAAACGGCCCGCATACAGCGGGCCGTTTTTTTTTGCGCCAGGCAAACCGCTGGTTCAGCGGCGGTCCATGCGCTTTATGCCATTGTCGTCAGCCAGCAGGATTACATCGGCCGGCCGGTTGGCAAACAAGCCGACGGTTACGACGCCGGCCACCTGGTTGAAGCGGCTTTCAAATTCGACCGGGTTGCTGATCTGCAGGTTGCGTATATCGAGGATGTGATTGCCGTTGTCGGTGACAAAGTTCTCCCGCCAGACTGGCTGGCCGCGCACCTTGAGAAACTGCCGGGCGACATATGCCCGGGCCATCGGAATCACTTCCACGGGTAACGGAAACTGGCCGAGGGTGGCAACCCACTTCGACTGGTCGATGATGCAGACAAATTTGCGCGAAGCGGCCGCCAGGATCTTTTCCCGGGTCAGGGCGCCGCCGCCGCCCTTGATCAGATGGAAGTGCTTGTTGGCCTCATCTGCGCCATCCACATAGAGGTCCGGATCGCCCACGTCTTCGAGTTCGCTGACGGTCAGCCCCTTCGCGCGCAAGCGTGCTTCGGTAGCCCTGGAGCTGGCGACGATGCCGGCCAGATCATCGCGATAGGGCAGCAGTGCGTCGATGAAGAAATTTACCGTGGAGCCGGTACCTACGCCGAGTGTCATGCCGGGCTTGATGAATTCAAGCGCGGCCTGCGCGGCCTGTCGCTTTCTGGCGGCCTGTTCCATGTGCATCTCCGCAACTGTTGCCGGTCGATTATAGGTATGCAGGCCGGGCCGCGGATACAAAAAAAAGTGCCCGCCGAAGCGGGCACCGATTTCGCGCGTTATCTCCTTTCGGAGATCGGCCAGAAATCTTTTCAGATTTCTGGCCGGCGTTTAGCAACTAACGCTTTTTCTTTGCGGCCTTTTTCTTGGCCTTCTTCTTGGTCTTAGGTGCAACTTTCTTTGCAACTTTTTTCTTGGAAGCTTTCTTCGTAGCCATAGTTTCAGTCTCCGTGTCGAGGTAGACGGGGCTGAGTATATACAAGAGTTTGCAGAATTCCAGCAACCGGAGTGATTTGGTTCTCATTCGGGGCAAGGGGCACTTTGCCGGCATGACACCTGTCGAGACAGAATTTCACACCGTTGATGGTTCAAAACGGTAATGAAACGTACCCGCGTCTGTCACAACTGCTTCAAGTTGCACGTCGTGTTTCTGATCAGGGACTGTACTGATTTGCTGAAACGCATACGCAAGTCCGATGAAGTGCGGGCGCCGAAAATTTGCGCGCAGTGCAAGAAAGGCCAGTGTCCTGTCGTAATAGCCACCGCCCATGCCGAGTCGATGACCGCTTGCATCGAAGCCAACCACCGGCGCGAGAATTACATCCATCTCGCGCGCAGCGCGCCATGCATCATCATCACAGACCGGTTCAGAAATGCCGAAGCGGTTGCTGACCAGCAGGCTGTCGGGTGTAAAGGGGGCGAAGCGAAGTTCTGCGCCAGCCACTACCGGCAGAAAAACTTCACGTCTGCGCCGCCAGGCCGCACTGATGATCGGTGTGCAGTCAAGTTCACCAGAGACCGGGAAATACAGTGCCAATCGCCGGCTGCGAGCCATTACCGGCAAGCGCCAGACCCTGATCGCAACTCGTGCAGATGCCTGCCGTATCTGCTCTGGGGTCAGGGCCCGGCGCTGTGCCAGCAGGCGCTGGCGGTATTGTGATTTTGCAGGAAGCTGATCGTTGAACATGGGGAAGAAGGTGGCCCCTCCCACCTGTGCCGGTGCGGCCTGCTGCTCACCGACCGGGAGCATCAGGTGGAATCAAACGCGGTAGAGAAGGCTTCCCGCACGGAGCGGTCATGCACAGACTACCGACAGCCGGCGATTCCGAAAGCGCGATTAAGGGTCGAGAGACCAATCAAGCCACTGTCGAACACCGCAGGAGGGACCGGCTCCATTATAAGCACGGACCCGGGCAAAAATATGTGACGTGTCAGAGGTCGAGTTGGCGTCCGGCTTGCAGCGTGCCCTCGATGCGTTCACGCATGGCCTGCAGTCTGAGTTTGGCAGTGCCCTCGAGAGCTTCGCCGATATTGCGCGAGCGCAGCAATTCATTGGCCATGTTCAGTGCTGCCATCACCGCGATCCGGTCGAGGCCGATCACCTTGCCGCTATCCCGAATCTCGCGCATCTTGGAATTCAGCAGCTCAGCCGAGTTCAGCAAGGCGACGCGCTCACTGGCCGGGCAGGAGATCTGGTACTCCTTCTCCAGAATCTTGATGTTGACCTGTGTTGAGACTTCCAGAGTCATGTGCCGTGCTCCATGGCCTTGAGACGTCCGACTATTGCCTCAACCCGCGAACGGACCTGTTCGTTTTTCTGCAACAGGGTGGCGCGCTCGGCAATCAAGGTGTCCTGGCGCTGGCGTAGTGAACGGTTTTCATCCTTGAGCTGAGTGGTGATCACCACCAGTTCGTCGAGTCGGCGCTCAAGGCGTTCGAGTTCACGGCTGAAGGTCTTTTCAAGGTCATTGCTCATGGCGCTGAATATAGTGTCAGCCCGCTGTCACGGTCAAATACCGGCTGGCCTGAGCCTGATGCTAGGATAGCCGGGCCGTCCGAATCTGTTAAAAGTCCCGACTGTCGGTTCGTTTGTTTCGCTGTTTCAATACCATTGATTTAACGCCGGGTTTAGCCATGACGGCCAGCATGTTCTTGTCCTTCGATGTCATAGACGATGCCCTGCGGCGTGCAGGGGCGATCACCGATCCTGCCGAAGCCCATGGCAGCCTGTGCGGGCTGGTGTGTGTGCTGGGCGCTGCTGCGCAGTCGCCCTGGATGGCAGACACCCTGCCCACTGCCAATGGGGCAGTCGTGCCGGATGATCGGGCTGCTGCCGATCCGTCCGGGACGGCAGATCTCGCGGAGCTGCTTGGCGCACTGGCGGTGGCCAGCTCCGCAGCGCTCGAGGCTGGCGATATGAGTTTCCAGCCCTTGCTGCCCGAAGACGGCGAGTCGCTTGAGCAACGTACCATTGCTCTCGCGACATGGTGCCAGGGGTTCAACTATGGTCTGGCGCTTGCGGTGCGTATCGGCGATGCCGATGAGGCGGTTCAGCAGCCGACCATTGCCGAGATCGTGCGGGATTTCGCCGAGGTGGCTCAGCTCGGTTATACGGAAGACGAGATCGAGGGTGAGGGAGAAGTTGCCTGGGCGGAGCTGGTCGAATATGTCCGCGTGAGTGTGCAACTGGTCTTTGAAGAACTGGCAGGGGTCCGGCAGCGCATTGGCGCTGCGGTTCGCCACTGACGTCCAGGCCATGAACCCGGAAGAATTTACCCGCCGTCGCCGGCAGTTGATGCGCATGATGGGCAAGGGGGGTATTGCGATTCTGCCCGCCGCACAGCCACGCATGCGCAATCGGGATGTCCAGTATCCCTATCGGCAGGACAGCGACTTTTATTACCTGACCGGCTTCAGCGAGCCTGAAGCGGTTGCGGTGCTCGCGCCGGGCCGGGCTGGTGGCGAGTATCTGCTTTTCTGCCGCGACCGGAATCCCTTGCGCGAAACCTGGGACGGGACACGTGCCGGACCGGCCAATGCGGTGAGTCAGTTTGGTGCGGATGAAGCGCTGCCGATCGGCAAGGTCGATGACAGCCTGCCGAAGATCATCGCCGGCTGTGAGCGCGTCTATTACACGATGGGCGCACACCCGGAATTTGACCAGCGGCTGACCGGCTGGCTGTCTGCGCTCGGTTCGCATGGCAGCGCAACGGGCACGCATACGCCGGATCAGTTCATCGCCGTCGATCACTTTCTGCACGATCTGCGGCTGTACAAGAGCCGGGAAGAGCTGGTGGCGATGCGGCGGGCCGGGCGTATCGCCATCCAGGCGCACCGACGGGCCATGAGTATCTGCCGGCCCGGCCTGCACGAGTATCAGATCGAAGCTGAATTCATGCATGAGTTCCACAATCACGGTGCCCGGCCATCGTATCTGCCTATCGTCGGCTCCGGACCCAACAGTTGCATCCTCCATTACCATGCCAACAACCGGAAGCTGGAGGATGGCGATCTGCTGCTGGTCGATGCCGGCTGTGAGTATGATTACTATGCATCGGATGTGACGCGCACCTGGCCGGTCAACGGGCGCTTCACTTCGGAGCAGCGTGCGGTATACCAGGTGGTGCTTGACGCTCACGAGGCTGCACTTGCCGAAGTCAGGCCAGGCAATCCCTGGAGTCAGCCGCACGAAGCGGCTGTACGCGCGATAACACGTGGCCTGAAACAGCTGGGCTTGCTGGAGGGCAGTCTGGCCAGCCTGATCCGGACGCGAGCGTATCAGCGGTTTTTCATGCACCGTACCGGACACTGGCTGGGCATGGACGTGCACGATGTCGGTGACTACAAGATTGCCGGGGAGTGGCGCGTCCTTGAGCCAGGCATGACCTTGACCGTCGAACCCGGTATCTACATTCCGGCCGGCAGTCGCGGCATCCCCAGGCACTGGTGGAACATCGGCATACGGATTGAAGATGACGTGCTCGTGACCCGGGATGGTTGCGAGGTCCTGACCCGTGACCTGCCGCGGGATCCGGACACGATCGAGGCCATGGTAGGCACGGCAGCCTGATGAGGCGACAGAAGCATTTATGAAAGCCTACAAGGTTTGGGTACTCGCACTGGCCCTGTTTCTGGTCGGCGGGGCATTGTTTGTCTACAAATGGCAGGTGCTTGGCTATCCGCTGTTGCCTGAGGATGAGACGCGTATCTGGACGGTCGAGGCGACGCTGAAATTCGATGCCGGTCCGGCGCCGGTACCCGCGAAGGTCACGCTGCACGTGCCGGCACTGACGCCAGGCTTTGCCATCCTCGATGAAAATTTTGTCTCACGTGGTTTCGGCTTTACCACCCGCTATGTAAGCGGCGGGCGCCAGGTGCAATGGGCGGTGCGCCGGATCAAGGGCGAGCAGACGCTGTATTACCGGGCGACGATCTACAAAGATCCGCTGCAGGTCGAGAATGACACCACACCGCCATTTCCGGCGCAGCCCCGGTTGCGCGAGTCAGACAGTCTGGCCTTGCAGCAGCTACTTGGACAGATACAGAGCCAGTCGGCGGATCCGGCCTCATTTACCGTGGAATTGCTCAAGCGGCTGGCGAATCCCGGTGCCGACCAGAACGTGCTGATGCTGCTCGGGCCGCAGGCGGGGACGACCAAGCGGGCGCTGACCGCAATCACCGTACTGGCAGCGGCACAGATTCCCGCCCGGCTGTTGCGCGGTGTCTATCTGGTAGACCGGGAGCGACAGGCGCGTGTGCTGCCCTGGCTGGAAGTGCACGACGGTGAACGCTGGGTCTACTTTGATCCGGCCACCGGCGCCCAGGGGCTGCCGGACAATTTTCTGATCTGGTGGCGCGGTTCCGAGCCGCTCTATACGCACGATGGCGATGGTGACACGGAGGTGCAGTTTTCCGTGCAGCGCAATGAGGTTGATCCGGTGCTGGTTGCCGAGCGCAGGGCCGTAGCCTGGCACTCACGGATTGCAGACTTTTCGATGTTTTCGCTGCCTATCCAGACCCAGGCGGTATACGGCGTGCTGCTGATGATTCCACTCGGCGCGCTGCTGGTGGTGTTTTTGCGCAACATCGTTGGCGTCACAACCTTCGGTACCTTCATGCCGGTACTGGTCGCGCTGGCCTTTCGCGAGACCGAAGTAGTGGCGGGTGTGATCCTGTTTTCACTGGTTGTGGTACTTGGCCTGCTGTTCCGCTTCTTTATGGAGCATCTGCGCCTGCTGCTGGTGCCGCGACTCGCCTCCGTACTCATCATCGTGGTGTTGCTGATGGCGCTGATCAGTATCGTTGGGCACCAGCTCGGTCTGGATATGGGGTTGTCGGTCGGTCTGTTCCCGATGGTCATTCTCACCATGACCATCGAACGCATGTCGATCGTGTGGGAAGAGCGTGGCCCCACGGAGGCGATCCAGCAGGGGGTTGGCAGCCTGTTTGTCGCTGCGCTGTGCTTCAGTGTGATGGATCTCGAAATCTTCAAGCATCTGTTCTTCGTCTTTCCAGAACTGCTGCTCTGGCTGCTGGCCATAACCCTGCTGCTTGGCCGCTACAGCGGCTACCGGTTGCTTGAGCTGGTGCGCTTCAAGTCTCTGGCGGGCAAGGCACCCTGATGTTTGGTCTGGCCAGGCGACTGTCTGTCAATGGGGTGCTTGGCATCAATGCGCGTAATTGCCAGTACATCCTGCGCCACAATCCCCGCCGTCTGTATCCGCTGGTCGATGACAAGCTGGCCACCAAGCGCTTGGCGATCGCAGCTGGTCTGCCGGTGCCAGAGCTTTACGGCGTCATTGCCAGCCACCGTGACGTGCGTGAATTGCCCAAGTGCGTGGCAGAGCATCGCGATTTCGTCATCAAGCCGGCGCATGGCTCAGGTGGCGACGGCATCCTGGTGATCTCGGCCCGCGTCAGGGACGGCTCGGTGTTCCGGCTGGTCGACGGTACGATCATGGACGGTGACGATATGGGTCATCACCTGTCGAACATCATCAGCGGCCAGTACAGCCTCGGTGGGCACCGGGATGTCGCGCTGATCGAGTATTGCGTGAAGTTTGATCCGATCTTCAGCGAGTGCGCTTATCGCGGTATCCCGGATATTCGCGTTATCGTGTTTCGTGGCTATCCGGCAATGGCCATGCTGCGATTGCCAACCCGGAAGTCACACGGCAAGGCCAACCTGCACCAGGGTGCGGTGGGTGCCGGGCTTGATATGGCGACGGGTGAAACCACCTGTGCAGTCATCGGCAATTCGGTGGTCACCGAGCACCCGGATACCGGCGCGCTGATTGCCGGTCTGCGGATCCCGCGCTGGCAGTATCTGCTGGACTTTGCATCCCGCTGTCATGAACTGACCGGACTCGGTTATCTTGGCGTGGATATCGTGCTCGACCGTGACAAGGGGCCGATGTTGCTGGAGCTCAATGTCCGGCCGGGCCTCAATATCCAGATCGCAAACCGGTGCGGGCTGCGTGACCGGCTCAGGTTGATCGAGGCACAGCCTGCCGGTGCATCTGTAGACGAGCGCGTAGCGTTCGCCATGGCGGCGTTTTCGTCGTCTGTATCCGTGGCAAATTAATCGAGGCAGAAACGATGGCGCATCAAACCCCGCTTTATGCCGACCATGTGGCCAACGATGCCCGGATTGTCGAATTCGGTGGCTGGGATATGCCGCTGCAGTATGCATCTGCGCTCGCAGAGCACCACGCCGTCAGGCAGTCATGTGGCATCTTTGATGTGTCGCATATGACGGTCGTTGACCTGACTGGCCCGGACAGCACGAATTTTCTGCTGCGGCTGCTGGCCAATGATCCGGGCAAGCTGCGTAACATGGGCAAGGGCCTGTATAGCTGCATGCTCAATGATGCGGGTGGTGTGGTCGATGACCTGATCGCCTACCGGACTGGCGACAACGCCTACCGGTTGATCATCAATGCCGCAACGCGTGTCCAGGATCTCGGTTGGATGGCCCGCGTTGCTGATCGGGATGATGTCGTGATCCGGCACCGCGACGATCTGCTGATGATCGCCGTACAGGGTCCGAAAGCGCGGGAACTTGCCGTGCCACTGCTACCGGAGGAGCTGCAGGCGGCGGCGCTCGCGTTGCGCTCCTTCGAATGCGCACGCCATGAGCATGTGTTTGTAGCCCGCACCGGTTACACCGGTGAGGATGGTTTTGAAATCGTGCTGCCGGCTGAGGCCGGAGTGGCACTGTGGCGAGCGCTGGCGGTGGCTGGCGCGGTCCGTTGTGGTCTGGGTGCGCGGGATACGCTGCGCCTGGAGGCCGGGCTCAACCTTTATGGCCAGGACATGGATGCAGGAACTTCACCGCTGGTGTCTGCGCTGGGCTGGACCGTCGCTTTCGAACCGGCTGACCGTCAGTTCCGTGGCCGTGCGGCACTGGAAAAGCAGATCGCAGAAGGTATTACGGAGCGGCTGACCGGGCTCGTGCTGGAGGATCGGGGTATCATGCGCCACGGCCAGCGGGTGATAACCGGGGCCGGCGAAGGCATTATCACCAGCGGCGGTTTTTCACCGACGATGGAGTGCTCAATTGCGCTGGCGCGGCTGCCGGTTACAGCGAAGGGCGCCTGTCAGGTCGATATTCGTGGTGTGCTGCGTAAAGCGCGGATCGTCAAACCGCCGTTCGTTCGCCTCGGGCGCGTACTGGTTGACGACACCCCGGTTCAGGAATAGTTACAGGGAATACGGATACGCATGAGTCAGGTACCGCAGCAGCTCAAGTACACGGAGGACCACGAGTGGGTCCGGGCCGAAGCCGATGGTTCGGTGGTGATCGGTGTCACCGATCACGCGCAGCATCAGCTTGGCGAACTCGTCTACGTCGAACTTCCGGAAGCAGGACGGACCGTTGCACGTGGTGATGCGATGGCCGTGGTGGAATCCACCAAGGCGGCTTCGGATGTCTATGCACCGCTGTCCGGTACCATCGTACAGGGCAATCCGGCGCTGGCCGATCAGCCGGAACTCGTGAATACCGATCCCTATGGCGAGGGTTGGCTGGTGCGGCTGCGTCCCGGTGACGCGGGAGATCTCGCTGCCCTGCTGGACAGTGCGGCATATACAAAGCTGCTAGCCGCAGAAGGCTGAGACAGGCCCAGGCGACAGGAATCCGACGTGCCATTCATTCCACATACCGATGACGATCTGGCCGTCATGCTGCAGACGGTCGGCGTGTCTGATATCGATACCCTGTTCGATGAAATTCCCGCAGCACTGCGGATCGCCGGCTTGCCGGGTGTGCCACCGGGTCTGTCAGAGGCTGCCGTGACGCGGTTGATGCGCGAGCGGGCTGCACGCAATGCCAATAGCCTCTGTTTTCTTGGCGCCGGTGCCTATGAGCACCATATCCCGGCGGCAGTATGGGAACTCGCAACGCGTGGTGAGTTTTACTCTGCCTATACGCCGTATCAGGCCGAAGCCAGTCAGGGCACGCTGCAACTGATCTATGAGTACCAGTCGATGCTGGCTGGGCTGGTCGATCTCGATGTCTCCAATGCCTCGCTGTACGACGGGGCGACCGCGTTTGCCGAAGCCTGCCTGATGGCAGTGCGTGCCAGCCGCAATGGCAGTGCGCGGCGGGTGCTGGTGGCCCGCTACCTGCATCCGCTCTGGCGCAAGGCTGCCGAGACCTTGCTGGTCGGGCAGGCTATCGAACTGGTTGAGCTGCCGGTGCGCAACGGATGCACCGATACGGATGCATTGGCTGCGCTGGATGTCACTGAATTTGCGGCAGTGTGCCTGCCGTGGCCGAATTTTATCGGTGGCCTGGAGCCGGTCGATGCGCTGACCGACTGGGCGCACAACCACAAACTGCTGGTGATCGCCGTTTGCAATCCGGTGGCGCTCGGCCTGCTCAAGCCGCCCGGCAAGTGGGGCGCGCAGGGCGCAGATATCGCCTGTGGTGAAGGGCAGCCGCTGGGCATTCCGCTGGCTTCGGGTGGTCCGTATTTTGGTTTCATGGCCTGCCGCCAGGCGCTGGTGCGGCAGATGCCGGGCCGGATCGTCGGCCAGACACTGGATATCGAAGGGCGGCGCGGATTCACGCTGACCCTGCAGGCCCGTGAACAGCATATCCGTCGCTCGAAGGCGACTTCCAATATCTGCACCAATCAGGGTTTGATGGTGACTGCTGCCACCATCCATCTGTCCTTGCTCGGTAGCGAAGGCTTGCGACGGGTCGCTGCGCAGTGCCATGCGAATACCCGGTCGCTGGTCGCTGCGTTGACCAGCCTGGATGGCGTGGAGTTGTGTTGCGCGCCGTATTTTCACGAAGCAGTCCTGAAGCTGCCGCAGCCTGTCGCTCCGCTACTCGCTGAACTGGCGGCCGCCGGGATACTGGGTGGCTACGATCTGACGGCCGATTTTCCTGAGCTCGGACCGGCACTGCTGGTCTGTGCAACCGAATTGCGTACCGCTGAGGATATCGATCTCTATCGTCAGGTATTGGCCCGGGCGCTGGGTATGGCTGCTGCCGCATGAAGCACGAAGACCTGATTTTTGAACATTCCCGACCCGGGCGGCGTGCCACGACGCATGCGCCGGCGACGCTGGCGGCAATCGATGATCTGCCGGCCAGCGTGCTGCGCCAGGAGCCGCCACTGTTGCCCGAGGTTTCAGAGTTGCAGGTGGTGCGGCATTTCACCCGGCTGTCGCAGCTCAACTTCTCGATCGACACGCACTTCTATCCGCTTGGCTCCTGCACGATGAAATACAACCCGCGGGCATCGAATACGCTGGCGATGTTGCCCGGCTTCCTCGCACGGCATCCGCTTGAGCCGGACAGTCATGCGCAGGGCGTACTTGAATCACTGTTCGAGTTGCAGGAGATGCTGAAGGCAGCGACCGGCATGAGCGGTGTCTCGCTGACGCCGATGGCCGGTGCGCAGGGCGAGTTTGCCGGTATCGCCATGATTCGCGCCTATCACCTGGCGCGTGGCGATACTGAACGCACGCAGGTCATCGTTCCGGATGCGGCGCACGGTACCAATCCGGCGACCGCGACCATGTGTGGCTGTGAAGCGATAGAAATCCCGACCGGCCCGGACGGCGATGTGGACCTCGATGCCCTGCGCCAGGTGGTCGGGCCAAAAACCGCTGCGATCATGCTGACCAATCCGTCCACGCTGGGTGTGTTTGAGCGCCGTATCAGCGAGATTGCCGGGATCGTCCACGCTGCAGGCGGACTGCTCTATTACGATGGTGCGAACCTCAACGCGATCCTCGGTCGTGCGCTGCCGGCGGGCATGGGCTTCGACGTCGTGCATATCAATCTGCACAAGACTTTTTCGACGCCGCACGGTGGCGGTGGTCCCGGCGCCGGTATCGTGGCGGTAAACCCGCGCCTCGAACCCTTTCTGCCCATCCCGATCGTGGGCAAGCGCGATGACAGTTACGTATGGCTGACGGAATCTGACTGTCCACAGAGCATAGGCCGGCTGTCGGGCTTCATGGGCAACACCGGTATCCTGTTGCGCGCTTATGTCTATATGCGTCTGCTGGGTGCGGAAGGCATGCGCCGGGTGTCGGGCTATGCAACGCTGAATGCGAACTACCTGTTTGCCCGGCTGGCAGCAGCCGGTTTCACGATTGCCTATCCGCGGCGACGGGCGAGTCATGAATTCATCATCTCGCTCAAGGACATCGCTCGCGAGACAGGTGCCACTGCGATGGATTTCGCCAAGGCGCTGCTGGATCGTGGCTTCCATGCGCCGACCACCTATTTCCCGCTGCTGGTTCCAGAGTGTCTGCTGATCGAGCCGACCGAGACAGAGGCCCGGCAGGAGCTGGATGCCTTCGTGCAGGCGCTGGTCGAGATCCGCGACCTGGCCATCCGCGATGTCGGTGAACTCAAGCGCGCCCCGCAGACCACTCCGGTACGACGGCTGGACGATGTGCGCGCCGCCCGGCAGCTGGATCTGACCTGGCAGGGCAAGCCCAGAACCGTCAACTGATTCCACGCGCTGCAGGCGCATCTCCGGGGAGTGAAGATTTGTCAGCCTTGATCTGCGGTTCCATTGCCTACGACAACATCATGGTGTTTCAGGGACGCTTCAAGGAGCACATCCTTCCCGACCAGATTCATATTCTCAACGTTGCGTTTCTCGTGCCCGAATTGCGCCGGGAGTTCGGCGGCTGTGCCGGCAACATTGCCTATAACCTGAAACTGCTCGGTGATGAGCCACTGATCATGGCTACCGTGGGCGGCGACTTCGGCAGCTATCGGACCTGGCTCGAGCGTCACGCGATCGATCAGCGCTATATCCGCGAGCTGCCGGACACCCTGTGTGCACAGGCCTACATCACTACGGATCTCGACGATAACCAGATCACTGCTTTCCATCCCGGTGCGATGAATCATGCGCATGCCAACCGGGTGCCAGCTGACATTGGTCTGCGGCTCGGCATGATTTCCCCTGATGGACGCGACGGCATGATCGAGCATGCGGAGCAGTTTCATGCTGCCGGCATTCCATTCATCTTTGATCCGGGACAGGGATTGCCCATGTTCGGTGGTGAAGAGTTGCGCCGCTTCATCGAGCTGGCGACGTGGGTCGCCGTCAACGATTACGAAGCGAAGCTGCTCAGTGAGCGGACCGGATGGAGTGAGGCGGAACTGGCACGCCACGTCGATGCGCTGATCGTGACACGTGGCGCGCAGGGTTCGACGATCTGGTCAAAGGGCGAGACCATCACGATTCCGGCCGTCAAACCCGCTGCGATCCTGGATCCGACCGGTTGCGGCGATGCCTACCGGGCCGGCCTGCTGTTTGGTCTCGCGCGTGGCCTGTCCTGGGCTGAAACCGGCCGCGTCGCGGCCTTGCTCGGCGCCATCAAGATCGCGCACTGCGGCACACAAAACCATCACTTCAGCCCTGCATCATTGGCACAGGAGTTTCGTGCGGCGTTCGGGCATGCGCTCAGCATCTAGCCGCCTGGCGCTGGCTTTATGCCTGGCTGCGGTTCCGGCCGCATGGGCTGCCGATGATTCTGCCGCCGGGGCCTGGTCGGCAACCATCGAGCGCATTTCTCCCGCAGTCCTTTCCATCCAGGTGGATGCGACACGTGCCTTCGACACCGAGTGGAACGCATCGAGTCAGGCGACCGGTTTTGTAGTTGATGCCGAACGCGGCCTGATCCTCACCAATCGCCATGTTGTCACTGCCGGGCCAGTGCGTGCGGTTGCCATCCTCACCAACCAGGAAGAAGTCGAACTCACTCCGGTGTACCGCGATCCGGTACATGATTTCGGCTTCTATCGTTACGATCCGAAAGCCCTGAAGTACGTCAGACCGCAGGCCCTGCAGTTGAAGCCGGACGCTGCCCAGATCGGGCGTGAGATCCGTGTGGTTGGCAACGATGGCGGTGAGCAGCTGTCGATCCTGTCGGGGACCATTGCCCGGCTGCGCCGCGAAGCTCCGGACTATGGGCGCGGCAAGTACAACGATTTCAATACCTTTTACCTGCAGGCTGCATCCAGTACCTCGGGTGGCTCATCGGGAGCCCCGGTGATCGATATCAACGGTGATGTGCTGGCACTGAATGCCGGTGCCAGCAGCCAGACCGCATCGAGTTTCTTTCTGCCGCTCGATCGCGTGCAACGGGCGCTGACGCTGTTGCGTGCCGGCCAGCCGGTGACACGTGGCACGCTGGGGGCGATTTTTGCCTATACGGCTTTCGATGAACTGCGTCGCCTGGGCTTGCGTGAGGCGAGCGAAGCAACGGTACGCCGGCGTTTTCCCGATGGTATCGGCATGCTGGTAGTCAGCGAGGTTCTGCCGGGTACTGCCGCCGCCGGGGTCTTGCAGGTCGGCGATGTTCTCGTGCAGGTGAATGGCGACTACGTGTCTGAATTCGTGCCACTCGATGCTGCGCTCGATCAACGTGTGGGCCAGTCGGTCGATCTGGTAGTCGAGCGCGGTGGCCAGGTCATGTATCTGGCCATGCAGGTGCAGGATCTGCACCAGTTCAATCCGGATGAGTATCTGCAGTTTGGCGATGCCATCGTCAACAATCTGTCGTATCAGCAGGCACGCCACTTCAACCGTGCTGCCGAGGGCGTGTATGTGGCCAACCCCGGCTTCACGCTGGCAGCGGCCGGTATTCCACGCGGTGCGTTGATCGTGGCTGCCGGTGCCGAGGCGCTAAACACCATCGACGACCTCGAGAAGGTGCTGGCTGGTCTGGCCGATCAGCAGCGGGTTGCGCTGCGCTTCATCACTGCCGATGAGCCTGGTTCCAGCCGGCTGCGCGTGATGCGCATGGATCGCCGCTGGTTTCCGGCCGTGCGCTGTCAGCGGGATGATGTGCGTGGCGAATGGCCGTGCCGCGAACTGCAGGCAGGACCGCCGGCTGCGCCACCAGAGGGAGGTACCGCGAGCTTCGGCCAGCAACGCGATGCTCGACTGCGCCGGATCGCACCTTCGCTGGTGCTGGTCAATTTCGATATGCCCTATGTGGTGTCTGGTGTCGCCGAACAGCACTACTACGGCACCGGTGTCGTGGTTGATGCGCAACGCGGTTACGTGGTTGTCGATCGCAATACGATCCCCGAGGCCATGGGCGACGTGCGGATTACCTTTGGCGGCACGCTCGAAATACCGGCGCGCGTGGCTTTCGTGCATCCCGCGCACAACCTTGCGCTGGTGGCTTACGATCCGGCCCTGATCGGTGATACGCCGGTGCAGTCAGTACGCCTGAACACCGCCATACCGGATCCGGATGATGAGTTGTGGGTGATCGGTCTGCGCGGCGGTGACAAGCTGGTTGCTCAGCCGACCACGTTTTCTTCGCTGGCACCGGTCAGGTACCCGCTGTCGCGCACCATGCGGTTTCGCGAGAGCAATCTGGAAACCCTGGCGCTGGTCAATCCGCCCGACGACCTCGATGGTGTAGTGACTAACCGCAGGGGCGAGGTGATAGCTCTGTGGTCGAGTTTTGCATGGCAGGGCAACGGCCAATTGCAGCAGGAAAATCTCGGTATGCCGGCCGAGTACGTCGGTGAACTCCTGGATCTCGCCCGCAGTGGCAGGATGCTGCACTCACTGGAAGTGGAGTGGACGCAGATGTCCCTGGCTGCTGCACGTCGACTGGGGCTACCGGCAGCATGGGCGCAACGCATTGCTGAGCAGGATCCAGAACGTCGGCAGTTGCTCAGCGTAACGCGCACGGTGGCAGGGTCGCCGGCGGCAGAATTGCTGCAGCCCGGTGATTTGCTGTTGACCATCGACGGCGTTCCGGCGACGCGCTTTCGCAAGGTCGAGCAGTTGGCACAGAAGCCGGCGGTTGTGTTGGAGGTGCTCCGCGACAGTCAGGTGCTCAGTCTCGACGTAGCCACGGTGTCGCTCGATGGCACCGGCATACGTCGTGCGCTGCTCTGGGCGGGTGCCTTGCTGCAGGCGCCATACCGGGATATGGCGGCACAACGCGGCGTCGAACAGACCGGCGTATATGTGTCGTACTTTGCCTATGGTTCGCCGGCTTCGCGCTATGGTCTGTTTGCCGGACGGCGGATCATGGCCGTGGATGGCACTGCCATTGCCGATCTGGATCAATTTATTGCTGTGGTCAGCAACAAGCGCCACCGTGACTCGGTGCGTCTTTCAACCGTTACCTGGAACGGGCAGGTCGAAGTGCTGACACTCAGGCTGGATGATACCTACTGGCCGTCATGCCAGATCGTCTGGCATGACGGCCACTGGCAGCGCGAAGTGCTGTTACGGTGACGGGTCGGGCTTCAGTTCGCTGAAGCGTGAGCGCCAGTCCGTCATCGGCGAACCTTGGGCCGTATTGGTCTCGAAGGTCCGGTTGAGCGCTTCGGGGTATTTGAGCGCCTGTACGCAGATTGTGGCGAGATCGGTGCGTGCAATCGTGGTTTGTCCCCGCACCTCGTCGCCCTGCTCCATGACAAAGGCGCTTTCGCCAGATGCCCCGTTCGTCAGCCCGCCCGGACGGATGATCGTGTAGGGCACGCCGCTGGCACGCAACGCATCTTCACCCTTCAGTTTCCAGATGAGTACATCACCGAACATCCGGTTCAGGGGGTGATCCTTCTGCGTCACCGAGCGCGATGAAACGAGGACGAACTGCTTGATGCCTGCGGCTGATGCGGCTGCCGCCAGATTCTTTACGCCTTCATAGTCGACGACTTCGGGGCGGGACGGGCCTTTGGCACCCTTGGCACCGATCGCCGAGATCACCGCGTCTGCACCCTGCATGGCAGGCTTCAGCGTGGCGGGATCGGTGACATCGCCAGTTACATACGTTACTTGATCACCAAGAACTGCCCGGGCTTTCACCGGGTCGCGTACCAGGGCGCGCACCGTGTAGCCTTCGGCCAGCAACTGGGCGACAACCGGTGTGCCGGTACGTCCGGTAGCGCCGGCCACCAGTACTGTTTTCGGTGCTGCCGGGAGACTGGCGGTGCCGGTCGAGCATGCGGCAAGTGTCAACATGCAGGCGCCAATCAGGGTGGCTCTTCTGGTCATGGACATGGGCGGACTCTCCATTAAACGTTGAAAGAGCATACTCAAGAGCTTCGGGCTGCGCGAGTCCTGCAGAGGCGGGTATTATCAGCGCATGCAGCAGCGCAAACTCGGCAATACCGGTGAATCCATATCTGCGATCGGCCTGGGCTGTATGGGCATGGTCGGCTGGTATGGGGAGCGTGATGATGCTGAGGCGCGGGCCACCGTGCATCGCGCCCTTGATCTCGGTATCAATCACCTCGATACGGCTGCCGTTTACCAGGACGGTGCCAACGAACGCTTTGTGGGAGAGGCGATTCGCGGGCGCCGCAACGAGTCGTTCATTGCGACCAAGTGTGGCCTGTCGCGTACACCGGACGGAAAAATAGCAACTGACAACCGGGCCTCCACAATCCGCAGTTCCTGCGACGAGAGCCTGCAGCGGCTTGGTGTCGAGCAGATCGACCTGTACTACCTGCACCGCATCGATCCCGGCGTGCCGATCGAGGACTCGATGGGGGTGATGGCCGATCTGGTGCGGGTGGGCAAGATCCGCTTTGCGGGCATTTCTGAAGCCAGCCCGGAGACATTGCGTCGCGCGCATCGGACGCATCCGGTCGCAGCCCTGCAGAGCGAGCTCTCGCCATGGACGCGTACGGCCTGTCGTGCGGCGCTCGATACCTGCCAGGAACTCGGCATCGCATTTGTCGCATACAGTCCGCTGGGACGCGGTTTCCTGACCGGCACCATCAGTAGTGCCGATGATTTTCCCGCAGGCGATACACGGCGCCTGTTCCCGCGTTTCCAGGCTGACAATCTGCGTCATAACCTCGCCGCAGCCGAGCGCTTGCGGGAGTTGGCACGCGGCATCGGTTGTACGCCAGCTCAGCTTTCGCTGGCCTGGGTACTTGCCCAGTGGCGTGGTGTGCTGCCGATTCCCGGTACGAAGAAGCGGCGCTATCTTGAAGAGAACGCTGTGGCGGCTGAGCTGCAGCTGTCTGCCGGGCAGCTGGCCGCGGTTGCCGATGCGATACCCGACGACCTGGTGCATGGTGAGCGTTATCCGGATGGTATGCAGGGGACTTTGAATGTCTGAGTCCGGCCGGTTCCGCTGGAGCCGACTCTGTGCGCTCGTGCTGTTGTTGCCGCTGTTGTCTGGCGGTTGCGCGCTGTTCAAGGGCAAGCTTGAGGCACCGAAGGTCACGCTTCAGGGTGTCATGCTCGAGAAGCTGGAGCGCGGCAGTCAGGTGTTGCGCTGCCGGTTGGTGCTTGAGAACCCGAACAACAAGGACCTCAAGGTGATCGGTGGCAAGCTCAGGCTGGAGATCGATGGTGTATCAGCTGGCAAGGGTGAAACGATCGAGGGTTTTGTGCTGCCGGCACTGGATTCGAAGGAAGTCGACCTGCGCGTTACGCTGGATCTGCTCTCATCGCTGACCGGCGCATTGCGCTCGCTGGGCTCTGGCAAGCCGGAGCTTGAATATACTCTGCAGGGCTACGTGGACCTGGATGTAAGGGCGCTGGGTCGCCTGCCTTTCAAGACCGGAGGCACGATCAAGCCTGAAGAACTGCTGCGGCATGTGCCGGGCATATTGCGATCCATACCTGGCAGGAGTAACCAACATGACGACACTGAGTGAGCAGATAGCGGGTGAGCGTCGTCGCCTGAAGTCGATACGGCAATTGCTGACTACAGCGGTGGCGCGCAAGTCCGGCGGAAACTCGTCCTTTGTGCCGTTCTATATAGCGCTTGGCGACTATATGGAGGCGGCCATGGAGCGCCTCCATGCCCAGGACATCAAGATGGGCGACATGATTCGTCGCAAGCTCGTCACGCTGGACGACAAGGCGGTACAGGCACTCGATGAATTGCATGAACGTCTGACCGGCAACCAGGCGCATCTGACGGTTTTCTCTGCGGCCAAAAGCGCATTGCAGAGCGAGGGGGTCGAGGCGCTCGAGCGATTTGAGCAGGCGAGTACGGCTTACACGGCCTATATCATGGCCAATATGGGCCATCATGGCGGGACCACTGAACTGGCGGCGAAGTTGTTCAGCGAAGCTGACTGGGCATACATGGCTGGTATCACCGAAGCGGAAACCAGGCTGGAGCAGCAGCTCCATGACCGGGTATTTGCGCTGCTGCCGGCAGCCCTGGCAGATCTGCAACCCACTGCTGGCTGAACAGCTGGAAACGGCGAGTGGTGCTGCCATGATGCTGCGGGCTGTTTTCCTCATTCCGTTCCTCGTGATGCTGCTGGCGGTACCGGCCAGGGCCGACATGCGTGTCGGTGACACTATCGTCATCAGTCAGTCCATCGGTGAGGACCTCTACGCGGTTGGTGGCAGGCTGAGGATCGATGGTGCGGTTGATGGTGATGCCGTGCTCGCTGCCGGTACCGTGGCCATTGAAGGTGATGTCGATGGCGATGTCAGTGTCGGTGGTGGCCGGGTCACGATATCTGGTGGTGTGGGCGATGATCTGCGCGCTGTCGGCGGTGACGTTGTGTTGCAGGGTTTTGTTACCGACCACGCGGCCATCGTCGGCGCTACAGTCAGCATCGCAGAGGGCAGTGCAATTGCCGGACGCGCCTGGATTGCAGCCGGAACGCTGGATATGGCAGGCCAGGTCGGTGCTGACCTGCGGGTGTTTGCCCGGACCGCTGTAATTGCCGGTCAGGTTCAGGGCAACGTAGAGATAACCGCACAGGAGATCCTGATCGAGTCGGGTGCTGTCATCGGTGGTCACCTGATCTGGCACAGCGAGCGTCCGCCGCTGATTGCTGAAGATGCGTTGATCATGGGTGAGGTGACCGGAACAGCGGCGTCTGTAGATGAACTGCCGGAATCGGCTGCTCCGGCGCTCGGCGGCTGGGCGCTTGGTCTTGCCGTCATGGTTGCAGCGGCTGGCGTGTTCTGGCTGAGTCCCCCGCTCGTCGAGTATTCAGGTGCGTTATTTCATGCTGCACCAGCGCGTACGCTGGCCATCGGTGCCATTGCGGTATCGCTGACTCCGCTGATGATCATCGTGTTGTTTGTTTCGGTGTTTGGCTGGTTGCTTGGCCTGCTCATGCTGGTGGCATATGTGTTGGCGGTACTGCTGGCGGGGCTTCTGGGGCTGTTGATCGTGGTTCGGCTGATCCAGATCCGGGTTGCAGCTCAGAAACCGGTGCCGGCCACGGGACGCAGCTTTGGTTGGCGGGGGCTCATGTTGTTGCTGCCGGTGACGGCGGTGGCACTGGTCCTGAAATCGGTGCCGGTTCTCGGTACGCTGTTCTGGCTGTTGCTTGTGCTGGCAGGGTTTGGTGCGCTCGCATCGCTGCTCATGCGGCGCAGGTCATCAGCCGCATAATTTCTCACCCAGGCAGAGAACTGTTCTGCTGGCATGGGCTTGCTGATCAGAAAGCCCTGAGCCTGTTCGCAACCCTTCTCTGTCAGCCATGCCAGTCCGGCGGTTGTTTCGACGCCCTCGGCGACGACTTCCAGTCCGAGGTTATGCGCCAGGTCGATTGCCGCACCCACGATTGCCACATCATCAGTATCGTTCGGCAGATTGGTCACGAAAGAGCGGTCGATCTTGAGTTCATCCACCGGCAGTCGCTTGATCAGCGACAGTGATGAATAACCGGTGCCGAAGTCATCGACAGCGATCCGGAGGCCAAGATCGCGCAGGCATTCGAGTATCAGCGTGGCATGCTTGAAATCGAGCACCACGGCTTCTTCAGTGATCTCCAGTACCAGATTGGTGGCCGGGAGATCGTGGTCGTGCAGCAGTTCATGGATATAGCACGGTAGGTCCTTGCCCTGCAGATCGCGGCTCGACAGGTTGACGGAAATCGGCAGGTCGAGCCCTTCTTCCAGCCACAGGCGGCATTCACGGATTGCTGTCGCCAGCGCCCAGTTGGTGATCAGGGAAATGTTGCCGGATTTCTCGGCAATGGGGATGAACTGGTCGGGAGTCAGAAAGCCGAAGGTTGGATGCTGCCAGCGCACCAGGGCTTCTGCGCCACAAACACGGCCATCAGAGAGCCGGATCTTGGGTTGCAGGTAGAGCCTGAACTCATCGTGCCGGGCGGCCTTGCGCAGGTCACCGAGCAGTGCCAACTGTCGTAAATTGCGCCCGTCATTGCCATCCTGATAAATACAGATCCGCAGCTCGGTGTTGCGTGCGTCGTTGCGGGCCACAGCGGCACGTTGCAACAGTTGGTCGGCATCAGCGGCATGCAGCGGAAAGCTGGCGATGCCTACCCGCGCCTCGACACCCACGTTGATGTCGCGCACCGAGAGACCACCGCTGAGCAGTCGCAGCAGATCCTCGGCGATTTCGATTGCCTGGTCGACATTTTTTCCGTCGAGCATGATCAAAAACTGGTCGCCTTCGATGCGGCCGAGGATGTGCCGTGCGTCCAGACCGGCACGCAGGCGTTCGGCAGCCTGACAGCGCAGCGCGTCGCTGATGTCGTGCCCGAGCGATGAACCGATATCGCTGAAGTTGTTCAGGTCGACCAGCAACACAGTGACCGGTTGTTCGGCAGGTGCTGCGCGCAGGATGGCAGCCTCAAGCTCATCAAGTACCGAGAGTCGGGTTGGCAGCCCGGTTAGCGCGTCAAAGCGTGCGTGGAAGGTAATGTGTTCCTCACGGTCAGCGATACTCTGTTGCATGGCGTTGAGGGCGCTGGCGAGCTCAGCGACTTCTCCATTGCCCTGTACCGGTACCGGCTGATGATAGTGGCCATCACGAATCCGGCGAGCTGCCTGTACCAGCATGTATACGGGTCTGGTGATCGTGCGTGACAGAAGCAGTCCGCCGACCACCGCCATGCACAATGCAATAGCACCGAGCAGAAGCACCGCGTAACGCAGATGCCGGTAAGGCGCCATGATCGCATCGAGCGGTTCAGACAGCAGTATCTCGATGTCTGGCCGCTCGGCAATCAGCGGCAGCAGCAGGCCGACATGCTCGGCCTCACCGGTTTTGATACGCAGTACGTGGCCGGCACTCGTCTCCGCTGCGGAAAGGTCGCGCAGCAGTGTTGTGCTGTCCAGTTCGGTCAGTGAGCTGCCGAGTATTGATGGATGATTATTCGTGCGTGTGAGCAGCGTGACGTCGAGACCGGTCAATGCGGACATGCGCGTGGCAAAGCTGCCTTCGACGAGTACACCGCTGGCCAGCCATGCAACTGGCTGGTCTGCGCCGACTGGCATGGTGACTACTTCATAGGTATGGCCGTCAAGCGAGATGTGGGCCGGCGATGCTTCCCCGGTTCTGGCCAGATTGACCAGTTCCGGAAAGCGGCTGTGCTGTGTGTCGTTTTGCTCCGTGCCTGCCAGGACACGACCATCGCTATCCAGAAGGATGGCGAGATCGATTTCGGCGCGGTAGCGATGGGTGGTCAGCAGGCCGTTAACCGCAGCAGTATCTCCGGCACCAACGGTGTTACGGAATTGCTGGTCGCTGGCAAGTACCGCACCGGCAGAACGCAGTCGCGTATGGCGACCGACCGATAGCTGGTCGGTGATGGTGGCGGCCTTGTGCAGGATCTGGTCGGCCCGCTTCGATACTTCCCGGTTGGCGGTCAGAAGTACCGCGCCGATGGTGCTGAATTGGGTGGCAACGACGAGCAGAGCGGCAAGCGCCAGAATTTTTGAACGAAGACTCCGCATGAGAATCTAGTCGGCCTGCAGGCCGGGAGCTTGATCCGGTTCGGGTTGGTAATTAGTCCCGGTCTGAATTTTTGCGACATACGTCTCATCTCTCTGCGATGTGCCCAAAGTCATCGAAATCCGTTATGGTTGGCACATAGTCAGAATCTGTCGCCAAATAATCCTTTCAGCAACTTTTCGGAGTTCCCGCGATGACCAAGACCTCGACCATGAAGCCCTTTGCGCCAGGCGATATTTTTCTAGGCTGCACCTATCTGATGAACGTGCCGGGTGATGACCATGCTGGTGAAGGACGCATCCTGCAGTTCGACCGCAATATGGTGCCGAAGGGCACGCTGTATACCGAAGGCACCGGGCACCTGATCGTCAACCTGCGCTTCGCTCCGGATGGCACGCTATGGGGTTTCGATCCCTTCGAGTATGCGGTGGTGCGCGTATCGCCGGACGGAAAGCAGCTGCCGCCGGCCGATTTTGGTGTGCGCGGATGGGGCAATGTGTGCTTTGGGCCGGATGGCAGCATCTACCTTGGCGAATACCTGAAGGGTGACAAGCCCTATGAGGGTGGCGACATGCGCTGTCTGCCGGGGACCAAGATCGTTGGCTATGGCCGCTTCGCGAAATTTGATGCCCAACTGCGTCCGGTTGCCGAATACGATGCGCAAACCGCGCCATCCATGACCGGCTTTCACGGCATCACGCATACCGTCATGCATCCGGATGGCAAGTCCATCGCTTACATCACGGATCTCGGCATGAAGGTGCAGCGCTTCGATGTCGTCAACGGGAAGTGCCTGCCTGATCTGGTGAATTATCCCGGCGGTCCCGAGTACATGCGCAAGTGGACCACGGGTGTAGCCTATCGTCAGGACGGTACGCTGCTGTTACTCAGGGGCAGCTTCATCGACTTCATCAGCCCGGAAGGAAAATCCCTGCGTACCATAGAGCTGGATGAATATGGCTACGCGATGATCACTGCCTCGCGTGATGATCGGCATGTGTTCACCACCAACATCTTCACTGGTGTGATGTCCAAGGTGGATCTCGATACCGGCAAGATCATCGGTCAGATCGACACCGGGTTGGCAAAGCCCCAGCGGAGCCTGGCGGGTATCGCTGAATACTTGCCATAGCGGGATCTCGTTACAGGCGAGCACTGGTTGGGAAGACAGCTGGTGGCCTTAACCGGCCGCCAGTGTCCACAGCCAGAAACCGAGCACACTGAGCACTACCAGGGAGCCCAGTCCATAGACGCCGGAGCGAATTGCCGCCGCCGGCTCGGCCCGTTTGTAACCGGTCACCATGGCGCGGGCAAGGTTCTCCCGGTCCAGCAGGCTGGCAACGATAACGCCGCCGATGTGCAGGCCAACGATCAGCAGCCAGGTGTTGGCAAGAAACTCGTGCAGTTCCTCAAGGGCATCTCCGCCGAGCTCATTGTAGGTGGCGTATCCGCTGAGGCCGGTCAGTGCGGCCAGCATCAGAATTGCCCAGATCGCAAAGCTGCCGGCTGGGTTGTGGCCCGCATAATGCGGACGGTCCCCATGCAGAAGACCTCGCACATAGGCTGACACATCCCGCGGGCGATATGTGAATGAGCGGAACTGCGCGTAGCGGGTGCCGACGAAGCCCCAGAGGAGCCGGAACACCACGAGCCCCAGTACCGTGTAGCCGAACATCACGTGGATGTTCCGCAAGCGCTCGCCGTCAGCCAGTAGCCAGGCACCTGTGAAACTCGTGGCCAGCGCCCAGTGAAAGGCCCTGGTGGGCAGATCCCATATCAATGTCTTGTCCTGCATGATGACTCTCCTTCAGGGAACCTTGATGTCCCGTTCACGAAAACTGCCTTGGTCTGCCCCGGCATGACAGGCGCCACAGTTGGCCGCGCTGCCGATCGCCGGTGATTTCCATTTCGCGGCTGAAAAGTCGTCATGCTCGCTACGAAACCACCTGGTTTCCGTGATGCGCAGGGGCGCGTCGCTGGCCTTTGAGCCGGGCTTGCTGCGCTTTGCGTTCTGGACGAGAAAAGCCTCGATGGTGGCAGCTGTCTCTGCGGCTACGCTTGCATCCGTGCCGAAGTGCTTGTCCAGGGAGTTCATCATCGTGCGCCAGGATCCGGCAGGCAGGAAGCGGGGCGGGTAGGCGATATGGCAACTGCCACACTCCTCCTGCCAGACCGGATTTGTGGGCGCCGGTTTGTTCGCTCCGTCAGCACTGGCAAGTAGCGGCATGCCAAGGGCCAGCAGGCACAGTGCGGTGGCGGTTGTATTCCAGGTGTTCATGACAGTGATCTCCCTCAACGAGTCAGTGATCGCAACCAGGTGATGACATCGCCCTTTTCCTGGGCGGTACATTCCCGGTCAAATACGTCGCGGCAATTGCGCTTGAACCACTTCTCCACCTTGGCCGGATCAGTCAGCCGATTCGGGTTGCTGACGGGTGCCATCGGCTGGATCGTCTTGCCGGTCACGGTGTGACGGCCGGGCTTGCGCGGGTCTGTGGTGTGGCAGGTGCTGCAGCTCCAGTCCTTGCCTTTGGTGCGGAACAAGGCTGCACCGCGTTCCGCCGAGAAGCCGCTGAAGGCTTGCCCGGTGCGGGCCTCGGCTGTGATCGTGGTGAGTGGGTCGGCAGCCTGCGCCATGCCTGCAGCAAGCAGCAACGTTGCCAGCCCGCCGATCAATTGAGTCTGTTTCATGTGTTGAAGCCCTGTATTGCCGGTACGGGGCCAATGTAGACAGCGAAGCTTAAGCGCTGCTTAAAGCTCCCTGCGTGCTACGCTCGCGCCGCTCCCATGCGTATCCAGACCCTCCGTGAACTTCTGCGCAGCAGCGGCGCCCGGCCGCGGCATGAAGCATTGCTGTTGCGCGCCTGGCTGCGTGGGCTGGCGCTGGATACCTGGGCACACAAGCCTGAATCAGCGTTTCCCAAGCGCTTGCTGATGGATCTGCCGGGCATTGCCGCGCAGTTTGCCGGGCTTGCGCGCGTACACTCCGGGCACGCTGGTGCAGACGATTCTGCGCGCCTGCTGGTGCAGCTGGCCGACGGACAGACGGTGGAAAGCGTTTTGCTGCCGCCAGCTGGGGTTTGTGTTTCTACCCAGGTCGGCTGTGCAGTCGGTTGCCTGTTCTGCATGACGGGTCGTGAGGGCCTGCTCCGCCAGCTCGGCAGTGCCGAGATCGTCGCGCAGGTCGCACTGGCCCGCGCCCGGCGCAGCGTGCGTCGCGTGGTCTTCATGGGCATGGGTGAACCTGCCCACAATCTGGACAACGTGCTGGAGGCCATCGAACTGCTGGGCACCGAAGGCGGCATCGGCCACAAGGAGCTGGTGTTCTCTACGGTAGGCGACCGGCGTGTTTTCGAGCGCCTGCCGCAGGGGGTGGTCAAGCCGGCGCTGGCACTTTCACTGCATACCTCCCGGGCGGAACTGCGTGCCGAGCTGCTGCCACGCGCACCACGTATCGCTCCGGAAGAGCTGGTGGCGATGGGTGAAGCCTATGCCCGCAAGACCACCTATCCGATCCAGTATCAGTGGACGCTGCTCAAGGGGATAAATGATGGCGACGATGAACTTGAAGGTATCGTGGCGCTGCTGGCGGGCAAATATGCGGTGCTGAATTTCATTCCCTACAACACCGTTGAAGGGCTGGATTATCAGCGTCCTGCGATGGAGCGGGCCGCGGAGATGGCACGCTGGCTGCACCAGCGCGGTGTGCTGACAAAGTTGCGGCGTTCAGCTGGACAGGACATCGCCGGTGGCTGCGGGCAGCTGCGGGCACGGCAAATCGCCGGCTGACTATGCGGCGAGACGGGAGCTGTCGATCAGCATCCCGAAGTGTTCCTGTGTGGCACGGAGCTGCCCGGTGGCAGTTTCAGTCTGGTTCACGTGGTCGCGGAAGGCCTGATGTCCGGGATGTGCACGGCTGTACCAGCCCAGATGTTTGCGCGCGATGCGTACGCCCATGTGTTCGCCATAGAAGGCATGCAGTGCGACCAGATGTGCGAGCAGATGGTCGCGCACCTCGGTCAGTGAAGGTGCGGGCAGCACCGTGCCGGTGGCCAGATAGTGCGCAATCTCGCGGAATATCCATGGCCGCCCCTGTGCGGCCCGGCCGATCATCACGGCATCACAGCCGGTGTGCTCAAGTACCAGGCGTGCCTTCTCGGGCGTATCGATGTCGCCGTTGCCGATGACCGGGATGCCGACAGCTGACTTCACGGCGGCGACGCTGTCGTATTCGGCCATGCCGCCGAACAGGTCTTCACGCGTGCGGCCGTGTACGGCGATCGCTGCGATCCCGGCAGACTCGGCAATACGCGCGATGGCTACAGCGTTGCGCTGTTCGCGGCTGTAACCGGTGCGGATCTTCAAGGTGACCGGGACGGGCACTGCGCGTACCACTGCGTCCAGGATCCGCCCGACCAGGGCCTCATCGCGCAACAGGGCAGAGCCAGCCGCCACATTGCAGACCTTCTTCGCGGGGCAGCCCATGTTGATATCGATGATCTGCGCGCCAAGATCCATGCTGTAGCGTGCCGCATCAGCGAGTAACTGCGGGTCATGGCCTGCGAGCTGTACGCCGACCGGCCCCGGTTCATTGCTGAAGTCCAGGCGTTGCTGCGACTTGCGCGAGCCGCGCAGGCGTGGATTGGCGCTGGTCATTTCCGAGACGGCAAGGCTTGCGCCCAGTTGCCGGCAGAGCAGGCGAAAGGGCTTGTCGGTCACCCCGGCCATGGGCGCGAGTATTACCGGGGATTCGAGCCTGTAGGGACCGATCTGCATGGCTGTGGATTCTAGCGGTACTCGTGCTTTTCCAGCCAACGCCACTGGCCTTTGGCCAGCGTGCCCAGCTGCAGCGGGCCGATGGCGATACGGATCAGCCGCAGCACTGCGATGTCATGCGCTTCAAGCAGACGGCGGATGTGCCGGTTGCGGCCTTCATCGAGGACGATTTCCAGCCAGGCATTCCTCTCGCCGCTGCGTATCAGCTGTGCGGATTTTGCCGCCAGCCGCCCGTCCTCACCGCTGACCCCGGTGATGAGCCGGGCAAGCAGTTCGGCATCGGGACTGGCGCTGATCTGCACGTGATAGGTTTTGTCGGGGCCGGTGGCCGGATCGGTGATGCGAGCCGCCCATACCGGATCGTTGCTGAACAGCAGGAGGCCTTCGCTGGCCTTGTCCAGCCGGCCCACCGGGGCGAGCCACGGCAGTCCCGCACCATCGAAGCAACGATAGACCGTGTCGCGGCCCTTTTCGTCGGCGGTGGTAGTGACCAACCCGCGCGGTTTGTTGAGCATCAGATAGCGCCGTTCGGCAGCAGTGAGCGGCTGCCCATCCAGGCTCAGGCGATCGCGATCCGCGACGACCGGAAACTCCGGGTCACGCACCACACGGTCATTGATGGCGATGCGGCCGGCGCTGACCCAGCCAGCCGCAATGCTGCGCGAGGCCAGTCCCATTTTCGACAGGGTTCGCGCGATACCGTGTTTTCCGGGCGTTGCGCTAATGGCAGTCTGATCCGGTTTACTTGAGCGCGTCGAGGTTCAGGCCGTCGAGGCCATCGATGCTGTGACGATTCTGTCTGGCAGCTTTTTCCCGTAGCTGTTCCGGTGACTTGCCGGCAACCGCCTGTGCAATTTCATTGCGCTGCCCGGTGTAGTCATAGAACGGCACACCCCAGCCGCAGGAGTCTGAAATGCGCTTCAGCGTGATACGGATGATGTTCCGGCATATGGGCTGTGGCGGGAAAGTCGCGAGCAGCGTCGCGAATTCCGGATGGTTCCGTTCGATCACGGTGCCATGACCATGCAAACGCAGAATGCGCGGGGCACCCTCAAAAGCGCAGAACATGATGACGATGCGACCGTTCTCCTTCAGGTGAGCTACGGTTTCGATGCCGCTGCCACCGAGATCCACATAGGCAACCTCACGGGGTCCCAGGATGCGCAGGGTGTCGAGTCCCTTGGGCGAGCAGTTGATGCTGCCGTCTGTGGCCAGCGGCGCGCTGGCAACGAAGAACATCTGTTGCTGGCGGATCCATGCCGCCATGTTCTCGTCTATCTGTTCAAACAGTCGTGCCATGATCCGGCTAAGCTTGAGGCGCAGCCGCCAGCGCCCGGTCGCCCACAAAGGGATTGCCTTGCCGTTCGCGTCCGAAGGTTGAGGTCGGGCCGTGGCCGGGGACAAAGGTGACATCTGTGCCGAGTGGCCAGAGCCTGCAGGTGATCGAGGCGATCAGCGTGGCGTGATCGCCGCCCGGAAAGTCGGTTCGGCCGATGGAGCCGGCGAACAGCACGTCGCCGACGAAGCAGAGCTGCTCTGTTCTGCTGAAAAACACCACATGCCCCGGCGTGTGCCCCGGGCAGTGAAGGACCTCGAGCGTTTCGAGGCCGACCTGCACCTTGTCGCCTTGCTGCAGCCAGCGGTCTGGCTCAAATGTCTCTACCTGCGCGAAGCCGAAATTGCGGGCCTGGGCCGGCAACTGCTCGATCCAGTAGCGGTCGCCTTCGTGCGGACCTTCGATCGGCAGACTGAATTGTCTGGCGAGTTCTGCAGTGGCACCGGCGTGATCGATATGGGCGTGAGTCAGCAGGATCTTTGTCAGCTGTACAGCGTGCTCCTGTACGCCGGCAAGGATTTCATCCAGATCGCCACCCGGATCGATGACCGCCCCTTGCATGGTTTCAGTACACCAGATGACCGAGCAGTTCTGTTGAAAAGCGGTAACCGGAACGATGAGAACCTGAAGACTCATGACCGGCTCGCCAGACCGTTCGGCTGATCTGCGCGTGGCCGCGTCAGGATCGGCGCGTAGTGCCAGAGAAACAGGCTGAAACTCGCGATCCAGAGCAGCCCGGCGCCGGTGTAGGCGAGGGTGCTGCCCGTCGCGCTCAGCGGGCCAAAGGCCCTGACGAGCGCAGAAAAGCCGAGCAACACATAGGCCAGCTGGATGATGCGTGCTGCATGCAGGGGCCTCCCGGTGTGTCCCAGTGCCACGCGCGTCATCATGCCGAGGATGATGCCGCTGATGCCACCGATGGTCAGCGCATGCAGTGCGGCGGTTTCGGACAATGGCAGACCCAGCGCGACAGCGCCGAGCAGCATGAAGCCGATAGCCAACCACAGGTAGGCGATATGCAGCACCAGCAGCAGTGGTTCAGCAGCGGTTGCCAGTCCGCGCCAGCCGGCCAGCCGCAGCAGATGGGCAATGCCGGCATTCATGCACAGCGCTGCGGTGACAATGCCGTCGGGCATGAGCGCTTGGCTGATTCCAGCCGCTGCGGTCAGCGGCATGATGCAGGTTTCCAGCCACGGCTTGATGCGCGGCAGATTGCTGACGCCGCGCATGCGCAGCCAGCTGCCAGTAAAGCCGGGGATCACGCGGCCGCCGAGGACGGTGATCAGCACGGCGAGCAGGTAAACAAACAGGCGGGCCACGATGCGTTGCATATCGGCAGCAGATTCCTCGCTGAGGAGGCCGATTGCCGCCACATGGTAGAGAGCAGTAAATGCGGTCAGTGTCCAGACGATGGCCAGCACGCCATAGTTGCGCCGGTTGCGTGCGCCGACGATCTCACGCGTGACCAGCAGGCCGAACAGCACCGGGAAAAGCAGGTCGAGCAGCATCGTCAGCGTTGCCGGCAGCAATCCGCTGTACAGCATCGCCGCCCTGCCACACAACCAGGCCACGACCAGGCAGGCGAGCAACGGACCCCGGATGGGTGGTCGTCCGGTCCAGTTGGCTCCGGCGGTGAGAATGAATCCGGCCATTACCGCGCCGCCAAACCCGAGCCCCATCTCATGGGCATGCCAGAAGGTAGACCGGCTGGCCTGCACCGGCCATGGCGATCCGTTAATGGCCAGTAGCCACAGGGCCATGCCCAGTACGGCCAATAGACCGGCCAGCAAAAAGAAGGGCCGGAAGCCATAGCTGAAAAAGGGGCTGGAGCGGAACATGGCCTATTGTCGCGTGCCTCGCCGGAATTGCCAAAGTAAACTCGTGTCACGATTGCAATAGCGAAGTCGCGTGTTTGCCTCAAGCCGGGCTGCGCGGCGCCGATAGCCTTCTGTGGAAATCCGGCCAGGCAATGGCCTTCATCGGCTTTGGGGAGTGACTATGCAACTCGGAATGATCGGCCTGGGCCGGATGGGGGCCAACATGGTGCGACGGCTCATGCAGCGTGGCCATGAATGTGTGGTCTTCGATGCCAATGCCGATGCAGTCAAGGAACTGACCGCCGCTGGTGCCAAGGGGGCGAGTTCCATCGATGACTTTATCGCCCAGCTCAAGCCACCGCGCGCGGTCTGGATCATGTTGCCGGTGCCGGTGGTTGAAGGTGTCGTCAATACGGTTGCTGCACACCTGGAGGCCGGCGATACGCTGATCGATGGGGGTAATTCACCATTTGAGAATGCCATCCGGCGGGCGGAATCCCTCAGCCCGGCTGGCATCCACTTTGTAGACGTGGGCACCAGTGGTGGTGTCTGGGGGCTGGAACGCGGCTATTGCCTGATGATCGGCGGTGTACGCGAGGCCGTACAGCGGCTCGAGCCGGTGTTCCGTGACCTTGCTCCGGGTGCCAGTGATATCGAGCCGGTTGCCGGACGCAATCCTGATGATCCCTCTGCAAAAGGCTATCTACACTGCGGCCCGCCGGGTGCCGGGCATTTCGTGAAGATGGTGCACAACGGTATCGAGTACGGAATGATGGCCGCCTATGCCGAAGGCTTCAATCTGCTGCGTCATGCTGGTGCGGGTCGTACAGATGGGCCCGGTGCACCGGAACATCCGGAGCGCTACCTCTACGACTTCGATCTGGGTGCCGTCGCCGAACTGTGGCGGCGTGGCAGTGTGGTGACATCCTGGTTGCTGGATCTCACCGCAGCATCGCTGTCCGAGGATCCGCAGCTCAAGGGTTTCCAGGGTCGTGTTTCCGACTCCGGTGAAGGTCGCTGGACGCTCAAGGCCGCCATCGATACGGCGGTGCCGGTGCCAGTGCTTTCGGCGGCGCTCTATTCGCGCTTTGAGTCACGCAGCGAGGCCGAGTTTGCCAACCGCCTGCTGTCGGCGATGCGCTACCAGTTTGGTGGCCACAAGGAACCCGGCAAGTGACGGAACGATCTGATGCGGTAGTACTGCTTGGTGCGACAGGCGATCTTGCTCATCGCAAGATCTATCCGGCACTGGCCGCGATGGTCAAACGCGGGTCATTGGATGTCCCGGTGATCGGCGTGGCGCGCTCCGGTTGGGGCCTGGAGCAGTTCCGGGATCGTGTCCGCGACAGCCTGGAAAAACGCACCGGTGATGCCGGCTCTCCAGCTGCCGGCAAGTTGATCGAGCAGTTGCGTTACGTGGATGGCGACTACCAGTCGCCGGAAACCTTTGCGCGTCTCAAGGAGGCGCTCAATGGTGCGAAGCGCCCGCTGTTCTATCTGGCAATTCCGCCCAGCCTGTTTGGGCCGGTGGTCAAGTTGCTGGGCGAGTCAGGCTGTGCCGAGAATGCCCGCGTGGTCGTCGAGAAACCCTTCGGTCGTGATTTCGCCTCGGCCAAAGAACTCAACCGGACGCTGCATCAGGTCTTTGACGAGCCTTCGATCTTCCGTATCGATCATTTTCTGGGCAAGGAGCCGGTGCAGAACCTGCTGTATTTCCGCTTTGCCAACTCCTTCCTCGAACCGATCTGGAACCGCAATTACGTCGAAAGCGTGCAGATCACCATGGCGGAGAAGATTGGCGTGGAAGGTCGCGGCAAGTTCTACGAGGAGGTTGGTGCGATACGCGATGTCGTGCAGAATCACCTTGCTCGAAGTGGTGGCCAGCCTGGCGATGGATCCGCCGGTGGGCTACTGGGGTGAGGCGCAGCGTGACGAGCGCATCAAGGTGCTGCGCGCGATCAGCCCGTTTTCCGGGCAGAGTCTGGTGCGTGGACAGTACCGCGGATATCGCGGCGATACCGGTGTGGCGCCGGATTCTGAGGTTGAAACCTACGCAGCGATGCAACTCCATCTGAATTCGTGGCGCTGGCAGGGCGTGCCCTTCTTCATCCGTGCCGGCAAGTCGCTGCCGGTCACAGCCACCGAGGTGATGGTGATTCTCAAGGCGCCACCGCAGCAGGTGTTCGATGAACCGGTGCCGCCGCAATCGAATTACTTCCGTTTCCGTCTGGGCCCGGATCAGGTGGCGATTGCAGCCGGCGCACGCACCAAGTCGCCGGGCGAGCGAATGGCTGGCGAGGAGGTGGAGCTCTACGTCTGCAATTCGACCAGCGAGGCGAAGGAAGCCTATGAACGACTGATCGGCGATGCGATGGGCGGCGATGCGACCCTGTTTGCGCGTGAGGACAGCGTGGAAGCGGCCTGGGCGATCTGCGATCCGATCATCAATACCGGTGGACCGGTGTATCGCTACGAGCCGGGTAGCTGGGGTCCGCGCGAGGCCGACCGCATGGTTGCGGCATCCGGTGGCTGGTACAACCCCAGCCAGAACGGGATCGGCCGCGGCAGCTAGCCGCGCGGTTCCGGAAGGCAGGCATGCGGCTGGAAGTCGAAAAGACCGTGGAGGAGGCGGCGGCTCTGGCTGCACGACTCATCGCCACGGTGCTCGGTATCGGTATCGCCCGCCGTACGCGTGCGACGCTGGCTTTGAGTGGCGGCAGTTCACCCGTGCCGATGTTGCGTGAACTGGTACGGCAGCCGCTGGACTGGACGGCGATTCATGTTTACCAGGTTGATGAGCGTGTTGTGGCACGCGGCGAAGCGGCGCGAAACCTCACCAGAATCGAAGAGCTGCTGGTTGCCAATGGCCCCCTGCCGCACCGCAATCTGCATCCGATGTGGGTCGACCGAGCCGATCTGCTTAGCTCTGCGGCTGAGTACGCTACCGAGCTCGAACAGCTGGCTGGTACGCCCGCGGTTCTAGATGCAGTACACCTGGGGCTGGGAACGGACGGGCACACGGCTTCGTTGTTTGGCGGCGATGCTGCCCTGAAGGTGAAAGACCGGGCAGTTGCGCTTACCGGCGAGCACCATGGTTACACGCGCATGACGCTGACCCTGCCGGTGATCAACCGCGCGCGCAGCATCATCTGGTTCGTTACGGGTGCTGACAAGGCAGGCGTGCTCGCTGACCTCTACGCCGGTGGGGCACCATTCCCGGCTGCTCGCGTCGCACGGGTACGCGCGGTAATCGTCGCTGACAGTGCAGCTGCGAAGGATGCCGGAGCCCCGAAACGACGACGCACAAAAGCGAAGTCGAAAGTAGTGCCGCTGCGCCGTCGTTCCTGAGTCTTGATCGGCGACACTGACGTACCTGCATGAACACTCCCACCTGTCTCATTACCGGCGCCACCGATGGCATCGGCAAGGCCACTGCGCAGGCGCTGGCGGAACGGGGCGTGCGGGTGATCCTGCACGGCCGCAATCCAGACAAGCTCGAGGCCACCGTCGAGCAGCTCCGTGCCGCTACCGGCAATGAGTCGTTGTCTGCTGTGCTGGCGGATTTCACATCCCTCGCCGAGGTGGCGGCGCTTGCTGATCGGGTTCGTACGGACTTTCCCGGACTCAATGTGCTTGTAAACAATGCCGGGCTTCTCACCGATCACTGGCAGCCAAGTGCTGATGGTTTCGAGATGACTTTTGCGGTGAACTATCTCGCGCCATTCCTGCTGACGCTTTGCCTGCTGGATACCCTAAGGGGTAACGCGCCGGGCCGCATCGTGAATGTCGCATCGACGGCAATGGGTGGTGGAAAGGTCGATTTCGCCAACCTTGAGCTCAAGCATGCATTCGATGGTTGGCAGGCCTATGCCAACAGTAAGCTGATGAACGTGTTATTCAGTCATCACCTGGCCGGCCAGCTGGCCGGCAGCGGGATCGTAAGTAACTCTCTCTGTCCGGGGCTGATTGATACGAATTTCTTTCACACCAGCACGATCTTTGACGGCGGTGGCTATGAGCGCCTGAAACCCGGCATGCGACCGCCGCTGGAGGGCGCGCTGGTGCCTTTGTATCTGGCGACCGATCCGGAAGCGGAGCAGATCAATGGCGCTTTCTATATCCGCCAGGGGCGTGACGGCCGGTGCGCTGTGCCCCTCAATTGGGACCGGGCATCGGCGGCGGAATTGTGGGCGAAAAGCCTGGCCGCCGTGGGGCAATGGCTCGCGTCAACCGCTCACCAGCCGGCGCAAAGGTTCTGGTAACGGTACTGACTTGCCGCTGGTGGGGTTGATCCATACTACTTTGGCGGTTCCTTCTGCATATAGCAGCTGATCGTCTTCCCGGCGCTTCTTGTCGCACGTTGCAGCGATAGCCGATCGTCTCCAGCCACTCAACGCGTGCCTGCTCCATGTGGCGAAAATAGACCGTGTTATTTGACGTGTTCGTAGGCATCCATGTCACCCCAGCGAATCGCCATATGGCTGACGTGAAGCAACTTGCGGGGGTGGCTCATGTTTCGCTGACAGAGCGAGAGTAGCGGGTACCCGGATGGGGCCGCTTGCGATGCAAAGACTGTGCTGGATCTATACGGCTGCTCGACGCCGGACGGCCGCCCGGCCCATCAGCAGACCGATGCCCGACAGGAGTCCCCACACACTGGCGGGCAGGGGTACGGCGTTGATCTGTGGCGTGACAGTGATGACGAAGTCCTTCTTGGCGATAAAGGCCACGCTCCCAGCCTCGCTGATCGCGATCAGCGAGTTGTCGATGACGATATCGGCAAGCGTCACCACATCGGCCTCGCCAAAGCCCCTGTCCATCAGGCCCTGGCTCAGGTTGATCGCCAAACCGGCAGTCCACGCGGTCAGAAATTCGCTGCCGCTACTCAGGTCATCCGTGAAGTAACTGACTTCAGAAACGGTGAAGGGTGTAATAGCGACCTCGTTGACTTCGCTGACGGTGACAAACATTCGCGCACCGCCGATAACGCTGGTGCCAGCGGTGCCGTTGCCGATCAGCGTGTAGTCACCGAATTCACGAAGGCCGATCTGGCGAAAGCCCCAGGATACCGGGCCGGTACTTTCGATACGGAAATTCAGCTGACCATCAGTGATGTCAGCCTGCCCGGAGGTTGCACTTGCAGTGAACGATGTCGGATTGAAATCCAGGCCAACGGAGAAGGCCGAGGGACTGCCGAACAGTGGAACCGCATCGGTGCCTGACGATTCGATGATATTCGTGAAGGCGAGCGGTAGCGCCTGCAGGTTGCCGTAGTTGATTGCAGCGGCCCCGGCAGTCGTGGATGCGGCAATGCCCAGCAATGTGCAGATGCTGGCAAACAGGATACTGCGGGCAAATGGGCGCATGGTGCTCTCCTTCGCAGGGGGGTATTTGTTTTCGGATAGGCCCGGCGAAACATCAGCTTAGTCCTCTTTTTCGTCGGGTGGAAGGCCCGGGCCGATTTCAGGCTCGCTTTGTTTCCGCAGGGTAGGGACCGAGCGTGAGCGGTAGTCCGACCGCGACCTCATCCTGACAGAGACGGGACTAAGGCTTGCGAAGCTCCAGTGCGCGTGGTCGGCCATCGGCGGTGGCCTGATACCAGACCGTGTGGTCGTCTTTGACTGCCCGCCATGCGGCGAGCGGGTTGGCTGTTTCGATCTGGAAGCTGTCAAAGCCGCAGCGTTGCATGTAGTTGAGTTGTTCCTGCAGCACGTCACCGATGGCGCGCAGCTCACCACTGTAGGCAAAGCGTTCGCGCAGCATGCGTGCATGCGTGTAAGCGCGGCCATCGCGGAATTTCGGAAACTCCAGGGCCACGACGGCAAAGTGGCTGAGATCGGCAGCAATCAGCGCTGGTGGCTGGTCGCTCTGCAGGCAAATACCGAGTGGCTGTCCACTCGCCAGCAGTGCCTTACGCTGGTGCTGCCACTGTTCCAGACTGACCAGCACAGCCTGGTCAGCGGGAGCTGTTTCAAGTGCCCGCGCATCGAGATAGATGTCGTCGATGAGTTGACCGTTGCGGATCAGGGCCATCACGCCACCTCGCGCCGGTGTGCGGTGCTGTCGCCATAGACCGCTTCCCGGAACGGGTCGATGCCGACACGACGATAGGTGTCGAGGAAGCGTTCGCCATCAGTTCGCAAGCTCTTGTAACGCGCGACCAGTGCCTCGATGGCCGCGGGCACCTCCGCTGCGGGAATGCCGCGGCCCAGCCGGTCGCCCAGTGCGGCGTCTTCTGCCGATGAGCCGCCGAGTGTCAACTGGTAGAACTCCTGGCCATTTTTCTCCACGCCGAGAATGCCAATGTGTCCCACATGATGATGGCCGCAGGCGTTCATGCAGCCGGAGATATTGATGGTCAGCTCGCCGATGTCCTGCAAGGCAGCAGCATCCACGAAGTGCTTGCTGATGTCCTGTGCGACCGGAATCGCCCGGGCGTTGGCGAGTGAGCAGAAATCAAGTCCGGGGCAGGCGATGATATCGGTCAGTGTGCCCACGTTCGGAGTCGCCAGCGACAGGCTGGCAAGTTCTGTCCAGAGTGCGTACAGGTCTTTCTGCCGGACATCCGTGAAGACCAGATTCTGCCGGTGCGATACCCGCAGTTCACCGAGACTGAAGCGGTCTGCCAGATCTGCGACGCGGTCCATCTGGTCGGCGGTCAGGTCGCCGGGTGCGATGCCGGGTGACTTCAGCGACAGATTGACGATCGCGTAGCCGGGGCTTCGGTGTTCGATGATATTGGCGCTATACCATGCACCAAATGCCGGCTCTGCCTTGCGCTGCTTGCTCAGTGAATCGGTCTCGTCAGGCAGGGTCTCCCAGACTGGTGGCTGGAAGTAGGCAGTAATTCGTGCAATTTCTGCTGGATCAACGCTGAGCAGGGGACTGGCCTTGATCTGCGCCCATTCCTCATCGACCAGGCGGCGGAACTCGTCGATACCGAGTGCGTTCACCTGAATCTTGATGCGTGCCTTGTTCGGGTTGTCGCGCCGGCCACCGAGGTTGTAGATGCGCAATATCGCTTCGAGGTAGGAAAACAGATCTTCCTTGGCCAGCCAGTCACGGATGGTGAGACCGACGTAGGGCGTGCGTCCCTGTCCGCCCCCCACGATGACTTCGAAGCCGATCACGCCGTCGGCATTGCGCCGCAGATAGAGGCCGACATCATGGAACTTGACGGCGGCACGGTCACTGGCTGCGCCCGTGACGGCGATCTTGAACTTGCGCGGCAGATAGCCGAACTCCGGATGCAGTATCGACCATTGCCTGATCAACTCGCACCACGGCCGCGGGTCTTCAATCTCGTCCTGCGCCCGCCCGGCAAACTGGTCTGCGGTGATATTGCGTACGCAGTTGCCAGAGGACTGCATGGTGTTCATTTCGACCTCGGCGAGCTCCGCCAGGACATCCGGTGCTTCATCCAGCCTGATCCAGTTGAACTGGATGTTCTGGCGGGTGGTGAAGTGACCAAAATCCCGGTCGTAACGACGGGCAATAACCGCAAGCTTGCGCAATTGCCGTGATGACAGGCAACCGTAGGGCACGTTGATGCGCAGCATGTAGGCGTGCAGCTGCAGATACAGACCGTTGGGCAGCCGCAGCGGCTTGAACTGGTCCTCGGTGATATCGCCTGCCAGGCGTCGTTGTACCTGGCGCCTGAAGGTCGCAACGCGCTCGGCTACCAGAGTGTGATCGAATTCGTCGTAGCGATACATCTATCGGCATTCCTGAAGCTGCTGACCTCGTGCCAGACTCAGATGGCTCTTGGTTGCGAGGTCGGTACGCACTGTCGGCCCGCCTGCGCGGATGGACTCGCGCCAGTCAGTCGGCCGGCGTTTACCGTCCCTGATTTCGACGGCGATCAGATAGGCCTCCACCACCTGGTTTTCAGCCTCGGCTGTGCGGCCGACAAGCAACAGGCTTTCGCTCTCATCCTTGCTGGTTGCCAGGATTCCGAGCTGCAGATCTTCCACCCATTGCTTGCCGGTGGCGAGGAAGACCACGCGCCCGTCAGACAGGCGACTGGCGACGAGCATTTGTCCCATGGGTTGCATGCAGGAGAACCGCTGGCTGAATTCAGGCTGATCAGCTTAGCCACGGGTGTGGTGAGGGGTTAGACAAATTACTTAGATGTATATGCCCGGGGAATCCCGGCCGTGCGCCGCAGCAAATCCGCTAGGGTGGTGGCTCGCGGCGGTTGCGCCGGCGTCGGAGGAGTTCTGCAAGTATCGGCAGGAAGGGTAGCAGCGCGCCAAAGAGTACGACGGTCCAGTGTATATAGAGGCCGGTCAGCACCAGGAACAGACCGAGTGCGATCAGCCAGAACCAGCCCGTCAAGCTAGTGATCCCGTCCGGTAGAGCGAAGAAATCCGGTCCCGGTCATGTGGGGCAAGACCGGGACCGGGCCGAGGGTAATTGGAAGCCTGGAGGCACTGTCCGCTCCCTTGGCTATTTCTGTATACATCATTATGTCTGGTAATCATTCACCCAAACGGATGATTTTCGTGCGATTTTGCCCGCCATCAGCCGTGATTGTAGCTTGAAGGCGTCAGTTACAATCCGACCATGCCGTCTGATACCTCCAAAGAACTGCATTGCTGGCGTTGCGGAGCGTCCCTGGCAGCGCTGGCTCTGCCGCTGGGCAGAACTGAGGAATGCGCGGCCTGCCGCAGCCCGCTACACGTCTGTCGGCTCTGTCGTTTTTATGACCGGTCGCGGCCGAAGCAATGTCGTGAAGATGATGCCGAGGAGGTGCGCGAGAAAGAGCGGCCGAACTTCTGTGATTATTTCAAGCCGTACGCAGGTGCCTATGATGTGCAGCGGGCATCGGTTGAGCGGGCTGCGGTGGATGCGGCTGCTGCATTGTTCGGGCCGAAGAAGACCTAAGGGCCCGGGCAGAATCCGGTTGTGAAAACACTGACCGAGGCCATCGATCATGCGCTGTGGCGCCGCGACCTGTCAGGCAGATCACTCCCGGAACGCCTGACCTGGAACATTGCCCGGCACATCTATGCCGTGTCGCGTGACCTGCTGAGTGGGCAGCTGACACTGCGGGCGATGAGTCTGGTCTATACCACGCTCCTTTCGAGCGTACCGTTGCTGGCGCTCAGTTTCTCGGTGATCAAGATATTTGGCGTACACAATCGCCTGCAGCCACAGCTCTATCGCCTGATGGAGCCACTGGGCTCCAGAGGCGTGGAAATCACCGACTGGGTGGTCAGGGCCATCGATAACCTCGAAGGCGGGGTGCTTGGAAGCGTGGCGCTGGTTTTCCTGGTCTATACAGCTATCGCGATGGTGCAGAAGGTGGAGGAGACCTTCAACTACGTCTGGCATGTCACGCGTCCGCGCAATCTGGCACGGCGGGTCAGTGAATACATCAGCGTATTACTGATAGGTCCCGTCATCATGACCTTTGCACTGGGGCTTATTGCTGCGATCCGTGCAAATTCCGTAGTCCATGCGCTCCAGTCGATTGAACCGTTCGGCTCTGCAATCGTGGTGCTGGGGCAGTTGTTCCCCTATATGCTGGTCATCGCAGTCTTCACTTTTCTCTACAAGTTTCTGCCTAATTCAGTGGTGCTGTTCCGGGCTGCACTGACCGGTGGCATTGCTGCCGGCATCATGTGGGCCTTTGTTGGTTCCATGTTCGCTGCTGTAGTCGCCATGTCGACCAGTCGGGAGGCGATCTACAGTACTTTTGCGGTAGCAGTCTCGGCGCTGATCTGGCTCTATGTCAGCTGGCTGATCCTGCTGATCGGCGCGCAGATCGCCTTTTATGTACAGAATCCGGCCTTCCTGCGTGTTGGACATCAGGAACCACGGTTGGCCAACGCGCTGCGCGAACGCATTGCGCTTAATACGATGTACCTGATCGGCATGGCGTTCAGAGCGGGTGATGCACGCTGCACGATAGAGCGGATGTCCGCTGCCACGGGCATTCCCGGGCTGACGCTGGCACCGGTGTTGTCGGTACTGGAAGCGGCTGGTCTGGTCAGTACCAATGACGAAGAAGGACTGATGCCGGGGCGGGAAATGTCGCGGATCACGCTGGCAGATATTCTCGCTGCCGTACGTGCCGGTGGTGATACGGGTGCGGTTCAGGCGCCGATATGGTCGCCGCCGGTTGAAGAATTGGCAGGCCGTCTGCAGGCTGCCATCGAGAGCCTGACTGCCGGCACTTCATTGAGTGACTTTCTGGATCAGGCGGCTGCCGGACAGAATCCACCGGAACACCTGTAAGCCAGCTGTCTGCTCTTGCTCAGCGCATGTGCAGCTCAAGCACATCCTTGTCGGCGAGCTGATGTTCAGGTCCGACTTGCTGGCCGGCAAATACTTCGGTGCCCCAGATCTTGGCGTAGCGAAGGCCTGCGGCGATGTCCTTGTGCACGAGGCCGGCGACGTCGAGTACCGTTTGTCCGCGCCGCAGCGTGAAGGGTCGATCCATCTCGGCCGGCTTGCCCGGCATTTTTGTATAGACGCGAACGACCTGCAGTGCCTTGAATAGCAGCGGGCCCAGCGCATCGCAGTTGGTGCCGGTAGTTGCCGAGATATGGATGGTCGGGAAGTCCAGTTCGAGCAGTTCCATGAGTACCTGTACCTCTCCCTCGGGATCCTCCACGAGGTCGGCCTTGTTGGCGACCAGCAGCGCGGGCAGTTCGATGCGGAAGGGGTCTTCGATGATTTCCTCACCTGCCTCATCAAAGGCCGGTTCAGGTATCGGCTTTGGTCCGCGCAGGCCTGGCCAGTAGCCATGCAGGAATATTTTCTTGTCTGCCAGTTGCCGGATGATGGCCTGCAGGTGCTCGGTGCAGCCGGGATCGCTGAGGTCGATCACCAGTAATGCGCCATCGGCTGGCTGCAGGGAGTTCCCCATCCAGCCTTCGATGTAGTCGCTGGAGATGGGTGGCAGGTCGACAAGTTGGAACCACACATCCTCGAAGCCCAGCATGCCAGGCATCGGCAGTTTGGTCGTGAAGGGGTAAGGGCCGATGTCTGCACGTGATCCGGTGAGCTTGACGTGCAGTTCTGACTTGCCGGCATTCGGCGCACCCAGCAGTGCGAGCTGTGCCGCACCCTCCGGCCGGATGGTATGTACCGGGCCCTTTTTCTTGCCGCCCTGTTTGGCGGAGCCAAGTTCTTCGGTGATCTCCTTGATCCAGCGCTTGATGTCGCCCTGGAGATGATCGGTGCCCTTGTGCTTGGGGATGGTTCGCAGCATCTCCTTGAGATGCTCGAGTCGTTCTGCGGGCTCGCGGGCGGCGCGATAGGCTTCTTCAGCCTTGCGATAGACGGGGGTCAGGTTGGCGGGCATGGAATCTGTGCTGGCTGTGTCACGAGGCTGCGCAGTTTAACGCGTTGACGGCCGCAGAACTGCGCTCCGTCACAACAGTTGTCTGGCGCCTGATCAGAGACCCGCTACTTTCTCCGGTGCAAGGCTCAGCGTCACCCAGCCGTCATCACGCCAGTCGGATACCAGAATATCAACACCCATCACGGCCGCCTGCTGTTCAAAGCGCGGTTTGGTCCAGATTTCGTGCAACTCTTTTTCGGTCATGTCATGCATGCCGAGTTGTCTCGTAGCGCTCAGTACGGTGCCATAGGGGGATTTGAAGCTGACCTTGCCTGGTTCACGTTTGACCTCGATTGCCAGCTGGTAGAAGCAGGCTGTGCGGTCGGTCATGGCGACGAGGGCCAGTTCTTTCAGGCCGGTCTGCTGCACGAATTTCCCGGTACGTACCAGCATGGGCATCTGGCTACGTACATCTTCTTCGATCATTTCCTGCAGCAGGTCATGATCCTTGGCGAACTGGACGTAATTCAGTGTCAGTTTGACCAGCGCATCGTTCATCTCGTGCTGATAGGGCTTGCGTACGTTCAGCGTGCGGATCACGGTTGCCACACCCTGGCCAAGTTCTGCTTCGCGGCCGGTGAAATCGTGCTCCGGTGTTTCACCGGGGCTCATCTCCCGGATCGCTTTCGCGACAGCGGCCCCAAGCTGCTGTTCCCTGCCTTCGAAGCCGCTCCATTCGCCGAATTCTGCAGCACTTGTGGGCAGCGCACGGCGGTCACGCTCGGCTGCGTGAGCGCCGGTCATGAGCAACAGGGTGGTGGCAAGAACGGCGATATGGCGCAGCGGGCTGGACATGGCGGGCTCCTCTCCTGGGTATTCTTCCGGCAAGCCTACAGCAGCGCCGCTGCCAATGCGTCGTCTACCGTTTCAAGCCAGATGAAGTTCAGCTGCTGGCGTGCGTTCTCCGGAATATCTTCCAGGTCCTTCCGGTTGCGCGCTGGCAGCAGAACGGTGTGAATGCCGGCGCGCAGCGCAGCGAGGGTTTTTTCCTTGACGCCACCGACCGGTAATACAAGGCCGCGCAAGCTGATCTCACCGGTCATCGCCACATCGCTGCGCACCTTGCGGCCGGTAAGCAGTGAAGCGATCGCCATGAACAGCGCCACGCCGGCGCTCGGACCGTCCTTCGGGATTGCACCGGCGGGCAGATGCACATGCAGGTCGCGCTTTTCAAAGTCAAAGGAACCGAGGCCCAGCGCCTCGGCGCGGGTCTTCACCAGACTGAAGGCGGCCTGTGCGCTTTCCTTCATGACCTCACCGAGCTGTCCGGTGAGAATCAGCTGGCCCTTGCCCGGCATGCTGGTTGCTTCAATGAACAGGATGTCGCCACCGACCGGTGTCCAGGCGAGCCCGGTTGCGACGCCGGAGGTGCTGGTGCGCAGCGCTACTTCGGATTCGTACTTGCGTGCGCCGAGGATCTCGCGCACCGCAGCGGCGTCCACACTGACTTCAGTTGTGGTGCCCTCGGAGATGCGCACTGCGATATTGCGCAGTACGGCTCCAATCTGTCGTTCGAGATTCCGCACGCCGGCTTCGCGCGTGTAGTTGGCAATGATCTCGGTCAGTGCATCTTCGCTGAGCGAGACCTGTCCGGTATTGAGTCCGTTGGCCCGCAATTGCCGGTCGACCAGATAGCGGCGGCCGATCTCCAGCTTCTCTTCCTGGGTATAGCCGGGCAGTTCGATAATCTCCATGCGGTCACGCAATGGACCGGGGATGGTGTCGAGTACGTTGGCCGTAGCGACGAAGAATACCTTTGAAAGATCGAAGGGTACGGCCAGATAGTTGTCCCGGAAGCTGCTGTTCTGCTCCGGGTCGAGTACTTCGAGCAGAGCCGATGAGGGGTCGCCCTGAAAGCCGGCGCCGAGCTTGTCCATCTCGTCCAGCATGAACACCGGATTGCGTGTGCCGGCCTTGCGGATCTGCTGGATAACATTGCCGGGCAGTGCGCCGATATAGGTGCGGCGGTGACCGCGGATCTCGGCCTCGTCGTGTACGCCGCCCAGCGAAGCGCGTACGAACTTCAGTCCGAGCGCTTTCGCGATGCTCTGGCCTAGCGAGGTTTTTCCCACACCGGGTGGACCCACAAAGCACAGTATCGGTGAGCGTCCTTCGGGGTTCAGCTTGCGAACGGCGAGATATTCGAGGATGCGTTGCTTGACCTTCGTCAACCCGAAATGATCCTCGTTCAGCACCTGTCGTGCCCGCGCGATGTCGATCGCTTCTTCGTCGAGCTTTGACCAGGGGAGCGCGACCAGCCAGTCGAGATAGGTCCGCACCATGGAGTTTTCACCGGAGGCCTCTGGCATGCGCTCCAGGCGCTTGAGTTCCTTGCGTGCCTGACTCTCTGTCTCTTCCGGCATGGCTGCATTGTCGATAGCTTCGCGCAAGGTGTCGAATTCGCCGGCTTCTTCGCTGTCGCCAAGCTCCTTTTGAATGGTGCGCATCTGCTCGCGCAGATAGAACTCCCGCTGGTGACCTTCGAGCTTGTCCTTGGTTTGCTCATCAACCTGACGTGACAGTCTGAGTACTTCGACCTGGTGACTCAGCAGGTCGAGTACGCGATCGATACGTGTCTGGATATCGAATACCTCGAGTATCTCCTGCTTCTGCTGTGGTTTGATGTCGAGAAAGCCCGCTATCAGGTCAGCGAGTTGGCCCGGGTTGGAAATGCCCTGCACGATCGCGCCGAGTTCCGGCATGGCTTGCGGCAACAGGGCGATGGCCTCCAGGGCGCGTTCGCGCAGGATCAGCAGCCGCGCTTCGAGTGCGGTTGTCTCAGTGCTCTGTGCTGGTACCTGATCGAAACGGGCGGCGAGAAAGGGTAGTCCCGGCAGATAGTCGAGGGTACGGAAGCGCTCTTCGCCCTGGCAGACGACATGCTGCGTGCCGTCGCGTGCAGTGAAGTAGCGGATCACACGGGCAATGGTGCCCGTGGTGTGCAGATCATTCGGCCCCGGTTCGTCGACCGAGGGGTCGCGCTGCATGACCAGGCCGATGGGCCGGCCGCTGCCGGCCGCTTCCTCAGCAGCAGCGAGGGAGACGCGACGACCGATCGTCAGTGGAATGACGGCGCCGGGGAATACAACGGTGTTGCGTACCGGCAGGATGATCAGTACGTCGTCGGGCACGCTGCCCTGCGGCCCTGCAGTTGTATCTTCCTGCCTGTTTTCATTTTCACTCATGCGAATGCCTGCTCCCGTTCTTCAATGCGCGATTCCCTTGCAATGAGATGGGGCTCCAGTTCAGGAATTCAATACGCAACCGTTCTTTACTGAAGCGCCCTGTAATGAAATTCGTTGCCGGGTGACAAGTGGATTGCATGCAACGCAGCGCTGGCTGGCTGCATTGGGCACGGGGGTTATTCAGGCAGCGGTGATGCGGCGACTGATGCCGCTGGCGCTGGCGCGCTCCATCTCGATCTCCTGGATCCGTCCCTGCAAGGTCTGGATCTGGGCGGTTGCGGCAGCGAGTTCGGTGCGCAATGAATTCTTCTGACGTATCTCGGCCTTGAGCGTGTTTTTCGCCTGGGCATACTGACGGAGGTAGCTGGCCACCTGTGTTTCGAGTGTCGCGACGTGGGTCAGAGCGCGCTCAGTTTCCGCACGCTGTTCGAGCAGCTTCTCTTTGGCCGCCTCGTGTTCCCGGGTATAAGCTGCAACTGCGTCCCGCAGTTCGATCAGAGCGACTTCGCGGCGACCTTCTTCAGCAGGATCTGCTACGACGTGGTTCCCGTGGCTAAGCCATGCCACCAGCGCACCGCCACACAAGGCCGCGATGCTTGCGACTGCCAGTACGACTGTCAGTTCGTTTGACATAATGATGGTTATGAGATGCCTGACATAATGTAAGTGTGTGTCGGGACGCTGTCTGTGGGCCGGCTCTCACTTTGCAGTTCAGCACAGGCACCATAGGTTTTGCCTTAACCCTCGAATACTGTCCGGAAGTTGCCAAATGTCTCTTGCTCCAAGCTCTCCCGACGCGATCGTGGTCGCACGTGGCCTGACCAAGAAATATGGCGAGCGGACTGTGGTCTGCGGTATCGATCTGACCATTCCCCGGGGCGGTTGTTTTGGTCTGCTCGGGCCGAATGGTGCCGGGAAGACCACGACGCTGCGCATGATCCTCGGTCAGTCGCCGATGAGCGGCGGCACGCTGTCCGTGCTCGGCCTGCCAATGCCGGAGGCCATCCGCCAGATCCATGCCCGCACTGGTGTCGTGCCCCAGAGCGATAACCAGGATCCGGACTTCACGGTGGTCGAAAACCTGCGCATGTATGCGCGGTATTTCGGACTGCGTCCTGCCCAGGTGGCGGGCCGGATCGACGAATTGCTGGGTTTTCTGGAACTTGCTGATCGACGCGATGCGCGCATGCGCGAACTTTCCGGTGGCATGAAGCGGCGACTGTCGATTGCCCGTGCGCTGATCAACGACCCGGAGTTCATCATGCTCGACGAACCCACCACCGGGCTTGATCCGCAGGTTCGTCACCTGATCTGGACCCGTCTGCGCCAGCTCAAGGCTTCAGGGAAGACGCTGCTGCTGACGACGCACTACATGGATGAGGCCGAGCGGCTCTGCGATCAACTGGTGGTTATCGACCGCGGTCGCATCGTCACGCAGGGGTCGCCGCGCGGCCTGATCAATGAACATGTAGAGCCACATGTCATCGAAGTGCAGGGCGAGGCCGACCGCGTGACGCCGGTGCTAGCCAGTATTCCGGGTTCGCGCCTGCTCAGCGTTGGCGAGACCCACTATTGCTATGCACGCGAGTTGGGTCCGGTGCTGGCGCGCCTCGAGTCCGCGCCACAGCTGCACTACACGCACCGGACCGCCAACCTCGAGGATGTCTTTCTCAAACTGACTGGCCACGACCTGCGGGAATAACCTGCGGCAAAGGGAGTACGCAACGATGACAGGTATGGGTCTGGTCTTGCCGAGGCCGCAAATCTCGGCACTGAAAATCTGGCAGCGCAATCTGCTCGTCTGGCGAAAATTGATCGGGCCGAGCATGGCCTTTTCATTCGGCGAGCCGGTGATTTATCTGCTCGGCCTGGGTTACGGGCTGGGACAGTTCATCGGGGAGGTCAACGGGATTCCGTATTTCACCTTCCTGGCTGCCGGTCTGCTCGCAGCCTCGGCGATGAACGTAGCCTCCTTTGAGGGCATGTTTTCGGTGTTTACCCGCATGACGCATCAGCAGACCTACGATGCGATTCTCGCCACACCGCTGACGGTTGATGACATCGTTGCTGGTGAGATGTTGTGGTGTGCGACCAAGTCGCTGCTCAATACCCTGCCGATCCTGGTAGTGGCTTCTTTGCTCGGCGCTATCCAGAACTGGTCGGCGCTGGGCGCCATCCCGGTCTTTTTTCTGGTCGGGATTGTGCTTTGCCGGCCCGGCGCTGGTGATGGCGGCATTAGCTGCCAGTTATGATTTTTTCAACTATTACACGACGCTGCTGATCACGCCGATGTTCATATTCAGCGGGGTGTTCTATCCGGTGGCGACCTTGCCGGCAGTTGCGCAGGTGGTGGTGAACATTCTGCCGCTGTCTCATGCGATTGCGCTGATACGGCCACTCGTTGCCGGTCAGCCCCTCGCTGATCCGGGATTGCATATCGCCGTGCTGCTCGGTTACGCGGTTGTCGGCTATGTGGCTGCCAGTATCTTTATCCGCCGTCGGCTGATCCGTTGATCCGCGCCGCTTGCTGCGGCATCCGGTTCAGGTGGCTGCGGCGCATGCTGTAGGTGAAATATACGACCACGCCGATGGCCGACCAGACGATGAACCGTATCCATGTAACCAGTGGCAGGAAGGTCATCAGGCCAAAGCAGGCGAGCGCCGAGAGAATCGGAAGCCAGGGCATGAACGGCGTACGAAAGGGTCGGTGTTCATCCGGCTTCGCATAGCGCAGCACGACCACCCCGATGCTCACGATCGAGAAGGCAAACAGGGTGCCGATGTTGGTCATATCGGCCGCTTCACCGAGTTGTACGACGCCAGCCAGCAATGCCACGAGGGTGCCGGTGACCCAGGTGGCCTTGTGGGGCGTGCGGTATTTCGGGTGTACGCTCGCCAGCCAGTTGCCGAGCAGTCCGTCGCGTGACATTGCAAAGAAAATACGCACCTGACCCATCAGCAGCACCACGAGCACGCTGGTAATGCCGGCGACTGCACCAACAGAAACGATGGCAGCGCCCCACTTGAAGCCCAGCTGGCCGAGTGCATCGGCAATCGGCGCGTTCACATCGATGGCCTGCCACGGGATCATCCCGGTAAGAATTGCTGCAACCGCCAGATAGAGCAGTGTGCAGATGACAAGTGAGGCGATGATCCCGATCGGAATGTCGCGCTGTGGGTTCCGTGCTTCTTCAGCGGTTGTCGAAACGGCATCGAAGCCGATGTAGGCAAAGAACACGATGGCTGCGGCAGCACCGACGCCTGCAAAGCCGTTGGGCATATACGGCGACCAGTTGGCAGTGTTGACCTGGTCGGCGCCCACTGCGATGAAAAAACCGATCACTGCCAGCTTGATCACGACGATAATGGCGGTGATGCGTGCGCTTTCCTTGATGCCGACCACCAGCATCCATGTGCACAGCAGAACGATGATCATGGCCGGCAGGTTGATGATTCCGCCGTCTGGCCCGCCCGGTGCATGGCTTGCCCAGTGTGGCAGATGGATGCCTGCAATCTGCAGCAGCTTGTTGAAGTAGCCTGACCAGCCGATGGCAACAGCAACGCTGGCGACGCCATATTCCAGGATCAGGTTCCAGCCGGTAATCCAGGCGACGAATTCGCCAAGCGTGGCGTAGGAGTAGGTATAGGCGCTGCCGGACACCGGGATCATGGCGGCAAACTCTGCGTAGCACAGTGCAGCCAGCACGCAGGCGAAACCGGACAACAGGAAGGAGAGTGTAATGCCGGGTCCGGCGCCGAGTCGTACGGCATCACCGACAATCGCCGTGCCGATCAGCACGAAGATACCGGTGCCGATAATGGCGCCGACCCCAAGCGCGATCAGATCGGTGACCGTCAATGTGCGATTGAGGCGGTGATCCGGGTGCTCAGCATCCGCGAGGATCCGGGCAAGTGGCTTGATACGCAGCATCCTTGTGCGGATGCCCGGCAACTGATCAGGCATCAGACTTCACCCTGTACTTCGATGCGGAATCCGGCCGGAGAGTGGAATGACATCACCGGTCCGCAGCCATACAGGGTGCTGAGGACGCCATGCTCCGTGATGGCGATCTTCGCTGTCCTCAGGCGCGTGCGGAGCGGCGCAAGATCGCTCATCAGATAATTCACGTGCAGGATGCCGGTCGCTGGCGGTTTTGCGCGCAGGTAGAGGTTTTCACCCTCGACTTGCTGATACTCGATGACCTCGATTCGGCCGAGAGGGTCGTCTGGGTTGCCGAATACGCGCAGCTTGAGTTGCGTGCCCGGCGGCAGGCCAGCGGCCTGTTCGATATCCGGGCCACCCAGCTGCAGTTCAATGGTGGTAGCCATGCCGAGTACCTCGCGATAGAAAATTGTTTCGGCATCCGCATCCGGGACGATGGTGACCAGCGGGCCGATGCCCGCATATCCTTTCGGTGACATCGTGGTGTCATATCCGGGGCCGATTGCCTCAATGAGTACCACATTTATCTCATCGTGCCCCGGCATCTGCACTTCGCGGAAGCTGTGTCCGCCCGCTGTCATTTCAGTCCATCTGCTGCGGAATCGGTGTCCGGCTGCCTCCAGTTCCGCATAGCGGGTGGGCATATCGGTGGTATAGAGATCCAGGTTCTTGGGCAGCAGGTCGAAGATCCTGGCGCCTTGCCGGACCGGGGGCAGCGGACCCCTGAACTCGACCAGATGCATCGCTCCGGCAGTGGCCCAGCGCTCGAGGCCGGCCGGGGTAGCGATCATTGCCTGGCGGGCGATGGTGTCCGGATCGATACCCCACAGAGCGCCCAGGACTACGTCGGGGCCCTGACGGCCGGTGCGGACGGCCAGACCGAAGTTTTTCTGCCAGAAGCCGATGGCGGTATCGAGGTCGGCGACTCCGATCGTGACGTGTGAGAAGGCACCCAGACCCAATCCAGACATGGATCACCTTGATTGGCATGAAATGCGAATGTCGGAATTCTATGCGCCTACACCACTAATCCGGAACCCTGTTCTTTTGCGCTGCTTACGAAATTGCCCCATCGCAACGCGGGGAAGGCCGTGCTAGAGTCAGATCATCCGCATCTGAATCGAATCCGCGCGTATCGTTCTGTGATCTCTTTCTTGAACCGTTTTTCTGCAGACGCTCCCTCTGAGTTCCGAATCATGGACGTGAGCCTTGCTTGCGCCCTCTTGCCGTTGTTCTAGTGCCGTCCATCAACCTTGAGGAATCAATAGGTACCCGTCATGACCAGGATATACGTAGGCAACCTGCCATATACCGCCGATGAGGAGTCGATTCGTGAGCTGTTTTCGCAGCACGGGACGGTCGACGCTGTTCGTCTGATCAACGATCGAGAAACCGGCCGATTTCGCGGTTTCTGTTTTGTGGAAATGCCCGAGTCGGATGCCCAGACAGCAATTGCTCGTCTGAATGGATTCGATATGGGTGGACGTCAGCTGCGTGTCAATGAAGCGCGCGAGCGTGAAGGCGGTGGCGGTGGCGGTGGTCGTCGTGGTGGCGGCGGTGGCGGCTACGGTGGCGGCGGTGGTGGTCGCGAAGGTGGTGGCGGCTACGGTGGCGGTGGTGGTGGTCGCGAAGGTGGTGGCGGCTACGGTGGCGGCGGTGGTCGCGAAGGTGGCGGCGGCTACGGCGGCGGTGGTGGTGGTCGCGATGGCGGTGGTCGCGGCCCGCGTGGTCCGCGCTACTAAATAGCTAATACGATGACCGGAATCCCCGGTTGTTGTCCGAGCCTGACCCAGACGGTCCTTGCAGATGCCCGCCGACGTGAGTCGGCGGGCATTTTCTTTTGTGATTTGGTGGGCCCGCCAGGACTTGAACCTGGGACCAACGGATTATGAGTCCGCCGCTCTAACCAACTGAGCTACAGGCCCGATAAACGGGGTGTCAATTCTAGCAGTCGGCGTGCAGATTGGCCCTAAACTCAGTTCGAGGGCTAAACTGCCGGACGCAGTTTGCAATATAGGGAAAGCGCATGGCTCGCCGTACAGCAGATCTTCCGCCATTGACCGGGATACCACGTCTGGTGCGCGAACTGCGTTACCAGGAGGTGATGCGGCAGGGGGTTGGTCTGGCACTGATGCCGATATTTGCGCTCTTTGCTGCACCGTTGCCCACTGCTTTCTGGCTCGGAGTGTTTTGCGTCGCGTTTGGTTCCGTGGTGCGGGTTTATGCCTCGGGCTTTATCGTCAAGAACAAGCAACTGGCAACCGATGGCCCCTATTCACTGGTCAGGCACCCGCTGTATACCGGAAACCTGCTGATCCTGATCGGGTTTACGGTTGCCTGTGGGCGCTGGTGGGCACCGCTGGTGGCGGTGGCCTTCTGGTGGTTCTATTACCCGGCTGCAATCCGGTATGAGGATCGCAAGCTGCAGCGTATTTTTGGTGAGGCATGGGAGCGCTGGAGCATTACGGTACCGGCTGTGATTCCGCGCAAGCTGATTCCGCATGGACCGGCCAACTGGTCCTTGATGACCTCGTTACGGCAGAACCTTGAGCCCGTCGTGCTGGCGTTTACGCTGATCTGCATTGCGTGGATCGGTATGCGGGTTTGATGAGTCTGCGCTGAACTGCAGAGCTTCAGCCTGATGGTGCAAGCTGACCAATTTCTGAGCCAGGGCTACCAGGGTGTTGTATATCTGCGCGATACCGGTACGCGCCAGATTGTCGTCAAGCAACCGATGGGGCGGGGCCTTGCGCTCTGGCTGCGCCGTGCGATGCTGCGCAGGGAGTACACCGCATATCAGCGTCTGGCGGGTGTCCCTGGAGTGCCGCGCTGTTTCGGGCTGCAGGATGACGGAAGCCTGTTACTCGAGTTCCTCGAGGGAGAGCCGTATCGCGAGACAGCGGGAGCCTTGCGTGATCGCGACCGGTTTTTCAGCGAGCTGCTCCAGTCCATTCTTGCTGTGCATGCGGTCGGTGTTGCGCATGCCGATCTGAAGCGCCGCGGTAATATTCTGATCAGTCCCGATGGTCGTCCTGTGCTGCTGGACTTTGGTTCAGCGGTGCTGCGTACCGGGCGTGGCGGGTGGCTGAATGGTTTGCTGTTTCGGCAGATCTGTCGCATGGACCTGAACGCGTGGGTGAAGCTCAAATACCGGCGCCGCTATGATCTGATTACAGCCGAGGATCGTGACTACTACCATCCAACCAGAATCGAGGCTCTGGCGCGGGTAGTCCGCCGGTTGTGGCGCAAGCTGACTGGCCGGCAATTGCGCAAAGTGCGGCGTCGTAGAAATCGCTGAAGGAGATGCCCGTGAGTTTTGTTAGCGAACTCCTGAATCTGCTGACTTATGCATTCGTATTTGCATTTGTTGCCGGCGTGCTGGCGGTTATCGTCATGTATGTCATCGACATCACGCAGACGACCCATGCGATTCGGCGAAATTTTCCGGTTGTTGGCCGATTCCGCTACATTTTCGAGAACCTGGGTGAGTTTTTCCGTCAGTATTTCTTTGCGATGGATCGTGAGGAGTTGCCATTCAACCGCGCGGAGCGTGCCTGGGCCTATCGGGCTGCCAAGGGTGTAGACAGTACCGTGGCATTTGGCTCCACGCGCGATCTCCGTCCTGTGGGTACGCCGATCTTCGTCAACGCGCCATTCCCGGCGCTTGAGGAGGAGGTTCAGCAGCCGTCAGCAATCACCATAGGGCCGTATTGCCGGATGCCCTATACCACGGACCGGTTCTTCCATATCTCTGCAATGAGTTTTGGCGCGATATCCAAGCCAGCCGTACAGGCGCTGTCACAGGGTGCCAGGGCCGCCAGTTGCTGGCTGAATACCGGGGAGGGTGGGCTTGCGCCGTATCACCTGGAGGGTGGGGCTGACATCGTGTTTCAGATGGGTACGGCCAAGTATGGTGTGCGTGATGCCACCAGCCGCCTGAATGATGAGCGGTTGCGCGAAGTGGCCGCGCATACCCAGGTGCGCATGATCGAGGTGAAGCTGAGTCAGGGCGCCAAGCCGGGCAAGGGCGGTATCCTGCCAGGTGACAAGGTGACGCCCGAGATCGCGGCTATCCGTGGCATCCCGGCCGGGCATGATTCATTGAGCCCAAACCGTCATGTCGAGATCGGTAGCAACAGCGAATTGCTTGATTTCATACACAGGGTGCGCGAGATCAGTGGCAAGCCGGTAGGCTTCAAGACCGTCATCGGTTCGACTGACTGGCTCGATGAGTTATTCCAGGAAGTCTGTCGTCGCGGTATCGAAAGCGCACCCGATTTCATCACCATTGATTCGGGTGACGGCGGTACAGGCGCTGCACCGATGGCCCTGATCGATAACGTCGGCTTGCCGATCCGTGAGAGTCTGCCACTGGTTGTCGATCTGTTGCACAAATACGGGTTGAAGGAGCGGATTCGGCTGATCGCCAGTGGCAAGCTTACAACCCCGGCCAACGTTGCGCTGGCATTGTGCGCCGGTGCGGATTTCGTGACCTCTGCCCGGGGCTTCATGTTTGCGCTTGGCTGCATCCAGTCACTTCGCTGCAACAAGAACACGTGTCCGACCGGCATCACCACCCACGATGAGCAGCTGCAGCGTGGCCTGGTTCCTGAAGACAAGGCGAGGCGTGTGACGCGCTATCAGCAGAACATGGAAAAAGAAGTGAACATGATTGCTCACTCATGTGGCGTTGCGGAGGCGCACCAGCTGAGACGCCAGCACTGCCGGATCGTGCAGGGCAACGGCCGGTCGATCCCGATCGCCGAAATCTATCCCGCGTAAGCACGCCAGATGGCGTGCTTACGCAGAAGATTGCTCAGTCTTCGATCAGGAAGCTGCGTAGCTGATCGCTGCGCGAGGGGTGACGCAGCTTGCGCAGCGCTTTCGCCTCGATCTGGCGGATGCGTTCACGGGTTACGTCGAACTGCTTGCCGACCTCTTCCAGCGTATGGTCGGTGTTCATGTCGATGCCGAAGCGCATCCGCAGCACCTTCGCTTCGCGTGCCGTCAGCCCGGCCAGCACGTTGTGCGTGGTTTCCTTGAGGCTCTCTATCGTTGCTGCCTCGATCGGCGAGAACACGGCGGTATCCTCGATGAAATCGCCGAGATGTGAATCCTCGTCGTCGCCAATTGGCGTCTCCATCGAAATCGGCTCTTTGGCAATCTTGAGTACCTTGCGGACTTTGTCCTCGGGCATGTCCATCCGGACAGCCAGTTCTTCCGGCGTTGGCTCGCGCCCCATCTCCTGCAGCATCTGGCGGGAGATACGGTTGAGCTTGTTGATCGTCTCGATCATGTGCACAGGGATACGGATGGTACGTGCCTGATCGGCGATGGAGCGGGTAATGGCCTGCCGGATCCACCAGGTTGCATAGGTGGAAAACTTGTAGCCACGCCGGTACTCGAATTTGTCTACGGCCTTCATCAGGCCGATGTTGCCTTCCTGGATGAGGTCCAGAAACTGCAAGCCACGATTCGTGTACTTCTTCGCAATTGAAATGACCAGACGGAGGTTGGCTTCGACCATCTCCTTCTTGGCACGGCGGGCCTTTGCCTCACCAATCGACATATCCCGGTTGATTTCCTTGATTACCGGAATCGACAGGTGAACTTCGGTTTCGATCAGTTGCAGGCGCTTCTGTGCTTTCTGGATATCTTCCTGCATCTTGAGTAGTGCAGAGGAGTACTTGCGCTTGGCCTTGATGTGCTTGTCGACCCACTTCAGGTTGGTTTCGTTGGCCGGGAAGCTGGACAGAAAGTCCTTGCGTGGCATGCCGCAGTCACGCACGCAGAACTGCATGATCTTGCGTTCCTGCATGCGGATGCTGGCGATCCTCTCGCGCAGCGTATTGGTCAGTTGATCAAACAGTTTGGGCGCAAGCTTGAGTTCCATGACTTCGCTGGCAAGCTTCTCGCGGGACTTTTGCACCTTCTTGTCGTCGCTTCCCGTCTTGTCGAGGTCTGCAAGTACGCGCTTGTGACGACGGAAGATTGATTGCAGGCGCTTGTCGGCCTCGACCGGGTCCGGACCCAGATCTTCGGGTTCATCGGCCGTATCGCTGTCGGAATCGTCACTGTCGGAATCGTTGCTGTCGCTATCGCTCTGCTCATCGTTGGCTGCGGCATCGCGTATTGCGGGAGGCGGCGGAATGTCGTTGACGGCATTGGGATCGATAAAACCGGTCAGCAACTCCTGCAGGCGTGCTTCACCAGCCTGAATAGGCGCATAGGCATTGGCCAGCACATCATAGGAGGGCGGGAACATGGCGACTGCCAGCTTGACCTGGTCGAGGCCTTCTTCGATGCGCTTGGCAATGCGGATTTCGCCTTCACGGGTGAGCAACTCGACGGTACCCATTTCGCGCATGTACATGCGCACCGGGTCGGTGGTTCGACCAAATTCGCTGTCGACTGTGGCAATGGCTTGGGCAGCTTCTTCAGCGGCCTCGTCGTCAGTCGCTACCGTTGAATCGGACAGCAGAATCGACTCGCTATCCGGTGCCTTCTCGTGCACCGTGATGCCCATATCGTTGATCATGTTGACGATGTCTTCGATCTGTTCCGGATCGACGATATCGTTCGGCAGGTGATCGTTAACTTCTGCGTAGGTGAGGTAGCCCTGCTCCTTGCCGCGTGCGATGAGGAGCTTCAGCTGTGATTGCTGTTCGGTATTCTTGTTTTCGATTGGCTCACTCACGCATTAGCCCTCGCCGTAGAAATAAAAACACGCCATTATACGGAACCCCACCTGAGTCTCCCAAGGTTAATTCCCTGGCGGATGGCAGCTACCACCCGACCCACCGATGGTCTTGTCGGTTCGCGGTACTCAATTCTTGATAGCGCAACGCATCAAAGCCTTATATATCAACGCTCCTGCGGGCTGCTCCGTGACTGGCGGCAAGCGTTCGTTGGAGGTCTGCGAGGCGGCTTAGTTCCGCTGCAGACAGTGTTCGTTGGCCGGCTTCATGTAATAGCTCAGCCAATTCTTGTTGCATTGCGGCCGAAACCAGGCGCTCCAGGCAATCGGCAAACTCAGTACCGGCCTCTTCGGTACCGATCAATTGTTCTTCTGCCAGCAGTTGTGCCAGATGTGGCAATTCACTGCGGCCCCGAAAACGTTCAAGCAGAGCAGGGGTTCCGACCCCAGGCCGGCTGTTTGCCAGGCCATGCAGTTCGCGGAGCAGTTCGACGCCGCGCAGATCCGCCGACAGCAAGGCATTGGGCAGCGGGATCTGGCTGGTGACGTCGGGGTAGTGCAGTAACAGACTGATGGCCTGACGGCTGAGTGAACCGCGCCGATTTGCGGTGTCGGCCGGGCGGGCTGGGCGTGGGCTGCGCTGGGCTGCTTTCGGCTCGGTTGCCGGTGTCGATTCAGCACCGGCTGCCATCAGTTCATTGAGCCGGCTGCGGGGCAGGCCGACGCAGCGTGCAAGCTCTTCAGCAAGCAATTCACGATATACGCCGTCGGGCAACTGGGCCAGAAGCGGTTTCGCCAGCGCAGCGAGGCGTGCCTTGTCGGCCAGATTATCCAGCTTGAGGTCGCGGGTCAGCGAATCCAGCATGAAACGGGACAGTGGCATGCTCGTACCGATGCGTTCGGAAAAAGCCTGCGCACCTTCACGACGCACCAGTGAGTCAGGGTCCTCATTGTCGGGCAGGAGCAGGAAGCGGACCTGCCGCCCGTCCTGCAACAGCGGCAGGCTGGTCTGCAGTGCCCGCCAGGCTGCGTCACGGCCGGCCCGGTCGCCATCGAAGCAAAACACGATCTCCTCGGTTACGCCAAACAGGCGACGCAGGTGCTCAGTTGTAGTCGCCGTGCCGAGTGTACCGACGGCGTTCTGGATGCCGTGTGCGGCCAGCATCACGACATCCATATAGCCTTCAACTACCAGTACCCGCTCGAGCTTTCGTGCCGCTCGCCGGGCCTCATACATGCCATATAGCTCACGGCCCTTGTGAAACAGCGGAGTTTCCGGCGAGTTCAGGTACTTGGGTTCGCCGCTGGCGATAATCCGCCCACCAAATGCGATGACCCGCCCCCGAGTGTCGCGGATCGGAAACATGATTCGTTCCCGAAACCGATCATAGAAGCCGCCGGTGTCACGTGCGATCACAAGTCCAGCAGCCAGCAGATGTTGCCGGTCAGTCTCGGTTGTACCCACGCTTGCCAGCAGGGTGTCCCAACCCGCCGGTGCATAGCCAATACCGAATTCGCGGGCCGTATCGCCATCCAGGCCCCGCCCTCTGAGATAATCGATGGCCGCTGGATGATCGCGCAGGGCTTGCCGGTAAAGGTGTGCGGCCTTTTCGAGCATCGTGAATAGTGGTTCGGTGGATGTCCGTTCGCTGTCGGTGTGGGGAACCTCTACACCCAGGCTACGTGCCAGTTCTTCGACTGCTACCGGAAAGTCGAGCCGTTCGAATTCCATGAGGAAGCCGAGCGCTGTGCCGTGAGCGCCGCAACCAAAGCAGTGATAAAAGCCCTTTTGCGGGCTGACCCAGAAGGACGGTGTTTTTTCGCTATGGAAGGGGCAGCGGGCTTTGTATTCACGCCCGGCCTTGGTGAGTGGAACGCGTGAGCCGACGACCTCGACGATATCAGCCCGCTGTACGAGATCGTCGATAAAGTCCTGCGGAATTCGACCACTCACGATGGAGGTATGGCCCCTTGTCGGTCCGTGCTGACCGGCAGTCTGGTTACTTGCCCGAGAGGCGGGCTTTGACGCGCTCACCGATGGTGCTGAAGTCCGCACGACCCTGGGCTCGTTCCCGCAGCGCAGCCATCACCCGGCCCATGTCTTTCATGGTTGTCGCACCGCTAGCCGCCATGATCTCGTCGATCAGCGCATCAAGTTCTTCTGGCGATAGTGCGCTCGGCAGCCAGGTCTGCAGTACGGTGATTTCAGTCAGTTCCTTCTCTGCGAGATCTGTACGGCCACCGGCATTGAACTGGGTGGCTGATTCGCGCCGCTGCTTGATCTGCTTCTCGATGATCTGCAGAACGACTGGATCAGTAGTTTCGGTGCGCTCATCGACCTCGCGCTGCTTGATGGCTGCGAGCAGCATCCGGATCACAGACAGGCGATGCTTGTCGCCAGCCCGCATCGAGGCCTTCATGTCTTCCTGGATCTGCGTCTTCAGTTGCGACACGGTTGGTTCCCTTGTGTACAAGCAGCCTGGGACTGGTTAACCAGATGCGAAGCTGCCCGGAACTGGCGTTCAGGGACGCTCCAGTACTGCCGCGAGCCGATTCTTGAGCGCAGGCATGCGCTCAAGGTGTTCCGACTCAGTAGAGGCGAACCCGTCGACTGGTTTCCCGGGCGCTTTTCTTCTGTTGACGCTTGACGGCTGCCGCCTTCTTGCGTTTACGCTCCTGCGTGGGTTTTTCGTAGAATTCCCGGCGACGAAGTTCGGTAAGAACTCCCGCCTTTTCGCAAGCGCGCTTGAAACGCCGGAGTGCGGCGTCAAAATGCTCGTTTTCTCGTACTCGAACGCCGGGCAAGGTCCTGATCCTTAAATTTAGTGGCCCTTGAAGCTCTGTCTTGTCGGGCCAGTTGTTGATTGGACAGCTGGAAATCCGGCTCTCGTGGCCGAATGAACCCAAAAATATAGCCACTCAGCCGACTATTTGCAAAGGATTCCCATCGGATGGTCGGAAAGGAGCTCGGACGGATGATCGTTCTCGGTCTGGAAACCAGTTGTGATGAGACGGCTGCAGCCGTATATGACGCGGCTTCCGGCCTGCGGAGCCATTGTCTGTTCAGTCAGGTAGAGACCCATGCGCCCTTTGGCGGCGTGGTTCCAGAACTCGCCTCGCGCGACCATATCCGCAAGCTGATGCCGCTGGTTGAGGAGGCGCTCGCGCAGGCCGGGGTCCGGCCGCAGGAGTTGTCCGGGGTTGCTTATACCGCCGGGCCGGGCCTGGTCGGTGCCCTGCTGGTCGGCGCTACGGCAGGCGTAGGTCTGGCGCTGGGCTGGGGGATCCCGGCAATCCCGGTCCACCATATGGAGGCGCATCTGCTGGCTGCGTTGCTGGAGCCCGAGCCACCCGGGTACCCGTTTGTCGCCCTGTTGGTGTCTGGCGGGCATACGCTGCTGGTCGAGGTGGGAGGCCTCGGTATCTACCGGATTCTGGGCGAGACCCTGGATGATGCTGCTGGAGAGGCCTTTGACAAGGGGGCCAAGCTGCTGGGCTTGCCCTATCCGGGTGGTCCGCACCTTGCGCAGCTTGCAGATCAGGGTCAGCCGGGTCGATATGTATTGCCGCGACCCATGCTCAACAAGGCTGGCCTGGATTTCAGCTTTAGCGGGCTGAAAACCGCCCTGGCTCTGCAGGTGCGCGCCAACGGTGGAGTTGCCGGATTGGATGGCAGTGCACGGGCAGACCTGGCGAATTCCTACCAGGAGGCGATCGTCGATACGCTGGTCGCCAAGGCCTGCCGGGCAATCGAGGCAACTGGCCACACGCGCCTGATAGTTGCGGGGGGCGTGGGCGCCAATCGACTGCTGCGCGAGCGGCTCGTGAGCGGGCTGTCGCGTCATGGCGCCACTGTTTACTATCCACGGATCGGGTTTTGTACGGACAATGCCGCCATGATTGCTTTTACTGGTTGTCTGCGCCTGGCTGCTGCACCGGATACGTTTACGGGTCTGCAGGTGATCGCCCGCCCGCGCTGGCCACTGGAAGAGCTGCGGCCCTGAGACCCTGAGACCGGCTTTTGCTACGGGATATCGATGGATACTATTTTTCTACGCGACCTCCGCATCAAGACCATCGTTGGTATCTGGGAGTGGGAGCGCCGCATGCCACAGGTCGTGAGTATCGATCTGGATATGGGCACGGATATACAGCGAGCTGCGCGCAGCGATCAGATCAATGACACGCTGGACTACAAGGCGGTAACGCGTCGCGTGAAAGCCCTTGTTGCCGGGTCGAGCTTCAACCTGATCGAGACGATGGCTGAGCAGATTGCGACGCTCATCGTCGACGAGTTTGCTGTCCCCTGGGTGCGGGTCGCGGTGCATAAACCCTGGGCCATTCGCGGTTCACGTGATGTTGGCGTCGTCATAGAGCGCGGCTCGCGCGAGTGACACAGCCGTCGCCGGTTGAGATCTATATCAGTGCCGGCAGTAATGTGGCGCCGGTGGAAAACCTGCGGCTGGCTTGCCGGGAACTCCGCAAGCGGTTTGGTGGGCTGGAAATTTCTGGCGTCTATCGCAATCCGGCCGTTGGTTTTGTCGGCGATGATTTCCTGAACCTCGTGCTGCGTTTTCGCAGTGCCGAGCCGCCTGCCGCCATCATCGCCGAGCTTGAACGCCTGCATGTACTGGCCGGCCGCGTACGTGGTCCGGATCCGTTTTCATCGCGGACACTGGATCTGGATCTGTTGTTGTACGGCGATGCCGTGTTGCCCGATCCTGCCATCCGCGTGCCGCGGGATGACATCAGGAAATATGCTTTCGTACTGGGACCGCTGGCGGAGCTTGCGCCTGGGCTACGCCACCCGGTAACCGGTGAGACGATGGCAGAGCTGTGGGCGGAATTCGACAAGGCGGGGCACCCGCTGCAGCGGGTATCGGAAATGCTGTCTTGAGCCTGGTGCTGGGCGGCAGTGCGACGCTTACCAGCCGGCGCTGCGGCCGCCATCTACCGCGATGATCTGTCCGGTGACGTAACTTGCATCACGCACCAGATACAGCACGCAGCTGGCAATATCAGCGGGCTCGCCAACCCGCCGCAGCGGGATCTGGCGTAGTACGGTGTCCCGCATGCCGTCAGTCACTCCGCCGTCGGGCCAGAGTATCGCTCCCGGCGCCACGCCATTCACGCGGATATCGGGCGCGAGGTCGCGTGCCAGCGCGCGGGTCAGAAAAGCGAGGCCGGCTTTTGCCGCGCCATAAGCAGTGTGATCCCGGAGTGGCCGGACGGCATGGATGTCCACGATATTGATGATGACACCGTGCGTGGCTTTCAGGTGCGGAAGTGCTGCCTGGGCCAGAAACAACGGTGCCTTGAGGTTGGTGCCGATCAGGTCTGTCCACTGTGCTTCAGTCACAGATGCAAGCGGCGTGGGGTAGAAACTTGAGGCATTATTGACCAGGATGTCGAGCCGGCCGGAATGATGTACGACCGTATCGACCAGGCCACCAAGCTGGTCGGTCTGTAAGAGGTCGGCCTGTATCGCCAGTGCAGAATCCGGGCGGCGGTCATTGAGCTGACGCACAAGCGTCCGGGCATGATCGGCAGATCCACGGTAATGGATCGCGACACCTGCGCCCTGGGCATGCAGCGTGCTGGCGATTTCCGCACCGACACGGCGTGCGGCACCAGTGATCAGCGCCCACTTTCCTGTCAGTGACGGACCGTTGGTCCCGGTGGTCGCGCCTGTTGCAGTGTCCGTCATTAGGGTTGCTTTCCTGTCTGCGTGATGTGGGCTTTTTCAGTCTGGAGCTTAAGATTACACCACCATGCAAGTCAGGTCTGAGCTGCCGGTTCCCGATGATTCCGCTCTTGCGCACAGCGCCTGTGTTGCGGATCTGGTGCGCGCGCGCCTGGCCGAGCGTGGCGGCTGGATCAGCTTCGCGGAATACATGGAGCTTGTACTGTATGCACCGGGCCTCGGTTACTACAGTGCGGGCGCACGCAAGTTTGGTCCGGCAGGTGACTTCATCACGGCGCCCGGGCTGGGCAGCGTATTTGCACGCTGTCTGGCGCATGTGACGGGGGCTGCTCTCGACCAGTTGGGTGGCGGTGTCGTGCTGGAAGTCGGTGGTGGTACAGGCGCGCTGGCCGCCGATCTGCTCAGCGCCTTGCGCGTACGTCCGCCCCGGCAATATCTGATGCTTGAGGTCAGTGCAGACCTGCGTGACCGTCAGCGCGCCACCCTGGCTGCACGAGTTCCCGAGTTGCTCGACCGGGTGCTGTGGCTGGACTGTCTGCCGACCGTTCCGGTGACTGGCGTGCTGATTGCCAATGAAGTGCTTGATGCGCTGCCGGTAGAGTGTTTCACGATGCAGGACGGAAAGCCCCGTCAGCTTGGCGTGCATCTGCAAGACGGTAAATTTTCCTGGTCATCGAAAGTTGCGCCGCCAGCACTCGAAGCCGAGGTTCGGGTGATTGAGCAGGATATCGGCGCCAGATTGCCTGATGGTTATAGCTCAGAGGTGTCCTTGCGCCAGCCAGCCTGGATCGCGACGCTGGCAGCAGCCCTTGGGCAAGGGCTTGCGCTGTTTTCAGACTACGGTTTTTCGCGTCGCGAGTATTACCATCCCCAGCGTGCCGACGGTACGCTGGCCTGCCATTACCGGCACCATTGGCATACCGATCCGTTCCTTGTACCCGGCTTGCAGGACATCACGGCCTGGGTCGATTTCAGTGTCGCTGCACGAGCGGCTACTGCGGCTGGTCTGGGCGTCGCTGCCTATACCACGCAGGCGCATTTCCTGCTCGCGGCCGGCGTATTGCAGTCTATGGAAACGGATGCAGCGCTGAGTCAGGGCGAGATGCAGGCAATGGCTGGCGAGCTTCGGCAGTTACTGATGCCCGGTGAGATGGGCGAGCGCTTCAAGATGCTGGCACTGACCCGTGATTTCACACCTGCCTGTGAGTTGACGGTACGCGATATGCGTCCCGGCCTTTGAGCGCTATCAGCTAATGCCTGGTTCATCGGGTGGAATGGTTGCCGTCCGATCCGCCATGAAGCGTGCACGGGCTGCGGCGCAGGCTTCCAGGCGTGCCTGACGAATAGCAGCACCGAGTGCCTCGCCAGTCAGCCCCTGACTGGCGACTGCCGCTGTATCCACAGTGCGTGCTGCCTGCCATGCGGCATATAGCAGTTCGCGCTGCGGGTAGGGTCGCGTTTCCAGTCCGATACGGCCCCGTACATCAGCCTCGCAGGCGTCCAGGAACGGTTCTACCCGATTGCTGCGCCGGAAGGCGTCGAGACTCTCGAGCAAACTCAGGAGCGTTGCAGGCTTGAGTTCCAGTGCCCGATGGCAATTGCCATGCTGGCGAGTTACCGCGATGGCCAGGTCCCTGAAGCGGTTGGGTACGGCGAGCCGGTCGCAGAGTTGCTGTACGAGCGTTACGCCGCGCTGTTCGTGCGCAACATGTTTGGGCAGTTCGTGCTTCGGTGTGGTGCCCTTGCCCAGGTCGTGCACCAGCACTGCAAAGCGTACTTCGCGCTCATGCCCGAGCCGTGCGGATTCCCGCAGGGCCAGTAATATGTGGCGGCCGGTATCTATTTCCGGATGCCACTTCTCCGGTTGCGGTACGCCGAACAGTGCAGCGATTTCCGGAAACACCACAGCCAGCGCTCCGCAGTCCTTGAGTACCTCGAAGTAGATATCCGGACGTGATTCGCCCAGTGCTGATTCGGTCTCCTGCCAGACCCGTTCCGGAACCAGTGCCGCCACTTCGCCGGCCACGACCATTTCACGCATGAGCTGCCGGGTCGCGTCGGCAACGCGGAAGCCGAGGTCGTGAAATCGGGCAGCAAAACGCGCCACTCGCAGGATCCGCACCGGATCTTCGCGGAATGCACCGGACACGTGATGCAGCAATCGTTCACGCAGGTGTGACTGGCCATCAGCGGGGTCGGTGAGTGTGCCGCTACTGTCCTCGGCGATGGCATTGATGGTGAGATCGCGTCGTTGCAGATCCTCCTCCAGCGTTACCGTGGGGTCGGAGCAGACATCAAACCCGTGGTAACCGGGCCCGGTTTTCCGTTCTGTACGTGCGAGTGCGTATTCCTCGTGGGTTACCGGATGCAGGTAGACCGGGAAACTGCGGCCCACGCGTCGGTAGCCCTGCGCTTCCAGTTCAGCCGGTGTTGCACCGACGACGACCCAGTCGCGCTCCCTGACCGGCAGGCCCAGCAGCCGGTCGCGAACGGCGCCGCCTACCAGATAGATCTGCATGGGCTGGTTGTCATGGCACCGGCCATCAGCGGCCGGCCGTGCGACGACAGATGTCGTAATGGCTGTTCAGGCCGGCTCCGCCAAGCGCCACGGCCAGATTGGCAGTCAATGAGCGCGGCTTGATACCGAGACGCTGCAAGCCGTCATCCGTGCCTGTGCTGTCGAGGAGCATCGAGCGGTAGTTGTCGGTAGAGAACGGTTTGCCCGGTACAAAGTCCATCCATGCTGCCTGGGCCCGCGATAGTCCACGCGACATGCCAATGATCTTTCGTCTCAGGCCCAGTGTCTCGGCGATCATCTGCACGATCTGCTTGAGCGTATAGGTTTCGGCCCCGTAGAGCTGCAGGGTCTGGTGTGTCGTTGCAGGGTCGTCGAGCGTACGGGCGATCGCGCTAACCAGATCATCCACATGCAGTGGCGCAAAGCGCGTTTGTGGCATCGGCAGTGTGAGTGCCCAGGGAATCAGCCGGAGGAGTCCCGCGAAGCGGTTCAGGAAGGCGTCACCCGGGCCGAAGATCACCGAGGGCTGCAGGATCGTCCAGTCGATCTGTGACTGGCGCAATAATGTTTCCGCTTCACCCTTGCTGCGCAAGTAGTGGCTGCTTGCCTGCGGATCACCGGCGTTCAGTGCACTGACCTGCACGAGGCGCGAGACGCCTGTGCTTGTGCAGGCGGCAATCAGCGTCTGCATCAGTTCTGTGTGTGCGCGTGTGAAGCCACGACCGTCCCGGCCCGATTCATTCAGGATGCCGATCAGGTTGACGACGGCGTCGGTGTTGGTAAGCAGCCCGGTGAGTGTGCCGGGTGCATGCACGTCGGCGCGCACGATGCGTACCGAGGGCTGCAAACGCAGATGTCTGGCCCGTTCCGGATCCCGTGTGGGTACCGTGATGCGATGCCCACGGTTGGCCAGATGAGCGATGAGTCGCGAGCCGACAAAGCCGGTGCCGCCGAGTATGCAATAAGAAGCCATATATCCCCAGGACCTGTGTATTCAGCGAATCTGCAGTAGCAGATTCCGGTTGCCACGACGAACGCCCATCATCAGCAGACTCTGCTGGCTGGCGACCTGCTGCAGTTCGCGTACGTTGCGTACACGTTTGCGGTTTACTGCCACGATGATGTCATTTGGTCGTATACCGGCCAGGGCAGCAGGACTGTTGGGTTCAACGGTATCGATGCTGACTCCCGGGCCGGTGAAGTCCTCGCCCTTGCCTTCATGGTTGCTGATCTGTGCACCGGCCAGTCCTGGATGTACGTCGCCACCATCCACCTGTGCACTGCTGCTGGCTTCGCTGAGTACGGTGGTGAACTGGCGCCGTTTGCCATCGCGGATCACGTCGACACGTACCGCATCACCGCTGCGCTTCAGGCCGATCGTGTTACGCAGGTCGGATGCGCTCTTGATCCGCTGGCCATCGATCGCAACGATGACGTCGCCAACCATGACGCCGGCTTTCTCAGCTGCCGATCCATCGACGACCTCCTGCACCAGTGCGCCCTCAGCGGTTGCTTCGACACCGAAAGCCTTGGCGCTGTCTGCGTTGAAGTCGGAAATGCTGACGCCGAGCAGGCCACGCTTTACCTCACCGTACTGGAGGATCTGATTCATGATCGACTTGGCGATATTTACCGGAATCGCAAAACCGATGCCGATGTTGCCGCCGCTGTTGCTGAAGATCGCGGAGTTGATGCCGATCAGTTCGCCCCGCAGGTTGACCAGCGCCCCGCCGGAATTGCCCGGGTTGATCGAGGCATCGGTCTGGATGAAATCTTCATAGCCGTCCGGGTTGATGCCGCTGCGCCCGAGTGCGCTGACAATTCCGGATGTGACGGTGTGCTGCAGGCCGAAGGGGTTGCCGATCGCGAGCACAAAATCTCCGACCTGCACCTGGTCGGAGTTGCCGAACTTCATCTGGACCAGATTCTGGTTGCTCTCAACCTGCAGTACTGCGATATCAGTCCCGGCGTCGGATCCGATGACCTTGGCTTTGAGGCTGCGGTTGTCGTGGAGGACGATCTCGATCAGTTCTGCATTCTCGACTACATGGTGATTGGTCAGGATGTAGCCCTTGGCGGCATCCACGATCACACCCGAACCCGCACTCTGTACTTCACGCCGCCGCTGCTGTTGCTGCTGGTCAGGGAAGCCAAAAAAACGGCGAAAGAACGGATCTTCCATCAACGGGTTGGTCGGTGCGTTGACGGTACCCTTGGTGGCAATGCTTACCACCGCTGGCTCTACCTGCTTTACCAGTGGGGCCAGAGTCGGCATTTCCTGGCTGCCGACGCGGCTTGGCAGCTGCGCGCCGGCTGTAGCAGAGATAAGGGTCAGCGCAAGCGCAGACCGACAGAGTAGTCCTGTCATGCGTAAAAACCTTCGGCAGGTGATTGGAGACGCGGAATCATAGCGTTTTTCAGTGCTTGCGGAGTGCTTGTGCCGGGCCTGCCGCAGCCTGTCTGTCCTGGGTTGGCGTGGCCCAATATGTTGTGTGTCCGTAGTTGTCGAGAGGGCATCAAAAAGATTAATGTGGCGCCTTGAATTTACCGGGTATATTGTATTCAAGTAATTGTTTATTAAGGAACTTTATTTGAATTCTCTAAAGAAAACTTTGCTTGACACTGCTGCGGTCGGCTCCTAATGTACGACTTATGTCGCCACAACATCTTGTGGTGACGATTCCAGCGAATTTTCGCGGTTTTGACGTTCGGTGCATCTGCTGGCGAGGGGGTGTCGCCGAGATGGGCAGTCGTTCCGGAGAGCGGGCTCCGGCGCATATTACAGGGCAGTTTCGGGGGATATGAGGGCTATGAAGCCGGCAGTACAAATGGACAACGTCAGGGCGGTCACCGTCGGCTTCCAGGCAGCATCGATCGATATCTGGGACAAGAAATACCGGCTGAAGTCGAAGACCAGTGAGGTTGTCGACGAGACGATGGATGACACCTACAAGCGCGTTGCCCGCGCACTTGCAGACGTCGAGCCTGAGGGGGGGCGGGATCGATGGTATGAGCAGTTTCTCTGGGCGCTCCGGCGTGGCGCCATCCCGGCTGGCCGGATCATGTCGAATGCCGGCGCCCGCGAGCACAAGCCGGCGACATCGACGATCAACTGCACGGTATCCGGCACGATCGGTGATTCGATGCAGGATATCCTCACCAAGGTTCATGAAGCCGGACTGACCCTCAAGGCCGGTTGCGGTATCGGTTACGAGTTCTCGACCCTTCGCCCGAAGGGCGCATATGTATCGGGTGCCGGTGCGCATACCTCGGGGCCGATGTCCTTCATGGATATCTACGACAAGATGTGTTTCACCGTCTCATCTGCCGGCGGCCGGCGTGGTGCGCAGATGGGTACCTTCGATGTCGGTCATCCCGACGTTCTGGATTTCATTCGTGCCAAGCGTGAGGATGGCCGCCTGCGGCAGTTCAACCTCTCCCTGCTGGTCACGGATGAGTTCATGCAGGCAGTCAAGCACGACCGCGACTGGCGCCTGGCTTTCCCGCTCGACCATCGTCAGCTTGAGCAGCTTGGTCTCGATGTCAATGATCCGGCGCAGGTGCTCTGGCGGGAGTGGCCGGTCACCGATGGTTATGTGAGTAATGACAGCGGGCAGGTTGCGTGCCGTATTTTCAAGAAGCTGCCGGCGCGGCGCCTGTGGGACATGATCATGGCCTCGACCTACGATTTCGCCGAGCCGGGTTTCGTGCTGGTTGACCGCGTCAACGAGATGAACAACAACTGGTTCGATGAGAATGTCCGGGCCACCAACCCCTGCGGCGAACAGCCGCTGCCGCCCTATGGCTCCTGCCTGCTCGGTTCCGTCAACCTGACCAAATTCGTGCTGGACCCCTTTGCTGAAAACTCCCGCTTTGACTGGGATGAATTCCGGCGCGTAGTAAAGATTTTTTCACGCATGCTCGATAACGTCGTCGAGATCAACGGACTGCCACTGCCGCGACAGCGCGAGGAGATTCTGCGCAAGCGCCGTCATGGCATGGGGTTCCTGGGGCTGGGCTCCACGCTCACCATGCTGCGCAAGCGCTACGGGTCGCAGGACTCGGTGAAATTCACCGATGACGTGGCGCGCGAAATGGCGCTGGCCGGTTGGGAGACGGCGCTTGATCTGGCTCGCGAGAAGGGTCCGGCACCGATCCTGCTGGAGGACTTCGAGGTGACGGCGCAGATGCTGCGCAAGCGTCCCGAGATGGCGCGCGATGGCTGGAAGATCGGCGACCGGATTCCTGGTCGGGTTCTGCACGCACGCTACAGCCGCTACATGCAGCGTATTGCCGAGGTGGCGCCTGAGCTGGTCAAGGATCTCGAGCAGGTTGGTGCGCGCTTTACGCACCATAGTTCGATTGCGCCGACCGGGACGATTTCACTGTCTTTCGCCAATAATGCCAGCAATGGTATTGAGCCCAGCTTTGCCCATCACTACTTCCGCAATGTGATCCGCGAGGGAAAGAAATCCAAGGAAAAGGTCGATGTGCTGTCCTTTGAGCTGCTTGCCTACCGGCAGTTCATCAATGCGGCGGCGATGCCGGGCAGTACCCGGCCCGACGAGCAGCTGCCGGAGTATTTCATTACGGCGGAGGACATCAGCCCGCGGGAACATGTAGACATCCAGGCAGCAGCGCAGCGCTGGGTGGATTCCTCGATTTCGAAGACTGCCAACGTACCGACGGATTTCGATTACGAGGAGTTCAAGGATATCTACATGTACGCCTACGAAAAGGGGCTGAAGGGCTGTACGACCTTTCGCTTCAACCCGGAAGCTTTCCAGGGCGTGCTCGTGAAGGGAAAAGATCTCCAGAACACGAAGTACACCTTCGTGCTGGAAGACGGGACAGAGGTTACGCTCCGGGGCGATGAAGAGATCGAGTATGACGGCGAGATGCATACTGCCGCCAATCTGTTCGATGCGCTCAAGGAAGGCTACTACGGCAAGTTTTGACGCAGGGTGAAGCCCGCGGGAGAAGGTCGTGTCGAAGATCAGGATTGAAAAGAAGATCGTTGGCTATCGTGTCGATAGCGGCGATGACAAGGCTGCCGAAAAGGCAGCGGAAAAAAAGTCAGAGCGGTCAGCGGCCAAGCGCCTGCTGATCGAGGGCAATGTCGTACGCATGCACGAAAAGCTCGAGCGGCCGGAGATGCTGCAGGGTTCAACTTACAAGGTGAAGACCCCGGTTTCCGATCATGCGATGTATGTCACCATCAACGATCTGGTGCTCAACCCGGGTACCGAGCATGAGCAACGCCGGCCCTTCGAGATTTTCATCAACTCGAAAAATCTTGATCATTATCAGTGGATAGTTGCGCTGACCCGGCTCATGTCTGCGGTATTCCGCAAGGGTGGCGACGTTACCTTCATGGTCGATGAACTGAAAGCAGTCTTCGATCCGCGCGGCGGTTACTGGCAGCCGGGTGGCAAGTTCATGCCATCGATCATCGCCGAGCTCGGTCATATCATCGAGAAGCATCTGCGTTTCATCGGCCTGCTGCCAGCCGACAGCATGGACGAGCACAAGCGCAAGCTTGTGGACGAGAAGCGCCGGGAGTACGAGGAGCAGCATCGCCAGCAGGACGCGTTTGCACGCAGTGAATACCCGGCCGGTGCACAGATCTGCATCGCCTGCAGTACCGTTGCAGTGGTATTCATGGACGGCTGCATGACCTGCCTGGCTTGTGGCGATTCGAAATGCGGCTGAATACGGCGTGCTAACATCTGCACGGTAGAAGCCGCATCGTCACTTACGGATGACCTTCAGCGTTCCTGATTTCAGTCGTGTCACCGTCCTGGTCGTCGGTGACGTCATGCTCGATGACTACTGGTTCGGGCCTACTTCGCGGATCTCGCCCGAAGCACCGGTGCCCGTCGTCCAGGTTACCCGCTCCCAGTCGCGGGCTGGTGGTGCGGCCAACGTTGCCATCAACCTTGCCAGCCTCGGTGTGCACACCACACTGACAGGGGTGGTGGGCCGCGATGCAAACGGCGCCACCCTGGCGCGGCTGTTGCGGGAAAGCGGCGTTACCGCCGATTTCATTCAGTCCGCAAGCCAGCCGACGATTACCAAGTTGCGTGTGCTGAGCCGCAACCAGCAGCTGATCCGTCTCGATACCGAAGACACTTATCCGGTGAGCGATGTCAGCAGCCTGCCCGGATTGCTTGAACGGCATCTGCCCAAGGCGGGCATTTGTGTGTTTTCCGATTATGCGAAAGGTACCTTGGCGGATATCCAGCGGCTGATCGGCATCTGCCGGCAACGCGGTGTTGCCGTGCTCGTGGATCCCAAAGGCAGTGATTTCGCCCGTTATCGTGGCGCCAGTCTGCTCACGCCAAACCTTGCTGAATTTGAAGAGGTCGTCGGGCGTACCGAGGGCAACGACGATATCGCCGAGCGCGGCAGTGCCTTGCGTGAGGCGCTCGATATCGAAGCGCTGGTGATCACGCTCGGTGAGCGGGGCATGGCGGTGATAACTGCCGGAGAAGAGGCGACGTTCCTGCCGGCACGCGCCCGCCAGGTGTTTGACGTCACCGGTGCCGGGGATACCGTGATTGCAATGCTGGCTGCCGGGCTGGGTGCCGGGCAAACCCTGCTTGAAGCGGTGGGTCTGGCCAATCTGGCTGCCGGACTGGTGGTTGGAAAAATCGGTGTGGCAGCCGTTACGCCTTCAGAACTGCGACTTGCGCTGCATGAGCACGGGCAGGGGGGGCGCGGCCTGCTCCGGCGTGCCGAGGTTCGGCAGATTGCGGCTGAGGCCCGTTCGCGTGGCGAGCGTCTGGTGATGACCAACGGCTGTTTTGACATCCTGCATGCCGGGCATGTGGCCTATCTTGAGGAGGCCAAGTTGCGCGGTGATCGTCTGCTTGTCGCGGTGAATGACGATGCATCGGTATCGCGGCTCAAGGGAGACGGACGGCCGATCAATCCATTGGCAGATCGTATGGCGGTGCTGGCCGGATTGGCAGCAGTCGACTGGGTGGTGCCATTCAGCGAGGACACGCCTGAAGCACTGGTCTCGGAAGTGTTGCCGGATGTGCTGGTGAAGGGTGGGGACTATCGGCCAGAAAATATTGCGGGAGCCCGCTCCGTACTGGCGCGAGGTGGCACGGTCGAGGTACTCAGTTTCCATCCTGGTCGCTCGACCAGCGCGATCGTTGAGGCCATCAACCGGCTGGCGAAGTAAGCGCACTTCCTCCATTCAGCAGCCAGGTAGCAGGTCACTGATGGGTAGAACTTCCTGGTTACGCATCGCGTATATCGTTCTTACCTGGTTACTCGTACCGCTATTCCTTGTGCACCTGTTCTGGCGCAGCATCAGCGCGCCCGCATACCGGCGGCGAATTGCTGAGCGCTTTGGCTTTGGCATGCCGCGTCTGCGCCGGGCGTCGATCTGGATACATGCGGTATCTGTGGGTGAGGTGCAGGCCGCAGCACCGCTGGTACGCGCCCTGTTGAAGCGCTATCCCGGTGTACCGCTGGTGCTGACCACGATGACCCCAACGGGCTCTGCACATGTGCGGTTGCTGTTTGGTGATACGGTCGTGCACAGCTACGTGCCTTGCGATCTGGCGGCGGCAGTCAGGCGGTTCTTTGACTGGGCGCGACCTTCACTGGCCGTCATCATGGAGACCGAACTCTGGCCCAATCTCTATCATGAGTGCGGCCAGCGGCGTGTGCCGCTGGTTCTGGCCAGTGCCCGCATTTCCCTGCGCTCGCTTGGGCGCTACCGCCGTTTGATCCCCTTGTTTCGCGATACGCTGGCCAACGGTATCGTCATCGCAGCCCAGACGCCGGCCGATGCCGAGCGGTTCCGCATGCTCGGCGCAAATCCCTTGCATACGCATGTCACTGGCAACATCAAATTTGATTTTGAACTGCCGCGTGAGGTGTTGCGTGCCGGGCAGGCCTTGCGCGAACTGCAGGCGCCAGACCGTCCGGTCTGGGTGGCGGCCAGCACGCACGATGGCGAGGAAGCGGTGATACTCGCCGCCCATGCGCTGGTCCGGCAGCAGCATCCACAGGCTCTGCTGCTGCTCGTGCCACGGCATCCTGAACGATTTGCAGCTGTCGCCGCACTGATCGATAGCGCGGGTCTTCCGCATGTCACGCGCAGCAGCGGTGCGGTCGCAAGTCAGAAAACCATGGTGTTCCTCGGCGACACCATGGGCGAACTCACGACCTTCTATGCGGCTGCAGATGTGGCTTTCGTGGGGGGCAGCCTGAGTGCGATCGGCGGCCACAATCTGCTTGAGCCAGTCTCGCTTGGCGTACCAGCCATTACCGGGCCGCACAATGAGAACGCAACCGATATCTGTGCCTTGCTGGTGGCTTGCGGTGCAGTGAGTGTGGTGTCAGATGCAGCTGGCGTGGCGGCGGAGGTCTGTCGGCTGTTTGCCGATCCGGCAGAGCGTCAGCGCCGCGGTGCTGACGGCCAGGCTGCCATCGCAGCAAATTGCGGCACACTGGATCGTTTGTTGAATCTCATTGATCCGTTGATCGCGGCAGACAAGGATTCCCGTATTACTTGAGCAGCGTGTCGACCTGGGCCAGGTCATCGACAGCCAGCGTGCCGGCTGCCTGCTTGAGGCGCAGCCCGTTGATCAGGTAGTCATAGCGGCTGCGCAGATACAGGGCTTCGGCAACATAAGTCTTGCGCTTGGCGTCGAGTACATCTACCGCCGTTCGCGTACCGACTTCATAGCCGGCTTCGCTGGCCTTGAGCGCGGTACGACTGGATTCCAGCGCCTGCTTCAGCGCTGCGACCCGGGAAATGTCCGAGATCACGCCCAGGTAAGCGTCCCGCGTCTGCTGTTCGGTATCGCGTGCGGTGCGCTCGAGTCGCTCCCGCGACGCCCGATGGAGGTATACGGCCTGTTGCACCCGTGCCGAGGTCTGGCCGCCACTGAAAATTGGCAGCGACATCTGCAGCGAGATGCTGTCAGTTTCCAGGTCGGTACCCGTTGGAGTGCGGACGATGGAGCTTGGGCAGCTGCCGTCCGGGTTGGTCGGACCATCGCACGAGCGTGAAAAACCGTCGTTGTCCGTATTGTTCCTGCTGAGTACCAGATCAACGGTCGGGTAGTGCCCGGTTCGCGCCAGGCTGACATCGTCCTTGGCAATCTGGGTGCCGATCTGGCTGGATATGACACTGCGGTTCTGTTGCAGGGCGGTGCTTACCCAGGCTTCTACGTCGTCAGGGTCTGGTGAGGTCAGCGGGATATCTTCAGCGGGCTTGGCGAGATCAGGCGGAATCTCGTCGATGATCGTACGCAGTGCCTCCCAATTGTTGGCCAGAGCGCGCTTGGCGAGGATTTCAGCCGTCAGCGCCTGGTCGTATGCAGCCTGGGCTTCCTGTACATCCGTAATCGCAATCAGCCCGACTTCGAAACGCTTTCTTGGCCTGTTCGAGCTGTCGACCGATGGATTCCTTGGCGGCCTGTTCGGAGGTCAGGGTATCTTCGGCTGCCAAAACGCCAAAGTATGCGTCGGCTACGCGCACGATCAGGTTCTGCTGTGCAGCCTGGTAGTCTGCATCAGCCTGCGCAGCTTTCTTCTCGGATTGGGACAGGGTTACCCATTGATCCCAGCGAAATACGCTCTGGCGCAGCTCAAGTACCCAGTTCTGGGCATCGTTGTCGCGTGAGTCGACCACCCGGGTTGATTGCAGGCCACCGAAGAAAGTGCTGGTGGTGCCATCAGCCGCATTATTGGCAAGATTCATCCGGCTGCTGACCTGCGGCAGCAAGGCGCCCCGCGCGATGGGCTTGCCTTCCAGCACTGCCAGGCGATTGGCTTCCGCTTCCCGCACCTGTGGATCGCTCTGCAGCGACTTTTCATAGACCTGCAGCAGCGTATCGGCATGGGCCACCTGGGCCAGTAGCAGTGTGGCGGGCAGAAGCCGGCGGAGAATTCTCATGGTCTGCATCCCTGTTCTTGTTCCCGGATCGGCGAGCAGCCGCTCAGAAAGTGAAGGCCTGGTGCCCCGGCGCATTCCGGAGTGGTGGAACAACGGTTTCCAGAAGAACTTCCGTTGTCCATTCGTTTTCACCAAGCCGGCGTACCAGCCGGGCCTCCATCTGTGGCGCGCTGCCGGTGACCACAAAAAGGCGTCCACCCACGGCAAGCCAGTCCTCGAAGCGACGATCATAGACCGGTAGTGAACCGGTAATGGCGATAACGTCAAAGCGGCCATTCGGGACGAACTCGAAGACGTCGGTATTGTGCACCTCTGCATTGCGATGCTGGAAGCTCGCGAGCCTGGTGCGTGCGGCGTTGGCCAGCTCCGGGAGAATCTCCAGGCTGGTGACCGTGCCACCCAGCGCGGTCAGACAGGCGGTCATGAAGCCACTGCCAGTGCCGACTTCGAGCACCTGCTCAGTGGCGGCTGGAGACAATGCCTGCAAGATGCGGCCCTCCAGCTTGGGTGCCAGCATGCTCTGGTCTCCCTGTAGCGGGATACATGTATCTGCGAAGGCGAGACTGCGATATCGGGCGGGTACGAACTGCTCACGAGGCACAGTGCCCAGAACAGCCAGAATGGCGGGATCAAGCACGTCCCAGGTTCGCACCTGCTGGTTGACCATCTGGGTGCGTGCGAATTCGATATTGCTGTTCATGCGGGGCGACTCAGGGTAAGGAGTTTGCTGATTGCAGACAAGTTCAAGGCGGGCCAAGCGACGATTATCGCCCCAAGACCGGATTATGGTGAACTCCCGGACTTCCCGGTAGACCCATCGGCTATGCTCTGGCTCATCCGCGAGGCCGGTTCGCGCCGTATATCTACATTAAGAGAAATGCGCGCAATTATCGATCAGAGGAGGGCAGTGCCCGGCTGACTTCCCCCATAGCGATGTCCTGATGACCGAGACGTGGTTAATCCTGGCGCTCGCCGTGATCTGCTTCGGGCTTGCGGGCGGTTGCCTGCATCTCTGGCGTTCACGCGGTGTCTATGCCCGCAGTGTTGAGGCACTCAATCAGGAGGTCCTCGACGCTGCAGAGGCATCTGCATTTGGCAAACGGGTGGCTCAACCTGCATCAGCCCCGGCCGGATTGACGGTGCTTGGCGACAATATCAACCGCTTGTTCGATACGCTGAATGCCAAAGACCGGCAGATGCGCCAGCGCGAGGCGCTGTTCCAGGATCTGGCCAATACCATGCCCGAGGTCGTCCTCGTGCATCGCGATCGCGTGATCTTTGCCAATAATGTTGCTGCCGGGTTGATCGGGCTGACTGCCGAGCAACTGGTTGGCCGGCCAGTGACTGATCTGGTGCGACCGGCCTATCGGGCCGTCACCCGCAAGAACCTGACCGGCCGCCTGGCGGGCGAGACGGTGCCGGATCGTCTGGAAATCCAGCTCATCTCCGGTGATGAGGGCGGCATGTGGGTCGAGGCGGCGGGGTCGATGATCGACTATCGCGGCCAGAAGGCGATTCTGACCATTGCCCGCGATGTCAGCTACCGGAAAAGCATCGAGGCCAATCTGGGCCGCGGCAAGCAGCAGGCACAGATCACGCTGGAATCGATCGGTGAGGGAGTGATCACCACCGACATGCAGGGTTTGATCGATTATCTGAATGGTGCTGCCGAGAAGTTGATTGGGACAAGTCGCGAGCATGCGGTCGGCAAGCGCATGACCGAGCTGTTGAAGCTGGTCGACGAGTCGGACCGCAAGGATCTGGGCGATCCGGTCTCGCGTTGTCTGGCTGAACGCCGGCAGGTCAGCCTGGGTCGCCGTGCCCTGATGCTCACCGTCGATGATGGCCGCGAGCTGTCGGTTGAGCTGACCGCCTCGCCGATCATCGGCCCCGGGGAGGCGGTCGCGGGTGCGGTGGTGATCATGCACGATGTGACAGAAATGCGCGGACTGACCCGGCGCATCTCCTATCAGGCAGCCCATGACGCCCTCACCGGCCTCGCCAACCGTAGTGAATTTGAGCGGCGTGTTCTGGAGGCCATCGAGTCCGGACGCGAGGACGCTGCAAACTCGGTGCTCTGTTATATGGACCTCGACCGCTTCAAGGCCGTGAACGATACCTGCGGCCATCTGGCTGGCGACAACATGCTGCGTGAGATCGCCAAACTGATCCGTGACAAGGTACGTGACTCCGATCTCGTGGCCCGACTCGGCGGCGACGAATTCGGCATGCTGCTGCTGCGCTGCCCGCTGGACAAGGCGCGCCAGATCGCCGACGACGTCTGCAATGCGGTCCGCGACTATCGCTTCGTCTGGCAGGACCGGATTTTCACGGTCGGGATCAGTATCGGACTGGTCGAGGTCGCGCGCGAGACCGGTTCGCTCAAGGATCTGCTCAGTGCCGCTGACTCGGCCTGCTATGTAGCCAAGCAGCAGGGCCGCGGTCGTGTCCATGTGTACTCGTCACGCGATGAGGTGTCGGCACGCCAGCGCGGCGACATTCACTGGCTGCAGCAGTTGCAGGCGGCGCTGCGTGAGAATCGCTTTGAACTCCATACCCAGCCAGTGATTGCGACGGCCGGCCGGGCCAGTGCCGGCCCGGCACTGGAGGTACTGCTGCGCATGGTCGATGAAGACGGCAAGCTGGTGCTGCCGCGACAATTCATTCCGGCTGCGGAACGCTATCAGCTCATGTCGGGTATCGATCGCTGGGTCGTGCAGGCCACCCTGGCGGCGCTGGCGCACGGTGCCATCCGTCTGCCAGATGACCGGAGCTGCAGCATCAATCTCTCAGGTCAGTCACTTGCCGATGAGGGCTTCCTCGATTTTGTGGTTGATTGTCTCGACCATAGCCAGATTGCCCCCAGTCGCATCTGCTTCGAGATCAGCGAGACAGCGGTGATGGACCGCCTTGATCAGGCACGCCGCTTCATCGGCGTATTGCATGGCATGGGCTGTCAGTTTGGCCTGGATGACTTTGGTAGCGGTATTGGTTCGTTCAATACCTTGCGTGACCTGTCCATCGACTATCTGAAAATCGATGGCACCTATACGCATGACCTGCGTCCCGAGACCCTGAATCATCAGGTGGTGAATGCGATCACCGGCATGTCACGCATTCTGGGTTTTCGCGTGATTGCGGAGCAGGTCGAGGTGCAGGCAGATTTTGAAGCGCTGCGTGCCATCGGTGTGGATTTTATCCAGGGTAATTTTGTCGACCGGCCACACCGGTTGGGTGAACCGGGCAGCACGCTGACTGTGCATTGATCCTGAAGATGCTTAGCGTGCCGCCGGGAAGAACCAGTTTGCCGCCTTGCAGTTATCGCTCAGTGACAGTTCGACGTTGACCTCATCGGCTGGAAATGCCGCGACTTCGATGAGACCGGACAGCTCCGTATCGTTCTGCGGTGTACACAGTACGCCATCACCGTCCGAATCAGCCCAGGCGTAGACAACCAGGCCTTCGCCGGCGCCTGCCGGGTATTCGACGGTGCCACTGAAGTTGCCCACCGGCACGCTGAACTCGCCCATGAAGAGCAGCGGGTAGCGCAGTTCTCCCGTGCCGGCCCAGGCGTGGTAGGCCATGACATGCAATTCACCGGAGGCGGTGGCCGGCATCTGCACCGTACCGTTGATCTTCAGGCTGCGTATTTCCGGTGGCTTCTCGCTGCAAGCCGTTGCCAGAAGGGCCGTGAGGGCTGTCGTGCACGCAATCCGGAGCATTCTGGTTTTCATTGTGCCTCTCCCGGTTGAATCGGTGGCAGCCTGAATACGCGCAGGAAATTTCCGGACAGAATCTGTTCCATTTCGTCAGCTGTATAGCCTTCTTCCTGCATCCCGGCGACAAATGCCTGTAAGTGGGACTTCACATAGCCGGGAAACTGCGGTCCGTCAGAGCCGTAGATCATCTTGTTGATTACGCCGCCGGCCTTGATGCGACGAAGGAAGTCTGCGCGCAGCTTATCGGCCCGCTCGGCACCAAGCGCACCGGGCTCCAGGTATACGTTGCTGTATTGCCGGGCAAGTGCGATTGCCGAGTCCGTAAAGCTCAGTGCCTTGTTGTGGCTGTCATAGCCCGAGTGGCCAAGTATGAAGATGCAGTCGGGAAATGCCTGGATGGAGCCTTCCAGATAAGCCGGATCAGCGTACGGCGCTTCGGTGCGGGTGCCCGGATTCGGGCTGGTGCCTGTGTGCAGGTATGCGGGCTTGCCCAGCCGGCCACAGATTTCGTAGATGCCATCGAAGCGCCGGTCGTCGAAACGAAACTGCTGGTGCCCATGCGCAACCTTGATGCCGTGCATGCCCGGCAGCTGAACACCAGCCTCCAGGCGTGCCAGTTCTGCTGCGCTGTCATTGTTCCAGTCATCGACGCGCAGGCTGGCAAAGCCGTAGAACCGTCCGGGAGCGGAGCTGATTTGCTCGGCCACGAACTCGTTTCCTGCAATCCCCGTCGTCGCTGGGCTATAGACGGCAAACAGCCCGCCTGCCGAGATCCCGGCACTGTCCAGCTGCCCGGCGATGGTTTTGCCGCGCAGGTTGTAATCCACGAACAGTCCCATGGTCCACTTGAAGCCGGCGGGCACACGATCGCTGAGGCGCTTGCGAAAACCTGGCGGGGTCAGTTCCCAGGTTCCGGTATGCAGGTGCATGTCGATGACCGGAATGCGTTTGCCATCGATCAGCACGCCGGGTTCTGGTGTTCGCCCGCAGGCGCTCAGCAGGATGATCGCGAGCGCCAGGAAAACGCGTATAGCTGATTGCATGATCTCGATCCTGTTGGCTGCAAATTCTGTCACGGAGCCTGAACCAGTGCACCACGCGGGTATCGCAAGTGCGAGGGTTCGATCGGTACGCCGACTATTCCCGGTAGTACATCATGGTAGTGCTGCAATGGCCAGTAGTGCCCGTTTCGCGTGAAGCTGGCGTGACCGGGGTGCGCAGTAACGTCGATATTCCAGGCATTCGCGAGCGGCGCACTGGTGGCTGGTGCGACATCGTCGGTATTGATGACGGCCATGGCAAAGTCGGCACAGCGACCATGATTGCGTGCACCGTGGCGCCAGTCGACAAAACCATGCAGCTGGAATGGATCCAGAAAGACCATCGTCACGCGCGCTGCATGGGGCTGCACCGGGCGGCTATGGCGATAGCTTTCGCATAGCGTGTCGGCAACATAGGCGCCGGAACTGTGGGTGATCAGTTGCACTTCCTGCAGATGGTCGTAGCTGGCGAGCAGCATGCCAAGCCGCCTGCCGAGCTGTTCGGCTGTGGCGACCGCGCGCAGCCGCTGGTCTGACCACGGTGCCCAGTGCAGGAAGCGCACTGCGACGTCGTTCCGGCCTGCCGCGGCATAGTGTTCCCTGATCCGTGTGACGATTTGTGGAAACAGTGGATTGTCGCCATCGGCGCTGCCATGCACAACGATCAGGACAACGCGCGTATTACCGGGCAGGTCGAGTCCCGATTCGGGCAGCTGCACATCCAGCGGCATGCGCGTATAGAATTCCATGCCCGTCACGATCGTTGCCACGATCAGCAGTGCGATCGCTGTCTTCCTCGTGCCTGAAAGCATGCTTCTTGTCATCGCGGGTTGCGCACGGTCTTTTGATGGTGGCTGTTGCTTCATCGATCAGATTGCTCGGGAGATGAAAATCATGACACATCGTTCGCACAAGACCTCGTTTGGTGTACTGGCAGCAGGCGTAGCCATCATGGCTATGGCCACGCTGGCCAGTGCGGTGGAAGTCGATGGCCTGGTTGGCTTTGAAGATCTGTTCGGCCGATATGCGCCCGGCGGCAACTGCGGGAAGCAGCCGCAGATCCTGGTGGATTCGGGCGGGATCACTCTTGAGGTGATCGGCGTTGTTGAAAAGGTCAGCAACCCGGAATTCGCGGCCAGCTACGGCGGTCCTGCCTACAACGGCATCAGCAAGTGGTTTTTTCCTGTGCGCATTGCCTCAGGCTATGCGGTGCTGATGACATTCAATGCCAACGAGCAGAAGGGTGTACTGCTCATCGAAGGACATGATGAAGGCTGGGCCGGCGGGCCGCCGCTGAGTCCGTACAACAAGGCGCTGGTCCAGGGATCACCCTACGCACGCTGCAAGTAGTACCCGGCAGCAAAAAAAAGCCCCGCACGAGGCGGGGCTTTTTCCGGCAGCGAGTTGTAATCAGAGCAGCGGCACCAGCAGCAGTGCCACGATGTTGATGATCTTGATCAACGGGTTGATGGCCGGGCCAGCGGTGTCCTTGTAGGGGTCGCCGACGGTGTCGCCGGTAACTGCCGCCTTGTGAGTCTCGGAACCCTTGCCGCCAAAGTTGCCTTCTTCGATGTACTTCTTGGCGTTGTCCCAGGCGCCGCCGCCGGTACACATCGAGATGGCGACGAACAGGCCGGTGACGATGGTGCCGATCAGCAGGCCACCAAGTGCCCGGATACCGGCACCCGGACCCATCAGCAGGTTCATGCCGAAGCCGATGACGACCGGTACCAGGATGGGCAGCAGCGACGGGACGATCATTTCCTTGATCGCCGCGCGGGTCAGGAGGTCAACCGCCCGCGTGTAATCGGGTTTGCCGGTGCCTTCCATGATGCCCTTGATTTCCTTGAACTGCCGGCGCACCTCGATGACTACGGAACCGGCCGCCCGGCCGACCGCTTCCATCGCCATTGCGGCAAACAGGTAGGGCACCAGGCCGCCGATGAACAGGCCGATGATGACGGCCGGATCGGACAGGCTGAAGACTTCCAGCTTGCCGACTGCTTCGAGGTTGTGGGTGTAGTCGGCGAACAGCACGAGTGCAGCCAGACCGGCCGAACCGATCGCATAACCCTTGGTTACCGCCTTGGTCGTATTGCCGACCGCGTCGAGGGCATCGGTAATCGTGCGTACGTTCTTCGGCAGGCCAGCCATTTCAGCGATACCACCGCCGTTATCCGTGATTGGACCGTAGGCGTCGAGTGCCACAATCATGCCGGTCATCGACAGCATGGCCGTTGCAGCAATGGCGATGCCGTAGAGTCCGTCGATCTCGAAGGCTGCCCAGATGGCGATACAGACCGCCAGCACCGGCAGCGCCGTGGACTTCATGGATACCGCCAGGCCGGCGATGACGTTTGTGCCATGACCGGTCTGGGAAGCTGCGGCCACGTATCGTACCGGGCCGTATTCGGTGGCCGTGTAGTACTCGGTAATCCAGATCAGCGCTGCGGTCAGTACCAGTCCGACCACGGCGCAGGCGAACAGACTGTTGGCGGAATCGCCCATCATCGCCTGGCTCACGGGCCAGAATGCGGCCAGGGCCAGAATTCCAGAGACCGCCACACCCCGATAGAGGGCATTCATGATCTTGCCGCCCTCGCGCGCAGTCACGAAAAAAGTGCCAACGATGGAGGCGATGATCGATACCGCACCGAGCACGAGCGGGTAGAGGATGTAACTGAGGTCGATGCTGCCATCGGCGCCCTTGAACAGCAGTCCGCCCAGCACCATCGTGGCAACCACGGTGACCGCATAGGTTTCGAACAGGTCAGCGGCCATGCCGGCGCAGTCGCCGACATTGTCACCGACGTTGTCGGCGATTACGGCGGGATTGCGGGGGTCGTCTTCCGGGATGCCGGCTTCGACCTTGCCGACCAGGTCGGCACCGACGTCGGCGCCCTTGGTGAAGATGCCGCCACCGAGGCGCGCGAAGATCGAGATCAGTGAACCGCCAAAGGCCAGACCGATCAGGGAGTGCAGTGCCGCCTCGTCACCGATGATGCCGCGCATGACGGCGAAGTAGCCAGCGACACCGAGCAGGCCGAGCCCGACTACCAGCATGCCGGTGATTGCACCGCCCCGGAAGGCGATCTGCAGAGCATCATTCAGGCCGATGCTGGCTGCGTGGGCGGTACGCACATTGGCGCGTACCGATACGTTCATGCCGATGAAACCGGCAGCACCGGATAGCACGGCGCCGACCACGAAGCCACCGGCAGTGGCTGCACCGAGCGCCAGCCAGAGGATGATCGCCAGCACCACACCGACGATCGAGATCGTGATGTATTGCCGGTTGAGGTAAGCCTGCGCACCGGCCTGTATGGCAGCTGCAATTTCCTGCATGCGGGCGTTGCCGGGTGACTGGGCGATGATCCAGCGCGCCATCAGTGCGCCGTAAACCAGGGCCAGCAGGGAAGCGCCAATGGCCAGTGAAATGGCCAGGTCGGTTGACATGGTCGAGTCCTCCAAGACTTCTCAATTTGGAGTCAGGCGGGTTTGCTTGCCTGACGCAGATACCCTTCCCGGACCCTGCATTACGCAGAGGAACCCGCTTGGCCGAAGACCGTGAGCGGGTCGGAAAAAAGGCGCGCAATCATAGCACTAAAGCGCAGCAGCGCCAGACAGGACTGCAACCCACCTGCCGCCGGGTATCAGCGTCGCTTTGGCAGTTTCTTCTTTACCGGAATGCCTTTCAGGTTTACGTATACCGGCAGGCCGTCCTTGTAGGGGGGGTAGTCCTCACCCTGTATCAGTGGCGCCAGATACCGGCGGGCCGCCGGCGTGATTCCGAAGCCGTCGCGGCTTATGTACGACCGGGGCATCATTTTTTCATGATTGGCCACCTTGTCGAGGGGGGCGGTGCCGATGGTCCAGCGATAGGGCCGATCGGATTTCCGGATGATTGCCGGCATGACTGAATTGTGGCCACGCAGGGCCAGTTCGACGGCTGCCTTGCCCACCGCATAGGCCTGCTCCACGTCGACTCGCGAGGCGATGTGGCGGGCTGAGCGCTGCAGGTAGTCAGCGATCGCATAGTGGTATTTGAGATTGAGCCGATCCCTGACCAGCGCGGCCAGTACCGGTGCGACGCCACCGAGCTGCTTGTGGCCAAAAGCGTCGCTGGTACCGGCATCGGCCAGAAAGCGGCCGTCGGCATAGCGGGCACCTTCACTGACCACGACCACGCAAAAATCGTATTTGCGCACGCATTCGCTGACCCGTTTCAGGAAGGTGTCCTGCTCAAACGGTACTTCCGGAAACAGAATGATGTGCGGCGCTTCCCCGGCCTTCTCGCCGGCCAGTCCGGCCGCAGCGGCGATCCACCCTGCGTGGCGGCCCATGACCTCGAGGATGAATACTTTTGTGGAGGTGCGGGACATCGACCTCACGTCGAGGGCGGCTTCGCGCGTCGATATGGCGATGTACTTGGCGACTGAGCCGAAGCCGGGACAGGTATCGGTGATGGGCAGGTCGTTGTCCACCGTCTTGGGGACGTGGATTGCGGTGATCGGGTAGCCGAGGCGCTCGCCGAGCTGCGATACCTTGAGGCAGGTGTCGGCTGAGTCACCGCCGCCGTTGTAAAAAAAGTAGCCGATATCATGCGCGCGGAATACTTCAATCAGCCGCATGTACTCCGCACGGTTTTCGTCCAGGCCCTTCAGCTTGTAGCGTGCCGAGCCGAAAGCGCCGCCGGGGGTATGACGCAGGCCGGCAATGGTCCGTGCGCTTTCCTTGCTGGTATCGATCAGGTTCTCGTCCAGGGCGCCGAGTATGCCGTTGCGTCCCGCATAGAGCTTGCCGATCCGGTCACGATGCTTGCGTGCGGTCTCGATCACTCCACATGCGGAGGCGTTGATGACGGCGGTGACGCCGCCTGACTGGGCATAGAACGCATTCCGCTTCGGCATGGTGCTGCAGTCTCCAGATTGGTTTTCCGGAGCGGAAATTAGCACAAGTTTGACGCGGCGAAGCCTGTCCCTGTAGCTTACGCGGCCTCTCAGTCCCAATCAGGAGCGCCCCACTTGCGCATCGTCTTTCTTGGCGCGCCGGGCTCAGGCAAGGGCACACAGGCTCAACGCCTCATGGCCGAGCAGCATATTCCCCAGGTTTCGACCGGCGATCTGCTGCGCGAGGCAGTTGCAGGTGGCACACAGCTGGGTCGTCGGGCCAAGGCCGCGATGGATGCCGGTGAACTCGTTTCTGACGACATCGTGCTGGGGATCATTCGCGAGAGGCTGCAGCAGGATGATGCAGCGGCCGGTTTCGTACTCGACGGATTTCCACGCAATCTTGCCCAGGCCGAGTCGCTCGAAGGCGTACTCGAAGGGATTGGTCAGCCACTGGATGCCGCGGTACTCATCGATGTGGATTTCGACATCCTGATGAAGCGGCTCACCGGCCGCCGTACCTGTTCGGTTACCGGCAAGTTGCTGAATATCTATTTCTCGCCGCAGGCGGAGCTGGATGCCTGTCTGAAGGCGGGTGGCGAGCTCGTGCAGCGCGCAGATGACAATGAGGACACGATCGGCAACCGGCTCAAGGTTTACCGGGCGCAGACCGAACCGCTGGTCGAGCACTACCGGGCAGCAGGACTGCTGCGCGTGATCAGTGGTCAGGGCAGCGTGGACGAGGTTTATCAGCGGGTTCAGCAGGCGCTCGGGCAGGCTTGAAGCAGCGCTGCAAAAGTTGCGCGTCATGCCGTCCTGACGGCTGCCAGCAGCGGCTCGCCGATCACTGACTTTCGCCAGCCCGAGAGCGGGCGCAGTTCCGGTTCACCGCGGATCAGCGCTGCGAGATCCTTCCGCGTGGCGAGGATTTCCGGTACCACGCCCAGCATTCTCGCCACTTCATCGACGATTTTGCCCAGGCGTTTGATTTCAGCCTGATCGATCAACTCGGGGCGCAACTCCTGGGTCAGATCCGTACCACTGGCCAGTTCATCTGCCGCCACCACCAGTTCGGCAAGCAGTGCCGTTCCTTGACGCCGCACCACGCCTGCGGGCAGGTCTGCGCAGTTCGCCAGTGCGGTTTCGTCGGGCGGGTTGCGCTGTGCGATATCCAGCAAGGCTCGATCGCTGAGGATCCACTGCCGTGGCCGGTCGGCGCGAATCGCATTTTCCTCCCGCCAGCGGGCCAGGCGTCGCGCGCGTAACTGTACGGCGACCGGCATGCGGGGCAGGCCGGACAGACGACGCCATGCGCCGTCCGGATCGTTCTGGTACAGGGTCGGATCGACGAGTCGTTCACTGTCTTCGATGGCCCATGCATAACGCCCGAGGCGGTCGAGTTGCTCGCAAAGCATGGCATGCACCGTGGGCAGATGGATGACGTCGGTGTTGGCGTAAGCGATCAACTCGGGTCGCAGCGGCCGCTGCGACCAGTCCGCCCGTGTATGCGTCTTGTCGACATCGATACCCAGCAACGCCTTGACGAGCGCTGCGTAACCGATCTGCGCTGGATGGCCGATCAGAGCGGCAGCAATCTGTGTATCGAACAGTGGCTGTGGCAGGCGCTGATAACTGACCCATGCGACCTCCAGGTCCTGTTTCGCAGCGTGAAATACCCGCAGACCGGTTCCGGCACAGAGAATGTCCCACAGCGGGGTTGTGTCGAGTCCGGCCAGTTCATCGACGCAAAATACCTGCGCTCCGGCAGAAATCTGCACCAGGCAAAGGCGCGGCGTGAACTGTGTCGTGCGCGCGAATTCGGTGTCCACTGCAACCAGGCTGCCGCGGGAAATCGCCGCACAGGCTTCATCGAGTTGCGACTGCTGATCGACCAGTGCGCCGGTCTGTATAAGGGCTGGCATAAAGGGGGAGTGTAGTGGATCATCGCCCATTCCCACTACGGTTACGGAATGCACGGCTGCAGACGATGCTTGCCATCATCGACTTTTTCCTGCAGATCACACTGCGCCGCCGGGGTCCGGAAGATCTGCCGGATTCGCGTTTCCTGCTGCTGTTGTCTGCCCTGGTTTATGTCGTCGTGCAGTTTTTTCTGGCGCTGCCGATTTACCGTGTATCGATCCTGCTGTTCAGGAGCGTCCTGATCGATATCGCTCTGTTGTGCGCCTGCGTTTGGGGCCTCTTGTGGCTCACGCGTCATCTGTCGCGATCGGGGCGTACCCTGACGGCTTTTTTCGGCACCGGTGCATTGCTCGGCATGTTGATGTTGCCGTTCAATTACTGGCTTGATGCCTTGTCTGTGCCGGGTCAGCCGGCGCTGCTGCCAACCGCGGCATTACTGGCGATCGTCAGCTGGTCGCTGGTTGTCAACGGGCATATCTTTTCCCGTGCGCTGTCGATACCGTTTGTGGCGGGCCTGATGATTTCGCTGGCGTACTTCTTTCTCAATTACCTGGTTTTCTGGCAGCTCGGACCACCGCCTGCCTGAGGCGTTTTTTACATGCAGCATGTACACATACTCGGCGTTTGCGGCACCTTCATGGGCGGCGTGGCAGCGATTGCCAGGGAAGCCGGGTTTCGGGTTACCGGTTCGGATCGCAATATCTACCCGCCGATGAGCGAGCAGCTGACCCGGCTGGGCGTCGAATTGATTGAGGGCTATGACGCCGCGCAACTGTCTCCGGCACCGGACATGGTGGTGGTGGGCAACGTGATGACGCGCGGCATGCCGGTCATCGAGGAGTTGCTCAACCGCCGTATCCCGTACATGTCAGGTCCCGAGTGGCTGGCGACGACGGTACTGCGCAACCGGCTGGTGATCGGTGTATCCGGCACCCACGGCAAGACCACGACCACCAGCCTGGTAGCGTGGATTCTCGAATATGCGGGGCGCAAAGCGGGTTATCTGATCGGTGGTGTGCCGGCAGATTTCAAATTCTCGGCACGGCTGGGTACGGATCCGGTATTTGTCATCGAGGCTGATGAGTACGACACGGCGTTCTTCGACAAGCGCGCCAAGTTTCTGCTGTACCGGCCGCAGACGCTGGTCATCAACAATCTGGAGTTTGATCACGCGGACATTTATCCGGATCTGGCGGCAATCACCCGGCAGTTCCATCAGTTGATCCGTGCACTGCCCGGCAACGGCACGCTGATCGTGCCGGGCAAAGATACCAATGTCGATGCGCTGCTGAAGCTGGGTTGCTGGACGCCGCTACAGCGTTTTGCCAGCAATACCGCTACAGCGGCGGACTGGACGGCCTGCGAGGATCCACCGGGCACCCTGTGCATTGCGCACCAGGGTGAGGAAGTGGGGCGCTGCGACTGGCAATTGTCGGGTGCGCATAACGCCGAGAATGCCGTGGCAGCACTGCTGGCAGCCATCTCGGTCGGTGTCGAAGCAGCGGTTGCGGTTGAGGCCATCGGTCGCTTTGGCGGAGTACGTCGCCGGTTGCAGCTTGTCGGTAACTTCAACGGCGTGCAGCTCTTCGATGATTTTGCCCATCATCCGACTGCCATCAGGCGCACGCTTGAGGCGATCAGGCGGCGTACCGATGTGCGCCGGGTAATCGCCGTCTTTGAGCCTCGCTCGAACAGCATGAAACTCGGTGTCTATCAGGACACGCTCGCGGCTGCGCTCTCCGCTGCCGATATGGGCTGGATACTTCGACCGGAGGGCCTGCGCTGGGATCTGGATGCGGAATTCCGTGATTCGCCGCAGGTGCGGGTTTGTGCTGATACCGGTGCCATCGTGCGGGAAATTGCCGCTGCCGGGCAGCCGGGTGATGCCGTGGTCGTCATGAGCAATGGCGATTTTCAGGGCATACACGGCCAGCTCGCGACTGCGCTCGGGGCCACTGACTGAGGTGCCTGCGGTGACGCGCTGATGACACGCATGACGATCCCGCTGTTTCCACTGAACGCCGTACTGTTTCCGGACGGCCCCCTGCCATTGCGGATCTTCGAAGCCCGCTATCTCGACATGATCAGCCGCTGTCTGCGTGAGGAAAGCCAGTTTGGTGTGCTGCAAATCCGCAGCGGTACCGATGTCAGCGAGGTACAGACTGCGGATGTCGGTACCTTGGCGCGGATTGCAGACTGGTATCAGGGTAGCGACGGGATTCTGGGCATCACGGCACGTGGCACACGCAAATTCCGGCTGCACGCCATCCGTCGTCAGCCGGACGGTTTATATATCGGCGAGGTTGCGATGCTCGCCGACGAACCGGGCCTGAAGCTGCCGGAGGAATTCAGGCCCATGGCCAGTCTGCTGGAGACTGTGATCGACGATCTGGGCCGGCTTTACGACACGATCGACAAGCACTATGACGATGCCGCCTGGGTCGGGTACCGGCTCGCCGAGATCCTGCCGATGCCAGCGACAGAAAAACAGGCTTGTCTCGAACTGATGGACCCGATCGAGCGTTTACGCGTGCTGCAGCCGATGTTGCGGCCTTTTCGTCGCGAGCGTGGTCAGTAGACGCGGGTGCTTGCCCCGATTCAGTCGGCGGTGTCTACCGGTCTGGTTTGCAGACCGTCTCTGGCCAGCATGTTGAGTACGCTGTCGGGGCCGACCAGGTGCAGGGTTCCGATAACGATCAGATAGTCGTTTGTGTCGTTGGCGAGTCTGGCGATGGCCTTGCTGAAGGCCTGATTGCGACGGACGATCAGGCTACGGTAGACCTCGGGTTGCTGGCGGACGCTGTCGAGCATTTCGCGGTCCAGTGCAGGCGCATCAGCGGCTTTCCATGTGCTGACCAGCGCATCGACCTCGTCACCGATGGTGGCGGCTTCTTCCAGCGTCAGTTGCAGAAAGGTGCGTTGTGCGGCAGGTGACAGCGTATCCAGTGCCTGCAGCTGGCCAGCCAGTGTTTCCAGTCCACGGATCTGCTTGCCGGATTTGCTGGCGTTGACCACGATCTGGCTTTCCACGCCCAGAGACGGATCGAAGCCCAGCTGATCAAGGCGCAACTGGGTGACGATGATCGCTGCGTACCACGGCTCGAAGCCCACCAGCGGTGTCAGATCCAGGCCAATCTTCTGCCCCTGCTTCAGCGCGTCAGACCAGGCCGCCGGGCCGAGTAATTCCGGCAGTTGCCGGCCGCGTGGATCGCGAGCCAGTTCTGCCAGCGTGCCCGCGGTAGCCGCCGGATCCAGATCATCCATGTCCAGTTCCATGTACACGATATCTGCTTCGTCAAGCGCTGCGGTGATGGCTGGGTCGAGTGGGTAGTCGGAGGGGCGCAGCGTGTGAATCGAGCCGAGCAGCAGCACGCGATTCCGGGTGCCGGTGATTTCCCAGAGCGGTACGGCACTGACGCTGCCGGCCGCCAGCCACACCGTGATGAACAGTGTGGCTGCATTTTTGATCGACATTACTGTTCCACCCAGACCACCGAAGTCTGCATGGTGCCATCCGGATGCAGATCCAGCCATCGGTAGCCCGGTGGCCGGGTATCGAGGCTGAAGTTTTCTGCCGCCGGCAGGAACTGTGCACAGGTGGACGGTGTACTGATCAGCCGCACACCGTTACGCAGCTGATCTGAAGCCTGGTGTACATGGCCCCAGACGATGGCGCGGACCTGCGGGTGCTGGTCGATGATGGCGAGGAACTCGTCAGCGTTGCGCAGGCCGACCGTGTCGAGCCAGCGACTGCCCATCGCCACCGGATGATGGTGCAGGGCGACAAGAGCATATCCATCACGGTGCGTTACGAGGGCCTGTTGCAGCCGGTCGAGCTCCTGACGGGAAAGATAGCCGCCGTCATCATCGGCCATCCGTGTGTCCAGCATGATCAGCCGCCATGGTGGATAGTCGCCGATACCGCAGAATTGAAACGGCGTATCCGACAGCACCTCGCGCATCGCGTTCACTGAGTCGTGATTGCCGGGCAGGCAATGCACCGGGATGCCGGGCTTGCCGAGCAGTTCCCTGAAACGCTCGTAACCCTGCCGCGTTTCATCCTGTACCAGATCGCCGGTGGCCAGTATCAAGTCCGGTTTGTACGAATCAGCCAGCGCATGCTCAAGGCTTGCGACCAGGCTCGCGTCGGTATTGACGCCACGCATGTGCATCTCGCGGCTGGCATGCAGATGCGGGTCGGAAATATGCAGGATGCGCAGATGTCTTGCGGTCACGTGTTGCAGCTGGAGTTGCTGTCCCGGCGGGGGTTCCAATGACCGGCACTATAACCATCCTGACGCGTTGCGGACGAACCGGGTTCGCACTGCGCAAAGCGGGCGGCGTGGCAGCCGCCGGATCTGCGAAGAGGGTCGCTTTTTCGGCAGCTATACGTGCAAGGTTTCCGACCTAGTAGCGGTAGTGCTCGGGCTTGTACGGACCCGTGACCGGTACGCGCAGGTAATCGGCCTGCTGTTGGGTCAGCACGGTGAGATCCACGCCGATCTTTTGCAGGTGCAGGCGGGCAACCTTCTCGTCCAGGTGCTTCGGCAGGACATAAACCCTTTTCTCGTACTTCGCAGTGTTCTGCCAGAGTTCCATCTGCGCGAGCACCTGATTGGTGAAGGAGTTGGACATCACGAAGCTGGGGTGACCCGTGGCGCAGCCCAGATTCACCAGCCGACCTTCGGCGAGCAGGATGATTCGCTTGCCGTCCGGGAAGATGACGTGATCGACCTGCGGCTTGATGTTTTCCCACTGCAACTGGCGCAGTCCGGCCACGTCTATTTCACTGTCGAAGTGGCCGATGTTGCACACGATCGACTGCGGCTTCATTTTCGCCATCTGGTCGGCACTGATCACGCCGAAGTTGCCGGTTGCGGTGACGAAGATATTGGCCTTGTCGCAGGCGTAGTCCATGGTCACGACGCGATAGCCTTCCATGGCGGCCTGCAGGGCATTGATCGGATCGATTTCCGAGACCCATACCGTTGCGCCGAGTCCGCGCAGGGACTGGGCGCAGCCTTTGCCTACATCGCCGTAGCCCGCGACCATGGCGATCTTGCCGGCGATCATCACATCCGTGGCGCGCTTGATGCCGTCTACCAGTGATTCGCGACAACCGTACAGATTGTCGAACTTGGATTTGGTTACCGAGTCGTTGACGTTGATGGCCGGGCACATCAGCTTGCCGTTGCTGGCCATTTCATAGAGCCGGCTGACGCCGGTGGTGGTTTCTTCGGAAATTCCGCGCACATCGCGCATCAGTTCCGGATACTTGTCGTGCAGGATCGCGGTCAGGTCGCCGCCATCGTCCAGAATCATGTTCGGCCGCCAGCCGTCCGCTCCGATGACGCTCTGCTCGACGCACCACCAGTACTCTTCCTCGGTTTCGCCTTTCCACGCAAAGACCGGAATCCCGGCTGCGGCGATGGCAGCAGCAGCATGATCCTGTGTGGAGAAAATATTGCACGACGACCAGCGGACTTCCGCACCCAGGCTGACCAGGGTCTCGATCAGTACTGCAGTCTGAATCGTCATGTGCAGGCAGCCGACGATCCGCGCTCCCTTCAGTGGCTGCTTCGCGCCGAATTCCTCGCGCACCGCCATCAGGCCGGGCATTTCGGTTTCGGCAATTGCGATCTCTTTACGACCCCAGGCGGCCTGCGTCATGTCGGCAACCTTGTAGTCGCCCTGCGTGTTGCCGGTAAGTGCTTTGCTTGCGGTCGTATTCATCGCGGAATCCTCGGGGTGTTTGATGGTGTGGTCTGAAGGCCGGTGCTTCGCGCTCAGGATTTGGCGCGCACTGTGCGGCTCATTTCGCGGCTGAGTGCGTCTGCCTTGTCGGTTTTTTCCCAGGTGAAATTGGCTTCCTGGCGACCAAAATGACCATAGGTGGCGGTGGCGCGGTAGATCGGACGATGCAGGTCCAGCATTTCGCGGATACCGTAGGGCGTCAGGTCGAAATGCTTGCGCACGATCTGCGTCAGACGATCTGACTCGAGCTTGCCGGTGCCGAAGGTCTCGATGCTGACCGAGGTGGGTTCGGCAACACCGATCGCATAGGACACCTGCACCTCGCAGCGTTCGGCAAGGCCGGCTGCAACGATGTTCTTGGCGACGTAGCGTGCGGCATAGGCGGCAGAGCGATCGACCTTGGTCGGATCCTTGCCGGAAAATGCACCGCCGCCATGGCGGGCCATGCCGCCATAGGTATCGACGATGATCTTGCGCCCGGTGAGCCCGCAGTCGCCCATCGGTCCGCCGATCACGAAGGTACCGGTCGGGTTGATGTGGATCTTGTCCTGCCGGAGCGATGCAAACCACTTCTTGCCGATGACCGGCTTGAGGATCTCCTCGATCACTGCCTCACGCAGCGCCTTCTGCTTGACGCCGGGTGCGTGCTGGGTCGAGAGTACGACCGCATCGAGACCGACCGGTCGGTCATCTTCATAAACGACGGTAACCTGGCTCTTGGCATCCGGGCGCAGCCAGGGCAGCTTGCCCTTCTTGCGGATCTCCGATTGCCGCTTCACCAGTCGATGTGCGAGCGTGATCGGCAGTGGCATCAGCACGTCTGTCTCGTTGGCCGCATAGCCAAACATCATGCCCTGATCGCCGGCACCCTGTTTGCGCTGCTCGCGCTTTGATGCGCCCCTGGAAATGCCTTGGGCGATATTCGAGGATTGCTTGCCGATGGCGTTGAGAACGCCGCAGGAATTGCCGTCGAAGCCCTTGTCCGAATGGTCGTAGCCGATATCGCAGACGACCTGTCGTACCAGCGCCTCCAGGTCGACCCAGGCGTCGGTGGTGATCTCGCCGGAGACCAGCACGAACCCGGTCTTGATCAGTGTTTCGCAGGCAACCCGGGATTCGGGCTGCTGGGCGAGGATCGCATCGAGGATCGCATCGGAGATCTGGTCCGCCATCTTGTCCGGATGGCCCTCGGCGACAGATTCGGAGGTAAACAGCTTGCGGTTGGTCATCTGGTCTTCCGCTGGTGATTGTTCGGGGCGCTGATTATAGGCATAGCTGCTGTCTGGCACGACTCCGGGTTGCGGCTGCGGCGGCGTTACGCGACAATGCGCGCCGCTCTCCAGACCTGCTCTGCAGGTCCCCATTGCCAATCTTTTTGTGGGTGCAATGACAGCCACAGTTCAGACAACTCGTTCAGCTGCGGAACGCCGCCATCTGGCCAATGCGGTCCGTGCGCTCGCCATGGATGCGGTCGAGCAGGCCAAGTCAGGTCATCCCGGTATGCCGATGGGCATGGCGGATATCGCGGAAGTGCTCTGGAATGATTTCCTGCGGCATAACCCGGCCAACCCCGTCTGGCCAGGTCGCGACCGCTTCGTTCTGTCAAATGGCCACGGCTCAATGCTGCTGTATGCCGTGCTGCATCTGACGGGTTACGCATTGTCGATCGACGATCTGCGGCGTTTTCGTCAACTGGGGTCGCATACAGCAGGCCACCCGGAACGGGATCTGCATCTGGGTATCGAAACGACCACTGGCCCGCTGGGGCAGGGCGTGGCCAATGCGGTGGGTCTCGCGTTGGCCGAGCAGCTGCTGGCGGCTGAGTTCAATCGGCCTGGCTATCCCGTGGTCGATCACCATACTTATGTATTTCTGGGCGATGGCTGCCTCATGGAAGGTATCTCCCATGAGGCCTGCTCGCTGGCCGGTACGCTGGGTCTCGGCAAGCTGATATGCCTTTATGATGACAACGGCATCTCGATCGATGGCCATGTACAAGCCTGGTTCAGCGACGATACGCCGGGCCGCTTCGAGGCTTATGGCTGGCAGGTGATTCGTGGCGTGGACGGACATGATCCGGTGGCAATTCGCACTGCGATCGAGGCTGCGCGTACCGAAACAGGCCGGCCGTCGCTGATCTGCTGCAAGACCATCATCGGCTTCGGTGCGCCAAACCGGCAGGGTACCGAGAAGGTACACGGTGAGGCGCTGGGTGCCGAAGAGATCGCCGCTGCGCGCAAGAGCCTGGGCTGGGATTTTCCGCCATTCGAAATTCCGTCGGCCGTCAGTACGGCATGGGATGCGCGGCCGGCCGGTGCGCAACTTGAACAGCAGTGGCGTGATCTCTTTAGCGACTATGGTCGCGAGCATCCGCAGCTGGCTGCCGAATTCACGCGGCGTATGGCGGGTGTCTTGCCAGCCAGCTGGCCTGCGCATGCTGCGGCAGTGATAGAGAAGATTGCCGGCGAGACAGCCCCCAAAGCCACGCGCAAGTCGTCGGAGGATGCGCTCAATGCCTTTGCGCCTGCCTTGCCCGAGTTCATTGGCGGCTCCGCCGATCTGACCGGCTCGAACCTCACCCGCGTCAAGAACGCCGTGACCATCAAGCCGGGCCATGTCGCCGGCAACTACATCTCCTGGGGCGTGCGTGAATTCGGCATGGCTGCCGCGATGAACGGCATCGCCCTGCACGGTGGCCTGCTGCCGTTTGGCGGTACCTTCCTGACCTTCTCCGATTACTCACGCAATGCGCTGCGCATGGCTGCGCTGATGGAAATCCGCGTCATTCATGTGTTCACACATGATTCCATCGGCCTGGGTGAGGATGGCCCCACTCATCAGCCCGTCGAACACACGGCCAGCCTGCGCCTGATCCCGAACATGTGCGTGTGGCGGCCCTGCGACGCAGTTGAAACCGCCGTCGCATGGCAGGACGCCATCGAACGGGACAAGGGCCCCACAAGTCTCATACTGACCCGGCAGGCGCTGCCGCCGCAGTCACGAACGCCGGCACAGATCGCGGCCATTCGGCGCGGGGGCTATGTACTGCGCGATGCTGCGAAGATCGACCTGATCCTGATCGCAACCGGATCTGAAGTCGCACTCGCCAACGCAGCTGCAGACCTGCTCACCGCCAAGGGGCATGCTGTGCGGGTCGTGTCCATGCCCTCGACTACCGTATTTGCCGCGCAGGATGCTGCTTACCGTGAGTCCGTGCTGCCTGCAGCGGTGAGTAAGCGCGTGGCCGTCGAAGCCGGCGTGACCGATGGCTGGTACCGTTGGGTCGGTACAACGGGCCGGGTCTGCGGACTGGATACTTTCGGCAAGTCGGCACCCGCGCCGGAATTGTTCCGCCATTTCGGTTTTACGCCGGAGCATGTCGCGCAGCTCGCCTTGGAGTTGCTGGCTACCTGAAGATTTTTTGAGGAGTGCGTCTGATGCCTGTCAAAGTTGCCATCAATGGTTATGGCCGAATCGGCCGCAATGTACTGCGTGCGCTGTATGAATCGAAGCGTACTGGCGAGATTTCCATCGTCGCGATCAACGATCTGGGTGACGCGAAGACCAACGCGCATCTGACCAAATACGATACGGCGCACGGCAAGTTTCCCGGCACCGTCGCCGTTGAAGGCGATTACATGCTGGTCAACGGTGACAAGATCCGTGTGCTGGCCAAGCGCAATCCGGCAGAACTGCCTTGGGCTGAACTGGGCGTCGATGTAGTACTCGAGTGCACCGGCTTCTTTGCCAGCAAGGAAAAATCCAGTGCCCACCTGCAGGCTGGTGCCAAAAAGGTCGTGATCTCCGCCCCGGGCGGCAAGGATGTCGATGCGACCATCGTCTACGGCGTCAATCACAAGTCGCTGAAGGCCGCGCACACGGTCATTTCCAACGCCTCCTGCACGACCAACTGCCTGGCGCCGCTGGTCAAGCCGCTGCATGACAAGATCGGTCTGGTCACTGGCCTGATGACCACCATTCATGCCTATACAAATGACCAGGTGCTCACCGACGTTTATCACGAGGACTTGCGGCGTGCGCGTTCCGCCACCATGTCGATGATCCCGACCAAGACGGGCGCAGCAGCGGCCGTCGGACTGGTTTTGCCGGAGCTGAACGGCAAGCTGGATGGTTTCGCCATGCGCGTACCCACCATCAATGTGTCGATCGTCGATCTCACCTTCACGGCGGCGCGCGCTACCAGCGTTGAAGAGGTGAACGGCATTCTCAAGGCGGCGTCCGAGGGTGAACTCAAGGGGATACTCGGCTACAACACCGAGCCGCTGGTATCGGTGGACTTCAATCACGATCCGCGCAGCTCGATATTTGATTCGACCCAGACCCGCGTCGGTGGCGGAACACTCGTCAAGGTGCTGAGCTGGTACGACAACGAGTGGGGCTTC
>CAVOQT010000005.1:0-312770 GCA_963698405.1 uncultured Gammaproteobacteria bacterium
CTGGTGCGTTCCGGCGCCGTCGACGTGGTGGTGGTCGACTCGGTCGCCGCGCTCACGCCCAAGGCTGAAATCGAGGGCGAGATGGGCGACACGCACGTCGGCCTGCAGGCCCGGCTCATGTCGCAGGCGCTGCGCAAGCTCACCGGCAACATCAAGCGCTCGAACACCGCGGTGATCTTCATCAACCAGATCCGCATGAAGATCGGCGTGATGTTCGGCAACCCCGAAACCACGCCCGGCGGCAACGCGCTCAAGTTCTATTCCTCGGTGCGCATGGATATCCGCCGCATCGGCGCGATCAAGCGCGGCGACGAAGTGGTCGGCAACCAGACCCGGGTCAAGGTCGTCAAGAACAAGGTCGCACCGCCGTTCCGCGTGGCCGAGTTCGAGATCATTTACGAGAAGGGCATCTCCCGCGAGGGCGAGCTGATCGACCTCGGCAGTCAAGCACGGCATCGTCGCCAAGTCCGGCGCCTGGTACAGCTACGAAGGCGACCGCATCGGCCAGGGCCGCGACAACGCCCGCGAGTTCCTGGTCGCCAACCGCGAGATTGCCGCCGAGATCGAGAAGAAGCTGCGCGCTGCACTGATGGTGAAAGTGGGCGATGCCGAGAAACCAGTGGTCGAGGCGGAAGCCCTCGACGAAGCCTGAAGAGACCGGCCGAGAGCGCTGGAGGCCGGCGAGGCTGCGGCTGCACCGCCGGGAGGCCGCGACGCGGCCGTGCCCGAGCTCGCCGCGCAAGATCGCCCTCGACATCCTCGCGCGTCGCGAGCACTCGGTCGCCGAGCTGCGCGAGAAGCTGCAGTCCCGCGAGTTTCCGCGCCGAGGAGATCGAGCAGACGCTCGAGCGCGCTGGTCGACGACGGGCTGCTCAGCGAGCAGCGCTTCATCGACAGCTTCCTCGCCAGCTACACCCGCCGCGGCCACGGCCCGCTCTGGCTGCGCGCCGAACTCGAGCGGCGTGGCATCGCCGGCGCACAGGTCGCCGAGGCACTGGCCGGGCAGGAAGTGGACTGGGCTGCCGAGGCCCGCGCCGTCCGCGAAAAGCGCTTCGGCCCCGACCTGCCCGCCGACTACAAGGAACGCGCCCGCCAGTCCCGCTTCCTGCAGTACCGTGGCTTCAGCGCCGAACAGCTACGCGCAGCCTTCGGCGGCGCTGACGACGAGGACTAAAAGCCCGAAGCTGCTGAGCCGGCAACGCAGCCAGCCCAGGCAGAGCGGGCATGCGGGATACCCTTTGGCAACGCTCACGGCGGTACCCCGCCGTAGTGCCAAAGGGTATCCCGCGTGACCGCCCGGTCGACCAGGTAGTACAAGTCCCGCGTGACCGCCCGGTCGACCCAATCGGAACAGATCCCTTTCGACCCAGCCGGCGTTCCCCTATCCTTGGCGGCTTCCTCTTTGATCGCATTCTTTTTGACCCTATGGACACAAGCATCCTGCGCCAGCGCTTCCTCGACTACTTCGCCGGCCCACGAGCACCGCATCGTGGCGAGTTCACCGCTGGTGCCCGGCAACGACCCCACGCTGCTGTTCACCAACGCCGGCATGGTGCAGTTCAAGGACGTGTTCCTCGGCCGCGATCCGCGCAGCTACACCCGCGCCGCCACCGTGCAGCGCTGCGTGCGCGCCGGCGGCAAGCACAACGACCTCGAGAACGTCGGCTACACGGCCCGGCATCACACCTTCTTCGAGATGCTCGGCAACTTCAGCTTCGGCGACTACTTCAAGCAGGACGCGATCCGCTTCGCCTGGGAGTTCATCACCGTCACGCTGGCCATCCCGCCGGAGCGCCTGTGGGTCACCGTCTACCGCGACGACCAGCAGGCCGCCGACATCTGGCTGAAGGAAATCGGCATCGATCCGCAAGCGCTTCACCCGCCTCGACGAAAAATCCAACTTCTGGTCGATGGGCGACACCGGCCCCTGCGGCCCCTGCTCCGAGATCTTCTACGACCACGGCGCCGACGTGCCGGGCGGCCCGCCCGGCTCACCCGACGAAGACGGCGACCGCTACGTCGAGATCTGGAATCTGGTCTTCATGCAGTTCGACCGCGCCGCCGACGGCAAGCTGACGCCGCTGCCCAAGCCCTCGGTGGATACCGGCATGGGCCTGGAGCGCATCGCCGCCGTGATGCAGGGCGTGCACAGCAACTACGACATCGACCTGTTCCGCCGCCTGATCGCCGCTGCCGCAGCGATCACCAGCACCACCGACCTGCAGTCCACCTCGCTGCGCGTGATCGCCGACCACATCCGCGCCGCGTCCTTCCTGATCATCGACGGCGTGTTGCCCGGCAACGAGGGCCGCGGCTACGTGCTGCGCCGGATCATTCGCCGCGCGCTGCGCCACGGCCACGAGCTCGGCGTCAGCCAGCCGTTTTTCCACCAGCTCGTCGAGCCGCTGGTCAAGGAGATGGGCGCGGCCTATCCCGAACTGCGCGAGGCCCGCCTGCACGTCGAGCGCGTGCTGCGTCACCGAGGAAGAACGCTTTGCCGAGACGCTGGCGCAGGGCATGCGCCTGCTGCGCGATGCGCTGGCCGAGACCAACGGCAAGCCGCTGGCCGGCGAGGTGATCTTCAAGCTCTACGACACCTACGGCTTTCCGGCCGATCTCACCGCCGACGTGGCGCGCGCCCAGGGCATCGCCACCGATCTGCGCCGGCTTCGAGGCCGCGATGGAGGCGCAGCGCGAGCGCGCCCGCGCCGCACAGAAGTTCAACGTCGCCCACGAGGCCGGCGTTCGCGTCGAGGGCCAGACGCAGTTCACCGGCTACGACCATCTCAGCGACAACGGCCAGGTCATCGCCCTGCTCAGGGATGGCAAGCCGGTCGACCACCTGGGCACCGGCGAGTCCGGCGTGGTGGTTCTCGATCGCACGCCTTTCTACGCCGAGAGCGGTGGCCAGGTCGGCGACAGCGGCGAGCTGCGGCTGGTCGGCGTGCGCTTCGTCGTCGACGACACGCGCAAGTCCGGCGATGCCGTCCTGCACGTCGGCCGCATGGAAACCGGCAGCATCAGCGTCGGCGACCAGCTCAGCGCCCAGGTCGATGCCGACACGCGCGCCGCCACGGTTCTCAATCACTCCGCCACGCATCTGCTGCACGCTGCACTCCGCAAGGTGCTGGGCACCCACGTCACGCAGAAGGGCTCGCTGGTCGGCCCCGACAAGCTGCGCTTCGACTTCTCGCACTACGAAGCGCTGAGCGACGAACAGCTCGCCGCTATCGAAACGCTGGTCAACGACACAGATCCGCGCCAATGCCGAAGCGCGCACCCGCGTGATGAGCTACGACGAAGCCGTCGCCACCGGCGCCATGGCCCTGTTCGGCGAAAAATACGGCGACCGCGTGCGCGTGCTCACCATCGGCAACTTCTCCACCGAACTCTGCGGCGGCACGCACGTGCAGCGCGCCGGCGACATCGGCCTGTGCAAGATCATCAGCGAATCAGGCATCGCCTCCGGCATCCGGCGCATCGAGGCCGTCACCGGCGAAGCCGCGCTGGCGCGCATGGTCCGAGACCGAGCAGTCCCTCGACCGGCTGGCCGCCCTGTTCCGCACCGGTCGCAGCGACGTCGAGGCCAAGGTCCGCCAGGCCCTCGAGCGCAGCAAGGTGCTCGAGCGCGAGATCCAGCAGCTCAAGACCAAACTCGCCGCCGGCGCCGGTGGCCGCGACCTCGCCGCCGAGGCGCAGAACGTGGCCGGCATACGCCTGCTGGTCGCCCGGCTCGACGACGGCACCGATGCCGCGGCCCTGCGCGACACCGTCGACCGCATGAAAGACAAGCTGGTCAGCGTCGTCGTCCTGCTGGCCGCCGCCGATGCCGAGTCCGGCAAGGTCAGCCTCGCCGCCGGCGTCAGCAAAGACCTCACGGCCCGCCTCAAGGCCGGCGAGCTGGTCAACGCCGTGGCCGTCCAGGTGGGCGGCAAGGGCGGCGGCCGGCCCGACTTCGCCCAGGCCGGCGGCACCGACGCCGCCGGGCTGGATGCGGCCCTCGCTGCGGTCCCGCAGTGGGTAGAAGACCCGGCTCAAGCCCGCCGGCTGAACCGCCAGAATCTAAGGAGCGCGCTTTAAGTACCTGAGCAGAAAGCATATTTAATGGCTTCCGCGCCCATCCTGTGGTTATGATCGGCGCGTCCGGCAGCTATAAAAACAAAAATGAAGCCGGGCAGGGGAGAAGATTCCATGCTCATCTTGACGCGACGGATCGGCGAAACCGTGGTCATCGGCAACGAAGTCGATATCACCGTACTCGGTGTACGAGGCAATCAGGTGCGCCTCGGGGTCAAGGCCCCACGCGAAGTCAGCGTGCACCGCGAAGAAATCTACGACCGCATCTGCGACGAACAAAACGCCGCAGGCTTTCCTGAAGCCCGTCTCCTCGTAGGAGCGCCTCGTAGGAGCGGCTTCAGGCGCGATTCCGCCGCGATCCCCGCCCCCCTTTCTGCTATCCTCTCCGCCCCCGCAGACCTGCCTTCCTGCGGTCACGATTTCCGGAGAGGTGGCCGAGTGGCTGAAGGCAACGGTTTGCTAAACCGTCATACGCCCTAAAGGTGTATCGAGGGTTCGAATCCCTCCCTCTCCGCCAGCAAAAAGAAAAGGGCCCCGCGAGGGGCCCTTTTCTTTTTGCCAGTGAGGGGGAGCCCGGTAAGAACCCTTCGGTTCGACAAAACTGCAGAGCAGTTTTGGACGGCGCAGCCGCCCCGCAGGGGTGAGCCGCCGTACCCGGCGGCGAATCAATCCCGACCGGGGCTTCCGGCTGCTGTAGGAGCGGCTTCAGCCGCGATCATTCCCTGTCCATTAACGAGAATCTGGAACGTGGCGTGCTGCCGGTGCCATGGACATCACCTTAAGCTTGCGGCGTCTTCATATTCCGCAGGACGCAGCTATCCATCTGTCGAGTGAGGGATGCGGCCGGAACTTGAGATGCTCCGCACCTTGAAGCCATACCTGTAATGGCATGGCTTCTATACTGTTGTCACCTACCAAAGCGATGCCGTTCTCATCATCTCGGTACGGCGGTCTCGCGCTGATGAGGTAGCTCTGTATGAAAGCCGAGAAATGTGATCTGAACTGCTGGTCCCAGGCATGCGCACTGCTGACCAACCTGGTAACCGCGGTGCCGTAGCTAAACCTTGGGGTTCCCGTTGCTCGCTCAATCTCGGCAATGAACGCTTCGGACCAGATTACGCACCGACATCCCCCGCTTTTGAGTAGCAGCAGATTCCTGGTGAGACTGATTCTTGCAGCGTGGAAACAACTGTTGCCGGGGTAGGCTCTGACCAATATGCTCCGGGCTCGGGGTTTCGCGGGGACAGGGGGAGCGGAGGATGACTGACAGTGATACACCAGCCGTGGGTCGGCGCCATTTTGTCCAGGGTGTCGGTGCCGTCTTGTCATTGGCTCCGTTAATCGGCCGGAGCAATTCGGCTGCCGGGTTGCAGGCCGGTATCGTCAACGTCGGCGCACATGAGAACTCGAAGCGAAACAATACTTTTCTGCAAGCGTGCCGCGGTGAAAAAGTTGACTACACGCCAGTATGGTTCATGCGGCAGGCCGGTCGTTATTTGCCTGAGTTTCGCGCTGTACTGGAGAAGAGTGATTTTCTCACGGCCTGTCGCACACCAGAGATTGCTGCGGCACTCACGATCCAGCCGGTCGACGTTCTGGGCGTCGATGCAGCGATCTTCTTTTCAGATATCACCACCACAGTCGTGCCCATGGGCATGCAACTACGTTATTCAGACAAGACCGGACCGGCCTTCGAAAACCCGATTCGCAGCAAGGCCGACGTAGATCGGCTGATCGTGCCGGAAGATCCCGCCGACGGTTTGGGATTTGTCTACGAAGCCCAGAAAATCTGTGCCCGTGAGCTAACCAACCGGGTGCCGCTGATCGGGTTTGCGGCCGCGCCCTTCACCATCTCAGCGTATATGGTTGAGGGCGGTTCAAGCGGAGCTTTCTCGCTTTTCCGCCAGTTCGTTTTCGACGAACCCGCAGGCTATGCCACCCTGATGGACAAGGTCGCAGAGCACACAACCAGGTACCTGAAGGCCCAGGCCGCAGCCGGAGCCGATGCCCTGATGCTGTTCGATTCCAATGCAGGGCTCATCGGGCCTCAGGACTACGAAAGCCTGAATCTGCCCTACGTCAAAAAGATCATTGCCGCGCTGAAACCGACCGGGGTCCCGATTATCTATTTTGGCCTCGGCGCACACGGCTCGCTGGATATGATCAAAGACTGCGGTGCCGATGTCATCAGCATCGACTATGGCATGCGACTCGACAACGCAGTGGCGCAACTTGGGCCCAATGTTTCAGTACAGGGCAATATCGAGCCGTACGTACTCTTCCAGTCGCCTAAAGAAATCCGCCGTCGGGTCGCCGAGACCCTCGAGGCCGGCAAGGCCGCGCGGGGCCATGTGTTTAACCTGGGACACGGCGTCCCGCGCAGCTCACCGGTGGACCATGTCAAAGCCATGGTCGACAGCGTGCACGAACTGAGTCAGGCGAGGATGACCTGAGTGCCGATCGCGGGGCAGTACCCGGCCCCGAGTGAATCCCTTCCGAGCTGTACCATGTGGTCAGCTCCTCTGGTCACGTCACCTGGGACGTAGTCCTCCACTGAACAGGAAAGGAACCACAATGATGAATTTCGGCTACAACGGCCTCTTGGGTCTCCTGATACTGATCGGAGATGTTTGGGCAATCATCAATATCCTCCAGAGCTCTGCTTCCAACGTGAAGAAGCTGATCTGGATAGTCGCCGTGGTGCTGCTGCCCGTGCTGGGCTTGATCCTCTGGTACTTCCTCGGGCCGCGTGATCGCGGGGCGTAGCCAAGATACGCCTCGCTCTGTCACCAGCAAGCGCTGCTATGGGCGGATGATTCCGGAACGACGGGCTGCGACGCTGACTCTTTCTTCAGCGCTGGAGCTGCACCAGCCTCACGAGTTCCGTGAACGTAACGGACTCCTTGAAATCAACGGAGGCAAACAAGCCGTCATCACGAGAGAGCGTCAAGTCATCCCTGTTGATAGACATGCGAATCGAGTCTGCCAACAAGGCCGATACGTCCGTCTCCGGCCGCAGCTCGGATACCTGATCGCCAACATATCTTTCTGCCAGATGCGCAGCCAGCTGCTGCGCCAGCTTCTGCTCGTTGCCAAAGAAATAGTCGCGAATGAATGCGCAACGCTGAAACCAATCCGTGGTCTGGTGCATCGTCGTATCCTGATTGTCTCCCGGCCGCCTCGCCGCCAGAGCCGTGCTTCCGGTTTGATGTGCGGAAGCTAGGCCCGGTCGGGGCTCCTTGCCGTGACTGGCTTCTCAGTTGCTCCAACGATGTACCCGTGTTACTGGCGCTAAAGTGTTATGTAAGGGCGGGTGATCAGGCACGAGCACGAACTTCGGGAACTCGTGCCCCCTCGTATGCCGCGCTAAACTAAACGTATGAGTGAAGATTCAGGCAAGCATCAATATCAATATCAACAGCAACAGCAATGCCCGTTCTGTACGCCAGACGATTCACGTATCTTCCTCGCTACTGAACTCGTACTCGGTCTCTGGGACAGTTTCCCCGTCTCGTCCGGCCACGCGTTGTTGATTCCCCGACGACACGTGGCCGACTGGTTCCAGGCCACCGCAGATGAACAGGCGGCTCTGACATCTGCCATTAGTCGGGCGCGAACGTTGATCGAGGAGCGGGCTGTACTTGAGGGCCGGCCGAAGCCCGACGGCTACAATGTCGGCTTCAATGCTGGCGCCGCTGCGGGCCAGACTGTTTGTCATCTCCACCTCCACGTCATACCGCGCTACGCGGGTGACGTTATTGATCCTCGCGGTGGCATCCGCAGCGTCATCCCGGGCAAGGCTCTGTACTAGGTGTCCGCGGAATCGAATCTGCGCTTTCTCCGCCAGCTTCAGCGTCTGCTGGACGAAGGGCTGTTTACGTCCACTTACAAGTACGCCTTGCTGCAGGCCTTGGCAGACCTCTCCGTAGAGCAGGAGCCGGCCGCGGACGGCAGTCTGCGGCTGTCGGTGCCGGATATCGCGGAGAAGTTCATTGAGTATTACTGGCGCCAGGCAGTGCCGTTCGGAGTCGATGGGCGGAGCGATGCTGAGTTGGAGTTGCTCCACCAGAATACGGGCAGACGGGCATCGATCATCAGTTACATCGTTGATGCGCGGAGCAGGGCAGTTGGCGCGACTGTCGCGGGGCTACGCCTTGATGCCCGCGCATGGGCGGGCCTGCGGAAGAAAGCCGCAGGCGTGATCCGACAGATGCCGCTCTGGAAGCTTCAGACAGTGTCCGACGAGCCGTCGGAATTCCTTTATCGCCAGGCTGAATTCCGCGATGACCGGATCCGCCTGTTGCCCGGGGTGCCCTCGGCTTTCCGCAACTTTCATGGGCTGATAACCAACCTCGTGCGAGGCGCATGGGTGGCCCGTATCCAGCGTATTCCCGGTAACCGGATCCTGCTGGGTGAAACGGCAAGCCTCGAAAGCTTTCTGTTCGGTTCTGACCGCGCGACGCTGGCGCCATGGCGGGACATCCTCCGGGAGCACCAGGGCGGGCGCTGCTTTTATTGCGACTCACGCGTCCGTGGAAACGGTGAGCTTGATCATTTCGTTGCCTGGTCACGCTATCCGGTAGACCTTGGTCACAACTTCGTATTCAGTCATGCAAAGTGCAATCTCGCCAAGCGAGACTATCTGCCACATCCGGATCACTTGCGACGGTGGCGCGACGAGAACCTGGGTAGGGGAGAAATGCTGGCTGCGGCTTTCGATACCTTGCGGTTGCCCCACGACATGGGGCGCTCACGCCGGATCACGGAATGGGCGTACCGGCAGGGGGAACTTGCCGGGGCGCATGCGTGGATCAGGGGCAGAGAGGTTTCGCCACTCGGGCCAGCGTGGCGGTTTGCGCTTGGCGTGGAAGCAGTGAGGATGGCGGCAGAAGAGGGCGGGCACTACGCTTAGGATCTCCATGGATTCCGGCCCTTTTTTCATGTGGAGGGAAAAACCATGAAGGCTTGGTGAGCGGGGGGCGTATGAGGATGTCATGGAGTTGACCTGGTAGCATCGCAGCATGACTGCGATATCCGCACTTCGCGCCTGGTACTCGGCACCGCTTGACAAGTTCCTCGTGTCCGCAAGGGACGAGGTCATTGGCGCGCTGGCTAGCAATAGCGAGTTCGATGTTACCCCTGCTCAACGGGATGCCTGGCTGGCCACCATCGATATCTTGCAGGCAGAACTGCGGGGTTTTGATGGTTTCATTTTTCTTGAATTCACCATTCCGCGAATGGGTAGCCGCGTTGATGCCGTGCTGGTCGTCGGTGCAACGATATTTGTCATCGAGTTCAAAGTTGGCGCGCCGGTAGTTGCTACAGCTGATCTGCACCAAGTGTGGGATTACGCTCTGGATCTGAAGAACTTTCATGATGCCAGCCATGCGTTGAGAATCGTGCCGATCCTCGTCGCGACTGAAAGTGACCCACTGGAGCTTGCGGGACCATTCTTTGCTGAGGACTTGGTTGCGCAGCCGACGGCCGTCAACTGTGCGAACCTGCGCCAATTCCTGGATGCCATTGTAGATGGGCAGCCCGAAACCTCACCCGTTGATCCTATTGAATGGGCATCATCCTCGTACCGACCGACCCCGACCATTATTGAGGCCGCTCGAGCGCTCTATCGCCATCATGCTGTTGAGGAGATTGCACGCCATGACGCCGGCGCTACCAATCTACGGGTGACATCCAGACGGGTTGAAGATCTGATTGAGGAGGCGAGTGCCAAGGGCAAAAAGATCATTTGCCTGGTTACAGGTGTACCTGGTGCAGGAAAGACGTTGGTCGGACTGAATGTGGCAACTCGTCGAGACGCACCCGGTTCCCCGACTCATGCCGTTTTCTTGTCTGGAAATGCGCCACTCGTGGCTGTTCTCAGTGAGGCATTGACGCGAGATGAAGTGGCTCGGCAGCGTTCGCACGGAAAAAAAATCAGAAAGGGCGTGGTCGCCAACCGCGTAAAGGCATTTATTCAGAACGTTCATCATTTTCGTGATGAGGCGTTGATTGACTCCACGCCACCAGATGATCGAGTGGCGATCTTTGATGAAGCTCAGCGTGCCTGGAATGCGGTGCAAACATCCAGTTTCATGCGACGAAAGAAGAATCGGCCTGATTTCACACAGTCTGAGCCAGAGTTTCTGATTTCATATATGGACCGCCATGCAGATTGGGCAGCGATCATATGCCTGGTAGGCGGCGGTCAAGAGATCAATACAGGTGAGGCGGGTATTGCAGGTTGGCTCGATGCGCTGGAAACACATTTCCCGAAATGGGAGGTACATATGTCTCCTCACCTCAGCGATAGTGAGTACGGCATCGGTGATGTAGTGGTGGGGTTCCGTGAGCGGGATCGGATTCATCTGGATAGAAACCTCCATTTGGGGGTTTCAATGCGCTCTTATCGCGCTGAAAACGCGTCCGCGTTTGTAAAGGCATTGCTGGATTGCGAACGGCATGAGGCTGAGGATCATCTGCGGCGATTGGCCGCTCGATTTCCGACCGCAATCACCAGGGATATCGGCAGGGCGAAAGAATGGATTCGTAGCCATGCACGAGGATCTGAGCGCTGTGGTTTGGTGGCTTCGTCGAAAGCAATGCGTCTCAAGCCCCATGCTATCGATGTACGCGTATCCATTAATCCGGTCCACTGGTTTCTTGGCGAGCAATCAGACCCCAGGTCGAGTTCATTTCTTGAGGATGCGGCTACCGAGTTTCAGGTCCAGGGGCTGGAATTGGACTGGGTTTGCCTGAACTGGGATGCAGACCTTCGCAAGGCATCCAAGGGCTGGAGTTACCACGATTACCGTGGGGCCCGTTGGCAGAACATCAAGAAAGCTGAAAACAAGAATTACTTGAAGAACGCATACCGCGTCCTGCTGACCAGAGCAAGGCAGGGGATGGTGATTTTTGTGCCGCCCGGTGATCCAGGCGACGCTACAAGATTGCCGGAGTTCTATGACGGTCATATGATACCCTCTTCCGGAGTGGGATGCGCCGATGCAGCGCAGTCTCCACAGATTAATGAACTGAAGGTCCAGCGCCATCCCGGGTTAGAGCTGGCAAGATCCTCAGCGGTGAGGAAAACGGGATGAGGTTTTTCGGACCATAGGCGAATGATTCTGTTCGTTGATATGGCAGAGAGCCAAATGCTTCCCACTACTCCCAACCAGGTACTCGTCTTCTGCTACGGGTCCAACATGTCTACCTCACGGCTCCGTGAGCGGACACCCTCGGCGACCGCAGTCACGATCGGATATGTCTGTGGGCGGACCTTGCAATGGAACAAGCCTTCAACAGACGGATCCGGTAAGTGCGACATGGCGCCCGCTGCCGGAACGGAGCGGGTTTGGGGTGTGGTTTTCGCTCTGGATGTCAGGGAAAAGCCCGTGCTGGACAGGGCGGAGGACTTGGGCCGCGCGTACAGGGAGGAGCCAGTCCGGGTAAATACTGGCGATGGTGTGATCGTGGCGACGGCCTATATCGCCATGCGGACACGTAGCGGGCTGCAGCCTTGGGACTGGTACAAGCAGCATGTTCTCGACGGAGCGCGGGAACACGGCTTGCCTGACGATTACGTCCGGATGCTTGAAACGACCAGCTCTGTACCTGATCCAGATCGGCCCTGGCGATGACTACCCCGGCGAGGTGCTCGCCGACGATCTTGAAGCGCTGGAGATGAGTGCAGCCGAACTGTCCCGACTGATCAAGGTGCCGACCCATCGGATTACCGGGATCCTGAATGGGCAACGGGCCGTGACCGGCGACACCGCGCTGCGACTGGGGTATTTCTTTGGCACCAGTGCGGAGTTCTGGCTGAATTTACAGACGCTCTATGAGCTGCGGCTGGCCGAGGCCAAGACCGGTACGGAAGTAAAATCGCTGCCTAAACTGTCGGCGGCGCAGCGCAAGGGCCGCGCCACCGCTTCGGACCAGATGCGCACCTGATTGGGGTCAGTACGGGCGCTCTGCCCGCAGCGTGCGTCAGACTCTACTATCATCTTCACCTTCACAGCTCCCACCGACCGCAATCAGGATGCACATGTCGGATCCCACCGCCCGCAATCAGGAATACATATGTCGGACCCCATGGCACAGCAGCACATGAAGCCCGTCATCTGCAGGACCTCCAATACCGTGTCCCTGCATTTCTCCGTGCACGAAACCCAGAGCTGCATGGACCTTCGGCGGCCCGACGCGCTCCATCTGGAGTACACGCGCACGATGATGGGCTTCCTGGTTTTTCTGCCGGAGCCGGAGGGTGTGGCCATGGTGGGGCTGGGCGGGGGCTCGCTGGCCAAATTCTGCTACCGCCATTTGCCGAAAGCGCGCATCAAGGTCATCGAGATCAATCCACACGTGCTGGCCTTGCGCAATGAATTCCAGGTTCCGGCCGACGGCCCGCGGTTCCGCGTGGTTCTGGGGGATGCTGCCGAGTTTGTCAGGTCTTCGCCGCGGCGCTTCGAGGTCCTTCTGGTTGACGGCTATGATCACAAGGGCCTGCCGATGGCCTTGAGTTCCCAGCGGTTCTACGACGACTGTTCTGAACTGCTCGGGCCGGACGGGATGCTGGTTACAAACCTGCATTGCGGCCAGGACCGCTGGCAGCAGCAGCTCGAGCGGATCCGTCGCAGCTTTGATGGCGGCGTCGTGATCGTCGACGTTGATGACGGCAGCAATAGCATTGTTTTCGCCAGTAAAACCCACCTGTCCGCACGGACCCACAGCAAACCCGTTCGCCAGCCCCGGAGTCTCGACGACGACGCATGGACGCAACTGCGCGCGACATTTGCGCGAGTTTCGGCAGCTGTCCACGAGGCACTTTGATAATTACCTTGCTGCGCCCCGACATCGGAATGCCCACGCTTGTGAGGTAGGATGGTTACGCCAACCGGGGAGGAACCATGTCATGAGTAACTCTTCTGCTTTCAGCGGCCTCATTTGTGGGGCATTTTTCTCAGTCTTTCTCACTCTTGCAGTCAGCGTCGCATTCGCCGGGGATGCCCGCAGCACAGCAGCCCAAAGCGTGTCGGCGGACCGCGTGCAGGATTCGCCGACAAAGCCCGCGCAAATGAAGCGACTGGCTCCGCCACCAAGCGCACCGCGCTACAAGTGCGAGGATGATGAATGTGTGTGCAAGGGCGTGCTCGACTGCAAGTCACTCATCGACTCGGGGTTCTGCAAGGGCAAGGATTTCTGGCAGGACGATAAAGACCCCTCGGTCGGCGGTTGCGGATAGCGGTTCTGCAGCGATTGAATCCGGACCACACCATGGAGCGAACAGATACGCATACCTTTCCTTATTGAAGGAGTGTTCCCATGCGCCAGAAAGCCATCCCTTTTCTTGCCGCTTTGGCTCTAGTAATAACAACAGGAGCACTGCCATCCGGCCCGGCGTTTGCCGCGGGCGAGCCGAAGTCCAACCAGTTCTGGTGGCCTGACAACCTGGATCTCACACCTCTGCGTCAGCACTCTGCCGAGTCTGATCCGATGGGTGAGAGCTTCAACTACGCCGCAGAATTCCAAAAGCTCGACCTGGCTGCGGTGAAGAAGGACATCGCGACCTTGTTGACGACGTCACAAGACTGGTGGCCTGCGGACTATGGCAATTACGGGCCACTCTTCATTCGCATGGCCTGGCACAGCGCCGGTACCTATCGTGTGGCTGACGGCCGTGGCGGTGCGGGTGGCGGGCAACAGCGATTCGATCCGCTCAACAGCTGGCCCGACAATGCAAACCTGGACAAGGCGCGGCGGCTGCTTTGGCCGATCAAGCAGAAATACGGCCGGAGCATTTCATGGGCCGATCTGATGGCCCTGACCGGGAATGTTTCGCTGGAGTCCATGGGCTTCAAGACCCTCGGTTTTGCCGGCGGGCGTACGGATGACTGGGAGCCGGAGATGGTCAACTGGGGGCCCGAGAGCAAGTGGCTCGCAGACGAGCGCTACAAAGGCGACAGGCAACTGCAGGGACCACTGGCCGCTGTGCAGATGGGCCTGATCTACGTGAATCCGGAAGGGCCGAACGGCAATCCGGATCCACTGCTGGCTGCCAAAGACATTCGCGAAACCTTCGCGCGTATGGCGATGAATGATGAAGAGACTGTGGCGCTCATCGCCGGTGGACACACCTTCGGAAAGACCCATGGCGCTGCGCCTCCGGCCGACTGCGTAGGCGTTGAACCTGCCGCCGGCGGTGTAGAGCAGCAGGGCCTCGGCTGGATGAACAAGTGTGGCGGCGGCAATGCCGGCGATACGATCACCAGCGGCCTTGAAGGCGCATGGACTTCCAACCCGACTGCCTGGACCATGCAGTTTCTGAGCAACCTGTTCAACTTTAACTGGGTGCAGACGAAGAGCCCGGCCGGTGCGATCCAGTGGATTCCCGACACCGAGGCCGCAGCAAAGCTGGTGCCCGATGCTTTCGATCCGGCGAAGCGACATGCGCCGATCATGCTCACGACGGATCTCTCACTGAAGTTCGATCCGGCCTATAGAAAGATTTCGCAGCGATTCCTGAACAACCCCGCGGAGTTCGAGCTCGCCTTCGCCAGGGCGTGGTTCAAGCTGACTCACCGCGATATGGGGCCGCGCGCACGTTATCTGGGCGCGGAAGTCCCGGCTGAGAAAATGCTTTGGCAGGATCCGCTTCCTGTAGCCGACTACAAGATGATCGACGCAGGCGATATCGCAAAGCTGAAGTCGCAGATCCTGGCTTCTGGTCTGACAGTGCCCGAACTGGTACGCACCGCCTGGGCATCAGCGGCCAGCTTCCGCGGCACTGACATGCGCGGTGGCGCGAACGGTGCGCGCATACGCCTGGCTCCGCAGAAGGACTGGGCGGTCAACAATCCGCTTGAACTCGCGAAAGTGCTGAAGGTTCTGGAGCGCATCCAGGGTGACTTCAACCGCACACCATCGAGCGGCAAGCAGGTATCGCTCGCTGACCTGATCGTGCTGGGCGGATCCGCAGCTATCGAGCAGGCGGCGAAGAAAGCCGGCAGTGAGGTGCAGGTGGCTTTCACGCCCGGGCGTACCGATGCCACCCAAGCGCAGACCGATGTCGCGTCCTTTGCCGTGCTCGAGCCGACTGCTGACGGTTTCCGCAACTACTTCGGCAAGGCAAACGACCGGTCCCCGCCTGAAATGCTGGTCGAGCGGGCAAACACGCTGACTTTGACGGTGCCTGAGATGACCGTCCTGGTTGGCGGCATGCGCGCCATCAACGCAAATACCGGCGGAGCAAAGTACGGTGTATTTACCGATCGGCCCGGTGTGCTGAGCAACGATTACTTCGTGAACCTGCTCGGCATGTCGACGAAGTGGATGAAGTCGCCGACTACTGCGGGCATTTACGAGGGCCGTGACCGGACCACGGGCGCGCTGAAGTGGACAGCCACTCCCGTAGACCTCGTGATCGGCTCGCAGGCTGAATTGCGTGCCATTGCGGAAGTCTATGCAGAAGACGGCGCGCAACAGAAATTCGTGCGTGACTTCGTTGCTGCCTGGACCAAGGTGATGAACCTCGACCGCTTTGACATGAGCTGATCCCGGCATGCCGAAGCGATCTGGGTAACGATGCAATACAAGGACTACTACGAGGTCATGGGCGTGCCGCGGACTGCCGCCGCGGATGAGATCAAACGCGCCTATCGCAAACTCGCCCGCAAGTATCACCCGGATGTCAGCAAGGAAGCCGATGCCGAGGTCCGCTTCAAGGAACTGGGCGAAGCCTATGAGGTGCTGAAGGATCCGGAAAAGCGCGCTGCCTATGATCAGCTGGGTGCTGACTGGAAAGCGGGCCAGGACTTTCGTCCACCGCCGGACTGGAAGGAGGGCTTTGAGTTTTCTGGTGGTGGACCCGGCAGTGCGGAGGCCAGTGATTTTTTCGAGACGCTGTTCGGCCATCAGCGCCGCGGCCAGGGCGACAATCACCACGCACGGGTGCTGATCGACCTGGAGGACGCCTACCGGGGCGTTACCCGGATGATCACTTTGCGCGTCCCGCAGTTGACACCAGAAGGGCAGGTGTTCCTGCGCGAACACAAGCTCAACGTGACAATCCCGCGAGGCATCCGGGCCGGGCAACAGATCCGGCTGGCCGGGCAGGGCGCGCCGGGGCCGGGAGGCAGCAAGCCGGGTGACCTGTTTCTGGAGGTCGATTTTCATCCGCACCCGCTGTATCGCATCGCGGACCGCGATGTATTGCTCGATCTGCCAGTGGCGCCCTGGGAAGCTGCGCTCGGCACCACCCTGAAGGTCCCAACGCCGGGTGGGGTCGTTGAATTGAAGCTGCCACCGGGTTCTGCGGCCGGCGGCAAGCTGCGTCTGAAAGGCCGCGGTATACCAGCCAGTCCGCCCGGTGACATGTACGTTGTGCTGCAGATTGCATTGCCACCGGCAGAGAGCGATCCGGCGAAAGCGGCCTACACGAATTTCGGCGAGCAGTTTCCCGGGTTCAATCCCCGTGCCAGGTTCGGAGTCTGACCATGATGAATGATGACAAGGTGCTCACCGGTATCGTGCTCGACACGGAAATCCGGTTTACGCTGGTCGAAGTCTGCCAGGCGTGTGCGGTTGAAATAGATTTCATCGTTGAGTTGGTGGAGGAAGGTGTCCTCGAGCCGGTCGGTATCGAGCGGAGTGAATGGCGCTTCGCCGGCACTGATTTGCAACGCGCAACCCTGGCGCTTCGGCTGCAGCGCGACCTCGGGCTCAACCTGGCGGGTGTGGCGCTCAGTTTGCAGCTGCTGGAGGAGATCAGTGAGCTGCGTGTTCGCGTGGAGGCGAACCGGGATAAGTAAGTACTGCCCGATGGTCGCCCCCCTATAATCCCGGCCTATGGCTGAATTCGAACAAGATCCCAAGAATCGCCCGAAAGGCAAAACGCCGCGTTCCCTCGCAGCGCTGCTGCCGTTCCTGAAACCCTACAAGCGCATGCTGGCGCTGTCGGTGGTGGTGCTGTTTGCCGCATCCGGACTGATGCTGTCGCTGCCGGTGGCCGCACGCTATGTCATCGACCACGGCCTCGCGTCGAAGCAGGGCGGGACGGTAAACCTGTATTTCACAGCCTTCGCGGCGCTTATCGTGCTGTTCTGCGCCATGGCTGCGTTGCGTCTGTACCTCGTGAGCTGGGTGGGCGAGCGCGTGGTCGCCGACGTGCGTGATGCGGTGTACCGGCACGTGATCCGCATGGACGCGATTTTCTTCGAGGAGACGCGTACCGGCGAAGTGCTGTCGCGGCTGACGGCCGACACGACGCTGGTGCAGTCGATTACCGGCACCAGCCTGTCGATGGTGCTGCGTTCGGCGATCCAGCTGCCAGGTGCGCTGGTGATGCTCGCCATCACCAACCTCAAGTTGATGGGCTTGATCGTCATCCTGATTCCGGCCGTGCTGCTGCCGGTGATAACGATCGGACGCAAGGTGCGTCGGCTCTCGCGCGCTTCCCAGGATCGCATTGCCGACACCAGTGCGATGGCCAGTGAATCGCTGGATGCGGTGCAGATCGTGCAGGCCTTCACGGCCGAAACCGCAGTTGCTGATCGCTTTCGCGATATCGTCGAGCAGAGCTACGACGTGGCGATCGAACGCACGCGGGTGCGCTCAATCATGAGCTTCATCACCTTCTGCTGTGTGTTCGGTGGCATCACCTTTGTGGTCTGGATGGGTGCGCGCAGCGTGCTGGCCGGCGAGATCACTTACGGCGAGCTGGGCCAGTTTGTGCTGTATGCGCTGTTTGCCGCGACTTCCGCCGGCACGCTGACGGAAATGTGGGGCGAGATCCAGCGTGCCTCCGGCGCTACCGAGCGTCTTATCGAGCTGCTCAACGCAAAACCTCATGTCAGAACGCCGACAAACCCGCAGGTTCTGCCGCACCCCGGTCGGGGTGCGATCCGCTTCGAGGATGTCGGCTTCAGTTATCCGTCGCGGCCGGAGCGGCCTGCGCTGTCGGGTATCGATCTCGACATCCGGCCGGGCGAACGCATCGCCTTCGTCGGGCCATCCGGCGCGGGTAAGAGCACCACCTTCCAGTTGTTGCTGCGTTTCTACGATCCGCAGCAGGGCCGGATCCTGATCGATGGCGTGGATATCGCACAGGCCGATCCGCGCGACGTGCGTGCACGCATCGCGGTTGTGCCGCAGGAGACGGTGATCTTCGGTGACTCCGCGCTTGGCAATATCCGCTTCGGCCGGCCCGGTGCGACGGATGAAGAGGTTCACGAGGCCGCGCGCCTTGCAGTGGCCGACGAGTTCATCCGCGAGTTGCCGCAGGGCTACGACACCTATGTCGGCGAGCGTGGCACCCGCCTGTCCGGCGGTCAGCGGCAACGCATGGCGATTGCGCGGGCGATCCTCAAGAACCCGTCGATCCTGTTGCTCGACGAGGCTACCAGCTCACTCGACGCCGAGAACGAGCGGCTGCTGCAGAAGGCGCTCGACCGTCTCATGCAGGATCGCACCACCATCATCATCGCGCACCGGCTCGCCACCGTGCTGAAGGCCGATCGCATCGTCGTCATCAATCAGGGCCGCATCGCCGATGTAGGTACGCATGACGAACTGGTGCAGCGCGATCCGCTGTATGCGCGACTCGCGGAACTGCAGTTTGTGGAGACGCCGGCGGAAGTGGCGGTTTAGGGTTCACGCAAGGCTGGCAACACGCGTGCCGGCTTGGTCTTCATCGTCTGCAGCGGCTCATGGTTTGCTGTGTACTCTAGACGCGATCGCGCCAGTATCCTGGCCGCCGCCGTTGATGGGCAACTGCAATGATGAGGGTATCTGGGTCGTCCAGAACTGCGTAAGGGAAACGCCGCAGCAAGCGGCGTCTGATCCCGGGTCGTACTTCTATTCCGGTCAAGGGAGATGTGGCGATCAAGGAGCACAAGCGTTGCGTCTCACGCGCGAGGTCCTGACCGAGCCCGGGAAGTTCCTGATCGTACCAGGCGACAGCTCTGCTGAGATCGTCTCGTGCTTCCGGGAGGAAGCGATAAGCCGTCATCAGGTGTGCTTCAGCAAGTTGCTGAACACCTCACTTCCAGAAACCGGTGTGGACTCGCCGCGGCGATAGGCTGCCAGACGTCGCTCGGCCTCATCCAGCCAGAGCTGTTCGGCATCGTGGTCGTCACCGGCATCGAGCGTGGCGATCAGCCGTCTGACCAGTCGTGCGCGGTCTTCCGGCGGTAACTTTCGTGCCTCTGCTTCGAGCTGGAAAATATCCCTGTCCATGCCTCTGGACTCTACGCTGCTGGTGAAACGGTGGTCAACACGCCATTCCGGGCCTTATGTCGGGAATCTGCGCCGTAGCTCTTCCACCGCCTGTTGCAGGCTCTCCACCTGCGCCTCCAGTTGTTGCACCCGTTCGGTGAGTCCGCTGCGTGGTGTGGCGCTGGCTGTTGCGTCATCTGCAACCGGCGTGATGACGACCTCGCCACTCAACAGATGGGCCCAACGCGCATCACGCGCGCCGGGCAGGCGCGGCAGCTTCACGACGAACGGGCCACTGAGGTTTTCGCCGAGGCTGTGCAGCGCGGTCTCGATTTCGCCAACGTCGGCGATGGGAGCCATGCGGTTGCAACGGGTGCGCAACTCGCCGGGTGTCTGCGGTCCACGCACCAGCAGCTCGCAGATGATTGCGTGTTCGATGGCTGTGAACTGCAATGGCCCGAATTCCATATTGCAGAACACCTGTTTGTACTTTGTCACCCGTCCGCCGTAGCCGGAGCGATCACTCACCAGATGCCTCTTCAGCAGTCCATCCAGCAGCTGCTGTACCGCGGTCTCGTCGAGGTTGAGTACCGGGTCGCGGTTGCTCTTCTGGTTGCAGGCGTTGGTGAGTGCATTGACCGATAGCGGGTATTGCTCGGGGGTGGTGACTTCCTTTTCCATCAGGCAGCCGATGATGCGTGCCTCGTGGGCCGTGAGTTCGATGTTCATGCCTGCTCCGCTGCTTCACGGCCCTGCTGGCGCCGCAGTGCTTCATCGCGTGCGTCTTCGATAGCGAGCATGGTGCCGGCCACGTCTGCCTCGACCTCGTCGCGGATGAACTCGCCGCTGAGCACGCTGCCCGGCCGCAACAGGCCCTGCTCGTAGAGTGACCACATTTCTTCGGCGAAACGCGTAGTCAGCAACTCTGGTGCAAAGCGGCCGAGTGTGGCGGTAACGTTGTTGACGTCGCGTGCCAGCATGGCCTGTGCGTTGTTGTTGCCCGACGCGCTCACCACCTGTGGCAGATCGATGATCACCGGTCCGTCAGCTGCGACCAGTATGTTGTATTCGGAAAGATCGCCGTGGATCAGGCCGGCACACAACATGCGCACGATCTGGCTGATCAGAAAGCGGTGATAGTCGCGTGCCTGTTCGGCGGAAAGCTCGACCTCACCCAGGTTTGGTGCGGCGTCGCCGCCGGCACCGGTTACCAGTTCCATCACCAGCACGCCGTTGAAGAAGCCATACGGGGCGGGTACCCGCACGCCCACGCCGGCCAACTGGTAAAGCGCGTCCACCTCGGTGTTTTTCCAGGCAGCTTCCTGTTCCTTGCGACCGTAGTTTGTACTGCGGCGCATGGCACGAGCTTGTCGGCTGCCGCGTACCTTGCGGCCTTCCTGGTATTGGGCACGCGCCTGGAAGCTGCGCTGGCCCATGTCCTTGTAGACCTTGGCGCAGCGCAGATCCGGCCCACAGCGCACCAGGTAAACCGAGGCTTCCTTGCCGCTTTTCAGGGAACGGATCACTTCGCTGATCACGCCGTCTTCAATCAGTGGCTCGAGGCCTTTGGGGGTTTTCATGCAGTGCAAGGCTACAGCAGTCGGCGGGGCTTCGGACACACCCGGTCGCCAACTGCAGAAGGGCCTCGTCCAGCCAGCATCGCGAATCATTGTCGCTTTGCTGTAGCGAACTGGCCACACTGTGCGGCTGTAACGAGGTGTCCTTTCAGCCGCCGCTGGTATGGCCTCAGCCTGAAGTATTCGTTCTGGCAGTTGCTCTGATTCGTGTGCATGGTGCAATTGCAACAAATGCTGCTAGTATCAAAACTCTTTTGCAATCCAGTATCCAATTCCTGATGGAGGAATACCGTGAAGAAACTGATATTCGCAGTTGTTCTTAGTGTTAGCTCATCGGCCGCCATGGCAAGTTCGGCGAGCAGTTGCGGTTGGGGGTCCCTGATGTTCGAAGGGCAGAGTGGCAAGCCCTCAAATGTTCTTGCGATGACTACCAATGGCTCTACCGGCAACAACACCTTTGGCGTGACGTCTGGCACCAATGGGTGCGATTCCGGAACCATCCAGTATGGCGGCAAGGAGATGGTCAAAGTCGGCGCCGTCATGGATGAATTCATTGAAGACGTTGCCCGCGGCGAAGGCGAAGTGTTGACGGCCGTTGCGGTGACGCTCGGTGTCAGCGTTGACGATCGCAGCTATTTCAAGCAGACGATGCAGAGCAACTTCGCGACCATCTTCCCGGGTGAAAATGTTACCCAGGAGCAGGTGTTGGCCAACATGTGGCAGGTTCTCGGGCAGGACGAGAGACTCTCGCAGTATATTTCCTGAGTATTGATGATGCCGGCAACCCCGGTCCGGGGTTGCCGGCTTTTTACTGTCCCTGACTTGCGTTCGCAAAGTCTGATTTTATTGTTGACGGTGTTCGGCTGCGCGATGGCAGCAGCAGCGCCTGTGGACGACACTGTCGCCGGCCTGTGGCAGCAGGCGTCTGCGCGCCGGCTTGGTGATCAGCCGGCATGGCTGGCATTGCTTCACCAGCGCAAGACCAGTGGTGATGCGGGCAGTTACGTTGATGATCCGCGTTTCTTTCTTGCACCTGATGGTGCTGATGACCCCGAAGCCGAGTTGCGCGCAACCCTGCACGCAATGGTGAATGAACCTGCGACGCGCTGCCGCTTTCCGGCTCGATATAACTGGTTGAACAGCCAGCTTGATTTCAGTGACCTGGCTGTTGCGACTGAAGCGTGTTCGCGCTACGACGAATGGCGTCGTGCCATCAACGCCAGCACGGTTGTGCTGGTACTGGCAGCGAGCTACGTCAACAGTCCGTCATCCATGTACGGACATACCTTTCTGCGCTTTGATCCTGACAACATGAGCAACGAATCACCGTTATTGTCTTATGCGCTGAACTTCGGCGCGACGGTAGGTGAGGATGATGCGGGGCTGCTTTATGCATGGCGTGGTGTGGTGGGTGGCTACCCCGGTCAGTTTGTCGGCAATGCGTACCTGGACAAGGTGAAAGAGTACGTTCGCCTCGAGAATCGTGATTTGTGGGAGTATCGGCTGGATTTCAGTCCGGCTGAGGTCGGGCAAATGCTGGCGCATGTGTGGGAACTGGATCAGGTTTCATTCGCCTATTTTTTCTTTGATGAAAATTGCTCATTCCGCCTGCTGGAATTGCTGGACGTTGCCAGGCCTGACCTGGACCTTACAGATCAATTCGGGCTCTACGCCATTCCGGTGGATACCGTCAAAGCAGTTCAGCAAGCTGGTCTGGTCGAAGACGTATATTTCCGGCCGTCAAACCAGGATGTGGTCACACTCAATCTTGAATTGCTGGATAAGCCACAGCGCAGACTGGCGCTGAACCTGTCGCGCGATACGACCGTTCTGCAGGACCCGGCGTTTCTGCAGTTGGGTCAGTCTGACCAGTTGCAGGTCGTTTATACGGCTTACAAATATCTGCGTTACAGCGTCAATAACGACAAGCGTGATCCAGATGTCGTAAACCGCAGTTATGTGTTGCTGCAGTTTCTGGCGGGCCGTGATTTCGGCAGACTTGAGCAACAGCAGCCGGAATCTGCGTTGCGGCCTGACCAGGGGCATGAGACGGCGCTTGTCGCTGTCAGCGGCGGCGCGCAGGGTGGCAAATGGTTCTCGGATATTGAGACGCGGATTGCCTATCACGATCTGCTGGATGCTTCTCCGGGCTATCCGCCAGCCACATCGTTGAACATGGGGCGACTGGTGGTCCGATCACTGGAAAGCACGGGAGTGCAGTTGCAGACGCTTGATTTGCTCGAGATCACCTCCGTGCCTGTGCGCGATGAATTCTTTCAACCCATAGCCTGGCAGACACGCGTTGGCCTCGACCGGGAGTGGACCAATGGCGATGAAGAGCTGGCCTTTCAGGGCAGTGGCGGAGCAGGCGCAAGTTATCAGGGGGTTTTCGACGGTCAGCTGACGGGGATGATCGTCGCACAGGTGGAATACAACCCGGGTTTCACCGACAGCAAGCTGGATGTGGGTGCCGGTATCAGCCTCGGATATCTGCGCCAGGCCACCCGTACAAGCATGCTTGTGCAGCTGCAGACATTGAACTTTATCGGGGGGGCAGACCGTGTGCAGTTCGAGTGGCAGCAGAACTTCGTATTGACGACCAACAATGCGCTTCGCATCAGCTTCAAACACAGCGTCGATGATTCGGACGGCATCAATGAAGCCAGTGTGGGATACAGGTTTTACTTCTAGTCCCAGATTGCTGGTGCCACTGCTGGCACTTCTTCTGGGGCTGAATCTCGCCGGGTGCAGCCGGATGCTTTTCTATCCCGCACCCCGGTGGGTTCAGACACCTGCCCGGCTCGGTATCGACTACGAGGAAGTGACAGTCAATTCGTCTGATGGAACGCGCCTCAGTGCCTGGTGGCTCAAGGCGAGAGGTGAACCGAAGGGCACGGTCGTGTTCTTCCACGGCAACGCGGAGAATATCAGCACCCATATGGGCAGTGTGTACTGGCTGCCGGAGCAGGGCTACCAGGTGCTGATGACTGACTATCGCGGTTATGGCCATTCTGAAGGCACACCGTCGATCCCCGAAGTGTTCGACGACATTGCAGCGAGCCTGGAATGGGCGGTGAGCGATACCAGAACCCGGGGCTTGCCGGTTTTTCTGCTCGGGCAGAGCCTTGGTGCAACCATGAGCGGATACGTGGTGGCCGTGAGGCCTGATCTGCGCGCCCGGCTGACCGGTATCGTGCTGGATGCATCGTTTGCCCGTTACAGCGAAACGGCACGTGAGATTGCTTCGCGCAGCTGGCTTACGTGGGCTTTGCAGTATCCCGTTGCCTGGTCGATGCCTGACGGTTACGACCTGATCGATCACATCGCAGCCGTGAGTCCACTGCCGCTGATGCTGATTCATGGAACCCGGGACGAAATCGTACCGTTTGAAAACAGCGAAGCACTATTCGCTGCGGCCCGTGAGCCCAAGAATTTTCTACGCTATGCAGGACCGCATATCGGCACATTTCGAGACCTTGAGCTGCGCCAGATATTGCTGGATTTCTTTGCGCAGTCGGCCGCATCACCCGCTGCGCTGGTATGGCCTCAGCCTGAAGTACCCGTTCCAGGCGACGCAGCTATCGTCATGATCTCATCGGCCAGCCGGTCGGCGATGCGATCCGGATTCAGGTCGCGATATTTGTCTTGCAGGGCACGCGCGGCGTCCCGGTAGCGTGAGTCTGCCAGCATCCGCTTCACGGTCTGCAGTACATCAGCTGTAGCGAAACCGCCGGACATGCCAAGACCCATACCGTTGCGGGCTATCACGCGGGCTTGCATTAGTTGCTCGATATGACCGGGCAGCATCAGCACTGGTGCGCCCGCAAGCAGGGCCGCATTACACGTTCCACGTGTGGCGTGGTTGATGTAGAGGTCGCAGGATGGGAGGAGTCCGTCCAGTCGTACCGGGCCATCCACTACACGCAGGTTTGGTCGTTCCAGCTGGCGTCGGCTGGCGGCTGCCAGGCCAGGTGCGGAGACGATCACATCATGGTCTGGCGGCAGCAGGGCGAGTGCGGCCATGGTCGGGGCGAAGACCGGTGCTTCAGGACGGATATAGGCGAGAACCCTGTGCGTTGCTCCTGCAGTCCAGCTCAGTGGTGTACCGCTGTCGGTCTTGCTCAGCGCGCCGTAATAACTGGCCTCACCGCGGTCCGGGTAATGGTCCGTTTCCTTCAGCGAGCATAGAAAGTCTTTTTCTGTAACCAGAAAATCCCTGATTGCCATTAGCGGATCACGGCCGTGCATATGCAGGGCTTTGTTGATCGTCGCCAGCATGCGGGTTTCCCGGGCTGCCATCTCCTGTGTGTGTCCGGTCTCCCAGTAACGCAGTGGCTGGAGCGGTGCGGTGGCCGGTGGCACATCGAAGCCGCCGCCCATGCTGAATCGCCGGATGGACATGCCATGTGATGCCAGCAAGGCAGTTGGCGCTGCCTGGGCGATCAGCACATCTGGCTGTACCCGGCGAAATACCTGCTGCCAGTTGCTCAATAGCGAGGCGAGTGTTTTCGCATGGTCGTAACCGCAGAGCTGCAGTTCATCGGCATAGATCAGCGAACGGATTTTCGGCGCACCAGGCTTGCGCTTTCCAGGCGAGCGAAACGGAGCCTGGAAGATCTGGAATCTGGTCGCACTGGTGAATGGTGTGATTGCGGCCGGGTTGCGCAAGGCCATGTGTATGCTCGCACCCCGCTGCAGCAGGGCTTCGGCAACTGGTGCAATCTGGGTCACATGGCCAAAGTTACGGCCCATTTCCCAAGCGAAAAGTACGCGCATCGATCACTGCTCCCTGTCGGTACCGCGGCCCTGGTTCAATCGCAGACTGCTTCTGCATGGGCGGGCTGAGCAGACATCTGCCCGGCGCGTTTTGCCGTTTCGCGGACGGCAGCAGCGAGCGCTGATTCCTGCTCGGCAAGCTCCAGTGCACGGCGCGCATGTTCCTGCGCCCCGGCTACACAACCCCGGTCGATCAGCAGATTGGCGAGATTGTTGTGTGCGGCCAGATGCGCCGGCTGCAGTTCGATCAGGCGGCGATAACTCGTTTCTGCCGCAGCCAGACGTCCGGCGGCATAGTCGCGGTTGGCGCTGGCAAACAGCACCAGCGGTTCGTCCGGCCAGCGGAGTAGTGCGGCGGCATAGCTGGCATCGATGTCTGCGGCGGGCTGCAGGCTCTCACTCTCAGCCAGCGCGCGTATATAGCCGGCGGCTGTCGCCGTTGCCGGAATGCGACCGGGTGGCGTGATCGCTACGGCCCAGTTGTCGCTTGCCTGCCAGCTCTGCAGAAACTAGGCCTTGCGTTCCAGATGGCGGCGTTCGGTCCCGGAGCGCAGTATCGACGTACGTCGCGTTGCCGCGTCGTAGCCGATCACCACGGCGTAGTGCCAGCGCCGGATGCCGAGCGCACCGAGATCCTGCAGTACCAGTACCGGATTGCCGGCCTCGAGTCTCCGTGCGCAGTGCGCTGAAATCTGGTGGCAGCAGCCAGGAAGTACGCCCATGGCGGCGCGCAGCGGCCAGCATCTCGATCTGCAGGCTGCCGCGCCGTGCCGGGATATAGACCTCGGGGACCAGCTGTTCCGGCGTGGTGGTTACGCCGGTGGAGACCAGCATGGTGGCCAGCGCGGCGGGGCCGCACTGGTGGGTGTCCTGGGGGAAGAAGGCGACGCTACTCAGTTCGTGCGCGGGGATCTTCGGCCAGCTGTCCCGGTCCGGTGACGCAGGCGGTGAGCGCAAGCGCACTCACCGCTGCAACCAGGGCCGGTCTAGATCTTCTTGAAGATGTCGATGACACCTGTGATCTCGAGGATCAGCAATACCACGAAGACGATGCCTACGACGGCGAGGAATCCATCGCCGCCAGCCGGCAGCTGGTCGAGCTTTTCGTTCATCAGCTTCAGTTCGGCATCACCCAGCGAGGCGATACGCTGAGCGGCATCGGCCGGATTCACGCCGAGCGCGACCAGTTGGGCCTGGACGTCAGCGCGGGAAAGCGTGGACTCGATGCGGGCGATCTGGCCGGCGCGATCAGTGGCGGACAGGTACTCCGGCGTGCCGATGACCCCGGCCGAGGCCGTGGTGTGCATGCCGAGGCTGAGGAAACACGCAGCCGTAATGGCCGCAATCATTTGCTTGAAACGCATGGACGAAACTCCCTTTGGAGGCAGACTTGCAAAAACCCGCGGCCAGTATAGCGGGTCCGGTCGCCATGATCAGCCGCAGAACCGGCGAGTGCTGCTATGATTCGGGCCGGTCGAAATACTCAAAAAAGCACCCTGCATGCCGCTGACGCCCGTATCGCCGCCGCTTTTCCATGTCATCGATCCGCGCGTTTTCGATCGCGCCCAGCTTGACGATCTCTGCGATCTGACCAACCGGGTGCGGACGCTGGCCAAGCACCCGGACGGGGCCCGGTTTCTGCTCGGCCTGCTGCCCGATCGGCGCGCGATGCTGTATTTCGTGCAGCCCTCGACGCGCACTTTCCTGTCTTTCAGCAATGCCTGCCATGTGCTGGGCATCCGCACCAGCGAGATCCGTGACCCGGCAACTTCTTCGGAGGTGAAGGGCGAAAGCTTCGAAGACAGCATCCGCACCTTCAGTTCCTATGTCGACGTGATCGTGATGCGTACGCCAGACTCCGGCAAGGCTGCGCGCGCCGCGACGTTGATGAACCGGATTCCACGGCCGGTGCCGATCATCAATGCCGGCAGCGGCCAGGACCAGCATCCCACTCAGGCGCTGCTCGATATCTACACCCTGGAGCGCAGCTTCGAGGACAAGGGTGGCATCGACGGCAAGGTGATCGGCCTGATGGGCGACCTCAAGCGCGGTCGTACGGTGCGTTCGCTGTGCTATCTGATGAAAAACTACCGCGACGTCCGCCTGGTGATGATTGCACCGCAGCAGTTCGCGCTCGAGCCGGACATCAAGGAGCATCTGCGCGAGCAGGGCATTGCCTTTGTTGAGGATATGCCGCTGTCAAAGGCGCTGCCGGATCTCGATGCCATTTACGTTACGCGGATGCAGTCGGAGTGGGATACTGACGGGGAAACCGGTCAGGTGGACTATCGCGAATACAGCATCACGCTGGAGAACCTCGGCGCGATGAAGCAGGATGCGGTCATCATGCATCCGCTGCCGCGCGGTCCCGAGATACATCCCGCGGTGGACGACGATCCGCGTGCGGTTTACTGGCGGCAGGAGCGCAACGGCATGTGGATGCGTGCGGCGATACTGCTCAAGCTGTTCCAGGCCGATGGCCTGGTCAGGAATTTCGATCTGTCTGCCCTGCAATAACAACAGCCAACTTAAAGTCGGAGAACAATCATGATCAAGTTGTACGGTTCCATCGCTTCTCCCTACGTCGCCCGCGTGGTGATGTACGCCAAACTCAAAGGTGTGGATCTGCCGCTCGCCGAACCGCCCGGTGGCATGAAGGGTCCCGAATATCTCAAGCTCAATCCGATGGGCAAGATCCCGACCCTGGATGTAGACGGGCAGGGTATCGGTGAGTCCTCGATCATCTGTGATTATCTGGATGATGTTTACCCGCAGAAGTCGGGCCTGCCGGCCGATCCGCTCGGCCGCGCGCGTTCGCGTCTGGTGGCGCGCATCGCCGATCTGTACCTCGCGCAGCACGTCGGTCCGCTGTTTCGGCAGATGAATCCCGAAAAGCGCGACCAGGCGGCAGTCGATGCCGCTGCCAGGGAAATCGCCAAGGCTTTCGGCTACATCGAGCAGGTGATGGACAGCGGTCCGTTCTGTGTCGGCAAGGAGCCGACGCTCGGCGACTGCGCGCTGAGTACCATCACCAGCATGATGCATCAGGTCCTTGCGGCCGGTAATTTCGGCATCGCCGATCCGGTCGCCAGCGGCCGCCTCGCTACCTGGTGGAAAGCCGTGCAGGGTCATGCCGTGTGTGCTGCCGTCATCAGCGAACACAGCACCGCCTTCGGTGGCTTCCTCAAAATGATGGCCGGCAAGAAGTAGGAACACGCAGGAACGCCTGGTAGGAGCGGCTTTAGCCGCGATCTTGAAATTTAGCCAAGAGAATCGCGCCTGAAGGCGCTCCTACGATCGATTCTTGCCACAACATGCGCTCGTAGCTCAGCTGGATAGAGCATCAGGCTTCGAACCTGAGGGTCGGGAGTTCGAATCTCTCCGGGCGCGCCACCTTCAAATGGTCCTCCACTGGACCGAAGCAAGCCAGACCGGTGCTACCGGCGATTAACTCGCCACCTCAAAAGGGCTTTCAAGTGGGTTGCATTCTGGCGATAAGGGGTGGGGGGTCTTACACTGCCCACCCTTTGCTCCCGGCTGCCGCTGCCTATGCGCATCCTGCTCGCTCCGATGGAGGGCCTCCTCGACCACCTGCTGCGCGACACTCTGACGCAGCTGGGCTGTGGGGTGCGGGCGGGCAGCGGCATCGATGCCTGCGTTACCGAGTTCATTCGCATCACCAATGCACTGTTGCCGGCAGAGCGCTTCCATCGCATCGTGCCGGAGTTGAGGAATCAGGGATGCACGCCGGCAGGCGTGCCGGTGCGGGTGCAGTTCCTCGGCTCGGATCCGGTCTGCATGGCGGAAAACGCCGCGTACGTGGCGACGCTCGGGGCGCTGGGAATCGACCTCAACTTTGGCTGCCCGACCAAGCTCGTCAATCGCCACGGTGGCGGCGCAGCCTTGTTGAGGGACCCGGATCTGATGCGGACCATCGTTCATGCCGTGCGTCAGGCGGTGCCTGCCGGCATACCCGTCACCGCGAAAATGCGTCTGGGCTACGACACAACTGAGCGCGCGCTGGAATGTGCACAGGCGCTGGCCGATGGTGGTGCTGCGGAGATCGTGGTGCACGCTCGTACCCGGATGGACGGTTACCGGCCCCCGGCCTACTGGGAGTGGATCGCCAGGATTCGCGATCAGGTGGCTATTCCTGTGATCGCCAATGGTGAAATCTGGACTCTCGGCGACGCGCATCGCTGCCGCACTATTTCCGGCTGCGAGGACATTATGCTGGGGCGCGGGGCCGTGGCTAATCCAGCCTTGGCACTGATGATCCGCGGCGATCGCATGGCGGGCTTCTCCTGGCCAGAAATGGGGCAGGCGCTGCGGCAGTTCTGGGCTGCTATCGAGCTGCACGTTCCCGCGCGCTTTCGTCACGGTCGCCTGAAGCAATGGCTGCTTCATCTGGGGCGGCACTATCCCGAGGCTCAGGAGCAGTTTGATCTGATTCGGCGCCTCGTCAGGCCGGAGGACATTGGCCGAGTGCTGTTTCAGGACGGTGCATGGACCTCTGGCGATTTGGCCTAACGCTCTCTGCGGGCATCACCGGTCTCCTTGTTTGTGGAGCCAACGAGAAATCGGGGTCCATACCGGACACATGGTTTACATTTGAGGTCATGTAAAAACAGGAGCAGACCATGAAGGTTCGAGCCGCCGTGGCGCACAGCGCCGGAGCCCCGCTCAGCATCGAAACGGTCGATCTTGAAGGCCCGCGTGAGGGTGAGGTGCTGGTGGAGATCAAGGCCACCGGCCTCTGTCATACGGACGAGTTCACTCGTTCCGGGGACGACCCCGAGGGTCTGTTTCCGGCCATTCTCGGGCATGAGGGTGCTGGCATCGTGGTCGACATCGGGCCGGGTGTGAAGTCGCTGAAGAAAGGCGATCACGTTATCCCGCTGTATACGCCTGAATGCCGTGAGTGCGAGTACTGCCTGCATCCGAAGACCAATCTCTGCCAGGCGATCCGCACTACCCAGGGCCAGGGTGTGATGCCGGATGGCAGCAGTCGTTTCTCGCTCGGTGGCAAGAAGCTGCACCACTACATGGGTTGTTCTACCTTCGCCAACTTCACCGTGCTGCCGGAGATCGCGCTGGCGAAGATTCGTCCCGATGCGCCCTTCGACAAGGTTTGCTACATCGGTTGCGGTGTTACCACCGGCATCGGTGCGGTGATCTTCACTGCCAAGGTTGAGGTGGGATCGAAGGTCGTGGTGTTCGGACTGGGCGGCATAGGCCTGAACGTGATCCAGGGCGCACGCCTGGCCGGTGCCGACATGATCGTCGGTGTGGATCTGAACCCGGCGCGCAAGCCATTGGCGGAGCAGTTCGGCATGACCCACTTCGTCAATCCGTCCGAGCTCTCAGGCGATCTCGTGCCTTATCTCGTCGATCTCACGCGTGGAGGCGCCGACTACACCTTTGAGTGCATAGGCAACGTCAAGGTCATGCGCCAGGCACTGGAATGCGCTCACAAGGGTTGGGGCACCAGCATCATCATCGGTGTCGCCGGCGCCGGTCAGGAAATCAGCACCCGTCCGTTCCAGTTGGTGACTGGTCGAAACTGGCGCGGCAGTGCGTTCGGTGGTGCGCGCGGACGTACCGATGTGCCGAAGATCGTCGACTGGTATATGGACGGAAAAATCGATATCGATTCGCTGATTACCCACATTTTGCCGCTGGAAAAGATCAATGAGGGTTTCGAGCTGATGCACCGCGGTGAGTCGATTCGTTCGGTCGTGTTGTACTGATCCGATGGAAACGATCTCTGAGCAGCGCTGTCATGGTGGTATCCAGGGCTTCTACCGTGCGCGCTCGGATGCTTGCGGCGGAGAGATGCGCTTCGCCGTATTCCAGCCGCCACAGGCACGCACGCGCCGCGTTCCGGTGCTGTACTTTCTCGCCGGGCTCACCTGCAGTGAAGAGACCGCCAGCATCAAGGCAGGCGCCCAGCGCGCCGCGGCGGAACTCGGCTTGATGCTGGTGATGCCTGACACCAGTCCGCGTGACACCGGTTTTGATGGGGCGACCGGTGACTGGGAATTCGGCGAGGGTGCCGGCTTCTATCTGGATGCGAGCCAGACACCGTGGTCGAGCCGCTTCAATATGGAAACGCATGTGATTGAGGAACTGCCGCGCTGGATTGAGGCCGGCTTTCCGGTCGACCCGACCCGCTGTGGCATTACCGGGCACTCGATGGGCGGACACGGTGCGCTGACACTGGCGTTGCGCCATCCGGGCCGCTTTCGTTCACTCTCGGCGTTCGCACCGATCGTGGCTCCGAGCCAGGTTCCGTGGGGTCAAAAAGCACTCCTGCGCTATCTTGGCGAGGACCAGTCAGCCTGGCGACAACACGATGCCTGCGCGCTGCTGGATGCGGGTGTGTATTTCGATGGCGAGATTCTGATCGACCAGGGCCTGGACGATCGATTCCTTCCCAGTCAGTTGCGCCCGGAGCTGTTCGAAGCAGCGTGCGCGCGCGCCGGCCAGTCGCTGCGGCTGCGCATGCAGCTGGGCTATGACCACAGCTACTGGTTTATCCAGAGCTTCATCGAGGCACACCTCGAGCACCACGCTGCGGCGCTTTGAAGCCTGCACAACACCGGAAACAAAAAGGGCCCGATTACTCGGGCCCTTTTTTTGTATCAACAATAATCGAGTCGATACTGCTGGTGGGCTGGCCTGATCTTAATGGGCCGGCTTGCCATCCGTCGCAACGGCCTTGGTATTTTCCAGCTTCTTGATGTCGTCCTCGCTGAGCTTCGGTCGGTCTACCTTGATCGTCAGCTTGTTGAGCTTGGCGGTCAGGGTGAACGGCGGCTTGTAATCGGCATCGTTCACACCGGTCAAGGTATCGGAGCCAATGTCGAAGCTCTCATCCCATTGCAGGATCATGGGCAGCGTCTTCTCCATCTTTGTGGTTTGCACGATCTTGCCATCCACCTTGAGCGTGCCGGTGCCGGATCGGCCAAGACCGCTCATGTTGTTGTAGGCCAGTGTGCCGAGGCCGAGGCCGTCGTATTTGAAGTCAAATTCGAGGATGTGCTTGCCGGATGCCAGCACCTCCGGGCCTTCCCACTTGATGCGATTCAGGTCGATCAGGTTCCAGAGGAATACCGGTTTGCCCTTGAGTAGATAGAAACCATAGCCTGCAAACCGTCCACCGGAGGTCAGGATCATGCCCTCCGCACCGCCTTCCGGCACGGTGATATCCGCAGTGACGGTGTAGGAGCTGTTGAGCAGGAACGGGGAATCGCCCTGCGGCAGACCGACCATCGGGTGGGTATAAACAAACTCGGTGCGACCGGCTGTGATGTTCGGCCGTTCGGCTGCGACGCGTGCAGCTACCGAGGCGTCCATCGGGAAGACCTGATACTTCTCCGCTTCCGTGATGAACATCGCCTTCATCTTTTTCAGCTTGTCCGGATGCTGTGCGGCGATGTTCCGGGACTGACTGAAGTCGGTGTTCAGGTCGTAGAGTTCAAGCACCTGGTTGTTGAGCGGATCGGGATTGGCGACGCCGAAGGCCTCCCAGGGTGCACGGTTCACCTTGGTGCTGAGCAACCAGCCTTCGTGGTACAGCGCCCACTGGCCCATCATCTCGAAATACTGGGTCTTGTGGTGCGAGGGCTCTTTGGCATTCGCCTTGTCGAAGGTATAGGCGAAGCTGGTGCCCTCGATCGGTGCCTGCTTGATTCCGTTCACCGTTTCCGGGGCTGCGATTCCGGTGACCTCCAGAATGGTGGGTACAACATCGATCACGTGCATGAACTGTTCACGCAGGCCGCCCTTGTCCTTGATGCGCGCTGGCCAGGAGACAGCCATGTTCTGACGGATGCCGCCAAGCCTGGATGCGTTCTGCTTGAACCAGGTGAACGGCGTGTCGAAGGCCCAGGACCAGCCGGCCGACATATGGTTGTAGGTCTGCTCGGTACCCCAGGCGTCGTACCACTTCATCTGTACCTCGACCGGCATCTGGTTGACGCCGTTGAAGAACGCGACTTCGTTGGGTGTGCCCAGTGGTCCGCCCTCGGCGCTGGTGCCGTTGTCGCCATTGATGTAGACGACGAGCGTGTTGTCGAGTTTGCCCATCTGCTCGATGGTGTCGACGACACGTCCGATTTCGTGATCGTTGTAGGCTGCAAAGGCGGCGAATACTTCCACCTGCTTGATGAAGAGTTTCTTCATCTCGGGTGTCAGTTCATCCCAGGGCTTCAGAACTTCGTTCGGCCATGCCTCGAGCTGGGTGTCCTGCGGGATCACGCCGAGTTTTTTCTGGTTTGCGAAAATCTGCTCGCGAAGCTTGTTGTAGCCCTGGTCGAACAGGTGCAGCTTGCTGATCTTCTCAACCCATTCCTTGGTTGGGTGATGCGGCGCATGCGTGGCGCCGGGCGCGTACTTGATGAAAAACGGCTTGCCGGGCATCGTCTGGTTGATGCGATTCAGGTAATCGATCGCGTCGTCGGCCATGCCGGTGACCAGGTTCCATTCCGGCTTGCCCTCGAAGGGGTAGATCTGGGTGGTGTTGCGGAACAGGTTGGGTTGCCACTGGTTCGCATCGCCGCCCACGAAGCCGTAGAAATACTCAAAACCCAGGCCGGTCGGCCATTTGTCGAACGGGCCGACCTGGCTGGCAGCAAACGCCGGCGTGTTGTGATCCTTGCCGAACCACGAGGTGGCATAGCCGTTATCGAGCAGAATGCGCCCGATGGTGGCCTTGTCCTCGGGAATCACACTGTTGTAGCCGGGAAATCCCGTGGCCTGCTCGGCGATCACGCCGAAGCCTGCCGAGTGATGGTTGCGTCCGGTGATGAGTGCGGCACGCGTCGGTGAGCAGAGCGCGGTCGAGTGGATATTGTTGTAGCGCAGGCCCGCATTCGCGATGCGGTCCATCGTGGGTGTCGGGATGACCCCGCCGAAGGTGCTCGGCACGCCAAACCCGGCATCATCCGTGATGATGAGCAGGATGTTGGGAGCCTGCCTGGGTGGCACGATGCGTGGGGCCCACCAGGCTTTCGACTGGAGGGCGTCTTTCTCGATCTTGCCGCCGAATTTCGGTTCGGGAGCCGGGAGTTGTTTGCCACTGATGGTGGTTGTGGCGCTAGGTGAGCCAAGCGTTCCGGTCACTTCCTGTGCCTGGGCGAGAGACCCTGCAATGGATGAGACCGCCAATACGCTGCTCAGCAAGATATGTGCCGGGATTTTCATGATTCTTGACTCCCTGGTTTTCTTTATTGTCACCGAAATTGCAGGCTATCACTGAAACCATCGATTGTCCGGATAGCGTTTCGCGCGCGCGGTCTCTACCCAGCCAGAGTCCGGAAGGCCACCACAGAAATGCAGCGTTCAGCAGGAAGAACGGAATGAGCGAGGCGTCGTAATAGCCGCCGATCGCAAGCCCGAACAAGATAAAGAAACTGACGGCCGCCGCGATGCACGTCGTGAATCCGAGCAGTAGCCGACCGATTTGCCGAATCACTTTCATTGCTGCAGTCATCGCCTGGCGATTCCGATAACGGTTCAGATCAAAGATGCCGGCTTCCACCGGGTTGAGGCGGAGGTACTCAGCCTGGAACCAGTCTGCTTCGTTCCAGAACATGGTGTTGGTGCGGCGCACGCCATACAGGGCTACGAAACGCTCGTAGCCATCCCGGTCGCGCACCGCGAGAAAACGCAAAGAAATTCGGATAGCTGGCGGCAAAGCCGGGCACGACCATCAGGGTGTCATTGTCGGGACTGCGCGCAGGCACTCCGGCGCACACGCAGGAAGGTGGCGTCTGGCAGGATCTGCAGGTGGCGGCTGCGTGCTGGGCGATTCGGCTCAGCGCCGAAGTGATCACTGCCTCGACTGAATCGTCGGCGCTATTCTGGCAGCTGCCGGGCGGGCAGCGATTGATGTGATCTTCACCGGCCAGCGGACCGAGGTGGTCTTGTAAAGACCCGTAGAGTTCGCGCTGTGGATCCTGTGTCTTGTAGCCGATCACGGATTCGACGCTGAGTCAGTCCATGGGCTGGGCAAACTGCTTTTCGCGTTTCTTGCGAATGCCCTGGTACCAGTTGTCGCGGATTGAGCTGCTTGAGTCGCAGCATGTGATACAGAACGGAGTCGGCCAGCCGCGCTTCACTCGTATCGTTCGACTCGGAAAGCACCGGGTGAAAGCCCTCGGCGCGCCAGTCGGCAGTCGTGCAATCAGGGTCCGATGATGCGTACTCGTGGCAGGTGTGTCCATTCACGAGTTGTCGTAGGATCGCTATAGCATCACCAACAAACAGGAAGCAGATATGCGTGCATTTATCGCCTGTGCAGGGATCGCAACACTGCTGCTGGTAGCAGGCTGCGGCAAAGCGCCTCAGGAGGCCGCACAGGCGGCGCCGTCACAGGCTGCAGGTCCCGTGGATGCCGCCGCATTGCAGGCCCAGGCTGCCGCGATGTTTCAGGTTCTGCCGGCCGAGATGAGTACGGAGGGGTATCCGCTGACAGATGCCCGCATCACGCTGGGCCGGATTCTTTACTACGAGCCCCGCCTGTCCAGGAATCAGGATATTTCCTGCAATTCCTGCCACGACCTGGCCAGGTACGGTGTGGACGGCCAGCCTACCAGCAGCGGCGACCAGGGCCAGCTGGGAGGACGTAACTCGCCGACAAGCTACAACGCGGCGTTGCATATCGCCCAGTTCTGGGATGGCCGTGCCGCCGATGTTGAGGCGCAGGCCAAGGGGCCGATCCTCAACCCTGTCGAGATGGCGATGCCCGACGCGGGTTCCGTGGTGCAGCTGCTCAAGTCCATCCCTGGCTATGCCGAGCTCTTCAAGGCTGCATTCCCCGATGATCCGGATCCGGTCAACTACGACAATGTGGGTACGGCAATCGGCGCTTTTGAACGTCGGCTGGTAACGCCGTCACCCTTCGACAGCTTTATCGCTGGCGATATCAGCGCGCTCAATGACACGCAGCTGACTGGCTTCGATACCTTTGTGAACAGCGGCTGTGGTGCCTGCCACAACGGTGTCGGTGTCGGTGGCGGCATGTACCAGAAGCTTGGTCTCGTGAAGCCCTTTGAGACCACGGACGTGGGCCGTGCAGAAGTCACCCGGAGTGAAGCGGACAAGTTCTTTTTCAAGGTGCCGTCACTGCGGAACATCGACCAGACCGCGCCGTACTTCCACGATGGCAAGGTGGCGACACTGGACGATGCGATCCGCTTGATGGCCGAGTATCAGGTCGGCAAGATGCTGACCGATGAGGATGTCGCTGAAATCAAGTCATTCCTCGGCAGCCTCACCGGCACCATACCGGCAGACTACATCGCGATGCCTGCACTGCCCGGGGGAGGTCCGGCAACCGGCACATGAGCTTGCTGATGCCATTGAATGGGGATGCTTGGAACCGCATTGATGTGGTTGCCGTGAGGGCTGTCAACAGGCAGGGGGCGGCAGAAATAATGTTTTTACTGCGTTATGACAAATACAAGGCAAGAATCAAGTAGTTAGATCGGCGCACCGGGTTGTTTAGTTGCGAGCCGAGTGCTAGCTTTAGACACAGAACAAAAGCGCACGCAGAAGTAATTAGAGACGTGCCTGATAAGTAGACCGGTAATCGGCTAAGAAATTGTGCGCCGCTAGTGCGCCAGCAAGTCTTAATAGGGGAAAAGATGATGCGCCACATAGTCCCTCGCAGAGGGGATTCGGGATCTACCAATTCCGGTCAGTTTAGTTTGCTAAAGCCAGTCCAATTCGCTGCGGCGGTGATTGCGGGCATGTTGGTGGTGGGGGCCACCCAAGCTGCTGCGGTTACAGTCGATGGCAACCTGAGTGACCTCATTACGGCATCGGGTGGTCCCCTGAATGGTGCTCAGGGTAGTGAGTCGGGTACCGATGCCGAGAGGAATGGCTTTGACATCACCAATATGTATTCATACTTTTCCGTAGAAGACGATGCCTTCTATCTGGGATTCAATACTGTCGGTGTGATTGGCCAGGCGTGTACTCCCGGTTCCGGTTGGACATGCTTCGTAGACGGTGGTGGTCTTGCTTTTGGCGCAAACGAGACAGTGGGTTTCCAGATCAAGTTTGGTAATACAGACTTCAATGTTGGCTCTGTCGCCGCGCAAACCCTGCTCCTTGGTGACGCCATACTGAACAACGGTCCGGGCAACGAGACCCCCAGCGGTAATTTTGCCCCAGCCGGCGTGACCATGGGCTGGGCTGTCAGTGAATCCAGCGATGGCGTTGAGTTCGTGATTCATAATCTTGTTTCCAGCGGCGCAATCTGGTTCTCCAATGCTTCTCCAGAAGCCTTTGCCATTCGCTTTACAGCGGGCAGTGCAGGTAATCTCGGCCCGGAAGATCAGGCATTCCTGTCCGGAACGCTTGTCCCTGTGCCGGCAGCCGCGTGGTTGTTCGGTTCGGCATTGGCAGGGCTGGCAGGGCTGGCACGACGTAAGCAGCTTGCTTCCCACCCAAAAAATTAATAACCCCTGACGGGGATCGCAGCAAGTGGGGTTGCGAGAGAACATTCATTTTGCAGGGGGATCTACATGAATACCCAAAGCGTGGCTCGCGCCGCAGGCTTGATATTCTCGGGACTACTGTCTTCTAGTGCCCTCGCCCAGAGCACTCACGCCATCCTGGATAACCAGGAAATCACCGGGTTCCTCAGTGGTTACGATATTGATGTCGTGACATTCGCACTGGATGCGAACAAGACACTGACTATCGAAATCAAGCCCTTCGGTGTCCCAGGGGATGCGGATGGTGACGGCAATCCCAATGCGTCGAGTAACCCGTCAATATCAGACGGGCCCGGCGTTGGTCCAACTGAATTTCTTCATGTTGGCCTTGCCTGCCAGACCCCTGCCGCCTGTGCACCTGATGTGTTCTACCAGTACAGTGATAACACGCTGGTTGAGTTGTTCCAGAACCCCAGTGCGGGCGTCACCTCGTTTGCAATTGACGGCGATGCCTACGTCATGACGATTCCGAATTTTGATCAGTACACCACCAACCTCGGTGGCGTACCGTTCGATTTCGGTGCCTTTAACTTCAGCGCGAGCATCACTGACTCTGCAGATTGACGATGCAGCACCCGATAACGGTTGCGAGCAAGTGAGTCTGGAAGTTCCGGTGGTTGGAAAAACACCGTTCGATTGCTACCACGTCAACAAGATCAAGGTCAAAGACAAGCGAGGCACCACCAAGGACCAGCTCGAGGTCGTCAAGGCAGGTCTCCGTCTTGATCCCCCGCATTCTGTAAACATGGAAACGGACATGGTGCAGCTGCGCATGGATGGCCTGACCTTCGATTTCTCGATCGGCAGTTTTGTCGAGAAGAAGCCGGGCGATTGGCAGTACAAGTCAGCGACCGGTTCCAAGCCGTCCTACTCGATGCGTATCGATTTCAACAAGGACGTCTGGAGCTTCGAGATGAAGGACGGCAACGTCGCTCTGATTGATGAATCCGATGGCGTCGATGTTGCGCTGATGATCAACGGTTTTGAAAGCTCGGAGAACGTGGCGATCGCTTCAGGCAGTCACGGGCACGGCAGCGGTGGCTCCCATTCCGGTGACTTTGGCAACCGCCATAATTCGTGTCGCCTGCCCACCGGTACGCATGGTGGCGGCAGCGACAGTGGTTCACCGGGCAAGGGCAAGTTGAGCTGTATTTCGTCCATCACGGTCCAGCATATTCCCAGCGGTGAGTTGATTACGAAGACCCGCGTCGATGGCACCCTGTTCCATCCCGCGACGCCCTTTGTTTCAACGGATACCGGCGCCATGGAGACCTACCACACTTCGTGCAGCAAGGCTCTGCGCTGTGGTGATCACGGTGAGAGCAACAACCCGGACTTCATCATTGTCGAAATCCAGGGCTTGCCGGGCGACAAGTTGGCACAACGGTGTGGCGTCGTTGATGCCAGCTGCAAGATACTGCCTTAGTACGCACGGACCAGTCGCGGCTTGGCCGCGCAGTTTGCACCCGGCGTGAGCCAGGACCAGAAAGGGGGAGACGTTAGTCTCCCCCTTTTTTATGGCCTAATATTCCAGTCAGATAGCTGAACCCCAGATGCGCAGCCTCCAACCCCACCAACTGATCGCCTGGATGGTATTCACCGTCATTGGTGGCAGCTATTTATGGGTCGGCCTGACGTCGGGTGAACTGTTCATTCGTTTGACCTATGAAGATCTCTATACCGAGTGGGCTCAGCTGCTGTTCTTCGTCCTGACGATGGTGTTGGCAACAAAGCTGGCAACCCAGCGCACGGCAAGCCGGCTGTTCTTTGGCCTGCTTGCCCTGGCAGCGTTCTACACGGTCATGGAGGAGATATCCTGGGGCCAGCGGCTGCTCCAGATCGAGACGCCCGATTTCTTCTGGGAGCGGAATACCCAGGAGGAGATGAATGTTCACAACCTCTTTACCGGTCCCGAGAGCACCCTGCTCAAAGACGTCATTGAGTATGTGCTGGCGACGGCGCTGGTTTCCTTCGGGTTGATTTACCCACTGCTTCTGAAACTCCGCTGGGGGCTGGCCGTCCGGGTGGAGCGAGTCGGGCTGGCCGCCCCGCCCCTGTACCTCTGGCCCTTTTTCGTGACCGGCGCAGTGCTGGAGCTGGAGCTGTTCAGTTTCAATGAGGCGGAAGTGGCTGAGTTGCTGATCGGTGCCGCGATGACTTTCATGTGTGCGCACTATTTGTTGCTCGGTTCGCCATTTGCAGATGACAGGGTACCCGCAGCAGCTCCGGGTGCGGGAGCCGGGTCGCGACGCCTTGGCCTTTTGATGATCGGCATGACACTCGCTACGGGTGTGTTGGCTACTGGCATAACGCGCTATCTGTATGGGATTCCTGCCTGGGAAGAACGCCTTGAAGGTCGAATCATCAATGGCATGGAAAAATTCGGTCGGCGATACGAATACCGCGCACAGTGGGCCCAGGCTGCGGAAATCTACAGTCGGGCCTATGAATTAAGACCGCAGATCTCGCTTTTACACAGCGTCGTGCAGGCTTACCAGGAGTCAGGGGATCAGCAGGCCTTCCAGTTTTATTATCGACAACTGCTGGAGCAGACAATTCCACCTGGCGACTACAAGTCAGCGGACGTGAATATCCAGTTATCGATCATGGAAGGTTATCGACGTGCGGGGTTGATTGAGAAAGCGAACCACCACCTGGAATTTGCCTATCGCATTGCAAAAGCATGGGTGCAGAAAAATTCCAGTGACGCAGAGCATGTGTTCATGCTGGGGCGTGTGGAGCAGTATCGTGGAGAGTACGCGGCAGCGGCAGAGCACTATCGGCATGCGGCTGAACTGGATTCAGACAATATGAAATACACGCAGGCCTACCGGCTGATAGAGCGCGAATTGCAGTAGGCGTAGTCATATGCATTGTTGTGCGGGTACACTGAATTGAGCGTACTGATTTCGGGTAATTTGATATGAACAAAAGCGCAACATTCGCTATCGTTGGAATCGCCGCCTTGGCCGCGGTCTACTTTTGGTTCGGAAGTCCGGATGAAACCGATCAGCCGACAGTCACCGAGACGCCGGTGGCAGCAGTAACACAGCCTGCGCAGCCTGAAGCGAACGATGAGGCATCGATTGCGCCGCCAGCCGCTATGCCCGTGGTAAAGCCGCCGGCCCCTGAGCAAGTCGTAGAGGCCCAGCTCCAGGGGGTCGCCTACCTGCAACGTCGTGCTCTGAGAGGCGATCAGCCTGCCCTGGAGACCTTGCGTCGACTGATCAAAGGCGGCGACCAGTCTTTCCGCATGAAAGCTGTAGAACACCTCAGCAGATCCTCTGATGCCGATGTAAAGCAGAAAATACAGGTCATGCTGAGCAAGCCCAGCCTGTCAGACAGCGATATCGATGATGTATTGCTGATGGTCATTGGAACATTCGACGAAATACAGGAAAGGCTCGCTCAGGAACCGCCTGTGGACCCATCGACTATTCGACGTCGAGGCCAATAGCCACAGCGGAGAGCAAGAAGCCGCACAATCATTGGCAAACAGGATGTAGCTATGCGTGCATTCATCGCCTGTACCGGCACATGAGCCTGTTGCTGCCATTGACCGGCGGGCTGCTGATTGGTTTCAGTGCGCTCGCGATGCTGGCTCTGCTGGGCCGCATTACCGGTATCAGTGGCATTCTGGCCGGCGTACTCAATGCTGAAACCGGCCTGTGGCGCTGGTCTTTTCTGGCCGGGTTGATCGCTGCCCCGCTGCTGTATCACGGCATGAGTAGCCAGCCTGCGCCAGCTCCAAGCAGTGCCGGCTGGCTGCTGATCATCGTGGCTGGCCTGCTGGTCGGTTTCGGCACGCGTTACGCCGGCGGTTGCACGAGCGGCCATGGCGTCTGCGGCATCGGTCGGTTGTCGCCACGCTCGATAGCCGCGACGGTGACCTTTATCGCTGCCGGTATGCTCACCGTGTTCGTCACGCGATACCTGTTGGGCTGACGCTGATGTTGCGCCAGATCCTCGTTCCCCTGCTGTGCGGCCTGGTCTTTGGCACCGGCCTGGCGGTTTCCGGCATGACCGATACACAGGTAGTGCTCGGCTTTCTGGATATCACGGGTGCCTGGAATCCCGCCTTGCTGATGGTCATGATCGGCGCACTCGCCGTGACCGTGCCGGGTTTCTGGCTGGCACAAAAACGTCGTGCGCCGTTTTTTTCGGCGCAGTTCTTTCTCCCGGCGAGCCGTGTGATTGAAGCGAAGCCGCTGATCGGTTCAGTAATCTTTGGGATCGGCTGGGGACTGTATGGCTATTGCCCAGGCCCGGCGCTCGCGGCATTGGGCGCCCTGGCCTGGCAGCCGTTGCTGTTCGTTGTGGCGATGGCTGCCGGCGTGTACCTTGAAAAAGCCTTCAGTAGACAAAAAGGAGCTGGCTGATATGAGCGTAATTCGCGTACTCGTAGCCAACAAGAGCAAGGCAGAGATGTACGATCTGCCCACGCGCCGCAGCGCACTGAAGCCGGTACGCACCTACGTCAACCCGGCGGGCAAGAAGCGGGAGAGTGCACTCGGTACCGGCCGGCCGGGGCGGACGATGAACCGCTCCGGCGGTGTTCGTCAGGCCTATCAGGCTAAACACAGCATCAAGGAACAGGCTGAAGAGGAACTGGTCCGACAAGTCGCTGCGGCATTGGTGGCACACCTGAAGCGCAGGAGCGGGTCGCAGATCGTGCTGGTTGCAGCGGCACAGACGCTGGGGCTCTATCGTCAGCACCTGCCGGCTGCGGTCCGGAAGCGCGTTGTTCTGGAGATCCAGCGTGACCTGAACAAACTGCCAGTAACCACACTCGGCGAGCGGGTGCTGGAAGCTCTTGAGGAGTTGCCCCCGTCCGCGATTGCCAGCTGGGGTGTGCGGCGCCCGCGTGCTGTTTAGCTCAAAAAGGTATTCAGGGCCGGCCGGGCAGTATCCCGCCAAATAGCTGCACGCCTTCGGCTGGTTTCGACTCCCACAGTTGTTCTGCGAAACGCGGGATGCTCATGGCCACCATCGGGAAGCATTCCACCAGTTGATCAGGTTTGGCCGGAATGCCGTACAGCGCGTAGCAGAAGAAGTCGCGTTCGTCCGGGCGCCAGAAGCCGCGGATGGTTTCATGGTCGCTGGTGATCGAGCCGTCGGCGTTGAAGTACGCACGGAATACCAGTTCACCGCCGGCCGTCACCATGCGATAGCGCGTGGTGTTCGACATCATGTGATTCCAGAAGCTCGGGAAGCGTTCTGCAACGGGTTTGCTGCGATCTGGATCCACGATGACTTTCGGCAGTTCCGGCTTCGGCCAGTCGGCGCCACCGGTCTCCAGCATCATGAAGGCGATGAGCGCGAGGCGGTCCGGGTTCGGTACGCCTTCCGGGATCGCCATGCTGGTGCCGGGTATGTCTTTGGCCGGATCAGCGAGAAACTGGTCGAGGCGGTCGGCTCTCCAGGTGATATCCGGCACCGGACATCGCGCCGGAGAATACTTGAAGCTGCCGCGGCTGCCGCTGCGGCTGCCGATCACGCCCCAGAGATTCGGGCCGGTCAGGTCGGAGCCACCCTCCGTGAGCGTGTGGCAGGCACTGCAGCGCATCTGAAAGGCGCGCCGGCCGACCACGTAATCGGCGTTGGACAGCGTATCGCGCGTGAGGACCTGCTGCGCATTCGCTACCGGGACGACAACGGCAGCGGACAGGCTGAGGAGGAGCAGAACGGCAAGGGATGACTGCATCGGCACTGGATCCTGATCAGGAAGCGGTTTGCAGGAAAATCGATTTTGTCGCGTGATCCTGCGAGCATTGGCGGTACCGAGTCAATAGGATGCGTACATGTCCAGTGCAACGCTCTCTGCTGCATCCAGAACTTTCATCGTGATTGGCGCGCTGTCATTGCTGGTGGCTACCCAGCTCAGCGCAATCGGCTTCCATGCTCTGAACGAGGTGTTGACGCCGGCACAAGCGCGAGTCGTGGCACTGGGCCACGGAGATGCAGTTCTATCACTCGATGGGCCTGATCTTGCTGGCGTTGCTTGCGCCGCGGTTTGGCAATTCGCGACTGCTCAGCTGGGCAGGCGGCTTGATGGTGCTTGGCCTGTTGCTGTTCTCTGGCGGTATCTATCTGGGCTCGCTCGGCGTTCCTGCGGTCGGGCAGGTGGCACCTTTTGGTGGCAGTTCTTTCATGCTGGCCTGGCTGCTGGTGGCAATTGCAGCTTTCCAGGCCCGGCAGTGAGCTAAGCGGGCGCGGGTCGGTGTCTGACAGTCGCAGTTGTCCATGCGTTGCGATCATCGGCAGCGGACCGGCCGGTCTGGCCGCTGCCGAGATGCTGGCACCAGAGGCCGAGGTGCAGATTTTCGATGCGATGGCCTCACCGGGGCGCAAATTCCTGCTGGCTGGCAAGAGTGGCCTGAATCTCACGCATGCCGAGGATTTCGACGCGCTTCCTCACGCGCTTTGGCGCAGCCCGCGCGGTGCTGGAGCCGGCGCTGCGCAGCTTTCCGCCGCAAGCCATCCGGCAGTGGGCTGCGGCGCTCGGTACTGAAACATTCGTCGGCAGTTCGGGCCGGGTTTTTCCCGTGGCGATGAAAGCCTCGCCCTTGCTGCGTGCCTGGCTCGCGCGGCTGGCTGCGGCCGGCGTGCAGTTGCATATGCGTCATCGCTGGCAGGGCTGGAACGCACAGGGTGCGCTGGTCTTCGCTACGCCCGATGGCCAGCGCGAGTTCAGCGCTGATGCCACCGTGCTCGCGCTTGGCGGCGGCAGTTGGCCGCGCCTGGGCAGCGACGGCGCATGGTCAGCGCTGCTTGCCGGGCGGGGTGTGAAGGTCAACGCGCTGCGACCGGCGAATTGCGGTTTCGACGTGGCGTGGAGTTCGCATCTGCGCGAGCGCTGTGCAGGACAGCCAGTGAAATCGGTCAGCCTGTGCTTCGGCGGGCAGACGCTGCGTGGTGAATTTGTCGTGACCGCAAACGGGATCGAGGGTAGTGCGGTCTATGCACTGTCGGCGGCCTTGCGTGATGCGATTGAAACGCAGGGCTCTGCGACGCTGGAAATCGATTTGCTGCCGGATCATTGTCTCGCTGAATTGAGTGCAGCCTTGTCACGTCCACATGGCAAGGCGAGCCTGGCCAGTCATCTGCGCAAGTCGGTGGGTATTGATGGCGTGAAAGCGACGTTGCTGCGTGAGACGGCCGATGCCACAACGCTGGCTGATCCGGTGCATCTGGCCGCAGCACATCAAGACGTTGCCGCTACGCCTTGTAAGCGCACGTCCCATTGCCGAGGCGATCAGCAGCGCTGGCGGCGTGGCGCTCGAGGAACTCGACGAGCGCTTCATGCTGCGCCATCTGCCCGGTGTGTTTGTAGCCGGCGAGATGCTCGACTGGGAAGCGCCGACCGGCGGCTATCTGCTGAGCGCCTGCCTTGCCACCGGTCGTGCGGCCGGTAGCGGTGCCCTGCGATTCCTGCAGGGTTTGTCAGTCTAGTTACGGCGGGCTTTACAGCCCGCCGGTCAAGGTATCCCAGTTTATTTGCCGGGTTTCATCGACGATGCCGTCGCCAGTCGCGTCGATCGCCAGCTGCACCGTTTCCGAGTTCAGTACAGTGACCTGGATGCCTGTGCCATTGGCTCCGGTGATCTGCAGTGCGCCGGTAGCCGGATAGTTGTCGTCAGTAGCAAGCAAGGCGACGGTGGTGGCGAAATTGACGGTACCGCTAAAGTTCGGGCTTTCGAGTGAGCCGGACCCCGAATAGCTGGTTAGCAGTGCTGCGCCCCGGTCGTCTTCATCCATGAATATCGTGAAGTTACGCAACACCCATGCTTCGCTGCCGGAGTGCAGGTTGAGCAGCGTGCCGTCAAGGCTGAGCCTGCTGAGCAGTGGTGTCCGCAGGTCGATGCCCAGATCGAAGCTGCCATCGCCGGTGGTGGTGCTGCCGTCCTCGGTGATGGCCAGGCTGGTCAGGGTAGCCCTGGTGTCCAACAGGTACTGGTCAGCGAAAATATCCCCGCTGAAGCTCAGGACATCAAGACGTATGCGGCCATCATAGATGGCGCCGTCTCCATCGTCGCAGGCATCGAAGTTGGCGGTGATACGGTCGCCGATCGAGAGTGTCTCGGTATTCCGCAGTGAAGCTGACAGCGTGATCCAGCCGTCTACCAGGCACTCTTCCCGATCCGGGCCGTAGCTGGCGCCGGGCTGAACGCTGCCAGCAGCTGAGAGACTGGCAGCCTGAATCGTTTTCCGCTGCGCCATGTGCAGCGCGAGCGCATTCGAACCGCCATCTGCAGACAGTATGCCGCCGCCATTGAGCGCCGTGCCAAAGTCGCCGGTGTAGAGACCCATTTGGAGCACGTCCCGGGTGATGGTCTGCGCATTGTAGGTATCTATCGCCACGGCACTGGGCTGTGCGGCGACACCGCTTCCACCCCCACCGCAGGCCGTGACCAATACGGCTGCAAAAATGAGGCTGCCATGACGCGCCGGGGTGATCCATCGATTTGCAGTCTGCATGACGATCCTCTCTGTGGAAGATTTGAGTGTTTATTTATAGCACTGTAGGTGCTCCGGTTATCCTGTGACCATGGCCAAATTGTCCAAATCACGCCTGATATCGTTCTTGCAATGCCCGAAGCGGCTGTGGCTGGAAACTCATCAGCCTGAACTGGCACAGATCAGTGCTGCGACCGAAGCGGCGTTTGCGATCGGCCACGAAATCGGTGCCATGGCTCGGCAGTTATACGACCCGGGCGGTACCGGTGTGCTGATCAGCGGGGCAGCTGGCATGGCGACGGCGTTGCGCGATACGGCTGCGGCCCTCGCGAACCCGGCTGCCACGCCGCTCTTTGAGGCGACCTTCGAGCGTGACGGCTTGTTGATCCGCGCTGATGTGCTGGACCGTCAGACAGCGCGGCTCGTCGAAGTGAAATCGTCCACGAAGTGCAAGGATGAGCACATCACCGACTGCGCCATCCAGGCCTGGGTGCTGGAGACTTCAGCCGTGCCGCCGAAGTCGGTGGCGCTGGCCCACGTCAACAACCAGTTTGTCTGTCAGGGCGACGGTGATTATCGCGGTCTGCTGATTGAGAAAGATCTCAGCGCCGGGATCAGTGCGCAGCGCCAGCAGGTGCCCGTGTGGCTGGCCGCTGCCGTGCAGACGGTGGCGGGGGAATGTCCCGATGTCGCCATTGGCCGGCGCTGTCGCACGCCGTACGACTGCCCGTTCATCGCGCACTGCTGGCCGGCGACCGAGTACCCGCTCACCACGCTGCCCGGTATCGGTCGTCGTCTGGATGAACTGATCGCGCAGGGTTACAGCGATGTGCGTGAACTGCCGGAGGCGAGCGTGGGTGGTAGCCAGGCACAGCGCGTCTGGCGAGCGGCGCGCAGCGGACAGGCGGAGCCGGTCGACGCTTCCCTGCGCACCGAACTGGCCGCGCTGGGCTGGCCGCGTTACTACCTGGATTTCGAAACCATCGGCGGGGCGATTCCGCGCTGGGTTGGCACGCGGCCCTATCAGGCGATGCCATTCCAGTGGTCCCTGCATATGGAGTCAGCACCCGGCCAGCTTGAGCATGCGGAGTTTCTGGATCTCAGCGGTGAGTTGCCGGCCCGCGCGCTTGCCACCGCATTGCTCGCAGCGATCGGTACGCAGGGGCCGGTGCTGACCTGGAGCAGCTACGAAAAGCAGTGTCTGGGCACGCTGGCCGCATTCTGTCCCGAGCTTGCCGAAGCGCTGGGCGCAGTCGTCGAGCGGCTGGTCGATCTGCATCCGATCGTGAAGCGCGGCTGGTACCACCCGGCGATGAAAGGCAGCTGGTCGATCAAGGCACTGCTGCCGGTGATCGCACCCGAGATGGATTATGCGCAGCTTGACGGTGTGCATGATGGCGGCGGTGCACAGCTGGCCTGGGCCGAAGCAGTCGCGCCGCAGACTTCAGCGGCGCGGCGCAGCGAGCTCCGCGAGCAGCTGTTGCGCTATTGTGGCCACGACACGCTGGCCATGGTGCGCGTGCTGCACTTCTTTATCTGAGCAGATATGCATCTCACTACACACAAGACACTCGACAGTGGCTGGGCGCTGGTGGCCGGCATCGCCTTCAGTGCGCTTGTTCACGGCCTTCATCTGGTACAGCGGCAATATCTGGCCCACGCCTGCACCTTATCTGCCGGAACGGCCGGGCTTCTGGTACGAGTGGCAACTCGCTGAGCCCACTTTCTGGAGTCGCGCGACGGCCTGGGGCGGCTATGTGCTGCACCAGTCGATGCTGTGGTGGCTGATCTGGTATGCAAAGCACCGGCAGCCGGGCTATACGCGCGGCCTGCATGCGGTGAATGTCTGGGCGCTGGGCGGCAATGCGCTGTTCATCGGCCTGCACTGGTTGCAGACGCGGCTCTGGTACGACGGGCTGGCGCAGGATATGCACGAGGTGACCTCCTTCGCCTCGGTGGCCGTGATGCTGGTGGTGATCCTGATCATGGAGAACCACCGGCGCGGCCTGTTCTTCGGCCGCAAGGTCTCGCTGGTCAGCGCGGCGGGCGAGGTGGCCCGCAAGTACCACGGTTACTACTTTGCCTGGGCGATCATCTATACCTTCTGGTACCACCCGATGGAAAACACCTCGGGACACATGATGGGTTTCTTCTACATGTTCCTGCTGCTCCTGCAGGGCAGCCTGTTCTTTACCCGCACACACACGAATCGCTACTGGACGCTGACGCTGGAAATGACGGTGATCGTCCACGCCGTGCTGGTGGGCATGATGAACGGCACGCGCTGGGAGAATTTCGTCACCGGACTGCTGGGGCTGTTCGTTATTACCCAGCTCTATGGACTGCCGTGGAGTCGCGTGCAGCGCTTCGCTGCCACCATGGCCTACCTGTGTGCCGTCGTGCTGATCTACTACTACGGCCGCGGGCTCGGCTTTATCTGGGAAGTGGTCATGATCCCGGCGCTGGATTACGTCGCGGTGCTGCTGTTCTCGCTGCTGATCCTCGGCCTCGCGCGCGTTGCTGGTGGCACCTTCCGTAGGAGCACCTTCAGGCGCGATTCTTCTTCTTCCGGCCGGGATCGCGGCTAAAGCCGCTCCTACGACGGTCCCGTTCCTTTAGGAGCGGCTTTAGCCGCGATCGTTTTTTCTTAACCGTCGATCGCGCCTGAAGGCGCTCCTACGGTAGACTCACAGGCCAATAATTCAAAGGCCTGCAATGGATTTCACTTCCCCGGATTTCTGGATTGCGGTCGGGCAGATCATCCTCATCGACATATTGCTCGGTGGGGACAATGCCGTGGTGATCGCGCTGGCTTCGCGTCGGTTGCCGGCGGAGCAGCGCACCAAGGCGATTTTCTGGGGCATTTTCGGTGCGGTGGCACTGCGCGTGGTGCTCATCTTCTTTGCGCTGCAGCTGCTGAGTGTTCCGTGGCTGAAGATCGCCGGTGGCCTGCTGCTGCTCTGGATCGGCATCAAATTGCTGTGGCCCCAGGACGAGGGCGGGCACGAGATCGACGCCAGCACCCACCTGCTCGGCGCCATCAAGACCATCGTGGTGGCCGATGCAGTGATGAGCCTGGACAACGTCATCGGCGTTGCCGCGGCGGCCAAGGGCCATCTGGGTCTGGTGGTATTCGGTCTGGTCATCAGCATACCGATCATCGTCTGGGGCAGCCGTTTCGTGCTGATCCTGATGGACCGTTTTCCGATTGTGATCGTGGCTGGTGCCGCGCTGCTCGGCTGGATTGGTGGCGAAATGATCGCCCACGACAAGGTGCTCGCCGATCACTATGCCGCGCTGGCCCCCGGCCTGTATGCCTATGCAGCGCCGGTTTTCGGGGCAGTGCTGGTGGTGGCCATCGGCAAGCTGGGCGGGAAGCGCCGCCCGGCCGCGGTCAGCACACGGCCGGTGGATCTGGTCCGCCGCGACAACGACGACAAACCTCAGGGGTAGCCCATGTTGACCTTCCTCATCGCCATCGACGGTTCCGGTTATTCGGACAGTGCGGTGGACTATGTGGTGCGCCGTGCCGGCCTCTGCCGGGAAACGGTGCATGTACATCTGCTCAATGTGCAATTGCCGCTGGGCGGGGTGAACGTCAAGCTGTTCATCAAGCCGGAAAGCGTGGAGAGCTATTACCGCGACGAAGGCATGGCGACCCTGGCAGCGCCGCGCGAAGTGCTGAAGGCCGCCGGCATCAGTGCCGATCACCACATCGGCGTGGGCGATCCGGGGCAGGTGATCGTCGACTATGCGCGGTCCAAGAATTGCGATGAGATCGTGATGGGGACGCACGGGCGTGGTGCTCTGGCCGGTGCCGTCATGGGTTCGGTGGCGCGTAACGTTATCCAGCAGGCGTCGGTGCCGGTGGTGCTGGTGAAGGGCCTGTCGGACTGATGTCCCGGGCCGTCGCAGGAGCGCCTTCAGGCGCGATTCATCGGCCGGAAGAATCGCGCCTGAAGGCGCTCCTACCGCAACTGGTGCGCGTACCACATGGCGATCCGGTGGCGCAGGGCTTTTTCAGATACCTGGCTTTCCGGGAGCGGTGCGATCAGCTTGTCATGGACCAGCAGCCGATACACATACAGCAGCTTCTCGCTGGCTGAGTCGGTTTTCTCGAACACCACGGCGCCGCGTTCCTCGGCATACTTCATCGCCGCCAACAGCCCGGCCTTGAACAGTTCCTGCTCATGTTTGGGTGCCTTCATGGCATTGCCTCCTATGCGTTGTCGCGCCAAGCGTGCATTCTTGCCACTAATCTACACCCGGAGGAGCCTGGGATGAGCGGTACCGCCCGCAAATCGCCTGCCGCACGCAGGCGTAATGCCGAGGAACAGAACCGGCCGCTGGTCGAGGACATCCGGCTGCTGGGGCGGATCCTCGGCGATGTGATCCGCGAGCAGGAAGGGCGCGCCGCCTTCAACCTGATCGAGCGCGTCCGTCAGCTGTCGGTGGCCTACCGCCTGAAGAAGGATGCGAGCGCCGGCCGCGCGCTCGGCAGGCTGCTGAAGGGCCTGTCGGGTGACCAGATGGTGAGCGTGATCCGCGCCTTCAGCTATTTCTCGCACCTGGCCAATATCGCCGAGGACCGCCACCAGGTGCGCCAGCGCACGCAGCAGGAAGCACGTGCGCAGCTGCAGGATGGCTCGCTGCAACTGAGCCTGGAGCGTCTGGCCGCGGCAGGTGTCAGCAACCGGCAGATCGCCGAGACGCTTGCCCACGCGCATATCAGCCCGGTGCTGACCGCGCATCCCACCGAAGTACAGCGCAAGAGCATCCTGGATGCCGAGCGGGCGATCGCCGAACTGGTGGCGCAGCGCGATGGCCTGCAGCTGGAGCCTGCGCGTGCGCAGAACGAATTGCTGATCCGCTCGCGCGTCACGCAGCTGTGGCAGACGCGCATGCTGCGTACGGTCAGGCTCAGCGTGATCGACGAGATCGACAATGCGCTGTCGTATTACCGCACGACTTTTCTGCGCCAGCTGCCGCGGCTGTATGGGGAAATCGAGCAGGCATTGCCCGGCCAGACGGTGGCACCGTTCCTGCGCATGGGGCACTGGATCGGCGGCGACCGCGATGGCAATCCCAACGTCACGGCGGCCACGCTGGCCACGGCATTCGAGCGGCAGGCCGAAGTGGCGCTGCGCTTCTATCTGGCTGAAGTGCACGAACTGGGCGCCGAGCTGTCGCTGTCGCAACTGCTGGCTGGCGTTTCCGATGAGCTGGCGGCGCTGGCTGATCGCTCGCCGGACCACAACCCGCATCGCGTCGACGAGGCCTACCGGCGTGCGCTGATCGGCATCTATGCGCGGCTGGCTGCCACGCTGCATGCCTACACCGGTCTGGAAGCCTTGCGACATGCGGTGGAGCCGCAGGAGCCCTATGCCAGCGCAGAGGAATTCCTCGCTGATCTGCGCGTGATCGAGGCTTCGCTGTGTTCGCATCATGCGCAGGCGCTGGTGGTGCCGCGGCTGGGGCCTTTGATACGTGCCGTACAGGTTTTCGGTTTTCATCTGGCGACCATCGATCTGCGCCAGAGTTCAGACCAGCATGCGGCCGTGGTTGCCGAACTGCTGCGCGTCGCCCACCTGCACAGCGACTACCTGGCGCTGGACGAAGCCGGCCGCCGCGAAATCCTGCTGGCGATGCTCAACGATGCGCGGCCGCTGCGCGTGGTGGATCACGCCTACACGCAGGCTACGGTGGATGAACTCGCGGTATTCGAGACGGCGCGCGATGCACTGGCCTGTTACGGGCGCGATGCGATCCGCCACTCGATCATCTCGCACACCGAGGAAGTCAGCGATCTGCTCGAGCTGATGCTGCTGCTCAAGGAAACCGGCCTGCTGCAGGGCAGGCTGGCGGACACGGCCCGTTCCAGTCTGATCGTGGTGCCGCTGTTCGAGACCATCGGCGATCTGCGTCGTGCGGTGAGCATCATGCGGGAGTTTCTCGCGCTGCCCGGCATGCTGGATACGGTGCTGCGCAGTGGTGGCGAGCAGGAGGTGATGCTCGGTTACAGCGACAGCAACAAGGATGGCGGTTTCTTTACCAGCAACTGGGAGCTCTACCGGGCCGAGATCGAACTGGTGGAGCTGTTTGCGCCGCTGCGCAAGCAGGGGCTGGTGTTGCGGCTGTTTCATGGTCGTGGCGGCACTGTCGGCCGCGGTGGCGGGCCGAATTTCCAGGCCATCCTGGCGCAGCCGCCGGGCACCGTGAATGGTCAGCTGCGCGTTACCGAGCAGGGCGAGGTGATCACCTCCAAGTACGCGCATCCGGACATCGGCCGGCGCAACCTGGAGACCCTGGTGGCGGCCACGCTGGAGGCGACCTTGCTGCATGCGACGCCCGGCGAGGCGGGTACGGTGCCGGCTGCCTTTCTGCAGACTGCGACTGAACTGAGCCAGCTCAGCTTTGCAGCCTACAGGCACCTGGTCTACGACACGCCGCGCTTCAGCGATTACTTCTTCGCCGCCACGCCGATCCGCGAGATCGCCGGGCTGAAGATCGGTTCGCGCCCGCCGGCGCGTCCGCGCAAGGATGGCGGCGAGTTGCGCATCGAGGATCTGCGTGCGATTCCCTGGACCTTCTCCTGGGGCCAGTGCCGTGTCGCATTGCCCGGCTGGGCAGGTTTCGGCACGGCGGTGGAGAGCTGGCTGGACAGCGCAGGCCCGGGACGCCAGCGTCGATTGGCCTTGCTGCAACGGATGTATAGACAGTGGCCGTTCTTCCGCACGCTGCTATCCAATATGGATATGGTGCTGGCCAAGAGCGATCTGGGTATCGCGGCCCGCTATGTGGAGCTGGTCGAGGACAAGCGCCTCGGTAAACGGCTGTTCGCTGCCATCCAGGCCGAGTGGCAGCGCAGCAGCAAGGCGCTGGCGCAGATCACCGGCGAGTCGCAGCGGCTGGCTGGCAACACGGCGCTGGCGCGTTCGATCGAGCATCGTTTTCCGTATCTGGATCCGCTCAACCATCTGCAGGTCGAGCTGATCCGCCGCTATCGCAGCCGTGGCGACGCTGACCCTGAGGTCGAGCGGGTGCGCACCGGCATCCATATCTCCATCAACGGGGTGGCGGCCGGGCTGCGGAATACCGGATAGAGAAAACACTCCCGGCATCTCGCGCGATCGTGCAATTTCCTATACTCGGCACAATGGCCCCAGAGTTCATTCGTCTCGCCCACGTTGTCAGCTCCGCCCTGATGTTCGGTGTCGGCGTCGGTGCTTTCTGGTTCATGCTCACGACGGTGCGGTCGGGCAACCCGGCGGCGATTGCCATTACCACTCGCAACGCGGTCCGCGCGGAGTGGTTCATTGCGGCGCCGGTCGCTGTCATCCAGCCCACCACCGGCTACCTGCTGATGCTGCAGCTGGAATACCCGTTCAAGTCCATGTGGTTCTACACCGTGGCGGTGCTCTACATGGTTGCCGGCATGTGCTGGGTGTACCTGGTGAAGGCGGAGATCAGCTTGCGGGGGCTTGCAGCAGCCCACGGTACCGCTGCTGCACTTCCCGGGGCGTTTTATACGCTGTTCCGGCGCTGGACGTGGCTGGCACTGGGCTCCTTTGCTGGCGTTCTTGCGATCTTCGCCCTGATGGTGTTCCGGCTGGGGCTGTAAGCGACACGCCGATTCTGAACTGTGGATGGGAATTGCTGTCCACCTCATATGTACTACGGCGAGCGCTTCAACAGTATCAGCCACCTCGTCGGGGCCGGGCTGGCATTGGCCGGTGCCATCGTGCTGATCACACTCGCCGCCCGCCTCGGTGATCCCTGGAAGATCGTCAGCTTCAGCATCTACGGCGCGATGCTGGTGACGCTGTATGTGTGCTCGACGGCCTATCACAGCGTGCGCGGGCGAGCGAAGCAGATACTGCGCAAGCTGGATCACTGTGCGATCTATCTGCTGATCGCCGGTACCTACACGCCCTTCGCGCTGGTATCGCTGCGCGGCACCTGGGGCTGGTGGCTGCTCGGCATCATCTGGAGCCTGGCCCTGTTCGGCATCCTGCAGGAGCTCTGGCTCGGCAGACGCAAGCGGGTGCTCTCGCTGATCGTCTATCTGCTCATGGGCTGGCTGGCGCTGGCCGCTGTGGTGCCGCTTTGGTACGCGCTCACGCCGTCGGGCTTTGCCTGGCTGGTTGCCGGGGGTCTGTGTTACACCGGGGGCCTGATCTTCTATGCAACCGATCACCGGCTGCGACATGGTCACGGCGTGTGGCACCTGTTCGTGGTCAGTGGCAGCAGTTGTCACTTCTATACGATACTGTTCTACGTCGTCTGACCATCCGGTCGGCGAGCTGCAGCAGGGTTTGCTGAAAGCCGTTTTCCGGGGGGATGCATGACGGCCAAAACTTCCTTTGTGACGCCGCAGATCCATAGCGGCAGCTGGGAGGACTATGCGGTCCTCGGCGTGCTGCTGGCTGCTTCCGTGCTGGCGCAGTTGTTTCTGGCCGAGCGCAACAGGCATGCGGACAACGTTTACAGCCCGCGGCTGGCGTGGATGCGGGCGTTGCTCTACTTCAGCGTGATTCTGGTCATCAGCCGTGCAACCGGAGTGCTGAAGGTGCTGGTGTACGCGCCCGTGGTTGCAGCCCAGCGATCTCAGCCAGTCCGCTGTGGCAGGGGCTCACCGGACTCTGGCTGCTCGCGCTGATCTGGGGCTACGTCTACTGGTGGCCGCGCGGTACGCTGACTTACGACCGGAAACTCTATCTGCTGCCGCAGATACTCTTCGGACTTGCCTGGGGGCTGACTGCAGGCCAGCTGACGCTGGCGCTGTGGGCGGTGATCGAGGAGTTCGGTTTCGCGCGCTGGGGCACGGCGCTGCTGGTGTTCTTCGTGCTGGCCGGCTATGGCCAGATCTACCAGTCGGGCTGGTGGGATATCCACGTTTCTCCGCCGCACAACATCCGCGCGACGAACGCCAAAAAGGTGCTGTTCGGGCACATGCCCTTCCTGTGCATCGCGCTGGCGCACTTCACGCTGTTCGGCAATGCACTGCTGTTCGTGGCCTTCCACGCTGCGGCGCTGGCCTGCTCGGCGGTCGCCATGCGCTTTCCGCCGTTCTGGGAGAAGGACGGGCCGGTGGTCTCGAAGGAAACCGCGCTCGGCGTCTGATGCGGCGGCTCAGATATCCGGTTTGGCGAGAAAGCCCGGGTGGTCGCGCTCGATGCGCTCGCGCAGCGTTGCGGGGATGTCAGCCGGACCTGCGATCTTCCGGCCGATGATTTCCGAGAGCACATAGCCGGCGTCTGCTGCCATGCCCATCCACGGATAGAAGCTCCACATCGTGGTGTGACTCATGGTGGCCGGCACGTTGGCGAGCAGCGGGTTGTTGACGTCGGCCACCGAGGCGCAGAAATGCGTCACTTCCATCGGCTCACCGGCCAGGCCCTTGGGCGCACCCGGCACGGCGGGTGTGGCCGGTGCCGGAAACTGCGCGGCAAGCCGCTCGCTGCTCCAGACGGTGTCGCCGACGATCAGCGGTGCGCCCACCTGGCCGTCAAAGGGTGCGCCCGGAAACGATGGCCGGATCAGTCCGCTGTCTTCGATCAGGTAACGCAGACGCAGGCGATTGGCCGGCGGTGTGACGACTCGGCTGGTCCAGGGGTTGGTCCAGCTGTCCAGGAATGCGCCGGAATCCGCATCGATGTAGTAGCCGGCCTCGCTCATCTTCGATTCCCAGAGACCGTCCGGCAGTCGCGTGAGGCGGTTGAAGCCGATGCCGGTGATGCGCATCAGCCGTCTGGCGATCTCTGCGGGACGCTTGCCCAGCACTTCGCCCTGCCACCACCAGAGCACCGGCTCGCCGTCGCTGCGGGCGCGGATGCGGGCCAGTACTGCGACCGGAGCGGCTGCTGAAATTGCCATCGCATATCGGCCCGATTGAATACAGAATCGGAGTCTAATCGAAGTTGCGGGGAGCAAGTTCATGCAGCGCTGGCGAGTCGGCGACGTCACCATCACACGGATCATCGAGACCGAAGACGCCTCGATGAGCGCGGCCATCATGTTGCCGGACGCGACACCGGACAATCTCGCCGCCATCAAGTGGCTGAAGCCGCACTTCGTGACAGCGGAGGGGCAGCTCATCAGCAGCGTGCACTCGCTGCTGGTCGAGAGTTGCGGTCAGCGCATCGTCATCGATACCTGCCTCGGCAACGACAAGCCGCGGATCGTGCCGCAGTGGAATCAGCGCCAGGGAAGGTTTCTGGATGAGATTGCTGCCGCAGGCTTTGCGCGCGAGCGGGTCGACTTCGTGGTCTGCACGCATCTGCACCCGGATCATGTGGGCTGGAACACCATGCTGGTAGACGGCCGCTGGCTGCCGACCTTTCCGTCGGCACGCTACATCTTCAGTGCCCAGGACTGGGCCTGGCTGGACAAGGCGCCGGTCAGTGCGCTCGGCGATTACGCCGGGGATTCGGTGCGCCCGGTGTTCGACACGGGCCAGGGTGAATGCGTGGCACCCGACTTCCGCATCACCGACGAGGTCTGGCTGGAATCGACGCCCGGCCATTCACCGGGCCATGTGTCCATACGCATCGCCTCGCGGGGCGAGCAGGCGGTGGTGACCGGCGACCTGATGCACCATCCCTGTCAGCTGGCCCGGCCGCACTGGTCCAGCCCCTTCGATTTCGACAAGGCTATGGCGCTGCGGACGCGGCTGGATTTCATTTCGCGCTACGGCGATACGCCGGTGCTGGTATTCGGCAGTCACTTCGCCACGCCGTCAGCGGGCCACATCGTGCGCGACGGGGATGCGTGGCGGCTTGCGCTGTGATACTTCTTGACGCTGCCGGGATTCAACGCAGAGGGCTGTACCGATGACCAGATTCCTGTTCTGGCTGCTGCTGGCGCTTTCGCTGGCGCTCAATCTCCTGATCTTCAGGGATCTGGCTGACATCAGCCAGTGGGTAATCCAGTCCTCGCGCGAAGTGACGATGTGGGTCTGGTACAACCGGCAGCTGCTGGCGGTGGCGGCGCTGGGTACGCTGCTGCTCGCCTGGGTGCTGTGGTTCCGCGACCGCACGCTGTGCGGCCGCAAGACGCTGATCGCCCTGAGCGGCGTTGCGGTGTTCCTGTTCTACAGCGGCTACATCAATCCGCACCTGATGTTCCGGTCGCAGCAGCACAGCGGCAAGTTCGTGTCCGTCAGCGATGCGCGCCCGTACTTCGAGCGCAACTTCGAGTGGGCGAGGTTTGGCTGGCAGCGCTATCCCTCAATCGACGACATCAGCCTGATCGTGCTGGAGACCGACACCGGCGCGATCGGCTACAGCGACTACTTCATCCTGCAGCCGCATGTGGCGCAGGGTGGCAAGGTCGACGGAGAAGAGGTGGTGATGACCTACTGCGGGCTCACCAACCTCGGCATCGCCTACAGCCCGGTCATCGACGGTCAGCCGCTGGAACTGTCGGTGATGACGCAGCTGCAGAACAACCTGGTGCTGTGGGACCACAACTCGGGCGAGCCGATCCAGCAGATGTGGGGCTATATGGAGGGTGATTCCGCGCAGCGCCGGATGAAAGAATGGCCGACCATCCGCATGCCCCTGCGCAGCTTTGCCGCGCTCTATCCGGACGGGAAGGTTTTCGTCAATGAGATCGCAGGCTTCAGCGAGAATCCGGTCGCTGCGTTGTGGGACCGGCTCACACGGCACGTGATGATGTACAACGGCGTCAGCCTGCAGTGGGTGGGCGAGAAGCCGGCGTTTCCCACCATCAAGGAGTTCGACGAGCGGCTGCCGCGCAAGACGCTGATCTTCGGACTCAACGTCGGCGACGATTACGTGGCCTACAGCAAGGACTTCATCATCAGTCGCGGCAACCTGATCAATACGCAGGTCGGCGGGCGCGGCATCGTGATCGCCTACGATCCGCAATACGACATCGTGACGGCGTTTTATAACGATACCGGCGAACCGGTGACGGCAGTCGATGTGCGCGGCATCACCGCGACCGGTCAGGTGCTGCCACGGGTCGCCACACTGAAGAGCGATGCCTTCTGGTTTATCTGGGCGAACTTCTACCCGGCTACCGATGTGAACCGGGTCTGATTGCAGGTAGGAGCGCCTTCCTGTGGGAGCGGCTTCAGCCGCGATCTTCCAGCAAATTATCGCGCCTGAAGGCGCTCCTACGGCCGCTCCTACGGCCGCAGCGCGGGGATCACCCGCTCACCGATCAGGCGGATGGCATCGGCCGGATCGTCGTGCACGCGCAGGGCGATTTCGGTCAGGCCGGCAGCGGCGAAGGCCTTGAGCGTCTCGATGGCCGGTTCGATCTGGTCCAGGCCGCCGGCAAAGGAGATGTTGCGGACCATCTTTGTCACCAGTTCATCGGGCACGTTCTCGATCACGTCGGTGCCGCGCAGGAAGGCATTCAGGAAATCCTGTTCATGGGCGCGCATCAGTTGCACTTCCTCAGCCTCAAGGAACGGCTTGAAGTACTGCTCGCCCAGCCAGCCGCGCAGCATCAGTTCGCGTCGTGCCTCGCGCATCGATGCCGCCGGATCCTTCTTGATGTGCCAGGCCCAGAAGTTGCTGATGCGGAAGTCGCGCGTCGAGCGGCCGGCGGCCTTCAACTCCGCATGGGCCTTGCCGATGAAGTCCTTCATCAGCGGTACCACGAAATCGCTGGTGATCAGGCCGTCGGCCAGTTCGGTGGACAGTTTGCGGCTTTGCGGGTGGTTGGAACCGTAATAGATCAGCGGCGGCGTGTCGGTGTGCCACTTGGGCTGGTAGCCCCAGACTTTGTAGATCTCGCCGCTGTAATTCATCATCTTGTCGGGCGATGCGCCCTTGAGTATCTCCAGGCACTCGCGGGTGCGGCGGATCATCCGTTCGCGTTTGCCACCGATGGCCTGCAGCACGGCGCCGCCGCCACCGACCATGATCATGGCCCGGCCGCGCGACAGTTCGTTGAGTGAGAACAGCAGGTTGGCCATTTTCAGCGGATGCAGTTCCGCCGCGCTGACTGCCATCGGCCCGAGCCGGATGCGTGAGGACTGATGGGCGAGCAGTGACAGGGTGAAGAAGGGATCGCGCGACCAGCCGTAGTTGCTGGACCAGACGCCGCGGGCGCCATAACGCTCGGCCATCAATCCGAGTTCGGCAGCCTCCTGCGGCGAGGCGAATTCGTTCAGGATGATGTCGATTTCCATGTCGCGGCCCTTTTGCTTGCGGCTCTGACAGAATAGGCCCATGCAGAAGCCATTGTCGCCACATGCGCTACCGGTGTTCACGCCGTGGCTGAGCGGTCGTGCGCCGCGGCTGGAGACGCCGCCACATGTGGTGGTGATCGGCGGTGGCCTTGCGGGGCTGGCTGCGGCCACGGTGCTTGGCGAGCGCGGTGCACGGGTCACGTTGCTGGAGAAGGACAGCTGGCTGGGCGGCCGGGCCGGTGCCTGGTCTGACCGCTTGCGTGACGGTACGCACTTCCAGATGGAGCGGGGCTTTCACGCCTTCTTCCGGCAGTACTACAACCTGCGGCAACTGCTGCGCCGGGTTGATCCTGATCTCGGCTTCCTGACTCCCACCACCGACTACCCGATCCTCACGCCCACCGGTAACGAATCCTTTGCCGGGCTCAGCTACACACCGCTGCGCAATGTCGCCACGCTGACCTGGCGCACCGAGACGCTGGGCCTGCGCGACCTGATGAAGGTGAATGTGCCGGCTGCGATGGAGATGCTGCGCTTCGAGCGCGGTCATACCTACGGGCAGTTCGACCAGCAGACTGCCGGCGCGTATCTGGATTCGCTGCGTTTCCCGCCGGTGGCCCGGCAACGCCTGCTGCATGTCTTCGCGCATTCCTGCTTCAACCCGCAGGCAGACATGTCGGCCGCCGAGCTGCTGCAGATGATGCATTTCTATTTCACGGCCAATTACGACGGGCTGGTCTTCGATGTGGCGAATCAGGCCCTTCTCGCACTGCATATTCGATCCGCTCGGTCGTTTGCTCGATGGTCTGGGCGTCAGTCTGCGTACTGGCGAGTCGGCGCGTTCCCTGATCCGGTGCGACGCAAGCTGGGTGCTTGAAACCGATCGCGATACGCTCACCGCCGATGCGGTGGTACTGGCCACCGATGTGTCGGCAATCAAGTCGCTGGTCGCTGCCTCACCGACGCTCGATGATGCGGACTGGCGCAGATCGATTGACACGCTGCGCGTCACCAATGCCTTTGCCGTCTGGCGTCTGTGGCTGGACCGTCCGGTCGCCACCGGACGCGCACAGTTTGCCGGCACCGCTGGCGTCGGACCGCTGGACAACATTTCCGTATTCGAGTTGCTCGAAGATGAAAGTCGCGACTGGGCAGCACGCACCGGTGGCTCGGTCGTCGAACTGCATGCCTATGCGCTGCCTGAGGGTCAACGATACAGCGACACTCAAACGCGAATTGCTGGCCGGCCTGCACACGCTGTATCCGGAAACGGCGAGCGCGCAGATCATTGAAGAGCGCTTCCTGATGCGGCAGGATTGCCCGGCCTTTGCACCGGGCAGTTACGCCATGCGTCCGGAAACAGCCACACCCTGGCGGGGACTCGCCCTGGCGGGAGATTTCGTGAAGTTGCCCTTTCCGACTGCGCTGATGGAGCGCGCTGCCGCCGCCGGTTTTCTGGCCGCGAGCACCTTGCTGGATGCCTGGAATGTCAGCCCGGAGCCGCTCTGGTCAGTTGCGCTGCGTGGCCCGGCGGTCTGGAAGAAGCCGGCATGAGCGAGCTCATCATTTTCGGTCGCGAACTCGAGCCGCGCCCCATTACCTCGACATTGCCCGACTGGCAGCAGGCCGATCCGCGCTGGATCAATCAGGCCCTGCAGACGGCGCTGGAAAAACCCGGTGGCGGCTGGTTTGTGGTCGATAGCCGGCTGCAGTTCGGCAGCACGCCGCGCCGCTACCGCATCGACGACCGCGAGCTGGTCTTCTGGCCGGGCGCGAACGGCCTGATGGCGGCGTCCGACACCTGTCCGCATCTCGGCGCTTCGCTGGCCGACAGCGTGGTGCGCAACGGCTGTCTGGTTTGCCCCTGGCACGGCCTGGAACTCGGCGAGCGGCCGATGGGCGCTTGGCAGCCCTTGCCGGTGCATGACGACGGCGTGCTGGTCTGGGTGCGGCTCGATGATTGCGGTGAGCAGCCCACCGAGCGGCCGATCATGGCGCCGCGTCCGGCGGCTTATCTGGATGCGATGGTGCGCATGGAAGCCCGCTGCCGCCCCGAAGACGTGCTCGCCAATCGGCTGGATCCCTGGCACGGTGCGCATTTTCATCCGCACACTTTCGGCCGCCTGCGCGTCATCGAGCGCGGCGACGACGAGATCACCGTGCGCGTGGCCTTCCTGGTGCTGCGGCCGGCTGGCTGTCGAGGTGGATGCGCGATTTCACTGCCCGGACCCGCGCACGATCGTCATGACCATCGTCGGCGGTGAGGGCGTGGGTTCAGTGGTTGAGACGCATGCCACACCGATCGACGACGACGCGTTGTGCTGTCATCGAAGCGACGCTCGCCACTTCGGACCGGCCGCAGATGAAATATGCGCTGCGTCTCTCGCGCTGGATTCGCCCGCTGATCGAAAAGCGTGCCGCGCGCCTGTGGGTTGAGGATGTCGCCTACGCCGAGCGGCGCGCCGCACTGTCGGCGGCCGAGGCACGCACGCTGAATCAATATCTTTTGCATCATCCGAGGAACACGCCATGAGCACTGCATATCGCTGGGTTGAACCGCCCTGGCCGATGACCGAATTGCCGCGCGAGCAGCTCGAAGACCGGATCCAGCAATTGCTGGGTTCGACCAACATGTGCGTGATGGCCACCATCGGCAAGAACGGCCAGCCGATCGCCAGCCCCATCGAGTACTACGCCGACGGCCTCGATCTCTACATCCTGCCCGATCCAGGCACGCCGAAGCTCAAGGCCTTGCAGCGCGATCCGCGAATTTCGGTGGCCGTGCACGGCGCCTATCACGGCTGGCACAGCGCGCGCGGTGCGCAACTGTTCGGCCGCGCCGAGATCATCGAGCCGCATGCGCCCGGCTGGGATCACGGCATGCAGATCTTCCGCTGGCACGAATGGATGAGCGATCTGGCCATGGATGCCAGCAAGCCCTTCGAGCGCCAGGTGGTGAAGATCATTCCCGACAAGATCCTCTACACCGAAACCTGGCTGTGGAAGCAGGGCTTCAGTGCGAAGCAGAAGTGGTTGCGCTGAGCACGCGCTCAGCTTTGTGCGACGCTTACTTCCGCCTTGATCGAGTTGGCGATAAAGCAGTTGCGGTGTGCCGAGTCATGCAGTCGACGCAGATCTTCAGCTGATACCACAGTGTCGGGGCCAAATTGCACCACCGGTCGCAGCTCTATGCGGGTCACGGCAATCCGGCCCTCAGCGTCCTTTCCCAGATGTCCGACCGGCGTGTCGGTGTAGCTGGCCACGACCATCTTCTTTTTCGCTGCGACGGCGAGAAAGGTCAGCATGTGGCAGGCTGAAACCGAGGCGACCAGGCCTTCTTCGGGATCGATGCAGCCCTTGCCGCCACCATAGCTTTCAGCGGCCGAGCCGCGCACAGCCGGGCCACCGGGGAATTCCCAGTCGTGATCGCGCGGATAGCTGTCGTACTCCATGGTCGTGGCGCTGTTCTGCCAGCGGATGATGGCTGTGTGCTCTGACATGATGCCTCCTGATAATGGTGTGCCGGGAAACTGAAGATGCCACGAATCGGTCTGAGCCCATGCGCGTAAACAGTTTCCCGCCGGTCGCCCGCCCCGATGCCCGTGTGCTGATCCTCGGCTCCATGCCGGGCGTGGCCTCGCTGACGGCCGGGCAGTACTACGCCCAGCCGCGCAACCGCTTCTGGCCGATCGTCGCGGAGCTGTTTGCTTTCGATCGTGAGGCACCTTACGCAGAGCGACTTGAGGCACTGATCGCGCACCGCGTTGCACTCTGGGATGTGCTCGAATCCTGTCAGCGTCCGGGCAGCCTCGATGCGAGCATCAAGCGCGCCTCGGCTTTGCCCAATGATTTCGCCGGTTTTTTCTCACAGCACATGCAAATCACGCAGGTGTTCTTCAATGGCAAGGCAGCGGCCGAGCTGTACAGAAGGCTGGTGCTGCCGGGTGTTGACGACAGCTTCCCCGACCTGCACTACACGAGCTTGCCATCTACCAGCCCCGCCAATGCCGGCATCACGCCGGACTACAAGCTGGCAGCGTGGAGCATGGTCTCGCATAGCTTGACGCTGCGCAGAAAGTGACGGAAATCTGCTGATTCGATACTGGCGTCGGATCGTCTTATTGTGTAGCCTAGTGTGTGGAGGTTTACACATGGCAACCAATCTGGATATCGATCCCGAACTGATCGAGCGGGCCCTGGCTGTCAGCGGGGAACGGACCAAGAAGGCAGCGGTTACCCGTGCTTTGCAGGAATTCATCGCGCGCCGCAGTCAGAAACGCCTGCGTGAACTGATGGGCCAGCTTGAGTGGGATCACAGCTTTGACATCAAGGCTGAGCGCAGTCGGTAGTGAGCCTGTTTGTAGACACCAGCGTCTGGTCTCTCGCATTGCGACGGGATGTGGTCGACCAGCAGCCTGAGGTTATTGCACTTGCTGCGGCTCTTGATCGCGGCGAGCAGATTTTTACCACCGGACTGGTATTGCAGGAGTTATTGCAGGGCTTCGCCGGACCACGCTCCAGGACAAAGATCATCGAACACTTCGCGACTTTGCCGCTCGTGGCTCCGGATAGAAACGACCACATTGCAGCCGCTGAGTTGCGTAATGCTTGCCGTCAGTCCGGGATTCAGATCGGCACGATCGACGCCCTGCTGGCGCAACTCTGCTTGCGGCACAAATTGACACTTCTTAGTACTGACCAGGATTTCAGCCTGATTGCCAAGCGCATCGGATTACGTCTCTGGTCATCAGGCCGCTCACTGAACTGAGACCCACCCGTGACCTCCACCGATCAACCCGCATCCCGCAAGCTCCTGCAAGAGGCGATGTCCCTGCATCGCAGCTGGCCGCTTCGATGCCGCGGATGAGTGCTATGCGCGATTCCTTGAAGTCGAGCCGCAGCACGCCCAGGCATTGCGCCTGCGCGGCGTGCTGTTGCGCGAGCAGGGCGATGCGGGGCGCGCGCTGGGCTTGCTGCAACAGGCCTGCGCAGCAGCACCGGAGGATGCGGAGGCAGCTGCTGAACTCGGCCTCTGTTATCTGGCGACGGGCGATTTGCTGCGCGCGGAACAGGCTTTGCGCGACGCCGTGCATCTGGAACCCGAGCACCTGCGGGCGCTGGCCAATCTCGGTGCGCTGCTGCAATACCGTGGCCATGTCGATGCGGCTGTCGAGTGTCATCGCCGGGCCCTGGCGCTGGACCCCGACGATATCGAGGTGCGCTGCAATCTGATCAACACCTTGCTGGAAGCGGGCCGTGGTGTAGAGGCGCTGGCCGAGTGCGATGCCGCGCTGAAGGACTCTCCCGGCCAGCCGCTGCTGCTGATCGCGCGCGGCGCCGTGCTGTGCGGTATCGAGCGTTACGAGGCGGCGGTCACCGATCTCGAACGTGCGCTGAAGATCCAGCCGGCCGATGACATGGCGCTGATCAATCTCGGTCTGGCGCGGCGCATGCTCGGTGAGCGTGCGGCAGCGATCGCGATCCTGCGTAGTGCGGTACGCATCAATCCGGACAATGCGCGTGCCACTGCCGATCTGGCCAACCTGCTGGCGGCCTCAGGTGAAATGCAGGCTGCATTGACGCTCTGTGAGACTTTCCTGGCCCGTCATCCGGGCGAGTGCATGGTGCTGACGGTGTATGCCTATGCACTGCGCGATGCCGGTCGTGCCGATGAGGCACGGCAGATCCTCGATCTCGAGCATTGCGTGCGGGTGATCGAGCCGCAGGTGCCGGCCGGCTTTGCAGATCTTGCTGACTTCAATGCACAGCTCGGCCAGTGCATCGAGAATGATCCTTCGCTGGCCCTGAATCCGCTCGGCAAGGCAACGCGGCTCGGCGGCCAGACCGGCGAACTCGATCTGGATGCACATCCGGCGCTCTCTGCGCTGCGTGAGCTGATCAATACGGCGGTGCGTGACAGCGCCGCGCACTTCAGGCAGACCGGACTGGCGACGCATCCGATGATGGCGCGTGCCGCAGAGCGCTGGACGCTGCGCGTCTGGGGTACGGTGCTCGGGCCCGGCGGGCACCAGGCACCGCATATGCATCCGCTGGGCTGGCTGAGCGGTGCCTACTACGTGCGCGTGCCGAGCGACATGCAGCCGATGCCTGATGCAGCCGATCCGGCAGCTGATCGCCGGCGCGCTCGAATTCAGCCGCCCACCGGAGCGTCTGCTGGTGCAGGCGCCAGCCGAAGTGCGGGTGGTGGCGCCACGCGAGGGCCGGCTTGCGCTGTTTCCATCGGCTTTCTATCACCGCACGATTCCGTTTACTTCGGGTGAGAAGCGCATCAGCATTGCCTTCGATGCAATGCCGCTGAGCTGAGGGTTGATGATGCGAAGAATGCTGCGAACTGTGGCGCTGATGTTGCTGGCCAGCTGCACGGTACAGCCGGACGCTGAACAGTCGACCGCTGCGGCAGAGCCGGCCGAACTGATTCTCATCGCCGGCGCATCCGGGCGTGCCGGTCACTTCGTCGTCGAGCATCTGCGCGAGGAGGGTGCCAGCTTCAGGGCGCTCACCCGCAGCCGTGAGGATGCGCTGAAGCGGCTTGGTCCCGCCTTTGCCGACATCGACTGGGTGGAGTGCGATGTGCGCGATCCGGCGCAGGTAGCCGCCGCGATGCGTGGCGTGACGCAGGTGATCAGCGTCATCGGTGCCAATCAGATCAGTGGCCCGAACAGTGCTGAGTTCGTCGATTACGGTGGCGTGAAGAATCTGGTGGATGCGGCGGTGGCAGCGCAGGTCAGACAATTTGTGTTGCTGACGGCTATCGGCGTCACGGATCCTGCACATCCCTTCAATAAAGCCACCAAAGGCGCTCTGGGCTGGCGGCTGAAAGGTGAGGAGTACCTGCGTGCGAGCGGTCTGTCTTACACGATCGTCAGGCCCGGTGGGCTGGTCAATACGCCGGCCGGCGAGCTGGGCTTGCGCTTTGAGCAAGGCGATCAGTGGCGACCTTTGCTGCGTAGTACCCTGTCGCGTGATGATCTGGCGCTGGTGCTGATCGAAGCCCTGCGCAATCCGGCAGCCCGCCGCAAGACCTTTGAGCTGGTCAACGATCCCGCCGTCCCGCCCGGCACTTGGCGGGAAGCCTTTGCCGGCCTCAGTCCCGATCCTTAAGAACTCTTAACTTGCCTGCAAGGCTCCCGCGAGGGGGCCTCGTTCACTATGGCAACCGTAGTCCCGAGAGACACCCCTCACGGGAATACAGGCAAGCCGAAGGAGCGGCAGCAGTTGACAGTAGGGCGGCACCGGTGGGTCGAAGGAGTGCTCTAACCTGACTTCCCCCCCCCTGTACAGGCAAGACGTAAATACTGACGGCCTGCCGGTGTCACCAGACTGCGAAAAAGCTGCACCCCTTCAGCGCAGTAGCTGAAACAAGCCTCCTTGTCTGTGTCGAGGAGTTACGGTTACGGCGGGGTTGCTGGCGATACGGTGTACAGAATGCAGCGGGCCGTCCGTGTGCTCTCGGACAGTGCGCTTGCTGGATGAACCCGAGTCGGGCAATCTCGCCGAACCTTCTGGCCTTGCCTGTGTGGTATGTCAGCAAACGAAAAGAATGTGCCAGACGATGCGCTGGCCGATCTCGGTGCGCACCGGGACGCGCTCTATCGTTACGCTCTTCTGCAGCTTCGTGATGCGACACTTGCCGAGGACCTGGTGCAGGCGACATTCCTGTCAGCCTTGCAGGCCCGGGCTTCTTTTCGCGGTGATTCCTCCCTCCGGACCTGGTTGATCGGCATCCTGAAGCGGAAGGTCATTGACTATTTCAGGGCGCAGTCCCGTGATGCGATCGCCATCCCTGATCTGGCGGCTGGCAATGAGTCCGATGAGGATTTTCTTGACCGTGTGTTTGCCAGTAATGATCGCTGGGTCACCAGGCCACAGGCATGGAGCGACCCGGACCAGGCACTTGATCAAGAAGAATTCTGGCTGGTGCTGGAGACCTGCATGCGTGCGGTCCCCGGTATTGCCGGTCGGGCGTTCCTGCTGCGCGAACTGGTGGGGCTGGAAGCAGAAGAGATCTGTAAGGATCTGGAGATTTCCAGGTCTAACTACTGGGTACTCATGCATCGGGCGCGGATCCGCTTGCGCGATTGCCTCGACAAGCGCTGGTTCATGGGCACCAGGGAGAATGAATCGTCATGATGTCGTGTCGGGATACTTCAGCACTGGTGTCACGCTCGCTCGATGAGCAGCTGAGCCGGTGGCAGCGGATGCAGGTTCGGCTGCACCTGCTGATGTGCTCGGCCTGTCGTCAATTCGAGAAGCAGACGCTCTTTCTGCGCAAGGCCTGCGCCGGGCTCCGTGCGCGCCAGCGCATGCCGGCTGGTCGTTCTGACCGGTCGGAGTCCTGATCCGCTGTAAGGTTTTCATGCTGGCTCCGTCCAATGTGGGCATATCAACCCATGAGGAGACTGTGAGCATGAATAACATCAACAAGACTTCGGGGGCTGCACTGGCCGCTGCAACCGCACTGCTGTTTGCCGCAGGCGCTGTCCATGCGGCTGACAGTGCCAATGGCACGCAGCAGGCACCGGTCAAGTGTTACGGCGTCAATGCCTGCAAGGGCAAGAGCGCCTGCGCAACCGCTACCAATGCCTGTCAGGGTCAGAACAGCTGCAAGGGCCAGGGTTATCTGGTGATCAGCAAAACGGACTGTGATGCCCAGGGTGGCGAGATCCGCGCCAAGTAGGCAGTGACGGCCGGGCCTGCAATACAGGCCCGGCCGTTTTCCCGGTCAGCGGAGCACACCCATGACACAAAACCGTTCAGCAAGTGCTGCCGCGTGTTCAGGCTTCGGGCTTGGGCTGCGGCGCGAGCATTACCACGCGATCCTTGAAACGCTACCCGCCGATGTGGACTGGTTTGAGATCCTCAGCGAGAACTACCTGGTCAATGGTGGCAAGCCACTGCATTATCTGGAGCGTATCCGGGCGCATTACCCGATGGCGATGCATGGCGTATCGCTATCTATCGGCAGCACCGATCCGCTGAATATCACCTACATTCGCCAGCTCGCGGCGCTGGCAGATCGCATCGACGCCAGCTGTATTTCCGATCACCTGTGCTGGTCCGGGATCGGCCGCATCAATCTGCACGACCTGATGCCCTTGCCGTTTACCGAAGAAGCCCTGCGGCACGTGGTATCGCGCGTGCAGCAGGTGCAGGACCTGCTCGGTCAGCAGATCCTGCTGGAGAATGTTTCCAGCTACATCAGCTACACACATTCGACGATGCCTGAGTGGGAATTCCTGCGCGCTGTGGCCGAGCAGGCCGATTGTCATCTCCTGCTCGATATCAACAACGTCTATGTCAGCGCCCGTAATCACAGCTTTGATCCGCTGGTCTATCTGCAGGGCGTGCCTGTAGAGCGAGTCCGGCAGATTCACCTGGCCGGCCATTTTGATCGGGGTGACATCATCATCGACACGCATGATCGTGCCGTGATTCCTGCCGTACTGGATCTTTACCGGGCTGCGGCACGTCGCTTTGGTCCACTGCCGACCATGATCGAGCGCGATGAGGATATCCCTGAGCTGGGTGAGCTGCTTGCCGAGCTGGCGATGGTGCGCGAGATCGGCGAAGACGCCTGGCGGTGTGCCGCATGAATAGCCTTGCTCCATCGCTGGGCGAACTGCAGGCCGCATTCCAGAGCTATGTGCTGCGCAATACAGGCCAGTATCCGGCGACAGTTGTGACGGCGGTCGGTGCCACCGTCTATGCGGAGGCCTACCGGCTGCGTCTGCTTGAGGCGCTGCAGACCGACTATCCGACTTTGCAGGCATTGCTCGGTGACAGCCGCTTTGCGGAGCTGGCGCATGACTACATATCGGCCAGCCCCTCGCATCACTACTCCATCCGCTGGTTCGGTCGCCACCTGCCGGAGTTCCTGGGCAAGACGCCGCCGTACTCGAGTGAGTTGTGTCTGGCCGAACTTGCCACACTGGAATGGACGCTGAGTGAGGCCTTCGATGCTGCCAGTGCAACGCCGCTTGATGCCGCCGCGCTGCGCGCGATCTCGCCGCAGGACTGGCCAGAGCTGACACTCGGGTTTCATCCTTCACTGCGTCGGCTCGATCTGCAGTTTTCGGTGGTTGAGTGGTGGAAGGCCCAGACGAGTTCAGCTCAGGTATCGGGCGTACCGCTCAGCGGAGAAATCCGTGCATGGCTGATCTGGCGGCGAGATCTCGAAGTGCTGTACCGGCCCATGGCTGCTGCTGAAGATGTGGCGCTGGATGCGCTGCGTGGCGGGGCGAGCTTTGCCGATACAGCGGCACAGTTGGTGGCGGAGGCGGGGATTCCCGCTGCAGATGCGCCGGCCATGCTGGCTACCTGGCTGCACAGCTGGGTGGGGCAGGGCTTGATCGTGGGCACTCGCCAGTAAGTCTGAATCACCGGAGTTCGTGAATGAATATTCTTTCGGCTATCGTCAGTCCTGTTGGCCTGCTTGCACGCGGGCTCGACCGCCTGCAGCCACTTTTCGCGCTTGGGGTCAGGCTCTGGGTGAGCTGGCAGTTTCTGAAATCCGGTTGGCTCAAAACCCAGGCTTGGGACATGACCTTGTTTCTGTTTCAGGAAGAGTATCGCGTGCCGCTGCTGTCGCCGACGGCAGCGGCCTGGGCTGGAACAGCGGCTGAACTGTTGTTCCCGATACTGCTGGGGCTCGGTCTATTGGGCCGGCTCGGTGCGCTGGGTCTCTCGGCAGTCAACCTGCTGGCAGTTGTCGCCTACGCGCATGTGTTGCTAGAGGCAGGTTTCGAGGCCGCCGTTGCCCAGCACGTGCTTTGGGGCGGCATGCTGCTGTACCTGGTCGTGCACGGCAATGGGCCGCTGGTCCTCGATCGTTTTGTATTTGGCACGCCTGCAAGACGATAGCTGCTGACGCTGCCGGCGTTCAGGTCATCAGCGCGACAGTCCGAGCGCGTCTTCGGTATACCGGATCAGACGTTCCCGTATCGCGCGATCATGCGACATCGGTGAAGTCTGCTTTTCCTTGCAGTGCTCCCAGTATTTTCCCGACACGCCTTCGACTTCCGGTGATGAAGCGAGAAAGACATAGGTCTGTGCTGCGCGCTCCGGGTCGCTGAACAGCGGCCTGAGCAGTCGCACGCCTAGCTTGGTGATGCCACGCATGTGTCGGAACACATTGGTGTTGACAAAGTAGCCCGGCGATATTGCATTGATCGTGACGCCTGTTCCGGCAAAACGCTCAGTGAGTTCGTAGGTCGCATAAAGCATGGCGAGCTTGGCGCGGTGATAGGCCTGGAATGCGCCGAAGTTCGCATAGCGTCCGCCCTTCCAGAGCTTTTCGCAGCGCATGTCGTCGAAATCGATGCCAGGGCCGGCTTTGTGTGCGTCGGATGAGATCTGGATGATGCGCGCCGGCGCACTGGCCTTCAGTCGGTCGAGCAGCAGATCGATCAGCAGGTAGTGGCCGAGGTGCATGATCGACATATGCTGTTCATGGCCCGCACTGTTCAGATGGTACTCGGGGTCGGTCAGCCCCGCGTTGTTGATCAGCACGTGAATGGCCGGGTATTTATCCAGAAGCCGAGCGGCAAAGGCTCGCACCTGCTCGAATTCACCCATGTCGCAGGCGATGAACTCCACCCGCTCGTTGCCCGATAGCTGGACGATTTCTGCCCGGGCTGCGTGGCCGTCTTTGACGTCCCGGTCATTCATGATGACTGTTGCACCCATCTTCGCCAGTTCACGAGCGGCGATGCGTCCCATCCCGCTGGCCGCACCCGTGATGATGCAGACGCGGCCTGCCATGGATTGATCAGTCATGTCATCCTCCATTCATTATTGTGCGTTCAGCGGTCCGGAATGCGAACATAGCACCTGATTCAGTACAGTTTGCAAGGATCGGGGATGCCCTCAAGAATCGCTGACGACCCGCGTATCGACCCACGCATCAAGGCCTGGTTCGGGAGCATGACTGTGCAGCCAGCGCATGATGTTGCCAGCCGTGAAGAGTTGCTTGCCGAGATGAGCGGCGCGGCGGCCAGGCAGATGGCGATCACCCTGAAGGGTGTTTTCGACGTGATGGATAACGAGACCGTCGCGCCGTCTGCCGGACTGCTGGTGCGTGAGCACTCCGTGCTTTCGCAGCCCGATGGCAATCACATCAATATCCGCTTCGTGCGTCCGGATACGCAGGAAATCCTGCCTTGCGTCTACTACATCCACGGTGGCGGCATGCAGATCATGTCCTGCTATGACGGTCACTACCGTGCGTGGGCCAGAATCATTGCCGCACAGGGTGTGGCGGTGGCGATGGTGGATTTTCGTAATGCGCTGACGCCCTCATCAGTACCGGAAGTCGCACCCTTCCCAGCCGGCCTGAACGACTGCATCTCCGGTCTGAAATGGCTGCACACGAACAGTGCGATGTTGAATATCGATACCTCCCGCATCGTCGTGGCTGGAGAAAGCGGTGGTGGCAACCTCAGCCTTGCAACGGGCCTCAAGCTGAAGCGGGACGGTGAGTTGCGACTGATCAAGGGACTGTATGCACTCTGCCCGTACATCGCAGGTGAATGGCCGTTGCCGCAGAACCCGTCGTCTGTTGAAAACAACGGTATCCTGATGGACCTGCACGATAACCGCGGCGCGATGGCTTACGGAATCGAGGCATTCAATGCGCGCAATCCGCTGGCCTGGCCAGGCTTTGCCTCCGGCAACGATGTACGGGGGCTGCCGCCAACCGTGATCAGTGTGAATGAATGTGATCCGCTGCGTGACGAGGGCATCAACTTTTATCGGCTGTTGATAGCCAATGGCGTGCGCGCCAGATGCCGGCAGGTGATGGGTACGATCCACGGTACCGATATACTGCCGATGTGTTGCCCCGATATCAGTCTTGCCACGGTGCGCGACATTGTGGCCTTCTGCAGGGACCGCAATGCCTGATCCTGCCTGTGCCCCTGTAATAGTGAGAGACGTATCCATGACTGATTTGCCCCCCTGTCCCAAGTGCAATTCCGAATATACGTACCAGGACGGCGCAATGCTGGTGTGTCCTGAATGTGCTCACGAATGGACGATGGGTTCTGATGAGCATGTGGCGGAGAGTGAGGTCGCTGTCAAGGATGCCAATGGTGCGGTTTTGTCCGATGGCGATACGGTCGTGGTGATAAAGGATCTGAAGGTCAAGGGTTCATCATCTGTGGTGAAAGTCGGCACGAAGGTCAAGAATATTCGCCTTGTCGATGGCGACCACAATATCGACTGCAAAATCACCGGAATCGGTGCGATGCAGCTCAAATCAGAGTTTGTGAAAAAGGCGTGAAAGCACGGTATCGTAGGCGTCACAAATCTCGAAAGGAATGAGTTAACTTATGAAACCAAACTACCAGTTCGCGAAGCGCCAGCGAGAGCAGGCCAAGCAGAAAAAGAAGGATGAGAAGGCTCAACGGAAGAATTCCTCGTCCGGAGAGACGCCGCCGCCCGCTGAGGTTGTGCCTGAGAAGAAGTAGGCGCGGACCTGCTCGGAAATCAGTGAGGTCCAGCTGATGAAGCCCAGGATCAGCATGATCACTCTCGGCGTCCGTGATCTCGCTGCGGCAATTGAGTTCTATGAGAAAGGGCTTGGCTTTCCCCGAATGGAGTCACCGCCAGAAGTAGCCTTCTTCACCCTCGATGGTGCGTGGCTGGGTCTGTATGGTCGCGAATCCCTGGCCGAGGATGCCCACGTTCCGGCTGAAGGGACTGGCTTCGAAGCATTCACGCTGGCGCACAACGTCGGTTCAGAAGCAGAGGTTGATGAGGTCGTCGCGCAGGCTGTCGCGGCGGGTGCAACCCTGGCGAAGAAACCGCAAAAAGTGTTTTGGGGTGGCTATAGTGGCTACTTCAAGGATCTCGATGGCCACCTGTGGGAGGTAGCCCATAACCCGCTGTTCCAGGTAGGTCCGGCGGATCGTGGCGTATAACGCGGCGTCAGACGCGTTCGCCGCTCCAGGGTCAAGCTGGCAGAGGAAGATACATGGCGTGGTCTATTCTGGTTCTCGCAGGGCTATTCGAAGTGGGATGGGCTATCGGATTGAAGTACACCGAGGGCTTTAGCCGTTTGTGGCCTACTGTCGGCACAGTCCTGTCGGCGGTAATCAGTCTCTGGTTGCTGGGAATCGCCATGCGGGGGCTTCCGGTTGGCACGGCATATAGCGTTTGGGTCGGTGTCGGTGCGGTTGGTACTGTGCTGCTCGGCATCGTGCTGTTCGGTGAACCGGCAAATATGGCTCGTCTGCTGAGCGTAGCGCTTATCGTTGCCGGTATTGTTGGACTGAAGTTTGCGACGCCGGCTTGAAAGCAGCGTTGAACGTCACTTGATACAGGTACAAGAAACCAAAAATGAATGTGAAACCGAATCGAGTGGCCAAAGCCGGGTGGTGGGGTATTGCGCGTCCGTGTCGATCGTTATCCAGCTAAAGGTCAAGCCCAACGCGCGTGTCAGCGCCATCGAGCAGCTTGAAGATGGCACCTGGCTGGCGCGACTCAAAGCTGCACCAGTCGATAACAAGGCCAATGAGGAGCTTCTCGCACTCATTGCGCGCCACTTCAAGTGCCGCAAGTCTGCAGTCTCCATCAAGAGTGGCGCCTCGGGACGCATGAAGCTGGTGCGCATCGACGTCGATCCGGCTCCTTAAGAACTCTTAAGGTCTACGCAAGGCTCCCGCGAGGGGGGCCGGTTCATGCTTGCCCTGTATTTGGTCGCGAAGCGCAGGAGATGCCGATGACTGTCCCGGGTTCTGGCGCACGTTGCGGAGTGTTGTTCTCTGCAGTGCTTGCCATCATTTTTTTCAGTATGCCGGTCCATGCCGAGCTGCCTGACTTCAAGTCCATCATCAAGGCCAACCAGGCGAGTATCGTCAATATCAGCACGACGCAGCAGATCGATGGCAACAGAACAAGAAACCGGACGCTGCGTGGACCCGGTAGTGGTGGCATGCCGCCCGGAATGCCACCCGGCATGGAGGAGTTCTTCCGTCATTTCCGCGGCATGCCGATGCCCGGACCTCGCGAAGCCCGCTCGCTGGGCTCGGGTTTCATTATCTCCGCTGATGGCCAGATACTGACCAATGCACATGTGGTCGAAGGTGCCGACTCGATTCTGGTCAAGCTGGCTGACAACAGCGAGAAGACCTGCGAAGCTGATCGGTCTCGACAAGGCCTCCGATGTGGCGCTGCTGAAGATTGAAGCCACGGGTCTGCCTGTAGTGCAGATGGGCGATTCATCGACGCTTGAAGTCGGTGACTGGGTGCTGGCCATCGGTTCGCCTTTCGGGCTTGAGCACACGGCGACGCAGGGCATCGTCAGTGCCGTTGGGCGCAGTCTGCCGGACGGCAACTACGTGCCATTTATCCAGACGGATGTAGCGGTAAATCCGGGCAACTCGGGCGGGCCGCTGTTCAATCTGCGCGGCCAGGTCGTCGGCATCAACTCGCAGATCTACAGCCGCAGCGGTGGCTACATGGGCCTGTCGTTTGCGATCCCGGTCAATGTCGCGACCAATGTTGCGCGTCAGCTGGCTGCGACTGGCCGTGTCGAACGGGGTTGGCTCGGGGTGGGAATCCAGGGGCTCAACAGTGAGCTTGCACAGTCCTTTGCGCTCGATAAACCGGTCGGTGCGCTGGTGGGGCAGGTCGACAAGAACGGGCCGGCGAGTCGCGCGGGCCTCAAGGCGGGTGACGTCATCCTCGAGTTCAACGGTCGCAATATCGTCCAGCATGGCGATCTGCCGCCGATGGTCGGGGAGACTGCGCCGGGTACCACGGTCAAGCTGAAGGTGTGGCGGGACAAGGGCGCGCGCACGATTCCCGTGACCGTCGCTGCGCTGAAGCCAGCCGAAGATGAGAAGCTGGCGGTCAATGCAGCGGAGCCGGCATCTGGCGTGCTGAATATCCAGGTGGTGGCCCTGACGCCCGAGCAACGCGAGGAATCGGGCGTGGAGACGGGCGGTGTGCTGGTGGTCGGTGTCGCGGAGGGGCCCGCTGCCCGGGCCGGCATCAGTGACGGCGACATCATTCTGAAGCTCGGCAGTCATTCGGTCGACAGCCCTGAGCAACTGGCCGGCCTGGTGAAGAAACTGCCGACCGGTCAGCCGATCCCGCTACTGGTCCAGCGCGATGAGGTGCGGCTGTTTCTGCCACTGACCATCAGGAGCTGAAATGTTTTCGGTGGCCTTCGGCCTGCTAGGATTGCGGTATGCATCTGTTGCTGATCGAAGACGACCGCGACGCCGCCGGGTATCTCGTCAAGGCGCTGACTGAAGCGGGCTATCAGGTAGACCACGCGGTCGATGGCCGCGACGGTCTGTTTCATGCCACCGAGCACAGCTACGACGGCATCATCGCTGACCGCATGTTGCCGTACCTCGACGGCCTGACGGTCATCGAGGTGCTGCGCAAGCAGGGCAATCGCACGCCGGTACTGATCCTGTCGGCGCTCGGTTCCGTCGATCATCGCGTCGAGGGTCTGCGTGCCGGCGGCGACGACTATCTGACCAAGCCCTTCGCACTGTCGGAACTGCTGGCGCGGATCGAGGCGCTGCTGCGCCGTGGGCAGGTGGCGCCGGCACCGGAAATGAAGCTGCGTCTTGCCGATCTGGAGATGGATATCCTGGCGCGGACCGTCACGCGTGCCGGGCGGCGCGTCGAACTGACTGCGCGCGAGTTCAAGCTGCTCGAGTATCTGCTGCGTCGTACCGGGCAGGTGGTGACGCGCACCATGCTGCTCGAAGGCGTATGGGATCTGCATTTCGATCCACAGACCAATGTGATCGACGTGCACATGAGCCGACTGCGTCAGGCAGTCGACCGGGACTTCGACCGGCCGCTGATCCATACCGTACGCGGCGCTGGCTATACGGTACGGGCCGACTGAGATGCGCACCTCCGCACTGCGCTTGTCGGTGGTGTATGCGGCGATCTTTGCAGCGGCGTTGCTGGCGCTCGTGTTCGTCATCTATCTGCTCACGGCCCGTTTTATCGATGCGGAAGTGGATACTGCCATCGAGCGGGACGCGGCGGGTTTTATCGAAGCCTATGCACGAGGCGGTGTGCGCACTCTGGCTGCCGAGCTGAATCTGCGCGCTGAAAACTGGAGTCGGACCAACGCGGTATATCTGCTCAGCGATGAACAGGGTTTCGTGCTGGCCGGCAACCTGCCGGCATGGCCGACGATGCGGCGTGGCAGTGGCTCGTGGGTCGATTTCGAGATCCTGGTCCAGGAGGGCGGCTTCGAGAATGAGCGTCCGGTACGGGCGATGGTGCTGGAACTGGCGCCCGGCCTGCGTCTGATGGTCGGCACTGATCTCAGCGAGCGTTATGCCCTGGTGCGGCGCTTTGCGGTGGCAGCCGGCGTGGGCGGCCTGCTGGTGACGATTCTCGCGCTGGGCATCGGTTACCGGCAGAGTCAGCGCATCCTGGCGCGTGTTGCCGATGTCAGTCGCAGCTGTGCGGAAATTCTCGGCGGCAATCTGTCGCGCCGTCTGCCGGTGGTGGGTGTGGAAGATGAGTTCGATACGCTGGCCGGCGAGGTAAATGCGTTGCTGGCGCGTCTCGCGCGCACCACGGAAATCCTGCGCGCTTCGTTGCACAGTGCTGCACATGATTTGCGCAGTCCGATGCACCGCATGCGGCTGCGTATGGAGCGGGCGCTGGCTGAGCCTGGGGACGGGGCGTCGCGTGAAACCGTGGAGGTGACGCTGCAGGATCTCGACTCACATGCAGCGCGTGCTCACGGCCCTGCTGCAGATCGCCGAAGCTGAAAGTGGTGCGGTGGGTGCGCGTCCGGAAGCCGTGGCGATGGATGTACTGCTGGCTGAACTGGCTGAACTCTATCAGCCCCAGGCAGAACAGCAGGGCGTTGCCCTGATGGTATTGCCCGAGCCTGGCCAGCAGGTCATGGGGCACCGTCAGTTGTTGGCGCAGGCGGTTGCCAACCTGATCGACAATGCACTCAAGTTCACACCGTCGGGTGGCAGTGTGCGGCTGGCGGTACATATCGAGAGCGGCCGTCTGGTGTTGACGGTTGCTGATACCGGTCCCGGTATTCCGGCCGACGAACGCGGCCGCGCCGTCGAGCCCTTTGTACGTCTGGGCAATGCGCCGTCGCGCGATGGGGCCGGGCTGGGCCTGAGTCTCGCGGCTGCGGTGGCACGCCTGCACGGCGGCAGTCTGCGTCTGGAGGACAATCAGCCCGGGCTGCTGGCAATCCTTGAGCTTCCTGCGGTCGAATGAATTGTGGGTGGGAGCGGCTTCAGCCGCGATCCGCTCCCTGCATTGGCCCAAAAAACATGCGTCGTACCTTGTCACCGCCAACGATGCGGACCACTTCATCCATCGTGCAGTAGAACACGATCAGCATTCCCAACAGCAGCTGGACGGCCCAGAAATGTGGCCAGATGATTTCTGCCAGCAGTTTTTCGTTGCCGGCCATGATCCCGCCCGCTTCCCGTGAGAAGTCGATGAGTTTCTCCAGATAGTGAATAAGTATGGCGACCAGCAGATAGATCGCTGATTTCCAGCTGACATTAAAAGCGGCGGGTTTGTCAGGGTAGCGATTGATGAAGGGGAGCAGGTCGGCAAGCAGTACTGACTTGCCAAGAATGAGGGCTGCGATCGTTACCGATGCCATGGTGCCAGGCGTGAGCCCTGTTCCCTCCAGCATCAGGATCCGCACCAGTGCAACGATGTGCAGGGTGATGAAGAAGAAAATGGTGGGTGGGAGCATTTCCAGAAGCTCGTGCTTCAGGACGGTGAATACCTTGCTCATGACGGAATGCCCCTGTACCAGAATTGATTAAAAGCCTGCCGCCCGCAGATTTCCCATGGAATCCTCAAGGAACGGCAGCCAGCCGATACCGCAGAACTGCAGTGTAATGTCAGAGGCCTTCGGTCGCACGGCAACTTCTTCCAGTTGTTCGGCCTTCGCGCTCCAGTCACTTTCAAGACTGGCAACGTCGGCCTGCAGTTCAGTTTCGAGTTCTGCAAGTTGCGCCTTGATGGAGTCAACGGTGTCGCTGGCGCGTTGCACGTCTCCGGATTGCTTCTGCACATTGCCGGCCTTGCGCACGGCAGTGGCTGCGCGTGTGACCGATGTGGATGACACCAGCTTGCGGCCAAACAGTGCGCCGAGCAGGGCGGAACCAACCGATACCGCTGCGTCTATTTTCGAGCCGGTGGCCTGTTCCTGTTCGCGCTCGACGGCTTGTTCTGCACGCCGGATGCGCTCGTTGAGTGTGTTGAACTTCGCTGCATACTTGTCGCGCAGGGCGTCGGACTGCGCGTCGCGTGCCTCGCGTGCGAGTTGTTGCAGGCGAATGCGGAAGGCAGCTTCGCTTTCGCCTGCCCGGGACAGTTCCTTCAGCGCCTTGTTGCGCCAGATGACAAGCGGGTGGTCAGTGCGCAGCCAGGTGCGGAACTTGCCTTGCCAGCCCTTGAAGTTGTCCGGGTCGCTGAGTACAGGTGGCAAGACTGCAAATCCGGCGTCTATTGCTGCGTCTTTCTCCAGCGTATTGACATCAAGAGTCAGTGTCTCGGCTGCTGACCAGTCTACTGTCGTCTCGCCGGGTTCGAGCGCAAGAACGATATCGCGGCTCACATCGACCTCGTATCTGGCATTGATGTACGCGACGCGTGCCGCGACCAGCAGTCGCGGGTGATAGACGAGACGCTCGCCACTGGCAGCCGGTTGGTTCACGTTGGCATACAGCACCGGAATCGAGGGTGGCAGCAGCGGTTTGTTTGCTGCCGTCGCAGTGGGAGTCGGTGGTCTGGCAATCGGCGTTGGAGTGGGCTGTTCTGCGACCTGCGGGACGCTTGTCGACCAAGCGGCGGATGTCGTCACGGGTCAGTGGGCCGCGCAGATAGGACATCACCCAGCGGGTCTGCATCAGGATCGGTCCGGACTCATGCACGTTGTGCAGCAGGAAAGTGCGCTTGCCGAGTGCAGCCGAGCATCTATCGAGTTGCGCCGGGTCAAGTCCGCCCGCGGCGGCAGCCGCTAGCAGTCCATCGCGTACGTGGTTACGGTCCTGTTCGGTCTGCAGCCGGCCGATCAACCAGGTGCCCGCATTCGACAGCGCCTTGTAGTCGAGGTCGACCGGATTCTGCGTGGCGAGCACGATGCCGAGGCCGATAGGCGCGCGCCTGCTTGAGCAGGGTCAGCAGCAGCTGCTTCGAGGCCGGGTTGGCAACCGGCGGCAGATAGCCGAAGACCTCGTCCATGTAGAGGATGGCACGCAGGGATGCAGTGCCCGGCTGCGCGCGCATCCAGGCGATGACTTCATTCAGCAGCAGGGTGACGAAGAACATCCGTTCGGCATCGTTCAGATGTGCGATGGACAGCACCGAGACGCGCGGCTGCCCGCTCGCCGTGTACAGCAGCTTGCCGGCATCCAGCGGCTCACCCTCGGTCCAGGCCTCGAAGCCTGGTGCAGCGAGCAGGTTGTTGAGCCGCATGGCCAGATCGAAGCGGTCCTTGGCCGGATAGAAGGACTCGAGGTCCATCACGCCGATCTTCGTCAGCCCGGGTCCTGGACTGCACCGATCAGTCCGGCCAGATCGAGGCTGCGCTCCTGCTGCCAGTGCTGGTCGAGTACGGCCGAGAGCAGGATGTGCTCGCGGCTCGATAGCGGGTCGGCATCGATGTCGACCAGGGTCAGCAGTCCGGTGACGGTGCTCTGCACGTGCTGGCGATAGAGGTCGGCATCATCGCGCAAGTGCTGCCGGTGGTGCAGTGAAGGAGCCGAGCACCGAGATCGGCAGACCGGCCGTGCTGCCCGGCGTGTAGATGGCAAACTCGGCGGCGGCGCGCAGCCTTGCGATGCGCTCCGGGGACTGCCCCCAGTCCGCCAGGCCCTTGCGCCAGGTCTCGGCCTGCGCAGCGGCAAATGCGGCAACCGACTGGCCGGCAGCCGCTGCCGCCTGGCTATCGACCCAGGGTTCGAAATCGCTGCCGCGCAGTTCCGGAAAACTGAGCAGCAGGTTGCCCAGATCGCCCTTGGGGTCGATTGCGATGACCGGTACCTTGTCGATGGCGGCTTCTTCGAGCAGGCCGATGCCGAGACCGGTCTTGCCGCTGCCGGTCATGCCGATGATCACGGCGTGCGTGGTCAGGTCACGCGAGTCGTACAGCACCAGTTCGTCAGTCAGCTGGCGTTCCGGCCGGCGTCGTAGCGTTTGCCCAGATAGAAGGCGCCGAGTTTTTCGTAATCCTGCATGTGTCTTATCCGTGGTGTTTCAGGGTGGCCAGATCCACGCGCATGCCGCGTGCGGCAATCGTAACTGCCGGTGCACCATCCTTGCGCAGCCGGGTGGCCAGGCCCTGCCGCAGCCTGGGCTTCGCCGTGTACCAGGTACACCGGCGGCTGCGCGCGTGAAATGAGCCGTACCAGCGCGACCATGATCATTCTGGTCGCCGTGTGCCGACAGACCACCGATGGTGTGTACGCGTGCCTGCACACGTATCGTTTCATGATGGATGCGCACATAGGTGTTGCCATCCACGAGCCGCCGACCCCGCGTGCCCTGCGCCTGATAGCCGACGATGATGATCTCGCATTCCGGCCGCCAGACATTGTGTTTGAGGTGATGGCACGATGCGTCCGCCCTCGCACATGCCGCTGCCGGCGATGATGATCGCACCGCTGTGCAGGCGGTTGATGTGCTGCGACTGTTCGGCTGTCTTGCTGAGCGTCAGGTTGGGCAGCAGGGCGCATGCCGTCCAGCCCCTCGCGCAGGCTACGCGCTTCCTGGCATCGTAGAGCTGTTCGATTGTCCCAGTAGACCTCCGAGGCACGGATCGCCATCGGACTGTCGAGAAAGATCTTCCAGCGGTGCAGTTGCCAGGCTGCATAGTACTTGCTGAACAGGTACAGCAGTTCCTGGCTGCGGCCGACGGCAAAGGACGGAATCAGGATGTTGCCGCGCCGGTGGTCTGCGTCAGCGATGATGTCGGCAATTTCCGCGATCGTTGCCTCGTGTTCGCGATGCAGGCGATCGCCGTAGGTGCTTTCCATCAGCACCAGGTCGGCTTCGGTGATCACGGCCGGGTCGCGCAGTATCGGCGTGCCGTACTGGCCGAGATCACCGCTGAAGACCAGCTTCCGGCTGACGCCACCGGCCTGTACCCAGACCTCGACACAGGCGGAACCGAGAATATGGCCGGCATCCTGAAAGCGGATGCTGATCCCGGGCAGTGATTTCCTGCTTCTGGTCGTAGGGCAGCGGCACAAACTGGCGCAGTGTCCGCTCCACATCGCCGACCGTATACAGCGGGGTTACGAGCGGCAGGTCCTTGCGTTCGCGCTTGCGGTTTTCGGTCTCTGCGTCGCTCTGTGCGATCCGGGCACTGTCCACCAGCATGATCTTGCAGAAATCGACGGTGGCCGACTGGGCATAGATCGGCCCGTTGATAGCCGCGCTGTACCAGCAGCGGCAGGCGGCCGGAGTGATCGATGTGCGCGTGTGACAGCACCACCGCATCGAGTTCACGCGGATCGAAGGGGAAATCTTCCCGGTTGCGGGCCTGCTGCTGCCGGCCGCCCTGGATCAGGCCGCACTCGAGCAGGACCTGTCGGCCACCGACACGCAGCATGTGGCACGAGCCGGTGACTTCGCCGGTGGCACCGAAAAAAGTGAGTTCAAGCTGTCGAGCCACGTTGCCTCCTTCTGGCCGGAAACTCACAGTGCCTGCCCGCTTGCGGTCTGCTACCTGTGAGCTTAGCCTAACGCTGTCCTGTGCAAATCTGCCAACAGGTGTCTGCTTCTCACTCAAGGGGGATAGTCATGCTGAAGGAATTCAAAGCCTTTGCCCTGCGCGGCAATGTCATGGATCTGGCTGTCGGCGTCATCATCGGCGCTGCGTTCGGCAAGATCGTCGCGTCGATGACCAATGACGTGATCATGCCGGTGGTCGGACTGATGCTCGGCAAGGTGGATTTCAGCACGCTGTTCATCAACCTGTCGGGCGGTGACTACGCGACGCTGCAGGAGGCCACGGATGCCGGTGCTCCGGTGCTCAAGTATGGCGCCTTCATGAACGCGGTGCTCGACTTCGTGATCCTGGCCTTCATTATCTTCATGATGGTGCGGTCCATGAACAAAATGAAGAAGGCCGAGCCGCCACCGCCGCCTGCCGGTCCGACGCCCGATCAGGTATTGCTCACCGAGATCCGCGACGCATTGAAGAACCCGCTGATGGATGTAGTGCTCAGCCAGCGTGGCGCCAGTCGCTGGATGGCCGGGCATCCGTGGATCTTCCAGTCCGACATCACGCCCCCGGCGACGCTCGCCGGGGGTGAGGTCGTGCGGGTATGCGATCCGCGCGACCGCTGCCTGGGTCAGGCCTTTTATTCCCGCGCTTCGAAGATTTCGCTGCGCCGTCTGAGTCGTGACGAACAGCCGGTCGATGAGGCGTTTTTCCGGCAGCGCATACAGGCCGCCGTGCAGTTGCGGCGGGCGATGCTGCCGGGCGAGAACACCTGGCGCGCGATACACGGTGATGGCGATGAACTGCCGGGTCTGGTGGTTGATCGCTACGGTGATTATCTCGTCCGTGCAGTTCCTGATTCCGGCCATCGAGCAGCGTCGCGAGATGCTCACCCGGCTGCTGGTCGAAGCGTTTGCCTGTCAGGGTATCGTCAACCGCTCCGATGCCAGCGTGCGCGGACTTGAGGGCCTGCCCGCAGAGAAGGGCGTGATCTTTGGCGCCGTCCCCGAGACGGTTCCGATGCGCGAAGGGCAGATGGAACTGGCGGTGAACCTGCTCGAAGGCCAGAAGACCGGCGCCTTTCTCGATCAGCGCGAGAATCATATCGTCGCCGGGCGCTATGCGCGAGGCCGTGCGCTCGATTGTTTCAGCTATGTGGGCGGTTTTGCCCTGCAGATGGCGCGGCGTGCCGAGCAGGTGACGGCTATCGACAGTTCCGAGCCGGCCTGCGAGCAGATCCGCGCCAATGTCGCTCGCAACAAGCTCGGCAATGTCGATGTGCTGTGCGCCAATGTATTCGATTTCCTGCGTGCTGAATTCGATGCCGGGAAACGCTATGACACCATCGTTCTGGATCCACCGGCCTTTGCCAAGAACAAGGCGGCACTTGATGCGAGTCTGCGCGGCTACAAGGAAATCAACCTGCGCGCCATGCAGTTGCTGACGCCCGGCGGTTACCTGATCAGTTCAAGCTGCAGTCATCACGTCGACGAGGCACATTTTGAAAGCATGCTGCAGGCGGCGGCGGCCGACGCGCATCGCGAGGTGCAGATCATCGAGCGGCGTGGCGCCGGGCGCGATCATCCGGTGCTGCTTGCGCTGCGCGAAACCCGCTATCTGAAGTGTTACGTTCTGCGCGTGCTTTGACGGTCAAGGAGCAATCAGTGCATCAATAAATCGCCCGGCTTAGCTGGTCATGATGTAGTGCGGAAAAAGATAAAAGCTCTGTACAATCGCTCGTTGTTCAATTTTGGGTGGGTAAAGTGGTCGTTATTAACGGGTATCTGCTCAAGTCCTTCTTCGGGCGCATGTCTGCCCGGAAATTATTTCAGTTTGTCACCTTGCTACCTGCTGTACTCACGCTGACTGCCTGCATTGGCGATGATGACAGCAGTAGTGGCAGCAGGCATTCAGCAGCCGCAAGTACGGTTGTTATCGCCCCGGGTGACACAGACTGCCTTTATGGCGGCGTACTTGTGGAAACCGGCATAGATGAAAATGGCAATGGCGTGCTGGATGCGAGCGAAGTCGATGATACCCAGAAGGTTTGCAACGGAACTCCCGGTGAAGACGGAGCAGATGGCAGCAATGGCGCGTCTGGCGCAGACGGCACCAATGGCACCAATGGCACAAATGGCACCAATGGCCTCAACGCCCTTATCGACATGAGTACTGAAGCTGCCGGGGTAAATTGTCCCAGTGGCGGCTTGCGTATTGATGCGGGTATTGACGTCAACAGGAATGCCGTTCTGGAATCAGGTGAAATTACACAGACTGGTTTTGTCTGTAATGGCACCGATGGGCAGATTGGCTGGCAAGTGGCTGCCTTGATTGAAACCAATAACGCAGGTACCGCCCAGAGTGCAACAGTTCGCATAGACGGGAACGGCAATGCGATTGCGGTTTGGGAGCAAAGGAATGGCATCAGGTTCGATATCTGGTCCAACCGGTATGTGCCTGGTGTCGGCTGGGGAGCTGCGCAGCTGATTGAGACCTTTGACGATAGTGATGCTGATTCTCCCACTATAGCGATGGATGGCAGCGGCAACGCCATTGCAATCTGGGAGCAGTACGATGGTGGTATTCCCAAGCTTCTATACAACCGTTATGTAGTGGGTGTGGGTTGGGATACAGCACAGTTTGTTGCGATCGATGATTCGGACGGTACCGGATCGTACAGTGTCGCGATGGACGGCGGCGGCACTGCCATCGCAGTGTGGTCCAGTTACGATGGGTCCCATTGGAACGTATGGTCCAACCGTTATGTTGTGGGCGCAGGCTGGGGCACGGCGGCACTGATTGAGACCAGCAATGACGTCTATGTCTACAGTGCTCGTGTTGTGGCGGATGGCAGCGGCAACGCCATTGCGGTATGGGAGCAAAGTGATGGTGCCAGTTCCAACATCTGGTCTAACCGGTATGTGGCAGGTGTGGGCTGGGGTACGGCAGAACTCATTGAGACCAGTAGCGACAGTGCTGAATATCCCGGAATTGCAGTAGATGGTAGCGGCAACGCCATCGCAATCTGGTCCATTTCAGATGGGTCCTATATCAACCTATGGTCCAACCGTTATGTTGTGGGCGCAGGTTGGGGTACAGCGGAACTGATTGAGACCAGTGATGGCAATATCTACAGCACCTCTATTGCAGCGGATGGCAGCGGTAATGCCTTTGCGGTGTGGTATCAGAATGACGGTACGCGCAACAACATATGGTCCAATCGATATGCGCCTGGCGCAGGCTGGGGCACGGCGGAAATGATTGAGGCCAATAGCGGCAATGCTGGGAGTCCCCGGACTGGAGTGGATGGCAGCGGCAATGCCTTTGCGGTGTGGTATCAGAATGACGGTATCCGTTACAACATATGGTCCAATCGCTATACGCCTGGTGCTGGCTGGGGTATCGCAGGGCTTGTTGAGACTGACAATGCGGGCAGTGCCACATTCCCGGATATTGCGGTGAATGGCAGCGGTGATGCCGTTTCAGTATGGTCCCAGTATGACGGCACGCGCGACAACATTTGGGCCAATTACCGCGAGGGCGAATAGTCCATGCGTTACCTGATCCCGATGTCCATCGTGCTGCTGAGTCTCGGCGCCTGCAGTGAGCCGGCAGATACACCGGAGCCGGAAGCCTACGACCCCTCGTCTGATGTGATCGGCGCGCCGCTGCATGAGGCGCTGGACAAGGCCAGTGCTGTCGAGGGTCTCAGCGAGGATCGCAAGCGCGAGCTGGATGAAGCGATGGACGTCGGCAGCTCGACTGCCGACTAGGGCGCGGCTTCTTACCAGCCGATCACGCGACCGTCCTTGTAATCCAGGAACTGGCCGTTCTGCGCGGCGCTCAGTTCATCGATGACCTTCAGCATGCCGCTGACACTTTCAGCCGGCTCGATCGCGCCGGGCTGTCGGATATTCTTGCCATAGCCGAACTCGCCCGGGGCTGGTTCGGTATTCACCGAACCGGGTGACAGTGCGATGGTGGTCACACCCTTGTTCTTCGTTTCAAAACTGAAGCTGTATACGAGCATGTTCAGTGCTGCCTTGCTGGCGCGATACTCGAACATGATCGGCCCCTTCGGGCCTTCAGCGAAGGAACCGCCCTTGCTGGATATGAATATGATCTTTTTCTGCTGCGAAGCGATCACATTGGGCAGAAACGTGCTGGCAACCTTGATCGCACCGAAAGCGTTGGTCTCGACACTCTTGCGCGCCACGTCGTAGTCGATCATTGCGGTCTTGCCGCTGAAGGCCGTCTTGAGTCGGGGCGTGATGGCTGCGTTGCTGATCAGTATGTCGATCGGCTGATCCTTGTAGCGGGCCGCCAGTGCGTCGATGCCCGGGTGATCAGTGACATCGAGTTTTTCGATCACGACACCGGCATGCTCCTTGGCCAGCGCCTGCAGTTCGCTTGCCTCATCCGGGTTACGGGCCGTCGCAATCACGTTCCAGCCGCGTGCGGAGATCTGCTGCACGAACTCAAGTCCGATGCCGCGATTGGCACCGGTGATCAGTACCGTCGGCTGATCGGGTGCAAGCTCGGCGAAGCTTGTCTGTGCGATGAGGACGAGCAGGCAGCCGATGAGGTGGCTAAAAAGGGTGCGCATGGATGTTGTTCTCCTGATCAGGATGCGGCAATGGCTACAGTATAAGGACGTTGAGCAGCCTGGTGCTCAAGATCCGCATTGGAGGCCACGGTATGGCGCTCGCCCGTGGCAGGTTTATCGTGGCTGGTCTGGCGCGCTATTGGCGGTGCGCATCTGCATCTGGATGGGCTTCCGGGCCGAAGTACAAAACATGGTCAGATTCCGTGATAATCAACCGATATGCAGATGACAAAGCCAGACCGTTTTTCGGCTGATCTACTGGAGCGCAGCGCATCCGGTTATGCCGGCTTTGCGGCGGCGCTGATGTTTGAGCGTGACCCGGCCATGCTGGAGCGCGAAGGCAGCGGTGCGCTGGCGATCTGGCGCTCGCATCTGACCCAGCGCGTGCTGGAGCTGGCCGCGGCGCTGTCGGCGGGTGAGCCAAAGCTGTTTAGCGGCCGGGTGAGCTGGTCGCGCAAGGCGTTTCGGGCCAAGGCCAGGGATGAGGCCGATATCCGCCGGAGCATTCAGGCGCTGCGGGATGTTTTGGCCGAGCGGCTCCCGCAACCGGCCATGGATGCACCGCTGGCCTGTCTCGATGCGGCATTGCAGATCCTCGACGCACCGGCAGAAGCACCAGACCCCACGGAACTCGATCCACAGCGCGCTACGGACCGGCTGGCCCTTGAGTATCTGCAGATGATCCTGGAGGGTAATGCGGCTGAAGCGGTGAGTCTGGTCAGTCGCGCGGTGAGCGACGGTCTGAGTCCGCAGAAACTGTATATGGAGGTTCTGCTGCCGGCCCAGCGCGAGGTCGGGCGCTTGTGGCATGCCGGCGAACTCAGCGTTGCCGAAGAGCACATGGTGACGGCAGTTACCCAGCGTGCCATGGCGGTAGTGATCAGTCAGGCATCAGCCGGGCCGAGCAACGGCCATACCGTTGTGGTCGCTGCGGTATCCGGCAATGTGCACGATATCGGCCTGCGTGCGCTGGCTGACATGTACCAGCTGGCCGGCTGGCGAGTGATCTATGTCGGTTCCGATGTGCCGATGCTGGATCTGCCTGCACTGCTGGTCTTTTACGAAGCTGATCTGCTGATGCTGGGTGCGACACTGGCCACGCATGTTCCGCGCGTCGAGCAGGCCATCGCTGCGATCCGCGAACGCTGCGAACGCCCGGTGCGTGTCGTGGTGGGCGGCGCAGCCTTTGATGAGGCACCTGAACTCTGGTCGCGCATCGGCAGCGACGGTTATGCATCCGGCATCGATGAGGCCCTGGCGCTGGGCGCCCGGCTGGTTGGTATCTGACGATCAACCCTGCTGTATACGCCGGAGTACTGCACGTCTCCCGGCAAGTTGCAGTGCCAGCACGACAAGGCAGCCCAGGCTGAGCGCAATCAGCCACATCCCGGTGCGCAGTTCGATGTATTGAAATGCCAGGCCGTGCGCCGCAGTCAGTACGAACACAGCATAGGCCCAGCGTTGCAGGCCTTTCCACCGTTGTGCGCCGAGTACGCGCAATGCCATGTTGTTGGACACCAGCAGCAGCAACAGGCAGGCGATACCGATCAGGTAGCCGCTGATGATGCTGATAGTGCTCAGCTGTCCGAGGAAAGCTGACATCGGCTGGTTATCAGGGCCGTTGATATAACGGCCGTAATACACGGGCGTCATCACGACAGCGGTAGCGGCCAGCAGATGTGCAAGTGCGGTGATCGCTGCCCAGATGCCGAGATCCCGTCGCGGCAGGTGATTGAGCACAGGTTGTCCGCCGCGCAGTACGCGCCAGGGTCCGATGCACAGTGCGGCAGCCAGCAGCAAAAAACACAGCCAGGCAGTCAGCAGACTCAGCCGTGCCATCGCTTCGGCAGGCTCACCCGCATACCAGGCCGCCGCGCAGAGCGCTGTAACTGTCAGCGACAAGCCCAGATGTCGCCAGCTGCGTGTCATTGTGCTCCGACGGGCTGCCAGCCGGCAGTCCGGTTTGTCGAATACGAGCTGCACCGTGCTGATCGCACGCTCCAGAAAGCCTGCTTCACAGTAGAGCAGATACCACTCCCACATGCGGATGAACTCGTCCGGATAGCCGAGACGGCGGACTTCCGGCATGCCGATGCAGAAAGCGCTCGCGCCAGATGCGCAGCGTGCGCGCGTAGTCGATGCCGATGTCGTGCAGGTGCGTGAGTTGCAGATCGGTCATGCGTGCGACTGCCGAGCTGATGGTGCCGATCGATGGCAGCGCGCCGCCGGGAAAAATGTACTTCTGGATGAAATCCACCGCGTGTCTGGCCTGTGCGTGGAAGCGGTCGGCGATGACGATGGACTGCAACAGCATGCGACCGGCCGGTTTGAGCCGCTCGCTGCAGATGCGGAAGTACTGGTCGACAAAGCGGTGTCCGACAGCCTCGATCATCTCCACTGACACGAGCTTGTCGTACTGGCCCTGCAGGTCGCGGTAATCCTGGCTCAGTACAGTGATGCGATCGGCGAGTCCCGCTGCCTGTACGCGGCTGCTGTGCATAAGCGAACTGGTTGTCCGAGATGGTGGTGGTCGTGACCCGGCAGCCGTAGTGGCGTGCGGCATGAATGGCGAGGCCGCCCCAGCCGGTGCCGATTTCCAGCAGCTGATCGTCGGGCTGCAGTTCGAGCTTGCGGCAGATCAGATCGAGCTTGTGCAGCGAGGCTTCTTCGAGCGTTGCCTCGGCGTGCGGAAAGACCGCTGCCGAGTACATCATCGACGGATCGAGAAACAGGCTGAACAGTTCGTCGCCGAGGTCGTAATGGGCGTGGATGTTGCGCCGGCTGCCTGTGCGTGTATTGCGGTGGCGCCAGTGGGCGAGGCGCAGCAGCGCGCTGCCGACACGTGCCATGCCGGATTCCAGTCCGTTCATCACCTCGCGATTGACGACCAGCAGACGCATGGCAGCGAGCAGGTCGTTGCTGCGTCAATTTGCCGGCCATATAGGCTTCGCCAGCGCCGATGGTTCCGCCGCTCGCAATGTCCAGCCAGGCGGACAGGTCGCGGATCCGCACCTTGGCATCAATGGCCATATGCCCGGTTGCCGGGCCAAAAACGCTGAGTGCCCAGGGCATCCTCGATCTGCAGGCGACCTTGCGCAGTGCTCGCAGTTGCTGATGCACGGCATGCCGGGCCAGCGCGTATGGCCAGCCCCGCAGGCTGCCCGGGGTTCGCGATCTTCACGCTGTCAAAGGTGTCATCGAAATCGTTCATGCGGCATCCCGATCCTTGGGGCGATCGTATACCGGCGCACGCTTGCGCCATAGTTTCAGCGCCTGCCAGTGGATCAGGCTGGTCACGCGCAGGGTGGCGAGCGGATCGGTGGCGAGCACGCGGGCCAGCGAGCCGGAGTTGATCGGCTATGCGTTCGAAGTTCAGGTGGGCATCGAAACGCCGCGCGCCATCGCGCCAGTTTTCCAGCGCCAGCGCCAGTCGCTCGCCGGGTGGTGCCAGCTTGCAGACGTAGTGCATGTCCAGCGGCATGAAGGGCGATACATGAAAGGTCTTGGCGAATTCAAAGCGCAGGCCGTCGTTGGCGATCGGCGTGCCGCCGGTCAGCACATAGGGATGCATCTGTCGCCACGGCATGTTGCTGACCTCCAGTACCACGGCTTCCAGTGCGCCACTGTCGTCGAAGCAGTAGTAGGCGCTCATCGGATTGAAGCTGTAGCCGAAGTAGCGGAAGTGGGTCAGCAGGCGGATCGGGCCGATGGGCCGGAAGCCGGCCTGCGCTTCGACCAGATCACGGATTGTCGTGGTCCAGCGGCTGTGGCCGCATCACCGCAGTGATCGCTGCGCCTGAAGCGTGCCGGAGCAGCGCGGTGTGCTGACCAGAACCAGTAGCGATCAAACAGGTGATCGAGTCTCGGCCAGGTCCACGTACATCATGAACAGCGAGTAGCGGAAGTCGTGGCGCACCGGATGGAAGCGCCGGTGGCTGACCTGGCCCTCATAGATGCAGCTGTGCATGCTCAGGCCACCGCCTGCTGTCCGGTTGTGATCCCTGTCTCGGCTGCAGCGACGTTCATGGCCAGCCCGGTGTGTCGGCTAAAGGCATCGCAAACGGCGATCGCGCTGCGCACCCCGTCTTCATGGAAACCGTAACCCCACCAGGCACCGCAATAGTAGCTGCGATTGACGCCGTTGATCTCCGCATGGCGCTGCTGGGCGGCGATGGTCGCGTGCGTATAGACCGGATGCGTGTAGTTCAGCCGCTGTATGACGGTGCGCGGGTCCACGGTGTCGGTGTCATTCAGCGTCAGCAAGAATTCCCGCGGGCCAGGCAGTGATTGCAGGCGGCTCAGATCGTAGGTTACCGATACGCGACCGCTGTCCTGTGCACTGCTGCGATGGTAGTTCCAGGCGGCCCGGGCACGGCGGTTGCGCGGCATCAGATGCACATCGGTGTGCAGTACCGCTTCGTTGTCCTGCCAGGCGACAGCGCCGAGGATCTCGCGCTCGGCCGTCGACGGATCGCGCAGCAGCCGCGAGTGCCTGATCGCTGTGGCAGGCCAGCACCACCTGGTCGTAGCTGGCTTCTGCGCGGCCGCGTGCCTTGATGACCACCCGGTCGGCATGCCGCTGTAGCCACTCGACCGGCGTGTTGAGCAGCAGGCGGTCGCGGAGCGGGGCCAGTGATCGCGCGCACGTACTCACGCGAGCGGCCGCTCACGGTCATCCACTGCGGCCGCCCGGAAGTCTGCAGCAGGCCGTGGTTGCGGAAAAAATGCCCGAAGTGACTGGCCGGGAAATCGAGGATCTTGGCCGGTTCGGCTGACCAGATGGCGCCGGCCATCGGCAGCAGATAGTCGTCGAGCATCGGTCCCCGGAAGCCATGCCGGGCGAGGAAATCACCGAGACTCATTTCAGGTTCGGCCGCCAGCAGCTGGTCGCTGAGACGGTTGAAGCGCAGGATGTCGAGCAGCATCCGGTAGTGAGCAGGGCGCAGCAGGTTGCGGCGTTGGGCAAAGATCGCATCGAATTGGGTGTCGCCGCGATATTCGAGGCCGGTATCTGCGCAGCGAAAGCTGAAACTCATGTCGGCCGGCTGGTACGCGACGCCCAGCGAGCGCAGCAGCGCGGTGAAATGCGGGTAATTGCGTTCGTTGAACACCAGAAAGCCGGTGTCCATGGCCAGATGCTGCCCGTCCATCGCCACATCGACCGTATGGCTGTGGCCGCCGGGCCGGCTGTCTGCCTCGAAGATGGTCAGATCGCAGTGCCTGGCCAGCTGATGGGCGGCATACAGACCGGAAATACCGCTGCCGATGATCGCTACTCGCATGTTTATCCCCCCGAGGGGTTATGGTTCCATATATTGTGCTTCGTTGCAGCCTGGCCGCTGGATGCGGTTTGGTTGAATCAGTTTTGCGTCCTGCGACGAATAGCTGTTGCTGGCCATTGCGAGTCAGATGGAGGAATGCCTGATGTCTGCTGTTCGAATCGGCTTCAACTGGCGCCGCAACGCTTGCGTGGCTTCCTCCTGTTGCTGACCGGTGTGCTGGCTGCCTGCGGCAGGGCGCCGGTGTCCCTGCAGGAACTCAACGCATCCTACGAGCGGGCGCTGGAGCGGAGCGCGCCGCTGGCAGTGGTGCACGAGCCTGGCAGTGATGCGCAGCAGGCAGCATTCGATCGGCTGCAGACCTACTTCACGAACATGAGCGCTGCCTCGGTGCGCGAGCAGACCGCACAGGTCTATGCGCCGGAGGCCTATCTGAATGACACCCTGGTGGGTATCGATGGTGTGGCACGCATCGAGGCCTACTTTGGCCACACCATGCAGGACACCCGGGTGCTGAACGTCAGATTCATCGACAAGGCGCAGGCCGGCATCGATTATTTCGTGCGCTGGGAGATGACCGTAGAGCATGGGTCGCTTGCTGGCGGTGAGCCGATTTTGAGTTACGGCGTTACGCAGTTTCCGTTTCGACAGAGAGGGGCGCGTGCTGCTGCACAAGGATTTCTGGGATGCCGGAACCGGGCTTTACGAGCAGTTGCCGGTGCTGGGTCGTGTGGTGCGCCGCGTGCGCGCCGCTGCTGAAGCGGGGGCTGAGTGAGCATGCTGATCGAGCTGTGTGAGCGTGGCCTGATACCGGACGTCATTACGCGTGCCGGCATGCGTCGTCTGATGGCCGAGCCGCCTGGCGCTGGAGTCGGCTGATCGCGGGCTCGCTGAGGCTGAGCAGTTTCACCGCCGTCTGGCTGAACTGCGCGCCAGCCCGGTGGCGATCGAGACCGACAAGGCCAACGAGCAGCACTACGAGGTGCCGGCGGCATTTTTCCGCCAGGTGCTCGGCATGCATCTGAAGTACAGCTGCTGCTGGTATGGCGATGGTGTACAGGATCTGGATGCGGCTGAAGAGGCCATGCTGCGCCTCAGCTTGCGAGCGGGCTGAGCTTGCCGATGGCCAGCGCATCCTTGAACTGGGCTGTGGCTGGGGTTCGCTGACCCTGTGGATGGCCGCGCACTATCCGCACAGCCGGATCACGGCGGTGTCGAACTCGGCCTCGCAACGCGAGTTCATTCTTGGCCAGGCGCGCGAGCGTGGCCTGGGCAACGTCGAGGTGATCACGGCGGATGCCAATGACTTCAGCACGGATGAGCGCTTCGACCGTGTGGTCTCCGTGGAGATGTTCGAGCACATGCGCAACTACGGCACGCTGATGGAGCGCATCGCCGGCTGGCTGCTGCCCGGCGGCAAGCTGTTCGTGCATATCTTCTGTCATCGCACGCTGATGTATCCCTTCACCACCGGCGACAGCTATGACTGGATGGCAAAGTACTTTTTCAGCGGCGGACTGATGCCGGCCGAGCACACCCTGCTGTATTTCCAGGAGCAGCTGAAGATCGAGGAGCAGTGGCGCGTGCCGGGCACGCACTACGCGCGCACCTCGAATGACTGGCTGGCCCGCCAGGACCGCAACCGCGATGCGGTGATGGCGGTGCTGAGCGAGGCCTACGGTGCCGGCTGAAGCGCGGCTCTGGTTCAACCGCTGGCGCATGTTCTTCATGGCGGTGGCCGAGCTGTTCGGCTATGCGCGGTGGTACGGAGTGGTTCGTCGCCCACTACCGTTTCGTGCGCCTGAGCTGTCATGAATACCCTGTTGCCACTCGCCTTGTCTGGTCTCAGCACGACGCTGGCGCTCATGTTCGTCGCATGGCTGATCAGTCTCGCGCACGCGCAATGTAGCGCATCGTCGATGTGTTCTGGGGTCTTGCGATCGCAGGTGCCGGTCTCAGCTGGCTGTACACTCGGTCCGGCTGCCGGCACACGCGGCGTGCTGGTCGCGATGCTGGCGACTGATCTGGGCAATCCGTCTCGGCGCGCACCTGCTCTGGCGCAGCTGGGGTCAGTCTGAAGACCGGCGCTATCGCGAAATCCGCGCCCGCAACCAGCCGAACTTCAGCTTCAAGAGCCTGTATCTGGTCTTCGGCCTGCAGGCCGTGCTGGCCTGGCTGGTGGCGATGCCGCTGCTCGGCGCGGTGCATCAGCAATGCACCGATCAGCAGTCTGGATCGTTTCGGCACGCTGCTCTGGGCCTTTGGCCTGGTCTTCGAGTCGGTGGCTGATTATCAGCTGCCGCGCTTTCAGCGGGCGGGTGGCGCAGAAGCGTGGCGTGATGGATACGCGGCCTGTGGCGCTTCAGCCGGCATCCGAACTATTTCGGCGAGTTCGTGCTCTGGTGGGGTATCGGTCTGATCGCCGTATCCGGCGGCGCATGGTGGGCGCTGATCGGGCCACTGCTGCTGAGCCTGTTCCTGCTCAAGGTGTCGGGTATCGCGCTGACGGAAAAAGATATTGCCACGCGCCGGCCGGCGTATCAGGATTACATGCGACGCACGAGTGCTTTCGTGCCGCGGCCGCCACGCTGAGTTCCGGTGTGGTATATCGATGAGCCGAACAACAACCGGAAGATCGCCATGCACGACAGAATCACGCGCGCCGCCAGGATCGTTTCAGCGTTGTGCATCGTTGCCTGCCGTCATGCGGTGATCGGCTGGCGATACCCCTGCGCTGTGCGCAACGGCAGAACAGAAGGCGCAGATCGCGCCGCTGTATGCCGGCAGTCCGGTGCCGGCACCGTTCATGGCCGCCATGAAGCTCGGCTTGCCGGAAGCCGTCATCGCCAGCGCCTTGCCGGTGGCACAGGCGACCGGGGTGTCGGCAGCCGAATTCAGCAAGGTCTGGGCCTCGCTGCAGAGCTGGGACAAGGCGCTCACCCTGGTGCTCAAGGGTGCCAACGTATTCGAGATCCACGGTCCGATTCCGCCCGGCGCGCCCTCGACACAAAGTGCGTTTTTCAATCTGCAGGCTGGCGATACAGGCCTCGGTGGTCACCTGCGGCCGGATCTGCTCGGCGCCATCTATGCCGATCAATCTCAATGGCTCGGAAGGACCGATGCGCGGCGTGACCTTCATCGATCAGCAGGGCGAGGGCGTGTTTGGTGTTTACCTGCCCGAGAGCCGCGAAGCCTTCACCTGCCCTGATCGCACAGTTCGACAGCACGCAGGCGCTGATGGCGAGCATGCCGCGTCTCTGTCAGCCCTGACGTAACTCGAAGACCACCACGCTGCGTGGCTGGACACAGGTACTGCGGCTGTGTCCAGGGAATCTGTGCCTCCGGCGTGATGATGTCGTCTGGTGATTCCATCTCGGTGTCCACCGCAACATGCCAGTAGCCGTCCGGAACGTCGAGGCAGGTCGACGCGTTCCACACGATCTGACATGTTGATCAGTACATGCAGATGTTCTTCGCTGGCGGTGGTGCCGGCCAGCGTAAACGAGAGGAAGCGTGTCTCCGGATCGTCCCAGCGGGCGGTACCGAGTCCGGCGTCATACCAGCGGATATCCGGGATGCCGCGTGCCGGATCGGTCTCGCCGGTCAGGAAATGTGTGCGTGACAGGCCGGGGTGACGCCGGCGCAGGGCGATCATCTCGCGCACGAAGCGCAGCATGTCGCTGTTGGTTTCGGTGAGTCGCCAGTCGAACCATGAGATCTCGTTGTCCTGGCACCAGGCATTGTTGTTGCCGCGCTGTGTGCGCAGCACCTCATCGCCGGCGAGCAGCATCGGCACGCCCTGCGAGAGCAGCAGCAGTGCGAAGGCGTTGCGTATGTCCTGCCGACGCTGACGCGACGACGTCCTCGTCCAGCGTGTCGCCTTCGGTGCCGTAGTTCCAGCTGTCGTTGTGTGCCCAGCCATCGCGGTTGTCTTCGCCGTTGGCTTCGTTGTGCTTGTCGCGGTAGCTGACCAGATCGTTCAGCGTGAAGCCATCGTGGCAGGTGATGTAGTTGATGCTGCTGGCCGGTGTGCGATCGCTGGCCTGGTACAGGTCGCTGCTGCCGGCCAGGCAGGTGGCGATCTCGCCGGCCAGTCCGGCATCGCCACGCAGAAATCGGCGCAGGGCATCGCGATAGCGGCCATTCCACTCGCTCCAGGCCACGCCGGGGAAATTGCCGACGTGATAGAGCCCGGCCGCATCCCAGGCCTCGGCGATCAGCGGTACGCCGGCAAGTACCGGTGAGAACTCGATGGCGGCAGGGAAGGGCGGGTTGGCCAGGGGTTCGCCGTCTTCGCCGCGCACGAAGACGCTGGCCAGATCGAAGCGAAAACCATCGACGCCGAACTCCTCGACCCAGACCTCAAGCGTGCGCAGCAGTGTCTGTGTGACCAGCGGGTGATTGCAGTTGATGGTGTTGCCGCAGCCGGTGTAGTCGCGCAACACGCCCTCGTCGTGGTGGTAAAAGATTTCCGGCATCAGCCCCTTGTAGTTGATGACCGGACCGCCGGCGCCGCTCTCCGCGGTGTGATTGAGCACCACGTCGAGTATCACGCCGATGTCCGCGGCATGCAGTGCCTGCCACGAGGGCGCGGAACTCATCGGTCTGGCTGGCCTGGTCGCGGTGCTGGCAATAACCCGGATGCGGGCTGCACAGCGCATAGGGACTGTAACCCCAGTAGTTGTGCAGGCCCTTTTCTGCTACCGGAGCCGGCACATCCTGCTCATCGAAGGCGGCGACCGGCAGCAACTGCACATGGGTGATGCCGAGATCGCGCAGATAGGGAATCTTCTCGATCAGTCCGGCGAAGGTGCCGGGTTGTGCGACGCCGGCTGATGGATGCCGGGTGAAACCGCCGACGTGCAGTTCGTAGATGATCGCGTTGTCGAGATTGGCGTGGCGGCACGCGTCGTGTGCTATCGCGCCGGCAGTCGGTCACGATACCGCGCAGGCCGAGCGCTGAACCGGGCGCTCGCGGCGGTCGTGCTGCGATTCCAGTGCCGGTCGCTGACCGCACGGCACAGCGGGTCCAGCACTTCCAGCGGCACGGGCTCTGCGCCTGCACCGTTGCCTCGGTCAGCGAATCCTGCGGCAGGGTCACGCGCCAGTTGTAGTGCGTGCCGGCCGGCAGCCGGCATACAGCCACATGCCAGAAGAAGAAGCTGCGGTTCTGCAGTGGATCCAGCTGGATGACCTGCAGTGGCTCGGTAGCCTCGGCATCCCGCATACAGCAGCAGTTCAACGCTGTCTGCCTGCCGGCTGTAGACGCAGAAATTGGTGCGCTGACGGACTCCAGGTGGCGCCCGGCGGGTGGCGCGAACCTGCTTCAGTGCTAAAAGGCCTCCGCTCACTGTGCGCCGGCCGTCTGGAAGGAAAATATCTGTCGCCAGTCGTAGCGCATGCTCACGATCATCCAGCCGTTGGCATCAGCAGCATTGAGGGAGGCACGATCCTTCTCATCGTAGGCGTACTCGCGCTCAAAGTCGTCATGCCTGATCAGTATCTGCAGGCTGTGCGGTGTCCCGGAACCCTGTGCATCGCTGCGCTGACTGTAACGGAGCATGTCGATGTCGCCGCCTGAACGGACGTTGCCCACGGCCAGAATCGGCCGCTGGCCGATGCGCTGGTCGATGCCGAGCGCCTTTACCGGTCCGTCATTCAGGGCATGCACAGTGGCCAGGCGGCGCAGGACCAGCTGTGCCATCCTCGTCGCGCAGCGTGCTCACCACACTGCTGCCGATGACGTCATCGCTGGATATGCCGTAGGCCTCGCTGGCCAGTATGCGGGCAATCTCCACGCTGCCGGCCGAGATGACAAAGTTGTGAAAACCGTTGGCGCGCAGATAGGCGAGCAGTTCGCGCATCGGCGTATAGGCGAGCCGGGTCCAGGTCTGCTTGAAGCGCGGATGCTGTGCGGTGCCGAGATATTCGCGTGCATCGGCGCGGAATGCAGTCTGCGTACGCCCTGCATGGGCGACTGCGAGGAGCTGGAATACTGACGCGTCGTCGGCTTCCTGCAGGTATTTGCTGCGCAGTTCAAGCGCTGCCTTGAAGGGCATCTGCGTCCGCCATTCGGGATGCTGCGCTGCCTGTGCCTGCAGGCGGTCGAGGGCGAACAGGCCCTGTGGGCCCGGTTTTTCCGGCCACAACGTGCCTTCGTCATCAAACACGGCGATGCGTTCAGCCGGCGTGACATAAGTGCTGCTGCCGGGTGTGCTGATATCCCGCACGAAATCGAGAATACGTTGCTTGCCCGGGCCGTCACGCCAGCCGGGCAGCGGGTCGTTGGCCGCCTGACACAGCGTGGCGAAACCGAGCGTGGCAAACAGCAGTAACAGGCGGATATACATGCACATCCCTTGAATTCATTGCGGCGCACATATTACTTGGGACGCTGCATGAGTTGAATGCGGCAGTGTATAGTTCAGCGTATGTCTGCCTGGTCAAAAATGCGTCGGCTGCTGCCCGCCATCGCCGTCGTCCTGCAATTCGCCGTGCTGCCCTGTGTGATGGCCATGCCCATGCAGTCGGCCGGCGATTGCGAGCACTGTGACAGTGCGGTCCGGCAGTCGCATTGCATGGTTGCCAGCGACGAGTCTGCAGTCGATGCGGGCATCAACTCGCAGGATCGTCTGCGCGCCGCACCACCATTCGCCGATGTTTTCAGTCTTGCACCACTACCCGTCGCACCGCAGACCCTGGATTTCACGGGTTCTGCGGCGACCCGGATTGCGCGCCGTACCGGGCGCCACAGTGGTGATCCGCCGCTCAATTTGCTGTACGGCAATTTCAGGAATTAGACGTCCCCTCGATCGCTGACCACTTCTGGTTCAACTCGAGGAGACTGTTCATGTACAACCCCAAGGGACGGATCGGCTCCGTCCATAAACCAATTGCCGACCCGGCCAGGCGAACCTTCGTTCGTGGCCTTGCCCTCGGCGGCATTACTGCCGGACTGGGCCTGTGGCGGAATCCGGCCTGGGCACTCGCTGCCGGACCCGGGCCGGAAATTCTCAGCGGTACGGACTTTGCACTGCGTATCGGCGCATTGCCGGTCAATCTGACCGGCCGTCAGCGCCTTGCGACGGTGGTCAACGATTCGCTGCCGGCGCCGACGCTGTACTGGCGTGAGGGCGATGAGATCACACTGCACGTAACAAACAACCTGGCTGAATCCACCTCGATTCACTGGCATGGCATCCTTCTGCCGGCAGCGATGGACGGGGTGCCGGGTCTGAGCTTCGATGGTATCGAGCCTGGCGAGACCTTCGTTTACCGCTTTCCGGTCGGTCAGGCGGGCACCTACTGGTATCACAGCCATTCCGGCTTGCAGGAACAGACCGGTATCTACGGCGCAATCGTGATCGAGCCGCGTGTACGCCGAACCCGTTACCTGGGATCGCGATTACGTGGTCGTGCTGTCGGACTGGACCGATGAGAATCCGGCGCGTGTCGTCGCGAAACTCAAAAAGCAGTCGGACTACTACAACTTCGGTCAGCGCACTGTGGGCGACTTCCTGAGCGATGTCCGTCGCGACGGTTTTTCCGCGACAGTTGCCGATCGTCGCATGTGGGGCCAGATGCGCATGAACCCCATGGATCTGGCTGATGTCAGCGGCTACACCTACACCTATCTGCTGAACGGCAAGCCACCCGCCGCAAACTGGACCGGGATCTTCAGTCCCGGTGAACGCATCCGTCTGCGTTTCATCAATGCCGGTGCAATGACGATCTTCGATGTGCGTATCCCCGGCCTGCAGATGACGGTGGTCGGCAGCGATGGCCAACCGGTCAAGGCGGTGACTGTCGATGAGTTCCGCATCAGTGCGGGCGAAACCTATGACGTGATCGTCACGCCTGAGCAGGACCAGGCCTATACCTTGTTCGCCCAGTCCATGGATCGCAGCGGCTTTGCCGCCGGTACGCTGGCGCCGCGCGCAGGCATGCGTGCCGTGGTTCCGGTGCCGGACCCGCGTGTGCCGCTGGCCATGATGGACATGGGACATGCCATGTCCGCCGACCCTGTTGATGCTCATGCGGGCCACGATGAGCACGCCGGCCACGATATGTCAGCCATGCAGGGCAGCACTGCACCAGCGGGCATCACGCACGCTGCCGCCGAGTTCGGTCCGCTGGTGGACATGCGCGCTGACCAGCCGTCAACGCGTCTCGATGACCCTGGTGTCGGCCTGCGTGACAACGGCCGACGCGTGTTGAGCTATGCAGATCTCGAGAGTGCCTTTGCCGATCCGGACGGTCGTGAGCCCGGACGCACCATCGAGTTGCATGTGACCGGCAACATGGATCGCTATGCCTGGTCATTCAACGGTGTGACGATGGAAGAGGCGGGGCCGATCCGGCTCATGCATGGCGAGCGGATTCGTTTTCTGCTCGTCAACGACACCATGATGGATCATCCGATCCATCTGCACGGCATGTGGAGCGACCTGGAAGATGAGGCGGGCGGGTTCAAGGTCCGCAAGCACACCATCAATATCAAGGCCGGCCAGAAGCTGAGTTACCGGGTCACCGCAGATGCCTTCGGGCGCTGGGCATATCACTGTCACCTGGCGCTGCATATGGCAGGGATATTCCGTGTCGTCATCGTCGATAACGATGGTGGCAGATGGCGGCGACCACGGGGGGCATCATCATGGTTAAGCAACTGCAGAACGGTGTCCGTCTGGTATCGCTGGTCACACTGATGTCCCTGCTGTTTGGCATGGCACCGGTGTGCGCTGAGGATGAACGTGCCGCCGCATTTCCCAAGCTCAGCGGTGACATGAGTCAGCATATGCCTGACGATCCCGTGTACTGGATGCTGCTGTTCGACGAGTTCGAGTGGCAGGACCAGCGTGAGGACGATGTGCTGAGCTGGGACGTCAATGCGTGGATCGGTACCGACATGCACCGGGCCTTGCTGCGCGCCGAGGGCGAGCGCGACGACGGCAACACCACGGAAAACCGTCTCGAACTGCTGTGGGTACGTCCGGTCGCTGCGTATTGGGACCTGGTGGCAGGCCTGCGCATGGATTCCGAGCCGGGGCCGACGCGCAACTATGTCGGTATTGGCGTGCAGGGTCTCGCACCACAGTGGCTGCATGTCGAGGCCACGGCCTGGGCTGGCGATCGCGGGCAGACGGCGGCGACGCTCAAGCTCGAGTATGAGATGCTGCTCACCAACCGGCTGATCCTCACGCCGGCCATCGAAACCGACATCTATGGCAAGGACGATAACGCCAACGGGATCGGCAACGGTTTCAGCGAGATGAAAGCCGGGCTGCGTCTGCGTTACGAAATCCGTCGTGAGTTCGCGCCCTATGTCGGTATCGAGTGGGCCGGCAAGTTCGGCGATACTGCTGATCTGGCCCGCAGCGAAGACGAGGCGGTACGTGATGCGCGCGTCGGTGGCCGGTCTGCGCTTCTGGTTCTGATTGAACTGAAGGATCGATATGCAGGCAAAAGACTGTCCGCTGTGCCGCGATACTGCGGCACCGGCCTTGTGGCGTGATGAGTGGTGCCGGGTAGTCAGCGTCGGTGATGCTGACTACCCGGGTTTCCTGCGCGTGATCTGGCAGACGCATGTGCGCGAGATGACCGACCTCGATCCGGCCGCGCAGCAGCATCTGCTGCGTGTGGTGCTGGCGGTCGAGAAGTTGTTGCGTGCCGAACTCGCACCGGACAAGATCAATCTCGCCACGCTCGGCAACCAGGTGCCGCATCTGCACTGGCATGTGATCCCGCGCTTTGTCGATGACGCCCACTTCCCCGATCCGGTGTGGGCGGCCCGACAGCGTGCGGGCGTGCCGCACCAGGTGGATGAACAGCGGTTGATCGAGGGTTTGCGCTCAGCGCTGGGTGCATCTTCCGGCGCGTGAGCAGCCGTCAGCCGCAGTACGGCTAGGCGTTCACCATCGTCGAATACCAGTTCGCGTTCCGGCCAGCGGACGGCAGCCAGTCTGCCCAGATACCGTGCTGCCTGGTGCCAGCGGACGTTCCCGGTAGCGCACGCCGGCGGAGAAATCCACGCAGAAGGCATTGGTGCGGGGGCCGAGCCAACCGTTTGCATCCTGCCCGCTGAAACAGGTCCGGCTCGCCGCGCGAGAACAACCGCTGCGCTTCCCGGCTGCTCCAGCGCCAGTAGTGGCCAAAGATCACGGCCGGTTCCTCCTGGTAGTCGTGCCACCAGGCGACGCGTTCCACCATGCGCCATTTGCCGCTGGCATAAAAAGTCCTGCTGGCCAGTCGTTCTATTCCTGAGGTCAGTACGCGGACCGGATTGCTCATCTGGAAGTGCTCGTCCGTCCGGCCGATGGCAGGCAGCAGCGGCACGCTGGCATGCTCGTTGGGCAATCTCTGCCTTCCAGCGCAGATACTCATCGCCGGCTGCATGCATCAGTGTCGGAGTCGCGCGCCCACTGTTCGGCACGCTGGTCGATATTCCCGGTAGATGTCCGTCAGCGCTTGCCCGCTGGTGTCGCCGGCCAGTGTCAGCAGCGATGCCGGGTGCCAGGCAGCGTGCACCACGCGCAGATCATCGCGCGACAGTGTGAGCGGCAGGCTGGCCAGAAACTGCGGAAACTGTTCGCGTTGTGCTCCGCTCGCCGCCCGGCAATCCGGGAAGCGGCCCTTGCGGTGATCGTGGTTGTCGGCAAAGAACCAGCCGTTGCCGGGTTTTGGTTCCCCGCGCAGCACGCTGAGTTCGTGATTGCCGAGTACGCATTGCGCTTGTCCGGTTGCACACAGCGTTTGCACCAGTTCGATCACGCCCGGACTGTCGGGGCCGCGATCGCACAGATCACCGACGAAGACCAGATGACGGCCATCTCGATGCTGCCCGTCAGTGTCATAGCCGAGTTGCTGCAGCAGCGCATGCAGTGCTTCAAGTTCACCGTGTACATCCCCGACGATGTCGAGTGCGCCAGGTGCGAGTGCGGCTTCAGTGACCATGCTCATTTAGACCGGTGCCGTGACGGGGTCATAGCCGGAATCGCCGACAGGGGTTGGCACCCAGGTATCCGGATTGAGGGTGGTGAGCCGTTCGCCCTGTGCATCGGCAGCGCGCATCAGCGCACTGGCGCGCGGGATGCGTGCCGCTGCGTAACGCTGCAGGGCTTCTGGCGTCAGCCCGGAGCCGGCAACCGCGCGTGCGAGCAACAACGCATCTTCCAGTGCGAGGTCGGTCGCCTGGTCGAGAAATGGTGTGACCGGATGTGCGGCATCACCGAGCAGAGCCACGCGGCCCTGCGTCCAGGCGGGCAGCGGATCGCGCGTAAAGATACCGCGTGCCAGACATTGCTCGGGCGGTGTGGCCATCAGAATGGTGCGTGCAACGGCATCAAAACCACGGAAGGCTGCCAGTACCGAGTCGGCGCCTGAGGGGACCGTCCAGCTTTCCTGAGTCCAGCGATTGGTGCGGGCGAGCGCCAGATAGGCGAGCTGTGTGCCCCGGCAGACACTGCGACAGCTGAGTTGCTGTCCCGGACCGATCCAGATGCTTGCATCGCTCAGTCCGGGTGCTGCCGGTGCCAGACGTGACATGGGCACCAGTCCCTGCCACAGCTGATAGCCGGTGAAGCGCGGTTGTTCATCGCCGAACAGCCGCGTTCGGACGGCAGACCGCCATCCATCGCTGGCGACCAGCAGTGCGCCACGCAACATCTGTCGGCCGTCAAACAGTGCCGTTACCCCGGCGGCATCCTGACCGATATCAGCGAGTGCATGTTCCAGGTGCAGACAGTGGCGGTCATTGCTGTGTAGTGCGGCGATCAGTGCCTCTTGCAGCTCGGTAGCTGCAATCTGGCAGGTGCCAGACGGGTCACTGGTGGCCTCGGCGAGCAGCCGGCCGCTGTGAAAATGCCGGATGGCGGTTTGCATCGGGCGAGTGGCGAGATCATCCAGCGCCTCGCCGAGACCGAGATGCTGCAAAACGCGTGCGCCGCTGGCGCCGATCACCAGTCCGGCACTCACGGTGACGGGTTCGCGGGCTGGTTCACAAATGGCGACCCGCATGCCCTGCTGTTGCAGGGCCAGCGCGGCAGTCAGTCCGCCGATGTCCGCGCCGACCAGAATGACATCGAACTGCATGCGGCTGCTGCTGCGCTCAGGGCGCCAGCCGCTCGATGGACCAGTTCGATCCGCTGCGGCTGTAGAGGAAGCGGTCGTGCAGTCGGTGTTCGCCGGCCTGCCAGAACTCGATGGTTTCCGGCTGTACGCGGTAGCCGCCCCAGAACGATGGCAGCGGCACTTCACCGGCTGCGAACTTCTGGCGTATCTCCATGAACTTGTTTTCGATCAGGCTGCGACTCGAAATCACGCTGCTCTGAGCCGAAACCCAGGCGCCGATCTGGCTGTCACGGGGGCGGGTCAGGAAATAGCGCAGGTTCTCGGCTGCCGAGGTATGGCTGGCGGTACCGGTGATGCGCACCTGCCGGCTGAGTTCGGCCCAGTAGAACAGCAGCGCAACGCGTGGATTGGCGATCGATCTCGCGCGATTTCCGGCTTTCCAGGTTGGTATAGAAGACGAAGCCCGAGGCATCGTAGTACTTGAGCAGTACGGTGCGCAGCGAGGGCTGGCCATCGGCCGCCACGCTGGCAATGCTCATCGCGTTCGGGTCGAGCACCTCTGCTTGCATGGCCTCTGCGAACCAGTGCTGGAACTGCAGCACAGGGTCTGGATCGAGCGCACTGTGATCCAGTCGACGGGTACGGTAAGTCACGGCGGAGGTTGGCGAGATCAGTGCTCATGCGTCCATTCTAATTGACATCATGCATCTGTGATGCAGATACGGGCTGCGATGCGGTAGTTGGCGGAATATGGGGCATGCAGTCGATGGCCGGCATCGCCGGATGGTTTTCATGACCTCAGTGAAACAGGCAGCCGTGTGGGCAAAGGGGCGCTATCTCGGTACGCCGGGCTTGCCGCTGGCCGGAAAAATCAGCCTGTTCCTGTTTGTTGTCGTTTCACTTGCCGCGCTGGGTATGGCCTGGCTGGGCCAGGATATCGTGCTGCGCAAGTTCGGCGAAACCGAGTCGGAACTGGTATTGCGCAATCGTGGTGTACTGCTGCAGGCCATTCAGTCCGACGTGGATTATGTGGACACGATGACACTGGACTGGAGCCAGTGGAATGATCTCTACGATTTTGCCGCGGCTCCAATGCGGAATTTTCTGCCGAGGAAATCAATCCCGAGGCGCTGGAACGGCTGAAGCTGGATGTGATCCAGTTTCTTGATCCGGAAGGGCGGCTTCTCCGGGAAGAAGTGCGTGCGGATCTGGCTGGCAAAGATGCCCAGGCAGGCGGTGATATCGGTTCTGCGATCCGGCTGGCGGTTACCGGCAAGCCTGGCCGGGGTACGGCAGCTGTGGCTGGGCTGGCTCAACACCGGTATCGGGCCGATGGTGCTGGCCTCACGACCGATCTTCAGGAGTGACGGGACGGGGCCGGTGGCAGGTTCCCTGATCATGGCCCGCCGCCTCAACCCGGCGGCGCTGTCCGCTGAACTCAGTGTTCTGCCATCCGAGGTAGTCGTGCACAGCAGCGGTACCAGAGCCATGACGCCGGATCTGCGCGATCTTGTTGCAAGGCTGCAGAAGGATCCGGATGCTGCTTCGCTGATCCTGCGTGAAGCGGATATGTCGCTGTTCCGTTACTTCAGCGATATCAATGGGGCGCCGGCCTTCGTGCTGGAGACCCGCATGCCGCGCGCGATTCTGGCGACCGGCCGCGAAGCGACCCATCAGCTGGCCATCGTGCTGCTGGGCTTTGGTGCCCTGATTTTCATGCTGCTGATTGTGGTCGTTCGCTTTTCAGTGTCGCGGCCGCTGGGGCGGCTTGCCAGTCACATGACATTGCTGCGTGAGACTGGCGAATTCCGGTCGGCGCCGGGTGCAGAGTACGGTGACGAGATCGGTACGCTTGCGCGCAGCTTCAATGAGTTGATCATTGCCCGGCAGAAGATCGAAAGCGAAGCTGCGTGCCTTGTCTGCTGTTGCCGAACATGCAGATGAGTCAATTGCGATCATCGGGGCCGGATGGCCGTATCGCATGGGTCAATCCGGTCTTCGAGCGCAGCCGGCAGATGGACTGTGCAGATGTGATCGGTCGCCACCCGCAGGATGTCATTCAAGGGGCGTGACGATCCGGCCATGTACAGTGGTATCTGGACGCTGGTGCGAGACCGGAAAGACCTGGAAAGGACGCATGCACACCGAGGTCGGTGATGGCCAGTCGTTACTGAGGATGTGGTTGTCTCCGCCGGTGCTGGAGGAGGGCCAGTCGGCAGCCATCTGCCTATGTGATGCTGTTGCACGATGTGACCGAGCGTATTGCCATGGAGGCGCAGCTGGCGCAGGCGCACAAGCTCGAAGCGGTTGGCCAGCTGGCTGCAGGCGTTGCCCACGAGATCAATACGCCGGCCCAGTATGTGCAAGGGAATATCCGCTTTCTCGAGGAAGCATTCACTGCGTTGCTCGATGTGCTGGGGAAAATCGATGCCCAGGTTCGCGCCGCCGACAACAGCTTGCCGGTGTCGGGTATATCTGCACTGCTGGAACAGGCTGAAGTTGACTATCTGCAGGCGGAAGTACCGCTGGCAATCCAGCAGACGACTGATGGCGTTGCACGTATCAGCAGTATCGTGCAGTCCATGAAGGAGCTGACCGATCCCGCGCCGGATTTCGTGTCGGCCAATCTGAACGTCATCATTGAAGGTGCAGTCCGTATCGCAGAAAACGAATGGTCAGATACTGCAGAAATCCATATGGAGCTGGCCCCGGACCTGCCGATGGTGCTGTGTCAGGCTGACAGCATCAACCAGGTTGTGGTCAGCATGCTGGCCAATGCTGCCTGTGCGATCGATGAGCGGCAGGCAGTACAGGTCGCGGCCAGATCATCGTCGCCACACGCCGTGTGGCAACCGGGGTCGAGATCAGCATCAGGGACGATGGTGTCGGCATGTCGGACGAAGTCCAGGAGCGCGTCTTCGATCCGTTCTTCACCACCAGGGCGTTAGGCAAGGGGACCGGTCAGGGGCTCGCCATCGCACACAGCGTGATCACGAAGCACGGCGGCATCGGTCAGCGTGAGCAGCGCACCCGGCAGTGGTGCCTGTTTTACCATCCGTTTGCCGCTGACGGCTGGTCAGCCGGCATCAGGCGGGCATGAGCACCCGCAGCTTCTGGGAGATGCCGACCGGCTCGCCGGTTGATGACGCGTTGGTCGTCTCGCGCAGCTGCGTGAGCAGCGGGCTGGTGATTTCCTCACCGCGAAACATCAGCGTCTCGCCATTGTCGGCGATGATGTCTTCATCCAGCACCATGCCCGGCCGCAGCTCATCGAAGCCGACCCAGCGGATATCCATGTAGGCGCTGTGCATGTGTACGGCACGTACCGCATCGACGATCGCTTTGGGTAGTCCGGGCATCGACTGCTCCAGGCGCTTGAGCGCGTCAGCAGGCTGCTCGCCGGTGGCCATCAGATCATCAAGTGCAGTGGCCACGGCCAGAATCACTGTCGCCGTGCTTTCCGCCGGCCACTCGCCGATTTCGGCTGGCAGGGCGGTGAAATCCGTGGCTTGCTGCTGACGTGCAACCATCGCGGCAACCGGCCCGAGTTGCGGGATGCGGCCGATCAGTGCTGCGGCCACTTCGGGGTGACGGCGGTAGAGGCGTTGTTCTTCGCTGTCGAGTGGTGTGCCGGCATACAGCTTGTCGAGCAGATCGTACGGGCAGGGTGATGCAGCCGAGCTGCGACAGCAGCGTGGCCAGTCGCAGATCCCATGGCATGGTGAATTTCAGCGCACTGGCGATGGCTGCCGAGTACTGCCGCACGCGACCAGTCCGCCGCCGTGCGACGGGATTGGTGATGCCGAGGATATCGGTGAGCATTTCCACCAGGCCCTGCAGCGTTTTCTCCAGCAACTCCTTGCGGGTCGTGACCAGTTCGTACTGCTCGATACCGGCAGACACTGCACGACGCAGCGCATCTTCCTGGCAGGGCTTGGTCAGGAAGCGAAAGATATGTCCGTCATTGATGGCGGCAATCGTTGATTCGAGATCTGCCTGTCCTGACAGGATCATCCGGACGGTATCCGGATACTGATCACGGATTTTGGTCAGCAGTTCGGCGCCATTCATGCCGGGCATGCGCATATCGGAGACCACGACGGCGACCGGGCCGGTATCCTTCAGCAGCGCCAGGGCTTCAATGCCGCTGTTCGCCGTCACTACATCAAATGATTTGCGTAACTGGCGGCGGATGCTGTCCAGAATATTGGGCTCGTCATCGACAAATAAAACGCGCATACAAGACTGATTCCAGAACCAATTATTGTGCAAGGGACAATGTAATGTTAGCGCCGGGGCGGCATCCGGGTTCTGCAACCGGTCACAGAACCGGAGCTGCGGTTGTCAGCTGGATGCTCAGTTCAGGCGCACTTCAGTCAGGCGCAGTGTCACCTTGCCGAAGATCGGCACGCTGCCAGACAGCATCAGCGGGGTGCGCGTTTCGGCATCGAGTGCCAGCTCGATATTGCCGCGCAGCCCCAGCAGTTCGAAGTCTTCATCCTTGCCCGCCTGGCCGGATGGGTCGACGACCGGCAGACCACGTACTGCGAGACGCAGCGGCGTGATCTCAGCCCGGCGTTGTACCGCACCCCTGGGCCACAATTCGGCGTAGTTCACACTGAGTGGTCGCGGCGCCAGCACTTCGACATGCACGATTTGCGTATCACGCCGTCGGAACACGAGCAGTTCCACCTGATCGCCGGGCTGGTCCAGTGCGGCAGCAGCGATGGCGTAGAGCAGGCCGGTGGATTCCAGCACCGGTCGTCCGGCCGGATCGACGGGATAGGCGCGCAGGCCCTCGCTGGCCTTGCTCCATTTTGCCGGCGGCAGGGACTCTTCAGCACGGTTCAGCGGCCAGCGCGTGCGCTGGTAGGCGCCGGTTTCGCCGTAGCGCCAGACGCGGTAGCGATGCTTGCCTTCGAGATCATGATGGGTGCCCTGGATGTGCTGCGCCGCTGACGGGATCCATGAGCAGGCTGAGCCGGGATTTGCGGCCCAGACCGCCGGCCTCGTAAACCAGCTCCAGCACCTCGGCGCCCGGTGCGATCGTCGGCTACGTCCGGGTATCGGCAAGAGTTCGCTGCGGATCGAGGTGTCCGGCACCGATGCGCAGGGCCAGATGGGCTTCGGCGCTCAGAAACAGCTTGGTGGCGGTCATGCGGATTTCCGACCAGCCGACCCGGGCCGGATCGAGTGCCGGCGAAGCCGCGGCAGCGTTGCCCGGCCTGTGCCAGGCCACAGTAAAGCAGTGCTGCAGCAATGCACCACATGTGCCGTGATGCCGATATCAGTGCTGCTAGACTCATTTGCGGATCATAGCGTGCTGGCCCGGATGTACTGAACTGATGCCCGACCTGTATCGAGCCTGCCGCACGCTGCTGCCCCGGATCCGCCGTTACCGGCGACTCGCAGCACTGCCGCTGCTGTTGCTGCTGGCCGTGCCGGGACAGGCCGAAGTGGTGTTCAAGGGCCTGAGCCGCACCACCGAAAAAATCGTGCGCGCCACGGTCGTGCTGGCCGCGGAGCCCTGCACGCGCTCCGATGCCCGCGTACGTCGCCTGTACCGGCGCGCCGACACGGAGATTCGTCAGGCGCTCGAGGTTTACGGGTACTACGCGCCCACCATCGACAAGACGCTCGGGCGCGAAGGCGATTGCTGGCAGGCGCGATTTCACCATCAAGCGTGGTCCGCGCGTCAGGATCCGCAGCCTGAAGGTTGCGATATCCGGTCCCGGGCGCAGACGACAGGATCCTGACCGGCAAGGGTGCCCAGCCGGACTTTGCGGTCGGCGATGGCCTCAATCAGCGCGCATACGATGCCTACAAGGTATCGCTGGCCGGTCTGGCCCGCCGTCGCGGCTACTTCGACGGGCGGTTCGTGCGCAGCGTGATCGACGTGCATCCGAAGAAGCTCGCCGCAGATATCCGTATCGACTATGCCTCCGGTGAACGCTATCGCTTCGGTCCGGTCGAGTTTGAGCAGGACGTCGTGGATCCGGAGCTCGCCGCGCGCTTCGTCGAGTTTGCCGAGGGCGAGCCCTACGATGCAGACAAGATCAACGATCTCTACACGGCCCTGCTCGCCAGCGGCTATTTCCAGGGTGTTGAAGTGCGCACCACGCCGCGGCCCGGCCCGGCAGCCCGATGTGCTGGTCAGCATTGCCCTGACGCCTGGCAAGTCGCGCACCTGGACGACGGGCGTGGGCTACGCCACGGATACCGGCGCCAAGTTCCGTCTCGACTACCGCAACCAGCGCCGCAACGACAAGGGACATCAGTTCGAGTTCAACAGCCAGGTGTCGGAGGTGCTGGGCGGTGCCGCTGTCAGCTATCGCCTGCCGGACGGGAAGCGGCGCGACGAATGGTTCAGCATCAACATGGGTTACAAGTACGAGAACCCCGAAGACAGCAGCAGCGATGAATTCCGGCTTGGCCTGCAACAGATCAGACGCCGGGGTGCCGAGTGGCGTGAAACACGCTTCATCGATTACATCCATGAAGATTACCGGGTGGGCGAGGAGCGCGGCACCAGCAACCTGATCGTGCCGGGCATCAGCTGGGCCGAGCAGCCGCTGCTGCTCACCGGGCGGCCGCGGCGCGGGCGGCGTCTGAGCCTGAAGCTCAGCGGTACCGACGAATGGCTGGGTTCCGATACCGCCTTCATGCAGGTCGAAACGGGCGGCAAGCTCATCCTGCCGCTGGGTTCCAACGCCCGGCTGCTGACCCGCCTCGATGCAGGCTGGACCATCAAGGACGATTTTTCCGATCTGCCGTTTTCGGTGCGTTACTTCGCCGGCGGTGACGGCAGCGTGCGCGGCTATGACTACAAGTCGCTCGGCCCCATTGATACGGATGGCAATGTGATCGGCGGTGCCAACAAGCTGGTCGGCAGCGTCGAGTTCGATGCGCAGGTCTACGGCAACTGGTCGGCGGCCGTGTTCGTCGATTCCGGTAACGCCTTCAACAGCTTCAGCGCCATGTCGCTGAAAACCAGCGTAGGCGCCGGCATCCGCTGGTACTCGCCGCTGGGGCCGATACGTTTCGATGTGGGTGTGCCGCTGGACAGCGATGCGCCGGACTCCTGGCGCATTCATATTTCACTGGGGCCGGACCTGTGATCAGCGCACTGGCCAGCCGGCTACTGTCCGCATTGCAGGCCGTGCTGCTGGCAGCTGTCGTGCTGTGCCTGTGGCTGCTCGCCACACCGGCCGGCAGTGCCTGGCTGATCGGCACGATCAGCGCGCAGACCGACGGCATGCTCAGCGTCGATGGTCTGCACGGCAGTCTGCTGCGCGGCCTGCGGGCCGAGCGGATCGAGATTCAGGTCACGCGCACCAGCGTGCTGATCTCGGACGCGGAAATATCGGTGTTCTGGCCGGATCTGCTGCGCAGGCGCCTGCGGCTGAGCACGGCCCGGGCCGCCGAGGTGCTGGTCGAAGTCGGCCCGCGTCCGCCTGACGAGCCCGATACGCCGGTCAAGCCGCTGCTGCTGCCGGTCGTCATCGCCGCCGACAGCCTGGAAGTCGCCCACCTGCAGGTCCGGATTGAAGACGGTGAGCCCTTCAGCCTGCACGCGGCGCGACTGCGCGGCGCACTGGTCGATGGCAACATCCGCTTCAGTTCGCTGGAGGTACAACTCGCAGGCATCGAGCTGTCTGCAGCCGGATCATTCGGTACCGGCGAACCCTTTGCGACCAGCGCGGAGCTGCGCTGGTCAGTGCCCGGGCAGGATCTTGCCGGGCAGGGCCCGCTGAGCGGCGATCTGGCCATGCTGCGTTTCGAGCAGGTCGTGCGCATGCCGGATCCGGTGGGCGTCGGCGGCGTGCTGCGCCTGCTGGCCGATGAACCGGAATTCATCGCCGGTGCGCGCTGGCGGGATATCAGCCGCGATCTGGGTGAGGCCGGGATATTCGTCAGCGATCGCGGGCAGCTGCAGGCGCGTGGCTGGACGGAACGCTTCGAGGCGCAACTCGATGCCGGCGTCGCGCTCGGTGCATGGCCGCGCATGCAGCTGACGGCTGCCGGCGCCGGCGATACCCGGCAGTTTCAGGTCGAGCGCCTGGGGCTCAACGGTCCGGCTGGCACGGTCAGCGGCCAGGGGTTGTTCAATTATGTGGCCGGACTGCGCGGCGCATTCAGACTGCGCGGGCGGGGCATCGATCCGCGCCCGGTCGATGCGCGCCTGTCCGGAAAGATCGATTTCGACGGCCACCTCGGCTTCGATCCGGACGGCAACTTTTCGTTTCTGCTCGACGAGGCGCGGGGCACGCTGTTCGAGCGGCAGTTCCGTGCTTCGGGTGCGCTGGCCAAAGCCGGGATCGGCTATGCCTTCGACGAGGTGCACGTGCAGGCCGGTGCCAACCGGCTGGACATCGATGGCATCTGGGGGCCGGCGCTGTCCGGACGTTTCAGTGTCGATGCGCCGGACCTCGCCACGCTGTGGCCGGGCCTGGAGGGTCATCTGCATGGCAAGGGGACGATCAGCGGTACGGCGGCGAAGCCCGGTTTCCAGCTCAGCGCTGGATGGTGAAAAGCTGGCCATGGATGACGCTGCACATCGACAGCCTGCGCGCGCGCGGCGGGCTCGGTGCACGCGATACGCTGGAGCTGAATCTGACCGCGGCCGGCATCGCCGTGGCCGGACAGGCGGTGGGTGATCTCGATGTGGTGGCCAGCGGCGCACTCGATGCACATACCCTGCGTATCGCGCTCTCCGGCGGTGAGGTCACTGTCGGACTCGAAGCCAGCGGTACGCTGAAACAGGGCAGCCTCCAGGAAGACTTCAGCCAGGGCTTTGTCATGCTGCCGGGTGCGCAGCACTGGAAGCTCGCGTGAACCGGCCGTGTTGCGCCTTGCCGGTACCGACATCAGCCTGGGCGCACACTGCTGGCGCTTTGCGCCTGCTGAGCTGTGTCTGGCGGATACGCGTTCCGATGCGCGCGGCCTGAGCGGCGGTCTGCGTCTCGCGGGTTTTCCGCTGGCCAGCCTCGCGCATTACCTGGGCGCAGATATGGATCTGCAGGGAACCGCCGAGGCTGAACTCGATTTCCGGCAGCTGTGATTCGAGGCTGACCGGCCATCTGCAGGGCGAACTGCAGGATGCCGCATATCATCTACCGCGCGGGCGGCGAGGAGGACGACATCACCGTGCCGGTCAGCGAATTCAGCGTGGAGGTGGATGCCACCGATGCGCTGCTGCGCTACTCCGGCACAGCTCGCTGCCGGTTTCGGCCTGTCGCTTGCAGCCAGCGGTGAGGTCAGCGAACCCTTCGGTGCGGAGCCGACGATCCGTGGCACCGTCACCGGCGGCATTCCGGATCTGGCGCCGATCAGTCCGGTCATCGAGCGCTTTGTCGATATCGGCGACCTCCAGGGGCACATCGAGCTGCAGCGCTGAACTCTCCGGCAATGCGCGCCGGCCGGATATCAGTGGCGGGCTGGAACTGAACGATGGCGCGCTCAGCGTGCCGGTTGCCGGCATTACGGTAGACCGGATTTACCTGGCGATACTCGGCGGTGCGGACGGTGCCGCGCTGATCAGGGGTGGTGCACGTTCCGGCAAGGGTCATGTGGGCATCGATGGCACGGTGCTGTGGCGTGACCGTCTGCTGCCCGAGGCGGAGCTCGACGCATCAAGGGCCGCGTCTTTGAGGTGATCGATCTGCCGAACGGCCTGGTCCAGGTTTCACCCAATGTTCGGGTGGTACTGCGCGAGCGCCAGTTCACGTGAGCGGCGAAGTGCTGGTGCCGCGCGCCGACAATCAGGCTGAAGGAGATTGGCGAGAGCGCGGTACAGCCGTCACCGGATACGATCGTGCATGGTCGCAGCCAGACAGTCGTCGAGCAGACGCCGCCGCTGTTCGTGCTCGATGGCGCTCAGGGTGCGGCTGGGCGAGAAGGTGAGCTTCGACGGCTTTGGGCTCAAGACCAGGCTGAGCGGTGAACTGAGCCTCTCGCAGTCGCAGCTTGCCGGCCAGAACAGCATCAGCGGCGACGGTGTCGTCAAGCTCGAGGAGGGCAAGTTCTCCGGCTACGGGCAGAAGCTCGACATCGATCGCGGTTCGCTGATGTTTGCCGGCGACGTCACCGATCCGGGGCTGGACGTAAAGGCCAGCCGGAAGGTCAGCTACGAAGGCAGCGACATCACCGTGGGTGTACTGCTGTCGGGCACGCTGTCGCGCATCCTGACCCGCGTATTTTCGGAACCGGCGATGGGCGAGATGGATGCCCTGTCGTACCTGACCACCGGCCGGCCGCTGTCGGCTGCCGGTGCCGGTGATCAGAGCGCGGTGGCCAATACCGCTGTGGGTCTGGGGCTCAGCGGCGCGCTGCCGGTTGCGCAGCAGCTGGGCTCGGCACTCAAGGTGGATGAGATCGCCCTGGATTCCACGAGTGCCGGCGGTACGGCCGTGGTGGTCGGCGAGCAGCTTGGCGAGGATCTGTATATCCGCTACAGCTACGGCGTGTTCGACAATCTCGGCACGGTACAGGGTTACCTACAAGATCGGCCGTCGTGTCAGCATCGAGGCCAGCTCAGGCGAGGAGCAGGCGCTCGACCTGATCTACTCGGTCAACTGGTGAGTTCCTCGCGGACTTTGATCATCAGCTTCTGTATGTCCTGACGGCGGCCTTCATCGGCTGAGGCGCGACCGGGACGCGGCGGCGCCTTGAGGGCCTTCTCCAGGTACTGCAGCGCGCCGGCATAGTCGTCATCGTCGTACAGGAACTCGGCATAGAAGTAGTTCGGATCGATGCCGTCCGGGTTTATCTGCAGCGCCTTGCGCAGATACTCCTTGGCCTTCTTGTCGCTGCCGAAGCCGATCGGGAAACCCGGCACCTTGTGATAGAGCGTGCCGAGGCTGGTCTAGGCCGAGCCGTCCAGCGCATTGGCATCGATGGCTATTGCTGCCTCGAGTTTCTCGCGCGACTGTTTTGCCAGGCCGAGCGCGCCCAGCCCGCCTTTCACGCCGGCGGCCGTGCTCAGCACGATGCCTTCCCAGATCAGCGCTTCGGCGCGCTGCGGGTTCTGGCTGCTGAAGGCAGCGGCGCGCGCGATCAGCTTGTCGAAGGCGGCTTCGCGCTCTTTCTCTGCTGTGGAGTAGTTGGCGGTCGCCCAGTCGGTCTGTATGGCCAGCAGGCTCGGCATCAAAGGCCGGTGGTGCGGCGTGCACTGTCAGGCTCATGCCGAGCAGCAGTGCAGCAGCGCAGGCGGATATCAGACGGGTGGTATTGATCATGTTGTGCAGGCCTCCTCTGGCTGATGTCGTCAGGCGGGTTTGATCGCGGCATAACGCCGGATCACGGCCAGCTGTTTGGCAATGGCCTTGTCGACCACACCGGGCAGCACGCCGTTGATGCGCGTGAACAGCTTTTCCGGCCAGCCCACCACCGTCTCGGTCGGCTTCGTTCTCGAGAATTCTGCAGGCCGCCGCGGCCACAGTCGCGACCGCATCCATGGCGACACCGAGTTCCGCGTTCATCTGCTCCACTTCGGCGGTATTGATGCCGGTACGCGTGGCGCGCGGTGCCAGGTAGTGCACACGCACCGTGCTGTCGCCGAGTTCCCGGCGCAGCGCTTCGCTGAAGCCGCGCATGCCGAACTTGGTGGCCGAATACACCGCATAGGCCGGATAGCCGATGCTGCCGAATACCGAGCCGGTATTGAGGATGTGCGCGGCAGACTGCCGGCGCAGATGCGGCAGCAGCAGTTGCGGCACAGGTGAATCGGCGCCTGCAGGTTGACGGCCAGCGCCAGGTCGATGGCTTCGGGCGCCTGCTCGTCGAGCAGGCGGAAGTGACTGACGCCGGCATTGTTGATCAGCACGTTGATGCCGCCGTGGAAGCTGCGCGCCTGTGTGCAGACCAGGTCGCGGTCGTCGGCACGTGTCAGGTTGGCTGCCAGTGTTGCGACCCGGTCGCCGTATTGAGCTCAGTCGCTCGCTGACAAAGTGCTGCAGGGCCGCTTCATTCATGTCGACCAGCAGTACCGCCGCACCTTTTGCCAGCAGCGCTTCGGCGATCGCACCGCCGATGCCGCCGGCACCACCGGTGAGCAGTACGCGCGCTGTCTTGAGATCCATCTGTAGTCTCCCGAGGTTGGTCTTGTTATGCGGTTGCGGTCGCAAGCTGACGGTCGATGCCGCGAAACATGTGACCGTAGAGCCAGTACATGGCCTTCGCGCAACGAATCACTGCAGCCCGGTCTTCCGGATCGCTGAGACCGTTGAGAATATCGGCGAGGTCCTGCACGTGTTCCTGGTCCAGCGTGCCGTGACTGCGCAGATAGCTGAAGGCGCTGTCGGGCAGGCCCAGTGCTTTCTGGATGGCATCGGCACCGCGCAGCGCGAGCGCCGCACTGCTGCCTTCCAGGACAAATACCATGCCGAAGAAGCCGATCGGGTTGCGGCGCATGATCGTGTCCCAGGCATAGGCCACCATCGCTTCGGTCTCGACATTGGGTGCGGAGCGGGCGGCGGCCTGCCGATCGCCGCCGGCTGCTTCGATGTCGTTGAGGATCCAGTCGTCGTGACCGGTTTCCTCTTCCAGGTAGTGCAGGACGTTGTTGAGCAGGCCCGCGTGCCGGTCCGGCAGCCGGCTGCCGAGCGCCATCAGCAGCGGCATGGTGTGCCGTACGTGATGCCAGGCCTGACCGAGGAAGGCGAGGTACTGCGCGTGGCTGATCTTGCCGGCGAAGGCCGCGCTGATGATCGGTGCCGCGAGCAGAAAATCCCGGTCAGCCGTCGTGATGGCTTGCAGTTCGTCGTAGAAGGACGGGTGCGCGGTGCGCAGGCTGGCTTTGTTCATCAGATGGTGGCCTCTGTTTCGGTAGTCTCTGGATACAGCGACTCCAGCGTCGTCGGCATGTTGCTGCAGGATGCGTGCCCGTCGCGGGCGGCCATTGGCGGTCAGCAGGCCATTGGCAAAAGTGAAGGGCGTATCGACCACTGCCCACTGCCGCAGCTGTGCGTAGTCGGGCAGCCGGGAGTTGGCCCGCGCGACAGCCGCTGCGATCTGCGCGCTGCTGGCGGTGCCAGCCGGACTGATCAGCGCGCTCAGATACGGCTGCGCTTCGCCACAGACCACGGCCATGCCGATCGCCGGCTCCATCTGCAGTTCGCGTTCCACCCATTCCGGTGAGATGTTGCGGCCCAGGCTGGTGATGATCAGGTTCTTTAGCCGGCCGCGCACGTAGACGAAGCCATCCGCATCGATCTCGCCCAGGTCGCCGGTGGCGATCTCGCCAGCGGTGCTGTCCGCAGCTGCGTGGCGTCGCCCAGATAGCCCGACATCAGCGGCCCGCTGACCATGATCTGCTGTTGCTCGTCGAGGCGTACGCGCACATGCGGCAGGGGACGGCCGACACTGCCGCGTCGGCTGCGCGGTCGGCGTATTCACGCACACCACGGAGCCGCATTCGCTGAGCCCGTAGCCCTCGAAGACCGGCAGTCCGAGTCGCGCGGCGCTGGCCAGCAGTTCAGGCGCCACGCTGGCACCGCCCACGGCGATGAAGCGCAGGCTGGCCGGTGGCTGCCAGCCCTGTTGTGCAGCCATCACGCAGCACGCGCAGCAGTTCCGGTACCAGGATCAGGCTGGACGGTTCGTGCGCGCTGATCGTTGCGATCAGCTTGCGCGGATCCAGCCCGCCGTAACTCATGCCGGTGCTGCTCAGCGCGGGAATGATGCAGCTGGCAGCACTGCGCAGTGCTGCATGGATCCCGCCGACGTTTTCCAGCAGGGTGGCGAGCGGCAGCAGGCACAGATGCCGTGTGAGTCCGAGTTCGGCAGTTGCAGCGGCCAGCGAGGTGGCCACTGATTCCAGGCTCAGCGCTGACAGGCAGACGCCCTTCGGTGCCGCGGTGCTGCCCGAGGTGTAGGTGATCTTGAGGTGCCGGGTGGTACCGGCTGGGCTGGCGGTGCGCTGTGCCGCTGATAGAGATGCAGGCCGGTCTGCGGCGAAATTCCGCGCCGGTACAAAATCTGCTGCCAGTTGCACGGCGCGTTCCGGCTGGTCGGTCAGCAGCGTGTCGATGCCGGCATCGCTGATCACGTGTTGCAGTTGTTCCGGCGTGAAGTAGCCCGGCAACGGCACATTGAGCAGGCCCGCACGATGCAGGCCGAGATCGGTGAGCGCCCAGCCACAGCCATTGTCGGCCAGCAGCGCAAAGCGGCTGCCACCGGACTGCTTCAGCCAGGCCTGTTCGGCATCGAGCAGGGGCCCGAGTTCGGCGTAGCTGACAACGCGCTGCTCATCGGCCAGGGCTGCCCGATCCGATACAGCTGCTGACGCCGGATACATCATCAGTGACGGACGCGGTGCCGCGGCGAGAGTTGCAGGCTGTCAGGCAGATAGCCGGCCATCACGCGCGGGTCATTGCGGTAGTAGATGCCCCAGCTGTCGTTGCCGGACTTCAGTCTGGAGCTGTCAGCGGCGGCCAGTTCGACCAGCTCGGCACCAACGCTCTCCAGCACGTTCCTGACCAGGCTGGTGGCAGTGAAAACCACCCAGCTATAGCCGCGCTCGAACAGATAACGCGGCAACATGCTGACCAGGTGCCGTGCCTGCCGGCAGCCGTTGCTGGCGAGGTTGCCGATCTCGATGATCTCGGTGCGCTCAACGGGCCGCCCGAGTTTCGCCGCCAGCGCGGCCTCTACCGGCTGATCCAGATATTGCTCGAGGAACAGGCGCTCCTGCCGGGCGGCGCGGTAGCCGGCTACCGCCCGCAGTTCGCCGCTGGCATTGCGCAGGCCCAGCAGGTCGGGCATGAACGAGTGGACCTGCGCGCCATGCTTGTCCCTGAAGGCATTGGCGATAAAGGCCTCCAGTTCGCCGCGTGTCGGCGCGCCGTTTGGCGCCTGCTGCAGGGCAAACGGGGAGGAGGTGTGTTCCGTTAACAAGTGATCCATCCTTGGCATAAGTACTTGATCTATCCTGATCCGGGTGCAGCCAGTGCGCTGGTCTGCAGCTTCTGACGGTGGCTATGGTGAAAATCAATCGCTGTTGGCCAGCATTCCGATTGATTTCAGCCGGGAGCTACGTCCAAGCCCATAACGAGGCTCCACAGGCGTGACCAGAAGCGTGATGGAATCGACAGAACTCATAGCCGGGATGCTGAAGGGCGATGAACGCGCGTTCACGGCCTTTTTCGACAGCTATTTCCCGCGCGTCTATCGTTTTGCGCTGCCGCGCCTGGGCGGTGATGCCGATGCGACGGCCGAAGTCGTGCAGGCCACGCTGGTCAAGGCCATGCGCAAGCTGGCTGATTTTCGCGGCGATGCCTCGCTGTTTACCTGGGTCTGCCAGATCTGCCGGCACGAAGTCGTGGACTGGCTGCGTGCCCAGCGCCGGCATTCCGACAAGGTCGTGCTCATGGAGGACAGCCCGGAGCTGAAGGCCGCGGTCGATGCGATAGCGGGGCCCGAGATGGAAGAGCCGGCCAACCGCTACAGCGCCGCCGAGACCCGGCGCCTGGTGCGCTCGGTGCTCGATCGTCTGCCGCCGCGCTATGGCGATGCGCTGGAGATGAAGTACGTCGAGGGCCTGTCGGTGGAAGAGATCGGTGTAGAGCTCGGTATCGGCACGACCGCGACACAGTCGCTGCTGGCGCGGGCGCGGGTGGCATTTCGCGATGCGCTGGAATCGGTATTTGGTGCAGCGGCACAGGATGTACTGGCGAGCCTGTCCTGAAGCAGGCCCGTGACGGGGGATATGAACATGATGCACAAGAATGATGAGGAGATGCGGCCCGGCGAAGAAGCCTCGCTGGCTGCGCTGTTGCGCGATGCAGGGCCACGGGCGGAGCCGCCGCCGGAAGTTGCCGGTCAGATACGTGCGGTGGTCCATGCCGAGTGGCGGACCATGGTGGCTGCACGGCAACCCCGGCCGGCAGCCCGTTCGTCCACACGTCGCTGGCCGGCGCTGGCACTGGCGGCGAGCGTGGCCGTTGCAGCAATCGGCGCCTGGTTTGCCTTGCCGATGCTCAATCAGCCGGCGGCCCCGCTGGCGACGCTGAGCCGCGTCAGTGGAGCGGTCGAGGCTGGTTCCGGAGGCGACTGGCAACCGGCGGCTGTGCGGCAGACACTGAGCGCCGGCCAGGGAATCGTTACCGGTCCGCAGGGCCGGGCAGCGCTGCGCCTGCGTGACGGCGTCACCCTGCGGCTGGATACCGATACGCGCATCGCGCTGCTGACGCCGGAACGCATCGTCGTCAAGCGCGGCGCCGTGTATCTGGATGCCGGTCCGGAGAGCGCCGTTGCCGATTCGCTGGTGATCGAGTCGCGCTTCGGTACCACCCGCCATCTGGGTACGCAATATGAAGTGCGGATTGCTCCGGAAGCGATGCTGGTCAGCGTCCGCGAGGGACGCGTTGAGGTATCCGGTACCGGACTTGCTACAGAGGCAAAGGCCGGCGAGCAGCTGCTGCTCAAGGCCAACGGCAGCATGCAGCGCCGGCCTGTAGAGCGCACCGCGTCGCTCTGGGACTGGACACAGGACGTGACGCCGCCCTTTGCGATCGAGCAGCGTACATTGCCGGAGTTTCTGGCCTGGGCCGCGCGTGAGACCGGCCGGGAACTCGAGTTCGCATCGCCACAGCTTCAGGCCTCAGCGGCGGAAATCGTGTTGCGTGGCTCGATCGTCGGTCTGCGACCCGATGCCGCGCTGGCGGCAGTGATGGCCACCACGCCGCTGGACTACACGGCAGATCGAAGCCTGATCATCGTTCAGACGCGCGCTCGATAGCTGTCATTCCGCTGTTTGCTGCCCGGCATCCCGTGTGTCGGGCTATTCCTTGTCGCGTGCTACCATCGCTGCGCCTTCGCCCGGGGCTGTGGCACTCTTAAGCATGTCTGGTTTCTTCCTGTCGCAACCGGTGCTGCGTCATCGGTTGCGGACCGTCTCAGCCCTGCTTGTCGCGGCCGGTCTCGGCCTCGCAGCCCTGTGCGTATCGCCCGTATCCGCCGCAGCGGCTTACGCCGGTCGCCCGGTCAGCGAGGTGCTGCAGGAATGGCAGGGTCGTGGCCTGACCCTGATCTACAACGACCAGCTCGTGTCGCCGGCGATGCGCGTGCAGCAGGAACCTGCCGCTGCGGACGGGCGTCGCGCTGCTCAGTGAAATCCTCGCACCGCACGGGCTGAAGCTGCAGGCTGCGGGTCCGGGCACCTGGTCGGTTGTGGTGGCTGCGGGGCGTGGCGATTCTGCGCAGAGCAGTGCAGCGCGCTCAGCACGGCTCGAGACGATCGTGGTCACCGCCAGCCGTTATGCGCTGGCCCGTGAGGATGTCGGTGTCAGTACCCTGCTGGTGCAGGACGAGTTGCGCGCCCTGCCCAAACTCGCCGATGACAGTCTGCGTGCCGTACACCGTCTGCCCGGTGCAGCCAGCAACGGGCTTTCCGGTCTCGCGCATATCCGCGGTGGCGAGGAGAACGAAACCGGGATCGTGCTCGACGGCCTGCCGCTGTCCGAGCCATTCCACCTGAAGAACTTCTTCAGTCCGGTCAGCGTGCTCGATGCCGAAATCGTCGGCGCCATGGATGTGTATGCGGGCGGCTTTCCGGTGAACTACGGCGACCGGATGAGTGCGGTGATCGATGTGCGCTCGGTGGTGCCGCCGGTCGACGGCATGCGTGCGATCGGTGCCTCGCTCTATCACACCAACGGCATTGCCGGCGGCAGCTTCGACGAGGCCCGCGGTCGCTGGCTGCTGTCCGGGCGGCGCAGCAACCTTGCCGATGCGATCAAGCTGGTCGACAGCAATCTCGGCGAACCGAAGTATCTGGATTCCTTTTCCAAGGTCGAATACGAGTTTTCGGAAGCCACCAGCGGGGCGCTGCATCTGCTGGTCGTCAACGATCATCTCCGGGTAAACAACTCGCAGGAGACGGAGTACTCGAAGGTCGGCGACAACAGTGCCTATATCTGGGGTACGGCTGAGCACCGCTGGTCCGAGCAGCTTTCGGGGCAGATGCTGTTGTCTTATACGAATGTCGACAATGACCGCGACGGTACGGTTGAAGATCCAGGCAAGCGTTCGGGCTTCGTGCACGATCACCGCAGCTTTAGCGCGACGAATCTGAAACTGGAATTGCAGCAGGGCGATGACGATCTGCTGTTTCGTTACGGCCTGGACCTGGGGCTGCTCAGCGCGCACTACTCGTATTCCAGCAGTCTGGACGTTTCTGCCGGCGAGCCCTTTCCGGATTCACCACCGAGCCTGACCGTGCGGGAGTCAAATCTGCAGCCTGACGGCAGCCAGCAGGGCGCCTTCGTCAGCGGTCGATGGCGCATGACCGACCGGCTGACCGGTGAGCTCGGGCTGCGCTGGGACAATCAGACCTGGGACAAGGTGGACGGTGGCACGCAACTCAGTCCGCGCGTGAACCTGCGCTACGACCCCGATGCACGCACGCAGCTGCGGGCCAGCTGGGGCCGCTTCTACCAGGCCCAGGGGATCAACGAGCTGCAGGTCGAAGATGGCATCGACACCTTCTTTCCGGCGCAGCGCGCCGATCACCTGATCCTGAGTGCCGAACATGCGCTGGCCAACCGGATCCGCGTGCGGCTTGAGGCCTATTACAAGGACTACGAAGAGCTGAAGCCGCGTTTCGAGAACCAGTTCGATCCGCTGGTGCTGATTCCCGAGCTGCAGACCGACCGCATCGAGGTGGCCGGCGACTTCGGGCAGCGTGCGCGGCCTCGAGCTGCTGCTCAACCGGCGCGGTGCAGGGCCCTGGGGCTGGTGGCTGAGCTACACCTGGTCACAGGCCGATGACGATATCGACGGCGAGGAAGTGCCGCGCAGCTGGGACCAGACCCATTCATTCAATGCCGGCCTGAACTGGATCAGCGGGCCCTGGGATGTGACGCTGGCCGGTACCTGGCACACCGGCTGGCCGACCACGCTCTGCGATCGCTGGGCGCGGCGCCCCCCGGCGAGGTGCCGCCGACAGTCATCGGCGAGAGAAACGCCACGCGATTTGATGCCTTCAAGTCGGTGGACCTGCGCGTGGCCTACACCTTTGCGCTGGAAAATAGCGAACTGCTGACTTTCGTGGAGTTCACCAATCTGCTGGCGCAGAAGAATGCGTGCTGTGTGGAGTATTCGGTGCGCGACACCGGCGGCGGGGTCTATACGCTGGACCGTGACGTCGATGACTGGATCAGGTTTGCGCCGAATCTCGGCGTGTTGTGGCGCTTCTAAAAAAATTGCCCGCCAGCTCCAGGGGGGTGGAGCGGCGGGCGTCACGTGGGGACCGCGGGCAATAACCTCCAGGGGGGCGGAGGAAGGGGAAGGGCCGCGGCGATCCCCGGGTGATCGGTGGCGTTCCTTGCTTAGAGCAGGAACTGCCAGGTGGCGACCAGGGTGACCAGCATTGCCGTTACCGACAGCAGAAGGTCGCCAAACTCGTAACCGCCAGTGGAATTCTTCGTTGGTCATCTCGCTCTCCTCATGTGCCAATGGGCTTCTCGATGGGATGTAGCTTAGAGACCGGCGGCAAGGGATTCCTTTCAGCGGGGTAACTCTTTGTATCGATGTGTAACAGGCCAGCGATTGTCTCGTAAGGCACTATTTCTTGGCTTATGTCACATAGGCAGCACCTGATGCTGCATGATGTATAAAGATTTCATTAAATGGGCAGCGATAGCCTTATCAGAAGAACCAATGGGGAAACGATCATGAATAACGTGCGTGGGAAAAACCTTAAGAGCATGCTGGCGGTCGCCGTTCTGGCCGGACTGTCGATGTCGGCCAGCCAGGCGGCGTCGGTATCTGCTGCCGAGCAGGTCAGACGTACCTATGCCGGACGGAACGACATCTGTAGAGTTGTGGATGGATTTCACCGGCGAGCCGACTATCGGCGGCGGTATCGATCTGGATTTCGTGGGGCCGATCTCCATGGGTGTATTCACGCCCAGCCAGTTATTTCACCGGAACCGCTGATCCGTCCTTCACCGGTCACGGTACCGAACTTGCGGATAACGATTACGAGATTCACTTCGGCAATTTTGCCGGGTTGAGCGGACTCAACAAGCTGGGTGATATTTCCGTCAACCTGCTGGGTGTCGGTGTCGGCAGTATCGATGTCGACATCAACAGCTTATACGGCAGCTTCTACGGTACCGATTTCCTCGAGCAGACTGTCGATCTGAACGGTGCCGAGAATCAAGCGCCGTTCCCGCTCCCGCCGGCGTCTGGCTGCTGCTGACCGGCCTTGCCGGCCTCGTGACGCGGCGTTTCGTTCGCCGCTGATCGCTCGACTCGTGGTATATCTTGCCGGTGGTTCCCACCGGCAAGATATCCGAGTACCAGCCCGCCACCCTGATGGGGATGGCGGCGCTGGTGATCTGCGCCGCTTTTCTCATCCATAACATCAACGCGCTGTATATCGAGCCGAACTTTCTCGGCTTCAAGGATCCGCGCGTCGATTACGCTGATCTCGCCAAGCTGAAGAACGCGCTGGGCTCGCTGCCCTGGCGACTGTCGGGCTTCGGCCATCTGCTGAGCGGCTTTGCCTGTGTGGTGCTGGGGCTGTCGGCCCGGCAGCTGTTCCGCGATTCGAAGCTGGCTGCGGCACGTTTGCTGGCTGGCGCAGGCTTTGTCGCCGGTGTCGGTTTTCTGCTGACGGCCATCACGGATCAGGCCGGCAGCGGCGCGGTGAAGCTGCTGGCGGCCCAGAACCCGGAACTTGAGGATGCGGCTTATCTGTCGCTGAGCATCGTGCGCATCATCTTCAACTGTCTGGCCCAGGTCGGGCTGGGCTGGTTTGCCTGGCAGCTGAGCTTCTGTGGCCTCAGGACAGGAATGTTGCCCAAGGCCTTCTGTTACTTCGGTTTTCTGTCGGGCTTCACCGGCCTGATCATGGCCCTGAGCTTTATCCCGGTCTATCTGCTGGCCGTGCTGATCTGGTCCGGCTGGCTGGCCGTGCTCATGTTGCGGCGGGTGGTTTTGGCCGTTCCGGTGCCTTGATGGTCAGCGTGTAGAGGCTGACGAGGCCCATCACCACCGCACCGATGATCATCGGTGCCTTGTGGCCGAGCTGCGTGTAGATCTGCGTACCCACCAGTGGCCCGAGAATCGCACCGAGCGTCGTGCCGGCACCCGAGAAATCCCGCTGCCGCACCCTGTTCCCAGGGCTGCAGCTGCAGGCTGGCGCTGCCGTTCACGCCGGGATTGGCACAGGCAAAGGACAGGCCGAGTACGGCAAAGCCCAGCGCCATGACGACCGTGTTTGGCGCCAGCACGATGATGAGCAGCGCGAGGACGAACAGGGGGCCGAGGACGCGCAGCAGGATGTGCGGCCGGATCTTGAAGAACTGGAACACGCCGACCTGCATCACCACGATCATCGCGGCCATGCTGACCAGCATGATGCTCGCGGTACGCACCAGCTCCTTCGGGTCGTGGATGCCGAATTCGTCCTGCAGATAGAAGCTGAGAATCAGCTGCAGGCCCATGAAGGTGATGAAGAAACAGAACCAGATGATGATGAAGGGCCGCAGCCGCGAGTCCGACATCTTCAGCGCGACGCGCGGTTTGGTGCTGATATGGCGGTTGGTTTCCGGCAGCAGGTAGTAGCTCACCGCTGCGCCGAAGAAGCCGATTGCCGCGGCGGTATACATCGGCACCAGTTCGCCGAAGTAGGCCAGCGCTGCCGCGAGCGCCGGACCGAGCACCGAGCCCAGGCCGTTGGCACCACCGATCACAGCCATGCCCTGGCCGCGGTGCTGCACGTCGGTGATGTCCACCATATAGGCAGTCGAGGCCGGGTAGATCGCCGAGGCCACCAGTCCGTAGCAGGCGCGCGCGCCGGCGAACAGTATCAGCAGGCTCATACCGGTCATCACGCCGCTCAGGCCGAGCTGCATGATGATGGCAACGGTCAGCGTGCCGATCGCGGCGCCGACGACACCGGTGATGAACACCGGCTTGCGGCCAACCGTATCGCTGCGCTTGCCCCAGAATGGCGCACCGAACACCAGCGGCAGATTGGCGAGCGTCAGCGCGATACCGAAACTCTGCGGATCCCAGCCGACCCGGCGCACCAGCGGCGCGATGATCACGAAGGTCAGCGATTGCCCGATGGCGAACAGCATCACGCCGAAGCCGAGCAGCAGCCTGGCCTTCAGCGGGCCAGCCCCTGGTGTATCTGTCATGTATTCGTCCTGAGTGTGCTTCTGTGTACTAACGTCGCGCTGCGGGCAGCGCGAAGGCCGTGATCTGGTCGCCCGCTTTCTGATAGACAAAGGCATGGCCGCCCGAGGCGACGACCACGAACTGCCGGCCGCCGATCTCGTAGCTCATGGGCACGGCAAAGGCGCCGGTCGGCAGGGTAGCACTCCAGATCTCCTTGCCGTCGCGGATATCGAAAGCGCGCAGCCGGTCATCGCCGGTGGCGCCGATGAAAACCAGTCCGCCAGCTGTCAGCATCGGGCCGCCGAAAGTCGGCGTGCCCCACTTCAGCGGCAGTGGCAGCGAATACGGTGCCGCCATCGGCGGCGGCAGGGTGTGGTCCCAGACGCCCAGCGGACCACGCCAGAGGATCTCGCCCTGCTGCAGGTCAACGGCCACCAGTTCCGCATAAGGCGGCGCCGTGCAGGGCACCTGGTTGAGCGGCGAGAGCAGCGCCGACTGCTTCAGGGCGTAGGGCGTACCGAAGATCCGCGCCGGTGCGCCCATCATGTTTTCCTGCATGCTCTTGCGGACTTCGTTGTCGTCCGCTGCCGGCAGCAGTTGCGCGAAGTGCGCGAGGCGCAGCACATTGGTGACGAGGATCTTCGACTTCGGATCGACGGCCACGCCGCCCCAGTTCACACCGCCCGCAGTGGACGGCACGACGATCGTGCCTTCGAGCGATGGCGGCGTGAAGATCTTTCCGTAGCGCTTGTCGCCGTAGGCCTTCACGCAGGCATTGCGTTCCCAGGGCGTCATGCCCCAGAAGTCCGCCGGCTTGAATTCATGCGGCACCAGCGGTGGCGGTTTGACCGGGAAAGGCTGGGTGGGCGAGAGCACCTCGCCCGGCACGCCGCCCTGGGGCACCGGCCGCTCCTCGATCGGGAAGAAGGGCTCGCCGGTCTCGCGATGGAAGATGTACAGCATGCCGGTCTTGGTGGCCTGGATCACGGCCGGGAAGGGCTTGCCGTCCCTGCTGAGTTCTATCAGCGTCGGCTGTGCGGCGTTGTCGTAGTCCCAGATATCGTGATGTACGGTCTGAAAGTGCCATACCACTTCGCCCGTGGTTCCGCGCAGCGCGACGATCGAATCGGCGTAGTCGTTGTTTCCGGGCCGGGTGCCGCCGAAAAAATCCGGTGAGGGGCTTGAGGTGGGCATGAATATCAGGTCGCGTTCCGGATCGGCGCTCATCAGGCCCCAGACATTGCCGGCACCGGTGTCGCGCGCCGCGGCTTCGCTCCAGCCGGCATAAGCAGGATCGTCTGCACTGCGTGGAATCGGGTCGAAGCTCCAGCGCGCAGCGCCGCTGCGCACATCGAAAGCGCGCACGGACCCGTTGGGCGCATTGGCGCGATGGAAGTCGCGTATCGAGGTGCCGAGCACCACCACATCGTTGATGACCAGCGGCGGGCCGGAAAACTTCACTTCGCCGATGACCGCCGGCGGATGTGCAGCCAGCACCGTGGCTTCGAGTGCCACGGTGCCGCCGGTACCAAAGTCGGTACAGGGCTTGCCGGTTTTTGCGTCCAGTGCGATCAGGCGCAGATCGTGTGTGGCGACGAAGATGCGCTGGCCGCAGAATGCCGGCGGTGCTTCGTCCCGTGCGGCCCAGTAGGCGACGCCGCGACAGTTGGTGAAGCCGGGGCTCTTGAGTCCTTCCGGATCTTCCGCTGTGGCATAGCCGCCGACGCGCGTATCGGGTTCATGGACCCAGCGCTCGGTGCCGGTGGCCGGATCGAGTGCGATCACCCGGCCAAAGGGCGTGCAGATCATCAGGTGTCCGCCGGCAGCTGCCGGCAGCAGGATCGGATTCACCTGCACCTTGGCCCACTTGCTCTGCAGTTCGGGGCGGCGCGTGAGTTCGCCGGTGCTGTATTGCCAGGCGACTTCCAGTTGATCGACGTTGGCGGCGTTGATCTGCACCAGCGGCGAATATTTCTGTCCGCCGGCATCGCCACCGTAGTGCAGCCATTGCTCGGCCTTGCGGTGCCGGACATGCTGGCGGCCAGCAGTGCGATGAGGGGCAGAGACATGACGGACAGAAATCATGGGGTGATTCCGGGCGGGGAGTGTTGCGAACCACGATGGTAGCGGCCATGCGCTGTCACGCCTAGTCGGGAACGGCGGACATTCCTCGCATACTGCGCCACTGGTCGGACGCAAAGTGTATTGACGCCTGAGACGTCAAGGCTCCGCGCAGGCGGGGGATGGATCAGCTGTTCCCGGGCCGGCTTGCAGCACCGTCGTATTCACCGTCGGAAACCGGTGCCTGATGGCGGGTTGGCTGTCGGTGTGCCGATCAGCCTTGCCGGCAGTGGCAGGGCACTGACCAGCGACATGATGATCGCAGCCAGATACGGCACGGTCTGCACCAGCAGTACCAGAATCCAGATCGACAGGTCCGGGCTGCCCATCAGTTCGATCGCGCTGACGCCCCAGGCTGCCAGCAGCAATGCGATGGTCATCAGCCACTCTTCGCGGGCCGAGGACAGGGCAGCCAGCAAGGCATGTCGTTGCGCCTGCTTGGGCGTGCGGAAGAAGGGTTTGTCGCGAGTGACCAGACCCGAGAGTATCGCCACGCCGACGGTATGCGACAGGCCGAGTCCGGCCAGCGCAGCAGCCGCAATCTGCCGCGGGCGGGCGCCGACGCAGCTGCGGTACAGGTCGATCAGTTTTGCCGCCTTGAAGGCGAACAGCGACAGCGGCAGTACCGAGAAGATCAGCAGCGGCGGATCAACCACGCTCGGTGCCAGGATCATGCCGACCGACCAGCCCAGCGCCGCAAAGTTGAACAGCAGGTTGAAGCCATCGGCCACCCACGGCAGCCAGCCGGCCAGGAAGTGGTAACGCTGACCGGTTGTCAGTGACCGGTCTTTCCAGCGAAACAGCACGCTGGCGTGACGGCGCAGGATCTGCATGGCGCCATAGGCCCAGCGGGATCGCTGTTTGCGGAAGTCATTGAAGGTATCCGGCATCAGGCCGCGGCCGTAGGAGCGCGGGACTGTAGCTTGCAGTCCAGCCCTGCTCGAACAGGCGCAGTCCGAGTTCGGCATCTTCGGTAATGCACCACTCGCTCCAGCCGCCGGCAGATTCGAGCGCCGTGCGACGCACCAGCGTCATCGTGCCGTGCTGGATGATGGCGTTGCGTTCGTTGCGCGTGACCATGCCGATATGGAAGAAGCCGGCGTACTCGACATAGCAGCTGGCCTTGAAGGCGTTGTCGGCTGGCGTCACGGTAATCCTGTGGCGCCTGCGCGATGGCCAGTTTGGGGTCGGCGAAGGCTGGCAGCATGTCGCGCAGCCATTCCGGACGCACCACATAGTCACTGTCGATGACGGCGATGATCTGTGCCGCGGGGTCGGTGTTGCGGAGTGCGAAGTTGAGTGCCCCGGCCTTGAAGCCGGCCAGCGGTGCAACATGAAAAAACCGGAAGCGTGCGCCGAGCGTTGCACAGTGCGCCTCGACCGGTCGCCACACCGCTTCGTCGCGGGTGTTGTTGTCGATGACCAGCACTTCGAAATCAGGCCAGTCGAGATTGGCCAGCGCATCGAGGGTCTCGATGACCATCGCCGGTGGTTCGTTGTAGCAGGGCACATGTACCGAGACTTTCGGGCAGTACGGTGTGGCATCGCTGTCAGCAGCTGGAAACCCCGGCAACTGGCGCCGGGCAGTGGCCCACTGCGCTTCGGCCCATTCATGTGCCTCGGCCAGCAACACGGCGAGTACACCGATGGTGCCCATGAGCAGCAGCACGCCGACGATCACCGTGGTGACCGTCATGTACTGCTGCGAGTATTCGTAGAGCACCCAGACGACCGTGGTGGCCGTTGCGTAGGCAACGACAGCCAGAAAGCTGCGCCCGGAGTTGGCGAGCCGGCGTCCGTCCAGCGAAAAGACCGTGAGCAGCAGCAGCGCCAGTGCAACGGCTATGGCGGCCAGCGTGCGCCATTCCGGTATGCGTACGATGGGTGCCTTGAACGGGAACTTGGCCTCGCGCTCTACGTCGTAGACGCCCCAGTAGGCACCGACCGAACCTTCACTCTGTGCTTTCCAGGGCTGGTCGAAGGCTTCCATCAGGTAGTAGACGTAGCCCTGCTCCCTGGCGCGGGCCAGAAAGCGGCGCAGGAACATCGCTTCATTGGCTTCGGAGGCGACTGCCGCTTCGCGCGTGCGGCCGTTGCTGGGCCAGCCGACCTCGGCGAGGACGATCTTCTTGCCGGGGAAGGCTTTTTCCAGTTGTGCAACCTTGTCATCGATATAGCCGATGGCATCTTCAGCCGGTATGCCTTCCCAGTAAGGCAGCATGTGTACGGCCAGATAGTCGACGTGCTCGGCAAGTTCCGGATGCCGCAGCCAGACATGCCAGGGTTCCGCGGTGCTGACCGGTTGTTTGACGGCCGTCCGCACCTTGTCCAGATAGGCTGTGAGATCCGAGAGCGGGATGTCTCCGCGCAGAATCACCTCGTTGCCGACGATCAGGCGGATGACGTTGTCGTGACGGCGCGCCAGCCGGATCGCGCGCTCGATCTCGGTCGCATTGTGTGCAAAGCGGGCATCGATCCAGGCGCCCAGCGCGACCTTGATCTGGTGCTTCTGTGCGAGCTTCGGTACTTCGCCGATCGTGCCGTCAGTGGTGTAGGTGCGGATCGAGCGTGTGCGGTCCTTGAGCAGAACCAGATCGCCTTCGATCTGTTCGATGCTGGGGAAGTCACCAGCCACCGCATCCTGACCGGCGTGGTAGGGAGAGAAGGCGAAGCCCTGGATACGCTGTGGCCACTGTCGGTTCGGAGACCGGCTGGTTGGCCAGCCCCCACAGGGTGACGGTCACGGCGCCAAAGACCGCCGCAATCAGCAGAGCTGGAATTCGCATGGGTGTTTTTCTTGTCTGCTACCGGAGTCGGGAGCTGCTGGTTTAGCCGTGCGCCATTCTACTCTCCGGACAGGCGCCACGGATACTGGCCAGGTGCAGGACTTTTCCGGCACGGGCACAATCGGCTCCTCCAGGATTTCCGAGGTGACGGCGCATGCATGTGGTGATAACCGGCAGTACCAAGGGCATCGGCCTGGGTCTGGCCCGCGAGTTTCTCCGAAGCTGGGCCACGATGTGGTGGTCTCCAGTCGCGGCTCTGCAGCAGTCGAAAAGGCGCTGGCCGGCCTGCGGGCTGAGTTTCCGGGGCGCAAGATCGTCGGCAAGGTCTGTGATGTGGCGGATTACGCCCAGGTGCAGGGACTTTGGGATGCCGCGGTTGCCGGGCTTGGGCAGCGTGGATATCTGGGTCAACAATGCCGGCTGCGACGGCATCAAGGTGCCGTTTTTCATGATGCCGCCGGATGACTACGTGAAGACCATCAACACCAATGTGATCGGCCTGATGAACTGCAATCGCGTGGCGATTCCCGCCATGTACAAGCAGGGCACCGGCATGATCTGGAACATGGAGGGTTTCGGCAGCAACGGCTCGGTGCGTCCGACGCTCTCGGTATACGGCACCTCCAAGTATGCGGTCGCCTATTTCACCAAGGCGCTGGTGAAGGAACTCGGCAAGTCACCGGTCAGCGTCGGTTATCTGAGTCCCGGCATCGTGGTGACCGACCTGCTCGTGCCGCCGCCCGAGCGGCGTAACAAGGACTGGGAGCGGTCGAAGAAAATCCTCAACATCCTGGCCGATACGGTTGAGACAGTGACGCCGTTTCTGGTGGCCGGCATGCTGGCCAGTCACGGCAAGAATGGTGCGGCAGTCCGCTGGCTGACCAACGGCAAGGTGCGCGCGCGATTCTTCATGAGCATCTTTCGCCGGCGCGATGTGTTCGGGCCGCTCGGTCTTTAGCGGCAGTGGTGTTCCTCAGTCAGGAACAAAGCGCACGCGGATCTCGCTGCGAACTTCCGCAGCTGATCCAGCCGGTGCAGCTACCGGCGCGAAGCGCCAGCGGCGTACCGCCGAGAGTGCCGCATCTTCGAACAGGCCCGCCGGTTCGGCAGCCGTCACCTGCAGATCGGTAGTGCGGCCAACTTCATCCACGCCGAAGCGCACATCCACCCATCCGGCCACACGTTGCCCTTCGCTGGTGCGCGGGTAGTCAGGGTCCGCGTAACGGCGAACTTTCAGGCTGGAGAACGGCACCATATATATGCCGGTGTCTGTGGCAGGCGTAGTACCTGCAGAGTGAGCACCGGTGCGGCCAGTACCGGTAGGGCGGGTGTCACCGGTCGGGGTGCAATCAGGGGTGTTGGCGATGTTGCCGGTTCCTGATCGGCATGACGCGTGGCGGGTGCTGTTTCCACGAACGACTGCTGATGGTGCCGGGTCAACCTGGTGCTGCGGGAGTGGCAGCTCTGCAACTGTTTGCGGTGCTGTGGACACGGCTGCTGAACTGCGCTGACGGCAGCGGGCGGCGCTGCGACTTCTGTTCGAAGGATGAGCCTGGTCTCAGGCGTCGGCTGTCTGCAGCGGGCGGCGGTGCTGCGCTGACGGGAGCCCCGGGTGTACGGAACAGCCACCAGCCGAGCGCGATGAGGAAAACGGCAGCGCATCCCCGCCATGACCTGCCAGGTGCAGGTCGCGACCGTCCTTCTGCACGCGCGCAGTCGTTCAGCCGGTGCAGCTATAGTCGTGGCATCTTCGGGCAGACCGGTGTACTGACTGCGCAGCTCGTTGAGAAAGCTCTCGATATCCGGCTGACGATCTGCACGCCGGAAGGCCAGTGCCCGGTCGAGTGCACGCCATTGTTCGGTGACAGATGCGGAATGCGTGCCGGACGCCGTGCGACGGCTTCGGCCTGCAAGTGCGTTGTGTGCCCGAAGGCGGGCTCACCGGCAAGCAGCTGGTAGCCGGTGCAGGCGGCGGAAAACAGGTCGTCAGCCGGTACGGGCGGCATGCCTTCGAGCACCTCGCAACTGGCATAGGCGGGTGTCGGTGCGCCTCGGTGACCGATCAGCCGGACGTGTCCCTCGGCAGTGACGAAGATCTTCTCCGGTTGTACATCGCCATGTGTACAGCCGTTGCGGTGTGAGTGGTCCAGACTGCGGCAGATGCCTTCGATGATCTGCAGCGCCTGCAGACGCAGCATCGGCCGATGGTTGCCGCGTGTCGAGGATGTGGGCCAGTGAGGCGCATTCAGTCTGCTCGGGCGATGCAGGTGGCACGCGGCGGACACATGCAGGTGCATGCCGCTGGCAGCGGTGTCGGGAGCTGGCCCGGCGTGCTACCGCTTCCTGTCGGGCAGATGCATCGCCTGAGGACATGGGACTGCTGGTGCCTCGCAAGTGCTGTGCGCCGTGATTGCCGGAAGCGGGCCAGAGGTAGCGAATCTAGCAACCACAGGGCGAACCAGCCCTGCAACGCGTCACGTTTCGGGGGCTGCAGCGGCTATTGCCGGATGCCGTGTTAGGTTTAAATGCCTGCTGATTCATCCGAGGAGTGATGCGATGGCTTCTGATCTGGTCAATGGTCTTGTTCGTCAACCGCCGCTCAGCCATCGCGGCGCTCGCCGCGACGGGTGCAGGTCTGATGATCGGTCGGCAAGCCGGCACAGGCCGCGGCCGGCAAGCCGCTCGACTTCAATAATCCCTACGACAACCTGTATGCCTTCGGCAAGATCTGGGGCAGTTATGACACACCGGTGCTCAGCGGGTTTCACGGCCTCATGTACGCGCGCATCGGTGCAAAGCGACTCATGCCGCTGTTCGGTTACACCGGCACCGGCGTCATGCAGTCAAAGATCGATAGTGATGGCAACTGCTGGATTCGTGGCAAGGAGACCGGCTACTTCACCGATCTCGCTACCGGCGACATTCTCGATACCTGGAAAAACCCGTTCACGGGTGAGACCGTCAAGGTCTTCAATTTCTACAACCTGAACATGGGCGGCAAGCTCACCGCCGAGATGCCCCGCTTTGCAATGGGCGCCGCCAAAGACGATGCCACGCTGATGAATGAGGGGACGGAACGGAACATGGCTGGCAAGGTGCCCTTCATTCTGCCCTTCGAGACCTATGGCGACGACCTGCTGCTTGCCTGGGATTACGCGCACGAGTACACCAACCCGGTAAACGCCGAGGGCTGGCCCAAAGCCTGTACCGGTCCGCGCATCAGCCCGTCCGAGCATTTCACCTTCAGCATGTCGCTGAGCGAGATGCAGGACCGGAGCGTGCCCTCGAGCCGCTTCATGGCTGGCTTTTCACGGCTGTCGCAGTGGTGGCCGTGGATGCGCATGGGCGGACACGAAGTGGCGGAATCCGGCGTGCTGTTCGGCCGGATGTTCAGCCACAAGGGGCTGAAGGGTCCGGGTGATATTCCACCGAAGGTGCTGGCCTATATTGAAAAGAATGCACCAGACGCACTGCAGGTGCCCGATCACTGGCCACAGGTTCCGGTGCGCGGCACCTGGGAGGCTTACGCGACCGAGGTTCCTCCGGAGAACCCGGCCTACAAGCCCTCCCGCTGAATTCCGTTCTCTCCGTAGGAGCGGCTTCAGCCGCGATCCCGAATCTTCAAACCATGATCGCGCCTGAAGGCGCTCCTACAGAAGGCGCTCCTACCAGCCTAGAAACGGTGCAGCAGCGTGAGTCCGGCATTTCTGCCGCGCCGGGGTACCACGTGGAAGGCAGTGGTTACGTTCGGAAACTGGTTGAAATTCGGAAACTGTGTGGCCAGCGTCGGCGTGTCGTCGTCGGTCAGGTTGTCGATGTAGATGGTGGCGGTCCAGCGGTCGGATTCGACCCCGAAGCGGGTGTTCACCAGGTTGAGTGCGCCGACATAGACCACGTTGTCGGCTTCCAGCCAGGTCTTCGAGTTGTACACATAGTCACCGCGCAGGAACCAGTTGGCGCCCCGGTCACCGAAAGGCCGTGTCCAGGTCGCTGAAGTTGTCAGCGTGTGCTTGGGTACGCGCGGGGCTTCCTTGCCTTCGGCATCGACGACCACTTCGCTGACCTGGTCGATCACCGACTTGTAGTCCTTCAGTTCTGTTGATGCGAGGCCGTAGTTCAGCTGCCAGGCGCAGGTTGTCGGTAGCAGCGAAGGCCAGCTCCACCTCGCTGCCGATCACCTCGGATTGGCCGACATTGCGGATGACGTTGTTCGGCACCTGCGTGGTGTTGCCGGTGTCTGCGCATACCCACTGGATGTCGCGCACCTCGTTGATCGCCTGGTTCGTCCAGTCGATATAGAACACCGATATGTTGGCGGTCAGCCGGCGGTCCAGCCACTGGGTTTTGGCGCCGAGTTCATAGGTCCATGAGTTCTCCTCCTTGACGATGGCGTCGCCATTGGCAATGGCCTCGGTAGTACTGCCGCTGCCGGTGGGAGCTACCGCTGCGTCAAAGTAGCCATAGAAGTAGCCGCCGGGCTTGTTGCCTTTGGCGACCAGTCCATAGATGTTGAGATCCTCGGTCGGCTTCCAGGTGAGCGTTGCCCTGGGTGTGAAGCTGTAATAGTTGGTCGAAGCACTGACCCCGTTCGCCGCGTACTGGACCGGCGAGTCCTTGGCGTAGCGGCCCTCAACTTCCAGTGTGACTTCGTCCGTCATGTCGACTTCCACGCCGCCGAATACAGCCTTGTTTTCCTTGTCGGCGTTCAGTGTCCATGAGCGCTGGCCGTTGATTTCCGGCATGCCGTATTCGAGCCGGTTGCAGAAGCCGGTAAATTCGCGCTGAAAGGAGCTGTTGTCGGCGCGGAAGTAGTAGGCACCGGCCGTGGCGCGCACGGACTTGTCCCGTGGGGATGTCACCCGTGCCTCATAGGAGTGATCGCTCCAGCGCTGCAGTTCGCCGGTCTCGAACACGCCACCATACAGCGGGCCCCAGTAGGGAGAGCGGTCCAGATCCTTGAAGCTCTCGAGGCTCTGGTGATTCAGCGTGGCCCGCGCCGATACTTCCCAGTCGTTGATCGTATAGATGCCCTCCGCCAGGTAGCGGCGGGTTTCGCTGCGGGTACCGATGAAGGACGCGGGCTGTGCAGTGCTGGGAACGAATTCGCCGTCTTCCGTGGTGCCGAACAGGGACGAGGTGGCGCCTTCACGCAGATCAGCGATGTTCATGACGGCGCGCAGTCCGTCGGCGGTGATCTCACAGGCCGGTCCGCCAGGGGTGTAGCAGGCGAGGTCAGGCTGAAACAGCGAGGCGAAGTGCTCATCGTCGGTTTCGGTGTACTCGGCCTTGACGTTGACCTGCAGCGCTTCGTTGACGTTCCAGGTCAGTTTGCCGGTGACGTTCCAGGTGCTCTCGCCGCCGAGCGGGGTGTAGTCATCCATCTGTGTGGAAGGTGGCTGTCCTTCCGGCCAGGCAAGCTGGTAACGCGGGCTCAGCACCAGGCAGCCATCGGAAAAGGTCTCGCCGGGTCCGCAACGATTCGACGGGTTCATGGAGTTCTGCCACTGGCCGTCCACCGACTCCCAGCTGGCCGAGGTGAAGAACAGCAGCTTGTCCTCGATCAGCGGACCGCTGAGCCAGGCCGAGGTCTTGTAGTCGCTGTCTTCGCCGCCCTTCAGGTAGACCTGCCCCTCGATCTCATTGGTGGGCTGCCGGGTGACGTAGTTGACGGCACCGGAGAAGGCCGCGCGGCCGAACTGTGCGGCCTGTGGTCCACGCAGTCACCTCGATGCGCTCGACGTTGTCGGCCGTCAGGCTGCTGGATGTGCCACTGATATAGACGCCATCGACGAAGAAGGCGACGTTGCCTTCCGAACCGAAATTGTTCAGCGGCGAGAACTGGCCGCGGATGCTCGGTGCATCGAGACGCCGCCCGACCACGTTGCGACTGAAGCTGAAATTGGGGGTGAAGGTCGCGACATCGTAGACCGACTGGATATTGCGGTCCTTCAGCGCATCGGCATCGAATGCGGTGATCGACAGCGGTACTTCCTGCAGGCGCTCTTCGCGTTTGCGCGCTGTGACGACGATCTCGCTGATCTGCGTCATCGGCAGATGCTGGCAATGGCATGGCGACCGCCAGCCAGGTTGCAGCGAGTCCGGCCACGCCGACAGCGCGGCGCAGAAAGTCCATGCTCATACGTCAGCTCCCCCTGAGTGAGCACAGTCTCAGCCAGATTTGACAGCAAGTACACCTGCATTTTCACGGCCGTCCATCTGGCCGAATCCACCGAAGTCCGGTCGCGGGATGAAGGCTGCCTCGATCACCTCCAGGCCGGCCTCGGTACAGCTTCTGGCCAGCAGTTCCGGGTCGAGCACATTCATGAAGGGTGGCTTCTCGATCGGCTTCGGTGGCGGTTCAGCGGCGAGGAAGTTGTGCAGACCGACCATCATGCCCGGCCAGCGCATGCCGGCTGCCTTGTCCGCTTCAAACTCGGCGATCTTCTTGCGCCAGATACCGTAGGGTGTGTCGGCGATGAGGTAGAGACGACCACCCGGTGCGAGCCACTGCACCATCTTGCGCACCGAGGTGTCGATGTCATCACCAGTGAGGAAGTGCAGGACCCGTGAACAAAGGATTGCATCGAAGCGGCCAGCCGGGAATTCGGCCTGTGGCAGGGTGGCGACGACCAGTTCGAGATTGCCGAGCAGATGTGGCGGGACTTTGCTTTTCAGGATTTCCAGATGTCGCGGTTCCATGTCGGAAGCGGTAACCCGGGCGCCGGCTTCCAGTGCCGGAATGCTGGCCACGCCATAGGCGCAGCCCAGTTCCAGCACCGGTCGGGTGCTCCCGGCAGCGTCACTGATGAAGTTATTGGTAAACGAGTCGCGGACCTCGAACATGAAGCCGGTGCCGTTCAGCGTCGGGATCATGCCTGGGCGGCCCCAGGCTGGTGGGCTGGCTGGATCGCTGGTCATGGATGGTGACCTCCAGGGTCGATCCTAAACCCCCGGCAGGTGGGTGCAACAGACTCCAGCTGACTGTTATGCGGACTGCCCATCACGTGGTTTCGGAGAATTCTGTATCGGACCCTATACTGGGCGTTCCCCGAACAATAAGCAGGAAGACAGCATGGCGGATCATCAAACAGGCCGGAACAGTGCAGCCCGGCGAGACACAGCGACGGCCCGGAATATCATCGGCGTCGCGCTGCAGGTTTCAGTCAAGGGGGTCAATCGCTGCACCGACCGGGCGTCTTCGCGCGCGCAAAATCGACGAGAACATCCGGCGCATCGGTGAGTTCACGACGCACCGCAGCCAACTTCCTGCGTTTTTTCTATGGCCTGCCGGTCAGGCTGGTGGCCCTGCCGGAATACACCCTGACCGGTTTCCCGATGCGTGAGTCGGTGCAGGAGTGGCGTGACCGCGCCTGTCTGGAGCAGAACGGTCCGGAATACGAGGCGCTGGGCAAGCTTGCCCAGGACAACAACCTGTTCCTGTCCGGCAATGTCTATGAAATCGATCCGCACTTCCCGGAACTCTATTTCCAGACCTGCTTCATCATCGGCCCGAACGGCGATGTGATCCTGCGCTACCGCCGCCTCACTTCCTGCTTCGAGCCGACGCCGCACGATGTATGGGACAAGTATCTGGATATCTACGGCGAGGAAGGCGTGTTTCCGGTGGTCAAAGACCGAAATCGGCAATCTCGGCACCATCGCTTCGGAGGAAATCCTCTACCCGGAGATCACGCGTTGCGTGGCGCTGCGCGGCGCCGAGGTGATCCTGCATCCGACCAGCGAGCCGGGCAGTGCAGAACTCACCATCAAGGAAATCTGCCGGCGCGCACGCGCGATCGAGAACCAGGTGTTCGTGGTCTCGGCCAATACTGCCACCATCGACGACACGCCGATTCCGGCTTATACCTGCAGTGCGATGTCGAAGATCGTGGACTTCAATGGCCATGTGCTGGCCGAGGCGGCGCAGGGTGGTGAGGCCTTCAATTCGAATGCCGTGATCGATATCGGCGCATTGCGTCGTACCCGGCGCCGTACCGCGATGTCCAACGTGATGTCACGCCAGCCCTTTGATATCTATGCCAGCACCTATGCCAAGGCGCGCTACCACGAGGGAAATTTCCTGCTTCAGGACGGCAAGGTCGTGGAGCCGCCGAGCCGCGATGCTTTCCGGCGCCGGCAGGAGGCAAATATCGAGCGGCTGGTGAAGGCCGGGTTGCTGTAACACGCGCAAGCTTCGATACCTTATGATCCGGTTCTCGGGACTGGAGCGGGAGTGCAAGCAATGATGACTGCGACGACTGACAGAAGATCGTTTCTGAAACATTCCGGCGTCGCAGCCGCAGCGCTCTCTCTCAAATACATGGTGCCCGGCCAGGCCATGGCCGCATCCCAGCCTGCTTATGGCGTCTGGGAAGACCTGATGCGCAAGAAGTGGACCTGGGACAAGGTCGTGCGCGGCAGTCGCGGCATCAACTGTACCGGGCACTGTGCCTTCAACATATACGTCAAGAACGGCATCGTCTGGCGCGAAGAGCAGCAGGGTGAGTACGGCCGCTCCGGTGATGAGGACACGCCCGATTACGGGCCGCGCGGTTGCCAGAAGGGCATGCGCCATTCCAAGTACATGTACGGCAAGCAGCGTGTGCTGTACCCGATGAAGCGGGTCGGCGAACGCGGTGCCGGCAAGTGGGAGCGCATCAGCTGGGACCAGGCGACCAGCGAAATTTCCGACAAGATCATCGAGCACGTGACTGAGACCGGCCCGGATTCGGTCACCTTCGCGATGGGCACGCAGATGATCCTGAAGAAGGCGTCTTTTACTGCGATGTTCCGCTTCGCCAATGCCACCGGCATCGTGGTGCCGGAAACCTTTGCCGGTGTGGGCGATCTGCCGGTCAGGCGCCTACATGACGCTCGGCTATGAATTGCCGGGCGACAACATGGCAGCGGTCTACAAATCGAAATGTTGCCTGGTCTGGGCGGCGAACCCGGCCGCGACGCGTATCCCGGATGCGCACTTCTTCTGGGAAGCGAAGTACAACGGTACTGAGGTCGTCGTCATCTCGCCGGAGTTCAGTGCCTCGGCGATCCATGCATCGAAGTGGCTGAATCCGAAGCCCGGCACGGATACCGCGCTGGCGCTGGCGATGGCGCAGACCATCATCAAGGACCGGCTGATCGACTGGGACTATGTCCGCGAACAGACCGATCTGCCATTTCTCGTGCGCACCGAAACGCAGAAGTTTCTGCGTGCCAGCGATTTCGGTGAGACCGGCGAGCATGCCGACAGCAGCTTCTATTTCTGGGACGAGATCACCGGCAAGCCGGTCAAGGCGCCCGGCACCGGCTATGGTCAGCATCCGGCAGCACCACAGGCACCGCGCGCGCCGGAGTCATTGACGCTTACCGGCGTGAAGCCTGCGCTCGAAGGTCGCTGGAAGGTCAAGACACCACAGGGCAAGGTCGAAGTCACCACGGTCTTCGAACTGACGCAGCAACTCTGCAATCGCGACTACACGCCCGAGCAGGCCCAGCAGATCACCGGCGTGCATGCCGACAATATTCGCAGCCGTCGCGCGTACCTTTGCCAAATCCGGCGCCGGCATGATTTATGCGGGCTACCGTTCCTGCAAATGGCTGCATGGCGACAAGCTGCATCGTGCCTGGCTGCTGATGTGTGCGCTGACGGGCGATACCGGTCGCGCCGGTGGTGGCATGCAGACCACGCAACTCGGCAAGGCCGATGGCCTGCTGAAGTTCGTCTTCGAAGGCGTGGGTCCGCGGCTCAAGGTGGCTGCGATCTCGGTATGGGACTACGCCAAGGCGGATGGCAAGGCGCTGAATACCGAGGTATACGGCGAGAAGCTGGCCGACCACTACGACTCCCACTACCAGCAGTCGATCAAGAACGGCTGGCTGCCCGATTACAGCAAGGTGCCGTGGAAGATGGCCATCATGGCCGGCCACAACACTGCCAACTGGCGTGCTGCAGGCACGCGCTTTCGCGAAACCGTGCTGGCCAAGATCGAGACGATCGTAACCATGACGCCCGATATGAGCGTCACGGCGATGTACTCCGACTATGTGCTGCCCGTCGCGCAGCACTACGAGCGGCGCGATTTCGTGCAGGAAGGCCGCACCCCGTATCTGCAGGTGCTGGATCAGGCAGTACCGCCGCTCGGTGAATCGGCCGACGACTGGACGATCATGGAACGCCTGGCCAGAACGATCAGCGCCAAGGCCGCTGCGCGCAAGCTGCCGCCGATCAAGGACGTGATCTATGGCCAGCCGGTCGAGCACGATTATGCGCGCCTGCATGATCTGTTCACCCTGAACGGTCGCATCCAGAGTACGCGCGATCTGGCGCAGTTTCTGCTCGACAACTCCGCGGGTCTGCCGAAGGTCACCTTTGAGGAGCTTGCCAGCAAGGGCTTCATCCGTGTCGATGATTCGGCGGATGTGCAGTTTGGTCCCGACTCGCCCTATAGCTATCAGATCCTGGCCAGCACGCGCGACAAGAAACCCTACGCGACGCTGACCGGCCGGCAGCAGTTCTACATGGATCACGACTGGTTCCTGCAGGAAGGCGAACAGCTGCCGGTACACGTCGATCCGCTGGCCATCAAGGGTTATCCGCTGCGACTGACCATGGGCCATGCACGTCACGGCGTCCATAGCATGTGGCGCGATGACGCGCTGCTCGTGAGCCTGCAGCGCGGTGAGCCGGATGTGTACGTCAATCCGGATGATGCGGCGAAACGCGGCGTCAAGGATGGCGATCTGATCCGCACCTTCAACAAGCTGGGTGCCTTCATCGCCATGGCGCATGTCAGTTCCAGCATGCAACCGGGACAGATGTTCATGTTCCATGGCTGGGATCCGATGATGTTCCGTGGTCGACAGAATTTCAGTGGCGTGATTCCGACCGGCGGCCTGCTCAAGCCGACTTCGCTGGTCGGCAACTACGGACATATCGGTTACCGCACGCCCGATTACGTACCCAACCAGACCTATCACGACCACACGGTCGATTTCGAAAAATATGTCGGCGCAGCGCCCGCAGGAGCGGCCGTAGGAGCGGCTTCAGCCGCGATCCCAAAACCCTCATCCACCGCGATCCCCCATAACGCGCCGACCGCTACCCAGGAAATCTGAAATGTCCAGACAAGTTGCGATGGTGATCGACCTCAACAAGTGCATCGGCTGCCAGGCATGCACGGCGGCCTGCAAGTCGCTGTGGACCGATGAGGAAGGTCAGGAGTACATGCTCTGGAACAATGTCGAGACCAAGCCCGGCCGCGGCTATCCGAAGGAGTGGGAAGCAAAGGGCGCGAAGTCAGGCTGGAAGGACGGCAATCTGCAGTTCGGCGATCTGCATGACCAGAAGGACTACGGCAAGCCCACGGCACTGAATCACGAGGAGGTGTACTTCAAGGGCACCGCTGAGCGCCTGCAGCAGACCGAGCCGATGGAATACGGCGCCAACTGGGATGAAGACACCAGTTCCGGTGAATACCCCAACAACTACCACTTCTATCTGCCGCGCCTGTGCAATCACTGCACCAAGCCGGCCTGTCTGGAAGCCTGTCCGGTACGCGCGATCTACAAGCGCGAGAAGGACGGCATCGTGCTGGTCGATCAGGACAAGTGCCAGGGCTTCCGTCTCTGCAATCGTGCCTGTCCCTATGACAAGGTTTACTACAACTATGTGAAGCGCAAGTCGCAGAAGTGCATCTTCTGCTTCCCGCGTTTGGAGCAGGGTGTGGCACCGGCCTGTGCGCGCCAGTGTCCGGGACGCCTGCGCTTCGTCGGCTTCCTCGAGGACCTCGACGGGCCGATCCACAAGCTCGTGCATCAGTGGAAGGTGGCGCTGCCGCTGCATCCCGAGTTCGGCACCGAACCCAATGTGTTCTACGTACCGCCGATTTTGCCCGCGTCTTTCGATGCAGAAGGGCGCTTCAGCGATGAACCGCGTGTGCCTACCGAATACCTGCGTTACCTGTTCGGCCCGGAAGTCGACCAGGCACTGATTACCATCGATGCCGAGATGGAGCGCAAGAAGGCCGGCAAGCCCTCTGAACTGATGGACCTGCTGATCGCCAAGGACTGGAAGTCGCTGTTCAACATCGCCGATGTACAGGTGTATTCAGAGTCGGGTTCAGCGACCTGATAGACGGCGCAAGCACATGAAAAAGCTGTTCTACGGCTGGTATGTCGCACTCGGCTGCGGCATCGGACTCGCCTGTGGGCTGGCTACTGTACTGACCTATACCTTTGGTGTGTTTGTAACGCCGTTGCGGCAGGAATTTGACTGGTCGCAGACTGAAGTCTTTGCCGCGCTCTTCCTGTCCGTGCTGACGATCACCTTCGTGGCGCCGTTTTTCGGCATGCTGGTTGACCGACTCGGTGCCAGGCGCGTGATCCTGGTTGGTCTGGTCTTTGAAGCAGCGCTGGTCGCCTCTTTCTACTTTCAGGATGGAAATGTCCTGACCTTCTATCTGCGCTACATCGGGCTGGCGGTGCTTGGCGTGGGTACCACGCATATCGCGTTCACGCGGATCATTGCGCTGTGGTTTGATCGTCAGCGCGGCCTGGCATTGGGCGTGACACTGGCTGGCGTCGGCATCGGCGGTTTCGTCTGGCCGATCCTGTCGCAGTGGGCCATCAATGCCTATGGGTGGCGCAGTGCCTATCTGGTGATCGCTGCAGCCATCATCGTATTCGGTTGCACCATCATATTGCTGGTGGTACGCGACTCGCCGCAGTCCATGGGGCTGTTGCCCGACGGTGATGTGGCGACAAGCGACAAGGATGAGGCTACAGATTCCGGTGCAGTTTTGGGCGTAACGCTCAAGCAGGCGCTGGCGACGCGCCACTTCTGGATGATGCTGGTGATCTTTCTGCTGATCGGCATCGGTGTGACCAGCGTACAGGTGCACCTGGTCCCGCTGCTCATCAGTCGCGGTGTCACGCCGATGCGCGCTGCCAATGCGCTGTCGATTCTCGCTGTAGCACTGGTCTTCGGGCGTGTGGGCGCCGGCTGGCTGATGGATCGGTTTTTTGCGCCACGCGTGGCGATCGCTTTTCTGCTTGGTCCCATCGTCGCAATTGTGCTGCTCGCCAATGGCGCCAGCGGCTGGCTGGCATTCGTCGCCGGCATCCTCACCGGTCTGGCGGCCGGTGCCGAGGTTGATGTCACCGCTTATCTGGTCAGTCGCTACTTCGGTTTGCGTCACTTCAGCAGCATCTATGCCTGGTACTACAGTGCCTACTCACTGGGTGCGGGGCTCGGTCCGCTGGCGACCGCCAATGCAGTAGACCGCTTCGGTGGTTATACCGAGATCCTGATGGTGCATGCCGCAATGCTGGTGGTCGCAACGATCCTGCTGGCACGTTTGCCCGGTTTCCCGAAGGCCAGGCCGGCCTGACGGCAGCGTACGGGGTCAGCTCTTGTTGATCATCAAGGCGAGTGAGTCGGCCATCGCACAGGCTGTCGAAGGCCTGCGCCGTGGTGAACTCGTCGGTATACCGACCGAGACGGTATACGGACTCGGTGCGGATGCGAGCAATGACCTGGCCGTCGCACGTATCTATGCCGCCAAAGGCCGGCCGCAGTTCAATCCGCTGATCGCACATGTAGCCAGCCTCGACATGGCAGTGCGCGAGGGTGTGCTGGATGAGCGCGCACAGCGTCTGGCCGAGCGCTTCTGGCCTGGTCCATTGACACTGGTTGTGCCCGTCGCCTCTACGCACCGGGTTTGCGAGCTCGCGCGTGCCGGGCTGCAGACGGTGGCGCTGCGCATGCCCGGACATCCGGTGGCGATTGATCTGATTCGTGCCTTTGGGTGCCCGGTGGCCGCGCCCTCGGCCAATCGCTCCGGGCGCATCAGTCCGACCACGGCCCAGGATGTGGTTGCAGAACTTGGTGGGCAATCCGGTCTGGTGCTGGATGCCGGCCCGGCGCAGGTCGGCCTGGAATCCACCATCGTGGCTGTATTGCCCGGCGAAGCGGTGCGGCTTCTGCGGCCCGGCGGCATCAGTCGCGAAGCATTGCTGACGGTGGTGGACGAGATTGCCGTGGTGACCGATGGAGGTATCGAGGCGCCTGGTCAGCTCGCTTCCCATTACGCACCGCATGCACGGTTGCGCATGAATGCTCTCGCGCCGGAGGCGGCTGAAGTCTTCCTGGGCTTTGCTGCACATCACTGCGACGGTAGCCTGAACCTGTCGCGCAGCGGCGATCTGACTGAAGCGGCAGCGAATCTCTTCACGATGCTGCGTGCACTCGATGCGAGCGGAGCGGCCGGTATCGCTGTGGCGCCGGTGCCGAAACAGGGCCTCGGTGAAGCCATCAACGACCGCTTGCAGAGGGCGGCAGCGCCGCGCTGAGTGCCCGTTAGTCGTTGAACAGCGTGCCGCGTGCGCCTTCCATGATCTGCATGACGGCGGGGTGCCGGATACGCCGTTCCATGGACAGCGCATAAAATTTTGCACGTGCGCTGCCGGCTTTGCCGATGACCTTTACCTTGCATTGCTGCACGACCTCCCGTTCGATGGCCGAGGGCGCAGCGAATACGCCCAGGCCGCCCTGGCCAAAGGTCTTGAGCAGACCGCTGTCGTCAAACTCACCGACGATCTGCGGTGTGATGCCGTGTTCCAGAAACCAGTTATCGAGCACGCGCCGGTTGGGGCTGCGTTCCGTTGGCAGCAAAAACGGTGCCTGATCGAGGCTGCCCGGAAAGTTCCGGCGCAGTCGGGTGGCCAGGCGAGGTGGGGCAAAGAAGCTGATTTCGCATTCACCCAGCAGATGACTGAAGGCACGGAATCCTGAGCTTGCAGTCAGGGCGCTCGTTGAAAGCACGAAATCCAGGCGGTGTGCGGCGAGGTCGGCTACCAGCGTGTCGAGGCCGCCGGTATGACAGACCACCCGGAACGGGTTATCACCCTGCATCAGGGGGGCGATTGCCCGCCATGCAACCAGATTCGGTACTACATCGGAGACCCCCACTGTTACCGCCCGCTGGCTTTGTGGTGTAACGCCCTTGCAGTACCCGGATGAGATCCTGGCCACGGGAGAATATTTCGTCAGCGTACTCGTATACCGTCAGGCCCAGTTCTGTCGGCAGTACACGCCGGCCCTTCTTTTCGAGCAGGCGACCGTCCAGTTCTGCTTCCAGCAGCTTGATCTGGCCACTGATGGTCTGCGGCGTGATGTGCAGGGCTTCTGCGGCTCGCGCCACGCCGCCATCGCGAACGACCATCCAGAAGTACAGCAGGTGGTTGTAGTTCGGGTGTTTCATGCTGGCTCCTGAATACATCGAGATTCCCGAAGTATATCGAAGAAATAAACGACTTTTACGCATGTACGGCTGCGCTAGTCTGACCTTGCCGTAGGAGCGCCTTCAGGCGCGATCTTCAGCGACAACAAGGAATCGCGGCTGAAGCCGCTCCCACTGAAGGCGCTCCTACGGCAAGACCAGCAACCTGAAACAAACCGGAGTTTGAACAAATGGGCAAACGCGTACAGGACACCAAACCCGCCCCGGCGGCCGACAACTGGAAGTGGGTGGTGGAAAACGTTGCGGAGCAAAAGAAGCGCTACGCAGACGATCGTCAGGGAACAGGAGGCACTGGCCCCCCAGCGTGAGAAGTGGGTTGCTGCTTTCCTGCGGGCCATCCAGACCACCGGCTTCAACGTCAGTGGCGACATGAAACGGATCATCAAGCCTGGTGAGATTGCCAGGAAACCCAAGGGCAAGCATCAGGTCATTTTTTAAGGAGAGTTCCAATGGCACGACCGCATATCGAACCCTATGTCGAGCTGAATCATCCCTTCAAGAAGTTCGACCTGTCCGGCTTCAAGGGCAGCCATTACAAGGTGCTCTCCCTGGATGGTGACACCGGCGCCTGTACGCTGAAGGTCCGCTTTGATGGCGGTTTCAAGCGCAAGCCGGGACTGTGCTACTCGGACATGGAGATCTTCGTGCTGACCGGCACGCTGCGGGTCGGCAAGGAAAGCTGGGTTGAAGGGCACTACGCATTCATACCTGCCGGTATGGCCGTCGGTGTCATCGAATCAGCGCAGGGCGCTGAAGTGCTGTTGATGTTCAATGACAGCGAGCCTGCCTTTGCCGAGAGCGACAAGCATCACCCGCTGGCACTCACCGAGGCCTTCAGTTCGGTGAACAGCTATCAGGATCGTCCCTGGGCTGCTGGCAACCTGGTGTCCCCGTCAGTCGCATCAGGCTGCATGATCAAGGTTCTGCACTATGATGTACTGACCGAGGCGCTGAGCTTTCTCTACTGCATGACGCCGGAGTTCTCGCAGAACAATATCTCTTACCATGACAGTGCCGAAGAGGCGTATCACATCTGGGGCACGTCCTTCATGATGCAGTTCGGCGAACTGCCGACCGGCGGCTACTTCTGGCGTCCGCCGTACATCAACCACGGTTCATTCAGCTGCAAGTACGGCACCATCGCCTTTGGCCGGACGGACTCCATCCTGTTCAACTACTTCCACTTCAACCCGTGGACGAACCCGGACGAGAACAAGGCGCGTGCAGCTGCCAACCTGTACCGCAAGCGACCGATGCTCTACAACTGGGTGGCATCAGATGGCCACAACCATCCGCATGGCCCGCCCGACTTCGAGAATCCCGACTACCAGAACGATACGCAGGTGCGTCTGTTGCACGGCGAACCCGTCGGTGGCCACGTCGGCAAGAAACGCGCGGTAGGAGCGGCGGTAGGAGCGGCTTCAGCCGCGATTATTGGCCCAAAAAATCAGGAATCGCGGCTGAAGCCGCTCCTACCGCCGCGCCTACGGCTTGGTTGCCGCCGCAATCAACTGCTGGGCGCGCGCGGAAATCGCGGCATCGCCGGCGCTGAGACTCAGCGCCTTGCGGCCGAGGCTTTCAGCCTGTGCGTAGTCACCTTCCTTCAGTCGCAGCTTGCCGAGTTCCAGCCAGAGTACTGGCTGGCGCGGCTCAATGCGGATCGCACGCTCGATGGATGCTGCTGCCTGAGCGTAGCGTCCGGCTGCTGAATGGCTGCGGCTCTCGTTGAGCAGTGCCTGGCTGGCCGGACTTACCGGCGGAATGACGCGTGCCGGGGCTGATGGCGGGGCTGGCGCTGGCGTTACCGGTGGTTCCGGTATGGGTGCTGGCGCAGGTGCCGGGCTGGGGCGGGTTGCCGGTACCGGCGTCTTTTGTTCGGGTGGGCGGGTGCTGGGTCCAGGCGGTACGCAGCCGCTGAGCGTGGCGATCAGCAGCAGTGCAGGCGCAATGATCCTGCCAACGCTGCCTGGCGGTCTCAGTCGAGCAAACCCTTCAGCCATTCCATGCCACGCCTGGTGAGATTATCGGATTCCGGCAAGCAGTCCGGCTTTGCCGGCAGGACTGTCCCCGCAGGCAACGGCAAGCTGATCAGATCGCCGCAGTCTGCGCGCGACATCATGCCAGTTGCATAGTCGAAAGACACATCCACCAGATTTTCGGCCGGCAGCGCTTCGTAGCCGAGGTCGCCGAAGCCGGCTACCAGACGCGCCCATATCGGGAGCGCGCCGGATGCACCGCTGAGTCCGGTTGGTGTGTTGTCGTCGGCACCGACCCAGACCACGACCACGTGATCATTGCTGAATCCGGCGAACCAGCTGTCGCGCAGATCATCGGAAGTGCCGGTCTTGCCGGCGATGCTCAGGTCCTGTGGTAGCCAGCGTCTGGCTCCCCGCGCGGTTCCGCGCTCTACAACCTGCAGCATGCTGGCGGTTACTTGTGCCACAGCCGAGGGATCGGCCGCCCGGTTGATCTTGAGCTGATAGCGTTCAAGCGGCTTGCCATCTGCATCGAGTACCGCACGCACCGCCTTCAGTGGTGCATGAAACCCACCGTTGCCGAGGCTGTTGTAGACCTGTGCAACTTCCATCGGTGAGAGATCGACCGCACCCAGCAGCAGCGATGGCAGCGGGCGCGGTGTGTCTGTAGCCCCCAGCGACTTGAGCAGGCCGGCGACTTTTTTCAGTCCCACGTCCATGCCGATACGCACGGTCGGTGTGTTGAGCGATTCAGCCAGTGCCCGCACGGCCGGTACCGGACCACGATACTCGTGGTCGTAGTTCTGCGGGCTCCAGGTCTTGCCGGTATCGAGGCGGATATTCAGCGGCGCGTCTTCGACCTGGCTTGCGGCGGTGTAGCGCCCTGACTCGAAGCCGGCCAGATAAACCACCGGTTTGATCAGCGAACCGATCGGTCGCCGGGCATCGAGTGCCCGATTGAAGCCCTGCATGCGCGCATTGCGCCCGCCGACGATTGCCACTACATCCGGGGTTTGCGTGCCGGTGACCACGATCGCACCGTCCAGCGAGCCGGCCTTGCGCCGCCGACTCGTTTCCAGCTCATCCAGGCCTTCCTTCAGGCGCTGCTCGGCTGCCGCCTGAATGCGCGGATCGAGCGTCGTCATGATGCGCAGCCCGGCGTTGAGCAGATCCTCTTCCTTGTAGTCGGCGCGCAGTTCGCGGCGCACCAGATCCATGAAGGTCGGGTTGTAGCTCGCGAAGCTCGTGGCTTTGCCACGTACGCCGAGCTCGCGCTGTTTGGCCTTGCTGGCAACTGCTTCCGGAATGAGCCCGAACTCGGCCATCAGATCCAGGATCATGTCGCGGCGTTTGCGCGTTCGTTCCGGCTGACGCCTGGGGTCGTACCAGGAGGGCCCGCGTACGACAGCGATCAGCAGCGCCGTTTCCTGCGGCTCGAGTTCAGTCAGCGGTTTGCCGAAGTAGAACTGGCTGGCCAGCCCGAAACCGTGAATCGCGCGATCGCCCGCCTGGCCCAGATAGATCTCGTTGACGTAGGCATTGAGCAGGTCTGCTTTGTCGAAATGCAGTTCCAGCAGGATCGACATCAGCGCTTCACGCAGCTTGCGGGTCAGGGTGCGGCTGTTGTCCAGAAAGTAGCTGCGCACCAGTTGCTGGGTGAGCGTGCTGCCGCCCTGTTCGATACCGCCAGCACGGATGTTGGCCCACATCGCACGGGTGATGGCGCGCAGCGAGACACCGCTGTGCTTGTCGAAATCGCGGTCCTCAACGATCTTGAGCGACTCGAGCAGCAGCTCGGGCACCTGGTCGGGTCCCAGCACGATCCGGTCTTCGCCGTGTGCGGTGAAGATATTGCCGATGAAGGGCGGATCGAGACGCAGCAGCGGCAAATCGTGGCCCCGCTCGTCAGTCAGCGCCGTAATGCCGCCAGCACCAAAGCTGATGGTGGCCTTTTGTGCGGCCTGTGCGGCGTCCCAGAACTGGAACGGGCGGGTCATCAGTACAATCCGTCCGCTCAGGCGTGCAAAGGTGCCCTGGGTCTTTACGGTTGTCGATGCCGAATAACCCAGAGCAGTGAGTTCACGCTGCAGTTCGTCGGCGGTGAGCCGCTGCCCTGCATACAGCTCCAGCGGCCGCGCATAGACCTGTGCCGGCAAGTCCCAGCGCCGTCCCTCGAACTGCTGCACGATCTGGCGGTCCAGCAGCCAGATCCAGATCGCCAGCGCGGATACGAGCAGCACAGCCAGGCCCACAAGCCACAGGATCATGCGGCGGCTCAGGTACTGGCGCAGGTTTTTCCGGGAGCGTCGGGAACGTCGAGCCAAGATCTATCGTCCACAGGTGGGCAAGGCGGGGATGTTAACCCGGTGCCGGAGCATTTGATTATTTGAGTATCAGTATTTGAATCTGGTGCGGCGATATGGGCGGAGATTAAACAGCGGTTGGCTCAGGCTGTTTTATGAGTGTCATTTCAAGCGCAGCACCCAAGTCCCTTGGTAAATAAATCTGTCACCTTTTTGTGATCCATCTTCTACCTGGTCACAATGGAAAATTGTAAACTCTGTCAACTAATTTTCGACATTTATCACGGCCTTACCGTGACGGGCTATCGGAGCCGGGGGAAGAACAAACCATGCAATCCACCTTCAAGCAAGCGCGCGCTGTCGCGCTGCTGATACCACTGACTGCGGCTCTTCTCGCCTGTAACGGCAACAGCTCGACACCGACCAGGTCAGTCGGACCAGCCGTACAGTACACCGTGGGTGGTTCGACCGCAGGCCTGAGCGGAACGCTTGTACTGCAGAACAACGCTGGCGACGACCTGACTATCAACGCGAACGGCAATTTCACCTTCGCGACGGCTCTTGACGACGCCTCAGCCTATGCCGTCACTGTGCACACGCAACCCAGCAATCAGACCTGCTCGGTCGCCAATGGCACCGGTACCTTGAATAGCGCCGATGTCACTGGTGTGGCCGTCACCTGCACTCCGCCTCGCTTCGTCTATGCCGCAAATAATGGCACCAACGACGTCACCACATTCAGCTACGACGCTGGCACCGGCGCACTCACCGAAGTCGGTTCCGAAGTGGCCGCAGGCTCCGGCCCAAGTTCAATTATCGTGCATCCAAACTTGCGTTTTACCTATGTCGTGAACATGTACTCCAACAACGTCACAGCCTTCAGCATCGATGCCAGCACCGGTGCACTTACCGAGGTCGGCACGGAAGTGGCCACTGGAACGAGCCCCCTCTCTATCGCGGTGGCCCCGTCCGGCGGCTTTGCCTATGTAGCGAATCTCGGCTCCGATAACGTCACGACCTTCAGTATTGACACCACCACCGGCGCGCTGACCGAGGTCGGTACGGAAGTGGCAGCGGGTACGGCCCCTTACTCGATCACGGTAGACCCGACGGGTCGCTTTGCCTATGTAGCGAATTCAAGTTCTGATCACATCACCACTTTCAGCATCGATGCCACTACTGGCGCACTCACTGAGGTCGGCACGGAAGTCCCCGCAGGGACGAACCCGGTGGCAATCAGTGTGAGCCCTTCCGGCCGCTTCGCGTATGTGGCGAATTACGCCACCTATGACGTCACCACTTTCAGCATCGATACTACTACTGGCGCACTCACCGAGGTCGGTACGGAAGTGACAGCAGGTACGAACCCTTACTCGATCACGGTAGACCCGACAGGTCGCTTTGCCTATGTAGCGAATATGGGCTCAAGCGATATAACCACTTTCAGTATCGACGCCACCACCGGCGCACTCACCAAGTTTGGCGCAGATGTCCCCGCAGGGACGGCACCGATTTCAATAAGTGTGGATTCAACGGGCAGCTTCGCCTATGTGTCGAATCGCAGCTCTCATAACGTCAACACCTTCAGCATTGATTCCGTCACAGGTGCGCTGACTGAAGTCGGCACCGCGGTCGCCGCAGGGACAGGCCCCTACTCGATTGCACTTCCGGGTGGCACTCGCTGATCGGATAGATAGATCAGTTCACGGGTCTGCAGGTATTTGGGGTCACATCAGCCCCACGGCCCTCAGGCAAACTCCAGCAACTCGATGATGTTGCCGTCCGGGTCGCGTCCGTAGCAGACGAAGCCGCCGTCCTGTGCCTGCGGCGGCGCGTGAAAGCGCATGCCGGCGGCCTGCAGCCGCTGATATTCATGCTGACAGTCCTTCACCGCCAGGCAGATGTGCGTGATGCCGTGGTCGCAGGCCGGCCGGTCCGGATCGGCCGGGCGCGGTGTCGGTGAACTGAATTCGAAGATTTCCAGGAAGCTGTCGCCGAGCTTCAGCAGCACTGCGCGGGCGGCAGAATCTTTCAGGCCGGTGAGCGCATCGGCTGCGGCGATGCCGGCAGGCCAGCCGAACTCGCGAACCGTTTCACAACCGAGCAGACCTTGATAAAAGCGCAGCGCACGTTCCAGATCGGGTGTGGAAATCGCGGCGTGGTGGAAGCCTTGCAGCATGGGCGGCTCTCCTTCAAGCAGTTCTGGCCTGAGGCAAGCATATAATCATTCTGCGTCCCGGTTTTACTCACCTCGCAGAGGATGTAGACATCATGAAGAGAGTGCTGCTTGGCCTCATGGCTTCCCTTGGCGTGCTGCTGTTGTCCGGCTGCGGCTATAACGCGATCCAGAGCGGTGATGAGGGCGTCAAGGCGGCGTGGGCCGAGGTGCTGAACCAGTATCAGCGGCGCGCTGACCTGATTCCGAACCTGGTGCGTACCGTGCAGGGCTTTGCGCAGCAGGAGCGCGACGTTCTGATCCAGGTGACTGAAGCGCGCTCACGCGTTGGTGCCATTCAGGCCACGCCGGAAACGCTCAACGATCCGCAGGCCTTCGAGAATTTTCAGGCTGCGCAGGGTGAGCTGAGTAGCGCGCTGTCCCGATTACTGGTGGTGGTTGAGCGGTATCCGGAACTGAAATCCGATCAGAACTTCCGCGATCTGCAGGCCCAGCTTGAGGGCACGGAAAATCGCATCACGGTAGCGCGCAACCGCTTCATCGAGGCGACCCGCGAGTACAACACGCTGGTCCGTTCCTTCCCGAGCAATCTGACCGCCATGCTGTTCGGTCACAAGCTGAAGCCCAGCTTTACGGTCGCCAACGAGGCGGAGATCAGCAAGCCGCCCGAAGTGGACTTTGGCAATCGGGACTGACGATCAGCTGGTTGTGAGCGCGATGCACGGCGCCCTGCGGGCCGGACTGATGCTGGTGTTGCTGGCGGCGCAGCTTGCTGTCGCTGATGTATTGCCGGTGCCGGCGCTCTCCGGGCGCGTGGTTGACGAGATTGGTTTGTTGTCCGTGCCGGACAAGGCCACGCTTGAAGATAAACTCGCAGAACTCGAAGCGCGCAAGGGCAGCCAGATCGTCGTGCTGCTGGTGCCGACTACCCGGCCGGAAGCGATCGAGCAGTTCTCCATGCGCGTCGTCGAAGCCTGGCAGCCGGGCCGCAAGGGCGTCGATGATGGTGTGCTGCTCATCGTTGCCAGAGATGACCGCGAGGTGCGCATCGAGGTGGGCTACGGCCTTGAGGGTGCGATTCCGGATGCGACTGCCAACCGGATCATCGACGATTTCATTCTGCCGCAGTTTCGGGATGGCGATTTTGCCGGCGGAATCGTCGCCGGTGTCGACCGACTGATCGGACTGGTCGATGGTGAAGCGCTGCCGGAACCGGTCCGGAGCCGGCAGCCGATGAGCAGTTTCGGCAACGTCCTGCCGATCGTGTTGTTTGTGAGCATCGTGGTTGGCGCAATTCTGCGCAGGGTGCTCGGGCAGTTGCCCGGCGCTGCGTTTACCGGCCTGCTGGTGGGCGGCCTCAGTTGGCTGCTGGCCGGTGCGATTGGTCTGGCGCTGCTCATGGGTGTGATCGGTTTTGTGCTCAGCCTGATGCCGGCTGGTCGCGCCGGGCGCTGGGCGAGCCATTCGCGTGGCGGTTCCGGTGGCGGCAGCTTTGGTGGCCGGGGTGGCGGCTTTAGCGGTGGTGGCGGTGGATTCGGGGGCGGCGGCGCTTCGGGTCGCTGGTAAACGGGTTATCGCTGATGATCAGACGCTGGCTCAGTCATCTCACCACCACGCATTTCACACTGCGACGCTGTTTCCCGGCAGAGGTGCTGGCCGCGATCGATGCCGCGATCACTGCCTCCGAGCGAGAGCATCAGGCGGAGATTCGTTTTGCAGTCGAGACGGTCTTGCCCTTCGGTCATCTGTGGCGGGGCATCAGTTGCAGGGATCGGGCCGGCGAAATCTTTACCCGTCTGGGTGTCGACGACACCGCAGGCCGCAACGGGATACTCATCTATGTGCTGCTGGCCGAACGCGATATCGAGATCATTGCCGACCAGGGCTTTGCCGGGCGGGTTGCCGCGCCGGTCTGGGAAGAGATTTGCAGCGGGATGACGGCCGCATTTCGCAGCGATGATTATGGCGCAGGGGCATTGCGGGCGATCGGACAATTGAATGAGCTGGCCGTGGCGAACTTCCCGGCTATGTCCGGCAACCGCAACGAATTGCCCAATGAGCCGTTCGTGTTGTGATGCCGGGCTCAGAAAATCTCGGCGAGAATGATGAAGCGGATAATGCCGGCCAGAGCCGCGATCGCCAATATCGCGATAATGCCGAGTTCGATATAACGGCCTATGTTGCCGGATTTTGCCATGGTAAAAACTCCTGATGCCGATTGGTGAGAAGACTTTAAACTATCTTCGTCTCATATGGGTTACCGGATTCCCGGTCCGGTGGGCAGTGAGGAATATTTTCTGCCTGTCAGCGCTTGTAATCATGTTGCAAGCAGGGTTGCCGGTATACGGAGCGGCTGTTGACTCCGATACCTGGCTTGGCCAGGCAGTCAAAGCCGCCTCGGCAGGGTATCCCGGTACCTCGGGTGTACTGCTGGTGGATACCGGCCATGAAGCGCTGGCCGAACGCGATGCGCTGATCGATTCGGCAGTCCGGACGATCGATGCCCAGTACTACATCTGGAATTCAGATGCCTCCGGACGCTATCTGGCAGCGCGGCTGCTGGCGGCCGCTGAACGCGGAGTCCGGGTGCGGATTCTGCTCGATGACATCAATATAGCTGGCCGTGATGCAGCGCTTGAGGCACTGGCTGAGCATCCGCTGATCGAAATCCGTATCTACAATCCGGCGGCAGCCCGTGCCGGAGTCAGACGCCTGTTTGGCTTGGTTCGTGAGTTCAGCCGGCTCAACCGGCGCATGCATAACAAGTCGTTTACCGTTGATCGTGCCGTCACCATCGTCGGTGGGCGGAATATCGGTAACGAATATTTCGATCTTGATCCGCTCAAGAATTTCCGGGATCGGGAAATTCTTGTGGCCGGACCGATAGTTGCCGATGTGACGGCTGGCTTCGAGGCATTCTGGACGAGTCGCTGGACGCAGCTGGCGAGTACGCTGGCTGACGGTGCATTGAGTCCGCAGCAACTCGCAGCGGCGCGTGGCCGGTTGGATGGTGCCGCCGCAGAATTATCGACGCTCGGCTATGTGCCGACAGCCCGGCTGGATGCCGATACATATGCAACCGCACTGCTGTCCCGCTTGCTCTGGGTGCCGGTGCAGCTGGTGTTCGATCAGCCGCCGGATAGCGAGGCGATGACCGATTCGTCGGAGCCGCAGGCCGTGGCTGTAGCCTTGCACAGTCTGGAGATGTCCGCTCAGAGCGAGATCCTGATGGAGTCCGCCTATCTGATTCTCGATGACGATACGCTGACCGAAACAGCCCGGCTCACGGCACGCGGTGTCAGCATCCGTGCCTTGACCAATTCCCTGGCCTCGAACGATCTGGTCACCAATCATTCCGGCTACGCGCGCAATCGCCGGGACATGCTCGATAGCGGCATTGAACTCTTCGAGCTGCGTCCGGATGCCGCTGCCTGTCAACGACTGGTCACGACGGCCAGCGGCTGTACCGAAGGGCGCGAGTTCGCCCTGCATTCCAAGTCACTGGTGGTGGACCGGCGCATCGTCTATGTGGGTTCCTTCAACATCAATCTGCGTTCGACCTACCTCAACTCTGAAACTGCGCTGATTATCGACAGTCCGGTACTCGCCGAACGGATTGCCGGTTCCATCCTCGAGTTGATGGCGCCAGACAGCAGCTGGCAGGTACTGCGCTCGACATCCGGGGGCATCGAATGGCGTACCGAAGCCGATCAGGGGCCGGTGGTCGTGAGGCATGAACCGATGACCGGCTTCTGGCGGCGCTGCAAGTCCCGTTTCTTTCGCATGTTCCCGCTGGAGAAGTACCTCTAGCACGAGCGGCGCAGGCGTGCCGCGATGTCGGGATCGAGGCGTGTTCGCCCGCTGCTGGTATTCGCTGCATGGGCGATGAGTCGCAGGCGTTCGGGATTGTGGACGTGATACACGCGGCTGGTGCGCTGGATGATGCCCTCGTGTTCCAGTCGTCGCAGCGTGCGGTTGACGTGCACCACGCTGAGGCCGGTGGCATCAGCGATCACCTCCTGGTTGACCGGCCACTCGAACCCATCGGTCACATCCAGTCCGACGTTTTTCATGCGCGACCAGAGTTCATGAATCAGCCGCGCCAGTCGCTCGGTGGCATTCATCCGGCCGATCGCGAGCAGGTGATCGCGCAGCAGTGATTGTTCCTGGGCTTCCAGCCACCACAGCATTGCACCGATACGTGGTGAACCGGCGATCAGATCGAGTACGGTACTGCCGGCCACTGGTGAGTAGCTGCAGTGTGTGACGGTGCTCAGGCTGAACTCGGCCACCGGCGTCACAAAAATACTCGGGTCGCAAAAATCACCCGGGATGACGAAGTCGAGAACCTGGCGGCGACCATCCTCAAGGGTTCGATGGCAGATGGCCCAGCCCTGGTGCATGAGTATTGCGGTGCTGCCCGGCTGCCCATGCAGTATCAGGTCTTCATGTGGTTGGGCGTTGCGGAGTGGTCGGCCGAGCGACTGCAGGCTGTCGACCTCGGTGGGGGTGAGTTCGATAAACCGCTGCAGTCTGGTGATCAGGGCTGATGCACTGCGTGCCAATACCTGTACTCCACTGCGAAAGCTGTCCCAGGTTAAGGCGGCCGAGGGGGCTGGAACCGATTATGTAACGGTTGGCTGGTGTTATGTATCTATGGAGGGATCCTGAGATGAGTACCACAGAAGTTGTTAGCGGCAACAGTGCCGCGACCCGCGCCACCGTGGGCAGGCTTGCCGCGACCGCCCAGACTCCGCGTCAGCTTGCCAAGAAACCAGCAGAATCAAAGCCTTGCAGTAGTCAGGAAGAGCGCTTCCAGATGATTTCAGAGGCTGCCTATTACAAGTCGGAACAGCGCGGTTTCATGGTCGGCGATGATCTGGCCGACTGGCTGGCTGCCGAAAGCGAAATCGATGCCCTGTTGCTGGACTGCGGCCAGACTCAGTCGAGCAGGTGAGACAGTAGCCCGTCTGCCAGTTTGGGTTCGAACCAGGTGGATTTTGGCGGCATGACCTGATTGGCATCTGCCACCGCCATCAGCGCTTCGAGGCTGGTGGGGAACAGGGCAAAGGCTACCGCCATTTCGCCGCTATCGACCCGCCGCTCGAGTTCTGCAAGGCCGCGGATGCCGCCTACAAAATCGATGCGCTTGTCGCGTCGTGGGTCGCCGATGCCGAGTACTGGTGCCAGCAGATGATCCTGCAACAGGCTCACATCCAGACTCGCAACAGGATCAGTCGGAATCAGTCCGGGCTTGATGTCGAGCTGATACCAGCGCTTGTCCAGATACATGCCGAACTGTCCGGTCCGCTCCGGGCGCGCCTGTCCGTCGACGGGCGTGACCCTGAACTGCCCACCGATGCGGTTCAGAAAATCCTGCGGGCGCTGACCGTGGAGATCCCTGACCAGCCGGTTGTAATCGAGGATGCGCATTTCGTCGTGCGGGAATGCCACGCACAGAAAGTAGTTGTAGTCCTCATCACCGGTGTGGCGCGGGTTGGCCGCCGTACGTTGTGCCGCCACCCGTGATGCCGATGCCGAGCGGTGATGGCCGTCAGCGATATACAGGGCCGGCATCGCCGACACGATCTGCGTGATCCGCCGGACCGATACTTCGTCATCGAGCAGCCAGATCGTGTGTCCGACACCGTCATCAGCCAGCACATCGTAGACCGGTGTGCAGCGGGTGGCGCTGGTGATGATTGCACCGAGCGCAGCGTTTGCACGGAAGGCCAGCAGTACCGGGCCAGTCTGTGCGTTCAGCGCGCTGATCTGGCGTACGCGGTCATCTTCCTTGTCGGGGCGCGTGAATTCGTGTTTGCGGATGCGGTTGCGATCGTATTCGGCCACGCTGCCGATGCAGGCGATACCGGTCTGCACGTGATCACCCATGCGCAGCTGGTAGATGTAGTAGCCAGGCTTTCTGTCACGCACCAGAACGCTGGCATCGATGAGTCGGTGCAGGTTTTCGCTGCCCTTGGCATACACCTCCGGCGCATACGGATCGGTATCCTGCGGCAGGTCGATCTCGGGCTTGGAGATATGCAGGAAGCTGAACGGCCGACCGGCAGCGCGGGTACGCGCCTCATCGGTATTGAGTACGTCGTAGGGCGGTGCGGCGACTGCTGCCGCCTGTTCGGGAACCGGCCGCAGCGCCCGGAATGGGCGGATGAGTGTAGACATGTGAGGATCCTGAGTAACGAAAGAAGCGTACCGGGTAGCAGCGCAGCGATCAGCTCTGTCCCAGCACCTCGAAAGCAGCACGTTCGCCGGATTCCATCGCGCCTTCCATGCCGCGATTCGACACCGCGGTGTGTTCGCCACAGAAATGAATACGGCCATGGGCATTGCCGACTGCATTGGCAAATGCAGTGACCTGACCGGGGGCCCAGACGGCCCAGTCGCCTGCCGAAAACTGGTCGTGGTACCAGGAGTGATAGGCGACAACTTCGACCTTGCCGCGGGCTGCCGGGCGGGTCTGGTAGAAGTCGTCCATGATTGCGGCGACTGCATCCTTCTCGTCGAGCGTGTCCATCCAGGTCGCATTTCGTCCGCGGATCCAGATCGTCAGGCTGGTGATTTCCTGCGGCGTCTTGCCCTTGCGCTCGGGGACCACCATGCCGGCAAGGCCGTTGCTGAAGATATTCGGATTGCGGCCGTCTTCTTCCCAGAAGGGCTTTTTGATGGCCAGGTGCAGCATGTTTATCTGCTGTGAGCTGAGTGTGTTGATGGCCAGACCTTGTGCGCCGCCGATCAGCGGATCGATGTGCACACGCCGGAGCACCGACATGGGCATGGAGCAGATCACATGATCGGCTTTGTAGACGGTGCCGTCAGCGCAGTGGACCTCGGCGCCTGAGCCGGCTGTGCGGATACCGGTGACGTTCTGGCCGAAGATCACCGGCTTCCTGAGGCCACCGGCCATCGCTTCGGGAATCGACTGGTTGCCGCCAACGGCGGTATAGCCGAAGGTCTTGCCGCCCAGCTGGGCCTGCATCATTGCGAAGGTGTGACCGAAAAGCACCATCATCGCCGAGATATCATGTGCGGTGGTGCCATGGTTGGGATTGGTATTCCAGCACAGCTCGATAATCTCTTCGGAGACGCCCAGGCTGATCAGCCAGTCATGCAGTGAGACGTCGTATCTGGCGTTGGCCGGATCCAGCCACGCATCAGTCGTCTTCAAGGGGTTGTTCTTGCCCATGACCGGGTACAGGTAAGCCCACGGCGGCAGTTGCTTCATGCCGTCCGGAAACGGATTCTTCGGGTGAGTGGCCCAGTCGGCCTTGGCAATCAGCTGGCCGTCCAGAACCAGTTCCCGGTCGTTGAAGAAGGGCACGATCGGTGTGACATCGATGAGGCCGACCTTGAATTTCTTGCAGGCATCCATCAGCCGGGCATAGCCGGGGCCAAAGGAAGTTCCGCCGGATTCCGGACTGCCGTTCACGTTGCGGTGCGATAGTATCCGGCCGCCGATCCGGTTCCGGCCCTCGATGACCTGTACGTCGATGCCCTGTTCCTCGAGCAGCAGCGCGGCATTCAGGCCCGAGAGACCGGCACCGATGACGATGACTTTCGTGCGGTTTTGCGCGCGCACCGGTCGCAGTGCTGCAGCAAGTGGTATGGCGCTGATGCCCTTGAGAATCGTGCGACGGTCGATGCCTGAAGTATTCTGCATATCTGGCATTCCTGCTCGTGGCTTCTGGATGCCGTGATGCTACACCGTGTCGCTGCACGGCGCGAAATGCCGGGCCAACGCAGGTGACCGCTGGCCGGTGGCGTCAATGTAGAATCATGTGCTGATGTACACGACTGGCAGAGGACCGCAATGGGTAGTCGACCGACACGTCTGATCGATCGCCGGGCAATGCTCGGTGTACTGGGTGGCAGTGCTATTGCTGGTGCCTTGCCTGCAGCACCGCTATTGCCGTCGGTGCCGCTGTCGCTTGACCTGGAGAAACCGGAAGACAACCTGACGGCCTGGATGAAGATGCGGGCCAGCCTGGAATCCCAGGACGTCTATTTCTGGTTCACCGGTGGGCTCGATCTGGCCGTGCCGGGCGAGGCGATCCGGCCGATCATCAATGTCGAAACCACCATCCTGCGCCGTACGCAGCGCCTGGCAGAGCACACCTGGCATGTGACCGACTGGGAGGCGAGCGTTTATCGCAATGTGGAGAGCGACGAGATCGTCGATGAGGTGCTGAATCCGGTTACCGGGAAGATGGTTCAGCCGTTCCACTACCGGGAGGGGCCGGTGACCTTCGAGTACACCGCCGAGCGTCAGCCCAGACTTATCGGACTGCCCACGCCATTTGAGGAGAAGACCGAGCCCTTCCATCAGCGTTGGCGGCGGGCCGGAGACGATCTCTGGATGGTCAAGGAGATGTACATCTGGGGCATTCCCCAGTGGCTCGACATCAAGGAGTTTCCCAAGGAGACGCCAGAAACACCGATCAACGTCTCCTCGATCACCACCATGAAGGCCAGCCTGCGCGATGTGCTGAATCCTGCACTGGCCTCGGTGCCAACCGAATATTTCTACCAGGCGACTTCCGACTGGTTGCCGTGGATGAAGATGGGTCAGCGGCCGGGTTTTGTGGTCTGGCATGAGGCGGGCAAGAAAATCTTCAGTCTCGATGACGTGCCGGCAACGACCCGCTCGGCTATCGAGCAGATCCATCCCTTGTGGTTTGAGCGACCGGTACCCTGGGAGGGGTTCACCAACATGTTTTTTCTTTACCGGCAGCAGCACGGAAAAAAATGAAGTCTTGTGGAGAAATGAGCTGTGTGTGATGCCGGGTGGTCCCGCTACGCATTGAAGGTTTGTCTGGCGCTGGTTTGCTGCCCGGGCATCGTCCATGCTGGCGTATGCCGCAGCGAGCTACGCCCCTTGCTGTTGCAGGCACAGCCCGATGCGGCGGCCCTTGCTGCGGTTCGCTCTGTCTGTGAGTCTGAAGCGAATGCCGGTGATGCCGATGCGAGCTATCAGCTTGCGTTGTTTCATCTGGGGCTGGGTGGTAACTGGAGTCCGGTCGAAGCGATCCCGCTGATTCGCTCAGCCGCCGAACGGGATGTCGCTGAGGCGCAGTACTGGCTGGCCTGGCAGTCAGAAAGCGGCCCCGAGTTGCCGCATGATGAAGCCGTCGCACTGGGCTGGTATCAGCGGGCGGCGGCGGGGCGCCATCGTCTGGCTCTTGAGCGTTTGGCAGTTGCCTGGGAGCAGGGCGAACTGGGGCTGCCGGTCGACGCGAAGAAGGCGCTGCAGATGCGTGCGCAGATCCGTAAATGTGAAGATGAGAACCGCAGTCAGACGGTGCAGCAGGCCGACTACCAGTAGCGGACCCGGCCCGTATCGACGTGGATAAAATCCGAATCCGGGTAATAACCCACACCGCCGGCCCGCAGACGCATTCCCGCATTACGCAAATCTGCCGTTGTAACGCCGGGCAACCGTATGTCGATGGCGCGTCCGGACAGATGCAGGCTGTTCCTGGAGACACCGCCGCCGTTGCGCGCCAGCATCGCGTTGGTGGTCGGTGAACGGAACCCGGAAATGATCTCGAAGGGCGTCGAGCTATGGACGGTTTGGCGGAGGCTATAAAGGATATCGAGCAGTGCCGGATCGATCGGGTGTGTCTCGCCGCTGCGAAAATCCCGCAGTAGATGATCTATGCTGACCAGTGCATCGGGGATGTAGCGCCCAGCCTCACTGTATTCAAGGTCCAGCATCTCGCCGGTATGTGTGTGATGGAAAGCCAGACGCCGGGGGCGGGCGGTCGCACGCACCAGGCCGGGCCAGATCAGGGCTGGCGAGGACAGGGCGGTGAGGGCGAGAAAGCGCCGTCGGCTGGTTGTTGTACCCGCCATATTCGGGCTCCGTGAGGGCTTGGAGTGTTACAGCCGATTCTTCCAGACACAGTGCCCTCAGGGCAAGCCCAAAAGGCGCTCAAGTGGCTGATTCATCGAGGTCGATGTCCAATATGCCAAGCGGGTCACAGCTGTGCACTAAAGTCATCGCCATTGCTGCATTGCTGTTGTTCGGCTTGTGGTCGTCGACCGGCCTGGCGGCAGCGCCAGCTGCAGCCGTTGCTGCGGAGTTGCAGGCGAATGCGGTACGGCTTCGTCAAACCGGCGGTATCTACGTGCAGGGGCTTGCGATCGCTTCGGCAGCACTGCTGGCGGAGTTCTATGCATCACGCAACTACGCACCGGTGTGGACCAGCGAGGCGCGCATCGATGAGCTGTTCGAGCTGCTGGCGACTGCCGACAGTCATGGCCTGGATACCCGCGACTACTATTTGCCGCAACTGCGCAGGCTGCATGAACAGTACCGGTCAGATAACGATCCGGCCCTGGGTGCGGCATTAGATCTGCTGTTGACCGAGAGCCTGGTTCGCTTTGGGTACCACCAGCGTTTTGGCAAGGTCAATCCGGTACATATGGAGCCCACTTGGAACTTCAGGCGCCAGTTCCGGCCGGGACGTGATCCGTTGTCGGCACTGCAGGAAGTGGTGGTTGCGCCTTCGCTGCAGGAACTGCTCGGGCAGTGGCTGGAGCGGGCGCCGCTCTACCGCGCCCTGCAGAACGCGCTGGCACGCTATCGAAGCATTGAAGGTGCGGGCGGCTGGCCGACGTTGCCGGTGGGTCCCGTGCTGCGCGAAGGCGATACCGATGTGCGGGTGCCTGAGCTGCGCCGGTATCTGGTCATCGGTGGCGATCTGCCGCCCGGGACCGACGCCGCAGACGCGTACTTTGATACCGCACTTGCTGATGGCGTACGTGCGTTTCAGCAACGGCATGCGTTGACGGTAGACGGTGTGATCGGTGCCGCTACGCTTGCCGCGATGAATGTCCCGATCGCCACGCGCATCGATCAGTTGCGTCTGTCGCTGGAACGGGCGCGCTGGGTGGCCGATGACACGGCAGGCGAGGTCATCGTGGTGAATATCGCGGGCTCAGAGGTATTTGCGGCGCGTAATGGCCAGCGCTTCTGGACGCGGCGGGCGGTGGTTGGCCGTGTCACCCGCCAGACGCCGGTGTTCAGGGGGTCGATGACCTGGCTGGAACTGAATCCGAGCTGGACCGTGCCGCCGACGATCCTGCGTGAGGATATTCTGCCCCGCCTGCGCCGTGGTGATTCAGGATACCTGCGCGACCATGATCTCAGCGTACTGGATGCCCGCGGCCGCACGATCGATCCGGAAACCATCGACTGGCAAAAGGTCGGCAACCGCCCGCCGTATACCTTCCGGCAGGGCCCCGGGCCGCAAAACTCGCTGGGCCGGATCAAGTTCATGTTTCCGAACCCACACGCTGTCTTCCTGCACGATACGCCGGCCCGCAGCCTGTTCGAGCGTACAGAGCGTTTGTTCAGTTCGGGCTGTGTGCGTATCGAGGATCCCTTGTCATTGGCGGAAATCCTGCTGGCTGACCCGGTTCGGTGGAATCAGCAGACCCTGCAGGCAGCAATCGATACCGGCAAGCCGCAGACGGTGAGCCTGCCCCGACCGTGGCCGGTACTGATCCTTTACTGGACGGCTGAACTCGATGCTGAAGGCCGCGTGCGCTTCCTGCCCGATGTCTATGACCGCGACGCACAGCTGCTTGCGGCGCTGAACGGCGAGGTGATGCTGGAGTTTCCACCTGATCCCGGCTGACTGGCTTGAGCTTCCGGAACCAGCTAAGGTGAGCGCCGATCCGGGTTGGGTATCGTCTGATGAAGCGCATTTTTAGAGCCCTCAAGCTGACCGCCGTGCTGGCCTTCCTGGCGGCCTGTGGCGGTGGCGGAAGTCTTGATAACCAGTTGGGCCTGCGCGTCATCAATGCTTCGCCCGATGCGCCACTGGTTACTTTTCAGCTCGATGGCCAGTCGTGGTTTACCTTCGATTACAAAGGCGGAAAAGGCTTCACTTATCTGACTCCCGCCTCCCGGGAAATGGGACTGTGGGTGGTACTGCCAAGCGGCGACGTGCTCATTGAGGACTCGATGTCGCTGCTGGCCGGGCGTGAATACACCACGATCGCGGTTGGCAAGCTCGGTGAGGACGGCAGCTCCACGCTGCAGATGCTGAATATCGATAATCCGGGTACCGCAGTGCCGACCGGGACAGCGCGCGTACAGTTCGTGCATGCCGCGCCGGATACGGCAGCCATCGATGTATATCTGACCGCCCCGACGGACAGTCTGGCTGCAGCAACTGCAATTTATTCGCTCACCTATATCCAGGATCCGATGCCCCAGCAGCTGGACTTCCTGTCGGGTGACTGGCGGATACGGGTCACCCCATCCGGCGACAAGGATACGGTGCTATTCGATTCCGGTGAGATAACGCTGCGTTCGACCGCCAGCCTGCTGTTCGTTGTCGTTACCAATACCGGAGCCGGATCGGCGCCGATCTCGCTGCTGACCAATGACGGCATCTCCAGCGGCCAGCTTCTCGATGCAAGCACGCCTGCCGATGTGCGGGTAGTGAACGTATCCCCGGATCTGCCCTCGCTGGTTGCGACTGCCGAGCGTGCCTTGCGTAAGGATACGGCACCGCCTGACCCGCCGCTGTCATCGCCATGTATTTACGATTCCACACTGGCATCGACGGATGTGCTGTGCGTCGCTCCACCGCCGGAGGTCACACCGCTGGTTGACAACCTGACGTATCCGGCATCGGCACCCTATACAGATCTCGATTTCACTATTCCACCGCCGGACGGTTACGAATTGCTCAATTCCTATAACTACTATGCCTTCAAGGCTGCGGCGACAACTGCGCCGGACACCCCCCTGTTTGGCATCAACCTGTCGCTGGTGCAGGGTGGGCGTACTACGCTGATGGCGCTGGGTCTGGTGCCCCAGCCGGTCGACGATGTAGTGACGGCAAATCTCCTGACCGTGCTGGCAGGTGACGTACGACCGGTTGCCAGGATTGGCAAGCTGCGCATCGTGGATGCCTCGCCGGCGGGCGGTTCGGTAGATGTCTATGTCGAAGTGCCGGGTACGGATCTGAGTGACTGAAAATCCGTTCTGGTCCAGAAACCCTGTGGTAGTTTCGTGGGTCTGGGCAGTTCGACCGGTTATTTCAGCTTCGATCCGGGCTTTTATACGGTGAGCTTTACCACGGCGGGTACCAAGACTGTGCTGGCCAGTGCAACGCTGAATGCCAGCAGCATGAGTGTCTCTACGGTCGTGCTTGTGGATACCGCCCGCGCGGATTCAGCTGACGGAACACCGCCTGAAGTGATGGTGATCGACGACCTGCTCTGAAGCGCTCAGCTCAGGCTGAGCTGTCAGGGGCGACCGACGTCTCAGACGCCCGGTGCGTTGGGGTTGTCGAAGCGGAAGCCCTTGCCCTGCACGCTGTCCATTACATCGATGGACAGCCCGCCAGCGCGTGTTGCGCTCCATGGATCCACGTCGATAGCGATCGGCTCAACGCTGACGCTGATGCTGCCCTGCCTGGGCACTTCGAGCGACAGGCTGTGTTTCCAGCTGCCATCGATCCTGAGGCAGATTGCCTTGCCGGGATTCTTCTGCAGCGCGTTCTGCATGATTTCCATGGCAGGCGGACTGATCCGGATGGCAGGCGGCTGATCCACAGTCGGCGGAGTGACGCCGAGCATCGTGCCAAGTTCGCCGGAGTCGAACATCTCCTTGATGATGTCGCAGCCACCGACCAGTTCACCGCCTACATAAAGCTGCGGAATGGTTGGCCAGTTGCCGTAGGCCTTGATGCCCTCGCGAATCTCGGGATTCTGCAGTACATCGACGACCTGATAGTCGGGCAGGATCATGTCCAGGGCTGCGACGGTCTTGGCGGAAAAGCCGCACTGGGGCTGGGCGCGATTGCCCTTCATGAACAGCACAACGCGGTTTTCACGCAGCAGGCCGTCGATCGCGTCGCGAAGTTCGGGGTCAAGACTCATGTTTGGGTACTTCTGTGTTGAATCAGGTGGAGAAGCTGGAGCCGCAGCCACAGGTGGTGGCAGCGTTGGGATTCCGGATCACGAAGCGGGAACCTTCCAGATCTTCCTTGTAGTCGATCTCGGCACCGGCCAGGTACTGGATGCTCATCGGATCGATGAGCAGGGTGACCGCCTGGTTCTGTACCTGAGTGTCACCTTCTTCGAGGTTTTCGTCAAAGGTAAAGCCATACTGAAAACCCGAGCAGCCACCGCCGGAAATGAATACGCGGAGCTTCAGATTGGGGTTGGCTTCCTCGGTGATCAGCTGGGCGACCTTGCTTGCCGCAGAGTCTGAAAAAACCAGAGTGGGCGCGCCGGTGGCAGGTTCAATATCCATACCGCCAAGCTAACCGTCAGCCCGTAATGCTGTCAAGGTAAACGCCGGGCTGCTGCCGGGTGACGGACAGCATGTACCGGATGCGACAATAAGGGACGATCTGCCTGCTGCCTTCTTGCTGGAGTGTATATGCCGGGTACTGACTTTCCGCCGCTGCAGGTGCTGCGTGCTTATGGCCTCGCTGAGGCCCGGTTGTCGCTGCTTGGCAGCGGGTTGATCAATCGCACCTGGCTGGTCGAGACGGCTGCTGCCCGCCTTGTCATGCAGCAGGTCAATCCGATATTCCCGCCCGAGGTCAACGAGGATATCCGCGTCGTTACCGGCCATCTGCGCGCACGGGGGCTGATGGCACCTGAATTGCTGGCGACCCGCGATGGCAGCTACTGGCAGGTACATGAGGGCCGTACCTACCGGTTGATGAGCTGGGTGGCGGGGACCAGTCACGAGCGGCTTGCCACGACCGCCCAGGCTCGTGAGGCAGGAGCATTGCTGGCCCGCTTCCATCGGGCGCTGGATGATCTGCAACATGAGTTCCGCAGCGCCCGGCTCGGTGTGCACGATACGCCGCGTCATCTGGCCAATCTGCGTCGCGCGCTTGCTGAACACACGGCGCATCCTTGCCATGCGGTGGTTCGTCCGCTGGCCGAGGAAATTCTGGCGCTGGCTGATGCACTGGAACCATTGCCTGTGCTGCCAGACCGGCTCGTGCACGGCGATCCCAAGATCAACAACATCCTTTTTGATCCGCAAAGTGATCAGGCGCTTTGCCTGATCGACCTGGATACGCTCGGCCGCATGCCCTTGCCGCTGGAACTCGGCGATGCGTTCCGCTCCTGGTGCAATCCACGCGGTGAGGATGACCAGCGCTCGGCCTTTGCCCTGGATTTTTTTCGTGCAGCGATTGAAGGCTACGCGTCGGGTGCCGCGGGCTGGGTTACGCCGACGGAATGCCGTTCGATCGTGCCGGCGACGCTCACCATCTATGTGGAGCTGGCCGCGCGTTTTTGCGCGGATGCGCTGAATGAAAGCTACTTTGGCTGGGACGCCAGCTGCTATCCGAGCCGCAGTGCGCACAATCAGGTACGGGCGGCGAGTCAGCTGGCGGCGGCCCGCTCGCTGCTGGATATGCGTGCTGCGGCAGATGAGGTGGTGCGCCGGGTATTCGGGTGAGTCGATAGTCTCCATGGTGGTGTGGTTCCGGTGCCATAATCACCCGAGTTTCCTCGCGAGGGAGAATGCCTATGCCGTGGTGGGGCTGGATAGTCATCGGAGCGCTGCTGCTCGGTGCCGAGCTGTTGCTCATCGAGGCAGAGTTCTTCCTCGTTTTCATTGGCGTGTCAGCGCTGATTCTCGGCGGCTTGGTATTGGCGCTGCCGTGGATTCCGCTGTGGGCACAGTGGCTGTTGTTTGCCGGTCTTGCGCTGGCTTCCATGGTGCTGTTTCGCAAGCGGTTGTACACAGCGTTGCGCGCCCAGACGCCGGGCCTCAAGGATGATTTCATCGGCGATGAGCTGCGCATCCCGGAAGCCCTTCCACCCGGAGAAGTCTGCCGCATGGAGATTCGCGGCTCCACCTGGCAGGTGCGCAATACCGGGAGCATTTTGATTCCCGCTGGTGGACGCGCGCGCGTCACGGCGGTGGCCGGCATCGGTTTGCAGGTCGAGGCCGTGCAGGAACAGGCACAGGCATGAATACGGATACAGGCTACGGAGAGTATGCACATGAACCTTGGATTCGGAGTCGGCCTGGCGCTCGCCATTCTGGCGATCATCGTTCTGCTCAAGACAGCTGTTGTGGTGCCACAGCAGAGTGCCTACGTGGTGGAGTATCTCGGCAAGTTCAGCCGCACGCTGTCGGCCGGGTTTCATATCCTGGTGCCCTTCGTCGAAGTGGTCGCTTACCGGCACTCACTGAAGGAGCAGGCCATCGATATTCCGGAGCAGACCTGCATCACCCGGGACAACGTGCAGGTTGGCATCGATGGCGTGCTGTATCTGCGTGTTCTTGATCCGCAAAGCACCTCCTACGGCATCACCGACTATGTCTTCGCCATCGTCCAGCTGGCACAGACCGCGCTGCGCAGTGAGATCGGCAGGATTGATCTCGACCGTACTTTCGAAGTGCGTGCGGTGATCAATGCCAACGTGGTCGCCGAGCTCGACAAGGCCTCAGAGCCCTGGGGCGTCAAGGTGATGCGCTACGAGATCAAGAACATCAATCCGCCGCGCGACGTGCTCTCGGCGATGGAGAAGCAGATGCGTGCTGAGCGGGAGAAGCGCGCTGTGGTGCTGAATTCCGAGGGCGAGCGTGATGCCAAGATCAACGAGGCCGAGGGCGACAAGCAGCGCGTGATCAAGGCCTCCGAGGCGGCCAAGCAACAGCAGATCAACGAGGCAGAAGGCGAGGCAGCGGCAATTCTGGCTGTAGCCACGGCCACTGCCGAGGGCCTGCGCCAGGTGGCGATCGCCGTGCGTGAACCCGGTGGTGCCGAGGCCATGCAGCTGCGTGTGGCAGAGGACTACCTGCTCCAGTTCGGCAATCTCGCCAAGGCCGGTAACACACTGGTCATTCCGGCCAACCTGAGTGATGTGGCCTCGATGCTGGCGCTGGCCAAGAACGTGCTGGAAAACAAGAGCCCGCGCCCGGGCTGAAGCAAGTGACGATCCTTGTGCTACGGGGCTGCGCGCCATGAGCCGGCTTGAAATCGGTATGGTCATGGAGCCTTCGGCAGGCTACACGGCGAAGCTGGCAGCCGAGATCGAAGCGATGGGCTTCGATGCGCTGCTGTGTCCCGATACCCAGTGCCTGAGTCCTGATCCATACGGCCAGCTCAGTCTGGCAGCTGCACAAACAAAGCGACTGTTTCTCGGTACCGGCGTCACCAATCCCTGTACCCGTGATTCTTCGGTGACCGCGGGCGCGCTGGCGACCTTGCAGATCGAGTCCGGTGGCCGCGCGCGGTGTGGCATCGGCCGGGGTGATTCCTCGGCTGCACACATCGGTATGCGCAATGCCACCACGGCTGAGTTACGCACGTACATGGAGCAGGTACGTGCCTATCTGCGTGGTGAGGAAGTGATGCGGGGTGAAACCAGTTCCCGCATGCGCTGGATCAAGCCCGGCGAATTGCCGCCGGTACCGATCGATCTCGCCTGCACGGGCCCCGCCACCATCCGCATGGCTGCAGATGTCGCGGATCGCGTGAGCTTTGCCGTGGGCAGTGCGCCGGAGCGCATCAAGTGGGCGCTGGAGACCCTGAACGCGCGCCTGGCTGAAACGGGTCGCGACCGGGCTACTTTGAGTGTCGGTGCCTTCATCAACCTGGTCTGTGACCCGGACGAGCAGCGTGCGATCGAACTTGGCCGGATGATTTCCGGCATGGTTGCGCATTTCGCCGGTATGCGGAACTCACCGACAGATCATCTGCCGCCGCAACTGAAGGCGCTGGCTGTGCAGATGAAGTCCGGCTATGACATGGCCCGGCACGCGCAGCATGACGGCACGCACCTGGGCATGGTGGACGATGCCTTCGTCGACTGGTTTTCCATCTGCGGTCCGCCGGCCAAGTGCCTGGAGCGATTACAGCAGGTGATCGGTCTGGGGCTCGATCACGTCTATGTGCTCGGTGGTTCACCGGTCGCAGCGCCACATGGCGCGCGTCAGGCAGCACTGGTGCAGCAGACCCGCCTGTTTGCCGAACGGGTGATGCCGGGATTGCGCTGAAAAAAAGGGCGCCGAAGCGCCCTTTCCCTGTTTCCGGCTTGCACCGGATCTTGTCACGCGATGCCCGGCCTTAGTAATTCACCTTGAAGTTCAGCATGTATTCAGCCGGCGGCAGCGGTGTGCGCACGTTGGTAAGACCGTTAACGAATAGACCAGACACATTGTCTTCTTCGTCGGTGATGTTCTTGCCGGTCAACACGACCTGCCACTTCCGGTCGTCAGCGCCAAAACCGATGAAGCCGTTCAGCCGGGTAAAGCTGTCGATCTCGACGAGGTTGCGCGCATCATTGTAGTAGTTGTCCGAGTAGAACATGTCCAGGCCATAGAAAAAGGCCAGGCTGTTTTCCAGCGGGATGCTGTAGTCGAAGCCGATCTTGCCCTGCCAGTTCGGGTTTGAGGCCAGTTCATCGGTCGGTACTGCGCAGGGTGGTGTCGGGTCTGCGTTACAGGAATCGCCGAGCCCGCCCGGTGGCGACAGCGGGTCAACAGTACCGAAGTCGCTTTCCTGTATGCCCAGATTGGCATAGACGTTGAGGTCATCGATCGGCGCCCAGATCACTTCCAGTTCAAGACCGTAGACATCCACGTCGCCTACATTGGCGGTCGGGAAGCCACCGGCGTTGTTGGTGACGACCTGCTGGATATCGTCGTACATTGCATAGAAGGCAGCCGCGTTGATGCGCAGGCGGTTGTCGAACAGATCAGCCTTCCAGCCGGTCTCGACGCTGTCGACGGTTTGTGGGTCGAAAGGTGAGCCGGCACAGGCTGCAGTCAGGTTGCCGAAGCACAGCGACTGGAATCCGCCCGACTGGTAGCCCTGGGTATAGCTCAGATAGACGAGCTGGTTGTCGTTGAGCTGGTAATTGACGGCCAGTTTGCCGGTGGTTTCATCCCAGTCCTTATTGAGGTCTACGGGGCCGCCCGCACAGAATGCGCCCGTGCAATTGACCCGGTAGTCCTTGTCGTCCTGGGTCCAGCGCAGTCCGCCCGTGACCGACAACGCTTCGCTCAGCTGCCAGGTACCTTCGCCGTAAACCGCATAGCTATTGGTTTCGTTTTCAGTCTCCTCATCAAACCAGAGGAAGCCGTCGTTTCCGGTGTAGGTCTGCGAGCCGTCTTCATTCAGGTAGTAAAGCCCCAGTTGCCAGTCGAAGTTGCTGCCCAGCTCGCCGAGCAGCTGGAACTCCTGGCTGACCTGGTCGAAAGAGGAGTCCGATGCGACGATCAGTCCGGTGGTGCCGGGGACGTCATCAGCGCCGCCGCCTGCCAGATCGAAGCCGAACTGGTCATCGACATTGGCGTAGCTGGTGATCGACTTCAGCGTCAGGCCGCCAAACTGGAAGCTCAGGGCGAGGTTGACGCCATTCTGGTCAGAGGAGCCGTAATTCACGCCGTCCGGATCCATGTTGGCATAGAAGCCATCCAACGGGACGCTGTTGGCTGGAGCCGGGTCGTAAATCTCATCGGGATCGGTATTTGCGAACGGCGTATACGGGACGCCGTTGTAACCATCGTTTTCAACATCAGCAGCCCAGGCGGTCAGCACGGCGTCGAAGTTTTCCGTGCCGTACCAGTGCAGTTTCGTGCGCGCGGCCTTGTTCTTGTATTCGCCCGGTGAGGATCCCGTGACCGGGTTGTTCTGCCAGCCCTCGTTCCGGTTCTCGTACAGCACTGAAATGGAACCAGCCAGTGCGCCTTCCTCGATCGGGCCGCCTACGGAGCCGGTGAACTTGCTGGTTTCGTAATTGCCGATGCCCAGAGATGCGTTGGCCCAGCGCTCATCGCCCGGCGTGCGGGTGATGATCTTCACAGCGCCGGCGATCGTGTTGCGCCCATACAGGGTGCCCTGCGGGCCGCGCAGCACTTCGAGGCGCTCCACATCCGACAGGTCGAGGTTCACGCTGGCGAGTCGGCCGAAATAAACGTCGTCCAGATAGATGCCGACCGGTGATTCGGAGACGTTGAAGCCGGGGTTCTGCACGCTGGCACCGCGCGCGTGCAACTGGATTGCCTGGGCACCGGCGGTGACGGTATAGGTCTGCAGATTCGGAATGTTCTGGCCGATGTCCTTGACCTCATCGATCTGCCGGGTCTCTATCTGGCTGATATCGAAAGCGCTGACCGCCAGTGGCACCTCCTGCAGGTTCTGTTCGCGCCGCTGGGCCGTTACGATGATCTCATCGACGGCGGCCTGGGCCGGCAGGCTGCTTGCGATGAGTGCAGCCCCCAGGGTGATGTGGCCCAGTTTTGCGGCCATGGACTTGCGCTGGTTCATGCAGGCGTCTCCCCCAATCAGATAAGCACACAAATACCATAGCCGCCAGATGCCGACTAGATGGGCGGCTGGTCAGCGGATCAGTGAGCAAGTAATCATCCCGTCGTCCTGCCAGGCGGAGACTTTCAGTTTCACGCCCATGGCTTCGCCATAACCAAGCAGCCGTGGGGTGGTCCAGGTCTCGTGGATTTCCTGTGGCGTCAGATCGAACTGGCCGATCTTGCGGCACTGGGTCAGCACCCAGCCGAAGGGATCTTTCCAGCTGCGGCTGTCGCCGTCGCCGGTGCTGGTCAGCGCCAGCGCATAGTGGCAGGCGGTGCGGTCGAAGAGGGCAACCAGGGCAATTTCCGGGTGCCCGGTCTTTTCGATGATCTGCTTCATGCGCAGGTTGATCGGCGCCATGGTCTTGATGTCGTGGGCGATGTACTCGGCGAGCTTGCCCTGGTTCTTGGCAAACTGGATCGCCAGCAGGTGCGCCTTGACCAGTGGGTCGTTCATCTCGTGCGCGTAGCCGGCGTGATTGCCGAGCATCTTCAACAGTATCGACATCGAGAGACCGAGTTCCTCTTCGCGGCCCTCGAAGCCGCTGAGCGTCTTGTACTGGTTTGCAGCTCCGGCAGCAGCCTTGGGGGCATGCGCGGGAACTTCGGCAATGATCGGTGCGGTGGCAGATGTGTTGGTCATGATGGATCCTCCTGTAGACCTGCATTCTGGTCCGTGTTGCGGGGCCTCATTCGCCTGTGTTTGATGCAGTGGCCACCGTGTGAACGGCGGCTTGCGGGGCGAGCCGTTCGGTGGAACTATGCACCTCAATAACCTGATCCGCTCCTGTTCGCAATATCAAGGAAAACCACCATGGCGCAGACTACGGCAGCCAGCAACTACGCTGGCGTCTGGGACAACCGGCTGGGCTTCGGCCGGAAGACGGCACTGATTGTCATCGACCTGTTGCAGGGCTACACGCTGAAAGGTGCACCCTTGTTCGCGCCGGGTGTGGTCAAGGCTGTCAAGGAGATGCCGGAACTCCTGAAGCTGGCACGGCAGAAGAAGATGCCGATCATTCACACACGCGTGTTCTACAACCCGCCTGACTTCATTGATGGTGGTGTCTGGATCAAGAAGGCGCCGGTGCTGAAGAGCCTGGTGCCGGGCAACAAATATGCGCAGTTCTGCAAGGGCGTAGAGCCGGGCAAGGGCGAGCTGGTTATCGTCAAGAATTACGCGAGCGTCTTCTTCGGTACCTCGCTGGCCGCGACGCTGACTGCCGCAGGTATCGATACGCTGCTGATCACCGGTTGTACGACCTCCGGTTGTGTACGTGCTTCGGCGGTTGATGCCGTGCAAAACGGGTTTCGGCCGATCGTGATCCGTGAATGTGTGGGCGACCGGCACGACGGGCCGCATGAAGCCAATCTTTTCGATATCAATGCCAAGTATGGCGATGTGATCAGCAAGGTCGAGGCGCTGAAGTACATCAAGAGCCTGAAGGCAGGCAGCAAGGCACGCTGAAAAAACCGCAAGAGGGAAAGTCATGGCCAGCAAATCCGCCAAAGCCGGTATTGCAAAAGTCGACCGCAGCAAGCTCACGCAGAGTCCACACTACGACTACGTGCCGATCATCGATCGGCCGAAGTTCAGACTGCCGAAAGGCGCCCGCGTGGCAGTTATCCCGTACATCAATATCGAGCACTTCCCGCACAACATTCCCGGTACCGCGATCATCCCCGGTACACAGCAGTTCAATCCCGATCCGCTGAACTATGGCTGGCGCGATTACGGCAACCGGGTCGGTCTGTGGAGGATGATGGAACTCATGGATCAGATCGGCATGCGTGGCACGGTCTGTCTGAATTCCGAGATCATCCGCGAGTATCCGCGCATCGTCGAGGAAGCCAACAAGCGCAAGTGGGCGTTCATCGGCCATGGCATCAACAATGCGCCGGCCAACTTCCTGTCGGGTATCGACGAGAAGAAGGAGCGGGAAATCATCGGCGGCGTGCTCAAGGCGATGGAAAAAGCGATTGGCCGCAAGACCAAGGGCTGGCTGTCACCCTTCCTGACGCATACCAACAACACGCCGAATATCCTTGCTGATCTCGGCGTCGAGTATCTGTGCGACTACACGGCTGACGACCATCCGTTTCCCTTCAATGTGAAGAAGGGCAGCCTGATTTCCGTGCCGTATACCGTAGAGCTGAATGATATTCCGGCCTTCGCCAATGTCGGTGTCAGTTCCGAGGCCTTTGGCGATATGATTGTCGATCAGTTTGATGTGCTATACAGTGAAGGTGCCGATAACGCTCGCTGCATGCCGATCTGCCTGCATACTTTCTGGGTCGGTCAGCCAAACAAGTTCAAGCACCTCAAGCGGGCTTTTGCGCATATTGCGAGCCACAAGGATGTGTGGCTCACGACCGGCGATGACGTCAACGACTGGTATCGCAAACGGTAGGAGCGGCCGTAGGAGCGGCTTCAGCCGCGAATATCGACGATCCGACAAAAATGGAATCGCGGCTGAAGCCGCTCCAACAACGGAGTTTCCAAAGATGGCCAAACGCGTACAAGACACCAAGCCTGCGCGCAAAGTGGAAGCGCAGAACTGGGTAAAGGAAAATATTGCGGAGCAGAAGAAGCGCTACGCAGCGATCGTCAAGGAGCAGGATGAACTGGCACCCCAGCGTGAGAAGTGGGTAGCTGAATTCCTGCGCATCGTTCAGACCCGGGGCTTCAATGTCAGCGGTGACATGAAGCGGGTGATCAAGCCCAGCGAGATCGCCAAAAAGCCGAAAGGCAAGCACCAGGTTGTTTTTTAAGGAGAAGTCCCCGTGGCACGACCGCATATAGAGCCGTACGTAGAGCTCGACCATCCATTCAAGAAGTTTGACCTGACCGGTTTCAAGGGCAGTCACTACAAGGTGCTGTCCCTGGACAAGGACACCGGTGCCTGCACGCTGAAAGTCCGCTTTGACGGCGGCTTCAAGCGCAAGCCCGGCCTCAGTTACTCGGATTCCGAGATCTTTGTCCTCAACGGCAAGATCAAGGTTGGCAAGGAAGTCTGGGTCGAGGGTCACTACGCCTTCATCCCGGCCGGCATGGCGATCGGCGCCATCGAGGTGCCGCAGGGCGCCGAAGTGCTGCTGATGTTCAATGACAGCGAGCCGCAGCTTTGTCGAGAGCGGCCAGCACCACCGCTTGACGCTGGCCGATGCCTTTGCCTCAGTGAACAGCTATGAAGACCGTCCCTGGGCGCCGGGTAACCTGGTCAACCCGTCAGTGGCTTCGGGCTGCCTGATCAAGGTGCTGCACTACGATCCGCTCACCGAGGCGATCAGCTTCCTGTACTGCATGACCCCGCAGTTCGCGCAGGACAACATCAGTTATCACGACAGTGCCGAAGAGTCGTATCACATCTGGGGCACGTCCTGGATGATGCAGTTCGGTGAACTGCCGACCGGCGGCTACTTCTGGCGCCCGCCGTATATCAATCATGGTTCCTTCCGTTGCAAGTACGGCACGATTGCCTTCGGCCGCACGGATTCGGTGCTATTCAACTACTTCCACTTCAATCCGTGGACCAACCCGGACGAGAACAAGCTGCGTGCAGCGGCCAACCTGTATCGCAAGCGTCCGGCGCTCTATAACTGGGTGATGTCGGATGGCCATAACCATCCGCATGGTCCGACCGACTTCGAGAACCCGGACTACGTCGACGACCCCCAGGTGCGCCTGCTGCACGGCGCGCCCGTTGGCGGCCACGTCGGCAAGAAACGCCGGAAGTAGGAGTTCTGCATGACAACTCGCCGTGAGTTTGTATCGTCCTTCGCCACCGTTGGTGCTGCTGGCGCAGCTGCACTGGCGATGGGAGTCACGAGTCCGGCACGGGCAGATGCCCCTGCGGCATTGGGTACTGCAACGGGCAAGTCTCTTGCAGGGCCGTATGTTGATTTGCGTACCGGCAAGGGCAATCAGAACGTCTACGCGCGAATACAGGGCGATCTCGATTTCGGCAAGGAGAAGCACGGCTGGTACAAGGGCTTTGTGTCATCGGTACGTCCGGACCGGAAGCTCGATGATCTGTTCGGTTTTGAGGGCTTCAGTACAGTCAAGCTTGAGCAGATGCCGGATGGTTCGATCCGGCGCATCCTGCGCGAAGTCGGGCTGTATACCGACCTGAAATCCGGTGAAGTCCTGGAGGAGTGGTACAACCCGTACATCGACGAGCGGGTTCGTGTCGTACACGTCGCCAACGATCCCTTCAATTATCTGATCGAGGAATATTTTCCGCTGCCGCCGAGCTTCGGTAATCTCAATGCCGAAAAGCCGCCGCGTGTGCCGTTTATCCTGCCGTGGCAGCAGCGTGGCAACCGGCTGGATATGGAGATCCATATCAATCTGATGTACCCCAATGCGCTCAAGCCGGATCAGTGGCCTCGCGAGTCAAGCGGCAAGTTCGTGCGCGTTTCAGAATTTTTTGCACATCACGTCAATGCAGCCGATGTGCAGAACCCGAAGCTAAGCAAGCTGCCTTACCACGGGGTATGGAATCGTGTTACGCCGTGGTTGCCGTGGATGCTGATGGGGCCGGCGCCTGGCCATTGTCAGTACGCCTGTTTCATGGGCTCGGGTGAGAGTCTGGACGAGATTTTTTCCCGCAAGGTGCTCGACTATGTGGAAAAGAATTACCCCATCTATTTCAAGGCACCTGACAAGTGGACCGACGTGAGTCTCTCCAGCCTTGAGAATTACGCGCGCGAGCAGAAGCCTGCTGCGCCAAAGCCGAAGTAGCCCCCGCGTAGGAGCGGCTTCAGCCGCGATTCCCTTTTTTGGCTAGCTAAAAAGGATCGCGGCTGAAGCCGCTCCTACGGTCCAGAGGCCTCAATGCCGATTCTGTTTCTCACCATCCTGCTGTCCGGGATGGGCTTCGGCCTGATCCTGCCAGGCTTTCCATTTGTCGCTATCAAGCTTGGTGCTTCATCGGCCGTAGCGACCACGATTCTCGGTCTGTATGCCGTCGGCCAGGTGTTGTCGACGCCGGTATGGGGCCGGTTATCCGATCGCTACGGACGCAAGCCGCTGCTGGTAATCAGCATCGCAGGCGGGTTGGTCAGTTATCTCATTCTCGCCTTTTCAACGAACCTGTGGATGCTCGGTGCAGGCCGGTTACTGACCGGACTGATGGGCGGCAGCCTCGCGCTGGCAATGGCCTATGTTTCGGATCTGACGCCGCCCGAGCAGCGGGCGAAATCGATGGGCTATGTGGGCGGTTCGCTGAGTATGGGGTTCATCGTCGGACCGATGCTGGGCGGATTGCTCGGTGGTCGTGATGCGGCCAGTGCAACCCTGCTGTGGCCAGGGCTTGCCGCTGCAGGGATCAGCGCCGTCATGCTCTTCGGTGCAGTGTTCTTTCTCAAGGAGAGTCTGCCACCGGAGAAGCGTACAAAGGCCGGCGGCAAAAAGGGCCCTGGTGGTTTTACAGCGCTGCGACTTGTGCTTGCCAGGCCGCTGCTGGCGCGGATCGTGCTGGTCGGCTTCATGGTTTATCTGGCCATGGCGCTGTTCGAGTCGATTTTTCCATTCTGGGCCAAGGCACGTTTCGATTGGGGGCCGCGCGAGATTGGCCTGAGCTTTACTTATCTCGGGGCCATCGTTGCCATCATCCAGGGCGTACTGGTGGGCCGTCTTGTGCCGATCTTTGGTGAAGGCAGGCTGCTGATTGCGGGGCTGGTCTGCTATATCTTTGGCCTGCTGGTCATGACGCAGGCACCGTTCTGGCCGATGATGCTTTTCGGTATCACCTTCACCACGGCCGGCAGTGCGCTGTATATGACCACCGTGACCAGCCTCGTTTCCCAGCAGGCGGGTGAGTCTGAGCGTGGTCTGGTGCTGGGTACCTATAATTCGGGCAGCTGGGCCGGTCGGGCCCTGGGTCCGCCGCTCACCGGCCTGCTGTTCGATGTATTTGGGGTAAATATTCCGCTCTACACGGCGGCGCTGATTTTGTTGCCATGCATCTTCATTCTGCTGGGAATCGTGGTGCGCACCACAAATAGTCGCTGATCGCTAATCCGCTTGGTCATTGGCAGCGAAACGCATATATTCCGGGCAACAAGGTGTGGATCGCCGCACTGGCCCGGCGATCGTCAACCGTCAAATTCAAGGGAGTCTGTATGTACATCAATTTCTGGTACCCCATGGCGACCACAGCAGAGCTCACCGACCAGCCGCGCAAGGTACGCGCGCTGGGCCAGGATTTTGTGGTCTTCCGTGATTCACAGGGCAAGGCCCGCTGTCTGGCCAATACCTGTACTCACCGTGGCGGCTCGCTGGCTGGCGGCAAGATCAAGGGCGACTGCATCCAGTGCCCCTACCACGGCTGGCAATTCAACGGTGAAGGCGAGTGCCAGAAAATCCCTTCGCTGGGTTCGAAGGCCAATATTCCGGGCCGTACGCGCATCGATGCCTATCCGGTTGACGAGCGATACGGGCTGATCTTCGCCTTCCTCGGTGATCTGCCCGAGGCAGAGCGGCCCCCGATCCTCGAAGTGAAGGAGTTTGGCCAGGAAGGCTGGCGGACCACGCTGCAGCACTATCAGCTCAATGGTTACTACGAGCGCTCCATCGAGAATGGTATCGATCCGGCGCATAACGAATATGTGCACGATACGCACGGCTTCAGCGGCGAGCGCGAAGAGGAGTACAAGGTCGGTGACATGCGCATTGAAGACAATGCGCCGTGGGGCCGCGGTTTCTGGCATACCTTCCAGGCGCCGCCGCTGCAGGGTGACCTGAAGAAATATCGGGCCGGTGAGGGTTCGCTGGATGCCGGTACCGGTTATCACGGTACCAATCAGGTCTGGACCTTCATTCATCCGGGACCGAATTTCTTCATCCATCAGTACCTGTATGAGCGGCCGATCGACGAGAAGACGACGTACCTCTATCTGGTCTGTGCACGGAATTTCTCCCTCGAGGAAAAAACCGATGCCTACGTCATCGAGCGCAACCAGTACGTTGCCAACCAGGATGTGAAGATCATCGAGGAGTTGCATCCGATGGTCACGCCGGACAAGAACACCAAGGAGTTCATGGTGCCGTCTGACCAGGTGATCCTGGACTATCGGGCCAAGCAGAAAGAATGGGCAGCCATGGGCTGGAAGATCGATATGCGGGCCGTCGCCGCCAATGGCGGGCTGACTGCCTATGCAGTACCGAGTCCGGCGCGCCGTCGCCAGAAAGGCTGGGTGCTCGATGCGATACCGCTGGTGGATCCGGCCAAATATGCCGACAAGCGTGACGACATCAAGGCTGTAGTCTGAGCAAGGCTCAGCGGAGCGGATCTATGGCTGCAGAGGACGGGGACTGGTGCAGCCGGGATGGACCGGCGCGAACTGATCGCCAGCACTGCAGCTCTGGCGGCAATGGGTACGCTGGTCGGGCGGATTGCGGCGGCGGCTGAAGGCGAGCCGCTGCCGAAAGCCGCAGACCAGCTGACTACGGTACTCATCACCGGCGCCAGCCGGGGCATCGGCCTGGAATTTGCGCGGCGCTATGCCGGACGGGGCTGGCGGGTGATAGCCACCTGTCGTACTCCCGACCAGGCTGAAGCCCTGCAGGCGCTGTCGGCGCAACACCAGAACCTCGTCGTCGAGCCGCTGGACGTGCTCGATCACGCTGGTATAGACGCCCTCGCATCCCGCTATGCGAATCAACCTATCGACATTCTGCTCAACAATGCCGGCATCGGCGGCGGCATGGAAAACCAGCTGTTTGGCCGCTTGAACTATGCAACGTTCAACGAGGTGATGGCCGTCAATGCGATCGGTCCGATGAAGGTCTGTGAGGCCTTTGTCCGGCACGTTGAAGCCAGTCGCCTGCGCAAGATGATGACCGTCTCCAGCAACCAGGGTTCTATCGGCAGCGTCGATGCGCCGCGTCTGTACTGGTACCGTTCCAGCAAATCGGCGCTGAACATGCTGATGGTCAATCTGGCCTTTCAGCTCAAGAGCCGCGGCATCATCGTCGGACTGGTGACGCCGGGTGCCACCGATACCGATTTCATGAAAGGCTTGCCGAAGAAAATGCTGCGTCCGGTTGCCGATGCTGTGACCGACATGGCGCGCGAGATTGACCGCTTTGACCTGGCCATGACCGGGCAGTTTCTGGATACCAAAGGCCAGACCATTCCCTGGTAACAACCGGGTTTTCTCAGGAGAGATCACGATGATCCGACGTTTTACCCGCGGCCTGACGCTGCTGGCCACCCTGCTGGTTGCGATGGTGGCTGTTGTACCGGTGCACGCAGAGGAATATGTGCCGACGGTGCTGGTTACTGGCGCCAATCGCGGTATCGGTCTGGAGCTGACACGGCAATACGCAGCGCGTGGCTGGAAGGTGATTGCCACGGCGCGCAAGCCGACCGAGGCAACGGAACTCAGTGCGCTTGCTGCAGGCAGCGAGGGCAGGGTCAGTATCGAGGCGCTGGATGTCACCGACCTGGCAGCCATCGATGCGCTGGCCGGCAAGTATCAGGGGCAGCCGGTCGACGTGCTGTTCAACAACGCCGGGATTACCGGTGGCGGCAGCAATCAACTGTTCGCCAAAAAGATGGACTGGCCGGTTTACGAGCTGGTGCTGCGCACCAATGTCATCGGGCCGCTGAAGATGGCTGAGGCATTTCTGCCTCACGTGCTGGCGAGCCAGCAGAAGAAGATCAGCAATGTATCCAGCAGCCAGGGTTCGATTGGCAGCATGAGCAACGGCATGCTGTATTTCTATCGTCCGAGCAAGGCGGCGCTCAACATGGAGATGCGCAATCTGGCGATCCAGCTGAAGGGCAAGGGGATCTCGGTGGCTCTGATCGACCCGGGCCCGGTGGATACCGACATGATGAGCATGCTGCCGAAAAAAATGCTGCGTCCGGTGGAGACTGCCGGCAGCGACCTGATCCGCATTACCGATCAGCTTAACGTCGAGAATACCGGCACCTTCTGGACCTTCGACGGCAGCGTCCTGCCCTGGTAGGAGCGGCTTCAGCCGCGATCCCATCCCGCAGGAGCGCCTTTCAGCCGCGATATTGCGCGAGGCCGGCCAGCGAGCGCTTCACGTTCGTTTCGGCTTTGGCGGTGATGGCGCCGCTCTGCATGTCGAACTTGGCCACCGTGCCGGTGAAGAAGTTGCCGAGCAATAGCACGCCTGGTTCCAGCAGGGGGATGACGGTGGCCCAGCCGGGTCCTGGCAGATCCCAGCTCTTGATGACTTCGGCATTCGCCTTCAGGTGATCGAGCTTGAAGCCGGTCTTGAAGTTGGCCTTGATGTACAGCAGCGTGCCATCGGGCAGGTGCTGTGCCAGCAGCGCGATTTCACCGGCGCCAGGTTGTATCGTGATCAGATCCGGCAGCTGCTTGTCGGCGACGATGTCGTACTGGAAGACGCGCGTACCGGTTTCCGAGCAATACACCAGCGTCCGGTTGTCCGGCGCGAGGCTTGCCGTGGTGACACCGAGGAAGCCGGCCATGCCGCCGTGGGTCTCGGTGGCAAATTCCTTCAGCTGCTTGCCATCCGGTGTGAACTTGAAGACATGTCCGTCACCGAATTTATCACTGCCCGGCATCTTCGCCAGCGTCGTGCCAAGTGGGCGTTCCGGCGGCAGCTTGATGGTGTTGCCGACCAGATGTTCGCCCAGCAGCACGTTGCCATCTGCGGTGAAATTGACGTTCGAGAAGGACCGGTCGGCATATTTGATCCGCGGCAGTTCCTTGCCGTCCGGGCCAAAGCGCAGCACGGTATGTGTATTGGTGTCGAAGGCCCACAGGGTCTGGTCAGGACCGAAGCGGAGTCCGCTGACCAGGTGGGTGGTGCCGGAGGTCCAGAGCACGCCTTTTTCGTTGAGGTTGCTGTCGTACTGGATGATCCGGCCATCGCCGGCATGGTCGTCATCGGACCGGTTGAGCAGGGTGGCGCCGACGAGGATATCGCCCTTGGCGAAGGGCTTGATGGTGGATACGTTAGCCATGGGTAATTCTCCGGACCTGTAGACAGGCTGCGCATTCTACAGTGTGGATTTCGTTGCCATCAGTCCCGTCACAATGGCCTGCCGGGTTGCCCGTTACGTGGCCGGCACACTATGCTTGCCGCATGGAAAGCCAGATTTACAACGTCAACGTCGTTACCCGTACCACGCTGCCGACCCCGGCCGAGGTCAAGGCCCGGTATCCGCTGACCCCGGCGCTTGAGGGTTTCGTGCTGCGCAACCGGCGCACGCTGCAGAACATCATCGATGCGCGCGACCCGCGCCTGTTCGTGGTGGTCGGGCCCGTGTTCGGTCCACGATGTCGCAGCGGCGATGGATTATGCTCGGCGGCTCAAGCCGCTGGCCGATGCGCTCAGCGATACGCTGGTGCTGGTCATGCGCGTCTATTTCGAGAAGCCGCGTACCACGGTGGGCTGGAAGGGTCTCATCAACGACCCTGACATGGACGATTCCTTTCATATCGAGAAGGGGATCGGGATTGCGCGCAAGCTGCTGCTCGATCTGGCTGAACTTGGCCTGCCGACGGCCACCGAGGCGCTTGATCCGATCATGCCGCAATATCTGGGTGACCTGATCACCTGGAATGCGATCGGTGCGCGTACCACCGAATCGCAGACTCATCGGGAGATGGCCAGCGGGCTCTCCACGCCGGTCGGTTTCAAGAACGGAACCGACGGCTCGCTGACGGTGGCGATCAATGCGCTCAAGTCCGCGCGTCAGCCGCATCATTTCCTCGGCATCAACGAGGACGGGCGCTCGGCTGTCATGCAGACGCGCGGCAACAATTATGGCCATGTCGTGTTGCGCGGTGGTGCCGGGCGCACCAACTATGATTCGGTGAGTGTGACGCTTTGCGAACAGGCCCTGCACAAGGCCGGCTTGCCGGAGCGCATCGTGATCGACTGCAGCCACGGCAATTCGAACAAGGATCCGGCACTGCAGCCGCTGGTGGCCCGTGACTGCATCGAGCAGATCGTCAACGGCAACAAGTCGATCATCGGCCTGATGCTCGAAAGCAATATCGAGGCTGGCAACCAGGATATTCCCGCCGACCGGAGCCAGCTCCGTTACGGGGTTTCTGTGACTGACGGCTGCATCGACTGGGCGACTACGGAAAAGTCACTGCGCGAACTGGCCATTCTGTTGCGCCCCGTGATGCAGGCCCGCAAGAGCGCCTGAGCCCTCAGCGCAGGACTACGGTCTTGCTGCCGTTCACGAACACGCGATGTTCGATATGCAGCTTAACGGCCCGCGCCAGGGTTATTGACTCCACATCCCGGCCAATTGCTGCGAGATCATCCGGCGACATGGTGTGGTCTGCCCGCTCGACCGTCTGTTCGATGATCGGACCCTCATCCAGATCCGCCGTCACATAGTGGGCCGTGGCACCGATCAGCTTGACGCCGCGCCGGTGCGCTTCGTGATAGGGCTTGGCACCCTTGAAGCCGGGCAGGAAGGAGTGGTGAATGTTGATGATCCGTCCGGAGTATTGCGCACAGATCGCCGGTGACAGGATCTGCATGTAGCGGGCCAGCACGATCAGTTCTGCCTTGGTGTCTCCGGCGATATCCATCAGTCGTTCTTCGGCTTCCTGCCGGGTGCTGGCCGTTACGGGTATGTGGAAGTAGGGCACCTTGTGCCAGCTGGCCAGCCCGGCCAGATCCATGTGGTTCGAGACGATGGCCGGAATCGCCATCTTCAGCGCGCCGGTACGGTAGCGGTACAGCAGGTCGTTGAGGCAGTGATCGTAGCGGGAGGCCATGACCAGCACGCGCGGCAGTACCGCCGTGTCGTGTATCTGCCACTCGATGGTGAACTTCTGGGCGATGTCCGCAAAGCCGGCGGCAAAGCTGCTGCGCGAGAAGCTGGCCTCTGGTGAGGTGAAGCGGGTGCGCATGAAAAAGGTGCCCGTATCGCGGTCGCCGAAGTGGGACGATTCTTCGATGAAATACTTCCGGGAGGTCAGGTAGCTGGCGACTGCCGCCACGATGCCGATCTTGTCCGGGCAGACGACCGTCAGGATGTATGAAGGTGCCGGGTTATTCATGTCATGCTCTGTGTCTGCCTGCCGAAATGGTAGCAGGATCGACGTGGATACCGGGATTGGTCAAAATCTGGTCAGGAACAGGACCACCGCCATGAACGACAAGCAAATCGATGAGGCCCGAAGCTTTCTGGCGGCCTGCCCGGACACCCGGGCGGTCGAACTGCTGCTGCCTGATCTCAACGGCATTCTGCGCGGTAAACGCATCGGCCGCCGTGAACTGCAGTCACTCTGGCGCGATGGCATCGCATTTCCGGCCACCGGCATCCTGCTCGACAGCCGCGGTGCGCTGATCGATGGCCTGAGCTATGGCTCGGACGATGGCGATCCGGATTATCTGTGCCGTCCGGTGCCCGGTTCCCTGGTGCCGGTACCCTGGGCCAGGACGCAGCCCGGTCAGTGCCTGGTGGCGCTGGAGCATCGGGATGGCCGGCCGTTTTTCGCCGATGCCAGGCATGTGCTGACTGGCGTGGTGAGTCGCTTTGCTGCGCTCGGCCTGACGCCGGTAGTGGCCGTTGAATTCGAGTTCTACCTGCTGGATGACACCTCTGGCGAGGTACCGAGGGCGCGACAGGGGCGGGTACCGGGCACGCAACGCCGTCCGTCCGGGCCGCGCGTTTACAGCCTTGAGGATCTGCATGATCTCGATCCGCTGTTTGCTGAAATTACTGCGGCCTGTGAAACGCAGGGGATTCCTGCCGGCAGCATCGTGTCGGAATACGGTGCCGGCCAGTTCGAGGTCAACCTGCAGCATGTTGCCGATGCAGTCGCTGCCTGTGATCACGCGATACTGCTCCGTCGCCTGATCCGCGGCATTGCGCAGAAACACGGCCTGGCCGCGACTTTCATGGCAAAACCCTTTGCGGAGCTGGATGGTTCCGGCATGCATGTGCATCTCAGCCTGGTGGATCGTGAGGGACGCAATGTCTTTGCACCGTCGCCGCCGGCATCCGCACCGGATGAATATTCCACGACACTCAGGCATGCAGTCGGTGGTCTGCTCGCCGCGATACCTGAGTCACTCGCCATCTTTGCGCCGAACGCGAATTCCTACCGCCGGATCCGGCCGGGCTGCTTTGCACCGATAGCGTCGAACTGGGGTGTGAACCATCGCCACGTTGCCGTGCGTATTCCGGTGTCTGATGACCGGAATCTGCGTATCGAGCACCGTGTGGCTGGCGCCGACTGCAACCCTTACCTCGCGATGGCGGCCATTCTTGCCGGGGTGCATGCCGGGCTTACGCAGCGTATCGAACCCCCGTGCATGATTCGCGAAGGCGAGGTGATGGAGGAAAAGCTCGCGTTGTCACCGCGCTGGGAAACCGCACTCGATGCTTTCGATGCCGGCCAATTGCTGCCGGAATATCTGGGTGCGGAGTTCTGCCGCGTGTTTGGTATTGCGCGCCGGCATGAAGCGGAGGCCTTTCATGCGCAGGTCAGTAACCTGGACTACGAGTGGTATCTGGGAACGATCTGAGTTCAACCCGGTGGAATGATGCGCCCTGCGCCGGTGAAGCGGGTGCGCCAGTACGGGGTGTTGAAGTCATCGAGTGACACGCGGCTGCCGCCATTCGGGGCGTGTACGAAACGGCCCTGGCCCAGATAGATCGCCACATGAGAGGTTCGCTTGCGGTCGCTGAAAAACAGCAGGTCGCCGGCGACCGCGTCTTCGAGTGTCAGTGGGGTCGCTGCGGCAAGTTGCGCTGCAGCCGTACGCGGTAGCTGCAGGCCGGCATTGGAATAGGCGTATTGCACCAGGCCGCTGCAGTCAAAACCAGCCGGCGTGCTGCCGCCCCAGAGGTAGGGAACCCCGACCATCTGCATCGCCGTGAATACGACCTGGGTGCGCAGGGGGTCAGGCAGAGGGGCGGGTAGTGAGCTGGCTGGGACCGGCGTCCGGGCTGCTGGATCCGGAGCCTGGGGGGCTCCGGTACAGCCGGCCAGCAAGACCACGGCAGCACAGATCGTCAGCGCCGCAAGCCGACAAAACGGTGTGTGCGGCGGGCGCTGGCCCTGATGATTGCCTCTGCCTGTGCTCATCCAGTCTCCCGATCCTGCCGCGATTTTACATTGCCGGGCATGCCGTATTGCCCTGAAGGGGCGCACATTGTGCGTACCGGCCCGGTTTCTCCCCTATAATTCGCGACCTTTCGTTTCCCCGGCACCCCGATGAACAACTCCGTGACCAAACCGACCGACAAGCTCCGCAATATCGCCATCATCGCGCATGTCGACCATGGCAAGACCACGCTGGTCGACAAGCTGCTGCGCCAGTCAGGCACCCTGGATGCGCGCTTCGAGCTGCCCGAGCGGGCCATGGATTCGAACGCTATCGAAAAAGAGCGTGGCATCACGATTCTGGCCAAGAACACCGCGATCACCTGGGGTGACTACTTCATCAACATCATCGATACGCCCGGCCATGCCGATTTCGGTGGTGAGGTCGAGCGTGTGCTGTCGATGGCAGACTGCGTGCTGCTGCTGGTCGATGCCGTCGATGGTCCGATGCCGCAGACCCGTTTCGTTACGCAGAAGGCCTTTGCCTTCGGCTTCACGCCGATCGTCGTGATCAACAAGATCGACCGTGATGGTGCCCGTCCGGGCTGGGCGCTGGATGCAACCTTCGAGCTGTTTGACCGGCTGGGCGCAACCAATGCCCAGCTCGATTTCCCGGTCATCTACGCATCGGCGCTGAACGGCTATGCCGGCCTCGAATCCACCGTGCGTTCAGGTGACATGACGCCGCTCTTCGAGGCCATCGTCAAGCATGTCGCACCGCCGAAAGTTGATCCGAACGGTCCTCTGCAGCTGCAGGTTTCCAGTCTCGATTACGACTCCTATGTGGGCATGCTCGGCATCGGCCGCATCACGCGCGGTCGGGCTGTAGCCGGTTCGACGGTGAGTATCGTCGGTGCGAACGGCAAGGTGCGCAGCGGGCGACTGGGCGAACTGTACGGATTCCTTGGTCTCAACCGTTACAAGGTCGAGTCGGCCAGCGCCGGCGATATCGTGGTGTTCAGCGGCATCGAGGAACTCTTTATCTCCGATACCGTCTGCGACCGCGAAGTGCCGGAGGGGCTGCCGCCGCTGAAGGTCGATGAACCGACCATCAGCATGACTTTCTGTGTCAACAAGTCGCCGTTTGCCGGCAAGGAAGGCAAGTTCCTGACCAGCCGCCATATCAAGGAGCGGCTTGATCGCGAGTTGAAGCACAACGTGGCGCTGCGCGTGGAGCCCACCGAGGATCCGGACAAGTTCAAGGTATCCGGCCGCGGCGAACTGCATCTGTCGATACTCATCGAGAATATGCGCCGCGAAGGTTACGAGCTGGCCGTCTCGCGGCCTGAAGTGATCGAGCAGGACATCGATGGCGTGCGCTGCGAGCCCTGGGAGCAGCTCACGGTTGATTTTGAGGAGCAGTTTCAGGGTGCCGTGATGAGCCGCCTTGCCGAGCGCAAGGGTGAACTGCTGAGCATGACGCCGGATGGCACCGGTCGCCTGCGTCTTGAATATCGCATTCCGGCGCGTGGCCTGATCGGCTTCCGTACCGAATATCTGACCTGCACCTCGGGCACCGGACTCATCTATCACGTGTTCGATAATTACGCTCGCCGCGTTCCGGCTGCAATCGGCCAGCGCAACAATGGTGTGCTGATTTCCATGGTGGCCGGCAAGGCGCTTGCGTACGCGCTGTTCAATCTGCAGGAGCGCGGCCGCCTGTTCATCGGTCATGGCGAGCCGGTCTATGAAGGTATGGTTTGCGGGATACACAGCCGGGGCAGCGACCTGGTCATCAATCCGACCAAGGCCAAACAGCTGACCAATATCCGCGCCGCGGGCACCGATGAGGACCTGTTGCTGGTTCCGCCAATACGCATGTCCCTGGAGCAGGCACTGGAGTTCATCGATGATGATGAGCTCGTCGAGGTAACGCCGACAAGTATCCGTATTCGAAAGAAATTATTGCTGGAAACGGATCGCCGCCGGGAATCCCGTCAACGCGCCTCCTGATGATTGTTGCTACCGCCGGCAGAACGCATAAGTAACCAGAGTCCGAGAACGATGACTGAATATCACGCACCAGTCCGCGAAATGCTGTTTGTGATCCGTGAGCTTGCCAGCCTGGACCGGGTCGCCCGACTCCCCGGGTGTGAAGAAGCGACGCCGGATCTTGCCGAAGCAATCCTTGAACAGGCAGCGCAGCTGGCCGGCGGCGTCATCGCGCCGACCAACGCGATCGGCGACCGCCAGGGCAGCCGGGTCGAAAACGATCGCGTCATCGTTCCTGAAGAATTCAAGACCGCCTATCGCGAGTATCAGTCCGGTGGCTGGGCCGGTGTAACCGCACCTGCCGCTTATGGCGGGCAGGGCCTGCCGTTCCTGCTCGGTGTGGCCGTCGAGGAAATGTGGTGCTCGGCGAATCTCGCCTGGTCGCTATGCCCCCTGCTGACTGAAGGCGCCGCGCGTGCGATCGAAGCGCATGCCTCGGAGGCATTGCGCGATGCGTATCTGCCGAAGATGGTGGCCGGCGAGTGGACCGGCACCATGAACCTGACCGAGCCGCAGGCTGGCTCGGATCTCGCCGCCCTGCGTACCCAGGCAGTGCCCGAGGGCGATCACTACCGCATCACCGGGCAGAAGATCTTCATCACCTGGGGCGATCACGACATGACGGAGAACGTCGTGCATCTGGTGCTCGCCCGGCTGCCGGATGCACCGCCTGGCGTGCGCGGCATTTCACTGTTTATTGCGCCGAAGTTCCTGCTCAAGCCCGATGGCACGCCCGGCGAGCGCAATACCGTGCGTCCGGTATCGGTGGAGCACAAGCTCGGCATCCACGGCAGTCCGACCTGCGTGATGGCTTTCGAGAATGCGGTCGGCTATCTGGTCGGCGAGCTGAACAACGGCCTCGCGGCGATGTTCACCATGATGAATCACGCCCGGCTCGGTGTGGGCCTCGAAGGGGTCGCAGTTGCGGAGCGTGCTTATCAGCAGGCGCGTGACTATGCGCGTGAGCGTGTACAGGGCAAGGTACCCGGACAGAAGGGGCGGGTGGCCATCATCCAGCATGCCGATGTGCGGCGCATGTTGCTGACGATGAAGGCCTATATAGAGGCGATGCGCAGCATCGCCTATGTCACCGCTGCAGATCTGGATATCAGCCTGCGGCATGCCGACGAGGCGACGCGCGCCCTGCATCAGGCCCGCGTTGATCTGATGATCCCGGTGGTCAAGGGCTGGTCCACCGAGATGGGCCAGTTGCTGACCTCGCTGGGCGTACAGATACACGGCGGCATGGGTTACGCGGAAGAAACCGGCGCTGCGCAATACCTGCGTGACGCGCGCATCACCACGATCTACGAAGGCACCACGGGTATCCAGGCCAACGACCTGGTCGCGCGCAAGATCCTGCGCGACGGCGGCGTTTCGCTGACGGCCCTGCTGGTTGACATGCGTGCGACGGATGCAGATCTGGCCCGCTATCCGGCGCTGGCAGCGGTGCGCAAGGCACATGCCGAAGGCTGCGCGAGCGTCGAGGCAGCAGGCCGATGGCTTGCTGCAAATCATGCGAAGAGCCCGGCTGTACCGGGTGCTGTTGCCTGCAGCATGCTGATGCTGCTCGGTACGGTTACCGGCGGCTGGCAGCTGGCGCGCGCAGCGGTCGTCGCCAGCGAAAAGCTGGCGGCAGACGGTGCGGCGAGCGCTGCCGAGAAGGAATTCCTGGCGGCAAAACTGATTACGGCGGATTTCTATGCGGGACAGTTCTCACCGTTCGCTACAGCCAATCTGCGCGCTATCGAGGCCGGAGCCGATGCCCTGATGGCTTTCCCCGACAGCCAGTTCTGAGCAGCCCGGCGTAGGAGCAACTTCAGCTGTGGGAGCGGCTTCAGCCGCGATCCCCCAATCAAGCAAGCCCCGTACCTTTTGACATAAGCCCGTATCACCCATTTGGATACTGGTCCGGCACCGAGTACGCGCCCGATACCAGTTACGCGTGGGACTTCCTCTTCCACCGCGGCGAACAGAACGGCGCCGATAAGAGCACTGCGTTGTACGCGTGGGCTGTGCGCCCCGGCGATATCGCCCTGGTACCCGCGCCCGCGGCCGTGTGGTTGCTAGGTACCGCGCTGACGCTATGTGTGGTGCGGCGGCGGGCGATGACGGTTATTGGGTGATTCGGTTTTCTTAAAGTACACGCAGGGTACGGAGATCCGGAACCAGAGCCGGGCAGTGCTCGGGCTGATCGTCCGGGTTCTCAAGGCTGACAACCACGAGATCGTCGTCGAGTTGTCCGACGGCACACGCCTGTTGGTGCGCGCCGAAGGTGATCTGGACATTTCCGTCACCTGAATGAGCTTCATCGGGAAATCGTCCCCGCGCGCCGGCGTCGCTGAGTACCTCGACCAGATCGCCAGACGTCAGGAAACAGAATGACGACCATGCAACAACCACGGAACCCCCTGCACGGCATCACCCTCGAGGTGATGGTCAATGAGCTGGTGACTTGCCTGGGAAGTGCTTGGTCAGCGCATTCCGATTCGTTGCTTCAAAAACGATCCGAGCGTGGCATCAAGCCTCACGTTCCTGCGTCGGACGCCCTGGGCACGCACCAAGGTCGAGGAACTCTATCTCCACATGCAGCGCGAGCGTCAGACGTAACCGGGTTGCTAGCTCTGCCACAAGGGCTTCGATTGCCCGAATATCACGATCAGCGTCAGGTCTTCCTCGATATCGAAGAACGAGTGCTCTGAGGTGGCTTTGACGTAGAGGATGCTGCCCGGCACGGCCTCGTGCTCCTGAGCGCCCACCCGCAGGCGGGCACGACCGCTGACCACGAAATACACCTCGTCTTCGAGATGTGGCGCCTGCATGTCGCGGGAGCCAGCTGGCAGCCGGTAGACGGCGCAGGACAGGGTCGGGACGCGCAGAAATTCCAGAAACCGGGGTTCTTGCCCGGCAACCCGTGCGGCCAGTTCATCGACCTTGAAAACCTGCCAGGCATCGTCGCTCATGTATATCTCCGCCTAATGGGCTTCATGATCGGCCAAAGCGGGGGCATCGGGCAAGCCGCTTCCGGAGCCTCGCCCGGGACTGACTGATCGCTGCAGCCCGCTTCCCGTATAAACTATGCAGCCCAAAAGCCACGTGATGCACCCGCTGCCGCAGGGCAGGGTGTCGAGGAGTTCCAGACCATGAGCAGCGAGAAGCGCCCGACCGGGCAGTCAAAACCGGGATTTACCACGCGACAGGTGCATGCCGGCGTAGAGCCCGATCCACTGACTGGTGCGATTCTCACGCCGATCTACCAGACCACGACCTACGTCCAGGAGTCGGTGGATCGCTATCTGGCCAAGGGCTACTCCTATTCCCGCTCGGCGAATCCCACGGTGCGCGCGCTGGAGAACAAGCTGACCGACCTGGAAGGCGGCAGCGACTGCATCTGCTTCGGTACCGGCATGGCGGCCATCAACGGCCTGTTCCTCGCCTTCCTGAGTGCGGGTGATCACGCGATCGTTTCGGATGTGGTCTACGGCGGCACCTATCGCCTGAGCACGAAGATCTATTCGCGTTTCGGCGTGGAGTTCTCCTTCGTCGATACCTCGGATACAGAGGCCGTACGCAAGGCGATTCGCAGCAACACGAAGCTGATTCTCACCGAGACGCCGGCCAACCCCACGCTCAAGCTCACCGATCTGCGGGCAGTTTCGGATCTGGCGCGCGAGCGCGGCATCCCGCACGCTGTGGACAACACTTTCCTCACGCCGTATTACCAGCGGCCGCTGGAACTGGGCGCGGACATGGTCGTGCACAGCACCACCAAATACTTCGATGGGCACAACGCGACCGTCGGCGGTGCGATTGTCGTCAGTAACGAGGCGCAGGCGAACGCGATTCGCTTCATCATGAATGCCACCGGCATGATCATGTCGCCGCAGGTGGCCTGGCTGACACTGCAGGGTTGCAAAACCCTGTCGGTACGCATGGACCGGCAGGCAGCCAATGCCATGGCGATTGCCCGGTTTCTTGCCACACACCCGAAGGTCGCGCAGGTCAGTTATCCGGGGCTGGAGAGTTTCCCGCAGCATAAGCTGGCCAAACAGCAGGCTTCCGGTTTTGGCGCGATGATCTGGTTTGAGGTCAAGGGCGGCGTGGCTGCCGGCAAGACCCTGATGGATCGCATCAAGCTGTGGACGCTGGCTGAAAACCTCGGCTCTGTGGAGTCCCTGATCACCCACCCGGTGACCATGACCCATGCGGATGTGGAGGAGGCCGAGCGGCGCCGGGTCGGCATCACCGATGGCCTGGTACGCCTGTCGGTCGGGCTGGAGGACGCCGACGACCTGATCGACGCACTGCGCAACGCCCTGGGCTGATGCACGACAGGGATTGAAAACGCCGGCATCGTCCCTATATCTCCCTCATGCGCGACGTGTATTACGGCGCGCGACAACCCATGAGGAGGATGCAGTCATGACGCTGGTAAGTTGGAGCCCGTTGCGCGAGCTGGATGACCTTTTCAATCAGTACAGCCGGTCGCTGGGCCGGTCCGCGACCCCCGCCGGTGAAGCACGCGGCAACGGCGTTGAATGGCGCCCGGTGGCGAATATTTCCGAGACGCCGGAGGCCTATCTGATCAAGGCCGAGTTGCCCGAGGTCGAGAAAAAGGACATCGACGTATCGGTACACGAGGGCGTGATCACGATTCGCGGTGAACGCCGGCTGGAGACCCGTGAAGACAAGGAAAAGCACCACCGGATCGAGTCGTTTTACGGCAGTTTTGCCCGCAGCTTCAGTCTGCCGGCAGATGTCGATGAGGCAAAGATCCAGGCCGACGCCAAGGACGGTGTGCTGACCGTGCGCCTGCCGAAGACCGAGGCAAAGAAACCCAGGCCCATCGAGGTCCAGGTGCGCTGAAAAACAAAGGGAGCCTAAAGCTCCCTTTTTTCTGCTTTGCTGCTGACCAGCTTTACTTATCTGGCGGTGACTTTACCGAATCCCTTTATTGTTTTTTGGTGCACGCCTTAAAGGTGAACGCTGTCGGTGTTTGCCACCCGCCACCCGGCTAAGGTTCCTGCCGGGTTAGGGATCGCAATGGGCCGCGATTCCGGATGGGTGGTTCGCATGATGTCATTCCGGGCAATGCTCGTTTTTGCCGTGCTCATGCACGCGTCGGTAGCTGTGATGGCCGACTCCGGTGTGGGCATTCCGGCAGGTCAGTCTGTAGCTGGTACACAGCTTCCAGCACGGATGGCGCGTGATCCAATACTTGCTGCATTGCCGGTGTTGCCGGCACAGTCGGATGGCGTGCCGGACTCTGTTGCGGCAACCGATGTGCTGACCCTGAGTGCCCGCGCGCGTGAGTTCCGTCACCTGCTCGGTGATTTTCTGCATCAGAGTGGTGTCACAGTCCTTCGTGTTGGCGAGGCTTTTTTGCCGGAACAGCCGGAACCGGGTCTGCAGTTCAGCATCGACCCCGATACCGAGGAAGTCTTCGTCGGCTGGCGTTTCCAGTTCTGAGCCTGAAAGCGCCACGCTGACAGCAGTCAGCAGCAAAGCACCGGTACAATGAACCGATAGCGCCCTACGCTGGCGCGCCGGGGCGTCGTACCGTTCATGCCCATCGTATCGCTGACATCCATGTGTCGCCGCTCCCGAATGTTGCGGCTGGTACTGCTGTTCGTCCTGTTCAGTACCGGCAGCCATGCTGCCGATGCCAGTATCGATGTGCTGGCCTTGCGCGATCAGTTTGGCAATACAGATTCTCTGACTGCACATCGCGGTGCGGTGGTCGTCGCGGTGGTGGTCAATGTGCGGCGTCTGGCCACCATCCAGCGCTGGGCTGAGGAACTCCACGGGCGCTATCCACAGCTCCACTTTCTGAACGTGGCGGACCTGCCGGCCGAGGGCCCGGTCGACATCGACCGGGTCGCCGCGACCCTGCAGAAGCGCGTGCCGGCCACGGTGGCGGTGCTCATCGATGTTGAGCGCAGCTGGGCGACCAGCTATGGCCTGGATACAACAGCACCCAATCTGCTGGTGTTTGATCGCAAGGGTGAGCTTGCCGGACAGATACACGGGCGTTTCAGCACAGCGCATGCCGCCAGCATCGCGCTCATCATCGACCCGCTGGTAGCTGCGCAATGAGCAGCAAACCGGGTAGCGGGGTATTGCTGGTCGGCGGCGGACTCGCCAACTGCCTTATCGCCCTGCGACTGCAGGCCTTGCGGCCGGATGTGCCAGTTACCCTGATCGAAGCGGGTGCAGAACCGGGTGGCAATCACACCTGGTCTTTTCATGGTAGCGACCTGCGACCGGCGGAGCGTGAGTGGCTGCTGCCACTGGCCAGTCACTCCTGGCCGCACTATGAGGTTTGTTTTCCGCAGCGGCAGCGGCGCATCGCCGGCACGTATCACTCGCTGAGTTCGGCACGACTGCGACAGGCGGTGATGGCCTTGCCTGGTGTACAGCTCATGTCTGGTGTGCGGGCCGTGCAGCTGACGCCACAGACGGTCCAGCTGGCCGATGGACAGACGCTGACTGCCCGGCTGGTGATCGATGGACGCGGACCCACGGTTGGTGACAGTGTTGGCCTGGTGCTCCGCTATCAGAAATTCCTTGGTCAGGAACTGCTGCTCGCCGGTCCTCACGGCCTGACCGGTCCGCTGCTCATGGATGCAACGGTGACACAGTTGGACGGCTACCGGTTTGTGTATCTGCTGCCGTTTGGCCCTGACCGGCTGCTGGTCGAAGATACCTACTACAGCGACACGCCGGACCTGGATACGGCCCTGCTTCGCCGTAATATCGAAAGCTATGTTCTTGCGCGAGGCTGGGGCTTGTGCGAGATGGTTCGCGAGGAGCGTGGTGTATTGCCGATCGTTCTGGATGCTGATTTTGATGCCTTCTGGCCCTCTGCCGATGCTGAGCTGCCGCGCGCTGGTTTGCGTGCCGGACTGTTTCATCACACCACCGGCTATTCGCTGCCGGAAGCGGCGGCGCTCGCTGATGATCTGGCTGCTGTCGCCAGCTTGCACAGCGCTGCGGTGGGTCCCTGGATCCGTGCGCGGGCACGGCGCTGCTGGCAGGCGCAGCGTTTGTTCAGGATGCTGAATCGCATGCTGTTTCTGGCCGCTGCCCCAGCCGAGCGTTATCGTGTGCTGCAGCATTTCTACCGTCTGCCCCAGCCGCTGATCGAACGCTTCTATGCCGGTCGGATCGGTATCAACGATGCGCGGCAGATTCTCAGCGGCAGGCCGCCAGTACCCGTGTTACGCGCCTTGCGCAGCCTCCCGCCATCCAGCAGTCGGACGGATATTGCATGACGGCCACACCGACCGTAGTCGTCATCGGTGCCGGCTTCGGTGGTCTGGCGCTTGCCATCCGGCTGCAGTCGGCCGGTGTACGCACCATCCTCCTTGAACGACGTGATCGACCCGGCGGACGCGCCTACGTTTACGAGCAGGATGGCTTCCGTTTCGATGCGGGGCCGACTGTGGTTACCGCACCGAATGCATTGGCGGAGTTGTTTGCGCTGAGTGGCAGGGACATCGGCGACTATGTGGACTTGCTGCCGGTCGATCCCTTCTACCGTCTGATCTGGCAGGACGGTGTCACGCTGGAGTACAACGCGGATGCGGATGCGGTGATCCGCGGCATAGAGCGCATCAGTCCGGGTGATGCGGATGGTTACCGTCGCTTTCTGGCCTTCTCAGAGGCGGTGTTTCGCGAGGGTTATCTGAAGCTCGGTACCGTGCCCTTCCAGGATGTCTGGAGCATGGTGCGCGTCGTTCCCCAGCTGATTCGCCTGAAGAGCCACCGTTCTGTCTACGGGGTCGTATCGGATTTCATGCGTGATCCCCATCTGCGCCAGGCTTTCAGTTTCCAGTCGCTGCTGATTGGCGGCAATCCCTTTCATGTGCCATCCATCTACGCACTCATTCATGCGCTGGAGCGACGCTGGGGCGTGCACTTTCCACGTGGCGGAACCGGGGCGCTGGTCGCCGGGCTGGTGCGGCTGTTTCGCGACCTGGGTGGTGAAATCCGACTCGACTGTCCGGTCGAACAGATCACTACAAGCCGCGGTGTTGTGACCGGGGTGGGTCTTTCTGACGGGAGCAGCATCATGGCTGATGCGGTGGCCAGCAATGCCGATGTGGTGCATACCTATGCCAGACTGCTGGCCGGTACTGAACGTGGTCGCGCCATGGCAAAGCGCCTGACACGCGCCCGGTACAGCAGCTCGCTGTTCGTCGTGCACTTTGGCCTCCGGCGGCAGTATCCGGAGCTTGCGCATCACACGGTGCTGTTCGGGCCGCGCTATCGTGAGTTGCTGGCGGATATTTTCCAGCGCGGTGTACTGGCCGAGGATTTTTCCCTGTACCTGCACAATCCTTCGGCGACCGATACCTCTCTCGCCCCGCCGGGGCAGGCCGGATTCTATGCGCTGGCGCCGGTGCCGAATCTCGGCAAGGCACCGATCGACTGGAGTACGCTTGGCCCTGTCTACCGTGATCGCATCCTGAACGCACTTGAGAAACAACTGATGCCTGGACTGCGGGAGAACCTGGTGACCTCGAGGATCTTTACGCCAGCGGATTTCCAGACCGAGCTGAACGCCCATCTGGGTTCGGCATTCTCTCTGGAACCGGTGCTGACACAGAGCGCATGGTTTCGTGTGCACAACCGCGATGACCGGCTGCGCAATCTCTACTTCGTCGGTGCCGGCACCCATCCGGGTGCAGGCATTCCCGGTGTAGTCGGTTCGGCGAAGGCGACCGCAGGACTGATGCTGGCCGACCTGGGGGTGCGCTGACATGGATGCTGTCGTCGCCAACAGCAAGGAGATGATCCGTCTGGGTTCGCGGAGCTTCGCACTCGCGGCGAAGCTGTTTGATGCCAACACGCGACATCATGCCTATATGCTTTATGCATGGTGCCGGTATTGCGACGATCAGATCGACGGGCAGAACCTCGGCATGCGATCGGGGCAGGGACCTGTCATCGACCGGCCACATGATCCGGCAGCGAGACTGGAACACCTGCGTACAGAGACACACCGGGCCTTTGCCGGTGACACTCTCAGCGAGCCGGTCTTCATCGGCCTGCAGCGGGTCGGGACTGAATGCGGGATTCCGGAGCGGCACGCGATGGAGTTGTTGGCCGGGTTCGAAATGGATGTGCGCGGCCATCAGTACCACAGCTTCGAAGAGACGCTGCTGTACTGCTATCGGGTGGCCGGCGTGGTCGGCGTGATGATGGCGCAGCTCATGGGGGTGCGTGATGTGCGCACCCTGCAGCGTGCGGCTGATCTGGGTATTGCCTTCCAGTTGACGAATATCGCCCGCGACGTACTGGATGATGCTGGCAGCGGGCGATGTTATCTGCCGGCCAGGTGGCTTGCTGAGGCGGGGCTGTCGGCAACAACGCTTGCTGATCCGGGCAATCGGGCCGCAGTCGCGAGTGTTGTGGCTCGCCTGCTGGACGAGGCAGAGCGCTACTACCAGTCGGCTGGTCATGGCCTGCAGGCCTTGCCATTCAGGTCTGCCTGGGCGGTATCTGCCGCGCTGGGTATCTACCGGGCGATCGGCCAGCGGGTACTGGTGCGTGGTGCGCGGGCCTGGGACAGCCGGGTGGTGGTCAGCTCACCGCGCAAACTCGGCGAGCTGATGATCGGCGCCTGGGCGGCCCTGCGTGCAAAAATCTTCGACCGCTGGCTCATCAGCCTGCCGCGCTCCAGTGATCTCTGGACCATGCCGGATCCCTGAGTGGCATTGGAGCCATTGCCCGTATCGCCGGATATCCGGTTGCTGTTTGCAGCCCGGGTCGTTCGACTGTTCGCTTATGGCTTCGTCTCGGTGGTGCTGGCGCTCTATCTTGCTGCCCGTGGACTGAGTGAATTTGGCATCGGCCTGCTGCTGTCCGCAACCTTGTTCGGGGACGCGGCGATCACGCTCTGGCTGACCACCATCGCTGATCGCTTTGGCCGGCGGCGCACCCTGCTGCTGGGTGCGGCCCTGATGGTGCTGGCAGGTACCGCATTTGTGCTGACGGATCAGCCGCTGCTGCTGGCCCTGGCAGCGATTATCGGTGTGATCAGTCCGAGCGGTTACGAGATAGGGCCATTTCTTTCCGTTGAGCAGGCGGCGTTGACGGGTCTGGTTCCCGGCCAGAGCCGCACCCGTCTGTTCGCCTGGTATCACCTTGCCGGCTCTCTGGCGACCGCGGCAGGTTCACTGGCTGGCGGCTGGCTGGCGTTCGGCTTGCAGGAAACGGGCCTGACAGCACTCGCTGCCTATCAGGGCGTACTGGCGGTTTACGCTGTGCTCGGCGGCGTGCTGGTGCTGCTGTTCCTGCGCCTGTCCGCGCAGGTCGAAGTTCAGGTTGTGCCCGATACGCCGCAACGGCGTTTTGGTCTGCACCGTTCGCGCGGTGTGGTGGCGCGCCTGAGTGCCTTGTTTGCCGTCGATGCCTTCGCCGGCGGCTTCGTGATCCAGAGCCTGCTCGCCTACTGGTTTTATCTGCGCTTTGGCATCAGCGAGGCGGCGTTGGGTACCGTGTTTTTCTTTGCCAACCTGCTGGCTGGCATGTCGGCCTTGCTGGCGACTCGTCTGGCTGCACGTTTTGGCCTGATCAACACCATGGTCTTCACGCACCTGCCCTCGAACGTCTTGCTGTGTCTGGTGCCGTTCATGCCGACCCTGCCATGGGCGCTGGCCGTACTGCTGGTGCGCTTCACCATTTCGCAGATGGACGTACCGACGCGGCAGTCCTACACCATGGCGGTGGTCGATCCGGATGAACGGTCGGCAGCATCAGGCGTGACCACGATCGCCCGTTCGCTGGGTGCGGCGCTGTCGCCGGCACTCAGCGGTGCGTTGCTGGGCCTGTCATTGCAGGCACCGTTTCTGCTGGCCGGTGGTCTCAAGATTATCTACGACCTGGCGCTCTATCGCAGCTTCAAGGCGCTGAAGCCCGAGGAGGAGTAGGGGCAGACTTCGCACCCGAGGTGCGCAAGTCTGCCCCGGCAGCACGTGCTGCTGAGTGCGGTCAGGCGGTGCCGGACTGGCGCTTGCCGACGATGCCCGACTTGCCAAAGAAACCTGCCGCGACAGTGCCTTCCAGCGAGTCTCCGTTGATTACGACTTCACCTGTCATCTTCATCGGAAATGGGGAGGTCATTTCCATCTGCCAGGTGAAGGTGTTGCCATCCAGCTTGCCGTTGGTGACATCGATGGTGCCCAGCATGTTGGTGCTCGTCCCGGTAACGACATTCCCGTCGCTTTTCAGGTCCATCACGGACGGTTGGTCACCCATCGGTGTCTGGCTGATGCAGTCCCACTTTCCGTCAATGCTGCTCATGGTGGTCATTCTCCTGTGCTGTCTGTGTACTGAACCGGTACGAGGCCGGTGCCGACCGCATGATCCATTGATTGGATTTGGCAGAAGTTGACCTGAGTCATGGAGAGGAACGCCAGAGTTCTTTAGGTGCAACCGACTTCAGGGGCGCACGAGGCGGCGGGACAGCAGGTGACTGATCGCCAGCGTCAGCAGGCCGACGCCGAGCAGGCCCGCGCAGCGTGGCAGCAGTGCAAGCAGGGGTTCGCCGCGCCAGAAAAGACCGCTGTAGGCTTCGAGCGCCCAGGTGTTGGGTGTGATCCAGCCCAGCGTCTGCAGCCAGCCGGGCATGAAGAAGCGCGGCACCATGCTGCCGCCGATCGCCGACATGATGAGAATCACGACAGTGGGAAGGATCTGTGCCTGCGCGCGCGTGCGGCAGGCGGTGACGAGCAGCAGACCGCAGCCGGCTGCGAGTACCGCAGAGCTGAACGAGATCAGCAGCCAGCCGCCGAAGTTGCCGGGTACGTCCACGCCATAGAGCAGCCAGGCGACTGCAAAGATCACCGTGCCCTGCACCATGCCCTGCAGGATCAGAAAGATGAATCTGCCGTTCAACACTACTGTGATACCGCCCGGCCCGGCGGCGATGCGGTCGAGAATACCGGCTGCCTGGTCGTCGAGTATGCCCACTGCGTTCTGAGCGGCTGCAAACAGCAGGAACATGAAGACTACCGCGCCGGCGTAGTAGGCGATGTGGTTGAGCGCGGCGGTCTGCCCGGCCACATTTTCGTGTTCGAGCAGTTCCTCGAAGGACCAGCCGCTGCGTTGTCCGGATTTGGCCGATTCGCGCAGGTTGGCGAGCCCGGCTTCTATTTCCGTCTGCTGCTCAGCTGAAAATTCGGTGAATTCCGTGCCGATGAGTTCGGCGACGCGGCCGATGGCGAGATCCGGCAGCGCGGCGAAGTAGGCGCGCTGCAGTTGTCCGCTCAGTACCGTGGCAGCCACATTGCGCGACGGATCGATGAGCAGCAGCAGCGGCGGTGCGGCGAGACCCGCTGCGGTGGCCAGCGATTCACCGTCGGCGCGCACGATCAGCGCCACATCTGCGGTCCCCCGGCGCACCAGGTCAAGCGCCACATCGCGGTTGGGCACACCGGGGATCACGATCACGGTGGATCCGCTGTCCAGTGCATCGAGCAGGCGGATCGAATCGGCGCTCTGCACTTCATCGACAATCGCTACATGTACCTGCACCTGGTCGCTGGCAGCCGTGGCGAAGATTTCCGCGAAGATCAGAAAGAATACGGCGGGTACGAACAGGCTGAGCAGCAGCGCACCACGGTCATGCAGCAGCTGCAGCAGGGCGGCGCGAAAGATCGCCAGCGTCATTCGTGTGGTACCTGTCCGGTCAGTTCGATGTATACGCCATGCAGGCCGGGTTGCCGGATGCGCAGTTCAGCGATATCGGCGCCGGCACCGATGAGTTGGGTGCGCAGTTCCGGCAATTGCTCGAGTCCGCTGCTCAGGCGGCCGATCCAGACCCGTTCTTCATTGGTTGGCGAGAGTCTGGCCGTACGGAGTGCATCGCGAATTGCCGGGGCTGGTTCGGTGGCCAGTATGAGCACGACTTCCTGGTCGCTGCCGAACAGGCGGCCGATCAATCCGGCAAGGCTGTCCTGGGCGCGAATCGCGCCGGCGGACATCAGCGCGACGCGATCGGCGAGTGCCTCGGCCTCGACCAGATCATGGGTCGTCATGATCAGGGCCATACCGGTTTTTCGCAGCCGGTCGAGCACCTGGTGCACTTCGTTGCGGGCGACCGGATCGAGTCCGACAGTCGGTTCGTCGAGCAGCAACAGTTCCGGGTTGTGCAGGGTGCCGGCGGCAATATTGATCCGGCGCTGCATGCCGCCCGACAGGGTGGCGACCACGTCTCCGGCGCGCGCTGCGAGGCCCGACCATTCGAGTGTGTTGGTCACGGCGGCCGGCAGTTCAGCGGGCTTCAATCCAGCCAGGCGGCCAAACAGTTCCAGATTGTTGCGCACCGTGAGTTGTGTCCAGAGTGCGATCGACTGGGGTACGAAACCGATTCGGCGCCGTACCTCTGCGTCTGCCGGGTCACCGCCAGCGATACGGATGCTGCCGCTGTCCAGGCGGGTTCGACCGCAGAGCGCGCGCAGCAGTGTGGTCTTGCCGGCGCCATTCGGTCCAAGCAGTACGAGAATTTCTCCGCCACTGGCGATCAGGTCGGCGCCAGACAGTGCAGCGCGTGGGCCAAAGCGCCGCAGTGCCGAGCGCACCACCACCAGGGGTTCGGCGCGGTGGGCTTCAGGCATGGGGCGGTTCAGAGCCCAAAACGCGCAAACAGGTCGCGTTTCGGACCGGGCAGGCGAGCCTTGAGAAAACGGCCCAGCAGTTTGCCGGTGCTCATCCAGGCGATGCGTCGACCGCTCTGCCGGTTGCCGAGCATTTGCTCGACCAGCCAGGGGGTGGAGGTCTCTACATAGTCACAGAGGATATTGAGGATCGGGCGGATCTTTTGCCATTCGGCCGGGTCGATCTGCTTCTGTTCCTCAAACCAGTTCTCGGTGATGAGCATGCCGGGGCTGATGGCGCCGATGATGATTTCCGGGTTCTTGTTTTCAAGCACCAGGTACTTGGTCAGCAGCCAGTCGGCCGCTTTGGTGGCGCTGTATACGCCCATGTTCGGCGTCAGTCGTTTGCCATCGAAGCTGCCGCCGAGCATGTTGTATAGCGCACCGGATCCTTGCTGACGGAAGCCATGGATCGCAACCTGTGAGCCGAATACGCTGCCCTTGAAGTTGCCATCGACCAGCGTGTGCACGAGTTCCTCGGGCAGTTCATGTACCTCGTAGCGCGAGGTTGCACGGCCGGCATTGTTGATCCAGAAATCCACACGGCCGAAGCTGGTGACGGCGAAATCCCACAGCGCCTGTACATCGGCCTTGCGGGTGACATCGCAGGTCGTGCCGAAGATCTTCGCCCGCCCCGTGGCAGCGAGTTCGCCGACTGCCTTGTCGACATCTGCCTGTCGCCGGCTTGAGACGACGACATTGTGTCCGCGTTTCAGGAACTCGACGGCGAGGCCGCGCCCGATACCGCGCGTACTGCCGGTGATGACTACGTTCGCCATGTGGTTGGTTTCCGGCAATCTTCGAGAATGCGATCCAGATGATTTGCGGTGATCTGCTGCCACTCGAGTTTCATCCACGGACTGAAGCGTGCGGGGTCAGTGGCGATCTCGTGGCTCAGGTCAGCCGGTGTAATCCAGCGTATCGCTGCGATTTCCAGCGGGTCGGTGCTGATGTTTCCGGATACGCGGCCGGCATAGACGTAGCACAACTCGTGCTCGGAGCCGACGCTGCCAAAAGCGGCCTGGTAGTGGAACTTGTACAGAAAGTTGAGCTGGCACTCGACCCGCAGTTCTTCCCGTACCCGGCGTTGTGCAGCTGCCTCGGTGGTTTCTCCCGGTCGCGGGTGGCTGCAGCAGCTATTGGTCCAGTAACCGGGCCACAGCATCTTGCCCGCTGCACGCTCATGTATGAGGACCTTGCCGTCTGCATCGAACAGGAACACCGAGAAGGCACGGTGCAGGGTGCCCGCACCCAGGTGACACTCGGTTTTCGGCAGCGTGCCGATCTCGCGATCCGCTTCATCGACCAGGATCAGCAGGTCTTCATTCACGGTTTTCTGTGCCAGAGGACTCATGCCTGGTTACCTGCGTTGACGATCAGCGTGCGGCATCCCTGTCGCTCGATGGCTGCCTGGACCTCTGCCGTGTTTTCCTTGCACAGTGCAATCATGGCGCCACCACCGCCACCGCCCGTCAACTTTGCGCCGAGTGCGCCAGCGTTCCGGGCGATGCCGATCAGTCGTTCCAGCTCCGGACTGGAAACCTGCAGCGCATTCAGCAGGCCCTGGTTGATATTCATGAGGTCACCGAGTGTTTCGATATCGTGATCCTGAATGGCTGAAACGGCCTGCAGTACCAGCGCATCGATGTCATCAAAGATTTTTTCATAGAGTCGCGGGTTGCGTGTGCGTGCTTCGGCAACGTTGGCCACAGTGCGGGCGGTGAGGCCCTCGTTGTGCGTCATGCCCACTACCAGCGACAGCGGGGCGGGAATGTTGAGTACTTCGATCAGCGGTGGCGTACCACGCCGGTAAACCAGCGGGGTGCCAAAGGTGGCCATGGTGTTGTCGATGCCGCTTGGCTGGCCATGCGCGATCTGTTCGGACAGGTAGGCCAGTTCGTTGACTTCCGCATCGCTGAGGCCGAGTTGGAAATGCAGGTCCAGTGCCCGGACGATGGCCACCGCCAGTGCTGCTGATCCACCGAGTCCCATGCCACGCGGCACATCCGGAAATACCTCGATGCGCAACTTGCGCTTGGCAAGTCCCAGCTTGTCGAGAATTGCACCGGCAGCGCGTTCGAAGGAGCGACGCTGTTCGGCGGGCTTGGCGAGCTGATACTCAACTCCCCAGCGCGGGATCAGCAGTTCGACGCCGCGCTCGCCATCTTCGACGACGGCGCGGATGGTCAGCGGGACCGGCAGGGCGATCGCGTGGCGCCCATGCACCACGGCGTGCTCACCGAGCAGGATGATCTTGCCGTGGCCGATACCGAGCCCGGCCTCCGGCTCGCGCCGTGCGCCAGGCCCGGCAGAGGGTGCCGGTTGCCGGACTTCGGCCAGAATCTGCTCGGCCTTCCATACCTTGATGTCACCGCTCTGGAGCACGCGTTCCAGAACTTCATTGAACAGTTCGGGCGGTGTGCCGGCTGCCTTCACTACGCTGCGCGCATGCAGTGTCATGTGGCCGGTCTGGATGCCATCGGTGGCCAGTGCGCGCAGCGCGGCGAAATTCTGTGCCAGGCCCACGGCCGCCATGACTTCGGCAAGTTCGGTTGCGGTCTCGGCCCCCAGCAGGCGCAGGTTCATCGCCACGCCGGGATTCGATTCGAGCGGGCCACCGACGATACCCACCTTCATCGGCATTTCAATGCGGCCGCACAGGTTGCCGGCTTCGTCTTTCCACCACTCGGTGAGTGAGCCGTAGCGACCGTGCCGTGCAGCGTAGGCGTGCGCACCGGCTTCGATGGCGCGCCAGTCGTTGCCGGTGGCCAATGCCACGGCATCGACGCCGTTCATGACGCCCTTGTTATGTGTCGCGGCCCGGTAGGGGTCGGCGTGGGCAAAGTCGGCCGCGATGATGATGCCGTCGCGTACCCGTTCGCCGGCATAACCCTTGCCGGCCAGCTGGGCGACGGGCAGCACTACTTCGGCACGCGCCAGGGCGCGATCGGCGAGGTTCGACAGGATGCGCAGGAACACTGTGCCTTCGGTGATCTGCTCGATCAAAGAGGCGACGCCCTCGCACATGCCGTTGACGAGATTGGCGCCCATCGCGTCGCGGGTGTCGACGAGCAGGTGGACGATCAGCATTTCGCCGGGCATCGAGCGCAGCGGATAGGAGCGCACCTCGATATCTACCGCGCCACCGCCGCGCGCCACCATGCGCGGATGAAAGCTGTTGGCCAGATCGAGAATTTCCTGTTTGTGTTCGAGTACGGCAGCATGTGCAGCGGGCAGATCCGGCACCTCGATGACCTGGATCTGGCCGATCAGGATCGGTGGGGTGGACGAGGTGGCAAAACCACCGGACTCACGGGCCAGTTTGGCGGTGGCACTGATCGCCGCGACGATCGACGGCTCCTCTACCGCCATCGGCACCACATAGTCCTTGCCGTTGATCAGGAAATTCAGGCCCAGGCCGATCGGGATGCCGAGCACGCCGATGACGTTCTCGATCATCTTGTCGGCGGCCTGCAGGTCGAGTGTCGCCTGGCCGCTGGACAGGCGGTCGAAGTCGGCATCGCTGAGCAGGCCGCGTTCGTGTACGGCACGTACGCGCTCGGCGATGCTCATCTTGTAGAAATGCGGGATGCGGGATCGGGTCACGGGGCGCCTCTGAATGGCTGCTTGCAGGCGCTGCGGGAGCCGGCGGCAGCGCGCGGCAACCGTATCAGGAATGGCCCGGCACTGCCACGTTTCCTGCTTTCACGCGGTAACATGCAGCAGGCATTTCGGCAGCAGGTGGTGGCATGACCGAGGACAGAGTCTGGCTGAAGGCATACCCGCCGGGTGTCTCGGCCAGTATCGAGATTGACCCCTGCGATTCGCTGGTCGGGCTGCTTGAGCATGCCTGCACCCGGTATGCGCAGCAGCCGGCCTTCAGCAATATGGGGCGCACGCTCAGTTATGCCGAGTTCGATGCGCTGACGCGCCAGTTTGCCGCGTGGCTGCAGAGTCTGCCGGGGCTGATGCCTGGTGATCGCGTTGCGATCATGCTGCCGAATATTCTGCAATACCCGGTGGCCCTGTTTGGCATCTGGCGCGCCGGCCTGGTAGTGGTCAACGTCAATCCGCAGTACACCGCCAACGAACTCGTTCATCAACTCAAGGACAGCGGCGCCAAGGTGCTGGTGGTGCTCACCCAGAGTGCCGGCACTTATAACGAAATCGCCGCGCGTACCGGTGTGCAGCATGTGCTGGTCACCGGGGTCGGTGATCTGCTCGGTACGCTGCGTGGTCCACTGGTGAACTTCGTTGTGCGTTATCTGCGACGCATGGGTGGGGCTGCGGTGCCGGGTGCTGTGGGCTGGTCAGATGTCATGCAGAGCAGCGCGGCCGAATACCGTCCGCCAGAATCGTCATCGGGCAGCGATCTGGCCTGTCTGCAATATACCGGCGGGACCACCGGTCGCTCGCGTGGCGCGATGCTGACGCATACGAATCTGCTGGCCAATGTGCGCCAGATCAACAGCTGGTTTGCCGATCTCAATGTACCTGGCGAAGAGCTCGTGATCACGCCGCTGCCGCTCTATCACGTCTATGCGCTGACCTGTAATTGCCTGGCCTATCTGGAGATCGGCGGCCACGATGTACTGATCACCGATCCGCGCGACATGAAACGTTTCATCGCCGAACTGCGACGCTGGAAATTCACGGCGATCTCCGGCGTCAGCACGCTCTACCAGGCGCTGCTGCAGCACCCGGATTTTGCCAAAGTGGATTTCTCGACGGTGCGGCTGGTCTCGGCCGGCGGTATGGCGGTGCTCGCCGCAACGGCCCGGCGCTGGAAGGAAGTCACCGGGACGACTATCCAGGAGGGCTATGGATTGTCGGAAACTTCACCGGTGGTGTGTACCAATCCAGCCAGGCAGCATGAATTCAGCGGCAGCATCGGTTTGCCGCTGCCGGGTACGCTGGTCAGCCTGCGTGATGATGAGGGTGCGGTGGTTGCGCCCGGAATGCCCGGCGAGCTGTGCATGCAGGGGCCGCAGCTGATGCGTGGCTACTGGAATGATCCAGAGGCGACTGCATCATCCATGACCAGTGATGGCTTCTTCCGTACCGGCGATATCGCGACGATGGATGAACGCGGCTACTTTTTCATCGTCGATCGCAAGAAAGACATGATCGATGTGGCCGGTCTCAAGGTTTATCCCAACGAAGTCGAAGCTGAAATCGCCCATCATCCGGACGTGCTTGAAGCCGCGTGCATCGGCGTGCCCGATGAGCGCACCGGAGAGGCTGTGAAGCTGTTTATCGTGACCCGGCCTGGTGCCAGCCTCGACCGCGACGAGGTTCGCGAGTTTCTGCGTGGCCGGATCGCACCGTACAAGATTCCACGCCATGTCGAATTCCGCCAATCGCTGCCGAAGTCGAACGTCGGCAAGATCCTGCGCCGGGAGCTGCGGCCGTAGGAGCGGCTTCAGCCGCGATTATTTGGCCTGAAGATCGCGGCTGAAGCCGCTCCTACGGCCGCTCCTACGGCCGCTCCTGCCCAGGCTGGCGCGGGGCGAGGGCTTTCTCGGCGGCGCACCAGTGATCTGCATGGATCCAGCTTGCGGTGAAGCCTTGTTCTTCCTGACTGCTGAGACCTTCGTGCAGTGCGCGGCGGTTGTTCAGCGCCAGAGCCTTGTATGCGCGCAGTACCTGTACCGGCCGCTGCAGGAAGGGTGCGATAAAGGCTGCAGTGCAGTCGGCCAGTGTTTCATCGTCGGCGCAGACTCGCTGCAGCAGACCGAGTTGCAGGGCCTCTGCCGCTGGAATCCGCCGCGCTTCGAGCAGTATCTGCAGCGCGCGGGCCGAGCCGAGTGCGGCCAGCAGATCGATGCCGCCACCCCAGGCCGTCGTGACATTGAGTTGTGCCTGCAGAAAGCCGAGTTCAGCCTGTGCGCTCGCGATGCGCAGGTCGCAGGCCATCGCCAGTTCGGCGCCACCGCCCAGCGCGTGTCCGTTGAGCGCGGCGACGACCGGTACCGGAAACTGGCGGACCTGGTCGAGCGCAGCACGTGCACGGCGCGACATCGCCAGCGTGTCAGCTTCGCTGCGTACCGCTTCGAGTTCACGCAGATCGCCGCCGGCTGCGAAGCAACGCTCGCCGCTGGCGGTCAGTACCGCGCACTTCAGCGTGGCATCAGCGGCATGTTGCGCGAAGCTGCTGCCGATCCGGTCCAGCAATTCCAGCGACAGCGCATTGCGCTTGTCCGGCCGGTTGATGGTGACGCGCAGCGTGTCACCACAGCGCTCGGTCAGGAGTATGTCTTCAGTCACCGGACGTCACTCAGAAGTAAAGCCGCATCACGCATTCGCTGACACAGGCTGGCCGGTCCTGGCCTTCGATTTCGACGGAATACTCCTCAACCAGTTCGATGCTGCCTTTGGCTTCCTGGGCGGAAATGAGTTTGCAGTGGGCGCGGATCCGGCTGCCGACGACCACGGCGTTTGGGAAACGCAGCTTGTTGATGCCGTAATTGATCACGCGCTGCACGCCGGGCGCGATCGGTTTGCCGTCGTCGACCAGGCCGCGCAGCAGCGGATAGAGCGACAGCGTCAGATAACCGTGTGCGATGGTTTTGCCATAAGGCGATTCAGCCGCTGCGCGGCGCGGATCGATATGGATCCACTGTTTGTCGCGGGTTGCGCTGGCGAATTCGTCGATCATCGTCTGGTCGACGGTGAGCCAGTCGCTGGTATGAATTTCCTGGCCGAGTTTCGACTGCAGGTCGGCAAGTGCGTGGGCGAGGGCCATGTAAGGAACTCCCTGATCGTGAGGTATGGCGGAAAATCTGATGCAGTGCAAAGATGCTAGCAGACGTTGCACTGATATGCCGGTTCCATCAGCCGCCGGAATGTCGTCCTGCTGGTGCAGGCTATAATCTGCGGCAGATTCAGCGCTGCACAGCCGCCTCCCCGGGAGTCGCCCATGTCACGGAAACTGATTGTTACGACCATCGCCCTGGCGCTGGCCGCCTGCAGCAGTCCGGCAGTCCAGCCACCGCCGGGCAATACCGGAAGTACTCAGGGCTCCACCGGGGCCTCATCGGGGTCGAGTACCGGTTCTAGTTCTAGTTCTGGTTCTCAGCCCGGTGCGCAATCTGGCTCCCAATCAGGTTCCCAGCCCGACTCCCAGTCCGGGTCGCAATCTGGTGCGCAGGGGGGAGCACAGTCTGGTACCCAATCCGGTTCACAGAGCGGTGCAGCGGGTAGCCAGGGTGCCGCCGGTCAGTCTGCAGCGATGGGTAGTGCAGGTACTACCGGTACTACCGGCAGCACGGGTGGTGTCGCTGGCAGCAGCGGTGCGGGACAGGCGTCCAGCGATGCCGAGGTGGCCTTCGAGAAATCGCTCGGTGACTTTGACGGCGAGATCGGTGGTGAGCGTGCGGCGATGGCCAAAGCCGGCACCGGCTCCGGTCGCGCGGCTGAAGCGCGTGAGTCTGGCGATTCCTCGGCAGTGAAGGCCGCTGGTCGTGGCATCGCAGTGGACGGATCCGGTAGCGGTGGCGTTGATGCTGAAGGTGCCGAAGGCGGTGTACCGGCTGGTGCCGAGGAAGGCAGCGAGGCGGGTGCCGGCAAAAACCCGAGTGCCGGCAGCGGTGCGGAGTCGCCATCGGCTGAACCTGTAAAGGTTGCCAGAATCCCGGACGACATTCCCACCGATGTTTCGGCTGAGGACCAGGTTGCACGGCAAATCCGCGAGGCGGCGCAGGCCGAAACCGATCCGCAGATCCAGGCTGCGCTCTGGAACGAATATCGCAAGCAGATGGGACTTAAAACGAAATGAGGTTTGAGCAGCAGGCATTGATCGCAGGGCTGTTGCTGCCCTGGCTCATCAGCGGCTGCTCGACTGCCCGTACCGTTGACTATCAGGAAGCTGATCTGGTGCGCGCCGCCGCCGAGGTGCCGGATGTCGAACGCCTGGACGTCGGCATCATCCTCTTCGATCCGGGCACCAGTGCCGATAGCGTGGCTGATGAGAAGAAGCTGATCTTTGCCGACGTGCGCCAGGCCGAGGCGCGTTACATGCCGTATCAGCTGAAGACCACGCTCGAGGCCAGCGGCTACTGGGGTTCCGTGTGGGTGGTTCCACAGCGTTCCGATGCCGTCGACCTGACGGTCACCGGCCGCATCGATCTGTCCAACGGGCTCGACGTCAACGTACATATCGGTGCATGGGATGCCACCGGGCGTGAATGGCTGAACAAGGCCTATGCGGTGCGGGTGCCGGAAAAAGCCTATTCGAAATACCGTGAGCCGGGCCAGGATCCGTATCAGGTGCTCTACAACGAGATCGCCAACGACCTGCTGGCAGTGCGTCGCAAGATGTCAGATGCCGAGCTTGGCACGCTGCGCAATGTCGCTGAACTGCGCTACGGCGCACAGCTGGTGCCGGAAGCTTTTGCCGGACTGCTGGAGCAGGACCGCGCTGGTATCTACAAGCTGCGCCGCCTGCCGGCTACGGACGATCCGATGGTCAGTCGCATGCGTGCGGTCCGGGAGCGCGAATACACCCTCGTCGATACGCTGAACGAGTACTACGCCAATCTCTATTACGAGATCGGCACGCCCTATGAAGACTGGCGCAAGATGTCGCGTGAGGAAGTGATCCGTTATCAGGATCTGAAACGCTCGGCTTACGTGCGCGGTGCGGCCGGTGCCATGGCGATCCTGGCTGCGATTCTCTATGAGGGTTCGGGCGGCGATAACAGTGCCATCACCATGACCGGTGTGATGGGCGGCATCGAAGGCATCAAGAGTGGTCTCGGCAAGAACACCGAAGCCGGCATCAGTCGTGAATCGCTGAAGGAGCTCGGCGGCTCCTTCAATTCAGAAGCGGAATCGGTGGTGGTGGAAGTCGAAGGCCAGACGCGTCGCCTGACCGGTACGGCAGAAGAGCGCTATCAGGAATGGCGTCGGCTGCTCCGCGAGATTTACAGCGCTGAAACGGGTACGCCCGGCATCGATGCCGCAGAAGCGGCAGTCATCAGTCCGCCGACCGGATAGCTTTCTCTACGCATGTCAGAACTTGTGGCGGGTCTGATGCTGGCCGGACGCTTCCGGCTGATCCGCATGCTCGGTCGTGGTGGCAGCGCAGAAGTCTGGCTGGCCTGTGATACCGCACTGGCTGCCGATCTCGCGCTCAAGATCATTCCGACGGCGGATGCCGCTGCCGCAGGCCGGCTTGCCGATGCACTGCGCAGCGATCTTGCGCAACTGCAGCGGCTCGTGCATCCGGGCATCGTGCGCATGCATGCCGTATATACCGACGGTGCCCGCTGCTGCATTTCTATGGAAGCGGTGATTGGCGCTGATCCCGGTGCACTGCGCGGCGCTGGCTGGCAGCGCATCGTGGCGGTGCTGATCGAGGTGGTCGAAGCGCTGCAATACGCACATGCGCAGGGTGTCGTGCACGGTGACCTCAAGGTCGCCAATCTGCTTTGTGACGCCGCGGGGCACTGGCGGCTCAGTGATTTCCGGATGCCGGTGCTGGCACAGGGTGGTTCGGTGTCACTGTCTGGCGTGAGTCCGCAGCTGCTTGACGGGGCATCACCGGCCGTGAGCGATGACCTCTACGCACTCGGCGCACTGCTGTATGACCTGTTGTCCGGCGCGCCGCCGCTGCATCCGGGTATTACGCCTGAGCGGATTCGCAGCGAGGTTCCGGTCCGGCTCGGCGTCGATGGTTATGGCCAGGCGCTGCCGCTTGCGCTGATCCAGCTCGTCGCTGCGCTGCTGGAGAAATCTCCGGCACGTCGGCCAGCTGGTATGGCGTCGGTACGCGCGGTGCTCGAAGATCTGATGCGGGATGCTGAGCGGCCGCAGACAGGCAGCGTTGCTGATGTGGCCGTGATGCGGGACGCTTCGATCGTCGCCCCGCAGAAGCTGCGTCGCCAGTCTGCCGGTCTGCCCGCCTGGCTGGTCTATGCGGGAGGCGTCGTGCTGCTGGCGGCGCTGGTGGTCGTGCTGTTCGTGTTGCCGAAACTGGTGGGCGAGCGTCCGGTGGTGCTACCGCCGCCACCACCTGTGGCTGCAGCGCCAGCACCAGATCCGACTCCACCACCAGAACCGGTCGCCGAAGCTGAACCCCAGGCCGAGCCTGAACCGGTACCTGCGGAAGTACCGGTCAAAGCAGCGGCACCAGCAGATGCTCCACGGATACCGACCAAGCCAGTAGCCGCTGCTGCAGACCGCAGCCCGGCAGCAGACTTTGAGCGTGCCCTGTCGCGCGGACTGACCGCGCTGGCAGCTGGACAGACAGCCGAAGCGCGGCAGGCTATCGACCAGGCCATACAGCTGCGGCCTGAAGATCCCGGTGCGCGCAGCGCACTCGCGCAGCTGCAGGCAGAAGAGCGGCGCGCGCAGCTTGCGACGCTGCAGACAGAAGCACAGCAACAGGTGGCAGCCGAGCAGTGGCAGTCGGCAGTCACCACTTATGAAGAGATACTGCGTATCGACGCAAGCCTGTTGAGTGCACAGAACGGTTATGCGGAAGCACAGGCGCGCGCGAACCTGAATCAGCAGCTCGAACAGGCGCTGGCGCGCGCCGACCGCTTCAATGACGATGCGATTGCCGTGCCAGCGCGTCAGCTGGTGGCGCAGGCCTCTGCAGTGCCGGCACCTGGTCCGGTACTCACGGCTCAGATCAGCCGGCTCAAGGCGCAGCTGGATCTCGCCGCGCAGCGGGTAACCGTACACTTCGAATCCGACAATCAGACCAACGTGGTGATCTACAAGGTGGGTACGCTCGGTATGTTCAGCAACCGTACGCTGGAGCTGCGGCCCGGACCGTATGTAGTGGTTGGTACCCGTGACGGCTATCGCGATGTCCGGCGCAACATCCGCGTGGATCCGGCTGGCAATATGCCGCCGGTGGTGATCCGCTGCGAGGAAGCGATTTGAGTCCTGCCATCGTCGTCCATGATGCCGCCGGTACGCGCAGCTTTGCTGAAGCGGATCTGCCACTGCGTATCGGTACCGGACCCGCGGCAGCGATCCGGCTGCCCGGTCCGGTCGTTGACCAGAGCCATGCCCTGCTGGGCCTGCTCGACGGCCGGCCGTTCCTGCAGCCGACCGGTATGCAGCTGACGGTCAACGATGTGCCGCTCACCGGCACATGCTGGCTCGGCGATGGTGACGAGATCGGTATCGGCAGTGCGCGTATCCGCTGTGCTTTCAGCGCGGAGGCACTGGAATTCAGGCTGCGCTTCAGCGGTGTGGATTACGACACGCTGCCGCCTGCCGAGGCAGCAGCGGAGGCAGCGGCTCCGGTATCAGGAGCTGTGCCGCCGGTTGCCGCTCTCCGGCGCCGTGCAGCACCGCGCTGGCGTGCGCCGGTGATCTGGTCAGCGCTGCTGGTGCTGGCCTTCTGTGCATTCTGGCTGCTCAGTTCACGCGCGGTACTGATCGTGGTGGATCCGGCAGTGGCCAGCCTCGATGTGCAGGGTGTGCCGGATCTGCGCTTCGCCGGCCGCTATCTGTTGCGTCCCGGACGCTATACGGTGCATGCGACGGCAGCCGGCTATGTGCCGGCTCAGACCGACATCGAAGTGACGGATGCACCCAGCCAGAACTTCAGCTTGCAGTTGGTGCTGCTGCCCGGGCAGTTGGTGGTCAGTACGACGCCGGCAGTCGCTGCTGAAGTCACGCTCGATGGCGTGAGCGCAGGTCGCACGCCGACATCCACGATCGACGTCAAGGCTGGTAAACACAAGTTGCGTATCAGCGCGGCGCGCTACCAAGCCTGGGAAACCGAGCTGACCGTACAGGGTGGTGGCGTGCTGCAGGCTATTGAGGTGCCGCTGGTGCCGGACTGGGCAGAGGTTGCAGTCAGCAGTCTGCCCGACGGTGCTGTCGTACTGGTTGATGGAACGCAGGCAGGCATCACACCACTGACGCTGGAACTACAGGCCGGCGAGCGTACGCTGACACTGGAAAAGGATGGCTTCAAGACACTCAGACACCGGCTCACTGTGGTCGCCAGCCAGTCACAGCAACTGGCGGCGCTGAAGCTGGAGCAGGCTGACGGCCTGGTGCGCATCATCAGTGAGCCACCGGGTGCGACGGTGACGGTTGCCGGGCGCTATCGGGGCGTGACGCCGCTGGAAACCGGTCTGCCACCGGGGCGCAGCTATGCCGTGGCGCTGAGCAAGCCCGGTTATGAGCCTGCATCACGCAGCGTGGATCTCAGCAGCAGCCGGGGTGCGACGCTGCGCGTCGATCTGGTGGCACGTATCGGCGTGGTTCGTATCAGCAGCGAGCCGGCAGATGCTGAACTGCTGGTGGATGGAAAATCGCTGGGCACGGGGCCGCGCGAACTGTCGCTGCCGGCTTATGCGCATCGCTTCGAGTTCCGCAAACCGGGCTTCGTGCCCTATGTCATCGAGCTGACGCCGCAGCCGGGCCAGGAACAAGTGCTCAACGCCCGACTGCTGACGCCACAGCAGGCAGTGATCGCAGCCACGCCGCGTATTGTAAAAACTTCGCAGGGACTCGAACTGCGCCTGATCCAGCCGGGCGAGTTCCGCATGGGGGCGCCGCGCCGTGAACAGGGGCGGCGAGCCAACGAGACCGAGCACGATGTGCGTCTGACCCGTGCCTTCTATCTCGGCACGCGTGAAGTGAGCAATACCCAGTACCGGGCCTTTCAGCCCAGACACACCTCGGGCGCGGAGAAGTATCAGCAGCTGGCCGCTGGCAGTCACCCGGTGGTGATGCTGAGCTGGCAGGATGCGGCGGCCTACTGCAACTGGCTCAGCGACCAGGAGCAGCGTCCGCGCGCCTATGTGGATGTTGCCGGTCAGCTGCAACTGGCTTCGCCGATCACCACTGGCTACCGTCTGCCCACCGAGGCGGAATGGGAGTGGGCCGCACGCTATACCGGTGGCGGTGGCAGTCGCCGCTATGCGTGGGGTGATGACATGCCGCCGCCTGCCGGAGCCGGCAACTATGCGGATCGTACAGCGCAGGGCGTGGTGGCGAACGTGCTCGCCGATTACAGCGATGGCTATACCGTGACTGCGCCGGTTGGCAGCTTCAGTGCCAGTCCGCTCGGCCTGTTTGATCTGGGCGGCAATGCCGCGGAATGGGTGAATGACCGCTATATCGTCTACCCCTCCGGCAGTCCATTGATCATCGATCCTGCGGGGCCGGCAGAGGGGCAGTATCATGTGATCCGCGGTTCCGGCTGGCGCCATAGTGGTATCAGCGAGCTGCGTCTGTCGTTTCGTGATTTCGGTGACAGCGGTCGTCTCGACGTCGGTTTCCGGATCGCCCGCACGGCAGGCGACAAAGAGTGATCAGGCATGTTGGCTAAAGTCTGGCGCACATTGCTGGTGATCGGACTGGGCCTGGGGATTACCTGGGCCGCGGGCCGGATCGGCAGTGGTCCACCCACCGTGCTGAAGCTGAACGAAGCGGTGCAGCCGGCGGCTGCAGAGCCGGTCAGCGAACTCACTGCTGCCGAGGTTGAAGCTGAACTGAAGAACGTCGAGAAGGTACTCAGCGGCGGTCCGGATCCTGGCGAGGTGGCGGCCGACAAGCCGCTACCTGCTGATCTCGGCGTCGCCCTGCCTTCGGATATCTGAGGCCTGCCGACCGGGAATTACGCCATGCAAAGAACCTTCTCTGCCGAGTTTGTCTTTCAGCTGTTTTCACTGCTGCTGGCCGTACTGCTGGTGCATGCCGTGTATGTCACCGTGGTTTGGCCGAATGCGACTGCGGTGATGGAGCAAAACCGGCAGATGGTGCAACAGGACGCAAGTTATACGCCGCAGCGTTCCTGGTACATCGTGCTCAAGGACTATGAACAGGAAAGCTGTTTTGTGCTCGGCCTGTGGGCACTGTCGATCATGGGCTACAAGGCCCGCAATGTCAGTCGCGAGCGGCAGATCCTTGATCAGGAACTGGTGCCTATCGCCGAAGGCATGCGCATCCTGCCCGAAGATACGCGCAACTACATACGCCAGATCCAGGCACTGCCGGCTGCTGATCAGGCCCTGCTGCTGCCGCGTGCCTTGCTCAATGCCCTGCAGCGTTTCGGTGCCACACGCAATGTGCAGGATGCGTCTTCTTCCGCGCACACTGTGGTGATGTCGGGTGGTGAGCAGCTCGAAGCCGAGCTGTCCATGGTCCGCTATATTCTCTGGGCGATTCCCTCGATCGGCTTTATCGGCACGGTGCGCGGTATCGGCGATGCACTCGGTGTGGCCAATCAGGCGGTATCCGGCGACATCAGCGGGGTTACCGCAAGTCTGGGTGTGGCATTCAACTCCACGCTGGTTGCCTTGCTCATCAGTATCCTGCTGATGTTCCTCGTACATCAGCTGCAGCTGCTGCAGGAACGACTGTCTTTCGAGGCCGAGAACTATCTCGACGAGCATCTGATCCGCCATCTGCAGGTGCACTGATCCGGTGAGCACGGCACCGCTTGCCATCGATCTCAACGATGCGGCCATCGCGGTCGCAGATGATTCCGGCCTGCTGCATGTCGGACCAGTTGGCGTAGTGGCTGCCAACGGTCCGCTGCGTACCGCTGGGTCCAATGTGGATATCGTCGGTGCGCATTTGCAGCGCTTGTGGCTGCGTTACGCGCGTAGCGGCCAGGCCGGTGTGCTGTGTGCTGCGCCACCCTGGTGGAGCGCGGAGCAAGTCGCGGTGCTGATCAGCACCGTACAGGCATCCGGCGTGCCCATACTCGGGCTGGTGGATGCTTCGGTGGCGGCTGTACGCAATGAGTTTCCGGGGCGTGAACTGCTGCAGATCGATGCCGGCTTGCAGACCCTCGCGCTGACGCATCTCCGTCAGGCCGGACAGGTCAGTCTGGGCGAGCGAGAATTTTTCCCCTCGCTGGGTGTAGCGTCGCTGCAGCGTCTGGTGACCGAACTGATTGCGAGACGTTTCATCGAGTGCAGCCGTTTTGATCCGCTGCACAGTGCGGAAATGGAGCAGGCACTGTTCGATCGATTGCCGGACTGGCTCGGACGGATAGCGCGTGACGTCGATGCTCAGCTTGAGCTGCAGGCCGGGACCGATAAATTCCAGGCGACTATCGATGCCGTGGACTTCAAGCTGCGGCTTGCCACCGCCTGCGAGCCATTGTTGCAGCGACTGCGCGCCCGGATCGTGATGCGCGGTCCGCATGTCGTGCAGATTGCGCATCGACTCGCCGCGTTCCCCGGGATGATTGAGGCCCTGCTGAAACTGCCGGACTGCGAGGTCCACGTGCTGGAGCCGGGTGCAGCGGCGCTCGGTACCCTGAGCCGGGTGACGCCGGAACTGGTGGTCGAGCCGATCGTACAGTTTGCCTTGCCCTGGGACCGGCCACCGGTCGCTCGGGCCGCAGCCAGTGCGGTGTCGGTAGAGCGCAGCGAGTCTGGCGCCAGCCATCTGCTGGCCGGACATCGTGCTTTCCGTCTCGGTGCTGAGCCTTTGAGTATCGGTACCGGCGTTGCGGCCGGCGAGTGGGGTGTGGTGCTGGATGCGGGGCTGCGCGGCGTTTCCCGCCACCACTGCACGGTGCGCCTCGAGAACGGCACGCTGATGTTGTTCGATCACAGCCGCTTCGGCACGCTGCTGAACGGTCATCGCGTGGACATGGCAGCGGTGCTCAAGGCTGGTGATGTGATCGCCATCGGTACACCGCCGGTTGAGCTGCGACTGATTGCCGAAGTGTCCGGCCATGGCGCGTAGAAGCTTCAATATTTTCAGTCTCGCCTTTCTCGATGTGATGGCCTGTGGCCTGGGTGCGACGATCCTGTTTCTGATGATCATCAGCGCGCAGGTCCGGCTGAAGGCGGAGCGGGCCAGCGAAGAACTGCTCGCTGAAGCCGGCAGCCTCGAGCAGCAGGTGCAGGATGCGCGCACTAACCTGGTTCGGCTGCAGGCCAGTCCGGTCAGCTCGCCGGAGGCTGCGGCTGCACAGATCGAAAAGCTGCGCCAGCAGATAGCGGACATGCGCGAGAAGGTAGCCGCGCAGTCCGGCGACAGCATCGCGCAGAAGGAAAGTCCCGAGCAGCTGCGTGCCGACATACAGCGCCTGGAGGAAGGGCTGGGTCGGCTGAGCGCCAGTCAGCAGAAGCCAGGCTCAGGTGCCCGGGTGCGCAGCTTCGTTGGCGATGGCAATCGCCAGTATCTGACCGGTATGCAGATGGGCGGCAAGCGCGTGGTGATTCTGGTCGATGCTTCGGCCAGCATGCTGGCACGTACCTATGTGAATGTAGTGCGTTACCGGGCGATGCCGGATGCCCGCAAGCGCACGGCACCAAAATGGCGGCAGGTGGTCGCTGCGGTGGACTGGCTGACGACGCAGATCGAGCCGGGTACCAAGGTGCAAATCTATGTGTTCAACGAAGAGGCACACAGCGTCATATCCGGTAGCGACGGCAGCTGGCTGGAAGCCGGTGCGGCCGGTGCGCTTGAGAAGGCCGTGAGCGAATTGCGCAAAGTCGTACCGGACAAGGGCACGAGCCTGGTCAATGCCTTTGCAGCGCTGCAACAGCTCAAACCCGCGCCGGACAATATCTATCTGCTGACCGACGGATTACCGACGCAGGGCAAGCAGGCGCCTGGCGGCGTCACACAGGTGAAGCCTTCGCAGCGTGCGACCTTCTTCAATCAGGCCGTGCGTGAACTGCCCGACCGTGCGCCGGTGAATGTGCTGCTGTTTCCCATGGATGGCGACCCAGACGCCGCAGGGTTCTTCTGGCGTCTGGCCATTGCCAGCAAGGGTTCCTTTCTGACGCCTTCGCGAGACTGGCCATGAGAAAGCGACGGCGGCGTGAGGCAGCTGACAACCTGAACCTGTCGTTTCTGGATGCGATTTCCTGCGGCTTTGGTGCAGTGATCCTGTTGCTGGTGATCACCATGCTGTTCGAGCCGGCGTCTATAGAGAGCACGCGCGAGGAAGTCCAGGCCGTCATCCAGAACCTCGAAAAGCAGCTGGCCGATATTCTGGCCCAGACGGTGACTGTGGCCAGTCAGCTGGCCGGGCCGCGCGGCAACGAGCAGCAGACGATTGCCGAGTTGCAGGCCGAGCTGACCCGGATTCGCGGCCAGTACAAGCCGACCAAGGCACCGGTGCCGGACACTGCTGAGGAGGGTGAGCTCAAGGCTGCAAGGCAGAAGCTGACCGAGGAAATGCGCCGCCTGCTGGCCGATTACCGGCCGCCAGCCAAAGACGCCACGGTCGGCGGCATTCCAGTCGACAGTGAATACATCATCTTCGTGATCGACACTTCGGGCAGCATGTATCAGGGACCCTGGCAGCTGGTGCTGCGCAAGATCAGCGAAACGCTGAGCGTTTACCCGAAGCTGCGCGGCATTCAGGTCATGAACGACGAGGGCAAGTACATGTTCTCGAGCTACGCGGGAAAGTGGATGCCGGATACGCCGGGCGTGCGCAAGAACATCATCAGCCGCCTGTCGACCTGGAACCCGTACAGCGATTCGAGCCCGGTCGAGGGTATCGTCGAGGCGATCAACTCATTTTATGAACCCGGGCGCAAAATCAGCATCTATATCTATGGAGATGATTTTCCGCAGGGCCAGGTCGAGGCGGTGGCGCGCTATGTCGACCGGATCAACCGCTCGGGCAAGGATGGTCGACGCCTGGTCCGCATTCATGCGGTTGGCTTTCCCACCCAGTTTGCCGCCGGGCAGGACCGCAACGGTACGCGTTTTGCCAATCTGATGCGCGCACTCTGCGAGCGCAATGACGGCAGCTTCGTGGCCCTGACCACGTTGTAACAGTTGACAGGAGAATTGCCGATGAGCGATCCGGAAAAACTTGCTACAAGACGTTGCAAGCCCTGTGAAGGTGGCGTTCCGGTGCTGGATCCGACAGCGGTTGCCGAACTGCGCCGTGCCCTGCATGCGGACTGGCAGTTGTCGGCTGACGGCAAGTGGCTGGTGCGCAGCGTAGCCTTCGACAATTACGCGCGTACGCTGGGTTTCGTCAATGCCGTCGGCTGGATTGCCGAATCAGAGGCTCACCACCCCGACCTGGAGGTGGTGTGGGGCAAGTGCGTGGTGAAGTGGTCGACTCATGCGGTGGATGGCCTCACTGAAAATGATTTCATCTGTGCCGCAAAAGTCGACCAGCTCCTGACCTGAGTTCCTGCCTCAGAAGTTGTAGCGGAAGGTAGCACCCCAGGTACGCGGGTCGCCGAGGAAGGCAAGGTAGGTACGGGTCGAGGTATCGCCTGAGCCGCTGCCTTGCAAGGGTCCGTCGATGGCAACCTGCAGGTATTCGCGGTCAAACAGGTTGCGACCCCACAGCTCCAGCTGCCAGCGCTTGTCATCCGGGCCGAAGCCGATCCGGCCGTTCCAGACCATGTACGAGCGCTGCTCCTTGTTCGGATCCAGATTCGAGCCGGTGTTCATGTCGCTGTTGAAGCGGAAATCCAGATGCACGAAGCCCATGAGGCCGTTGCCGACAGCCTGTTCCCAGGTCGCTGAACCGGTGGTGCTCCAGAGTGGCGCGTTGGTGAGCCGCTTGTCACGGAGGTCCGGGTTGCCGCCCGTACCATCGTACAGAACGTCATCGTCATAGCGGGTATCGGCATAGACCACGCCACCAGCCAGGGTCAGCTGATCCAGGGGACGTGCCTGTGCCTCTATTTCCACACCCTTGCTGGTTACGCCGCCGATGTTGTCAACGACGAAGTTGAGGCCGTTGAAGGAGTTCAGCTGGAAGTCATCGAACTCGCTCCAGAACAACGCGATGTTCAGCTGGACTGCGTCAAGCAGCATGCCCTTGGTGCCGATCTCCCAGGCATCCACGGTTTCCGGGTCGAACTCCAGCTGGCTTGCAGCAGGTGCGTTGGGATTGAGGCCACCCCTGTCGAGATTGAAACCGCCCGCCTTGTAACCGCGTCCGTATGAGGCGTAGCCGAGCCAGCCCGAAGAAAAGTCATAGGCATAACCAAGCGTGCCGGTCACCTCGTCGTCTTCATGTGAGCCGCTGTAGCTGCCGTCGACCAGCGGTGAGATAAGTGGCAGGCAGCCAAGTGACACAGCTGAAGGCTTCAGCGGTGCAAGCGCCGGATTGGTGTTGGCAAGAATCAGGGGGCAGGCCGTGTTGTCTGAAGCGATGGCTGCGCTCATGTCCTTGTCTTCAGAGGTATAGCGCAGGCCGAGCGTGATCCTGGATGTTTCGTCGAGGTTCCAGATATTGTGGGTGAATATCGCCCAGCCGTCGGTGTCCTGACGGAAGGCATCGCTGATCGCGCCGTCGCCGTCGGTGAATACGGTGCCGGGGGCAAGCCCGGTAAACAGGCTCAGGCTGTTTGCCGGTCCACCACCGGCCTGCAGCAGGCCATTGGCAAAGCCCTCATACGCTGACCCCGTGCGCACGGCATCGCGAACATCCAGCTGTTCGTCCATGTAAAACAGCCCGACCAGCCAGTCGAGCTGCCCGGAGGTCCCGGCCAGCCGCAGTTCCTGGGTCAGGGTCTCAAACTTGTTGCCGTAAGTGCCCGGAGCCCTGTAGAGGATGTCGGCATCCGTGAAGTCGATATCCTGGGAGCGATCGGCATCCCAGTCGCGGTATGCGGTGATCGAGGTGAGGGTCATTCCACCCATGTCCCAGTTCAGCTCGGCGGACAGGCCCCATTCGTCGGTTTCCTGGTCGTAGCCACGGTCGGTATTGGCATACATTTGCCGGTCATAGGGGCGGGCGGGGTTGATTACCGTGCCGCCCACGGCACCGATCACCGCACTGGTCGGACCGGTCTTGTAGGCGACAGCAGCACAACAGACTTCGTCACGATTGGAAACATCAGCTATGACGCGCAGGTCCAGGTTGTCGGTGATCTGACTCGACAGCTGGCCACGCAGCAGGTAACCGTCGCGATCGTTGTACTCGGTGCCGGTCGTCTGTTCATCTATGAATCCATCACGCTCCGTGAAGGATCCATCGAGACGCAGTGCAAGTTTGTCGCCTGCTACCGGACCGGTGACGCCCGCGCTCATGCGCCAGTAGTCGTAATCACCAGCGCTCAGATCGGTATAGGCGCGCAACTCTTCGGTGTCCGGGCCCTGGGTGGTGATGCTGAGCAGGCCAGCCACGGCATTTTTGCCAAACAGCGTGCCCTGGGGGCCGCGCAGCACTTCGATACGCTCGACCTCACCGAGGTCGGTCAGTGCCACGTTGTTCCGGTTCCGGTAGACGCCATCGACGAATACCGCGACGGATGATTCCAGTCCGAGGTTGTCACCTGTAGTGCCGACGCCACGAATACGCGCTGTGGTGCCCGCAGTCTCCGATTGTGTACTGGTGAGAATGAGGCTTGGTGAAAGGATGGTGAGATCGCGTATGTCCTCGACGCCGGCAATCTGCAGCGTTTCCGCCGAGTAGGCGGAGATGGCGATCGGCACGTCCTCAATGCTCTGCGCACGTTTCTGTGCGGTGACGATGATTTCGTCGATGGTTGGGGCCGCCAGTGCCAGGCCGGGCATGGCCAACGTCAGACAAAGGAAGAGGCGGAGAAAGAGCGGTGCGGTGTGAATGGCGTTGCTGCAGGCATGACAGGCTCCCTGTAAATAGAGAAAGATGTCCGGGCAGTGCAAAGCGATACATTCGGAGCATACACAACGTTGTGTGCTGTTCGCTACATGTACAGGCGGTGCGGATGAGGTTGGCGTTTGCACTGCCCGGCGCTACAGTCCCCGGTTCAATAGCAGGAGAACGCCATGTCACGTCTTTTCCTCGCCCTTGCCGTCCTGTTGAGCTTCACGGCAGCTGCGGCGCCACTGGACCTGAACACGCCGGAAGGACAGATTGCGGCTCTGCGCCGGATCCAGTGCTCTGAGGTCGATGGCAAGCCCGTGACCTACTACTGGAAGGGCGTGGCCTACAGCCGCGTGCCGGGTGAACCGGACCGCCTGCTGTTCAGGGTTGAGGGCATGAACGTCCGCCATTGCGGGCCGCTGGCCAATGCCAAAAGCAAGGTCGATTTTCGCCTGGTCACCCGCGAGATCCTGCTCTATGAGGATCCGGTGAGCGGCGAAGTACTCAAGACCTGGTCCAATCCGTGGACCGGCAAGACGGTCGAAGTCATGCAGGTGACCAACGATCCGGTGAACGGCAACTATTCGGTGGTGGGGCGCGATGGCAAGCCCACGAACCTGCCCTTCGAGGTGCTCGGCAAGCAGTGGTGGCTGAGCACGCCGGTGCCGCTCTTCTATACCAATCCGCTGGCCGGCAACTATCAGCAATACGTCGGTGGCACATACCACGCCACCGAGCTGTTCAATTTCTTTGGCGACATCGACGATCTCAATAACCGCAAGCGTGATACCGCCGAGGCTGCCGTGAGCTGGCAGCGTCTGTCTTCCTGGTTGCCGTGGATGGAGATGGGTGACCGTGCCGGGATGCTGTATTTCCACACGGCCGGCCGCAAGCTCGACAAGTGGGACGACCTGTCGGCCACGATGAAGGCCGAGATCGACAGCAAGTATCCCGAGTACCGCAATCCGCCACCGCTCGATGACCAGCGTCCCAACGAGACCAGCTGGACATACTTCAAGAAGCAGATCGACGCGAGGAAGCCCTGAGCCCCGTCGGAGCGGCTTCGCCGCCGCGCACCTGCCTCGTGACTGCAACGCCACTCCCCGGCGCAATCCGCGCACGGGCCAGCGATTACCAGATGGCCGGTACTGAGAGATCGCCGAGCTGGGCCCGCTTGCCGCACGGCTGCGCGCGAACCAGGTGGCCTGGGCCGCCGCCGGTCTGGCCCACCGTAGCGAGGTGCTCAAGGCGTGGTCGGCCGCCTGCTTGGCGAATCCCGGTCCGCTGCTCGAGGCGCTGGCGACCGACACCGGCCGGCATCGGCTGGCGCTGCAGCGAGATGCAATTCACTCGGCGGCATGGTGGCGGGCAATGCGGCACTGGCGAGCCAGGCTCTGGCCGAAGCCGCCGGAGCGGCCGTCGATGACGCCGGGCATTACGATGCGCAGACGCAGCTGGTGCCCTATGGGCTGGTCGGCGTGATCAGTCCGTGGAATTTTCCCTTCCTGCTGTCGATGCTCGACACGATTCCCGCGCTGCTTGCCGGGTGTGCGGTGATGGTCAAGCCCAGCGAGGTGACGCCGCGATTCGTTGCACCGCTGATGGCGAGCCTGCCGGAATTTCCCGAACTCGCCAGCGTGCTGTGCTTTCGTCACCGGTGATGGGTCGACCGGTGCAGCGTTGATCGAGCAGGCGGACGCCGTCTGCTTCACCGGCAGCGTGGCCACCGGGCGCAAGGTTGCGGAGGCCTGTGCCAGCCGCTTCATTCCCGCCTTTCTCGAACTCGGTGGCAAGGATCCGGTCATCGTGCTCGGCTTCGGCCGATCCGGATCGCGCCGCCGCCGTGGTGCTTGCGCGCCTCGGTGCAGGCCACCGGGCAGGCCTGCCAGTCGCTGGAGCGCGTGTATGTGGATGAGCGGATCAGCAGGCATTTCTTGACCGGCTCGTGGCCCGTGCCGAAGCGGTACCGCTCAATTACCCGGACAGTCACCGGGGCCAGGTCGGCCCGCTCATTTTCGCGCGTCAGGCAGAGATCATCGCGGCGCAGCTTGCCGATGCGGTGAGAAGGGCGCGCGCATTCTCACTGGCGGCGTGATCGAGAAACACGGGGGCGGTGCCTGGCTGCGGCCGACCGTCGTTACCGGCGTCACTCACGACATGACGCTGATGACCGAGGAGACCTTCGGCCCGGTGCTGCCGGTGCTGGGCTTTCGGCACGTCAGACGAGGCTGTGCGGCTCGCCAATGATTCGGTCTATGGCCTGTCGGCCGCGGTATTCGGTGACGAGGCAGAAGCGCTGGCGGTCGCGCGCCGCCTGAATGTGGGTGCCGTCAGCATCAATGACGGCGCGCTGACCACCGAAGTGTTCGATGCCGAGAAGAACGCCTTCAGCCTGTCCGGCCTCGGCGCTTCACGCATGGGCGCCGTCCGGGCTGCTGCGCTTCGTGCGCAAGAAGGCCCTGCTGATCCAGCGCGGCACGGCGAAGGACATGAGCACCCTCGAGGAATCGTTGCTGAATCAGCCCCTGAGCCTGGTGCCCGGATTCTCTGGTAGGAGCGCCTTCAGGCGCGAATCATTCTTTTCCCGCATACCAGATCGCGCCTGAAGGCGCTCCTACGGGGGAGGGGTCGCGGCTGAATGCGCTCCTGCGGGAAAGAATCGCGGCTGATGCCGCTCCTACCGGGGAATCAGAACATCGAGTTGCTGCTGCCGGGATCCTTCCCTGGGTCTTTGGCCGCATTTCGGCTGGGAATGAAATCGCCGGTGATCATCTGGTCGTAGGCCATGCCGGGGCCGACCATCGGGTACACGCCCGCATCCGGGTCGATGATGACTTCGAGAAATGCCGGTCCCGGAAAACTGACGAACTCCTGGATGACGCGCGGCACATCTGCCTTGCTGTCGAGGCGCACGGCATACTCGAAGCCGTCGGCCTGCGCGGCGCGCACGAAGTCCTTGCGATGCAGTGACTTGTCGGTGGCTGACAGCCGGCCCTGGTAGTAGAGCTTCTGCCACTGCTTGACCATGCCGTCGCCGAAGTTGTTGAGCACGACGATCTTGATCGGCAGCTTGTAGGTGGTCACCGTTTCGAGTTCGCCGAGGTTCATGCGGATGCTGGCATCGCCGTCGATGTCGATGACCAGCCGCTCCGGATGGGCAAACTGTGCGCCGATGGCCGCGGGCAGGCCGAAGCCCATCGTGCCCATGCTGCCGGAGGTCAGCCACAGCCGCGGTTCGCGGAAATCGAAGTACTGCGCAGACCACATCTGGTGCTGGCCGACACCGGTGGTGATGATGGCATCGCCGCGCGTGTAGCCGGTTGATCTGCTTCGATGATGTAGTTGGGCTGGATCAGCGGACTGGCGCGGTCGTAGTCCATCGCGTAGGTGCGTTTCAGTTCGTCCAGTTCCCGGTGCCAGGCGCTGAAGTCGGTGCGCAGCGCATGTGCTGTCGGCCCAGGCGATCAGCTGGCGCAGGTCGCGGTCGAGCAGGCCGACGTTGTGCCAGTCGGCGGCCTTGACCTTGCCGATCTCGCAGGGGTCGATATCGAAGTGGGCGATCTTGAGGGCCCTGGGCGCGAACTTGTCCGGGACTGCTGCCACGCGGTCGTCGAAGCGGGCGCCGATCGCGATCAGGAAGTCGCAGTCATCCACCGCATAGTTCGCAGCCGCGTGCGCCGTGCATGCCCAGCATGCGCAACGACAGCGCGGTCGGTGGTGTCGCAGGCGCCGATGCCCATCAGCGTGGTGGTGACGGGAATGCCGAAGCGCTGCGGCGAAGGCGCGCAGGGCTTCAGACGCATTGGCGCTGACCACGCCGCCGCCGGCATAGATCAGCGGGCGGCGTGAGCTCCCGCAGGATGTCGAAGAATGACTTGGCGGCACTGGCCGGGATCTCGCTGCCGATCGCTGCATCGATGCGCTTGCGATAGGCGTCGATGGGCAGCAGGCCGGCGCCCTGGAATTCACCGACCCAGTTCTGCACGTCCTTGGGCACATCGATGACCACGGGCCCGGGACGGCCCATCGCGGCGATCTCGAAGGCCGTGCGCACCGTTGCTTCGAGCTGATGCGGGTCGGTGACCAGGAAGACGTGCTTGGCGACCGAGCCCATGATCGCCGAGACCGGTGCTTCCTGGAAGGCATCGGTACCGATCACATTGGTCGGCACCTGACCGCAGATCACGACAATGGGCACCGAGTCGGCCAGCGAGTCGCGGATCGGGGTGACGGTATTGGTGGCGCCGGGGCCGGAGGTGACCATGCACACGCCGACCCGGCCGCTGGCCCGGGCGTAACCGGCCGCCATGAAGCCCGCACCCTGCTCGTTGGCGGGGACGATCAGCGGCAGCGGTGCATATGCCAGTTCTCGTCCCGGTGCTCATCGTTGTAGCGGAACACGGCATCGTAGGTCGGCAGGATCGCGCCACCGCTGTAGCCGAATACGGTCTGTACGCCCTCATCGACGAGTACCTGGACGATGATCTCGGCACCGGTCATGCGCTTGCCGGCAAGCGGGTGGGGTCTGGTTTCGGCAGTCTGGGTTCGTGTTGTCATAAAGTTGTGTTCGGTGTGATGATCGCGACGCAGCAGGAGCGGTTTCCGGGCTCTTGCAGGCCCTCAAAGGATTTGACCGCAAAGCTTCGCGGGAGTTTTAACCAACTACTCCCGCATTGCAATAGAAGTGGATCTGGGCGAGTATTCCCGACCCGTTTTTTTTCTATTTGTCTGCCGGTTATCCGATGCGCCACATCATTTCCATCCTGTTGCGGAACGAGGCCGGTGCGCTGACGCGGGTTGCGTCGCTGTTTTCGACCCGTGGCTACAACATCGAATCCCTGAACGTTGCGCCGACCGAGGATCCGCTCGTGTCGCGTCTTGACCCTGGTGACGCTCGGTTCCGATCATGTGATCGGCCAGATCAACAACCAGTTGCTGAAGCTGATCGATGTGGTCAGCATCGTCGACCTGACCGAAGGCGATCACATCGAACGTGAACTGCTGTTGCTGAAGCTCAGGGTGGAAGACGAGCGAACTGGCCCGTATTCACGAACTGGTGCGGCAGGAAGGTGCGCGGGTGCTGGACGATCGGCGCAGTGCTACACGGTCGAACTGACGGGTGCGGCGACCCGTATCGATGACCTCATCAACCGTGCCGCCGCTCATGCGGAGATACTCGCTGTGGTACGCAGCGGACCGCTGGCCGTGGGCCGCGGGGATACCGGCCCACAGGTCAGCTGACATCCGGAGTGCCGGCGTATGACGCCAGAGGCCCAACAGTCCTTAGCCGTAACGCTGCACTGCGCAGCGCTGGCCGGATCGTGCTCAAGATCGGCTCCTCACTGCTCATCGACCGCGAGTCACGGGCGGCTCAATCGCGCCTGGCTGGAGTCCATCGCCGATGAACTCGCCCGGCTGCAGGCACGCGGCCAGCAGGTGCTGGTGGTCTCATCCGGAGCGATAGGGCTGGGCCGGCAGTATCTCGGCATGACGCGTGATCAGCGGCGCCTGGAAGATGCGCAGGCTGCTGCTGCAGCTGGCCAGATCCTGCTGGCACATGCTTACCAGGACCTGCTCGAGCCGCGTGGCATCAAGATCGCCCAGGTACTGCTGACGCTCGACGATACCGAGAACCGCCGCCGCTACCTCAACGCCCGCAATACGCTGGAAACACTGCTGCGGCTGAAGGTAATACCGATCATCAACGAGAACGATACGGTGGCGACGCAGGAGATCCGCTACGGTGACAACGATCGGCTCGGCGCGCGCGTTGCCGAGATGACCAGCGCTGATGTCCTCGTGCTGCTCTCCGATGTGGACGGTCTTTACGACGGCGACCCGACCCTGAATGCGGGCGCCACGCTGATACCGGAGGTGCGCGAACTGACGCCGGCCATCGAAGCACTGGCCGGTGCCTCGGCAACCGAGTATGGCTCTGGCGGCATGGTCACCAAGCTGGTGGCAGCGCGGATCTGCATGAATGCCGGTTGTGCGACGGTGATCGCGAGCGGCCGCCGCTTGTTTCCCGTTGCAGGCCATCGAGGACGGTGCTGCCTGCACCTGGTTTCTGCCGGGGCGCACACCGCGGCAGGCGCGCAAGCAGTGGATCGCCGGCACACTCGTGCCGCGCGGCAGTCTGACCATCGATGCAGGGGCCGAGCGCGCGCTGCGCGGAGGCAGCAGCCTGCTGCCGGTCGGCGTGGTCGAGGTCAGCGGTGACTTTCAGCCCGGCGATGCGGTGCTGGTTCGCAATCTCGAGGGTCGTGACCTGGCGCGCGGCCTGGTGACCTGCTCAAGTGAGGAGGCGCGGCGTATTCGCGGCCGGCGCAGCGAGGAACTCGCCGCGCTGTTGGGCTACAGTGGCCGTGAAGAACTGATCCACCGGGACAATCTCGCCTTGCTGGACAACTGAGTCAGACCCTTATGAGCGCGACACAGACATCAAGCCAGCCGACGGACACCGTCGAGGGCCTGGCCTCAGCCATGCGCGCGCTCGGCCTGCAGGCCCGCGAAGCAGCGCGCGTGCTGGCGCGGACCAGTGCCGCACAGAAGACGCAAGCGCTGCTGGCCGCTGCCGCCGCCGTTCGTGCGCAAAGTGGCGAGATCCTCGCGGCCAATGCCCTCGACATGGTGGCAGCGCAGAAGCGAGATCTTTCTGCGGCACTGCTGGACCGGCTCGCGCTCGATGCGAAGCGCGTCGAGGCGATGGCAGCAGGGATTGAAGCGGTTGCCGAGTTGCCTGATCCGGTCGGTACGGTCATCGCTGAATGGATGCGTCCGAATGGCCTGCGTATCCAGCGGGTGCGCGTACCGCTCGGCGTTATCGGCATCATTTATGAAAGCCGGCCGAACGTTACTGCGGATGCCGGCGCGCTGTGCCTGAAGTCCGGTAATGCCGTGATCCTGCGCGGTGGTTCGGAGAGTTTTCACTCCAGTCACGCGATCCATGCGGCGCTGGTGTCCGGTCTGCGCGCCGGAGGGCTGCCGGAGACTGCCATCCAGATGGTGCCGACTGCGAGCCGTGATGCGGTCGGTTATCTGCTGGCGAACATGCAGGAATTCATCGATGTGATCGTGCCCCGTGGCGGCAAGAGCCTGATCGCCCGCGTCCAGGCCGATGCGCGCGTGCCGGTGATCGGGCATCTCGAAGGGCTGTGCCACGTCTATGTGCACCGTTCCGCTGATGTGGCGATGGCCGTTGAAGTGGTGCTGAATGCCAAGATGCGACGCACCGGCATCTGCGGTGCGGCTGAAACCCTGCTGATCGACCGCGACTGCCTGGCGACACACTGGCAGCCGGTTGCCGACGCGCTGGTCGCGGCCGGCTGCGAATTGCGCGGCGATGCCGAGCTGTGCAAGCTCGATAAACGCGTCAAGCCGGCTGACGAGGCCGACTGGAGCACCGAATACCTGGACGCCATCCTGTCCTGCCGCGTGGTCAGCGATATCGATGCCGCCATCGCACACATCACGCGTTACGGCTCGGGGCATACCGAGTCGATCATCGCTACCGATGTGCAGGCGGCTGAGAAATTCCTGCACGATCTGGACAGCGCCATCCTGCTGCACAATGCTTCAACGCAGTTTGCCGATGGCGGCGAGTTCGGCATGGGTGCTGAAATCGGTATCGCGACCGGCCGCATTCATGCCCGTGGTCCGGTCGGCGCCGAACAGCTCACCAGCTACAAGTACCTGGTGCACGGTACCGGCCAGGTCCGGCCCAAGTAGGAGCGGCTTTAGCCGCGATTCCTGGCCAGGTGGAAAGAATCGCGGCTAAAGCCGCTCCTACAGAAGCCGTTCCCACAAGCATGCAGTTCGACCTGATCGTCATTGGCGGCGGCATCAACGGTGCGGGAATCGCACGCGATGCCGCACTGCGCGGCCTGCGCACCTGCCTGGTTGAACAGGCTGATCTGTGCAGCAGTACCACGCGCTGGTCGAGCCGGCTGATCCACGGCGGGCTGCGCTATCTCGAGTTCGGTGAACTGGGGCTGGTGCACGAGTCGCTGCAGGAGCGCGCCAACCTGTTGCGCAATGCCGGCCACCTGGTCCGGCCACTGCCACTGCTGATCCCGGTCTATACACACAGCCGGCGCGGCATGAACACCATCGATTTCGGACTGTGGGTCTATGACCTGCTGTCGATCGGTGGCTCTGCTGCCCGGGCACCGCCGGCTGTCGCGTGATGCAGCCCTGGCAGAGGTGCCGGCGCTGAATCCGGAGGGACTCGACGGCGGCATCGTCTATCACGATGCGCAGGTGACCTTCGTCGAACGGCTGGTGGTCGAGAATGCGCTGGCCGCGCAGGCGGCGGGGGCAACGATTCGCACTTACACGACAGTTGAGCGCATCGTGCTGGAAGGCAACCAGGTGCAGGGCGTCGTGGTTCGCGACAGTCGCAGCGGGCAGCGAAGAAACCCTTGCGCGCACGCGCCGTCGTCAATGCTGCCGGTCCCTGGGTGGACCGGGTGCTGGCCGGCGCCGACTGTTCGATGCCACGCTTCATGGGCCCGACCAAGGGCACGCACATCGTGGTGCGGCGCTTCGCCGGCATGTCGGATGTGGCCTGTTATGCCGAAGCGCGCAGCGATGGCCGGCCGTTCTTCATCCTGCCGTGGAATGGCCTGGTACTGATCGGCACCACCGATACACGCTGTGATGCGGATCCCGCCAGCGTGCATGCCGAGGAGAGCGAGATCGCTTATCTGCTCGCGGAGGCGGCCCACGTGTTTCCGCGCGCTGAACTGAAACGTGACAGCGTGCTGTACGCCTACAGCGGACTGCGCCCGCTGCCGCGCCAGGGCCTGCGCGAGACGGCAGCGATCACCCGTCGTCACCAGATCCGTCATCACGGGCGCACGGCGCGCGGTCTGTACTCGGTGATCGGCGGCAAGATCACGACCTATCGGCATCTGGCGGAAGAGGCGGTCGATCAGCTTGTGCAACGCCTCGGTATCGAGGCTGCGCCGTGCACGACGGCCGAACTGGCGCTGCCCGGTGGTGGTGGCGATCGTGCGCAGCTCCTCGCTGAACTCGCCCGTGTGCCGGGGCTGGCTGCCTGCCAGCCAGGCACACCTGGTCGATGTCTATGGCGCGCGCGCGCCAGCGGTCGCCGCACTGGCGGTCAGCGATCCGGACCTGGCCGGGGTGATCTGCGAACTTCAGCGGGGCCATTGCCGCCGAAGTCGTGTTTGCTGTGCGCGAGGAGTTTGCCTCGGTATGGCCGACATCCTGTTGCGTCGCTGCATGGCGGGTTTAGGCCCGGACCTCGGTCGTAGCGCCTTGCAGCGCGCCCTGCCAGTGGCCGCGAAACATCTGGGCTGGAATGCCGCACGTCTCAACGCGGAGACAGAGGCCTATGAGGCTGAGATTCGCGTACTGGAATCCGTCTGCGCCCGGCGAACCACTATCTGCCGCATAGGGCGAAAGCGATATCTGCGCCCGGTTTTTTGTCGCCAGATCAGGCAGAGTTATGTCATGTACATGCGGCTGACATGCGGCGTTTGCTGGCTGGGGCTGTCCTTGCTGATGGTCCAGCCCTGTCTGCGCTGCGGACGAGGATCCTGCTGCCGGCCCCCCGGTTCCGCCTGCCGAAACCCCGGCCGTGAAGTGCGCAAATCCGGCGCTGAGGCGGATGCATGGATCGACGATGTCCAGCGCGGTGTCTATTCCGGTGTGTGCGGGGCTGCCTCATGGTTCGATGGCTTGTTCGGCAATCCGCGCTTCGACCAGGATTCGAACGAGCACCTATGGCCGGCTCGGCCTGTACGAGACCCTGGACCGGCGCGACAATTTCGATACGCGACTGAAGATTCAGGGCGCGACTCGCCCTGCCGGCCTTCCAGAACCGGGCGCGAATCACCCTGGGCCGTGGCGATGAGCAGGAACTCGTCGAGGAGCGTCCCACGGATTCCGAGAATCCGCAGCCCGCAGTCCTGGGTTCGGAGAACCGACGATGCCTGGCTGCTCGGCCTCGGTTATGCCAAGCAGGACGATCTGGAGAAGGGCTTCGACTTCGGTATCGGTGTGCGCCTCCGCTTCCCGGTCGACCCCTACGTCAAGGCGACCTACCGGCACAATTTCATCTTCAACGACAGACAACATGCTGCGCTTTCGCGAGACGCCCTTCTGGCGTGACAGCCGCGGCTTCGGTGCCACCACCCAGGTCGCATTCGATCACCTGGTCAACTCGCCGTCTGCTGCTGCGCTGGAACAATGTCGGCACGGTTGCCGAGGATACCGATGGCCTGGACTGGGGCACCGGTGTGACGGCCTACCAGAGCCTCGGTTCGCGCCGCGCCATCAGCTACACGGCGCTGTTGCGCGGTGAGACCGCTGCCGATGTGCCCATACAGAACTATGGCGCTGAAGTGCGCTATCGCCAGCAGGTGTTCCGGCGCTGGCTGTTCATCGATCTGCTGAGCCTCGTGACCTGGCCGCGTGAGACGCTGGAGGAGGAGCGCGAGATCAATCCCGGCATCGGCGTCGGTTTCGAGATGTTCTTTGGTCCGACGCCGGACAGCCAGCTGCGCTGATGCCATCCCTGCACATGACCGATCAGGCCACGCATATCCTCGAACAGCGTGTTCGGCTACGACTGTTTCCGTCCGCCCCAGGATGAAGTGGTTGCCAGCCTGATCGCGGGCGAGGATGCCCTCGTGCTGATGCCGACCGGCGGCGGCAAGTCGCTGTGCTACCAGATTCCGGCGCTGGTCCGCTATGGCACCGGGATCGTCATCTCGCCGCTGATCGCGCTGATGCAGGACCAGGTGGCGGCGCTCGGCCAGCTGGGCGTGCGCGCGGCGTTCCTGAATTCGCACTCAGCGTCCGGACGAGGCCCGCCGCGTCGAGCGCGAGCTGCGTGCCGGCGAACTCGATCTGCTCTATGTCGCGCCCGAGCGCCTGATGATGGAGCGCATGCTCGAGCTGCTCGATGCCGTGCCGATCGCGCTGTTCGCCATCGACGAGGCGCACTGCGTGTCGCAGTGGGGCCATGACTTCCGGCCCGAGTACCTGCAGCTCTCGGTGCTGCACGAGCGCTTTCCGGAGGTGCCGCGCATCGCGCTGACCGCCACCGCCGACGAGCGGACCCGGCAGGAGATCATCGCCCGGCTCGGACTCGATGAGGCGCGGATATTCATCAGCAGTTTCGACCGGCCGAATATCCGCTACCGCCTGCATGAAGGGCAGGGCAACGCGCGCGACCAGCTGCTGCGCTTCATCCGCGAGGAGCACGCCGGCGAGGCCGGCATCGTCTACTGCCTGTCGCGCAAGAAGGTCGATGACCTGGCCGACTGGCTCAGCAGCAAGGGCGTGCCGGCGCTGCCCTATCACGCGGGCCTCAGCGCCGAGGTGCGCAGCGCCAACCAGTCACGCTTCATCAGCGAGGAAGGGCCTGGTCGATGGTGGCGACCATCGCCTTCGGCATGGGCATCGACAAGCCCAACGTGCGCTTCGTCGCGCATCTGAGCCTGCCGAAGAGCGTCGAGGCCTACTACCAGGAAACCGGCCGCGCCGGCCGCGATGGCCTGCCGGCCGATGCCTGGATGAGCTACGGCCTGCAGGACGTGATCATGCTGCGGCAGATGATGGCCGAGTCGACCGCAGACGATGCGCACAAGCGCGTCGAGCGCCACAAGCTCGACGCGATGCTCGGCCTGTGCGAGCTGACCGGCTGTCGCCGCCAGGCGCTGCTGGCCTACTTCGGCGAGTCGCTGCCGGAGCCCTGCGGCAACTGCGACAACTGCCTCGTCGCCGCCGGAGACCTGGGATGCGACGGTGGTGGCGCAGAAGGCGCTGTCCTGCGTGCACCGCACCGGCCAGCGCTTTGGCGTGATGTACCTGATCGACGTGCTGCTCGGCAAGGACGACGAGCGGATCCGCCGCTTCGGCCACGACCGGATCTCGACCTTCGGCATCGGCACGGAACTCGATGCGACGGCCTGGCGTGGCGTGTTTCGCCAGCTGATCGCGCGCGGCCTGCTCAGCGTGGATGTGGACGGCCACGGCGGCCTGCATCTGACGCGATGCCTGCCGGGCGCGTGCTGCGCGGCGAGGAGCAGCTGTGGCTGCGCCGCGAAGCGCCGGTGGCAAAGGGTCGGGCGAAGCGCAGTGGCGGAAAGTCCGGCAGTGCTCGCGGCCGGCAGTTTTGCCTCGGCGGCAGACCGGGAGCTCTGGGATGCGCTGCGCGAACTGCGCATGGCGCTCGCCAAGGCGCAGAACGTGCCGCCCTATGTGGTGTTTCACGATGCCACGCTGGCGGAGATGGTGCGTCAGCGGCCGATGGACCCGCAGGCGCTGGCCGCGCTGTCCGGTATCGGTGAACGCAAGCTGGCGGCCTACGGCGAGGATTTCCTGCAGGTGATCAGGGCTGCTGGCAGTCACGGAAGTGAGCTGAGGGGCCGGCCGCTTCTATGCGGCAGCATCGAACTCGAAGTGCAGCCAGTGCTTGCCCTGCGTGTCGTGCTCGAAGACCTTCCATTCCCGGGCGGGGTTCCAGCAGATGATCAGCGAGCGCAGCCTGGTGCCGTGCGGGCCGAGCAGCTTGCGCAGCGTTTTCGAAGTCCTGACATCGGTTCGTGAAGGCGAGGTGTGGCCGTTATGTACCGGGTGGTTGTGATACTGGCGGATCTCGTCGCAGCCGAGCCGCTCGATGTGTTCTTTCCAGCGCGCCGGATTGTCGGCCGCCGAGCAGCGCATCGGTGAGCCGATCGAGGCGGTGACGCGTACCGCGATGCCCTGGCGCATGAAGGCGGTGACGAACACCTCGCGCCGCTCACGGAACATGCCTGACCGAGAGGGCTTCTTCCAGTTCGCGGACCGGCCGGCCGGCGAGTTCGTAGGCCTTCTTGAAGTGTTCGCCCTGTTGCCGCTCCCGGTAGCCGGCAAAGATCGCGGTGATACGCCGATCGAGTCCCCGCAGTTCACGGCGGATGGCGGCGCGGCGCTCCGAGCGGCTGCGGTAGGCGGGAAAGAGGCCCCGCCACAGGAAGTGTGGGACGGCAGCAGCAGGAGCGTGGTGAGGCGCCAGGGCGGCGTCAGCCCGGTGCGGAAGTTGTCCGCAGCGCGATCAGCGCGATGGCTGACAGACCGTCGGCAGCATGATGGCGACACAGCTGCCGACGGGTCAGTGGACCCAGCTCTGCCTGCAGAACCTCGTATCGCGACACGGCTGCCACTCCCGTGGCGCCCGTAGGAGCGCCTTCAGCCGCGATTATTGGCCTCGGGAATCGCGGCTGAAGCCGCTCCGGAGGGTGACTACATGTTCCGGATCAGCGCGTCGCCGAACTCGGAGCACTTCACTTCGCGGGCGCCTTCCATCAGGCGGGCGAAGTCGTAGGTGACAGTCTTGTCGCCGATGGTCTTGTCCATCGCGCTGATGATGCTGTCGGCGGCCTCGGTCCAGCCCATGTAGCGCAGCATCATCTCGCCGGAGAGGATCACCGAGCCCGGGTTGACCTTGTCGAGGTCGGCGTACTTCGGCGCGGTGCCGTGCGTGGCCTCGAAGACGGCGTGACCGGTCACGTAGTTGACGTTGCCGCCCGGCGCGATGCCGATGCCGCCGACCTGCGCGGCCAGGGCGTCGGAGAGGTAGTCGCCGTTGAGGTTCATCGTGGCGATCACGTCGAACTCGCTGGGGCGGGTGAGCACCTGCTGCAGGGTGATGTCGGCGATGGCGTCCTTGATGAGCACAGCGCCCTTGGCCAGCGCGGCTTTCTGCTCCTCGTTGGCGGCCTTCTCGCCCTTGTCGGCCTTGGTGCGTTCCCACTGGTCCCAGGTGTAGACCTTGCTGCCGAATTCGCGCTCGGCAAGGTCATAGCCCCAGTTGCGGAAGGCGCCTTCGGTGTACTTCATGATGTTGCCCTTGTGCACGATCGTGACGCTCTTGCGCTGGTTGGCAATCGCGTACTCGATCGCGGCGCGGAACAGCCGCTCGGTGCCTTCCTGCGAGATGGCCTTGATGCCGATGCCCGAGGTGTCCGGGAAGCGGATCTTGCCGAATTCCTTCGGGAAGTTGGCCTTGAACAGTTCGAGGAACTTCTTGTTGGCCTTCGGTGCCGGCTTCGAACTCGATGCCGGCGTAGATGTCTTCGGTGTTCTCGCGGAAGATCACCATGTCGACTTCTCCGGCTTCTTGACCGGGGAGGGCACGCCCTTGAACCAGCGCACCGGGCGCAGGCAGACGTAGAGGTCGAGCAGCTGGCGCAGCGCCACGTTCAGCGAGCGGATGCCGCCACCGATCGGGGTGGTCAGCGGGCCCTTGATCGAAACCAGGTAGTCGCGGCAGGCCTCGACGGTGTCGTCGGGCAGCCAGGTGTTGTAGTTGTCGTAGGCCTTCTGGCCGGCGAAGACCTCCAGCCAGTGGATCTTGCGCTTGCCGCCGTAGGCCTTCGCGACCGCGGCGTCGAGTACGCGCACCGAGGCGCGCCAGATGTCGGGGCCGGTGCCGTCGCCTTCGATGAAGGGGATGATCGGGTTGTTCGGGACCGTCAGCTTGCCGTTGCTGATGGTGATCTTGGCGCCGCCCGCCGGGGCGCTGAGCTTTGGTTCTGCCATCTTGGGGTTCCTTGAGGAGTCAGCTTCGCGAAGCCGGGGATTATCGCAGCCCGGCATCCCGCCCGTAAACGTCTGGCCGAAAATTGACCTCGCCTGTAGGTGTAACCCACGATGTCAGATAGACGATATAGACCGGAATCGGCCTCGGCAGCGTGACGTGTCCGGGTTCTGGTGCCGTCTTCCGTGCCGGCCGGCAGGGGCGTTCCCGCCAGCAGCAGCTGCACCAGCGCTTCCGGCTGCTCGAGCCGGATACAGCCGGAGCTCAAGGTGCGGCTGGACAGATCGAAGAGTCGCCGCGATGGCGTGTCGTGCAGGTAGATGTCGTAAGGATTGTCCATCACCAGCTTGTAGCGGCCGAGGCTGTTCAGCGGGCCGGGTTTCTGCAGCAGGCGGTAGGGGAAGCGCTCCGGGCCGAGGCGCTGCCAGTCGATCTTGCGGGCATCCACTTCGCGGGCATCGGCGCCGCTGCCGCGAAACACCCGGATGCCGAGCCGCGCGAAGAAGTCGGGATCTGCCTGCTGGGCCGGCAGCAGGTCTTCGACGGCGATGGTGTGCGGCACGGACCAGGACGGATTGACGACGATCTGCCGGACTGTCGTCCTGGAAGCTCGGCGTCGGCCGGCTGGGATGGCCGGCGATGACCCGCATCTGCAGGACGGTCTCGCGCTGGTCGACGAGCTTCCAGCGTGCCGGTGACCACGTTGACCCACAGGTAGCGTGGCCCAGGATCGCGTGGCAGCCAGTTCCAGCGGGTGAGCGTGGCCTGCAATTGCTGTATGCGCGATCGCCGACCGGTACGTTGAGTGCCGCGAGCGTGCGCTCGTCGAGTTGACCGGAGTCGGGCAGGGCGTGGCGACGCTGGAAGGACTGCAGGGCCTGCTGCCGTGGGCTGATCGAAAAACCAGGCATCGGCGGTGGCCGGTAGGCCGTTGAAGTCGCCGCTGATGCGCAGGCGATCGCGCAGCAGGGCGACCCGTTCGTCGCGCTGTCCGGCCTGCAGGATCGTGCCGGCGGGCAGTTCGGGCCAGCCGCCGTCAGCAGCGAGTTGCCGGTAACGGGCGAGCGCCGCGCGCAGGCGCACGGCTTCAGGCCGCTGCGACTCGCCGGCGGTATCGGGCGCGAGCGGAATGTGCCAGTCGGGATCCCCGGCTGGCGCAGCCGGTACCGCCGAACTCAGCAGCAGGGCGAGGGCCAGTACGCCGGCCCGCATCGGATGGCGTCTCAGCCGGCGGTGCGGCGCAGGCGGCGACGCGCAGCCAGCGCGCCGATGGCGGTGCCGAGCAGCCACACGCTGGCCGGCAGTGGGCTACGGTCGAACGCTGGCGCCGCTGAAGTCCAGTCCATCGGTTGATAGCCCGGGTAATAGCGGAGAAAGTACCGAAGAAGTCGTCCTCATCGGCGAGTCCCAGCGTGGCGAGTTGCCGATTGCGCCATTCGCGGTGAAACTGAAGGTGCCGACCACGTTGGTGTTGTTGGCGTTTTCGAAGCCGAAGCGCACGGTTTCTGCAAAGCCGGTTGTGGTCACGATCGGTGCGCAGCCGCCGGGCGGCAGCGGGTCGCAGAAGTAGGTGACGCCGTTGGGCGCGAAGCCGCCAAAATCGAACTGGCGCGAGTCGTAGCTCACGACGATCGCGCCACCGTAATCGTCCCGGCAGGTCGTCGCCTTCATCCAGCACCAGCTGCAGGTCGAGATTGACCGTGCCGCCTTGGCCGATCTGGATCACGCCCCCGATGACGGTCATGCCGGCGAGGGCTTCAGTACCAGGCTGGCTGCCCGGCGTTGCCCGCAAGTGCGAGCGCCAACAGCAGGCAGAGGCCGGAAATATTGCGTGTGTTCATGATGAAACTCTTCTGTCTGTTGTTCCGTTTCGGTATCAGTCTGCGATCACTTCGCGCAGCAGGCCGACATCCTTGATGCGGTCCTGGCCTTCCAGCGTGACGTCGATGATGTGGGCGATGCCGCGTGCGCCGCCCGGTTCGCCGAGCAGTACGCCCTGCACGAAGCTCTGGTCGGCGACGACATTATCCGTGAACTGGTCCGGCTGGGAGATCAGGTCAGCACCGCTCACCGTGCCACCGGCACCGAAGCTGTAGCCGGGGTTGGTCCAGGTGCCGGTCCAGGTCGGGTTGGTGCCGAAGTCGACGGTCATCGAACCGACCGTGGTCCTTGTCCACCGACATCGCGCCGCTGAAGTTGACGCTGACGTTGCCGGCATTCAGCGCATCGAGGCCCGCCTGGCTGGTGGCGTTGCCCCAGGCGAAGTAGCCGGACTGGGCGAGTCTGGGTGGCGCGATTGCCGTGGCTCCAGATGTCGGCGGCCAGCAGTACCTGGTCGTCGTCGTCGCGCACCACGCGCGCTGCGATGCGTGACTGCTCATCGCCGACGCGGCCGTTGGAGCGCATGTTTTCGTAGCCGTCGTTACGCTGGCGTGACGCTGGTGCGTCATGCCGCTAACGGAATTGATGTCCGCGCCACCTTCCGGCGAGACCGTGAACTGGCTGCCGTCGGCGGCCATGTCGAAGCGGGCGAAGTCGGTGTCCTCGGCATCATCGGTGCTGCTGATGCCGCTGACGACGGTGGCAAAGCCGCAGGGCGTGCCTGGCGTGCAACTGCCAGCGGTGGGCTCGGGTGGCGACTGAAGGCGCAATCAGCGGCTGGCACTGATCGGTGCGCGCATCGCAGATCTCGCGGTCCGGTATGGGTGGCTGTGCAGGGTCGTCCCTGAAGCCGGCCGCCGGCGCCACGCTGGCCCACGGTCCCCAGCACAGCACGGAATCCGCGGCACCCGGTCCGGCGCAGGGATCGGTGGCCGCAATCCGGGCCGGTGCGCGCAACAGGCGCGCCGCCGCCTGTGCGAGTTGCTGCTTGCAGGCGTCGATGACCGCTTTCGGTGCCGCCTTCGGATCGGTCGCCCAGCGTTCGAGCAGGGCAGCGCAGTCCGCGTCGGACTGGGCGCGCTTCCGCAGCCGTCGCTGCCAGTGGCGAAGCGAACAACAACAGGATGGTCAAAAGCCTGAAGGTCTTCATGCTGCTGCTTCCCCGGGGTGCCGCTGTAGCGCGGCTTGCCCTCGTTGTATTTCTTGCCGTCCATCCTGGACAGCTGTGATTCTTTCTACACCAGATTGTGCCGCAGATCACTCGTTCCGATGTCGTTCTGTGATCCGCATCACATTTTCCATAATCCGTCGTTTGCCTGTTCAGCTCAGAAATTGCGCGCCATGCCGAGATTCACGACGTCGCGGTCGTACTCGTAGATCCCGACGTTCGAATCGTTGTCCGTGTGTACCCAGCTGCCGAGCAGCACCCAGTTCTGCAGCGCATCGCCGCGGAACTCGTGCTGGAAGCCCAGGCTGAGCCGGATTTCGTCCTCGTCGCGCGACGGCCGGTGCGAAGGGTGCCGGCTCGGGTCCGTCGAATTCGTAGTTCCGGTAATTCACCCGCGCGTATGCCGAGCCACCCTGCCAGGTCTCGACGATGACGCCAAGCATCAGGTCCGGCGTGTCATAACCGAAGCGGTCATCGTCGGCATCGAAGTCGGCATAGCCGATGCCAGCCTGTACGCCGATCGTGCGGTTGCGGAAATAGTGGGTGACGATCGCGTTGGCGCTCAGGTACAGGCCGTCGCGGCCGTCTTCCTCGTCGTCGTGATAACGGCGATCGGTCGCGATGCCATCCAGCGACAGCTCGGTGTCCGCGGCTGAGTTCCCAGGTGATGTTCGGATTCAGGGTCGTGAACCAGGCGAGATTGTCGCCGCCGAGGAAGATCTGGTCGCCCTGCAGGCCGATGCCGGCGCGCCAGCGTCCGGGTACCACCCAGGCAGGGCCGGTGCGCAGCGTCAGGATGCCGAGGTTGTAATCGTCTTCATCGGCATAGGCCCGGTAGTAGGCGTTCGCCTGGCTTTGCCACAGGAAGATACCCTGCTGTTCGCCGGCCTCGAAACGCCGGCCCGGGTTCCAGGTGTGGGCGATGCCCGGACTGATCACCATGGCAAAGTCGTCTTTTTCCTGCGACTCCGGCACCACGGGCCGGGGTGCCGTTGATGTCGATGATGTCGCGGGCGGGCCGACGTTGACGTTGGAGTCGATACATCAGTCCGGCATAGATGGACGGCGTCCACTGATGGCGCGCCATGTTCCGCTTCTGGTCGGCGTCGATCTGCGCCAGAAAGGCCAGTACCGTCGCCCGCACCGCCGGCGGCGTGTTCGGGTCGTCAGCACGCGCTGGGCTTCCTCGCGCGCCTTCGTGTAGTCCTGCGACAGGTAGTACACCCGCGCCAGTTCGAGGCGGGCACGACTCAGGCTCGGGTTGGTGGTCAGCAGGCTCGTCAGGCGTTCGCGGGCCGTGCGCAGCTGGTTCTGGTCGATGGCCTGCATGGCCTGCGTCGAAGTCGTCCTGCAGTCTGGTCGGCCTGCAGCGGGGTGCAGACGAGCAGCAGGGCCAGCAACGGGGCCGGGGACAACGCGCGTAACAGCTTGCTTTCCATAATCCTTTTTGTTCTAGTCGCAAACACTTGTACACAGTACTTGCTGACGATCAACAGCTCAAATCAACCATGTCCGGCTTCTGTAAAAACGATGCTCCGGGTGCTTGCCCTCTGCCTGCTCGGTGCCGGCCAGCATCCGGCCCATGCCTTTCCGGTTGACCTGTTCGGCTACCCCCAGGAGCCGCAGCAGCACCTGGCGATTTTCCGCAGTGGCTGCGCGTGATCGAGCGGCATCTGAGCGATGACCTGCAGGACGGTGACTGCGGCGCGCGGGTGATCAACCGCTGCCACCTGGCCGAGTGGCGGCGCTTCATCGACCAGACCCGCGGGCTGCCGGTGCGTGAGCAGCTGAAGGCCGTCAACCGTTATGCCAATAGCAAGGACTACGTGCTCGACCTCGACAACTACGGTGTCGAGGACTACTGGGCGATCCCGCGCGAGTTTCTGGGCAATGGCGGCGACTGCGAGGACTACGCCATCACCAAGTTCTTTTCGCTGCGCTGGCTCGGCCTGCCGGCCGACGACCTGCGCCTGGTGGTCGTGCAGGACACCAATCTGCGCGTGCCGCACGCGGTGCTGGCGGTGACCCGCGGTGCCGACGTCTTGATTCTCGACAACCAGGTGCAGGCCGTGCTGTCGCACCGGGACGTGGTGCACTACGCGCCGGTGTTTTCCATCAATGAATCCCGTTGGTGGATTCACGTGCCGCGTGCGCCATGACTGACAGTCTGAATATCCGCAGGTCCGTCACGGCAGCCATTCTGGCGCTGGTGGTGCTGGTCGGTGCCGGTGGCCTGCTGATCAACCTCTATATAGAAGATGAGCGGCAGCGGGACCTGCTGCAGTGGGAGTCGCGGCTGGGGCTGGTGGCCGACAGCAAGGCGGATGCGCTGGCCCGGTCGCTGGCTGCCGATCAGCGCGATCTGCGCGAACTGGCGAACAACGCCTCGCTGCAGCTCTATCTGTGGCAACTGGTGCGCGCGCGTCAGCAGCAGACGCCGGATGGCGAGCAAGCCGAGTCGGCACAGCAGGCCTATCTGCGCAATCTGATGCTGGCGGCCGCCGAGCGCGGTGGCTACATGCCGGATCCGGCGGCTCGCGTGCCGGCCAACCTGCCGCGTTCGCTCAGCTATGGCCTGGCGCTGCTCGATGCCGGAGCTGCGACCGGTCGTGGTCACGCCGGGACTCGGTGAACTTGCCGACAGCTATGGCGAGGTGATGCGCCGCGCGCTGGCGAAGCCGGGCACCACGCTCGTCGATCTGCGCCTGGACGCCGAGGATCGTGCGGTCGTGGTGATCGCGGTGGCGGTGGCTGCGGTATCCGGTTCGCTGACCGGTGGCGGTCCGCCAAATGGCGTGCTGATCGGCGTGCGCAGTGCCGAACAGGAACTCTATCCCTTGCTCGGTCGCGGACCGGCATTCGCCGAAGACAGCGAAACCCTGCTGGTTGCCCGCGCAGGACGACACCATCGTGTTTCTGTCGCCGACGCGGGATGGCGGTGCGCCGTTGCGCCGCAGCCTGCCGATCGAGCGCTCTGATCTTGCCGAGGTCGCTGCGGTGCTGTCACCCGGCGGCTTCGTGAGCCTCGACAACTATCGCGGTATGCCCGTGCTGCAGGTGAGCCGGCGGATCCGTGGGCTGGAGTCCGCAGGCGAGCCCTGGGTGCTGGTGCAGGGCGTGAATGCCAAGGATGCGCTGAGTACGGCGGACGAGCGTCGGCGCTTCCTGCTCGCCACGCTGTCGCTGCTGTTGTTCAGTATCGCCGCGCTGGCAGTGGCGGCCTGGCGCCACGGCAGCAGCGTGCGCGCCCGGCATCAGGCGGAAGAACTGCGCAGCAAGGCGGCCAAGCTGCAGAAGCAGACCGACCTGCTGCATACGGTCACCGACAACATCGATGTGCTGACCGTGCTGATGAACCGCGATCAGGAAGTGGTGTTTACCAATCAGGCCACGGCCAATGCGGCGAAGAACACCATCGCCGGCATCGTCGGCAGTCCGGATCAGCGCGATCTTCGGTGCCAATACGGCTGCCGGGATCGCCGCGCTCAGCGATGAGGCGCGCCGGCAGCGTGTGCCGCTGCAGCGCGTGTTGCAGCTGCAGCTTGGCTCTGCGCTCGGCAGTTATCAGGCCAGCTTCATTCCCGTCGAGCGGATCGGCGAGCGACGGCAACTGGTGCTGCTGGTGCTGAGCGACGTCACCGATCTGCGTCTGGCCGAGCAGCATCACGCGGACATGCTGCGCCATCTGGTCAGTGCGCTGTCGGATGCGGTGGATCTGCACGATCCGTACTCGGCCCATCATGCCAACCGCATGAGCGAAGTGGCGCAGGCGGTGGCCCGCGAGCTGGATCTGCCGGCGGACGAGCAGGAGACGCTGGGGCTCGCCGCCACGCTGGCCAACATCGGCAAGATCATGCTGCCGGGCGATCTGCTGACCAAGACCGAGCCGCTGACCTCTGCCGACCGGGAGCTGCTGCAGAAGCACGTCGATTACAGCATCGAACTGCTGAAGGGTCTGGACTTCGAGGGGCCGGTGCTCGATGTGATCGCGCAGAAGCAGGAGCGTCTGGACGGCAGCGGCTATCCGCGCGGCCTGACCGAAGAACAGATGAGCCTGTCCGGCCGGATACTCTCGGTCGCCAATGCCTTCGTGGCGCTGGTCAGCGCGCGCGCCTACCGGCAGGGCATGTCCATGGATGATGCGCTGGCCGAGTTGCTGCGTGGTGCCGGTACGCAGTTCGACCGCCGCGTCATCGCGGCGCTGTTCCACGTCGTCGAGAACCGCGGCGACTGGTCAGGCTGGTCCTGAAGCGGAGCTACGTTCAGCGCTGCTAGCTGAGTTCCAGAAACAGTTCCCGGTCGTGGCCGGGAAAGTAGCGGTACTCGCCGAAGGCGTAGTCGGCGCGATCGGCATACAGCGTGTCGTTGAGGTTGTTGATGCGGGCCGTCACGCGCCATTCGCGGTTGATCGACCAGCTGTGCGCAGGTTGAAGCAGGTCGTGGCCATCGTAGCGCTGGTTTTCCTGCGCGGTCAGGTAGTAGCGGCCCTGGTGCACCCACTCGATTTCCGCCAGCCACGGGTCGGCTGACCAGCCGAGGTGCAGGCTGCCGAGCGTGCGCGGTGCCGTGTCGATGTCGTTGCCCGAGCTGATGGTTTCGCCGCCGGTGATCTGCTGGCTGAAGGCATAGGTCTGCTTCACCCAGGTCGCGGCGAGTCCGGCATAGAGTCCCGTCTCGCTGCGCAGCTTCAGCTCCAGTTCGCCGCCGACATGCCGGCTTTCGCCGTTGCTCACGTTGTAGCGGTTGGAGTCCTGCAGGATGTAGTCATCCTTGTGCATGGCAAATGCGGCAGCGGACAGGTCCAGGTGTGCAGTCCGGTGATGCCAGCCGAGTTCCGACGCTGTCGATGGTTTCCGAATCGAGGTCGGCGACGTTCTGTCCGGCCTGCAGGCGATAGAGTTCTGCGGCCTGCGGTGCGCGAAAGCCGCGGGTCAGCGTGAGGTAGAGGGAGTTCTCCGGGTTCAGCCGCAACAGCAGGCCGATGTTCGGCGCGAGGGTCGTGTAGTCGTCGCTGCGGTCGGCCGGCCGGCTGAAGAGGCAGGGCGGTGTGCAGGCCGTGCCATCGTCGCGGGTGTTTCCGGCCAGCATCCGGTTGTCGTAGTCATAGCGCAGCCATTCGTAGCGCAGGCCGCCGGTCAGCGTCCAGCGCGCATCCAGCGGCAGTTCGGCCTGCGCATAGGGCGAGGCCAGGTACTGCCAGACGTCGTAGTCGTAGTGCCGGCCCTGCGGCCGGGATTGCCGGTCTCCGGGTTGGCCTGGATTTCCTCCAGGTAGCCATTGGCGATTTCGGTATCGAAGCCGGCGGTGATCCGTGCCGGGCCGAGCGTCGTATAGCGCAGCAGCGTCGCGCCGCCGCTGGTCTGGCCGTTTTTCTCCACCGGCTGGCCGGGCAGGAAGTGCTGCAGAAAATCCATGTCCGAACGGCGCAGGAAACCGAGCAGCTTCCAGCCCTCATCGGCGCGGTTTGCATCCGGTTGCCAGCTGGCGTTGAGGCGCTGGCTGTTTGCCTTGCGATAGGCATCGGGGTTGCTGTTGGTGCGGCGCTCGCTTCGTCCCGATAGGCGTTCTCGCCGTAGATGAATCCGGCGGTGTCCTGGTCCAGCACGGTGCCGCTGAAGCCCAGTTCGAGCTGGCCGCCGCCGAGCCCGGTGCCGTACTTCAGAAAGCCCTTGGCCTGGCTGTAACCGGCCGAGTCGCGAAAGCTGTCGTCGTGATCGTAGAGCAGGCCGCCGACCAGGCCGTCTCCGCTCGCCAGTCGCCCTCGCCCCAGAGCAGCTTGCCGCGCATGAAGCTGTCGGGCCCGGCCTCGCCGCTGACATATAAGAGGTCTGCGCCCGGATCCGGCAGCAGCACGTTCAGCGTGCCGTGCACGGCATTCGAGCCGTACAGCGCCGATGCCGGTCCGCGGATCACTTCGATGGCGCTGGCCAGTTCGGACAGCATCTCGAAGGGTTCGTTGACGTTGCAGAAGCCGGTGGGCCGGATGGCGACGCTGTCTTCAAGAAACAGGAAGCTGCCGCAGGAGCCCGGGCCCGGTGAGCGCCGGTGAACGGATCGCGGTGATGCTTTCCTGGCCGTTGCCGCGGGTGATCCAGGTGCCGGGAACCTGTGTGCCGGCTTCATATATATGGCTGGCGTTCAGCAGTTCGATCCGCTCCGCATCGAGACGGGCGGTATTGCCGGCCAGTTCGAGTGCCGTGACCGGGTAGCGGGTGGCGGTGACGAGGATTTCTTCGGGCAGCCGGCGCTCGGCAGCGCTGCTGGTGCCGGCAATGGCCAATGCTGCCAGGCCGCCGGCCAGGCCCAGCCACATGCGGTGCATCGCGCAGGCCGCTTCAGCGCTGGATCGCTTCCAGGCGGATGCTCGGCGTGTCGCCAATCCGGCTGAAAGGATGGCGTCTGGCCATTTCGCGCAGGGCCGCATCGCGTTCGCTGGCGGTGCCAAACCAGTGCTCGCGATGCCAGTCGGCACCGAGCACGTCGCGCAGTGGGTCGGCGGCGGGCAGACCGACGCGGATGCCGAATTTCAGCTGGCTGTCCGGACGTCGTGCCGCGAGCAGATTGTGTTGGTTGCTGATGTCCATGCAGGGTGTCCGGTCCTTGTGCCGGGCGCATGGTCGCTAAAGGGTGTCGCTTTGTCCAGTTGGTGCCGGAGCACAGGCCGGTGGCCAGACGATCGCGATTCACTCGCGACCGCCTTGAGTGCCTTACGATCCGTCACGATCACGCGGCAACGTGAAGTGGATACCCAGCCTTGGCTCTGCCATTCGCCCAGATATTGATTGACTACCTGGCGTGAGACGAAGACGTACTTGGCTAGGTCAGCCTGGGTGATCTCTACCGTGTGGTCGGCAGAATCCGCACCGTCGCCATAAGGTCCGGCCAGTTCCAGTACGCGGTGTGCCAGGCGCGCCGGCACACTTTTCAGTGCGTACTCGTCGGTGATCATCCGGGTAGCGATCCGTTCATGCTGACAGAACACATTGAGCAGGCTCAGCGCCAGCAGGGGATTGCTCGTCAGCAGTCGCAGGAAGTTTTCGCGGCAGATAACGAAGACCTCGGCTTTGGGTGCAGCCCGCGCGGTCACGCATCTCGGCAGTCCGTCGATGGCCGAAACCACGCCGAAAACCCGGCCGGAGCCATAGCTGCCCAGGAAGACCTCATCGAGGCCGGAGGTTCTTGAGCTGACCTGTACTTGGCCAGCGATGACGCCGTAGATCGCATCGCCGGGGTCGCCATGGCTGTAGATCGTTGCATTCCCGCAGTAACTGCGTCGTACCGTCATGTTTGCGACCCGATCGAGGCCGTTGCTGTCCAGATGTTGCAGCAGTTCGTTGTTCTTGAGTATTGCCCGTGCCGTGTTCATCGGCGTTGCCCTCGCGTCGTATGAATCCCCACGACCGCCTGTGCAGTAGTGTTGCCCGGCCCAGTCACCCGGTCTGTCACCCGGTTGACATAATTCGGACGATAGCGGGCAGGGTGTCTGTCGGTGTGCGGACATTCGGCGCAAGAAAGATTGCGCGAAAGCGTCTTTGCCAGGCTTCTTTGGTTGATTTGTCTGTTGCGAGACACATGAGTCTGTGCTGGCGGCGCAGGCTCTGTGCTCGAGCCGGGTTGGAGGCCCGGCACCGACAGACGCATAAAAACCTTCAGGGAGTTACAGTCATGAACAAGAACAGTATCAAGCTCATCGCCGTGATTTGCGCCGGCCTGGTTACGGGATTACCGGTTGCCCAGGCGGACAGTAATGACGGGCTGCTCGCGCACTACCGGATGTTCCAGCTGGAAAACAACGATGTGCAAACCGTGAGCCGCGGGCCGAGCACCAAGGCCTACCGGGTTTGCGTGGAGGATAGCCGCGGTGCGGTGCCGCTCAGGGTGAGTCACAGCGAAGGGGAGACCATCGTGGAGCCGGGTGACTGCCAGCTGATTGAAACCAGCAAGATCAAGATGGCTGCCGTGGGCAAGTTGCCCGAAGGCATGACGATGATCGGCCGCTTCAATAACAACAGCAGCGATGACGCAAAGAAATTCAGCACTAGCATCAGCGTTGCCAAGGCTGGCAGCAAGTGACAAGCAGCCAGGCCGCGCTGACCAGGAATCCTGGCCGGAACTACTGGCCAGGATTCTGATCAGGGGCGCCGATCAGAACTGCGTTTCAGGCGCGGCGTCTTCTACCGGATAGGTCGTGCTGCCGGCTGCCGGATCTGTAGCGGGTTCGGCGGCCGGTGCTGCGGGTGTATCAGCCGAGGCTGTCGCGCCACTGCAGGCGCGGTGCCATGGTTGAGAGTATTGCCAGCAGCGGCTTCGCGGATTCGGGCGTGGGCAGGCTGGTATCGCTGAAAATCCGGCTGCTGGCACCGTTTTCTTCGCTGCCATACCACTTGGCGTTGTCCTTGCGGTCGATGGTGATTGCGCCGCCATCGATCGCGACGCCGAGGAACAGGCCGCGGCTGCGGGCATAGCTGTAGATTTCCGCCTTGAACTCGCCGTCGGTCATGGCGAGTGCCGTGCGCCCCACCGGGCCGGCCGAGGCCGAACTGCTGCCGCCGAGCGTGAACTTGCCGCTGGCGATGTTGTCCACGCCCCGGCGATTCTTGAACACCAGCACCAGGTCGGCGCCCTGCACGCCCCACTGGAAGCCGATGCCGAGATTGCCCAGCCGGATCAGCGAGGGATTGCTCCAGCTGCCGTCTTCATGCCTGACCATCATCACGCCGCGGCCATAGCTGCCGCTCACAAAAAACGCACCCTTGACGACGTTGGGGATCACCGCAACGGCATAGGCGCTGTTGAGCAGATTGGGTGGAATTGCCTGTTCGGGGATGCGCTGCAGGTCGTTGAGGATATCGGTGGCGGCCTGTACGCGGTGGTCGATATCAGCGGTGTCGCTGAATGCCGTGCTGGCGGCGAGGGTGCTGAGCAAAAGGGTGGCAAGGAGTCTGGTTGACTTGATCATGATGCGTCCTGCAGGTGGTTATGACTAATCTAACGCCGATGGACGCATCAAGTACACTCTTTTGCTGAACTGAAGCCGAACGATTGCCATGAAAGCCGGCATTTTTCGTGCAGGACGGCTTTCGTTCAGATTTGGGAGACCCCGGGTGCAGTTGCCACCGTTTGAATATCACCGCCCGGCCAGCCTCGATGAGGCGCTGGCCACGCTCGGCAGTGTCGGCAGCAGCGCGGCCGTGCTGGGCGGCGGCACTGATCTGCTCATCAACCTGAAGCTGCGCCTGGAGCGTCCCGGCGCACTGCGTCAGCGTGCGCGATCTGCCGGAACTGGCCGGCGTGAGCCTCGATGCGGCCGGCACGCTGCGTATCGGTGCCGGCGAGCGGCTCACGGATCTGGCCGCGCATCCGCTGATCGTCGTGCGCTATCCGGGCCTCGCCCAGGCGATTCGGGCCGTGGGCTCGCAGCATGTGCGCAACATGGCCACGCTGGGCGGCAACCTGTGCCTGCCGACCCGCTGCTGGTACACCAACCAGAGCGAGAACTGGCGCGGTTCGCAGCTGCCCTGCTGGAAGACGGAAGGGCAGGTTTGCCACGTCATCAAGACGGCACCGAACTGTCGTGCGATACACAGCGCTGACTCGGTGCCGGCGCTGATTGCGCTGGATGCTCGCGTGCTGTTGCGCAGTGGGCAGGGCGAGCGCGAGTTGCTGCTCGCCGATTTTTACCGCGACGATGGCATCGAGAACAACGCGCTGGCGGCTGGCGAACTGATCATTGCGGTGCTGGTGCCGCCCGCCCGTGTGCGCTCTGTCTTCGTCAAGGCGGCAGCGCGTACTGGCCTCGACTATGGCTACGCCACGCTGGCTGGCGCGCTGACCGGCAGCAACCGGGCGCCGAAGTCGCTGCTGCTGGTGGCCGGCTCGGTCGGCACCTTGCCGCTGATGCTGCACAAGTCGGCAGCGATCATCCTGGCCGAGGGGCTGACGGAGGCCAGCATCGAGACGGCGGCGGATGCGGCGCGCGACGACCTGGGTGAAGTCACCAACCTGTTCACGCCGCCGGGCTACAAGAAGCGCCTGGTGCGCGGCCTGGTGCGACGTGTACTTAATGATTTACGCCGGCAGAAACTGCCGTCTGCCGAGTGACGGGAAAAGCCGATGACCAGACAACTGATCACCCTCATCGTCAACGGCGACCGTTACCAGGTCCCGGTGGCGCCAAACGACACCCTGCTCGACGTGATTCGCGATCAGGTGGCCCTGACCGGCACCAAGCGCGGCTGCACCAGCGGCGCCTGCGGCGTTTGCACGGTGCAGGGCGACGATGGCCGGGCGGTGCTGTCCTGCCTCGCACTCGCCATCGAATGGGACAACCGTCCGCTGACGACCATCGAAGGTGTTGCCGGTGGCGATGAACTGCATCCGGTGCAGAAGGCCTTCCTTGAATACGGCGCGGTGCAGTGCGGTGCCTGTACGCCGGGTCTGATCATGACGGCCAAGGCGCTGCTCGATGAGAATCCTGATCCGGACGAGGAGGCGATCAACGAGGCGCTGGCCGGCGCACTTTGCCGCTGTACCGGACACATCAAGGTGAAGATCGCCGTGAGTGAGGCGATCAAGGCCATGGCTGCCGCTGCAGCGCCGGAGGACGGTCATGGCGTCTAGAAAGGCCGACTTTGCCGTCGTCGGCCGCGATCAGCCCCGGCTGGATGGCGCGCACAAGCTCACCGGCCGCTCGCTGTTTACCGATGACGTGGTGCTGCCGGGCATGCTGCACGCAAAGATCGTGCGCAGTCCGCTGGCCCGCGCGCGGATCCTGAGCATCGATACGTCGGCTGCCCTGGCCCTGCCGGGCGTCAAGGCAGTGATCACCCATGCCGATGCGCCGAAACTCTATGTGGGCATCGAGCAGCCGCTGTTCCGCCACGAGATCGTCAACTATATCGGTGATGAAGTCGCGGCCGTTGCTGCACTCGATGAAGCGACCGCGGCAAAAGCTGCTGCGCTCATCAAGGTCGAATACGAGCCGCTGCCGGCTCTGTTCAATATCCAGGATGCGCAAAGAGCCGATGCCTTCCTGATCCATGCCAAGGCGAAGGGCAATATCGCCTGGCAGCAGGCGCAGGACCTCGGCGATGTCGAGCTGGGTTTTGCCAACTCGACGCATGTGCGTACTGACAGTTATACGACCCATGCCTCGCACAATTGCTACGCCGAGTTCCATGTCGCGATCGCCGACTGGTCGCTGCCCGACAAGCTCTCGATGTACACGCCCACCCAGACCGCGATCCTGTTCCAGAAAAGCCTGGCCGGTGCGCTGCGCCTGAGCGATGGGCAGGTGCGCATCATGAGCCTGAATACCGGCGGCGGCTTTACCGGCCGCACTTCGGTGCGCCCGCATCACTACGTTGCTGCCGTGCTGTCGCGCAAGACCGGCCGGCCGGTGAAGGTGCGCGCCACGGCCGACGAGGAGTTCATCGCCTGTCGTGCCGGCGGTGAAGTGAAATACACCTTCCGCACCGGCGTGTCGGAAACCGGGCAGATCAAGGCCTTCGAAGCCGACATCACCTTTGATACCGGTGCCTACGTCGAATCGCAGATGATCGTGCTGACGCTCACCAGTTCCTACATCCACTCGCTGTACAAGATCGAAGCGGCCCGTTACGGCGGCCGGCTGGTGCATACCAACAACATCCCGTACTACTTCCATCATGGTGGCGGCCTGGCGCAGATGGCCTTTGGTCTCGGCCAGCATATGGATGCGCTGGCGCGTGAGCTGGGCATGGATCCCATCGACTTCCATCTGCTCAACGGTGTGACCAAGGGTCACACCAGCTTGACCGGCACCTTCTTCGGCAGCTGCGGCCTGGCCGAGTGCATCACGAAGACGGCGAAGCAGGCCGGCTGGAAGCGCAAGTACGGCAAGCTGCCGCCGCTGAAAGGCATCGGCATCGGTGTCGGTGCGATGGCTTCGGGCGCGAAGGGCGTGTTCAAGCACGATACCTCGGCGGCCTTCATCAAGATCGTCGACGACGGCACCATGTCGCTGTTCGTGGGCCTGCCCGACATGGGCCAGAGTTCGCACACCGCGATGGCGATGATCGCTGCTGAAGTGCTGGGTGCGCAGACTACAGATATCACCGTGATTTCCGGCGATACCGATATCGTGCCGCTGGATGTGGGTGCGCTGATCCAGCGCGGTACCTTTAATACCGGCAATGCGGTGAAAGCGGCCGCGCTGGATGCGCGCAAGCAGCTTGAAGTGCTGGCGTCCGGACGCCTGGGCGTAAAGCCCTCGCAGCTGGTGTTCCGCGACCGACAGGTCTATCCGAAGGGCCAGCCGGAAAAGGCGATCCCGCTGAAGAAGATCGTCTACGACACCCTGCACAGTCGCGAAGGCCGCTTCGTGATGGGCCGTGGTTTCTACAACTCGCCGAAGGAAAGCGGCACGATGGCCTATTCCTTCGGTGCGCAGATCGCCGAGGTGACCATCGATCCGGATACCGGTTTCGTCACCGTGGATCGCATCGTCGCTTCACACGACGTGGGCCGCGCGATCAATCCGCGTATCGTCGAAGGCCAGATCGATGGCCAGGTGTTCAGCGGCATGTCGCAGGTGCTGTACGAGGAGACGCTGCTCGAAGACGGGCAGGTGATGAATCCCTCGCGGCTCGACTACCGGCTGCCGCGCTCATACGAGATGCCGAAGGTCGAGCACATCATCGTCGAGAGCATCGATCCCTTTGGGCCATTCGGCGCCAAGGAAGTCGGCGAGGGGCCGATCGTCTGTACCTTGCCGGCGATCGCCAATGCGGTGGCCAATGCGCTCGGTGAGCCGGTCAACGAGATGCCGATCACGCCGTGGAAGATCCTGCAGATACTCGGCCGGCGGGCGAAAGGCTGAAGGGCAGATCCTGATCTGGCCAGGCAGGCCTTGATTCAAAGCCCGTCGTGACCCGATTGACCGCGCTTCAGCCGTCGCTCGCTCTGCATCTCCTGGACTTCCTTGGTGCTGGAGGCAGAAAGATCCAGGTCGATGAGCAGTCCGTCGGTGATGTTGTAGATCCAGCCGTGCACGGTCACTTCCTGGCCGCTGGCCCAGGCGTCGCGCAGCACATTGGTCCGGCACACGTTGGCGACCTGCTCGATGACGTTGAGTTCGCTCAGCCGGTCGAGGCGCGCTTCATCATCGCTGAACTCGTCGAGTGCCGTGCGGTGCTTGATGGCCACGTCCTGCACATGCCGCAACCAGTTGTCGACGAGGCCGAGGCGCTGGTCTTCGTAGGCAGCACGCACGCCACCGCAGCCGTAGTGACCGCAGACGATGATGTGCCTGATCTTGAGTATCTGGACTGCAAACTGGATGACCGACAGGCAGTTGAGGTCGGCATGTGCGACCACATTGGCGATGTTGCGGTGGACGAAGACTTCGCCGGGCATCAGGCCGGTGACCTGGTTGGCCGGTACGCGGCTGTCGGAGCAGCCGATCCACAGGTATTCGGGGTTCTGCTGTCCGGCCAGCTTGGCAAAAAACTGCGGATCTTCCTTGTGGACTGATGCGACCCAGTTGCGGTTGTTCTCAAACAGCTTGTCGAGGTTGTTCATGACCAGGTTGCCGACTGAAGATCCGGCGGCAAGGTTGCCTGATCGGTCGGCGTTATGCCAGCCAGCGGCGAATTCAGTGCAGGTTCAGTACACAGGCGCATCGTGCTGCCATTGCCAGCATCCGGATCAGCCTCGACAATGCTCTCGCATGTCATTTCCGGTCCGGACAAGCCCTGCGCTGATGCTGCTGGCTAGCTTGCTGGTGGCGGGCCGGCCGGTGCGGCGAAGCCGAAGTCCGACGGCAACGGATCGTGCAGGCTGCTGGAAGAGGCGCCGGCTGCACCGCGTGCGGTGATCAGCAAGGATGCGGCCGTGGCGATGGTCAGGGAGCGCACCGGTGGCAAGGTGGTGCGTGCCGACCGCCGTACTGACAAGGGGCGCGCCGTATACCGGATCCGTGTGCTGACTGCCGACGGCCGGGTGCGCGAGTACCGGGTCGATGCCATGACCGGTGCGATGGATTGAGGAGCTGCTGATGCGCCTGCTGATCGTTGAGGATGATGTGGCGCTGCGCCAGTCGCTGGCGGCCAGGCTGCGCGAGGCTGATTTCACCGTCGACGAGGCCGGAACCGCGAGCGAGGCCGAGTACTTTGCCGCCGAGTTTGCCGTGCAGCTGGCCATCATCGATCTGGGCCTGCCGGATCGTTCCGGGCGTGGAGCTGATCAAGCGCCTGCGGGCCGCGCAGCACTCGTTTCCCGGTCGTGATCCTCACGGCGCGCGAGCACTGGCAGGACAAGGTCAACGGCCTGAATGCCGGTGCCGACGATTACGTCGTCAAGCCTTTCAACATCGATGAACTCAAGGCGCGCATCAATGCGCTGCTGCGCCGTGCGGCCGGGCATGCACAGCCGGTGCTGCGCGCAGGCCCGGTGACGATGAACACCGCAGGCTCGTGAAGTGCGCGTCAATGATCAGGTGGTGACGCTCACGGCCTTCGAATACCGGCTGCTCGAGATGCTGGTCATGCGCGCCGGCCGGGTGGTCAGCAAGGCGCAGCTGACCGATCAGCTCTATGACCAGGACGACGAGCGCGACAGCAATGTGGTGGAGGTGTTGCTGACCCGCCTGCGCAACAAGCTCGATCCGGAGCGCACGCTCGGCCTGATCGAAACCATTCGCGGGCAGGGTTACCGGATGCCGCGTCCGCCGGAATCGCGGCTGAGGCGATCCGGCAGTGTCGCGTCGCCAGGCTTCGCTGAGTACCCGCCTGCTGGTGATTACGCGCGGTGATGCTCATCGCCGCGTTCGGCATCACGATCGTGGTGCTCGACGTGGTGTTCAGGCGCAGCGCCGAAGCGGCGCTGACCGATCAGCTCGAGGTGCAGGTGCTGGCGCTGATCGGTGCGGCCGAGCCGGACGATGCCGGCAACCTGTCGGTGCCAAAGCGTCTGCTGGAACCACGTCTGCGCAATCCGGGTTCCGGGCTCTACAGCGAGATTCTCGATGCCTCCGGCCTGCCGCTGTGGCGTTCGCCATCGGCGGTCGGGCTGGAACTGGCGCCGGGTGCGACGCTGAAGGCTGGCGAGCGCACGGTCAGCCGGCGCCTGCTGCCCGATGGCAGCGAGGTGCTTGCTGTTCGGACTCGGCATCAACTGGGAACTCGGGCCGACCGCCACACCGGCTTTCCAGCTCTTTGCGGCTGCCGATCTGGCCGGCTACGAGGCGCAGCTCGACCGCTTCAGGACAGCAGCTGCTCGGCTGGTTCTCCGGCGTCATGTTCGTGCTGCTCGCGGCCCTGTGGCTGGCAATCCGCTTTGCACTCCGGCCGCTGCGGCGCATGTCGGCTGAAATCACCGCGATCGAAGCCGGCCGGCAGGAGGCCTTCGGTGCCGACTATCCGCGCGAGCTGGCCGGCGTGACGCGCGGTCTCAACACGCTGCTCGGTTCCGAGCGGCAGCGCATGGATCGCTATCGCACCACCATGGATGATCTGGCGCACAGCCTGAAGACGCCGCTGGCCGTGGTGCGCACGGAGCTGGGCGGCAGCTCAGCCGGATACTGCGACGCTGCGTGCGCAGATCGACCGCATGCAGAGCGTGGTCGACTACCAGTTGCGGCGTGCCGCCGCTTCCGGGCCGCGCAGTCTCGCTGCGCGGCCGGTTGCGCTGGCGCCACCGCTCGAGGATATCGTCAGCAGTCTGCGCAAGATCCATCGCGACAAGGCGGTCAGTTGCGAGCTGCAGATTCCGGACGGTGCGAGTTATCCGGCCGAGCAGGGTGATCTCTACGAGATCTTCGGCAACCTGCTCGACAATGCCTGGAAGTGGTGTGCCGGCCGCATCGTGGTGACGGTGAGTCATGCGACGGGGCGATGCGCTGACGATCAGCGTTGCCGATGATGGTCCCGGTATTCCCGATGATCAGACCGGGGCGGTGCTCGGCCGGGGTATCCGTGCCGATCAGCGCGGCGATGTGCCCGGCCAGGGTATCGGGCTGGCGGTAGTGCGCGAGATCGTCGCGCTATACCGCGGCAGCGTGTCGATCAGCCGCTCGACGCTCGGTGGCGCGGAGTTGCTGGTGCGCTTGCCGTTGACGATCCGCTCCGGCAAGGCCGACTAGCTTCGGCGGCATCACAGTCCTGGCGGACGCTGGCTGTCTTCGTGCATCTTGATCAGGAAGTTGCGTACCGCCGGTTCGGCTTCTTCGCGGCTCATCAGGCGCTGCTCGACCAGCAGCCGCGCCATGTCGCGGATCGAGCGGCGCCCGTCGATCAGGCCCATGATGAAGGCATAGATACGGGTCGTCATGGTCTGCAGTTCAAAGGCCGGCAGCAGTGGTACGGGCTGTGTGCCGGTAATCAGCCAGTCTGGCAGCGCGCGATGACGGGCGGTGGCAGGGCCACGTCCGTGTCTTGTCGGCAACGATGGTGACGACATTCTCCAGGCGGCCGTGCCGGCTGGCCGGCGAGCACATATAAGGAATGTCGTCCTCGCGTACATCCGGTTCGGCAAAGCCGCTGTCCATCACGATGGCGAGTGTTTCTTCGAGGCTGTAGCGCTGGCTCGCCATGGGCTGGGCAAAGCTGAGCGAGCCGAAACAGATCCAGCGACCGCCGGGCTTCAGCAGGTTATTCAGCCGCACGGCAAGCGTGCGGAAGTCTTCCGGCAGGATATCCACGACCCAGGGCGTGACGATCACGTCGAAGCTGCCGGCCAACAGTGGCGCGCGCAATGCATCGCCGAGTACCAGATGGAAACCGTCGCGTACCACTTCCGGTGCGACCAGGCTGCGCAGTACAGCGTGTTCGGCCAGCGTGCGTGGCGCAATCGGAAACTCCCAGAGTTCGGTAGGCTCGCCGGCCGTGGCGCGGCGCGCCAGCAGCGCGAGCAGGGGATTGAAGTCCAGTGCCAGCGTGAGGCCGATCGCATACTCCTGATGCAGATCGTAGGCGAGTCGTCCCGCGCCTGAGCCGAGCACCAGCAGGCTGTCGACGGACTCCCGCCCCGGCAGTGAGCCACCTACCAGCCTGAGTGTCGCTTCGTTTTCCTCATCGCCCCAGGCCCAGTCGCGATGGATGTTCGGATAGTAGGTGGTCAGGCCCTGGTCGCCGGGCAGTCGGGTCTGCAGGGCCAGATGAGTGGCAAGGGTGCCCTGTGCCTGATGAACCGCCAGCGGCGTGAGCAGTTCGCGCAGGCGTTTGATCTGGTCGACAGTCGCCCGGTTGAGCAGGCTCAGACGGTCGCGGGTCAGCGGTCGCAGGCGGGGATTCTGCAGTTCGGCCTGCAGTGCAGTGGCTTCCTGGTCGAGTTTTTCCAGCGTGAACTGCAGTTTTCCGCGCCACTCCGTCAGTGTGGCGGAGGGTTCGACAAACAGGCAGGGCACATCCAGCAGCGACGGGAAGTTGATGCCGCAGGCGCCACAGCCCCAGCTGCGGTCCGGATATTGGCGCAGCGACTGCTCGCAGCGGGGACAGGCCAGGTGGTCGGCGAGTGCAGGGGAGGACATGCGGCGATTATGGCACTCCCGCCGGGTCGTTACCGCTTCCTGGATCTGGCGAAACCGATCAACCCCAGCATACCGGAGCCCAGCAACCAGACCGCTGCTGGTGCTGGCACTGCGCTGGGTATGCTCGACTGCCGCCAGTCATGGCCGGAAGTCGAACTCAGATCGAAGTCGATGGATTGCCCGTTTACGGTAATACCGGAGATACCGCCCCAATAGGCAGAGTCGCCGAGGCTGAAGGCAGAGACAGCATTTGCATTGTTACCCCAGGTCAATGCAGCAGCCCGCCCATCAAGCCGCATGCTGATATCAAAAAAATTGCCGAGCAGGATGGGTGCTGTGACGGTGAAATCACCGAGCCAGGCCGACGTGTTGTAGACATCATTGCCGGACAGGGCATCGGTATAGCCGTTCTGGAAAAGGCTGCCCCTGCTGTAGCCGGAGTAACTGATGTCGGCAACCTCGACACGCCATGTCCCTTCGGTCGCCGCGGTAAAACCTTCGACGATATCGTAGGGGCTGACACGGCTGCCATCACGATGGAATCCACCGTAGACACTGAATCTCGCGGTCAACATCGCCTGAGTGCCCGCCGCATGGCTATTGCTGGTAACGCGAACATCGTCATACCACGAGGCCGTTGCCTGGCCGCTGCTTCTGTTCAAAAGGGTATTTGAAACGCCGCCCATGGAGCCCGCTGTGCCGAGCACCTTGAGTACGCCATAGTCGGATGACGCAGTGGCGCTGGCGCTGGCCTGGTAGACCGCGCCTGAACCGGTCACCACCTGTGCTGAATTGACAGCAGCATTGGCACGGGGGAACGCGCCGGGTCCCGGGTAGGTCGTGTCGTTGTAGGTCTGCCGCTCGTAGGTATCAGGTTGAACGCAGATTCCGGCTTGCAATGGATTTCTGACGCACTGCTCGGCGATGGCATCCACATAGGTGGCGGCATCGGAAGCGGGTACCGCGCCAATCACAAGCGCCAGACAGGTCGCGCTGCGGAATATGCTGCCCAAGTGCCAGGAGAAACTGGTGAGCGGTTCCCCCCGGCTGTGAGCTGGCCGCTCTTATGTCAAGCCGTGACTATTGATGGCCAACGCCTGGCAGCTTGGCAGCGGCTTTGTCAGATCGTCCCGTTGACGATGGGTGCAAACGCGGTCAGTGAATCCCGCAGGGTGCTGTTGCCCAGGCCGTGCCCGGTGAACAGTCCGGCAAAGTCGCCCTGTTGCCCGTGCAGTGCCATGTAATTGAGCAGTACGGTCTCGACCAGCAGGTTGACGTTGTTGGCTGCTGGTGTCGCCGCTGTTTCCACCGAGGCATCGCTGCGGAAGTAGCCGATCTGTTGATGCCGGGCCTGTTGTTCGGGCGTTCCGCTTCCGGGTCGGATCAAGACTTACCAGAAAGGGCGCTAAATCCCAGTGCTACTCAAAAATTGGTGGACGTCGACTAAACACAGCGCCAGAGGCTTACCTGCTAAGACACTGTAAAGTTTTATTTATCCACTAAATTTCCGACGCCATAAACTCTTTTACTTCGACGGTTTGGTTGCCGTCAAGCTCTACACCCGAATCAAAATAATAGAAGTAGTCATCAATATGGCTAGCCCCCATCATTTTTCCATCAACAAACATAACAACATCGCCTGCGTTATAAACCAAGCGAATATCCGCGCTGGCAGGGTCAAGTGTTGCTAAATCACCCACTGACAAAACTGTCCATTGTTCTTCAGTTTCGCTGTGAAAAACCATTTTTGCCTTTGAGCGGGTAATGCAGCCTTTCAATAGAGTGCCTTCAGGCGAGCTGTTAATTTTCACTCCAGCACAATCATTGTCGCCGCCTAAATTCACCAAATCCAATTTGGCGTTCACTGTTACGCCAGCGAGTGTAATGGGTTGTTCCGAATATAGTTCAATTGAAAATCCAGCGTCTTTATTCTTTGACTGTAAGATCAAGCGTTCGCGCTTACTGTCTAACTCCGCACTGCTATCTTCGTCATTCCACATATCACCCCAATCAGGGAGGTCATCGTCATCATCCTTTGACATTAATTTACCCAGCAGTTTTTTATTCTTGGATTGCCGCTTAAAGTTGTCGTAAGAGAGCACTTGTTGGCCTGGTACTTTAGCTAATAGCAAAAGCCTCGCCTGATGTGAATCTATGCCGGTTTCTACAATTTTTAGATTGTCATAAATGACAGTGGAGTCCGTATCTCCAGGAAAAGCTAGGCTATTGGGCATAAAATTCACAACCGTGGATGTACCCGCGAATTCACCATTGACAAATAAAGTAAAGCGTCCTGCTTGACTATCTATCAGTAAATCATTGGTGGCACCAAGCTCACTTTTAATTGCGTCTACATACTTCCATCTCATGATGGCTGTTCCATTCGCCCATAAACTTATGAGAAATAGACACATTTTTTACTTTAGGCTGAATTGAATAGCAATTTGATCTCCCCATGGGGCAATTAGCCTCACACCAGGCCATCTGACGAGTTGCTCTGCATCTTGGCGAGTTACGGTAATTTGCGTACTCACTTGATAACTGGCTGCGGCACCTAGTGAAAAACTGGTAGTGCTGTGATATTCATTTGAAGTACTGCCAATTGCCGTGTAGCTACCATTAGCAATACTTATGGCGGCAGGATCTTTTGCGGGACTCCAACCTTTGCTGCTACTAAAATCATCATCAAGCACAACTACATCTGCCTGTGCATTTAAGCTGAAGCATAAAAAGAACAGACTACTTGCAATTTTTAAAAATACAGACATGAGTACTTATTCGTTGTTAAAGGTAGTAGTCAAGGAATTCATCATTACTTCCAATCCACTGCTTAGCAAAACTGCTGTTATGCAAATCAATTGCACTTTTTATATCAGCAGCACTCTGATTTTTGTCAACAAGTACGCCCCAGCCGTACAAGTGCATTTGTGAACGAGTCAGCAGGCATTTTATTTTATCTGGATTGTCATCGTAATCTTCTTTTCTGCTGGTATCTGTTATGCAACGATTTATAAGCCTAAGCGCCTCAGCCTCATCCATAGGCACGCCCTGACCTGTTAAATACAGGTTACCCAACATGTAGGCGCTCCAGGGGAAAAAATCCCAACTACCATCCTCTTCTATACCAAAGTAAGCATTTTTACGTAATTCAGTAACCGCATAATCATAGTTAACGCCTTTGAAGAACTGATCAGAATGCGGACGCAGCTGTAGGGCATATTCAATCAAGCGTTTACGTGCAAAGTAACGGTACCCTTCCTTATCCACCTTGGCATTTAGCAACAACATATCTTTCATGGCTTTTACATCGCCCGTGGTTTTAAGCGGATACTCTAAATCCAAGGCAACAGCGTCATACATGCCGTAGTAAATTCGGTTTGATTCGTCCATGTTCTTCTGGGCACGAGCAGCCAAATTACCTACTAAGTTACCCAGTGCAGTGTTGGAGGCAGTGATATGGGCTTGGGGATTACGGATGAATTCGGCGTAGCGGCGTTCTGCCTCAGCCGTATTGTAGGCCTTCAACAGGGCTTGCTTGTGAGGATCGTTGGGATTTTGAGCGGCATTTGCAATATTGATTGTCAGCAATATGAACAGCACAAAAAATCTGGGTTTCATGCATATACCTTTGTTTTAATAACAACTGAAGATGAGCAATAAAAATTCATGGTTCATCACCTACATGCGGCCTAATCAGCACCAGGAAGTGAATCTACATCCCCGCACACGCGGCGTGCTGATATTGGCATAAAGATAAGTCACTGACCTATTGGCAAGCATACCGGTTGCGAATAATAGCGACGTCCCCCCTCTCTTGAGTAGCACGAGGCATGGCGGCGAGAGTACAACGACGAGCGACCGAAGCGATCACTGGGCGGGATGACGTCGAAGCCACCAGCGTTCGCGAGACGGACTGCTGGTGAACTCATCGAGAATCTGAAAATGGCGACTCGGGGTTGCCAGGTACAGGTACTGTGCGGTGAACAGTCCGACGAATGTGCCATTTGCGAGAGCGCCAGCGAATTCTCGAAACAATCAGCGTGAATTGAGGAGTTATTAGACCAGCGCCACTGCGCCTTGTACATATGTCCCGTAAACCACCGTCATGAGCGTGATCACAGCGGACCACCATACCTGGTGGGCGGATCCCGCGATCCCGTTGCATCGAGTTGAGGGACTGATTCAGGCGAAAGTAAATGTATCGTAACGGTCGGCAACGAGGCCTCCGTGCTCGTCGGCGACTTCTTATGGCATCGGAAGCGCCCTATAGGATCGTGCCGTTCACGATCGGTGCAAAGGCCGTCAGTGAATCCCGCAGGGTGCTGTTGCCCAGGCCGTGCCCGGTGAACAGTCCGGCAAAGTCGCCCTGTTGCCCGTGCAGTGCCATGTAATTGAGCAGTACGGTCTCGACCAGCAGGTTGACGTTGTTGGCTGCCGGTGTCGCCGCTGTTTCCACCGAGGCATCGCTGCGGAAGTAGCCGATCTGTTGATGCCGGGCCTGTTGTTCGGGCGTTCCGCCCAGCAGTGTCGCGCGGCCGCCGGGGTTGTAGACCAGAAAGAATGAAGCAGCGGTAGTCTGGTTGTCGCTGGTCCATTCGCCCTTGCCGCGGCCGTTCACCGTGTTGTCGATGCTGCCGTCACTGGACAGTGAGCCATCGCTGTACACATACAGCATGAGCGGTACGCCGACACGGGCCGCGTACTCCAGGCAGGCGCCCATGCAGCGCCCGGCGCGGAAGTCCTTTACTTCACCCTCGGCGCGGCGGCCACCGTGATAGTCGTAGCCGCCCATCGTGATGCAGCCGGCTCCGGCAAAGCCGTTGACCACCAGCTTCATTACCGATGCGGTCTTTCTGAACTCATCGTCGCTGTCGTATTCGTTCTGCGTGAAGATGCCACTGTCGCCGACGATCAGCGGATCGATTGAGGGATTCAGGCTGGATGGATTGCCGAAGCGGTCGGCGATATCAGCGGATTTCACATAGCCGCAGTTGACCAGGTCCTTGATGACAGCATCGCGTGTGATCGCCGGGTTGCCTGGATCCTGCATGCTGAGACCGGTACTGACGCGCTGCAGTTTCATCGCACTGATGCGCTGGATGGATTCGAGCACCGCGACTGCGTCAGCCTGGCCGAGCAGGCCGACCAGTTGTCCGGTATCGACGAGGCCGGTGACATCGCTGGGTCTATCGATCTTGGTCGGGCGATCTCCGGCGTTCACCATCATCATGGGTGCTATCGAGTTGCCGCCCGAATCGCTGTTGCGTGAACCGACCAGCTTGAGCAGCGAGCCATCGGCACCGATGCGTGCGATGCCGTACAGCGGGTTGTGCGGATTGTTGCCGGTATCGTTCTCCGAGCGGGCCGGAATCACTGCACCGTTGATGCTCGCGGCCGTTCCGACGCTCATGCTGCCCTGCATGCCGCGCAGAAAGGCACTGTCGCTGTGAAAGGCCAGCCCCAGGCTCTGGTCGATATGATCCTGCTGCGTCACTGCGCTGATCACCGGCGGAATCATGTCGCCGGGCAGGCCGAGCTTGCTGTAGCCGGCGCTGGACAGAAAGTCGAGCTGGCCGCCCGCACCGCCGACCAGGACGTTCGAGCCGGCCATGCTGGCGCCGCCGGCCAGGTCGAAACAGATGAAGGGGATCTTGCCCGCGCCCTGCACGGCGATTCCGCAGGAGGCCTTGAGCGCCTCAAGATCCGGCGCAAGATCTGCCCAGGCGGCGCGTGGATTGGCAAACAGGCTGAGTATGCCGCCGCCGAGTACGGTAGCGGTGCCGGCCATGAACCCTTGCCCGATAAGCTGGCGGCGGGTGATCGGGCGCGCGTGTCCCGGGTGCCGCTGTGGCTCGAAGTAGTTCCGGCTTCTGTTTCTGCGTGACATATCAGGTGCCTCAATCGGCTCTGGTTCGGTGCTGCTACTGCACCAGGGTTGCGGCACTGCCGATGGCCGCGGCACAAGCTGACTTGACCACCGTGGCAGTCCGGTCGACAGCGCAACTGCCGCCGCAACTGGTCAGCGTCGTGGTCAGGTTGTCGAGTTCCAGGCGCACGTTGGCTTCGTCCGGCTGGCTGAGCAGCCCGCTGCCCATCGCGCGACTGAGCAGCGGTACAAAGATCAGATCGCGTTCGCCGGGTGTATCGAAGGCCTGGTTGGCTGGCGTGCTGAAGTTGAAGCCGGGGAATACGGTGGCGCGCAGGCTCGTGTCATTGACCAGCGCGTTGCAGTACTCGATGGCCAGCTGCGCGATGCCGACCTGATGAGAGGCGAGCACCGCTGAGATATCGTCGATCGCGGGTAACTGCTGGCGCACAAGCGTGTAGGTTGCACTGACCGCTGGTGTGGTCGCTGCGACACCGGTGATCGTCGCCATGGTGGCATTGATCTCGTCGAAGGTCTTCACGCCGATATCGGACTGCGGCTCGCCGTCTGTCGGTGGTGGCGGCGTGAGCGGCGCCGGATCGACGCGTACATTGCTGCTGCCACCGAGCACTGCAAAGCTCAGGAAGAACTCGTCGGCATCCGGACCTTTCTCCAGCGGAACGACTGTACCGAGACTGGACAGTACCTGGCCGGCCTCAGGCGTATAGCCATAGGCAGTACTGACTGATGTGTTCATGTTGCCCCAGGCCTGACTGACCGGCAGCTCGATGCCGTTGGCACCGATCAGCAGGCCCTGCACGGGGATGTCGCCCGAGGGCTGCCAGGTGGCGTTGAGGTTGATGAAAGTTGGCCGGTAAAACAGATAGCTGTAGCTATCGAACTGGCTGACTTCAAACATGATGTAGCTGTCTGGTGCGCCGACCTGGGTGCTGACGTTGAAGAGCAGGTAGAAGCGCTCACCGACACCGGCGTCGAAATTCTCCTGGACCTGTGTCGCAGTGAGTGCGCGGTTGTGGATTGCTGCGAGTCGCAGCACGCCACGCCACTGCCGGTCACCCGATGGCTCATTGCCGAGCACCAGCGCAAAGGTTTCGTCCCAGTCGCCGAGCGTGCCGCCTGCGGCTGGATCGAGATCCTGCGTATCCACACCGTTCACATAGATGTGCCGCCCGTTGACCGGATCGAAGGTCAGTACCACATGCTGCAGGGTTGCCTGTGCGTCTTCATCCGCAGCTGCGGTCTGCAGTATGGGCGAGCCATTCGCATCCGAGGTGCTGCTGCGATGGAGGAAGTCGTAGCTGTAGAGCGTCTGTCCCAGCGTGAAATTGCGCAAGGTGGGGCCGGCCGAGTAGCTGATGATCCGCGTGTCTTCCTGATTGACGTTGGCCGGTGCTACCCATGCTTCAACGCTGTATTGCCCGGTTGCGGTGATCCGGTCGCGCAGCTTGCGACTGGCGGTGGTGGAGCCCTGTGCCCGGCCGCTCTGAATATCGATGCCCCAGCCGCCGACCCAGCGGATATCGCCTGACAGGCTGAGATTGATCGCTGGCTGTACGCCGCTGGTGTCGTATGCCGTGCTGCCGCTGGCCTCCTTGAATTCCCAAAGCGCAATCTGGTTGGCTTCATGGCGACTGCCGCCGCTGGCCACGGTACCTTCATACATGGTCAGCGCCTTGCTGATCACCAGCGCCGGATCGACGGCCGTGAGTGGGATCTGCTGTGCCCAGTTGCGGATCGCGGTTTCCATCGTCGTGGCATTGGCGGCGCAATCACTCCAGCAGTTGTGAAACTCCTCGCGCAGACGCAGTACCAGTCGTGACTGGTCCGGGTCGTCGAGATCGATCTTGGTCTTTACCGCCAGATAGGCGCTGTCCACATCGGCGTCAGCGAAGAACGGTGACTGCCGGGTAGCGGCCGATGAGTCGTGACAGCCGGCGCAGTACTGCCTGGTCAACGGCCAGACGTTGGCTGCGTAACCGGCCGAGTCGGCTGGAAAGTTGCGGCTTTGCCCAACGCTGCGCTCGGGTGGTGCCACCAGTTGTATCTGTCGTGTGCCACCGGTGCCCGTGCCGTCCAGCCAGGCTTCTATCCAGGCCTGCATGGTTGTGGCGCAGGCCTGTACCGCGCCCTGGTTGGTGCCCAGCCAGCAGTTATGCCCGCCAGCCATCTTCTGCACCAGCAGCGAACTGCCTGGGTCGTTGCTGTTGATCAGCAGTTCGGCAGCTGCCCAGGCGAGATTGACATCGTCGTCGCGGGCGAACAGTGGATTCTGTGTGCTGCCATGACAGCCGGCACAGCGGGCTACACCACCATTACGAACATTGGCCCACAGTGAATTCTGAAAGCGCAGGACGTCGTCATTCTGCGCGACCGGGCCGGAATAGGTGACCGGCGGCGGCAAGCTGCTCGGCGCCTGTTGTTGTGTGCTGGAGCCGCCACCGCAACCGGCGAGCAGGGCCGTCAACAGTGCAGCGAGGATCAGTTTGATGTTCATGTGGTGCATCCCCCGCTCAATTGCCCATGCAGTAGGTGGCGGATTCGGCAAACACCTGCTTCAGGCGGTAACCGCCAGCGCGAAAGGAACCGACCATCGCATCGATCTGTGCGCGATCGCTGCCATCGACGGGTGATCTGAGGCAGACGTTGCGAAATACTTTTTCGACCTGACAACGGGCAAAGGCAGTGCTGTTGGCCAGTTCCTCGCCCATGCTCTGCGCGCCCGCGCCACTGCCGCTGCGGCCGGGATCCCAGCCGAGTATCGTGTTCTGGCCACGCCGCCAGTAATTTTCCCACTGGTCGTTTGGTGTCCGGTAGCCGTATCTGAAGGTCGTGTCGTTATTGAAGTACTTCGGCTGCACCTGGTCCGGCGTATAGACCAGTCGGCCAAGCGTTGCGTCGAAGTTGTAGTAGGCGAAAGCCTGGGTCATCGGATCCATGCCGATGTGGCAGCCGATGCAGTTGTTGAGAAAGATCCGGCTGTCGCCGCCCGGACTGCGCGATACATCCTGGCGGATCCGGTCGGGAATGCCGCTGGTATCGAGTACCTGCTCCATGTCACGGCACAGGTGGTTGAGCATCGTGAAACGGAACATCGCGCGGTTGGTTCCGGCTTCGAAGAAAGCGGCGGCGGCCGCGCGCGTGGTCAGTACGCCAGCGGCAGCAGAACCAGGCAGGCCGCTCACGGCGGTCTGTGTGGTGGCAGTCAGACGCTGCTTCAGATCGACATTCTGGTCTTCGAGTGCCTGGTAATGATCGTTGTTGCTTGGTGAATAGGCCGGTATGCCTGATCCGGAACCGATGTAGACGAGGTTCGCCGAGAGCAGGGTGTTGAACGGCACATCGTCGCGCACCATGCCGATCACGGTGGCGGTGTAGTCGTTCAGCGGTACGAAGATACTCTGCTCTTCGTTTGTCCATGGCGCGACGAAATTTTTCAGCGTCACGTTGTAGAACGCGCTGTTGTCCATCGCGATCTGGGCTGCCGCAGCAGCATTGCCGCCGGCAATATCGGCTCGCATATCTTCCAGTACGCTGCTGTCGGGTGGCACACCGGTGAGACGCTCATGCATGCGCCAGGCCTGCTCACGCGGGCCCGCCATGCCTGGCTGGCTGAATACGACAATTGCTGCAATTGCAGTCAATTGGCTTAACAGCCGCAGATACCCCGGCTTCGACGCGACAGCACTGCGCTGTCTTCGCTGCATAGCAACCACTTTGTGCCCATCCCGGTAACGCGGCGCATTGCACGCCGTTCCGCATTTATCGTTATCAGCGGCCCGGGGTTCTGTGACTGCCTTAACAGTTCGTTCAAATCGCTATGCATTAGGTTAGCTGGCAGGCGATTGGGCGCCGCGCATCGGGTCAGATGCACGCACAGCCTTTGGGCAGGTTGTGACAGGGATGGTGATGGTTACAGGAACGCGAAACATTGCAGTGCGCGGACGGATGTTCTCCGCCCGCAGCATATTGCTATGGACGATGGCGGCCGTTGGCCTTGCCGGTTGTGGTGGCGGTGGGGTTGGTGGTGAGCAGGGCCCGGACCCGGTGGTGGTCGATGTGCAGATCGCGTACATCAAGCGTCCGCTGCCGGTCGATGCACAGGGCGCGCTGCAGGGCTCCGATTTGCGCGAACTGCGCAGCTTCAATATCGGCGCAGACCTGTATGTACGTGAGCGCGCTGCCGTCACTGCCGTTGAGATCAATATCACCGACCGCGTCACACAGGGCACGGGTCTCTACGATATCCGTGATCCGGAAGCGTCATGGGATGGCACACGCCTCGTGTTTGCCATGCGCGGTCCCTTCGTGGCTGGTGCCGATGAGGAAGATCAGCCGAGCTGGAATATCTGGGAGTACAACTTCAGCGACGACACGCTGCGTCGGGTGATCAGCTCGGATCAGAATGCTGAAAGCGGCCACGATCTGTCGCCTGCGTATCTTCCGGATGGCCGCATCGTTTTCTCATCCACGCGGCAGCGGCAGTCGAAGGCCGTGCTGGTCGACGAAGGCAAGCAGCAGTTCGAGGCGCTTGATGAAGACCGCAACGAGCCGGCTTTCGTACTGCATGTCATGAATGCCGATGGCAGCGACATTCACCAGATATCCTTCAACCAGAGCCATGATCTGGATCCGTCGATACTGGCCAACGGCCAGATCCTGTTCAGTCGCTGGGACAACGCGGCGAGTAACAGCGAGATGAACCTGTATCTCATGAATCCTGACGGTACGGGCCTCGAACTGTTCTACGGTGCCCGCAGTCACGATACCGGGACGGACGGTGCAACCATCCAGTTTGCGCAGCCGCGCGAGTTGCCGGACGGACGGATTCTCACCGTGATCAGACCTTTTCAGGTGGATGACGGCGGCGGTGATCTGGTCAGCATCGATGCGCAGAACTATGTGGAGAACCTGCAGCCCACGGCGGCCAATGTCGGTCTGCTGAGCGGCCCCGCGCAGACGCGCACGATGGTCAACGATGTGCGTACCGATGACGGCATCTCACCCGGTGGTGAATTCGGTGCTGCATTCCCGCTCTGGGACGGTACGAATCGGGTGTTTGCCGTCTGGAGTCCGTGCCGGCTGCTTGACCTAAATGACCAGATCGTGCCGTGTACCGGGTCGGCGCTGGCTGCGCCGGGCGTGCGCGCGGCATTTCCACTGTACAGCGTGTGGATATTTGATCCGGTGGCCGGTACCCAGTTGCCGGTTTTCTCGCCCACGGAGAATGTGCTGGTCAGCGATATCGTGGCGGCGCAGCCTCGCGTGCTGCCGCCGGTGATCTTCGATCAAGCGGCAACCGGGCAGCTGGATCCGGATCTCGTGGCCCGGGAGCTGGGCCTGATCGATATCCGCAGCGTCTACGATTTCGATGGCTCCGCTTCGGTGGATATCCGCGCGCTGGCTGATCCGGCGCAGACCACGGCTGCCCAGCGCCAGGCGCGCTTCCTGCGCGTGGAGAAAGCGGTCGCCCTGCCCGATGAGGAGGTGCGCGATTTCGATAACAGTGCCTTTGGCGTCAGCGCAACGCAGGGCATGCGTGAGATTCTCGGTTATACGCCCGTTGAACCGGATGGCTCAGTGGTGGTCCAGGTGCCAGCCAATGTACCGATTGCGCTGTCGGTGCTCGATGCCGATGGCCGACGCATCACTGCACGTCATCAGAACTGGCTGCAGGTTCGTCCGGGTGAGGTGCTGGTCTGCAATGGCTGTCACTCGGTACAGAATCCCGTATCGCACGGGCGGCAGGCCGCATTTGCGAGTGCATGGAGTGGCGCTGCTGCAGACGGTCAGCCGTTTCCGAATACCAACAGCGCATTTTTCGCTGACTTCGGCGAGACCATGGCGCAGGTCAAGAAGCGCATCAGCTGCGCTACCGATTGCCAGCTGATCGTGCCGGATGTGGATGTCGTGTACGACGATATCTGGACCGATCCGGTGGCTGCCAGCCGGCCTGCCGATGCCAGCTTTGCCTACCGCTATACGGATCTCACCACACCCATACCGACCAGCGGTGACTGTCTGGATAGCTGGGCCGGACATTGCCGGATCACGATCCATTACGAAGCGCATATTCATCCCTTGTGGGGCAAGCTGCGCCAGACGCTGGCGGGCGACGGGATCACGGTGCTCAGCGATGACACCTGTACGAACTGCCACGCGCCGACCAGCGTGCTCGGTGCCGTACAGCTGCCGGCTGCCCAGCTCGATCTGTCGGATGGTCCGTCGGATATCAACGCCGATCATTTCAAGGCCTACCGGGAGTTGCTCTCGACTGACAACGAGCAGGAACTGGTCGGTGGTGCGCTGGCTGACCGGCTGGTCCAGACCGGTGTGGATCCGGTCACCGGCGATCCCGTATACAGCCCGGTACCGGTCAGCGCTTCGCTGTCAGCGGCCGGCGCGCGTAATTCAACACGCTTCTTCAGTCTTTTTGTGTCCGGTGCTTCGCATGCGGGCCGGTTGTCACCGGCGGAACTGCGTCTGATTTCCGAGTGGGTGGATATCGGTGCGCAGTACTACAACGATCCGTTCCAGGCGCCACTGAACTAGGTTTGGCAGGAAATACCGATGCGCACAGTGGTCGTCATGGTGATGCTGGTTTTCTTGCCCTTCGTCACACCCGCTTATGGCAAAACGGCTCACTATGAGGCCGTGGTTGCCGAGCCTTTTCTCGAGCTGCACACGGGTCCTGGCCGGGGCTTCCCGGTATTTCATGTCGTTGACCGTGGTCAACGCGTCGAAGTGCTGAAGCGGCGTACCGACTGGTTTCAGGTGCGTACCGACAGGGGCGTGAAGGGCTGGGTAAGACTGGAAGAGATGAGTGCCACGCTCGACGTCGCCGGTTCGGCAACGAAGATCGATGATCCGGACGTCGACGACTACAAGGCCCGCCGCTGGGAAGCCGGTGTCGGACTCGGCGATCTGGATGGTGCGAGTGTGATCTCCGTTTATACGGGCTATCACCTCACGCGAAATCTGTCGGTGGAGGCACGGGTAGGGGATGTGAGCGGCGACTATTCCGATGGCTGGCTGGCGACGGTGGATATCGTGCATCAGCCGTTTCCGGACTGGCGCATTTCGCCGTTTGCCATGCTGGGTACGGGGATCATCCAGATCGATCCGAAGGCAACCCTGGTGAGTACGGAAGACCGGACTGACCAGGTGGGACACGTTGGAGTGGGCGCCCGCATGTATGTGACGAAGCGCTTCATGCTTCGCGCTGAATACTCCAGCTACCTGACTTTTACCAGTGAAGACGACAACGAGGAACTGGACGAATGGAAAGCCGGATTCACCTTCTTCTTCTGAGGACAGCGGTGCTGTCCCTGTTGCTGGCCACCACTGCCGGCTGCGCATCGCTGGGCCGCTCGCGCGAGCCTGTCGAGGATGTAAATGCATCCTCACCCGTCATCGATCCGCGCATCGAGCGCCGCGAAGTTGCGCCGCCAAAAATTGACAGCGAGGACTTTGAGGTCACCGGCTATTACGGCATGTTGAGCGTAGAGGACTTCGGTACCAATTCGGTGCTAGGCGTACGCCTTGCCTATCACGTGACCGAGGGGCTGTTTGCCGAAGCGACCTATGCCGAGACCAGCGACGTGGACAAGTCCAGTGCCGAAATTCTCGGCAACTACGACCTGTCCTTCGGCGGTGACCGCAAATACAAGTACTACGACCTGTCGCTGGGCTACAACCTGTTGCCGGGCGAAGTGTTCATCGGACGGAACCGCGCCTTCAATTCAGCGTTCTATGTGATTGCTGGCGCCGGCAATACCACCTTTCACGATGAAGACATGTTCACGATGAGCTTCGGCGGCGGATACCGGATCCTGCTGACCGATGCCATCGGGCTGCACTTCGATGTGCGCGATCACCTGTTCGACGACGACATCAGTGGTGAGGACAAGACCACCCACAACATCGAGTTTACGCTCGGTCTGAGCTGGTTCTTCTGAGATGAAGGTGCGCAGACAGATCCTGCAGCTGGTACTGGTGGCGAGCCTGTGTGGCGTGCTGCTGCCGGTGTCGCTGGCAGCCGGAGAGGCAAGCGGTCCGGCAGCTGATTTCAGCCTGCCGTCCCGTGGTGGCCAGCCTGTTTCGCTTTCCGCACTGCGCGGACAGGTGGTGCTGATCAATTTCTGGGCAACCTGGTGCGGTCCCTGCCGCAAGGAAATGCCGCTGCTCGAACAGATCCAGAAAAAGTATGCACCGCTCGGTTTCACCATGCTGGGCGTGAATGTCGAGGAAGACACCACACAGATGGAAACATTCCTCGGCGACGTGCCGGTGACCTTTCCGGTGCTGCTGGATCCGGCCAATCGGGTCAGCAAGCTCTACGATGTGGCCGCGATGCCGAGCACGGTGATCGTCGACCGCAAGGGCAACATCCGCTTCATCCATCAGGGTTATCAGCCGGGTGACGAGAATCGTTATCAGGATGTGATTCGCCAGTTGATCCGGGAGCGCACATGAAGGCGGCGCTGGCCATTTGCCTGACGGCCGTGATGCTGCTGGCCGGATGCACCGGGGTAGAGCCGTGGGTAAAGCCCTATGAACGCGACCGGCTGGCTGATCCGATCATGAGTTTCGATCGCGACCCGGTATCGGGCAGCTATCTGGACCACGTACATGAAGCGCGCGAGGCATCGCGCGGTGCGGCCGGCAGTGCCGGCGGCGGCTGCGGGTGTAACTAGATGAAGTGGCGTACAGGCGTTCTGCTGGTCATCTGCTCCGGTACGGCAATTGCCGGCGTGCTGCCCGAGGAGCGTGCCGATGCGCTCTACCATTATTACGATGGCGGTGGCGTGGAGATCGACGGCCCTTCGCTGCTGGTGCGAAAGTCTCTCAATGAGAAGGTGTCTGTTTCCGCCAGCTATTACGTCGACAGCATCAGCAGCGCCTCCATCGATGTAGTCACCACCGCCAGCAAGTATTCCGAGGAGCGTACCCAATGGGGTGCGAGTATCGATTATCTGCACGAAGACACCACGCTGAGCGTGGGTTTCAGTACCAGTGACGAGAACGACTACCAGGCTGATACGCTGAACTTCGCCATCAGCCAGGATATCTTCAACGGCCTGACCACCATCACGCTGGGTTATGGCAGCGGCTCTGACGATGTCAGCAAGCGTGGCGATGCGGTGTTTGCCGGGCAGATCGACCGGCATGCCTACCGGCTGGGCATCACCCAGGTGCTGACCAGAAACCTGCTGATGAGCTTCAACTACGAGGCCATCGCGGACGAAGGCTATCTGAACAATCCCTATCGCCAGGTGCGGTATGTGGATGTCAACGAGGCGAGCGGCTACGGCTGGCAGGACGAGATCTATCCGCGCACCCGCGCCAGTAACGCGGTGGCAATCCGCGCCCGCTATCACCTGCCATACCGGGCAGCTGTATCTGGCGGCTACCGCTTCTTTACCGACGACTGGGGCATCGATGCGCACACGGTTGACATCGGCTATGTGCAGCCCTGGCGCGACCGGTGGATGCTGGATGTACGCTACCGCTTCTACACCCAGAACGCCGCCGATTTCTATGCCGACCTGTTCCCCTATGCGGATGCGCAGAACTACATGGGCCGCGACAAGGAGCTGAGCCAGTTCCAGAGCCATGGCCCGCATCTGGGTGTGAGTTACACCTGGCTCGACAGGGCAGGCGATCGTCCGCTACGCAGTACGGTGAATCTGGTTCTGGATCACTACACCTACAGCTACGATGATTTCCGCGATGTCAGCGGCGGTGGCGCCGTCGGTGCGGAGCCCCTGTACGACTTCGATGCCAACGTGCTGCAGTTCTTCGTTTCGGTCTGGTTCTAGCCCTGTCGCTACCGGTTCAGTGCCCGCGTAATCAGTGTTCTGAAAAGCGGCGCAAAAAAGTACAAGAGCGGAAAGCCGACCATCCAGGCAATCGCGAAACTCGACAGCCATTTATCGATGGTCTGATCGGTCCAGCCGATATTCATCAGCGTCACCACGAAAGACATGATGCTGATCATGAACAGCGACATGACGATGCTGAATATCAGGTGGATCTTTTTGTCCACGGCGGTTACCGCTCTGAGCGCCCCCACGTATCCCAACCGGACCAGAGTTATCTGCTCAAGCCAGGGCAAGCACCGAAGTGATTATTTGCCAGCCAGTTCAGTTTACTGAAGACGCTGGCTGGATAGTGCGCCGCGCCTGGAGCGCCACTTGGAACCCATCAAGCCCAGCAAGCCGGTGCCCAGCAACCAGACGGCCGCAGGCGCGGGTACAGCACTCGGTCCGGCCAGAAGCAGCCCCTCCAGGACCTCGGGTGAACCAGAGAACGTTGCGCTGGCGCCGTCGGAGAAATCCCAGGTACCGGTAGTGGTAGCACGGAGACGGCCATCATTGCGTAACGCCAGTACGTCATAGTCAGGCTGGAATAGACGAGAGCGCTGGCAGCGTTACGATCATTAGTGCCCAGCACCGTTCAGGTTTAATGCCGTCAACACGACATTCTCGAATACCATCTGGAAGAACACAATTGGGAGTGGTACCTTCGCTTGTACTTCCAGTGTCGCGTCCCGAATAGCGCTTGCCGGTTGCCACACCGCTGAATAGTTTCGGTACGCTCGAATCCAGTTGCTGGGTCCAGGATAGCGGTGAACCGATGGCCGCACCGCCCGATCCGGAACCGACCGTGGCATTTCTCGTGATGCCCCAATAGAAACTGTCGACATCAATCCAGTCCCTGTGAGTCCTGTCATTTGACTCGCCGTCGATGCCGTCGATTTTCAGGAAGTAGGTGGAGGCACTGGCAGTGCTTATGCCGAATACGATCAGGACCGCGATGCTGGTCAGGATCCCGCGGAAACTCAGTGTGACTGTGCTCATCGGATATTCCTTCAAATGGAGTTTTTATGTTGAAGTCGGTTCAACGGTACACGATCGCCGACATCAAGGCGAACACTGCCAGCAAGCTCGCGCCGGATCATGACTTATGGCAAATGCTCGATAGCCGAGCTGATTGATGCCGAGAATCAGCTCCAGCAAGCATCCCCGCGCACGGCTCCCTGATCGGACACCGTTTGGGGGTTCGCTGCATCTTCGGGTACGGTGCCCGGAATATGGCCAAGCTGATCATGGTTTCCAACCGGCTGCCAGTCGTGTTCGGCGCAGACTCTGCGGTGACCCGATCGGCTGGCGGTCTGGTGTCGGCCCTCAAGGGCGCAGAGCTGGACTGCAAGCAGCTCTGGGTGGGCTGGACCGGCGGTGCCGATGAATACCTGCAAAGCCCGGAGGCGGTACGGGCCAGCGCACGCCGCGAGGGCTTTGTGCCCGTATTCCTGACCCGGGACGAGGTGCGTGGCTTCTACGAGGGCTATGCGAATGCCACCCTGTGGCCGCTCCTGCACTACATGGTCGAGCGGACCACGTTCTCCAAAGACTGGTGGGACGCCTACCAGCGCGTCAACCGGAAGTTTGCCGACGCGATCATGGAGGTCGCCGAAGAGGGCGACATGGTCTGGATTCATGACTACCACCTGTTCCTTCTTCCAGCGATGCTCCGTGGCCAGCAGAAGGGCCTGCGTGTCGGCTTCTTCCTGCACACGCCGTTTTGCACCAGTGAGATCTTTCGCGTGCTGCCCGAGCGGGCGGCCTTGCTTGAGGGCGTTCTTGGTGCGGATGTCATCGGCTTCCACACCTACAACTACCTCCGCCACTTTCGCTCTTCGCTGTTGCGGGTCATCGGTCTGGAGACCGAGACCGATGGCATGTGGCACAACGGCCGGGAGATCCGCCTGGGTGTCTATCCGATCGGCCATGATCATGCCGGTTTTGACCGTGCCATGCGGCGCGCAGACTTTCCGGAAATCCTGGCGCGACACCGTGCGGATCTGGGCGGCAAGCGCCTGATCCTCAATGTAGAGCGCCTCGACTACACCAAGGGCTTGCCGGAGAAGCTGGCCGCGATGCGCCAGTTCCTGGAGCGTAATCCTGAGCAGCGCGCTGAAGTCCTCTTTGTGCTCATCGCGGTGCCGTCGCGCCAGGGTGTGCAGGAGTACGACGCGCTGACGGAGCAGGTCCAGCGTGAGGTCGGGGCAATCAACGGCGAGTTCGGCAGGATGGGCCATACGCCGGTCCAGCTGCTCCACAGGGGGTTCCCGCTCGCGGACCTCGCTGCCTTCTATGCGCTTGCCGAGGTGTGCCTGGTGACCCCATTGCGGGATGGCATGAATCTCGTGGCGAAGGAGTTCGTGGACTGCCAGCACGAGGGGCTGGCGGCCCGGCCGGGGGTCCTGATCCTGAGTGAGTTTGCCGGCGCTGCGCAGGAGCTTTCGCATGCCCTGCATGTGAATCCGCACGATGTAGACGACGTGGTAAGCGCCATAGGCCGTGCACTGGAGATGCCGGATGATGAGCGCCGCCTGCGCATCGGCATGATGCAGGAACGCCTGCGAAAGCAGGATTGCGGCGTCTGGGCGCGCCGGTTCCTGAGTGATCTCGGCGAGGTGCCCACCCGCAATGAACGATTGCCGGTCATGGAGATGAAGCCGCTGGCGGCAATGCTGGCCGCGCAGGTTCACTCCGGACGGAAGCTGGGACTGTTCCTCGACTACGACGGCACCCTTCGGAGCTTCGTCGACGTTCCCGGTGATGCGGTTCCGGATGCAGATCTCCTGTCGCTGCTGCGAGACCTGGCCAGTTGCGAAGGCGTGTTCCTTGCGGTGGTCAGCGGCCGGACGCCACATTTCCTCGAGCAGCATCTCGGTGGCCTTGGCGTGACGCTGGTCGGTGAGCACGGCTACCGGTGGCTGGATGGCGGCAAAGGCGAGTGGTTGCTTTTCAATGCCGTGAACAACGAATGGAAGAGTGCGGTCCGCGAGCACCTGGAGCAGGCGTCGCTGCTGACGCCGGGCACGCACGTGGAGGAGAAGCAATCCGCTCTCGTCTGGCATTATCGTCAGGCCGATCCCGAGTTCGGGCTGTGGCGGGCCAGAGGGCTGGTGCATGAGCTGACGGCTCTGGCAGCCAACTTGCCGGTGGTTGTCCACCACGGCCAGAAGATCGTGGAGATCTCGAGCCTCCTGGTCAGCAAGGGAGCAGCGGTCCAGTTCCTGATCAGGCACCGGGGTTGTGACCTCGCCTTGGCGGCAGGTGACGATGCAACGGACGAAACGATGATTGCCCTGGAGCCGGATGGCGTCGAATTCATCTCTGTGCGTGTTGGCAAGGGTTCGACGCGGGCGCGCTACCGGACCGACCTCACCGGGATGCGGGTGTTTCTCGAGGAACTCCGCAGCGCATTGAGATCAGGACCTGAACCGGAAGAGGTGAGTGCATGACCATCGACCCGGCCCGACTCGCCGACGACTATCACCTCGGCATGATTGGCAACGGCCGCACCTGTGCACTGATCGATGCCCGGGGCGATATCGTCTTCTGCTGCCTGCCGGACTTCGACTCCGGAACAGTATTCGCCGCCATTCTCGATGCAGACAAGGGTGGCAAGTTCCGCATCGAGATGCCGGCTGGCCGGGTTACCGGCCAGGCATTCGAGCGCAATACCAACGTGCTGGTGACGAGCTATGCCGGCGAGGAGGGGGCGTTCGAGGTCGTGGACTTCATGCCCCGCTACACGACGGATGGCCGGGCCGGCGGTGAGCACGACGTGGCACCGGACGTGGTGCGGAGGATCCGGCTGCTGCACGGCACGCCCCGGATTCGCGTGGTCTACGATCCCAGGCTCGACTATGCGCGCGGCGAGACCCGGGTGGTTCGCCAGCCCGGCTTTCTGAAGGCCATGTCGGAACGCATGGGTGACCATGGCCTGGCCTATGAATCGGTTTATCTGTGGACCGACCTGGATCACGATGCGGTGCTCTCAGGCAGCGAAACAGTGCTGGACCAGGACCGCTTCCTGTTCCTGAGTTACCACGACAAGGTCCAGGTTCCCGATGGTGATCTGGTCGACCTCATGCTTCAGCGCACGCGGGCCTACTGGATGCTCTGGTCGGCCCGGACGCACCTTCCGGTGCAGTACCGGCCTGAAGTCATGCGCAGCGCGCTCGTACTCAAGATGCTGCAGTTCGGCCCCACGGGCGCGTTTCTCGCCGCCGCAACCACCTCGCTGCCGGAAACGATCGGCGAAGAGCGCAACTGGGACTATCGCTTCTGCTGGCTGCGCGATGCCTCGATGACGGTCGCGGTTCTGCAGCGGATCGGTCATCCGCGGATGGCCACGCGGTTCATCGACTGGGTATTGAGAACCGTACCAACGAAGAATGATGCACTCCAGATCATGTACGGCATACGCGGTGAGAGGGACCTGACCGAGAAGACGCTGGAGCACCTTTCCGGCTACCAGGGCTCCCGGCCGGTGCGAATTGGCAACGCAGCGTTCAATCAGGAACAGCACGACATCTTTGGTGTGGTGATGGATGTCTTCTATCAGGACCTGACACTGCGCCAGCGCACACCGGAATCCCTCGACAGGGTCTGGACCCGTGCCCGCTCAATCATCCGCAATGTTGCCGTGGCCTGGCGGGATGCGGATCGTGGTATCTGGGAGATTCGCGGCGAGAAGCGCCATTTCGTTTTTTCCAAGGTGCTTTGCTGGGTTGCCATCGACCGGGCGATCAGGATTGCGGAGCTGCTCGGCAAGCACAGCTGGGCGGAGCAGACGCGTCCGCTGCTCAGGGAAGTCCACGACGATATCTGTACCCGCGGCTGGAATGCGGACAAGGGGGCTTTTGTACAGTCCTACGGCTCAACCGACCTCGACGCCGCCAATCTGCTGATGGCCGAATACGGCTTTCTGGCTCCAACGGATCCGAGATTCATCGCCACCGTCGAAAAGACGCAGGAAGAACTGTGCATCGACGGGCTGATGTTCCGTTACCGGAATCAGGATGACTTCGGTGTCCCCCGTAGCGCTTTCACCGTGTGCTCATTCTGGCTCGTCAAGGCGCTTGCGTCTGTCGGACGACGGGATGAGGCGCGGAGCCTGTTCGAGTCGCTGCTGCGTGCGGGGAACGTGCACGGGCTCTATAGCGAGGACCTGGATTTCAGTACCCGGCGACAACTCGGCAACTTTCCCCAGGCCTATAGTCATCTGGCCCTGATCGACTGTGCACTTGAACTGTCGCAGGACGAGGACAATGCCCTGATTCAGATCTAGGACGCTACCCTCGTGGCATCATGCGGCCGCTGGGTATTTTTGCCACTATTCGTTCCGCCCTGATCATCGAGGTTCTGCGCTGGTGTTAACAGGCTCTGGCTCACGCAGCATTCCATGGCTCGCCAGCCTGTTCGCTGTGCTTCTCCCGTTGTCGGTCAGTGCTGCCTGGTTTAGCGAGCAGCAGGACAAGATGGGTACCCGCGTTGAGATCCAGCTGTGGATGGATGATGAGGCGCAGGCCCGCGACCTCATCGCTGCCGGTATGGCCGAATTCGATCGTATCGAAGCGGGCATGAGTACCTACCGCGAGACCTCGGAGATCTCTGCGGTAAATCGTCAGGCTGCCGCCACGCCGGTGGTGGTATCGGCTGAATTGTTTGATCTGGTGCGTCGTTCAGTGGATCTGTCCGTGCAGACCGGTGGTGCCTTCGACATCACGTACGACAGTGTTGGTTATCTCTACGATTTTCGTGCCCGGGAGCGTCCGGCCGATGCCGCCATTGCCGACAACCTCGCGGCCATCGACTACCGTCATATCCGGCTCGATGCAGAGCGGTCGAGCATTCGCTTCACCCGGCCAGGAACCCGCATCAATCTGGGTGGCATCGCCAAGGGTTACGCCTGTGAGCAGGTGGTGGCGCTGCTGCGCAAGGCCGGGGTAAGTAATGCTCTGGTCAATGCGGGCGGTGATACGCGCCTGCTCGGTGAGCGGCGCGGCAAGCCCTGGGTGGTCGGTATCCGCGATCCGGATGATGAGTCGAAATGGGTGACGCGCCTCGCGCTTGAGGACGAGGCGATCTCGACCTCCGGTGACTACGAGCGCTACTTTGAGGAAGACGGTGTCCGCTACCACCATATACTCGATCCGGCCAGCGGCAAGCCGGCGACCGGCGTGCGCAGCGTGACCGTCATCGGCCCTGACGCGACGCTCACCGATGGTCTTTCTACCAGTGTCTTTGTGCTGGGCGTTGAACGTGGCCTGGCGCTGATTGAGACGACACCCGGTTATGCAGCGGTAATCATCGACGCTGAGCGAAAGGTACGATTCTCGACTGCACTTTCGCCCGACTGATCCCGCTGGCATTGGCCCGGCACAATCTGCAAGAATCCGGGCATGCAGTACACCATAGAAAAAGCCCGCCCCGCTGATCTTCCTGCAATTCTGGAAGTCATGCGCTTCTTCAACATGCACCATGTGCCTTCGGCAGAAATGCCGGCACTGGATATCGATCGCTTCTTCGTCGCGCGACTCGACGGAAAGATCGTCGGTGCAGGGGGCTACACGATGCTGTCACCCACCGAGGGCAAGACCACGCTGCTCGGCGTCAATCCGGAACTGTCCGGCCTGGGGATCGGCAAAGCGCTGCAGATAGCCCGCCTGGAGGCGATGTATGCACTGGGCGCGCAGACTGTACTCACCAATGCCGATATCCCCGACACGATCGCCTGGTACAAGAAGCATTTCGGCTACCGTGAAATCGGCCGCCTGAAGAAGATCCATTCCTTCGGTCTGGAGCATGTCGATCACTGGACCACGATCCGCATGGACCTTGTGTATTACATGCGCGAGCGGGACACCTGGGAGGCGCGCCGTGAGGCCCACATGCAGCGCTATTCGCCGCATCCACTGTCGCCCTGGCCGCCGCTGATCATCAATGTCTGTCCGACCGGGATGATTCCGACCCGCGCCAGCACGCCGCATGTGCCGCTGAGCGTGGAGGAGATCATCCGCGATGCGATCGCGGTGGCTGATGCCGGGGCGCAGATGGTGCATCTGCACGCCCGTGACGAGACGACCGGCCAGCCCACATCCGAGACGCGTTACTTCGAACGCATACTCACCGGCATCCGCCGCGAGCGCCCGGAGCTGATCTGCTGTGTGACGACCAGCGGTCGCAACTGGCCGGAGTTCGAGCGGCGCAGTGAAGTGCTGCTACTCAAAGGTGCGGCAAAGCCGGATATGGCGAGCCTGACGCTCGGTTCGCTGAACTTTCTGACCGGGCCGAGCAGCAACGCCATACACACCATCGAGCGGCTGGCGATGTGCATGCGCGAGAACGACATCAAGCCGGAACTCGAGATTTTCGATACCGGCATGATCAATCTGGCGAAGTACCTTGAGCGCCACGGTATTCTCAGTGGTACGAAGTATTTCAACCTGCTGCTCGGCAACCTCAATACAGCGGCTGCAACCATCGGTGATCTCTCGCACCTGGTGGCGGCTCTGCCGGAAGACTCCGTGTGGGCCGCCGCAGGCCTGGGTTCCTTCCAGTTGCCGATGAATGTTGCGGCGATTCTTGCCGGCGGCAATGTGCGGGTGGGTCTGGAGGACAACATCCACTACGATGCCGGGCGCAGCCGGCTGGCCACCAATGTGGAACTGGTGCAGCGCCTGGTGCGGATCAGTGCGGAATTCGAGCGGCCGCTGGCGAGCTGTGCGCAGGTCCGTTCGATGCTCGGGCTGCGTCAGCAGCAGGCGGTCGCATGACGGGCCCGCTGCAGGTCCGATACACGGTATTTCACGGCCCGAACCTGGCGGCGCCATTCGCCGCGGTAGCAGCCGAATTCTCCGAGCCAGTCGAAGCTGTCATGCCGGCCAGACAACTGGCGGAAAAACTCGCGGGGTTCATTCCACCCGCGCTGATGTGCCGCGTGGTGCTGCCACCCGGGCAGGTGAGCTTTGCGCAACTTGCTGCGGTACTGGCGAGTGCGCTGCAGGATCTGCATGGCAGAGTCGGCCTGGATCTGCAGATCCAGCGGCTGAGCGGAGGTGGTTGCCGGATTCTTCTCGGTTACTACGACGCATCGGCCAGCATGATGGCGCTTGAGGTGGGTCTGGAACTCGCCACTGCGTTCTTCAATGAAGCCGGCGGGCGTGCCGCGAAGCTGCAGCCGATAGAGGCGCGCATGCAAATGTTGGCTTCGATCCTGATGATGCGTCATCCGGATCGCACCAGCCGCGCGCTGATACGCGCTGCGCGGGCGCGCGGCATTCCGGTATATCCGGTGTCGCCCGGTTCACGTATCTGGCTCTACGGCCAGGGGCGGGCGGGTTTCCAGGGGTTTGCAGCGGCCAGTCATGAGGATTCACTGACCGGGTTCAACCTCGCGCGCAACAAACTGCTGGCCAGTCAGTTGATCGTACAGCTGGGCTATCCGGATGCGGGAGCTGTACCCGTCAGCACCATTGCCGACGCGCGCGCCCTCGCGCGGCAAGCCGGATTCCCGGTGGTCATCAAACCCAATGCCGGCAGGAAGGGCGAGGGTGTGACGACCGGGATCAGCACCGAGGACGAGCTGGTAGCGGCTTTCGAGACGGCCAACCAAGCTGCGCCCGGAAGTGTTCTGCTTGAGCGGCATGTGCCGGGTGATGACCATCGTCTGACCGTGGTTGGTGGGAAACTGATCTGGGTATCGCGCCTGTCACCGCCGCGGGTCACGGCTGACGGCAGGCGCTCGATAGCCGAGCTGATCGATGCGGAAAATCAGCAGCGGCAGAAGTCCCCGATCGCAGATATCGCCAGCGTGCAATTGGTCCTGGATGCCGACATGCAGGCATGTCTCGCGAAGCAGGGCTTTGGTGCGGCAGATCGGCCCGCCGCAGGCACGGTCGTAACGTTGCGCAGTACCGCCAACATCTCGCGTGGCGGAACGCTGCAGGACTGCACGGCAGAGGTGCATCCGGATAATCGTGATATGGCAGAGTCACTGGCGCGCTGCTTCCATCTGGATGCGGCCGGTATCGACTTCATGACACCAGACATCAGCCGGTCGTGGCGCGAGGTCAAATGCGCTGTCATCGAAATCAACGCCACGCCGGGATTTTCTTCCGACCAGCGTGCAGTGCAGATCATGCAGGCCAGGTTTCCGCCGGGCTGCGACGGGCGCATTCGCACCGTCGTGCTCATCGGTGGCGATGAGTCCTTGCTGGTGGATGCTGCTCAGGTGCTGCAGGCGAACGGTGCCTGTGTGGGCGTGACTGACAGCCGGCGGACGTTGCTGGCCGGTCAGGAGCGCTTTGCCTCATCGGCCACGCTGGCTGAGCGGGTGCGCGGACTGCTGCTGGACGCAAGCTGTGATGCCTTGCTGATCGGCGTGACTCCGGCGGAGCTTGAGGCGCAGGGTTTCCCGCTGGACCGCTGCGGTCTCGCGCTGATCGGCACCGGTACCGAGCTGTCAGCCCCGCTACTGAAGCTGGTCGAGGCTTGCGCCACGCGGGTGGCTAGCGACGTGAGGGCGGCTGATCTCGGTCAGAAGATGCGCGAAACAAGTCATTAGAGAACATATAGTTACGCTAATATCGCAGAATTATTCTTCAGCGATACTGTGGCGGGACATCGAGGCTGTCATCGACCGCGTGCCAGATGCCATTCATATAGTCCGGGTTGCCCACGCACAGCACGGTCAATATCCCCAGGTCGCTACGCGTGACCTTTCTCATCAGGCGCTGGTCCGTGCTGAGGCGCGCAGTGCGTGTGGGCGGCAGATCGGCTGAAAGCAGAATACCGTTGCGGATGATCGTGTAGCCGATGCCGCTGTCGATCAGCAGTTTTTCTGCACGCCCCTTGGCAGCCAGTGTTGATCCCATGCGCCCGAAATTGGCCTGTGGAAACTGCTCGATGTTGTCGCCTGCACCGACCGAACCGTGCAGGATGATCTGCTGTACGCCGCCGGCTTTTGCGCCGGCAATGATGTGGGCCATTGCGGTCGGATAGAACTCGTCGTCGGCGCTGCCGCGTGCCGTGGCATCCACAACGGTGCGAATCCCTTTGCTGTCAAAGGCAGCCTTGACCTGGGCTGCATCGAGTATGTCGCCGGTGACATAGCTGATCTTCAGGCCGTCCAGACGATGACGATCGGAAGACGGCCGGACGAATACCGTGACCGGATAGCCGGCCGCGACCAGCTCGCGAACCACAGCCGAACCCAGTTGGCCGGTGCCGCCAAAAACCAGCAGCCTGTTCTCGCTGTCCGCGTGACTGTTGCTGACAGAGAACAGCAGAAGGATGAGAGCGCCGAATAACCGGCTGAAGTTTGTGTACATGTTTGTATTCCCCGATACCGGTCAGAGCGGCACCTTATCTATAATCGGTTCTCCTGCTGAGTTTATTGGGGTGCCCTGAACATGCGCAACCGTATCGTGCTTCTGCTGAGTCTCTTGCTGGGCGTCAGCATGCTGGTGAGTGCAGCTCCGCCGGCCGGTAGCGATGAGGCCGCGCGTACGCTTAGCCTGGTGCGCGCCTGGGTGCACGGGCAGTACACCAACAAGGCGCAGTTCGAGAGCGATCTGGCCCGGAAACTGCCGCCGGAGCAGATTCACCGCCAGCTGCATCAGTTCTTTGCACCGCTGTCAGTGAAGATCCCCGGAATCGATGGCTATCTGGTGTATCAGCACGCATCTGTGGATGGCAGCTTCACGCCACCGTCGCTGATTCGTATCGGACTGCTGCAGTATTTCACCGATCCGCAGTCGGGCAAGCTGGTACAGCGGGAACTCAATTTCAAAGACGGTGAGCCGTGGAAGAACGCCTACCAGAAACCGGAGTTGCTCCGGAAGATCACGATGGCTGACTTTGAAGTGAAGCCGGGCTGTGATTTTGTGCTGACTGCCAATGCCGCTGGTACCGAAGTCTCCGGTGTCATGCAGGAACGGGCCTGTACGCTGTACAGCGAGGGCTTGAAAACCACGCTCTATGCGCGCGATGCGGTGATCGTCCGGCCGGACGAATACCAGTTCTGGGGGCAGTTCGTCGATGATGCCGGTGTAGTGCGCTGGGGTACCGAGAGTGCCGAGTACTACCGGATGTTTCGTGTTTCCAGTGCGCCCTGATGCCAGTGCTTTGACATAAGCGCGCCGGTTTTTACCGGCACCTTGTCTAACGTGAGCGAAGTCGCAGGATTCCTGCGCTCAAATCGTCACCATCCCCGAACGACAAAGGCAAACCCGCTGAAAGGCGGGGACGCAAAGCCACCGGTCTAACGGTGCCCCGCATGCAGCGGGCTGCACCCAGGATAGCGGGGCTGCCGAAGCCTGATGTGGCAAATGCCAACGTCACGCGTCCCCCCTTGTCTTCAGCTGTTTTCCTTGTCTGTACGCGAGTGCCGGCCGTGGGCCGGTTTTCCGGAGACAGCGAATGAACGTCGTAAGTCAGCAGTATGGAAAGAGACGCAGCGGTGATTCCGCAGTGCGCCGAATATTCGTGCGCGGTGTCTGCCGGCTGCTGACGCTCACTGCACTGCTCATGCCGGTAGCAGTACCAGCCAGTTCTGGCCTGACGGGTCAGCCGGCACCGGATTTCGCACTGAAGAACATCGCCGGTACAAATCTGCGCCTGTCGGAGTACCGCGGCCAGGTCGTGCTGCTGAGCTTCTGGGCTGCGTGGTGCAACCGCTGTACCGATCAGCTGAATGTCCTCAGTGATCTGCAAAAACGCTATGGCGAACAGAACCTGCGCGTGCTCGCCGTCAGTATCGATTCTGACGATCAGCCGGCCCGCGAGGCTGCGAAACGCCTGGGCATTACGGTTTTGCGCGACGCTGATCAGGCGGTCGTCCGTCAGTACGACCCGGCTGTGCTTCCGTTTGCCGTGCTGCTGGACCCGCACGGCACTGTCCGACACGTGCATGCGGGATACGACGCCAAAGATGCGATGGCCTATGCCGATGAACTGGCTGCCCTGATTCTGGAATGAAAACTGCTGACCGATGCGGAGTGAAGCGATGAACAGTCTGACCATGAACTGCTGCCTGACTGCAATCCTGCTGGGCGGGATGCTGGCCGCCAGGCCAGTCAGCGCCAGCGAGACGGTGCTGCCCGCCGCCGCGACGGTGTCCGCCGTTGCAGGCGTCGACACCGAAATGCAGGCACTGAAGGACGATGTGCTCGACCTCAATCGCGAGCTCTTCATGCTGGAGGAGGAGCTGCTGTTCCCGGCCAATACGCAGGTGGCCGTTTTTGTTTCCATGGATGTCGGTGAGTTCTTTGCGCTTGATTCAGTGCAGCTGAAGATCGACGACAAGCCGATCAGCAACTATCTCTACACCGAGCGTGAAGTGACGGCGCTGCTGCGCGGTGGTGTCCATCGCCTGTATCTCGGCAACCTCAAGACCGGTGAGCATGAACTGACTGCTGTCTTTACCGGGCAGGGGCCGCATGCGCGTGATTACCGGCGTGGTGCCACGCTGAAAGTGGAAAAAGGTGTGGGTGCGAAGTTTGTCGAGCTGCGCATCTCGGACCGCCAGAGCCGGCAGCAACCCGAGTTCATGGTTCGCGAGTGGGAGTAGGCGGCGGCTGTGACAGCAACTCGTGACAGCATCCGACGATCAGCCGGCAGCCGATATGGCCTGTGTGGTCTGATTGCGCTGCTGCTGATCGCTGGCAGCACTGCAGTCCGTTCAGCGGAGCCGGTGAGCGGGTCGGTGGTGCGCGATCTCTACTACGGCGAGACGCTGTTCTATTTTTATCAGGATGAGCATTTCGATGCGCTGACCCATCTGCTGGTTGCACGGGACAGCGGACGTGTCGGTAATCACGAGGCTGAAGCCGAGCTGCTGCTCGGTGGCCTGTATCTGCACTATGGCCAGCACATCCGTGCCGAGCAAATCTTCAGTCGCCTGCTGGAGGACTCATCCGAGCCTGCGGTGCGCAACCGCGCCTGGTTCTATCTCGGCAAGGTTCGCTATCAGCGCAGTCTGTACGCCGAGGCGCTGGATGCCTTCGCAAGAGTCGCGGGTGAACTGCCCGAAGGCCTGCAAGCTGAACTGCCGATGCTGGAGGCACAGGCTTGTCTTGCCCTGGGTCGCTTTGATGCAGCGGTCGCGCTGCTCGATGGCTGGCAGGGGCCGGACAGCTGGGTGGCCTATGCGCGCTACAACCTGGGTGTCGCCCTGGCGCGACTCGACCGACCGGCAGATGCGATTCGTCAGCTCGACCATCTGGGACGCAGCATGGTTGATACCGCAGAACTCCGTGATCTGCGTGACAAGGCCAATCTGGCGCTCGGTTACATCTATCTTCAGCAGGGGCGTGACAGCGAAGCGCGTCCGGTGCTGGCGCGGGTCCGCCTGAACGGACCCTTCTCTGCCAAAGCATTGCTCGGCGCAGGCTGGGCCGATGCAGCGACGCAGGACTACCGCGCTGCCCTGACACCGTGGCTCGAATTACGCGACCGCGATCTGCTCGACAGCGCCGTGCAGGAGTCGCTGCTGGCGATTCCCTATGCCTATGCAAAACTCGATGCGCACAGTAGCGCTGCAGCGGGCTATCAGACGGCACTGGATGCCTACGATGCTGAAATCGGCAAGCTCGATGCGGCTATCGCGAGCAGCCGTTCCGGCCAGCTGGTTCCCGCCATGCTCAGCGCAGACGATGCGCGTATCGGTCGCTGGTACTGGCAGCTTGAGAGCCTGCCAGACAGTGTTGAAACGCGTTATCTGTACGACCTCATCGCCAGGCACGGCTTCCAGGAAGGTCTGCGCAACGTGCGTGATCTGGCGGCATTGTCCGCCAATCTCGATGCATGGCAGTCGAAGCTGGCCGCTTTCGAGCAGATGGTGGAGACCCGTCGTACAGCGTATGCACAGCGCGAGCAACGCGTTGCAGCCGGACTTGATCAGGCAGATATCGATACGCTGCAGATGCGACGTGATGCGCTGGCTGTACAGCTGGAGCAGGCCGCACAGTCACGCGATATTGCGGGTCTCGCGACGACTGAAGAACTCGATCGCTGGCAGCGCCTTGAGGTGCTGGGCGCGAGTAGTGTATTGGCAGATGCCTCTGCTGGTGATGCCCGGGAGCGTTATCGGCTCCTGAGGGGTGTGCTGAGCTGGGGTCTGGACCGCGATTACCAATATCGCTTGTGGCAACAGCAGCGCAATCTTGCGCAGCTCGATGCACTGCTGGCCAAGGCGCAGGCGGCACATGCAGCCGGTGTGGCTGCCCGCCGCGATACGCCGGTCGAGCTGGAGCGCTTCGCGCAGCGCATCGTCGATCTCGCGCCGCGTATCAGCAGCATGCAGGCTGCGCTGGCGCGTGATCGTGCCGGTGAAGAGCAGCGCTTGCAGGCCATGGCAGTCGATGTACTCAGCGAGCAGCGGGAGCGGCTCCTGAGCTACCGCGTACAGGCCCGCTTTGCGCTCGCAACGATCTATGACCGCGCTGCATCGGCTGCGCGCAGTACACCTGCTGTGAGCGGTGCGCCATGAGTGCGACTGCTGCACTGATGATTGGCGTAACGCTGGCTGGCGGTCTGTGGCCGTTTGCCGACCGGACGCCGGCACCGGACCGGGTGACCATTGGCAGCCTGTCATCGAAGTCGCTCGATCTGGATACCGAGTTGCCGGCCGTCGACAGCTCGGCGCAGGCCATGCAGGAATACCATCGTTTCCTCGCGCTCGATACCGGACCGCACAGCATGCGCGCCGAGGCCATGCGTCGGCTTGCCGATCTCAATCTGGATGCGGCAACTGAGCTGGAAAGTTCAGCGCCGGAGGCTGGCGCCGGTGCCAGCCATTTTGCTGAAGCGATTGACCTGTACACACAGCTGCTTGAAATGCGTGATGCGCAGACTGCGCTGTCCGGTGAAGAGCGCAGCGAAGTCGTTTACCAGCTGGCCCGGGCGCTCGAGGGTGCGGGTCGTGGTGATGAAGCGCTGGCTACGCTGGATCGTCTGGTTGCCGAAGCACCGTCAGCTGTGCATGGCGACGAGGCGCAGTTCCGCCGCGGTGAAACCTGGTCGATCCGGCAGCAGTATCCTGCCGCAGAGCAGGCCTATGCGGCGGTACTCGCCAGCGGTTCTGCGTCGCCATTTCATGAGCAGTCGCTCTACAAGTACGGCTGGGCGCTGTTCAAGCAAAGTCGCTATGAGGAGGGTCTCGCTGCCTTCCTGAGTCTGATCGATCGTCGTCTGGCAGCCGGCAGCGGCCTCCCGGAGCCTCAGATCCAGGCCATGAGTCGGCCGGAACGCGAGTTGCTCGATGACACGCTGCGGGTGGTCAGCATCAGTCTTTCCTATCTCGATGGCGCTGACTCCATCCCGCCAGCGCTGCAGCCTTACGGTGATCCGGCCTGGACTTATCTGTTGTACACCGCACTTGGTGATCTCTATCTCGACAAGGAACGTTTTCAGGATGCGGCGGAAAGCTATGCCGCCTTCGTATCCCGCGATCCGGTCAACGTACAGGCGCCGAATCTGTTGCAGGCGGCGATCGATGCCTATGTGCGCGGCAAGTTCCCGGGCCTCGTGCTCGAAGCCAAGCAGCAGTACGTGGCGACTTACGGTTTCGATGCGCCGTTCTGGCAGGGGCGCAGTACCAGTGATTACCCGCAGCTCGTCGCGCAGCTGAAACTGCATCTGGGTGATCTTGCCGAGCATGACCATGCGCTGGCTCAGCGCAGCAAGCTGCCGGCTGACTACGCACGGGCCGCGGACTGGTACCGGCGGTCGCTGAGCTACTTCCCGGATGATCCGGAATCTGCACAGCGCAGCTTCCTGCTCGGTGAACTGCTCTTCGAGTCACAGGATTTTGCTGCCGCCCGCGACGCTTATCTGCGTGCCGCCTACGACTATGGCTTGCAGGCCAAGTCGGCCGAGGCGGGGTACGCGGCCTTGCTCGCTTCCAGTGAACACGAAAAGCAGCTGGCCGGTGGAGCACTGGATGTCTGGCATGCCGGGCACATCGAGCAGGCGCTGCGTTTTGCAGCCGATTTCCCTGCACACTCGCAGGCTGGTGCAGTGCTGACCACTGTTGCCGAACAGTTGTACGCGAGTCAGCAGCCTGAGCGTGCTGCTGAGGTCGCTGGCCTCGTGGTGACATTACAGCCCCCGGTCTCGCCCGAACTGGAACGCGTCGCATGGACTGTCATGGGCCATGCGCAGTTCGATCTGGCGCACTATGCGGAGGCCGAATCAGCCTATACCCGCTTGCGTGGCCTGGCCGCAGATCCAGCTGCAGGACGCGAGGTTGAAAGCCGGATCGCTGCGTCGATCTATCGCCAGGCGGAACTTGCCCAGACCAGTGGCGACGTGGATGCTGCGGTGGCTGATTTCCTGCGCATAGATACGGCCGCTCCGGACGCGGACATCCGCTCCACTGCGCTGTTCGATGCTGCCACACTGCTCTTGACCAGCAAGCGCTGGGGCGAATCCGTTGGCCTGCTGCAGCGTTTCCGTCGCGAGTTTCCTGAGCACCGCTTCAACAGCGATGTCACCACCAAACTTGCGCTGGCGCTGCGTGAAGACGGGCGCAGTGCAGAGGCTGCTGCCGAATACGAACGCATTGCCGGCAGTGCGGACGAAGGCGCAGACGTACAACGATCTGCACTCTGGCAGGCTGCAGAACTGTACGCAGCTGCAAACCAGCACGACGGCGAAGTGCGGGTATATACCGCGCTCGTCACGCGCTTCCCGGTGCCGGCCAGTGAGGCGCTGGAGGCGCGACTCAAGCTGGCCGATCTCGCTGCGGTGGACGGCGACTGGCAGACCCGCAAGCACTGGCTCGAAGCCATCGTGAAAGCTGATCGAGAGATGGGCGCGGAGCGCAGTGACCGGAGCCGCTTCCTGGCTGCCAGCAGCAGCATCGAACTGGCCCGGCCCTTGCGTGATGCCTTCAACACCGTGGCGCTTGCTGCGCCGCTGGCCAAGAGTCTCAAGCTGAAAAAGAGTCGTATGGAACAGGCTCTGCAGGCCTATGGGCAGGCTGCCGACTATGGCGTTGCGCAGGTGACGACCGCGGCAACCTTCGAGACTGCTGATCTCTACTACCAGCTGAGCCGCGACCTGCTGGCCTCGGAGCGACCAAAAGATCTGGATGCGGATGAGGCCGAACAATATGACGTGCTGCTCGAGGAGCAGGCTTTTCCCTTCGAGGAAAAAGCCATCGATCTCTACCGCGTCAACGCCGAACGGGTCGGCGATGGCATCTATGACGAGTGGGTGCGGGCCAGCTACGCACGCCTGGCAGTGATGGTACCGGCGCGCTGGTCGCGTACCGAAAGGAGTGAAGATGTCATTACATGGATCGATTAGAACGCTCGCCATTCTCTCCGTGCTGCTGACTGCCGGTTGCAGTCTGGTCGGCGGTGAGAGTGCGACGGAGAGTGCAGCGGCGTCTGCAGCGTCAGGACCCTCACCAGAAGTGCTGGCGGACTATTCGGCGGCGCTGGTGCAATTGCAGGCGGGTGATCTGGCAGCGGCAGAAAGCGCGTTGCAGTCCTTTAGTGCAGCTCATCCTGAGCTGGCAGGTCCCTTGCTGAATCTGGCACTGCTGCGCATGCGTCAGGGTGACGATGTGGCGGCTCTTGCGTGGATCGAGCAGGCCAGTGCCGTATGTACGAGTTGCGCACCGGTGTGGAACGAACTCGGCGTGTTGCATCGACGGCAGGGCCGGTTTGCGGAATCCGAGCAGGCTTACCGCAGGGCGATCGAGCTGGATGCTGACTATGCGCTGGCCTACTACAACCTGGCGGTGCTGTATGACCTCTATATCGAGAGGCCGGAACTTGCGCTGGAGAACTATCAGCAATACCTCAGCCTTGGATCTGAGGAAGGCCATGCTGAAGTTGAGCGATGGATTGCTGATCTCCGGCGCCGGGTTTCCGCGATGCCCACCACAGCAAGAGCGGAGGGCGCGACGTGAAGCAGATTTCGTGTAGCTGGACCGGCCTCATGCTGTGTGCGTTGCTGCTGGCCGGCAGCGCCCTGGCTGCGGATGTGGCCGCACCGGCCAAGGCTACTGCGTTGAACCTGGATGCCACATCCATTCGCGGCAACCAGGAACTGCCCAAGGTCATGTACATCGTGCCCTGGAAGGATGCGGCCATGGCGGAGCTCGCCGGCCGGCCAGTCAACAGCCTCGTCGAGGAAGTCCTCGCACCCGTAGATCGTGAAGTGTTTCGACGACAGACGAGTTATTTCCATCAACTGTATGACGCGGGGTCGCCGCGCCCCGCCAACTGAGTTCACAAGGAGATCCAAGGACCATGGAAACGTATACATCGATTGTCAATTTTCTGCAGAGCGGCGGGTTCTTCATGTACCCGATTGCGCTGGTATTCGCTGTGGGGCTCGCTGTAGCGATCGAGCGCTATGTGTATCTCTCGAAGACCTCGGTCAGCAATCAGGCGCTGTGGAAGAAGATCACGCCATTCATTCAGGCGGGAAAATTCTCCGAGGCTGCCAGTGTCACCTCGAAGTCAAACGCTGCGATCGGTTCAATCCTGACCTACGGGCTGGACCGTAGCCGTACCAGCACGCGGCGCGATGACATCGAGAAGGCGATGGAAGAAAGCCTGATGGAGGTAATGCCGCGTCTGGAAAGTCGCACGCACTATCTGGCCACCTTTGCCAATATCGCCACGCTGCTTGGTTTGCTCGGCACGATCATCGGTCTGATCCAGGCCTTTACCGCAGTTGCCGAGGCCAACCCGGCCGAGAAGGCTGATCTGCTGTCCGCGAGCATCTCGGTGGCGATGAACACCACGGCGTTCGGGTTGATCGTCGCGATCCCGCTGTTGTTCGTGCATACCGTACTGCAGAGCAAGACCACGCGGATCATCGACAGCCTGGAGATGGTGTCGGTCAAGTTTCTCAACGCGGTCGATGAGCGCCGCCGCCAGCAGACGGCAGCCTGAGCACCACTGAGGATCCTGTATGCGCAGCAAATGGCGAAAGCGACGGCGTGCCGAGACGCCAGAGATGAATATCACCGCCTTCATGAACCTGATGGTGGTGCTGGTGCCGTTCCTGCTCATTACGGCGGTGTTCTCGCGGCTGGCCATCATCGAGCTGAATCTGCCTGCGGCCTCGTCTGTTGCTGAGGAAGAGCCGTCGTTTCAGCTTGAAGTGACAGTGCGCGCAGATGGTCTGGAAGTCGGTGAGCGCAGTCAGGGTCTGCTGACCCGTCTGCCGCGTACGGACGGCAACTACGATCTCGGCGGTCTGGCGGTATACCTGCAACGTGTGAAGTCGAACTATCCGGAGATGTCGAACGCCACTCTGCTGCTCGAACCGGATGTGCCCTATGACACGCTGGTGCAGGTGATGGATGTGCTGCGTGCCTATGAAGTGGGCGAGGGCCGGCAACTGGTGCGGGCTGAACTGTTCCCGGATATCTCGATCGGCGATGCGCCGGTGTCCGGTATTGCGCTGCCAAAGGGGAGTTAGCTGATGGCAATGTCACGCCGTGCGCTCCGTATGGAGCGCCATCACAAGCGAACGAAGCGTTCGGGAACCGGGCTGAACCTCGTGTCCATGATGGATATCTTCACCATTCTGGTGTTCTTCCTGCTGGTCAGTTCCGGTGAGACCGAGGTGCTGCCGAATCCGAAGGACATACAGTTGCCTGAGTCTGCGGCCCTGGAACGGGCGCGGGAAACCGTCGTCGTGATGGTGACCGGCGATCGCATCCTGGTGCAGGGACATCAGGTAACCACGGTAGCCGCTGCGCTCAGCGGTGACGGGGTTGTGATCGCAGAGCTGGAAGCAGCGCTCCGTCAGCAGACGGACCGGGTGATGATTCAGCAGGCCAAGGCAGATATCGCATTTCGCGAAGTGACGATCCTCGGCGATCGGGCTTTGCCCTATCACCTGCTGAAACGCGTGATGGCCAGTTGTACGGCAGCTGAGTTCGGGCAGATCTCGCTGGCGGTCGTGCAGAAGGACGGTGCGCCGGTGCCGCAGGTGGCTGCATTATGAGCAGGGTAAATACCGGCGTTTATTACCGCAGCTATCTGTTGCCCTGGGATGATGTGGGCGACCAGGAGCAGCGTTTCCGTGGCATTCTCCAGCGGATCGGGCTGGCGGCCCTGGCGCTGTGTATCGTCATGTCGCTGCTGCCGGTCCCGGAGCGCGATCCGCAACTCACCCGGCCTGTGCCGCCGCGCCTCGCACGACTGCTGATCGAAAAGCCGGCACCGATTCCGCCACCGCCACCACCGGTCGTACAGCCGGAACAGATGCGTGCCGAACCGGTGGCGCCGACCGAGCGCGCCGTAGAGAGTAAAACCAGACCCGCGACGGATCGCAAGAGTACGGCCCGCGAGAAAGCCGGCAAGGCCGGGTTGCTGCCGTTCGTGGATCAGCTTGCCGAATTGCGCGACAGCGAGGCGCTGACCAGCATCACTTCAGGTGGCACGAGTTACACCGGCGCGGTGGGTGATTCGCCGCAGGTGGAGAGGGCGCTGGTCACCTCGAAGGCCGGCGTTGGCAGTGGTGGTATCAATACCGCAGGCCTGAGTCGCAATACCGGTGGTTCCGGTCTGGGTGGCCGGGCGACCACGCAGGTCAGCAGCGGGCTTGCCGCCCTGGGTGGTGGTGGCTCGGGCGGCGGCGCCGATGAGGAGGGTTCCGGCAGCGGGCAGCGCGCCTCGCGCAGTCGCGAGGAAATCGAGCGGGTCTTTGACCAGAACAAGGGCGCGATCTATGCGCTCTATAACCGTGCGCTGCGTGCCAATCCGGATTTGCAGGGCAAGCTGGTGCTGAAACTGACCATCGAAGCCTCGGGCGCGGTGTCGCAGGTGGAAGTGATATCGAGTGAACTGGCGGACCAGGAACTGGAACGCAAGCTGGTGCAGCGCGTGCGCATGTTCCGCTTCCTGGAAAAGGATGTACCGCCGGTGACGACCACCAAGCCTATCGATTTCTTCCCGGCCTGAGCGCCTTCAGTTCAGTCCCGTGTGACGCGGCTGCGCGGTCATGGCGCGGCCGCGCCAGACAATGACGGCGATGAAGCCGATGTAACTCATCGCCATGAATGAGAATTCGTGCATGCCTTGTTGTTCAACGCCGTAACGGGCGATCTGTTCGAAGCCGATGAATACGACGGTGTAGGCGATCGCACCGCTGAAGGCCGCGATCTTCCAGCCCCACGAACGCGCGTGGCCGCCGATACCCTGCCAGCACCAGACGGCAAGAAACACCAAGGTATACAGATTGAGCAGCAGGCTCCAGAACGGCGCCTTCTGGAGATAGTGGTTGACCCAGAACGCGCCGCCACCCATGAAGTTGAGCAGCACATATCGCCACTCAGGCAACGGGGCTTTGAGCAGCCGTTCCCACAGCAGGACCAGAAAGACATACGCGGTCCAGGTGCCGAATACCAGCTCGTAGAACTGCACCTTGCCTGCCCAGGCCGGGTCGATATTCATCATGGCTTATCCCGCTTCATGCCGTTGTTTCACTGTGACGGATGATCAGCAGCTACTCCGCCAGTTCGCTGCAACTCGATCCATGGCGAAAGCAACTGTAGCAGCGCTGGTGACGCAGCATCACACGGACCGGCATGGCGGTGGCCAGTGTGTGGCCAAGTTCATAGTCCGGGTCGTCGTCGACCAGCGTGCAGGCATATACGCGCATCTGCCCGGCCTGCTTGACGACCATCTTGCTGAACGCACACATGAAGGCCCGGCGCGTGGTCTCGGTCTGGTGGTGTGTCATGCAGTCGAGGGTGATTGCCGGTACGTTGCGTGCATCGCCAGGTATGCCGAAATCGGGGAAGGCAACGATGCGGGTGGTTGTCGGCAGGCCGTGCTCGGTGAGCAGGCTGTGGAATGCAGCTTCCACCGCGGCGCTGTCTTCATCAGCGGGCATCTGGCGTGCCAGTGAGATGCCGAATCCCAGTTCGTGCAGCGCCTGCAATGACTGCCATGCCTGGCGAAAGCTGCCGACGCCACGACCGGCGTCGTGTCGGTCTTCATCCGGAAAATCGATACTGATGCGAAATGAAATCGGCTGTGCTGCGGCCTTTAGTCGTGCTACCTGATGCATGCGCTGCAACAGTGCATCGCTGCCATTGCTCAGTACCAGGCACGGTCGGTACTGGGCTGCGTAGTCGAGGATACGAACGAAATCCTTGACGATGAATGGTTCCCCACCAGTGAAGGAGAATTGCCGGACGCCAAGTGTCAGTGCTTCTTCGATGAATGGCCGGGCATCCTTGAGCGTGATGCGCTGCAGGCGGTTATCGCCCGGCCGTGAGCCTTCCAGGCAGAAGGGGCAACTGAGGTTGCAGGCGGTGCCGGTGTGCAGCCAGAGTTCGTCGAGTGCGTGTGGCTGTATCCAGCCGCGGGGTGTACCGTCCTCCGTCTCCAGCCAGTGCGCCTTGTTCCGGGTCAGCATGCGTCGTCATCGCGCGGCGGGGTAGTGTTGCGCTTCGCATCATTGTCGCGCAGCGGCTGATAGCGACGTGCCAGCCGGTGCGGCGATATGCCGATGGCGTAGCCGAGTGCGAGCAGTCGGTTGCTGAGTGTGCGCCAGACCCATCCGTCGCGCTCCCAGCGCCGCGGCGAGACACCGATCTCGGCCGGCATACATGCGAAGCTACCTTGTCTGCGCAGTGCACGTACCAGTTGCACTTCCTCAAACAGGGGTACGTCAGCAAATCCGCCGACGGCGTCATAGGCGGCTTTCGCTGCGAACAGGCCCTGATCGCCATACGGGATGCCGAAGCGGGCGCGCAGATTGATCAGGCGAGCCAGGGTAGCCTTGTGCCAGGCGGTATTACCGGTAAAGCGGAAGCCGAAGTAGCCACCAGCCGAACTGTCTGTGTGTTGTGCCCTGATGAGGGCGATGGCATTGACGGGTGGCACTGCGTCGGCGTGCAGGAACCACAGAATATCCCCGGAGGCGCGCAATGCGCCGGCATGCAGTTGATGGCCGCGCCCGCGCCGTGCGCTGACATAAATGCAGCTGAATTGCCGCGCCAGGCTGCGACAACTGCTGCTGGCACCACCATCGACGATCACGATCTCGTCTGGCGGACCTTCCAGGCTGTACAGCCGGTTGAGCAGGCGTGTCAGGGCCTCATTGTCAGCAACCACCGGAATGATGACGCTGACCGACGGTCCCACGACGTCGCTGCGCCGCAAGCGCAGTGGTCGCGTGATCTCGAAGACATTGTTCGCCACACTCATGGGTTGGAGTATCCCAGACTGCAAAGTCTCTGGTACAGGGCCTGGCGCGCCGCGCGCCGGTCGCTGTGCAGGTCGGTACAGAGTCGTTGCAGGTCTGCAACAACATCGACGTCGTAGCTTATGTCCAGACTGCTGACGCTGAGGCCGTAGCTTATGCAGCGCTCTTTCAGTGCCGTATACAGGTGCTCGCTGCTCCAGGGCAGGTCGGCGAGCTCCGGCCATGCACATCGTGCGCCCATCAGCGTCACGCCGCCATCCAGTGCGGGGACCAGTACGACATCGTCGTGCATCAGTGCGCTACGCGCCGCACGGTAGTCGACCTCGCTCAGTATCGGTGCATCGCTGCCGATGAAGATCACTGATCCCGGGTGGTCGGTGCGCGTGATGCGATCGACCGTCTGCAGGCGCTCGCCGAGGTTGCCGGCGGGTTGCGTGATCACCCGCAGTGGTCTGTCGAGCAGCGTGGCAGCCCAATCGGTGTTGCCGCTCTCTGCTGGTGCAAGGATCACGGGACCCGGCCAGCTGCTGGCATCTTCCAGTGTGGTCGCCAGCAACAGCGTGGCGATTTCCACAGCCGCTGCCACACCGATCTGGCGGGCCAGGCGTTGTTTGCCGGTGCCAATGGCCGGTCGGCGACAGAAAATCACCAACGCTGCGTTGCTGTCCTGCGTGCTATGCATGGCGCCAGCATAGCTGCCGGCCTGATCTGGCTGGAGTCTGTTTGTCTCGACCCTGAACCCGTGCTTGTCAAGCCCGAAATATGCCCTGTCCAGCGCACATTTTGCGCTGCGATATGCTCTGCAAGGCACTGCCTGTCAGGCATAAAAAATCAATCTAAACAGATAGATAGCTAATACCTGTCAGGCATAAGTGCGTTCGCTCTCAAGCCGGAACTAATCCAGGGTGCAGTGAGGAGTCAGTTGTATATACTTCTGACCTACCTGCTGAACGAAGTGCCGGTTTTCACCCCAGAGCAACAATTCGCGAACGGTGAAAAAGGGCGTCCAGGCAGGATCTTCCAGATTCTTGTTGGTCCGGTTTCGAAATTCACCCGGGCTGACACCACCGGTCAGGCCCGGCGGTCCGAATCGCAGTCTGGTCAACAGTCCCGTGTCGGGGTTCGGCTGGATTTTTTCGGATCGTCGGGCCCCTTCCTCAGCGACAGCTCGCCCGGTGTTCTGTTTCCAGTGTCGATAGCTTGTGCTTGGACAGCCGCCCTTGTTTGGCGGTATAGCCCATGCGTCGCTGCAGGCGGATCTCTGCGATACGGCTCTCCAGCTTCAGGCAGCGACGCTTTTCCTCAGCGCTGCGTGTGGCGCCGCTAACCGGCGGCATGCAGCTTCCCAGCAGTAGCAGTGCAAGAACCAGACGTTTCATGGTGCCGCTCCTTCCATATGAGTAACGGTCGGAGCATGCGGCGCTCACTGGCTATGCGGCGAGCGGTGTATATGGCGGGATTGCGGACTATCGCGCAGGTGGTGCCAGTGGCTGCCGGGCAATCTGGAATTCGCTAACCGGCATACCACCGATCAGGTGTTCCTGAATGATGCGTTCAAGCACGGCAGGTGTGCAGTGCCGGTACCAGATGCCTTCCGGGTAGACGAGGGCCACGGGGCCCTGCATGCAGACCTGCAGGCAATTGGCTTTGGTACGGAAAACGCCGCCGGTACCGGTCAGGCCCAGTTCCTTGAGTCGACTTTTGAGGTAGTCCCAGGCAACCAGGCTGTCTTCACGCGAACAACAATTGGGCTTGCTCTGGTCGCAACACAGGAAGATGTGTCGCTGGATGCTGCTGATGGCCAGCTTTTCAATGCGTGCCTGCAGTGTGCGGTCGGTGTCTGAAGAGTCGGTCATTGTTCGCCTGTTGGTTTGAATCGCTCTCTGCCAGCCCCTGTGGTTGGGTGCCGCCGGCTACATTGCATACACTGCGCCGTCGCCCGAATACCAACATGCGCGATCTGGACAGGAGCAGTAATTGCCGTGAGCAAAGGTACTGAAACCAAGACGATTATGGAATTCCTCGCCGAAAATCCCGATGTGGATGTTTCGCGCGCCTGGGAACGTTGCTGGAACATTCACTCGAAGATCGTCGAGCGCGTGCAGGCCCGGTTCGGCGTGCAGCGTCATGTGCAGACCGAGGGCCAGGACTACTGGACTTCGCCTGATGGTCAACTGGAGGGTGCCTTCAAGGGCTACACCGGCCCGGATGTCGACTGGCTCGTGCACTCGTGGCTCGGTAACCGCAAGGCCAGCCTGCTCGACATGAACGCCACTGCCTTTCTCAGTCAGCAGACGCGCGTACCGCATCTCGGCATCATCTTCGGCACGATTCCAAAACTGTATTTCTATGCCGAGTACATGCCGCGGGTGGACTTGCGTACCAATTATGAATATCTGCTGAAGTATTACGAGCCGGCAAACCAGGACTTTCTGAAATTTCGCAGCGACCCGAAATGGACGCGCTTCGTCAGTCACGGCACCTATCTGCGCGCTCTGATGTCACCGGTCGCGACGAGCTCACATGCCGAACTCAATGACGAGAACATCGGTACCTGTGAGAAATATCTGGTCGGGTTCGTCGATCGCTGGTTCCGCTGGCTTGATGATGCGGAAATAGTGCCGGAGAACGAACGCGCTGCCCAGCAGGACCACGATTTCAAGGTGCGGGAACTGGGTTACCGTACTGATCCGATGAATGTGTTGCCGCAACGGGTACTCGGCGAGCAGGAGTTCAATCGGCGTCTGGAGATGCGTATCGGTACGCAGCAGATGGCGGAGTCGCAGGGTCGCTGGCGGAAGAGCTGACCCGGAGGCAAGGTAAACCAGAGGCGAGTCGGAGTTGTTACTCCGACCCGCCCTGATCAGTTGGCCAGGAACAGCAGCAGGGTGACTACCGGGATGCTCACGGCCACGGCCGCCAGCAGCAGTTCGCCCAGGATCTCAAACTCGTCTACGCCCAGATTCATAATATTCCTCAACATCATCCTCATTCCTTGTGCAAAATCGCTACAGTCTCTTGCGACGTGCACACAGTAAGGGCCGTTTGTTGCACGGTCCTTTCAGTGGGGTAACACGCTGTAACAATTTGTAACGCCCAGCCCCTTTATTCAACAAAGGGTTACGATCTGTCCTGAAGGTTGACCCACAACCCCAGGGGCAGCCGGGCATTTGATGGCATCAGGCCGGTAAAAAGCGTGACGCATGACGCGAATTCTGCTCATCGATGACGACGAAAAGCTCGGCGAACTGCTGAAGGCCTACTTTCAGCGCTTCGACATGCAGCTCGATAATGCCGTGCGTCCGTCCGAGGGACTGATGAAGATTCAGCGCGACAAGCCTGATCTGGTGATTCTCGACGGCATGTTGCCCGAGCAGGACGGTTTCGATGTCTGCCGCACGATCCGCAAGACCAGTTCGATACCCGTCGTGATGCTGACCGCGCGCGGTGACGTGACCGACCGCATCGTGGGCCTGGAAATCGGTGCCGACGACTATCTCTCCAAGCCTTTCGAGCCGCGCGAGCTGGTGGTGCGTATCCAGAGCGTACTGCGGCGGAGTCGGGCGGCGGCGGAGGCTGATGACGACAAGGTGCTGCATTTCGGCAGTCTGCTGGTCGATACTGAACGACGCACGGCCGAACTCGACGGCAATCCGCTCGACCTGACCACGATGGAATATCAGCTCCTGGTGCTGTTTGCCTCCAACCCGGGCCGCACCTTCAATCGCGACGAAATCCTCAACGAATTGCGCGGTATCGATGCACAGCTCTTCTCGCGTTCGGTGGACATTCTGGTCAGCCGCCTGCGGCAGAAGCTCGGTGACACCAGCCGACAGCCGCGCTTCATCAAGACGGTGTGGGGAACCGGCTATGCCTTCGTCGGTGTAGAGCCGGCTGCCGGATGATCAGGGAAATCACGCGTTCGCTGTCGGCGCGTCTGGTCGGCGTATTTTTTCTGACTTCGCTGGTCTACGGTTTTGGCTCGGTCTATGCGGTACGCATGGTCCGTGAGACGGATTACCTGCGTGAAATCGTCGGTTCGCATATCTCTCTGCATGCCGACCTGGTGCTTAAAGAGATCGGTACGCCACCGGATCCGGCCAAGGCCAAGGCGATCGTCGATCGCATCCCGGTGGATATCCGCATCAGCAGTCCTGGCAACGAATGGTCATCGGTTCCGGAGTTTCCCGAGCTGGACACGATCCCCTTTGGTCCCATTGCCTACCTGGGTCTGGATGACAAGAGCCGCCAGGATATCGAGTCCTGGGCGCTTGGCCTCGAGCGGGTGCGCTTTGCACGCTATCAGGGCCACGTTTTTGCGGAGTTGAAGGAGGGGCCACATGTCGTGGTGTTTGCCTCGCCACGACTTTCCGAGAGTCCACCGCCGGATCTGACCGGTCCGGTCATGGTCCTGTTCTCATTGCTGGTGCTGTCATTCTGCTTCCTGGCGGTACGCTGGCTGGTGCGTCCTATCAAATGGATCCAGGCTGGTACCTCACGTATCGGTCAGGGTGATCTGGATTACCGGATCGAGACCAGTCGTCGTGATGACCTGGGTGATCTTGCCGCAGGCATCAATCACATGGCGGACGATGTGCGCGACATGCTCGAGGCCAAGCGCCAGCTGCTGCTGGCGATCAGTCACGAACTGCGCTCGCCGCTGACGCGTGCCAAAGTGGCGCTCGAATTTCTCGAGGACGATCAGATCAAGCGCAACCTGCTCGACGATATCCGGGAAATGGAACGGCTGATCGCTGATCTGCTCGAAAGCGAGCGCATGAATGTCGGCCATACCACTCTGCAGCGTTCGCTGGTCGACCTGTGCGCGATGCTGAATGGGCTGATCAGTGACGAGTTCCAGGAGCAGGCCGGACGGATCGATCTGAAGCTGCCTCCAGGCGTGCTGGTGCGCGAGGTCGATGAGGTCCGGCTGCGGCTGGTCGCCAAGAACCTGATCGAGAATGCCCTGCGTTACACGCCGCCGGATGCTGCCCCGGTTGAAATTGGCTTGACGGTAAAACCGGGCATGGTGCTGCTGCAGATCCGCGATCATGGGCCGGGCATATCCAGCGAGCACTTGCCGAAAATCAGCCAGCCCTTCTATCGGGCTGATCCTGCGCGCAGTCGCAGCACCGGCGGGCTTGGGCTTGGGCTGTACCTGGCGCGGCGTATCGCAGAAGCACACAACGGCAGTCTGGTGATCGAGAGCGAACTGGGCTACGGAACGCTGGTGACGGTAACGATTCCTGATTTTGTCGTTGCACAGGACATGCTGTGATTCTGCTGCCGGTGCCGGGCTGCGTGCATATCGGTTAGCATGAAGCTTGGCCATTCTGGCCGATCTGCCCAGCGGAGTACTGCTTATGGACGAAGACGACAACACCATTATGGATAGCGCGGCAGAGCAGGTCGTCGAACTGGGTAATCGCATGCTCGAAGCCGATGATGAGGCCGATTCATGGGATGTCGCCGATGGCCTGCTGGCCGGCGCAATCCAGTTCTGGCTCTATTCCCGCCAGCCCTGTGATGATCCGCGCTGTGAAAACTGCGCTGAGGTCGGCACTGCCGAGCTGCGTATGCGCAAGCTGATGGAGGAAACCCGGCGGTCTGCGGAGGAGAGCAGCTACTACGAGACGCCATTCGACATGAATGTCGGTCGGGCCTGATCCCGGTCAGGTTCCGGGCTTGGACCTTCGTGCTATATTCCGGCGCCTTTTTTCTAATACGGATGCGGGACAATGCCGACGATTTACGTGACTAACCGGAGCGGCAAGAAATACACGCTCAAGGTCGATAACGGACTCACCCTCATGGAGCCGCTGCGCGAGATCGACGACAGCATTGAGGCTTTGTGTGGTGGCATGTGCTCCTGCGCCAGCTGTCACATCTTCATCAGCCCGGAGTGGTTCGACAAGGTTCCCGGCCCGCAGAGCGATGAAACCGAACTGCTCGAGGGCACCGAAACCTTCCGTGGTCCGGAATCGCGGTTGGCCTGTCAGGTCAAGGTCACAGATGCCATCGATGGCATGACGCTGATCGTTGCACCGGAGGAATAGACTTCCGCCCGGATGCCGATTGATTACGAACACCTGATGTCGCTGCGCAGTCGCAGCGAAGCGGTCAGCTACACCGATCGCGATACGCTGCTCTATGCGCTCGCCGTCGGCCTCGGTCGTGATCCCGGTGATCGTAACGAGCTGCCTTATGTTTCCGAGCATGCCGGCCTGCGCGCCTTGCCGACGCTGGCCAGCGGGCTGGTTCCAGCCAGTTTGCTGCAGGATTGCGGCTGGGATGTGGCGCGCGTCGTGCGCCAGGCTGAGAGCCTCACTCTCGACCGTCCGCTGGATGATTCCGGCGCCCTGTTGATCGATAGCGCGGTGGTTGCGGTGACGGATCAGGGTGCTGATACGGGTGCGCTGATCGTCGTCGAGAGTCGCGCGCGTCGTGCACATGACGATCGGCCGCTGTTCAGCTTGCGTCGCACGCTGCTGGCACGCGGTGATGGTGGCTTTGGCGGTCCGCGCGGGACCGCCGCTGTTGCGGCACATCGCATACCAGAGCGTGCCCCGGACCTCACTGCGATGCTTGCCACGCGCGCCGATCAGGGCCTGTTGTTCCGGCTGTGTGGCGACCGCGATCCCGTTTACGTGAACCCGGCGGCCCCCGTTCTGCATGAACTGTGCACCTGGGGCATCGCCTGCCACGCCGTACTGCGCGTGATCTGCGAATACGACCACACCCTGATTGCCTCATTTGCGGCCAGTTTTTCTGCGCCGCTGACGCCCGGCGAGAGCTTGCAGGCCGAGCTGTGGCAGGACGCCAACGTGGTCTCGTTCCGGCTGCGCGTGCCAGAGCGTAATGCCATCGTGCTGGATAACGGCCGCTGCGTGCTGGCGAGCTGATTTCGAGGTTTCCACCCGGCCGGGCTTTCAGTAGACTGTGCGCCGCTGTGGGGCCGTAGCTCAGCTGGGAGAGCGCCGCGTTCGCAATGCGGAGGCCGGGAGTTCGATCCTCCCCGGCTCCACCACTAACCCTTCCAGCCAAGTCCGACCAAGTGCAATAAGCCCGTGTAAATGCGGGCTTTTTTGTGTCTTTTGGTCTGTAGTTGTTCGAGAATGTTCCGGGGGCAACTGACCCCTGCCGCAAAAGTGAGTTGCCCCCTTGCCCCTTAAAGACAGCGCCGTTAAGGCTGCCAAACCGCGTACGAAGTCGTACAGGCTGTTTGATAGCTGTGGGCTATATCTGGGTTGCCCGAGCGGCGGCCGCGGTGGCGACCATCGAGAGTTTCGGCTGCGTCTACCCGTACGAAGGCAGCGGGCTGAGCGACCGGGGCTCGAAGCACCACGTCGGATCTCGGCTCGGGCAAATTCGAGACCCGCGACGAGCAGGAGGTGACCGGCTACACCAGGTTGATGGACGTGATCAGTCGGGTCGACGGAGGTACGGTTCGTTAACGAGCGCCAGGGTCCAGCAACTCAAGGGGAGACGCTATCGCGCGTAGCCTATTGATGAAGGCACCGGTCGGCAAACGGGACGAATCGAACAGTCGCGTCGGCGTCGAGAAAACGGCGAAGTGCAGATCGGTTGTGCTTCAGGACCGCGCACGACGTTCTGATACGTCGCGCCTGATGGCTCGAATGTCCCTTGGTATGCCGACCATCCGACCGACAGCAGCATTCGGCAGGAAAGCTACCTGTTACAGGTTGTGATTCCGTTCGTCGATCGAACGTATCCAACGTCGGCTAAAGCATCTGATCGACTCTTGCTCGGGATTCAGCAAATCGGGCTGGGAGCCTGGAGCCTGTTACTGCGACATCCCGAAACCTTCGGGCGAGCCGTCGCCTGGGACGCGCCGCTGATGAAGCAAACTATCGGGCCTTACGGCACGCAGGACATCTATCCGCACCCCTGAAAACTTTCAGAGGTATGACTCGCCAACCTGTTGATTCAGCGTGCTGAGTGGCTGCGAAAGACGTACGCGGGAGTCTCCACGGCTCAGGTCTCACCGGCGATGGAAAATTCTATTGGCACCACGAGCAGATGCACGCGCTGTTGGAAGAGCTGGAGATCCCGTATGTGGAGCAGAACGCTCAAACGCGTCGCCACGATTGGCACAGCGGTCGGGTTACTGAAGCTACCCAACTACTCCTGCCCGTCACCAGAAAGCAGACCAGCCTTTAAAGGGGGCTGTCTTGCGGTAGAACGCATTGTCAGTCTCCCACCAGCCGCTGCGCTTCGGCAATCTCGGCGGGACGCATCTTCAGGCTTACGCGGTCCCGGTGTCTGGCGGCTGAGGCATCGCCTTGCTGTGCAGCCAGCGTATACCAGCGCCAGGCCTGAACCGGATCCTGCGGCACACCCTTGCCGAGTTCGTACAGGCGCCCGAGATCGAGCTGGGCATCGAGGAAGCCTTGCTGTGCGGCCAGCCTGTAATAGTGAGCAGCGGCTTTCGGACTCTGGATGCCTTCGCCGAATTCATAGCGGTCGCCCAGATTGGCCTGTGCCGCGGCATTGCCCTGATCCGCCGCATGGCCGAATAACTCCAGGGCCTTGTCCGGGATCTTTCTCGACGCCGAGGCCTTGCTCATAAAGGAAGCCAAGCTTGAGCATTGCGCTGGCATCGCCCTGTTCGGCGGCCTTTTGGTACCAGCGAAATGCTTCGATGGTATCGGGCTGCACGCCGATACCCGCCAGGTATCGATCGCCGAGTGCGACCTGGGCAGCGGGGTCGTTTGACTCGGCGGTCTGACGGTCGCTTGTCATTGCTGCTGTGTCCGGCAGGGCTTTGGAGGTCTCCGGTGCCGGTTTTCTGGCAGCGTTGCGCACAGCATTGTCAGGCTTCGGTGCGGAAGGCGATGCAGCATCGGGCGGGCGCTGCACTGCGATTTCATTTTGCTTGTGCGGCGAAAAGGCTTGCCATACCGCAAGGCTGGCCAATATGGCAGCAGCCATTGCGAGTGTGCTCTTGTTGATCATGAGTACTGCGTTCTTGTGTTATGTCCAGTTGGCTCTTGCCAAGCATGTTACAAGCAGGCAATGTTCGGCCACACCGCAGCTGAGGCAACTTGCTAGCGGAGTAGAAAAGAAAGATAAGCGGGGGGGACGGACAGATGAATGTCCGATAACCCGGGAAATCAACTCAAACGATAAATGTGGGGACTCTTTGATGAAAAAGTATCTTGTATCCATGGCAGCGATGCTGCTGCTTGTCGGCTGGCGCCCAGGCTGCCACCTATAGCCTGACCAGCGTGAACTACTCCAATCGCTTTGCGCGGAACCTACACCGGTTGCTTCCTGCACGGGCTGCGGTGTTGCAACGGCTGATACCAGTGGTGTTGCCAATTCGGCTGTTACCCTGACCGGAATTTCCTGGGTATTTAATGGCGGTGGCAATGCCTATACGATCGCTTTCGACGGCACGACCACGCTGGCGGCTGGCACCACGCTGAACAAGACCAATCACAGCTGCGTACAGACCCTCGGCAGTGTGTGTACGCCGACCAACGTCCGTTCTGGCCTGGCTGGTCCGGTTCACTACACCGGCATCGCCAACGACAACCTGACGACCTGCACGAACGATCGTTGCCGCGTGGATGTCAGCCTGTCTGGCAGCACGCTGACGGTTGCTATCCGCGCGCCCTGTCTGAAAGCGCCACCTCGACGTGCTTTCCAGACCTACACCATGAGCTTTGCCCAGGTGCCGGTTCCGGCCGCTGTCTGGCTGTTCGGCTCGGCACTCGGCCTGATGGGCCTTGCCCGTCGCAAGGCTGCCTGAGTAGTTCACGACTGAAGCGAAAAATGGAAAGAGCCCGCAGCACACCAGTTGCGGGCTCTTTCGTCTACCGGATATCCAGTGGGGGATGGCAATCAGATGTTTGCAATCAGTCAACGCAGCTTGGTAGCGACCGCAGGTAGCTTGCTGCTGTCGCTGTATGCAGCGACAGGCATTGCGGCACCGGTTTTTTCGGTATCGGTGAACGGCGATCCGGCCGTTTCTTTCGAAGAGCTGACGATTTGCGATGGCATCAGCAGCTTCAGCTGCGTCGGTTCAGGCAGCGAAGGCGATCTGGTGGTCAGTTATTTTGAACTGAGTGCTGATCCTGCAGCCTGGGTTGCCGGCTCCTTCCTTTTCTACAATGCCTCTGCAACGGAAACGCTGTCGGTGCTTGCCACCGTTTTGTTCCCGACGACAGGCAGTCTTTACGACGCCGACGATCGCCGTGGGTACCGGGCTTGCGAGCCCTGCCGGTGGTGAGCTGAGCATGACGGTGAATGGCTTTGTTGACTATCCGTCGGTGGCATCGATTTCTGCTGCTGACTGTATGGTTGCAGACTTCGATACGGCGGGCTGCAGTAACAGCAGTGGTATTCCGGGCACCCTGAATGTGCTGGCCAATATCGGTTTCAGCCTGGCCTTTGATCTCGCGCCGGACATGCAGGTCTCGATCGGCTTTGATCCGGAGTCTGAGTTTGGCGCTGGTACATACTTTGCAATCAGCCCGGTTGTCGTACCGGTACCGGCTGCAGCCTGGTTGTTTCTGAGTGCGATGGCGGCGGCCTTGCCGGCGCGTCGCAAAATGATTAACGCTTGAAGCAATGCGCCTCCGGGCGCAGTGGGGAACCTGATATGAAGACGAAATCCATTTTTGCAGTAGCGACGCTCTGTCTGGCCTCAGTGTCAGCCGATGCAGCCTTGTATAGCCGGCTCGGTGGTCAGGCCTATTACGACGACACGCTGAACATGACCTGGCTGCAGAATGCCGCTCTGGCTGTGACCAATAACTTTGGCGTCAGCGGTATCGATGCCGCAGGGCCGGATGACCTGGGATACGGCGAATAGCTGGATCGCGGCCATGAACAATGCCAACTATCTGGGTGTGAATACCTGGCGTTTGCCGCACATGGTCGATATCAACAACGATGGCTGTCTGGACAATTTCGCCCGGCAGAATACCGATTGCGGTTACAACGTGGTCAGCGTCGGGCCGAATGCTTCCGAAATGGCATCGATGTTCTACGACACGCTGGGTAACCTGGCCTATTGGGGTCCGTCTCCCATTTCGGGTGCCAGCCGATGGTTCGCCGCAGTTGCCGGTTCTGGGTATCCAGAACTCTGGCCCGTTCAGCGGCCTGGGCAACAACACCACCGAGTACTATCTGTTCTGGTATGACCTGGAGAACATCAATGACTCGGACCGGCGAATGCGCCTGGTATTTCGGTCCGCCCTCCGGCGGGCAGCGGGTACCGACAAGGACGACCTGAATCGCGCCTGGGCACGTTGGGCGGTGATATCGCTGTCGTGCCAGTTCCCGGCGCCGTCTGGCTGTTCGGTTCCGCACTCGGCCTGCTGGGCTGGGCGAGGCGGAAGGCGCAGTAGTCGGGACGTATCTTGATCGTAACGACATTTGATTACACAGGACACCCCGCATCATGCGGGGTGTTTTGTTTCCAGACTACGAATAGTTAAGGGGGCTCGATCACCATGATTTATTCACTGATCTGCCCGCACGCTGCTGCGGTCCGTTTCGCTCACTGCTTCAGTGGCAACACTGGTGCTGCTGTCCGCCATGCCGGCCAATGCGGCCAACTATTGTCCTGCGGTGTGGAAGAAAGCGGTGCTGCCGCTCAATTTCAATCCGGCCTTCACGCATATCGACAAGTTCAACATGCCGGGTGGCGGGCAGCAGGATGGCTTGCTGGTCAGCACTTTCTACAACGTCACCAAGGATCCGACCGGCAATACCGTTACCTCGTATTTCAGCCGCGACCTGGTGGCCCGGATCGCGGGTCTGGATACCCTGGATCTGAATGCTTTCGACAAGGACACGATGTCGAAGTGCTGACCGATCTCGGTGGCCCTCCGTACAAGACCGTCTGGCCCAATCACATCTCCCGCGTACCGGATGGCGTGGTGCCGTTTCGAGGCAGTGGTTTCACCGCAGGGTTTTCTGGCTGCCGAGCCACCCGGGCGGCTCAGTCTGATCAACATGGACGACCCGAACCGGCAGGAATACATCGTCCATCAGAGCACGGCGCTGGCCGATGAACCCTGTGACGGGACCGCCGCCAACCAGCCGCGCTTCTATCACGAAGTGCAGTACGCCGATATGGATGCGGATGGCTACCAGGACATCGTCACGGTGCGCTCGGCATTCAAGCCGCTGGGGCCGGGCAGCTTCTGTGCTTTCTACGGCGATCTGGTGTACTTCAAGAATCCGGGTGCGGCGATCAATCCGAATACCGAGTGGGAAGAGCACATGCTGTTCGGTTATCCCGGTACCTTTACCGGACCGGACCTGTCGATCCGCATGTACGACTTTGAGAATGACGGTGTGCCCGAGGTCGTCGCCAGTCACTTCTTCAATCGCAACGGTGCGATCCGCATCTACGGTGCGCCGGTCGGCATGAACTGGAGCGATGTCGATCCGGTGAATGGGCCCTTCGTCCGCCAGGCCAATATCGCGGGTCCGACCAGCAGGGTCAGCCCTTCGGTTTTGAGATCGTCGATCTGAATCTCGATGGCAAGGTCGATATGCTGTTTACCAATCACCAGCGCGACAATTGTTTCGATGTCACGCAGAGCGCTGTCCCTGGGCGGGTGGTTGCACTGGAGCAGCCAGCCAGCGGCAATGTATTTGCCGGTCGGCCGCCTGGCCGATGCATATTCTCAAGGACAATATTCGCCCCAATCCGACCTTTCCGGCACCGACTGCGGCACCTGGCCGTCTGGCACCCGGACTGGCCGTACCGTTTACGCCGATCGCCGGTCAGCAGGGCAAGGTGAAGCCGTGGATCGTGGTGGGCGGTGACGAGGCCTCGAAGGTCTGGTTGCTGACGCCAAAGATTGCCACCAGCAAGACCAACTGGGATTATCTGTCGGCAGTGATCTTTGATATCAACGATACTTATGGACCAGGTACCACGCAGACCATCATGGGGCCATCCGGGATTTCTCCGGGCGAGATCATCTCGACTATCGGTACGCCGAGCGTGCGCTACGACGGTGCAGGCGCCACGGCACGGACGCAGATCTACATTCCGGTGTTCGAGGCCAAGGCGATCCATGTGCTCACACTGCGTCCGGGCAGCACGGCTGATCGTGTGGCCTGTCCGCCGGATGTGCGCGAGGCTTGTCCCGTCACTCCCTAGCTGGTCGGCACGTGGCGCGTACTGATGGCAGTCCGCGCCAGGCGGATGCGCTGTATCGGCGCGGCAATGAGTTGTATGGCCTCGGCCGCATGTCCGAGGCGCTGGCGAGTCTGGATGCGGCGCTGGCCGTGCGGCCAGCGCATGCCGGTACGCTGCTCAGTCGCGGGGCCGTCCAGTTTCAGTTGGGCCACTTCGATGCGGCGCTGCAGAGCTTCGATCGCTTGCTGGTGCTGCAGCCCAAATCTGTCGATGCGTTCTACAATCGCGGCGTCACCCTGTTCGCGCTGCAACGCTGGCCGGAGGCACTGGCCAGCTACGATCGGGCGCTGGCCTTGCAGCCGAAGCACTTCGGGGCCTGGCTCAATCGCGGCATGACGCTGCAGAAACTCGGCCAGCCGGCCGAGGCGTTGACCAGCATCGACAGGGCGCTGGTGCTTCAGTCGCAATCTGTCGAAGGGTTCAATAACCGTGGTCTCGCCTTGCAGAGCTCTCGATCGTCAGCCGGAGGCGTTGGCGAGCTTTGATCGGGCGCTGGCATTCAGGCCGGATGATACCGAGACGTTGAGCAATCGTGGTAATACGCTGGAGATGCTCGACCGGCCGACTGAGGCACTGCTGAGTTTTGAACGTGCGCTCGAGTTTCGGCCCGACTTTGCCGAAGCCTGGAATAACCGCAGCACGAGCTTGCGCAGCCTCAATCGCTGGGCTGAAGCGCTGGACAGTGTCGATCGTGCACTTGTGCTGCAGCCGGAGTACCCGGACGCCCACTGGAACCGCAGCCTGATCCTGCTGATGCGTGGTGATTTGTCACGCGGCTGGGCGGAATACGAATGGCGTCTGCAGCGTGCCATCTCTGGGCCATCAGCCACGGCCGTTCGTGCAGCCACGCTGGAGTGGCGCAGACGTCGCTGGCCGGACAGACCATCCTCGTCCATGCCGAGCAGGGCCTCGGCGACACGATCCAGTTCTGCCGTTATGCGAGCCTGCTCGCTGAACGTGGTGCACGGGTCGTGCTTGAGGTGCAGCGGTCGCTGCGTACGCTGCTGGCAGGTCTCGCCGGCGTAGACGTACTGCTCAGTCCGGGCGATGAGCCGCCGCCATTCGATCTCTACAGTCCGCTGCTCAGTCTGCCGCTGGCCTTTGCCACCGATCTGGATTCTATTCCGGCACCGCGCAGCTATCTGGTTGCCGATCCGGTGCGGGTCGCGGTCTGGCGGTCGCGTCTGGATGCGCAGTGTGCCGATACCTCGGCAAGGCGCATCGGCCTGGTCTGGGCCGGTAACCCGAAACTCGCCCAGGATCGCCATCGTTCCATTCCCCTGGAGTTACTGCTGTCGCTGTCGACCCCCGGTCTGCAGCTCTGCAGTCTGCAGAAGGAGTTACGTCCCGGCGATCGCGAGTTGCTTGCGGAGCACCCGGACGGTCGTGCATTTCGGTGATGACCTCAATGATTTTGCCGATACGGCTGCGTTGATCGAGAGTCTCGATCTGGTTATCTCGGTGGATACGGCCGTGGCGCATCTCGCCGGCGCGCTTGGCAAACCGGTCTTGGTCCTGCAGCGTTACTCGCCGGATTTCCGCTGGCTGCTCGATCGCGACGACAGTCCGTGGTATCCCTCAGCACGGTTGTTTCGCCAGCCTCAGCGAGGCGACTGGAGCAGCGTGATTGCAGAACTTGCCGATTTCCTGCGCAAGTCAGCTGGCTGAATCTGCTGCCTGCCAAGCTGGTACGACGATGTGGTCGGGTGG
>CAVOQT010000006.1:0-68033 GCA_963698405.1 uncultured Gammaproteobacteria bacterium
CAAGACTGCGGATCACGGTGCTTCACACTGCAATAGTCGATGCAGCGCGGCTCGCCGTCGATTGCTCAAACCGAATGGTCTTTGTGGAGATTTGCGAGCGCACAGGTGTTCCAGCTTGTCCGCATCATGCTCAATCAATGCCATGACCGCAGCCCGAGCGCCTGCCCGATCAACCTGGACCGACCCGCGCTGGGAGCGCACCCGTGGTGCGGCGTTCGATGCCCCGGTCCGCCGTGTGCTCGCGCGCAATGACGCTGCAGCTGCGGCCCGTGATGAAGGAGGTGCGTGCGCGAAGCGGGCGTCTCGCGGCGGCTCCAACCCTGACCCGCTCGCTTCCCTCGATCTCGCTGATCAAGGCCATCGCCGCCAGATTTCTTCAAGGCCTGATCGCGCGCGAGGTCAAGTTTGCCCGACAGCCGATCCCGCCGAGGCGATCGCCGTGAACGCCGTCCACACCTGCGCCTGGCCCGCGCGGACCCGCGGTCGCCCTGACCATGCGTGCGTCAGGGCGCCTACAGGAAGTCGGTCACAAGCGCGCCAGCGACGCACCTGGTGCGGATCGTCGACGCCCGCCTACGCCAGGGCCGTCTACGGGTAGCCGACGCGGCGTTGCTGCGGCGGCGATACGCGGGGCCACCTGTCCACTGTCCGGACATGCTGCTCACCGGCACCCCGGCTGTCGAGCGTCAGTTCGCCGCGCTGCTGCTGCAGATGCTCGGACTTCGCACCGCGAGGCAAGCGCCGTGACAGACAGGGTTCCGCGATCAGCTGCGGCACGGAGCCGCAGCCCGTCGGTGAATTCGGCGGAGACGAAAATCAGGTGATCGCCGACGTGGTATATCGCCGATTGGAGCGAAAACGTCGCCGAGAAACCGGTCAAGGTCGAGGTGCTGGGGCGCGGTTCGTGCTCTGTCGCGACCTGGAAGGCCCGGCCGTGTGCCTCGCGACACCTGCTGCCACCGCGGTGCGCGCCTCGCGCAGGGCAGCGCCAGGACGATGGCACCCTCTCCTGCGTGTTCCACGGCTGGCGTTTCGATGCACATGGGCGCTGCACCTGCATTCCCTCGCAGGTGAAGCCGACGCCGACATCCGGTCGCCGCCAAGGTCGACAGCTTTCCGGTGCAGGAACGCCACGGCCTGGTCTGGGTTTCGCGGCGATCGCCCCGACGAGGCCCATCCGCTATTCGACGTGCCGAAGACAACAACCCCGGATGGCGCCGCATGACCTTCTCCGATACCTGGAAGTCGAACGTGCGCTGGGCGAAGATGGTGGACCTCGATCAGGTACACCTGCGCATCGTGCATGGCATCCCGCTCGACGAGGAGAAGCCGAGCCGACCCTCGAGCGCAGCGTGGAGTGGCTGAATAGCGGCTTCCGTTCCCATCTCGTCTCGCGGCGCCGCCGCCGGCCGGCAGCTGGGCGAAGCTGCGTGCGGGACGCGCCGAGGTCGATTCCTGGCTGACCTTCTATCTCCCCGGTTTCACGCTGTACGGCAAGGTCCAGATCGGCGCGCCAGGCACCAGCTTCAGCAACGTGTTCTGCTCGATGCCGACACCAATCGACGAGGAGCACACGAAGATGTATCTCATCGCCTTCCGAACCTCATGCTTCGGAGGCGAGGACAAGGTCATGCTGCAGCGCAACCTGCGCAACATCTCCAGGACAAGGCCGTCGCTGAAGCGCACCTGCCCGCGGCGGCACGGTGGCGTCCGGCTCCGGCCGTGGCGGTTGCGCGTGGAGGATCTGCTGATGCAGGCGTCGAAGCTCATGCCACTGCACGCTCGTCGCTCGCAGATCGATATCTCGCACTCACGGCGAGCGAGGTACGGGCGAGTACGGGCCGTCCCTCCGCGCGACAGCGATCCCCGGCGCTGGTTCCACCGTACCGGTCGTGTTCGCGGCTGACGACCGCGCCGGAGGGAAGTACGTCGATGTCGACGTCTTGTTCCGGCCGACCGTGGCCTCGGTCTTTTTCATCCCCGCCAATACGCCGCCGCGGGTGGCGGCCATCACGACCTGCAGCAACCAGTAACGCCCGGCGGCCCGCGCAATTCTGGCGCGCGCGCGCGGCGGTCGTTGATTCAGGCGCTGATGTTCACCGAGCAAAGGCAGTTCTGAGCATCGCCAGGACAACTGGCCGCGCCGATCGACCTGCTGCTCCTCGATGCCGCGTTTCTGGGCCGCAGCAGGGCAGCCTCGGTAGCCTGAGCGGTACGCTCCAGCTCGTTCGCCGCCAACGCCTGCCGGCCCAGTACGTCGGCGTCGGGCATGCTGGCGAGCGCGTGAAAGTAATGCTGGCCTTCGGCAGTCCTCCAGTCCGGGGATCGGCTTCCTGGTCCGCCGATCAGTATACGCCTACCAGGCCAGCGAGGCCGCGGCCCACCTCCTGGCGCGCGCTTGCGCTCGAACTCGCGCCGCGCGACATCGTCGTCGAGCAGCTGGTCGATCCGGGCTCGCCAGCACGCACGTTGCTCAAGCTCGACCCGATGAAGCGCCTACGGCGGCATGGCGCCGATCGTCGCGCTGGTGCGCCGCCACGTAGTCCATCGCATCACAGCAAGAAGCCGTGCCAGGGCATGATCGGCGGCGTGATCGACGAGCTGGATAGGCCCGCGCCGGACGATTCTAACTCAGCACGATCGCCACCTGCCACATCGAGCAGGTGCATTACGAAGGCGTCGGACCGAAGGCCGGCGGAGTTTGTTGCCCAAGGCGACCGTCCGAACAAGGCAGCCGAGTGACTGGCATCGCGCCGCCCCGCCTCTGCGATGACCGCCACTGACTTGACTATCACCAGACCTGCTTACCGGGCCTCGGATCAGGCGCATGCACCGAACGCGCCGGATCAGCCCATCCCAGCAGCAGGGTGCCGCCTGTGGGGATCTACTTGATTCGCGCGGCGGCTGGCCGCTACTGGAGCGATTGCAGATCGCCGGTACCAGGCAGCGGATAGGGTGCGGACATCATGGCGATTACGTGGTCCAAGGCTTGCATCGCCGGCCAGCGCCCGCAGGCGCGGACGACGGCCAATCGCCGCACCTCCGTCCTGCCCCCGCCAGGCTGCCGCCGCGAAGCCGCCGCGCCCAGCTGGTGCAGTTCGGCGTCCCGCTCGGCGGCTGTCGCCTGGTCGCGAGCGCTGACATCCTCATCTTCGCTGCACGGCGGGTGGAGTACTCGGACATGACTTCCGCAATCAACGCGCTCGGCGAGAACACGCACCTGTTCCAGCACGACGAGGTGGTCGCGGTCGCCGCTTACCTGGTCGGGCGAATGTCGTGCCGCGTCCCGGCGCGGTTCTGCAGCACTTTCATGCAACTGTTCCAGATCCAGCAGGATTTACCCACTGCGCGCGGGTGCGGCGCGGCGGGCGCCTCGTCAGCGACCCGGTGCGTCGACTCACGGCCAGCGCGCGCGCGATCGGCGACGCGCGGGCGCTCTCCCCGGACAGCCGGTCGGGCTCCCAGCGAGCAGCAGATATCCGTGCCCAGCAGGGTGATCACCTGGTCCAGCGACACACGACGCTCGGCTTTGGAATACGCGCAGGCCCAACTCCAGGTTGCCCTGTACCGTCGGTGCGGAACCACACCACATCGTCGAAGACGTCACCGATCGGTGGACGATGCGTGGGAATGAACTCGACTCGTCCTGCCAGATGTCATCACCGAGTGCGAAAAAACTGCCCGGCGCACTTCGACCCCGCAACACAGCGCACAGCGTGGTCCTGCCTGACCGGACGGGCCGACAGCACCGTCACACCAGTCACCGGCATGACCAGATCGACGTCCAGCGCAAAGCTCTCGTACTCCACCCTGGCGCACCGTGATACTCACACGTGCACCGCGCGGTCACGCCGGTTCCGCATACACGCCAGCAGCGGCGGAACAATACCACCAGAGGCTACCAGCCAGCAGATGCGCAGAGGCATCGTCCATCGCTTCGGCATGATCGTAGATGGCGATCGACAGCACGCGGGTTTCACCCGGAATGTTGCCGCCCACCATCAGCACGACGCCGAATTCACCGACCGTATGCGCGAAGCTCAGCGTGATCGCCGTGAGGAAACCGCGCCTGGACATCGGCACCACGATGTTGAAGAAACGATCCCAGGGGCCGGCGCGCAGGGTCGCGGCGGCTTCCGTCATCTGGCTGCCGACGGACGCAAACGCGTCCTTCAGCGGCTGCACCATGAACGGCAGTGAATAGAGCGTGGAGGCGAATACGAGTCCGGCAAAGGTGAAGGCCAGATGCAGCAGCCCGAAGGATTGCAGCAGGCCGCCGATCGGCCCCTTCGGACCCAGCGCAACCAGCATGTAAAAACCGAGCACCGTGGGCGGCAGCACCAGCGGCAGTGCCACCACCGCTTCCAGCAGCAGTGCGGCGCGCGCCCGGGTACGCGCCAGCCACCAGGCCAGCGGCGTGCCGATCAGCAACAGGATCAGCGTGGTGACGCCAGCCAGTGCGAGGCGTGGTGCGCAGCGCCTGCAGGTCAGCCCCGGACATGGCTACTGCGCCGCCTCGCCGGGCAGTGCGAACCATGGCGACGCAGTACCGCACGCGATTCGGCACCGTCGATCCAGCCCGCGAAGGCAGCGGCAAGCGGGTTGTCAGCCGGCACGCCGCGTGATCGCGTGCCCTGCTCCAGCGGCGTGTGCAGGCATCGGGATCAGCGTCCAGGCACCCCGGTCCCTGGGCGGAGACAGCGCCAGCGACGAGGCGACGATGCCGGCGTCCGCGGCGCCGCTGTCGATGAACTGCGCGGTCTGCGCGATGTTCTCGCCGCGCACCAGCTCGGGCCATCGCCATCCACACGCCGGCATGCTCGAGCGCCTCCTGCGCTCGTTTGCCGTACGGGCGTGCTCGGGATGGCGATGGCGGACTTGCGGATGGCAGCGGTCGGCAGCTCCTGCAAAGACAGGCGGCCGAGTTCGGGCTTGAGGCTCCACAACACGAGGCGACCCACCGCGTCGGCCGCACCAGGCCGCTGCTCAGGCCCTGCTGTTCCAGCGCACGCGGATAGCCGATATCGGCCGAGAAAGCAGAACGAACGGCGCCCATTGGCGAGCTGCGTGGCAAACTTTCCGGACGATCCGTAAATCACCTCAACCGTGTCGGCCGGATGTGCCGCGCGAAAATCCGCGACGATTTCCTGCATCGCGAACTGCAGATCAGAGGCTGCAATTGAGACATAGCGAGCATCTCCCCATGCAGCCATACCAGCGGCTTGTCTTGTCGATCGAGGCGGGCACAGTTTATGTCACTTCTGACATATACGCAAGCTGCGGATCACGGTGCTTCACACTGGAATGGTCGAGGCAACATGGCTCGCCGTCGATTGCTCAAACCGACTGTCTTTGTGGAGATTTGCGAGCGCACAGGTGTTGCAGCTTATTTAGCATCATGCTAAATAGATGCCATGACCGCAGCCCGACGCCTGCCCGAATCGACCCGGACCGACCCGCGCTGGGAGCGCACCCGTCGTGCGCTGATCGATGCCGGTCGCCGGGTGCTCGCGCGCAATGGCGCTGCAGCGGCGACCGTGATGGAGATCGTGCGCGAAGCGGGCGTCTCGCAGCCGTCGTTCTACAACCACTTCGCTTCCCTGGATGCGCTCATCGAGGCCATCGCCGCCGATTTCTTCGAGGCTGATATCGCGCACAAGGTCGGGGTTTTTTCCCGGACCGCCGATCCCGCCGAGGCGATCGCCATGAACGCCGTCCACACCCTGCGCGTGGCCCGCACGGACCCGGCGGTAGCCTGGGTCATGGTGCGTCAGGGCAGCCTGCAGGAAGTCGGTCACAAGCGCGCCGGCGACGACCTGGTGCGGATGATCAACGCCGGGCTGCGCAAGGGCCGTTTCCGGGTCGGCGACGCCGGCGTTGCTGCGGCGGCGATACGCGGCGCCGCCTGTCCGCTGCTCCAGGACATGCTGCTCGACCGGGCACCGCCGGATGTCGAGCGTCAGTTCGCCGCGCTGCTGCTGCAGATGCTCGGACTTTCGCACCGCGAGGCAACCGCCGTGGCAGACGAAGGTTGCGCAATCAGCTGCGGCACCGGAGCCGCAGCCCGTCAGTGAATTCAGCAGGAGACGAAAATCATGATGTTCGCCAACGTCTGGTATATCGCCGATTGGAGCGAAAACGTCACCGAGCAACCGGTCAAGGTCAAGATGCTGGGGCGCGAGTTCGTGCTCTATCGCGACCTCGAAGGCCGGGCCGTGTGCCTCAGCAACACCTGCTGCCACCGCGGTGCGAGCCTCGCGCAGGGCAAGCGCCAGGACGATGGCACCCTCTCCTGCGTGTTCCACGGCTGGCGTTTCGATGCACATGGGCGCTGCACCTGCATTCCCTCGCAGGTGAAGCCGACCGCCGACATCCCGGCCGCCGCCAAGGTCGACAGCTATCCGGTGCAGGAACGTCACGGCCTGGTCTGGGTATTTCTCGGCGATCGCCCCGACGAGGCCCATCCGCTATTCGACATGCCGGAGGACAACGACCCCGAATGGCGCCGCGTGACCTTCTCCGATACCTGGAAGTCGAACGTGCACTGGGCGAAGATGGTCGACCTCGATCAGGTACACCTGCACATCGTGCATGGCATCCCGCTCAACGAGGAGAACCCGAGCCGACCCTCCGAGCACAGCGTGGAGTGGCTGAATAACGGCTTCCGTACCCATCTCGTCTCGCGGCCGCCGCCGCCGGCCGGCAGCTGGGCGAAGCTGCGCGAGGGACGCACCGAGGTCAATTCCTGGCTGACCTTCTATCTCCCCGGTTTCACGCTGTACGGCAGGGTGCAGATCGGCACGCCAGGCACCAGCTTCAGCAACGTGTTCTATTCGATGTCGACACCGATCGACGAGGAGAACACGAAGATGTATCTCATCGCCTTCCGGAACTTCATGCTCGAGGAAGACAAGGACAAGGATCATCTGCAGCGCAACCTGCGCAACGTCTACCAGGACAAGGCGATCGCCGAAGCGCACCTGCCCAGGCGAGCGCCGGACGTGCCGGACTTCCCGGCCATCAAGATCGACCGTGAAGATCTGCTGATGCAGGCGTACTGGAAGCTCATGCGCGAGCTGCGCGCTCGCGGCTGGCAGATCGATCGTCTGGCACTCACGGCGAGCGAGGATAACGGCGAGGTGCGGGTGATCCCCTCCCCGGCGCGACGCAGCGATCCGCAGCACTGGGTTTATCCCGCGGTACCGTTCGTGGCCGGCGGCTGAGCAGCCGGGGCGCGGGAGAGGAGGTACATCGATGCCGACAGTACTGATTACCGGAGCCAACCGTGGCCTGGGTCTCGAGTTTGCCCGCCAGTACGCCGCCGCGGGGTGGCGGGTCATCGCAACCTGCAGGCAGCCGGGTGACGCGGCGCAGTTGCGCGATCTGGCCGCACACGCACCGGCAGTCGTGATTGAGGCGCTCGATGTCACCGAGCAAAGGCAGATTGTTGACCTCGCGGGACGACTTGAGGCCACGCCGATCGACCTGCTGCTCCTGAATGCCGCGTTTCTGGGGCCGCAGCAGGACCAGCGCTTCGGTAACCTCGACAGTACGCTCTTTGCAGACTCGTTCGCCGCCAACGCTACCGGCCCGATACGCGTTGTCGAGGCCCTCGTCGGGCATGTGGCGCGAAGCGCACTGAAAAAAGTCGTGTTCCTTGGCAGTGCTGCGGGTGCGATAGCCTTGCTGCGTCCGCCGATCAACCTCTACGCCTACCGGGCCAGCAAGGCAGCGGCCCACCTCCTGGCGCACGCACTTGCGCTCGAACTCGCGCCGCGCGACATCGTCGTCGGCCTGGTCAATCCGGGGCTCGCCGACACGCGCGGTTTGCTCAAGCTTCGACCCGATGAAGCGCCTCCGGAGGACATGGCGCCGATCGTCGCGCTGGTGCGCGCAGGCGTCATCCAGCTCATCACGGCCGAAGAAGCCGTGCAGGGCATGATCGGCGTAATCGACAGGCTGGATACCACCCGCGCCGGACAATTCTTCAACTACGACGGATCGCCACTCCCCTGGTAAGGGAGGCAGGTCATTGCGGAAGGCGTCGAGACCGAAGGCCAGCGGGAGTTTCTTGCCAAGGGCGCCGATTACATCCGAACCAGAGGCAGGTTGCAGTGAACTGGCATCGCGCCGCCCCGCCTATTCAATAACCGCCACTGACTTGAGCTGCGCCCAGACCTGCTTGCCGGGCCTGAGATCCAGCGCATGCACCGAACGCGCGGTCAGCCGTGCGAGCAGCAGGGTGCCGCCTATATCGATCTGCGCGAGTCGCGCAGCCGGATGGCCACTCTCGGCGATTGCGGTGACCGTACCGGGCAGCAGATTGAGGATGCTGACGTCATCGCAATGCGTGAGCGCGAGGCTCACGTCGCGGGCCAGCACCCGCAGGCGCAGACGACGGCCGATCGCCACACCGTTGTCCTGTACCCACAGGCTGCCACCCGGAACCGCCGCACGCAGCAGGTGCCAGTCGGCATCCCGCTCGGCGGCCGTGGCCTCGATCACGACGCCGGCATCCTCATCTTCGCTGCGCGGCAGATCGAGCCTGGACATGACTTCCGCAATCGGACCGCTGGCAAAAACACGCCCCTGCTCCAGCACGACGAGGTGGTCGGCGATGCGCGCTACCTCGTCGGGCGAATGCGTCACGTACAGCACGGGGATCTGCAGCGCTTCGTGCAGCTGTTCCAGATAGGGCAGGATTTCCCGCTTGCGGGCCAGATCCAGCGCAGCCAGCGGTTCGTCGAGCAGCAGGATGCGCGGACTCACGGCCAGCGCGCGCGCGATGGCAACGCGCTGGCGCTCGCCACCGGACAGCCGTTCGGGCTTGCGCGAGAGCAGATGTCCGATGCCCAGCAGGGTGATCGCCTGATCCAGCGACACGCGACGATCGGCTTTGGCGATACGCCGCAGGCCGAATTCCAGGTTGCCCTGTACCGTCAGGTGCGGAAACAGCGCGGCATCCTGAAAGACGTAACCGATGGACCGCCGGTGGGTGGGGACGAAAGTGTTCTGGTCCTGCCAGATGTGATCGCCAAGGGCGAGAAAGCCACCGGGCGCACGCTCGAAACCGGCCACACAGCGCAACAGCGTGGTCTTGCCGGAACCGGAAGGGCCGAACAGCGCTGTCACGCCAGTCCCTGGCATGGCCAGATCAACGTCCAGCGCGAAGCTCTCGTACGCCAGCCTGAAGCGCGCCCTGATGCTCATGGATGCACGAAGCGGTAGCGGCGGTTTACAGCGTACACACCGAGCAGCAGCAGGAACGATGCGGCCAGCAGGCTGCCTGCCAGCAGATGCGCCGAGGCATAGTCCATCGCTTCGGCATGATCGTAGATGGCAATCGACAGCACGCGGGTTTCGCCCGGAATATTGCCGCCCACCATCAGCACCACACCGAATTCACCAACCGTGTGCGCAAAGCTCAGCGTGATTGCGGTAAGAAAACCGCGCCCGGACATCGGCACCACGATGCTGAAGAAGCGGTCCCAGGGGCCCGCGCGCAGCGTCGCGGCGGCTTCCGTCATCTGGTTGCCGACAGCGGCAAAGGCATCCTTCAGCGGCTGCACCATGAAGGGCAGTGAGTAGAGCGTGGATGCAAACACCAGGCCGGCGAAGGTGAAGGCCAGATGCGGCAGCCCCAAGGATTGCAGCAGGCCGCCGATCGGCCCCTTCGGACCCAGCGCAACCAGCATGTAGAAACCCAGCACGGTGGGTGGCAGCACCAGTGGCAAAGCCACCACCGCTTCCAGCAGCAGCGCGCCACGCGCCCGGGTACGCGCCAGCCACCAGGCCAGCGGCGTGCCGATCAGCAGCAGGATCAGCGTGGTGATGCGCAGCGAGTGCCAGGGTGGTACGCAGCGCCAGCAGGTCAGCAGCGGACATGTCTACTGCGCCGCCTCACCGGGCAGTGCGAAACCATAGCGACGCAGCACGGCGCGCACCTCGGCGCCATCGATCCAGGTCGCAAAGGCCGCTGCAAGCGGGTTGTCAGCCGCGCGCCGCGTGATCACATAGCCCTGCTCCAGTGGCGTGTGCCAGGTATCGGGAATCAGCGTCCAGGCACCCCGGTCCCTGAGTGCGGGAGACAGCACCAGCGACAAGGCAACGATGCCGGCATCCGCAGCGCCGCTGTCGATGAACTGCGCGGTCTGCGCGATGTTCTCGCCGCGCACCAGCTTCGGGGCCATCGCCATCCACACGTTGGCGTGATCGAGCGCCTCCTTCGCGCGTTTTCCATACGGTGCGTGATCCGGATTGGCGATGGCAAACCTGCGGATGGCGGCCGATGGCAGTTCCTTCAAGGACAGCCGGGCAAGCTCTGGCTTGAGACTCCACAACACGATACGGCCCACCGCATAGGGCCGCGCCGGGCCGCTGGTCAGGCCCTGCTGTTCCAGCGCACGCGGGTAGGCGATATCGGCCGAGAAAAACAGGTCGAACGGCGCGCCGTTGGCAATCTGCGCGGCAAACTTGCCGGAAGAGCCGTAGATGACTTCGACGGTAGTCGTCCGGATGTGCGGCGCGGAAACCCGCAACCACCTCGCGCATCGCAAACTGCAGATCAGAGGCTGCAGCAATGGTGATCGAAGAGGCATCAGCGACAACGGAAGCCAGTGCCAGCACCAGGGTCAGTGCCAGAGAGCCACCGACCTTGAGCTGCGCTTTCCTGAGCATGGACCTGCTGTCTGTGCCTTGCATCGTTCCGTGTATAGCAGACCACATCAATCGACCGTAGCGCAAAACATCTGTTCTAGAATGCCGGCACGCCACGCTGCATTCATCCCGGAGCATCGATACCGTGACATCCGCCCCCGAAGCACCCGGCAGACCTGGACGCGGCACCCTGCTGCGCTGGATCGGCTGGTTCGGCATTGCGAACGCGGCACTCTACGGTCTGGTCGGGCTGCGTTATCTGCTGGCCTTCGGCACGCCGGATTCCGGCACGGCGACGGTCTACGTCGCACTGGCCTTCATCGGCCAGTTCGCGCTGCTCGGATTCCTGCCGCTGATGCTGCTGCTCGGGCCGCTCGCCCTGCTGCTGCCGCGCAAGGGTCTGCTGATGATCATCGGCGTGCCGGTCGCGGCAGCCGGGCTGACCATACTCGCGCTGGATACGAACGTGTTCGCGCAGTACCGCTATCACATGAGCGCCCTGACGGCGCGAGATCTTCGAAACCTCCACCTGGATTTTCGCCGGCATCATCTTCAGCGTTGCACTGCTGTTCCAGGCCATGCTCGCCGGCAATGTCTGGCAACGGATCGCTGCCAGCAAGGGCGGCAAGGGCCTCTGGCTGGCTGGCGCCCTGATCCTCGGCTGGTGCGGCGGCCAGGGCATCCATATCTGGGCGGACGCGACGGCCTATACGCCGGTGCTGGGCTTCACGCGCTACATGCCCGTGTATTTCCCGATCAAGGCCACACGCCGCCTGGCCAAACTCGGCCTGATCGACCCCGAAGCGGTGGAAAAAGCGCGACTGCTGCGCAAGGCCAGCGCCCCGGACAGCGGCCAGCTGCGCTATCCGCTGCAGCCGCTGATCTGCGCAACGGATGACGCACAGCTGCCGAATATCCTGTTCGTCGTGATCGACGCCTTGCGGCCGGACAAGATCAGCCCGGAACACACGCCACGGATTGCATCGCTTGCAGCTCGAAAGCCTGCAGTTCACCAATCACTACAGCGGCGGCAACTCCTCGCGCATGGGCTTCTTCTCCATGTTCTACGGACTGCCGAGCACCTATTGGCAGGCATTCAACGACACCCAGCGCCAGCCGGTGCTGATGGACCAGATTGAAGCCCACGACTACGAGATCGCCGCCTTCAGCTCGGTGGGCTTTGGCAGTCCGGCACGCATTGACCACAGCGTGTTCGCCGCTGTCAGTCCCGAACGCCTGTATACGGCACCGCGCGACGGCGACCGGAACGTGGATATCACGCGCGCCTGGCAACGCTGGTTCGATGCGCGTAACGCCCCGGAAACACCCTGGTTCAACCTGCTGTACTACGATCCCGGCAATGCAGCCAGCGATACCGGTGGCAGTTCTGCTGCTCCGCGCACCCTGGCCGAGCGTCAGGCCGCCTACATGCACGGCATACGGGCCACCGATGATGAGCTGCGGGACGTGCTGGCAGACCTTGACCGGAAGGAAGGCCAGCGCGAAACCCTGGTGATCCTCGCCAGCGACCACGGCTACGAGTTCGACGAACTGGGGCTGGGCAATATCGGGCATGGCAGCAACTACGGCGCCTGGCAGTTGCGCTCTACCCTGCTGATGCGCTGGCCCGGCCGCGAGCCGCATGTGTACACGCATCGCAGTGCACATCAGGATCTGCCCGGCACCCTGCTGCAGGAAGTCTTCGGCTGTAGTGGCCCGGTATCGGACTACAGCAGCGGCAGCAATCTCTTCGCGGAGCAATCCTGGGACTGGATGATCGCCGGCAGTTACAGCAGCCATGCGATTGTCGAACCCGACAAGCTGATCGTCAGCTACCCGGGCGGACTCATCGAAGTGCTGGGACCTGATTACCGGCCACAAGCGGGCCTCAGAGCGGATCCCGCTACGATCGAAGCGGCACTGCTGGAGATGCGGCGCTTCTACCGATGAGCAGACCGGACGGCAAAACCGGCGGCACAAGGCGACTGCTGCTCTATGTAGAACAGGACTACTCTTTCGATATCCTGCGCCCGCTGCAGGCAGAAGCCCGGCGCCGCGGGCACGAAGTGCGCTGGCTGGTATTCGGCGATGCCTCGACCGGACTGCTGAGGCCGGGCGAGCTGACGGTCCGGAATGCCGCGGAAGCGGTGCGTTTTTCCCCGCATGCCGTGTTCGCGCCCGGTGACCGGGTACCCGCCTTCATTCCCGGCCTGAAGATCCAGGTGTTTCACGGGATCAATGAAGACAAGCGCGGCAACCGCTACAGGGAACGCGGCCTGTTTGACCTCTACTGCACGCAGAGTCCGGCAATGACCAGCATGCTGGAACCGCTGGCGCGGCAGCACGGCTACTTTCAGGTCAGGGAAACCGGCTGGCTGAAGCTGGACACGCTGTTCAACTTCCCCCGGGACAACACGGTTCACGAGCCGGCCGCAGATCCTGCTGGCCTCGACCTTTACGCCCAGCCTGTCCGGCGCTGAAGCCCTGTATCCGGAGATCGCCCGGCTCAGCAAATCACCGGAATGGCAGTGGCTGATCACCCTGCACCCGAAGATGGCGCCGGCCACCGTGGCGCGCTACAAGGCACTGGCTGGCGACAATCTGCTCTATTGCGAAACAGACCGGGTCATCGAGCTGATGCACCGGGCCGATGTGATGGTCAGCGACAACTCGTCGATCCTGCAGGAGTTCCTGCTGCTGGGGAAACCGGTGGTCAGCTACCGGAACCGCAATCCCGGGCCCCTTTCTCATCGATATACAGGAGCCGGCACAACTGCAGGATGCGATTGCCGGCGCACTTGCACCCCGAGGCAGAACTGCAGCGTGCGATCGCAGCCTATGGCCCGGCCATCACCCCATGGCGCGATGGCGCGAGCGCAGGCCGCATAATGGATGCCACAGAAGACATGCTCGAGCGGGGCTGGCGGGACAGAAAGCCCCTGAATCTGCTGCGCAACCTGAAAATGCGCCGCCAACTCGACTATTACAAGTTCTGGTAGATACGCACGGGAGCCACCATGCATTCACTGTCGGCAATCATCGTATGCATGAACGAGCAGGATCGTATCCGGCCCTGCCTGGAGTCCCTGAAACACCTCGCCGACGAAATCATCGTCTTCGATTCAGGCAGCACCGACGACACGGTTGCCATCGTCCGCGAATACACCGACAAGGTCTGGATCACCGAAGACTGGCCCGGCGACGGCTTTCAGAAGCAGCGCGCACTCGATCAGGCCACCTGCGACTGGGTGCTGATCATCGATGCCGACGAGTGGCTGGATCGCGGAGATGAAGGCCTCGATCCGGACCATCCTGTCCAGGCCGCAGATCGAGGAAACGGCCTTCAAGCTGCCGTGGGGCAACGTGATCCTTGGCAAGCAAATGAAGCATGGCCGTTCTGCGCGGGCACCCAAACGCCTGTTCAGGCGCGAAGGTGCCCACATCACGCCGGTGGTCGTACACGGCCATATCGTCACCGAGGGAAAGACCGGCACGATCCGCGAGGGTTACCTGATGCACAACTCGCTCAGGGGCTTTGATCATCTGCTGGAAAAGAACCGCAGCTATGCCTGGGAGACCAGCCGCAAGTACTTTGCGCAGAAAACCAGAAGCTTCGGCATACCCTTTGCCATCGTGCGGGCCGTGTGGACCTTCTTCCTGATCTATGTGCTCAGGCTCGGTTTTCTGGACGGCCAGCGCGGGCTGATGATGGCCGTGATGTTCGCGCAGGCCTCGTTCAACAAGTATGCGGGGCTGTGGTACCTGGAACAGAGCCGCGACAAGACTGCCGGTGGATAGCCGGACTCAGCGACCGGCCAGCTCCCGATAGATCTGCAGGGTTTTTTCCGTGCCCTGCTCGACGTTGAAGATGTCCCGTATGCGGCGCTGCGCGCCTCGACCGAACTGCGTGCGCAGTGCGGATTCTGCCCACAGCTTCACGATGCCCTCGGCCAGCGCCTTCGGATCATTGACCGGAACAACGAAACCCGACTCGCCATCGGCAACCAGCTCGGCATTGCCGCCGCTGTCGGAGAATGACAGCCGGCGCCCGTAAGCCATGGCCTCCACGACGGCCCGCGCCAGACCTTCGCGCTTGGTGGTCGGCAACACGATGATGTCGCTGGCGGCCGCCACCTCTGGCGCATCGTCACGGTAGCCGAGTATGTGGATGCGTTCGGGATGTGCCGCCTTGCTGACCGCATCGAGCACCGCCTGGTCGTCAGGCTTCGGCCCGACCAGCAGGATATGGATCGGCGCCTCGGCGGGCAGGTAGTGCGTGGCCGCAATCAGCACGTGCAGCCCCTTGTGGGCACGCAGGTTGGCAACCATCGCAACCTTGAAGGCATCGGCCGGCAGATTCAGCGCACTGAGATCTGCCGCCGGTTGCTGATACCAGGCGAGGTCGTGCCCCTTGTACACCGTGACCAGCTTGTCGGTACCCCACCACATCTGTTTTTCCAGATAGGTCTTCACGGCCTCCGACACACAGATGATCCTGTCGATGCGCGGATTGAGGCAATTCAGGTAGCTGATCGGATCGTAGCGTCTCAGACTGCCCGGCTGGCCACGGTAGACCAGCACCTTGACCGGCAGCCCCATGGCAGCCAGCACGCCGTTGCTGATCGCACGACTGTTGAACAGATGCAGGATCTGAAAGCCTTCCTCGCGCACCAGCTTCCGGATGAAGCGGATCGACCGCAGCGAAATCTTGCGGCGGATCTTGTGCGGTATGACCCGGAGCCCAGCCCGCGGTAGTAGTCGACCAGGATCGGACTCCGGGCTGCACATGACGGTGATATCCACTTCACCAGCATGCCTGCGCCCCGCACAGCTGTGCAGCTTCCGGACGGACCGGATTGATGTTCCTGCGACCGAGATAGTCGGCGATCACCAGAATCCTGATTTTGCTGTCCGACACGGTCAGGACCACCCTGTGGTCATGCGCCGACTGCAGGCAGCATTGTGCGTCACCGGCTCTGGACTTGCATGCAGAGCCGCCGAATATGGGCCCGACTTCGCCACTGCACAGAGAACCGATCATGCAGCCCGAACTGAACATCTATGTCTGTTCGACCGTCCGGCATCTGCTGTTTGCGCTGCTGCGGGCCGACCTGCACAGGGAAGAACCGCACCACATCCTGTTCTTCGCCGACTATCAGCACACGTCCCTGGCGGACTGGCATCTCGAGCTCGCTGCCGGCGAACATTATCGTCCATGAGATGAGCCGCGGCAGCGTCCGCCAGCATATGGGTAGCAGCCTGCGCGGCAGGCTGTGTTACTTCTTTGCCATGCGCAACTGGCCGGCACCGGAAAGCCTGCTCGCGCCACTGCGGGCCCTGCTGGCCGACACGGCGCCAGCAACTGTCCGCAGCACTGAACGCGGCACAAACCGGCAACCGGCAGCCGCAGCTGTGGCTCTTCAATGAGCGCAACAAGATGGCACGCCTGCTCAGACTGCTGATCAGGCGATTTTCACTGATCGAGGATGGCGAGTCGAACTACCGCCTGCAGCTTTGCCCCTGGTGGAAATGGCCGGGACGGCTGTTGCGTGGCCTTCCGCCGCGCACCCGGGTTCTGGGCGAGGAAGCATCCTGTGAGGCCATATATGCCCTGAATCCCGAGCGGCTGCCGGAACGGATACGCGACAAGGGGCGGCGCATCGATTTTCTGGAGCATGCGATCCGCGCGCGCACTGATGGACCAGATATTCAGCGGCCTCGCTGAAATCCCCCGACATCCGCGGCAGGTCATCGTCGCCACCCAGCCGTTTCGCATTCCCGGCGTCAGCCTTGCCGACAAGCAGCGCGTGTATGACCGTATCAGTCAGCCACCTTCAGGCACGGGGCAGACCGGTTGTACTCAAGAACCATCCCGCCGAGGATGCCGGCGACTATGCGTTTCTCGGCGACCGCGTGATCCGGATTCCCGGCAAGGTTCCGCTGGAAGCGATGCTGCCGGGAAATACCGAACCGCTGACTGTCGTTTCGGTATTCTCTACCGCCGGCATGGGCTTCGAACGCTATTGCCGACGGATCCGGCTGTGCGCTGAAAGCGAAAGCGATGCCCTGTACCTGCAGACCGTGCGGTCCTGGATTGCCGAGCCACGGAAACTTGATGAAGTTCTGCAAGAGAAGCTGCCTGCATGACCAGATTTCGCACGGAAACCCTGCTGCTCACCCTCGCCCTGCTCGGCATCACCACAACCGCCAGCGCCGAACCCTGGATAGATACCTCGAATCTCGCGCTGCGCACGGAGATCCAGTATCTCGCCGACCGGGGGCTGATCAAGGCACCGGTCACCACCTGGCCGCTGATGTGGGCAGCCATCGAGACGCGACCTGCACGCGGTCGATGCCAGCCAGCTCGATGAGCCGGCGCTCAATGCCTGGCAGGACGTGATGCGTCATCTCAACTTTTCGAAGCAGAGCATCAGCGTCGGCCGGCGTCACGGTGGCCAACGATGACAACCGCTTTGCCGGCTTCGGTGATGAATATCGGGACAAGAACACGGTGGCCCTCAGCTACAGCACGATGGGCGACCGGTGGGCAGCTCAAACTGAAGCCGAGCTGGGTGGCAGACCCGGATGACGACGAGCAGTACCGCCTGGACGAGAGCTACCTGGCCGGGACACTCGGTAACTGGGTCATGTCCGTCGGGCTCCAGGACCGCTGGTGGGCGCCGGGCTGGGACACCAATCTGGCCCTGAGCAGCAACGCGCGGCCCATGCCTGCACTGGCACTGACGCGCCGCGACTCCCATCCTTTCAGGCTGCCGTTTACGGACGATTACCAGATCCCCTGGACGGTCACCACCTTCATGGCCGACATGGGCACCAACCGCACTGTCGAAAATACGCTGCTGTGGGGATTCCGGCTCAATTTCAAACCGCATCCACGCCTGGAGGTCGGCGTCACCCGTCTGGCGCAATGGGCCGGCGACGGCCGGCCGAGTGGCTTCGATACCTTCTGGGATGTGCTGATCGGCCGCGATAATTGCGGCAATTCAGGACTGGACTGCGGCGCTGACGGCAGCGAAGAACCCGGCAACCAGCAGGCCGGCTACGACCTGCGGCTGTCCCTGCCGGTCGCCGGACATGAGTTCGGCCTCTACTATCAGTCCTTCGCCGAAGACGGCAGCGACAGCAGCACCAAGTTCTGGACCAAGGCACGGCCCTCCGGCGGCATCGACACGACCGTCACCCTGCTGGGCACACCGGTACTGATGTATGTCGAGTACACCGACAGCCTCGCCTACTGCAGCGACAACCGCTCACGGGGCATCGGCGACTGCTACTACGAGCACCACATCTACAAGACCGGCATGCGCTACGAGGGGCGTGCGATCGGCAACCTCTACGACAACGACACCACCTCACTGGTCTTTGGCATGATTTCCCAGATGCACAACGACGCGAGCTGGCAGTGGTCGCTGCGTTATGCCGAGCTGAACAACGACAACAGCGACGCTTACCCCGGCGAAGCGAACGGCAACACGGTCACCGAAATATCCGAAGACCTGCTGATGCTGTCGGGCAAAGTATCAGCGCATCTTCGGCCGCTGGAAGCTCGGCGTGGGCGGCACTGCCAGCCATTCGAGCTTCAGGGACCAGGCCAGCGACGATGACTACACGGCATTTCTCGACGTGGAATATCTGCTGTAGAACGGGCGGCGGAAGCGCTGCCGGGCGGCGCCCAGCAGCGCCAGTGCCGAACCCAGGAGCCAGATTGCCGGCGGCGCCGGAACGGCAGACAACCGATAGCCAACGGTAGTTGAGTCGTAGCCCATCCACTGGCCATTGACTACTTCAAAAAATGCGTAATTGGCCAATGGACTCGGCGCATTGATCAGTGCGCTGGCTTGACTGTTGTAGGGCAGGCATGGCGCCTCGCATTGCCGCGGTTCAAAGGAAACCCAGTAGGTTCCAGGGCCGAGTGCAAGCGCAAGACCACTGACACCACGCCAGCCGTAAACGGGATCGGTGTCCATAACGAAACTCCCGAACCCTATTTCCACGCCCGGAATGTCTCCACCATCGGTATAGAAGGCAACCGTAGTCGGAATCGATCCGGCATCGAAGGCAGGAATCAGCCTTCTCTGAGCGCCTTCAGGCGCGATCTGAAGCCGCTGGAAATCGCGGCTGAAGCCGCTCCTACGGGCGGTCGCCGTTGGTCCAGCGTTCGTTGGCCGCCTGCATGATGAACTTCGGCTTGAAGATCTCGACCCAGGCCGGCACGAGGAACATCGCGGAACAGGCATTCAGCACCAGCATGATGATCAGCAGTCGCGCCGAGTCTGCCTGAAAGCGCAGATCGGAAATGAACACCCACATGATGATGCCGCCGATCAGCGTGGTTGCCGTGAATGCGATCGCCACACCGGTCGTGCTGACTGCCCGCTTCACCGCTTCCTGCAGATCGGTGGCGACATGCATCTCTTCCTTGATGCGGTCCATCATGTAGATCGCGTAGTCCACGCCCAAGGCCGATACCGACCGCGATCATCGGCACCGTGTTCACGTTCAGACCCATGTCGAGCAGGCCCATGCAGGCATAGGTCAGGGTGGTCGCAAAACCCATCGAGGCCAGCATCATCACGCCGGAATGCAGTGAGCCGTAGAACCAGAAGGTGAACATCAGGATCAGCACCAGCACCGCCGGCACGACGATGAGGTTGGTCTCGAAGGCTTCCTCATCGATGGCCGCGGTAACGCCGACCGGACCACCGGCCAGCTCGATTTGCAGACCGGGCATCTTGCTGCCGACTTGTCCCGCCATTCCTTGACCATGTGAATGGCGCGACGGATGGTCTCGCCGGTGTGGTCCTTGTAGTAGAAGACCATGTTGGCAACCTGCTCATCAGTGATCCAGAAACTCGAGCAGCGCACCTGGAACCGGTGCTGACATCATGTACATGAACATCAGGCCACCGACATCGCTGGCGCGATTCGGCACCACTGCCCAGCGCGGATCGTCATTGCGGGTCATCTGGTTGACCTGCATGACCAGATTGTTGAGCCCCTTTGCACCGCCCATCGTTGCGATCGAGCAGCATGTAGTTCTGGAAATCTGCCAGCGCCTTGATGACCTCGGGACGCTTGAGACCACCCTTCTCATCGGTACGCGCGATGATGAACAGTTCCTCCGAGCCGGGGAACCGGTCGTTGATCGCCTTCGATGACACGTTGAAATCGTGATCGCGGTACAGCAGCGGTGAACCGGGCTCCGGCTCGCCGATCTGCACCTTGAAACTGAGCGCAGGTCGCACACAGCACGATGCACAAGGTCACCCACAGCACCGCTCTCGCACGTGCCGCGTACCTACCACCAGTGCCAGCTTGGGGAAATGCTCGCGGATGAAACGTGCGCTTGGTCGCTGATGTTCTTCGGCTTGGGCAGAATGGCCAGCAGCATCGGCAAGGTCACCAGCACGGTCACCACCATGCTGACCGCCCAGAACGATGCATAGATCGCCATCTTGTCGTTGATGGGCACCGAGCCCAGTCCGATCAGGAACAGTGCCGCCGCATCAGCGACGATCGCCAGCGCACCCGGACGGAACAGTGCGTTGAAGGTATTGCGGGCGGCCAGCTGCTTGTCATCGGTGCGGGCCAGCTCCAGGAAATAGCGCTCCACCTTCTGGATACCGTGTGACAAGGCGCGTGCCGAGATCAGGAAGGGCACCACCAGCATCAGCGGATCGAGGTTGTAACCGAGCACGCCCATGAAGCCGACGCCCCAGATGCTGGTCAGCGCCATGCCCAGCAGCGGCAACAGGATGCCGTACAGCCGCCGCGTGTAGACGATCAGGATCGCCAGCACGATGAATACGGTGTACAGAAAAATCTGCAGGATCTGCACGCTGTAGGAATCAACCCAGCCCACCAGCACCGGATTGCCGGTAGCGTAGATCCGCACACCCGGCGCAGCCTCCTTGTCACGGATAGCCTGCAGTTCTTCGAAGATCTTGCCGTAGTCGAGCGCGCCTTCGTTGAGCGTGCCCTTGATGATCGCCGCCTTGAGATCCGGCGAAACCAGCAGACCAAACACTCGCGGACTCGCCACCACATCGCGCTGCATCCCGGCCAGCTCGTCCGGTGAGTAGTCACCATACTGCGGATCGTAGTAAGTCTTCGAACGGATATTGCCGTCCGGGGTCAGCGAAATCTTGCGCGTATTGCGGTGCGTGAGACTGGTCACCAGGTTGTGGTTGATACTGGTCAGCTGGTCCATACCCTCAGTGATGCGGTGCATGCGCGCCAGTGTCTCGTTGGTGAAGACCGTGCCTTCATCGACCTCTACCGCCATCGTGATGATGTTGGCGCCGCCGAAGGTATCGCGGATGCTGTTGTGCAGTTTGATGTAGGGATGCTGCTGCGGCAGCAGATCGGCAAAATCCGACAGCATGCGTACAGCCGGAATGTGATACGCAAACCAGCCGGTGATCAGCATGACTATCAGCAGCACCACCTTGCGGTGATCGAACAGCAGATTGCCGAAGCGCGGGAAAAAACCCTGCATATCGCTCATGTCAGCTCCTCGGCACTACATAGCAGCGCACCGGCAGCACCGCCGATAAGCAACTGGTTCTCGCCGACGGAATGGATGACGCGCAGGAACAGTCGTGCGGGCTGGCCGTGCGCCACGCGCTGCCAGCCGTCACCGGCCAGCTTCAGCAATACGCCTTCGCCGCCAGCGGCATAAACATCAGCACCGATTCCGGCCAGGCTGTATAGCGGCACCAGCGTTGGCGTGGCCTGCATTGCCCAGGTCTTGCCGCCATCGGCGGTATGCAGTATCTGACCCGCGAGACCGACTACCCAGCCCGTATCCAGATCGCGGAAATATGCATCCTGCGGATAGAACTCGTCCGGCAGCGGCTCGCCCGGCGTCCAGGTTTCACCACCATCCGCGCTGTGTACGTTGAAGCCGAACTCGCCAAAGATCACGGCATGCTCCGCATCGAGGAACTGGATCGTGGTCAGGATCGTGTCATCACCGATCGACCGGTCATCCCAGTTCTGACCAGCATCCTCACTGACGATGATGGTGCTGAAACTGCCAACCACCCACAGGCGGTTACTGCGGATCGCAGGTGATGCCCTGCGGTGACTCTTCCGTCTGGATCGGTGTTTGCCGTCCACGTCTGACCATCATCTGTGGAAACCAGCACCTCGCCCTCGGTCGCCAGCGCGGCAAACTGCCCGTTCGGACAGGCAGCGATATCGATCAGCGACGGCCAGCCCGGCAGTTCCTGCCGGCTCCATGTCGTACCGGCATCGACGGAGCGCAGCACCACACCATGATTGCCAACCACCAGCAACACCTGGTCGCTGGATGCAGCATCCTGGAACAGGTCACCACGACGCAGCGGCACAGACTGCGATGCCTCTACGCCCTTGAGATTGAGCGGCGACTCGCAGGCTGCAAGCAAACCGGCAGCTGTCAGCACGAACGCGACGAGTCGAACGACCGAGTATTTCAAGCGCCCCCCTTAATATCGTCCTGCTTAATGAACAGGATGACTGACATATGGCGTAGCGTAAATGTGGAATGATTCTGCTCGAATCGTAACGCCTGGATCATTCATTTTCGGCAGGCCTGCATGCGAACTGGACGCTGCAAGCTGTCGCCCATTGACGGGCATTCGGGCGCATGGCAGAAGAGATATCAGGGCGGCTGGTGGCAGTCGGGGGATTTCCGCATCACGCTCGTCAGCTCCACGTGCCTGTTTCAGGATGCTTTGCGCTTACGTGAACTTCCAGGGGGAAATCGCTATGAGACTCATTCACATTCCGCTTGCAGCCAGTCGTTGCAGCATATTGCTCGGCATGGCTCTCGGCATCGGCCTGAGCACTCCGGCTTATGCTGTGTGGAATTCAGCAGACGGCTCACTCGAAGTCCGCGGCTTCGTCGACAACATGACGAACGTGCGCGACGAAGTCGGGCTGACCAAGCAGCGGGTGCAGGGACAGCTGGAACTCTTCAAGCAGGCCCAGCCACGCGGCATATTCTCCGACCTGTCGATCGGCGCGACTTTCCGGCTCAGCTACGATGCCGTCTACGATCTGAACTCTGATGAGTACGGCCGCAGCGCCGGCGGCCCGTTGAGCTACTCTGCCCCGGGCAATCCGGACTTTTTCAGCTATATAAACGGCGTTCGCCCCACCGTTCTACCGCCACCGACCAGACCTCGTCTACGCGGGCATCTTCGGGCCGGATTTCACCGGCGCCGATGGCGCCATTCCACTGCCTGGTACCGGCGGCACCATCAACTCGCCGAGCAACCCGAACGACGGACTGCGTTTTGCCGCAGGCGATATCTACTCCTATCAGGACGGCGGCGTGATGCTGGCCACACCGGTACGGCCCTGCGATACGGACAGCCGCGGCTGTACCAGCCTCAAAGACTACATGGACAAGGACCGCGACGAGCTGCGCTACAAGGAGTTGAACGACGATTGGGATTTCATCCGCGAGCTGTGGGTCGCCGGGATCCATCCCGATGGGCAGTGGTGACGACGAACTCGCCATCCGCCTCGGCCGGCAACAGGTCGTGTGGGGACGCACCGACCTGTTCCGCGTACTCGATATCGTCAACCCGATGGACTTCTCGCGCGAGAATCTCTACGCGGAGTTCGAGGACTCACGCATCCCGCAGTGCGATGATCGAACCTCGAATACCGGCATCGGCGCCACCAAGTCACTCGATGATCTCAATTTCCAGCTGATCTACAAGATCGAGTCCTTCCGCCCGCATGACCTGGGCCAGGGCGGCGAACCCTATGCGATCCTCGGCGCCGGCAACCTGTTCCGCGCACTGGCAAACTGCTGGGACAACGGCTGTACGGTGGGCAACTTCCCGGCCACCGGGGTCACCGTGGATTTCCCACAGCATTCCATCGGTATCCGCGACGTCAATGAACCCAACCACAGTGAGTTCGGCGGCCGGATCGAGGGTGTGTACAAGGGCGTCGGCTTCTCGCTGAACGCGATGTACTTCTACTCGCAGTTCCCCTCACTGCGCGGCGGAATTCCGACCGACGATCCCTTCACGCCTGCCGGTCGAGAGCGTTGCGCACCCCTACGACATCGCTTTCGATGTCGAATTCCCGCGCCTGTTCATGATCGGTGGCTCGGCCGACTGGTACTGGGAACGTGCCCGCACTTCGTTCCGCGTGGAGACTTCCTATACGACGGATGAGGAGTTCGCCGACACCAGCAAGCCGGACCTGTACTCGGAGTCGGATGTGTTCCGCGGCGTGATCGGCTTCGACCGGCCCACCTTCATCCCCTTCCTCAACAAGGACCGGGCCTTCCTGATTTCTGCCCAGGTGTTCTACCAGCACCTCATGGACTATGAGTCCTACCTGGTGAACTCGAGCGGCATCGATACCGGTGGCGAACCGGAGAATCGGTTTCCAGGACTGGGAGGACAACGTGCTGCTGACCCTGCTCATCCAGGGCAACTACATGAACGACCGGCTCACGCCGCAGATCATCACCGCCTACGACACGCGGGCCGGTGCCGGTGCCATCGCCCCCTCGCTTGAGTACAAGCCGGACAACAACTGGGTGTTCAAGCTGGGCCTGAACCTGAAGTGGGCCAATCACAAGGGCGCCATCGAGGCGGATGACAACCGCTCCGCCAATCCCTTCCCACCGGCCACCTGTGCACCGGACATCGCCCTGTCACCTGACCCGAGCCCCTGCCTGACCGCCTACAGCAGCCTGGGCGTCTCCGGCTTCGAGCCGCTGGGTCGCTTCCGGTCAGGCCCGCTCGGCACGGCCCGGAACGAGGACGAAATCCAGTTCACCATTCGCTACCAATTTTGATTGCGAGGTTCCTGACAATGAAAAGGCTAGTAATACTTGGCGCCGCTGTAGCCGGCCTGACGGGCATCGCAGCGCATGCAGAAGTGTCTGACGCAGTCATCAAGAATGCGTTTGCACCCTACGAAAAGTCTGCACCCACTGCAGCCGGCTACAACCCGGCATGGCGCATCAATGACAAGAACGTGGATGCGCTGGAAGGCATTCTCGATCCCTTCACCTTCCGCTACGTGAAGAAGGGCTGGTTCGAAATCCCGACTACGCCCACCTTCTCGCTGCCGCAACATCCGAACTACATCGAGGCCACTCGCAAGGGTGCAGACAAGGTCAAGCTGGCGCCAGACGGCACACTGCAGAACTTCGATGCAGGGCGCCCCTTCCCCCAGGAACCTGATGCCAAGGACCCACAGGCGGGCCTGAAGCTGATGTGGAATTTCCAGCGCTCCATCAATGCCGGCGACAGCGAGACCATCAACCCCTTCTGGTGGACCTTCCGCAATACCAAGACCGGGCAGAGCGAGCGGCAGCTGCGCTTCGACTGGCACTTCCTGAACTGGAAACACCGCACGATATTCGACCCGAAGCCGGATATCACGCCCAACCCCGGCCAGATCTTCCGCTCGATTTCGGCCAACGTACTCGAGCCTTTCGACCTGGCCAATACGCAGCTGCTGATCTGGCGCTACGAGAACGACCTGCAGCGTGATGACGGCTGGCTGTATCTGGGCTTCCAGCGGCGCGTACGGCGTCTGGCAGTCGGCCAGATCACCGATGCCTTCCTCGGTACCGATGCGATGATCGAGGACTTCGAGGGCTACAACGGTCGTCTCGATGACTACAAGTGGACCTACAAGGGCACCCAGAACGTGCTGATGCCCTATGAGAAGCACAACGAACTGCCGGATCTGGACACCGAACCGAAGGGCGATCCGGACGGCTTCCGTTTCGTCAAGTTCGGTGGCCAGGGCAACTGCTTCCCGCAGGTCACCTGGCAGCTGCGCAAGTCCTACATCATCGAAGGCAACCCGAAGGATCCCAATCATCCACTCAGCAAGCGGGTGATCTACATGGATTCCGAGAGCGCCACCCTGCCGATCGTGACCCTGTATGACCGCAAGGGCGCGCCGTGGAAGTACTTCCCGATCTGCAAGACGCACGCTGACCATCACCTGGCCAAGAACAAGGGCGTGGGTGTAGCGATCGATGACTGCGCGCTGTTCTTCGACGAGCAGGCGATGCACTGCACCACGCTGCAGTTCAAGTCACACGTCAACCCGCAGGAAAATCCGCCGTCCATCTTCACCGTACAGAAGATGCGCTCGACGGGACGTTAAGCCTTGCAAGCCCAAGGGCCCGTGATCATCCGGTCACGGGCCCTTTTCGTTTGTAGGAGCGCCTTCAGGCGCGATATCTGTCCGCAGGAGCAACAGCCATGACCGACCAGCACCCCCACGCCAACCCACTCCGCGGTCGCTTCAACTCCTGGCTGCTCGCAAAGTACGAGGAAGATTTCCACGAGGAAATGGGTGAGCGGAAGCAACAGCATATAGGCTCCCTGAACGGCACCGTTGTGGAGATCGGCGCAGGCAACGGCGTGAACTTCCGCTACTACCCGCACGGCGTGCAGCTGATCGTCTATGAGCCCAACCCCTACATGCATGAGCGCCTGCACAGGGCAGCCAGCAACTACGGGCTGAACTGCGAACTCCGTCCCGTCAGCGCCGGGCAGCTGGATCTGCCTGCGCAATCGGTCGATGCCGTGGTCTGCACCCTGGTGCTGTGCACGGTCGAAGATCCCGGCCAGATCCTCCGCGAAGTGCGGCGGGTGCTGAAGCCCGGCGGAAAGTTATTCTTCCTGGAGCACGTTGCAGCACCACGGGGCAGCGGTCTGAGACGTGTACAGGATCTGCTGATGCGACCCTGGCGCTGGCTCTTCGAAGGCTGTCATACGAATCGCGAGACTGCCGAACTGCTGGAGGCGGCTGGCTTTGAACGCGTAGAAATGGAACGCTTCAGTTCACGGAAGATGCCGCCGGTGATCGTGCCGGTCATCACCGGTGTCGCATACCGCTGAAAGCACCACCTGCCGTAGGAGCGGCTTCAGCCGCGATTCTTCCTGCAAGAATAAATCGCGGCTGAAGCCGCTCCTACGGCAGGGTCGTCAGCTCCGCAACACGCTGCGGCCGCGAGTAGATCGTCACCCGTCCACCGCGCACGAAGCCGCCCAGCGTCACACCGAAGCGTTCGGCGATTTCGATGGCCAGCGAGGTCGGTGCAGAAACTGCCGCAATGATCTCGAAGCCGGCCCGGATGGCCTTGGTGATCATCTCGAGGCTGAGCCGACTCGACAGCAACACGCCGCAGCCGGACAGGTCCAAGTCCTTCAGCAGACACTTGCCGATCACCTTGTCGAGCGCATTGTGACGACCGAGATCTTCGGCAACAGCGATTATCCGTGCATTGCGATCGAAGACGGCCGCCGCATGCGCACCGCCGGTCTGCGTGAATACCGTCTGCAGTTTGCGCATCGCTGACATCAGTTCGTCGAACTGCGCGCTGCGCAGCCGGACCGTGTCCGCTACGGCCACCAGTCCTTCAACCAGGTTATCCACGGCTTCCCGGCCGCCGCACACACCGCAAGCACTGCCCATGATGACATTCCGGCGCCGCGGACTGACGCTGTCGGGGTCGACGAGCTGCACGCGGACGATGCCCGGATCGTTGCCGCAGACTTCCATCTTGCGCAGATCCTTGAGACTGCGGATCAGGCCTTCGGTGAACAGAAACCCGGCAGTCAGGGACAGCACTTCCGGGTCGTCGGTCGCTGCCAGTACGCCATGATCGCGACTGAATCCCAGCACCTCGTGCAGCGAGGCGGTCGGCGTCCACATGAGCGTGAACCAGCCCACACTCTCGACATCGATGGTGAGCATCGCTTCTTCGACGACCGGACAGTTCTCGCGGACTGGTGGCTGACCTGCACCCGGCAGAAAATACGCGGGCACCAGGCGCACGCCGTGCTGGACGGGTGGAGCAGGCTTTTCTTTCATCGGACTGCCGGGATCAACGATCAGGGTCGGAAACTCATGATCGGCTCAAATACCCCGGCCTTGAAAATCAGCAAGCGGAAAGTGTAGTAGCCGGCCAAGCGTGCCGGTGGCAGCAATCATGGTCGCCAGCGGCACATTGCCGGCAAACCAGAGCAGAAAAACCGGCAGCAGCACACCTGCGCCGCAGACCAGTGCAAAAAACCATTTGGCATACAGCGTACGCGTAAGAAGTTCCGCCGATTTTCGCGCACCCGGCGAACCATGCCGTGCGGCGTGCAGCAGACTCAGCAGGACTGCAGCAACACACAAGTGCAGCAACAGGGCTACGGGCACCAGAAACTGTGCGGACTCGGGCACGGAAGCCAGCAGCAGCATCACGCCACCGGTGACTGAATAGACCAGGCTCGACACCGGGATCAGCCCGCTGTTCCATAGTGAAATCGCCGTGGAGTGCGACATCGCAAAGCCCTGATAGGTCATCACCACCAGCGCAGCTGCACCGGCCAGCAGTTTGAGCAAACCACCGAAGCCCGGTATGAAGCCCCAGAACATTCAGCAAGTGCAGAGCCGCCAAAACCGATGAAGCAGACGATGCCGATCAGCCCACGACTGATCCACGAACGGTCCGGGCGCAGAATGGCACGCCAGGATTTTCGCGGAACGCCCATGTGCGAGAGATGGAAGTACGTCTTGAGCAGCCCGGTAATCAGCAGGCCAGCAAGCATGCCCTGCGTTGATTCCAGCAGCAGCGAGACAAAAAACAGCCCGGCACCAAGTTCGCCAAAAAAGAACGCACTGGCCATAGGGGTATCCCAGTAGCGCTGCAGGCGGTAGCCGAGCTTGAAACTGTCGCCGACAATGGGCAGGTCATTCACAGCCATGTTGTTTCCCCTCTGCTGCCGTCCTCAATCGATGTAATACACCTTGGGTCGGGTATTTTTCTCGGGCAGCGGCGGGCGGCCGCCGCGTTCGCGAATCAGTTTGCTCGGTTTGCTGTTCGGATCGTCGAGGTCGCCGAAGATCCGCGCATCGGTCGGACAGGTCACCACACAGGCCGGATCGAGCCCGGCATCGACGCGCCCGCTGCAGAAATCACACTTGGTGACCATGCCCGGCGTATAGCGCGGATAGCCTTGCTTCTCGAAGGCGGTGAGTTCACCGGTACCGAACAACCCGTCCTTGAAGGCTTCGGCCTTCATCTCACTGCGCTGGTCGTAGGGACAGGCGACGGCACAGGAACCGCAGCCGATACATTTTTCAGGATCGACCATGACGATGCCGTCCGGCCGCGTGTAGGTCGCACCGCTCGGACAGACCTTCTCGCAGGGCGCGTCTTCGCAGTGATTGCACAGCGTCGGGATGTACACGCGGTTGACGGCCGGATACACCCCGTATTCCTCACTGAGGGTACGCGTAAAAAACACACCATCGGGCAGCGAGTTTTCCTGCTTGCAGCCGATGACGCAGGCGTTGCAGCCGATGCAGCGCTTGAGGTCGAACACCATGCCATAGCGTGCCATCAGTGTTTCCTCCCCTTGCCCGGCTTGGCTATTTCATCCACCAGGTCATAGACCGAGCCACCCTTCTTCAGGTGCTCTGGCCAGTCCGGCAGTTTGGTGATCTTGATCTTGCACACCGTTTCCGGCTGGCCGGTCACACCATCGGTATTCTTGAGGTCATAGGGCAGCAGATCGTTGAAGTGCCCGCCGGCATGCTTGATGCCTTTCGACTGGGTCTTGGCCCGCGACAGTGCATTGGACACACCGAGGGTATCGGGATGCCAGCCTTCGGAGACACCGATACGGCCGTAAATCTTGCCGTACGGCGACTCGACCCTGACGATATCCAGCGCCTTCAGACCCTGCTTTTCAGCCGTCTTCGGATTCAGCATGAGCGCGATATGCACCGGATCCCGGTACACGATGTCCTGAATCCACGGGTTGCTCAGACTCTCACCGAAGTTGATCTGGATATCCTTGAAGAATATGCCGTAGAGATCGTACTCCGCAGGCTCGTTGTGCACCGGGTCCAGCCGGGCCGTCGGCAGCGGCTGATAGTCCTCCCAGGCCCATTCATGCCGGAAGGGCACCTTGGCTGCCTCCATCTTCTGCATGCAGGTCGTCGCGCACACTCACCATGTCCTCGATGTAGAAGTGCAGGCGCATGCCCTCCCAGGGCCGGTACCACTTGTCGAGGCGCCGCTCGGTCACCGCATGACCGTGCTCGACGTACCAGTCCAGATCCTTGCCGTTCCAGAGCAGACCCTTGCGGCGGGCGATCTCCTTGTCGGTGTACTTGATGCCCGGCTCGAGCTTCAGCTCGGGCTTCTGCACGAAGCCGAGCGCGAAGTTCATCACTTCGTTGTAGCTGTCGAGCACGCCGATACGCTCCGCCAGCTCGGAGAAGATCTCCTCCTCGCTCTTGGTGTCGTAGAGCGGCTCCACCGCCGGCTGCCGCATGCACATGCCTTCGGTGTGCGGCGGCTCGATCATGGTCATGTTCCATGTTTCGAACACGTCGTTGGACGGCAGGATCACATCGGCCCACTGCGTCGTCTCGGTGGGGATCAGGTCCGATACTGCGATGAACTTCATGCTCTTCATGAACTCGAACCACTTCTCGCGCGGACCCTGCATGGCCCAGATCGGATTGGAGTGGCAGACGATCATGGTGTCGGGACGGAACTCGACGCCGATACTTCTCCGGATTGAGAAAGACTTCCAGATTCAGGTGCGGCGGATGTACGCCGACCGGGAAGTAGTCCATCAGGTGAAAGGTCTGCGGCGGATAGGCAAACGGCGGCACCGGGCCGAGCTGATGCGGATTCGGCTTGATCATGCCGTTCTCGCCGGGCTCGATATGGCTGTGATCGACCCACTGGTCGTCCAGCGTCACACCGATGTGCCCGCCCGGCGCATCGATGCAGCCGAGCAGGAAGTTCACCATCTTGAAGGCATGATTGGTCTGGAAACCGAGCTTGTGGCCCTGCGCGCCGCGATAGTAGTTGTAGGCGGCGGGCCGCAGCGGCATCACGCGGCCATCGATCTCGATCTTCGCATCGGTGGCAATGCCGGCCGCGTCGTACATCTCCTTCGCCATCCGCCGCACGGTAGCGGGCGGTATGGTCGTGACCTTCTCCATCGCTTCCGGTGAGCAGTCGGCGAGGATGTCCCTGAAGCGCTGGAAAGCCGGCTTGCAGGGCTTGCCGTCGACCGTGAAGGCACCTTCCAGGGCCAGCTTGCCGATGGTCGGATCGTCCCAGAGCCTGGCGCAATTGTCGACGCGTGTCCCAGACGTAGATCTTGCCCTCGGCGTTGCGGATGAAGTAACCGTCATCGCCGACCAGATAGGGCGCGTTGGTGTCCTTGCGCAGCGACTTGTAGTCGCACCAGCCCTCGCTGACCATCACATGGCACATGCTCAGGGCAAACTGCCGGTCGGTGGCCGGACGGATCGGCACCCACTCTTCGGACTTGGCAGCAGAAATCGAGAAACGCGGCTCGACCGTCACGCAGCGCATGCCGCGCATACGCGCATCAGCGACCCAGGCCGACTGTGCCGCCGCATGCAGGTGCGAGGAGAAGCCGTCGCCGGTGCCGTCATTCAGCCAGTAGTTGCAGTACTTGGCATCGTTGGCCGCCGCAAAGGCCGAATGCACATAGCCGTTGATCGGGTGATAGGCGCCGCCGCACATCGTGCCGCCGGACTGGAAGAAGTTGAAATTGCCGAAAGCCAGCGGCCAGACCCAGATGTTCATTTTCTGGAAATCTTCCAGCGACGGGATGATGCGGCGCGGATCGGTCTGCAGGCAGTCCTTGAGCTTGTCGGCCACCAGCGTCAGCGCTTCATCCCAGCTGATCGGCACCCACTTCGGGTCGATGTTCGGCCCCTTCTCGGGATTGGTCCGTTTCAGCGGCTGCGTGAAGCGGTTGGGATCGTAGTGCCGCATGATCGCGGAATTGCCCTTCGGGCAGAGCTTGCCGCGGTTGGAGGGATTGGTGGGATCGCCCTCGACCTTGTTGATGACACCGTCGTCGGTGACATGGATGAGGTTGGTGCAGGAGTGCAGGCACATCTTGCAGGTGGATCGCACCCAGCGACCGGGCTTGATGGAGTTGTGCACTGCGTCTGGGAGAAGCGGCCATTGCTAACCCTCGTATATCAACCGACGGTGGGCCAATCCGGCCCGCAGGGCCGGAGCATCATGGATGGCCCGATCATAGCACCGGCCTGCCGGGACGACTATCCCCGGCCCGCAGCATAGAGGCCCGATTCCGCAGGACTGCGTTTTCGGAACGCCGCTTCTGCCAAGCCGCTGCTCGAAGCGCCGAGCCAGCCCGGGGGCGTTGGGCTACATTCGCATGACTTGACTGTTGCCCGCTCCAGTCCGTGCTGTTTCTGACTGCTTTCCGGCCCATCTCTGGACGTTAAAACATGCAGGAAATCCGGTCGGTCTGTGTCGTCGGCGCCGGCGCCATCGGCAGCCTGTTTGCCGGACATCTCGGAACGCAGGTCGCGCAGATCAAAGTGCTGACGCGCCGCAAGGAACATGCTGCACAGCTGAATGCCAGAGGCTTGAAGGTCGCGGCAAGTCAACACTGCAGGCCAGTATCCAGGCCGCCACTGATCCGGCCGAGCTCGGTGATGTCGATCTGGTGATCATCGCCACCAAGGCAACTGCCGTAGAAGCCAGCGCAAAGGCGATCGCTGGTCACTTCCCGTCGGCCACGGTGATGACCGTACAGAACGGGCTTGGCTGCGAGGACGTGGTGGCCCGTCACGGCAACTGGCCGATCATCTCGGCAGTCACCTTCATGAGCGGCGTCCGCCATTCGGACACCGAGGTGGAGTACGAACTCGATACCGCAACCTGGATGGGCCCGTGGGCCGACGGCAGGCCGAGTTACGCCGATGTGCAGCAGGTCGCCGCGCTGATCGAGCGCTCGGGGCTCAAGGCCAAGGCCTTTCCCGATCTGCTGCCGGCACAGTGGTCGAAGCTGCTGTTCAACTCCTCGTGAACAGCATCGGCGCGCTCACTGATCTGCCGCATGTACAGGCTTTTGCGAAACGCGATGAGCCTCACCGATCTCGGTCATCTGGTGCTACGCCATGATGGAAGAAGGCCGGCAGGTCGCGAGCTGCACTCGGCATCGAGCTGTACCGGGATCCGTGGGCGATGAACGTCGAGGCCGTCAGCCACGGGCAGACGGGCGACGACGAGTACGCCCACGTCTTCTCCATGCTCGAGGACATTCGCGCGCGAACGGGCTCACGGAGGTGGACTGGCTGACTGGCGCCGTGGTGCGCGAAGCGCAGCGGCTGGGCATCCCGGCACCGATTCACGAAACCCTGTACCGCCTGGTCAAGGCACGGGAAACAAGCTGGCAACGCCGGCCAGTCAACGGGAAATTGCACACGGGAGTCCGGCATGAAAGTCTGTATCGTCGGCTGCGGCGCCATCGGCAGCCTGTTCGCCGCACATCTGGCCACACTCGAGGATGTCGAGGTGTGGGCCTATGACCTCGACAAGGCGCACGTCGATGCCATCAATGCGGGCGGCCTGCGGCTGTCCGGCAAGAGCACGCTCCACTCGCAGCCGAAGGCCAGCAGCGATCGCTGCCGCAATTCCGCCCTGTGATTTCGGCATCGTGGCCACCAAGTCGCTGCACACGCGCCCGGCGATGGCAGCGACCGCAGCGATCTTCCGCAACGGCGCCGTCTGCTCGGTGCAGAACGGCGTCGGCAACGAGGAGATCATTGCCGAGTACGCACCGCGCGTGATGCGCGGCACCACCTTCCCGGCCGGGCGCATCGTCGAGCCGGGGCACGTGCAGCAGGATACCGGCGGCAAGACCTGGATCGGGCCCTTTGAGCCGAAGCCGGCCAGCATGGCTGAGGTCACTGCACTGGCCGCACGGCTTAGCGCAGTCCGGCATGGAAACGCTGGCCATGGAAGACGCGCGCGGCGCGCAGTGGACCAAGCTGATCTTCAACGCCGCCACCAATCCCATCGGCGCGCTCACCGGACTGCCGCATGGCGTGGCCTGCGACCAGACAGCGCGTGCGGGAACTCATCTCCGGCCTCGCAGCCGAGGGCGTGGCAGTCGCCAAAGCGCTCGGCATCACGCCGGACAGCGATCCCGAGAAACTCATCGATCACGCCCGCGAGGTCGCCTATCTGCACAAGGCCAGCATGCTGCAGGACGCGCTCGCCCACCGGCGCACTGAGATCGCGGCACTGAATGGCGGCATCGTGCAGTTCGGCGAGCAGACCGGCGTGCCGACGCCGCTGAACCGCGCGATCTGGGCGCTGATCGAAGGCATGGAACATTCCTGGACCCGCAAGGACTGAACGGCAAGGAACCGCACATGAGCACACAGAATCCGTTTCAGCCCAGCGCAACCGAGATCGCGCGTCGCTACGCGAACACGCGCAAGGCGATGGCCGCGGCCGGACTCGATGCCCTGATCGTCAGCGGCAGCGAGTACCGCGGTTTCGAAGGTGCCGTGCGCTACATGTGCGGCTTCCACATCCTGCACCGCTACGCCTACGTGGTAGTGCCGATGAAGGGCGACCCGATCTTCGTAACGCCGCGCGAAGCCACCTGGGTCGGCGATCACAGCCCAGTCCTTCGTCAGAGCAGGCCGCCAAGCCGCCTCACTGCGGTGAATGGCTGGCCGCGCATTGCCGCGAGCAGGGCTGGAAGCGCGTCGGCGTCTACGGGCTGGAGTACATCATGTCGGTGCGCGACTACCGCGCCCTGGCCGATGCGCGACCTCGAACTGGTCGATTTCGATGTGGCCTTCGATCATTCGCGGGCACAGAAGAGCGAGGAGGAAATGGTCTCGGTCGCGACTCCATGGCGATCAACAAGGCCGGTGTGCTGGCCGTCATCCAGGCCTACAAGGCCGGCAAGACCGAAGCGGAACTGATGGGCGTTGCCGAACAGACTTTTCGTGATCCCGGGGCACGGCACGCAACACCATGGACATGGTGCTGATCGGGCCGAACGGCAGCCTGCGGCCGCAGATGGTTTTTGCCGATCCGCAACGCCGGTGCAGGACAGCGATGCGCTGATGTACGGCCTGGAGGTGTCGGGCCAGGGCGGACACTGGGTCGAGTTCTCGCGACTGCTGGCACCCAAAGGCGTCAGCAACATCACCCGCCAGTTGCTGGATGCCTATGCCGAGTTCCACGAACTGGCAAAGACGCACATGAAGGTCGGCGCCTCCGCCGAGGATGTGCATCGCAAGTGCATCAAGCCCTTCGAGGGCAAGGGCTGGCGGCTCGGCCATGTCTGCGGGCACTCGATCGGCATGACCATGATCGAGCACCCGCGCATCGGCGAAGGTGCCGAGTTCGCACTGGTGGAAAACATGGTGTGCTCGATGCACCCGCACGTCATGACCGAAGACCGCAGCGCCTGCCTGTATTTCCAGGAAACCTTCCGGGTCGGCAAGAATGGCGGCGAACCGCTGTCCGGCGTGCCGGTGAAGTACTACACGGGTGGCGAAGCCAATTTATAAGCAATCCGCTGACAGCAGAATCCCAGGAGCAGAACGATGAGCAACACACAACCGAAGGTCGGCGTGATCTTCAAGTCCTACGAACCGATGTCGTCGATCCAGAAGTACGCGGCGCAAACCGAAGCCTCCGGTTACAACGGCGGCTTCTGGATTGCCGAGGCCTATCACTGGTTCCGCAAGTACGGCCACGAGGCGCGCGGCTGCTTTGCAACGCTGGCGGCAGCAACCATGGCCACAAAGAAGATTCCGATCGGTCTCGGCATCACGTCGCCGTACATGCGCCACCCGACCGTACAGGCCTCGGAGTGCGTGGGCATCGATGACCTGTCCGGCGGACGCTTCATCATGGGCCTCGGCGCCGGCAAGGTCGGCACCGAATACCTCGACATGGACATGAAGAAATTCTCACCGGTAAAGACCCACCGCGAGTGCACCGACATGATCCGCGGCATCACCAGCGGCAAGGCTTTTGCCTACGACGGCGAGCTGTTCAAGTGCGACATGCCGGCCATCGATCGCAAGGGCCGCGGCCTGCGCACGGAGATCCCCGTCTACCTCGGCGCCACCGGCCCGCTGATGCAGAAGCTTGCCGGCGAGATATCGGACGGCCTGCTGCTGCCCGGCCTGACCTCCCCCGGCTTCACCCGCTATGCACGCAAGAACTGCGCAGGCGGGCGCAGCGGCCCACGGCCGCACACTGCCGGCTGATTTCCCGGTCGGCGGCGTGATCCTCGCGGCGTGCTCGAAGAGACGGCAAGAAGGCCAAGGACGCCACGCGCAGCTACACCGGCACCTACATCATCAACAAGCTGCGCAACATCAAGAACGACGTGATCCTCAGCACCTCCGGCCTGCGGCGACGAGACCTGGGCACCGTTCCGCAAGGCCATCGCCGACGGCACCGAAGACAACGTCACCCACCTCGTGACCGACGCCATGCAACGCGCCTTCACCTGCATCTCCGGCACGCCGGAAGAGTGCCTGGAAATCACCCAGGAACTGGTGGATGCCGGCCTCAACCTGCCGCTGCTCGAAGTGGTCGGCGCGAGTGAAGCCGACAATCTGGAAACCATCCGGCTGTTCGGTGAGCAGGTGCTGGCCAAACTGAAACCGGGAGCCTGAACATCATGCAACTCGCAAGCTTCAAAATCGCCAACGGCGGGCGCAAGACGATCGGCGCCTGGGTCAGCCACTGCTACATCGACCTGCATGCACTGACCGGCGGGCAACTGCCGGCAGACATGCTCACCTTCCTGCAGCTCGGCGACACCGGGATGCATGCGGCGCGCGCCGCCCTCAAACAGCTGGATGCGAAACTGGATCCGACCGGGCTGAGCAAGCTGCGTGGCCCCGGCGGCGATCGCTATGCCTACGCGCCGGCGGAAATCGTGCTCGCCGCACCAGTACCACGACCGGGCAAGATCATGCACACCTCCTGCAACTTCACCGCACACCTGAGCGAGCTGACCACCTGGCAGGAACCCGAGTGGCAGTCGCATAACTGGAAGGATTTCCACTTCGAGCATCCGACCGGCTTTCTGGAAGCGCCCTCCTCGGTGGTCGCCTCCGGCGCGAAAGTGCCGGTACCGCACTTCACCAAGCAGCTCGACTACGAGATCGAGATCGCCATCATCATCGGCAAGCCGGCCTTCCGCGTATCGATCGCCGATGCCATGGAGTACGTGGCCGGCTACACGATCTTCAACGATCTGTCGGCCCGCGACATCCAGGCGCGCGAGCATTCCAACAAGGTGATCCTGCTCGGCAAGAGCTTCAATGGCTCCTGCCCCTTCGGGCCACATCTGGTGACGCCCGATGAACTCGGCGATCCGCACAAGCTCGCCATGCAGCTGAAGGTGAACGGCGTGGTGCGTCAGGATTCGAACACCTCGCAGATGCACTACAAGACCGCCGAACTCGTCTCCTGGTGGTCCAACACCACGCTGGAGCCCGGCGACATCATCACCAGCGGCAGCCCGCCGGGCGTCGCCGCCGGCATGGCGGTGCCGGAGTGGCTGAAACCCGGCGACCTGGTGGAAGCCAACATCGAGAAGCTCGGCACCCTGACCACGCACATCGTGGCGGGCGACTGAGCCGGTTGATCACAGAAAAACAGGGTGGTGCCAGCATGAGCAACAAAACCGATCAGCATCTCGTCACGCGTGCCATCGAGCAGATCGACCGCGACCGGTTGGTCGACCTGGTCGTGCAACTGGTCAACGTGCCGAGCCCGACCGGCAGCGAAGGCGACATGGGCCGCGCGCTGCACGAAGTCCTGCGTGGCGCCAACTTCCGCTCCACCCTGCAGCCGATCGGTGATCAGCGCTACAACGCCGTCGGCATCCTGGAAGGCGTGGGCCGCGGCAAGAGCCTGATGTTCAACGGCCACCTCGATACCTCCTTCGGCCCCGAACAGGCGCAGCCGCGGCATCGGTTACCGCTGCGAAGGCACGGTGGTGGATGACGAATGGATCTACGGCATGGGCTCTTTCAACATGAAGAGCGCGCTGGCCACCTACGTGGTGGCCAGCGAAGCGATCCAGGCAGCCGGCATCAAGCTGGCCGGCGACGTGGTCATCGCCGGGGTCTGCGGCGAGATCGAAAAGGCGCCGGTCAACGATTTCGATGGCCCCAGCTTTCAGGGCTACGGCGTGGGCACCAAGTACGCGATCACGCACGGCGCAGTAGCCGACTACTGCATCCTCGGCGAACCGACCAACATGATGCTGATTCCGCGCCACTGCGGTACCACCTGGCTGAAGATCAAGGTGCCGGGCATCCTGATTCACACGGCCTGGTCGAAGCCCGAGCAGAATGCGATCAGCAACGCCACGCTGGTGCTCGATGCCCTGCACAAGTGGATGCCGGAGTACATCGAACGCAATGCCCTGGGCGATTTCCGGCCCAAGGTGAACATCGCCGCCATCGAAGGCGGCTGGCCGTGGCGCGGCGCGCGGACGCCCGACGACTGCTGCATCTATCTGGATGTGCGCACCCTGCCGGATGTACTGCCCGTGCAGGCCTATCACGAAGTCCGTCAGCTGATCCGCGACGTGGTGAGCAAACACCCGGCGCTGGAAGGCACCACGGTGGACATCTACGTCTCGGCACCGGGCACCTCGATCCCGGACGACCATGCATTGATAAAGACCATCGTCGGCGCTCACACTGAGCAGCTCGGCAAGCCGCCCGAGTTCGGCACTGAAACCTGGTACAGCGATGCTGCCCACATGAACCGCTACGGCATTCCCACCGTCAACTACGGCTCGGCCGGACGGCTGCGCAGCGGCGGCGGCGGCTTCTCGACGCATCAGGGCGAGCATGTACACATCGGCGACATGGTGGACATCACGCGGATCTATGTACGCTGCATCCTCGAAATCTGTGGAGTCGCGGCCTGACGGCCGAACAGCATGAGCACACCAGCACTGCACGAACTGCTTGCCAAAGCGCGCGTCTATGACCTCGGCCAGGCGTACTGGCCCGGCATGCCGGTGCATCCCTTCGACCCGCCCTTCCAGTTCTACCTGTACCGCTACCACGAGTACGTGGAGAAGGATCTGGGCAAGATCGAGCCGGGGTTCGGCGATGCGATCAGCCTGCTGATCACCTCCATGCATTCCGGCACGCACTTCGACGTACCGGTACACATGTCGCAGGACTACAAGGTACAGGGCATCGATATCCGCCCCTACCAGCGCGACATCGGCTTCGTGGACCTGCCCGAACCGCTGCACAGCATGGAGAAGGTGCCGCCGCTGGTGCTGCCCGCCACGCTGTTCGACATCCCGGCCGTACTCGGCATGGAGGTACTGCCCGAGCGCTACTCGATCACCGTTGCCGACATGGAGGCGGCCGCCGAGCGGCAGAAGATCAGCATCGCATGCCGGTTCCTGTGTGCTGGTACGCACCGGTTACGCACGCTACTTCGAGACCGACCGCGACACCTATCTCTACAAGTGGGCCGGCCTCTCGCCGGAAGCGGTGAGCTGGATCGCCGCACGCAAACCGCGGCTGGTGGGCACCGACAACCTGTCCATCGGCGTACCCAATCTCTTCGACGCCCATCGTCAGCTGATGATCGAGAACGGCATCTACGTGATGAAGAGCCTGACGCTCGAAGCACTGGCAGCCGACCACCAGTCCGTGTCGACGGTGGTGGTGCTGCCACTCAAGATCAAGGGCGGCGAAGCCTCGCTGGTGCGCCCCATCGCGCTGGCCTGAACCGACACAAGGGACCGACATGCAAGACAAGATCTGGATCAGCGAACTCAACCAGCGCAAGGAAGTACAGGCCGGCTTCAACCGCAGCCGCCCGGTGCGCTTTTATGACACCACCCTGCGCGACGGCGAGCAGGCGGTCGGCGTGGTCTTCGATCCGGATGACAAATTTGCCATCGCCGGCGGCCTCGACAAGCTCGGCGTGGGCCGCATAGAAGCCGGCTTCCCGCGCGTCTCCGAGGCTGACACGCAGGCGGTACGGCGCATCCTCAAGGCCGGTCTGAAGGCCGAGATCTGGGGCTTTTCCCGTGCCGTGCGCGGCGACCTCGATGCGCTGATCGAACTCGGCATCAGCCAGGCGCTGATCGAGATCTCCACCAGCGAGATCAAGATGAAGGCCTACGGCTTCGACCAGGCCAGGGTCATCAAGAACGTCAGCGAATCGGTACAGCATGCTGTGAAGAACGGCATGAAGGTGCTGTTCTTCCCGGTCGACAGCACGCGCAGCGAGCTCGGCTTCCTGCGCAAGGTCTACCAGACCGCACTGGATGCCGGCGCCACTGAGCTCGCCGTGGTCGACACCATCGGTGCCTGCGCCCCCGAGGCGGTGGAGAGCATGATCCGCGAAGTGCGCGGCTGGATCGGCCCGGATGTGCCGCTGCACTTCCACGGCCACAACGACTTCGGCCTCGGCACCGCATCGGCCATCGCTGCCGTGCGCGGCGGTGCCGACTGGATACAGGGCACCATCAACGGCATCGGCGAACGCGCCGGCAATTCCGATCTCTGCGAAGTCGCGCTGGCGCTCAGCTGCCTCTACAACGTGCCCATCGAACTCAACCTCACGCAGGCACGCCAGGTATCAGCACTGGTGCAGAAAGCCGGCAACTACCGTGTGGACGGCTGGCGCCCGGTGGTCGGCGACAACCTCTTCATCCGCGAAAGCGGCGCAGTGGCCAACCAGTTCCACATACCGGCTGCCATCGAGCCCTACTCGGCTGATCTCGTCGCTGCCGAACGCAAGATCGTGCTGGGCAAGAAGAGCGGCCTGGTCAGCGTGCAGCTCAAGGCCGAGGAGCTGGGCATCAAGCTGCCGGAGTCGGCCCATGCCGAGGTTCTGGCCCGCGTCAAAGACCTGGGCACCAGCGCCAAACGGCTGATCACGGACGAGGAATTCCGCCAGATCGCGCGGGCTGTCACTGCCTGACCGGCGCCCCGCCTGCAAGCGTGCCATTGCGGTTATCCCGTATATCCGTGCCTTGGCCACCCTGTATCTTTAATAATACAGGTTAGTTCCAAGGAGAAACCCATGCTTATCAATTTCTGGTACGCCGCGGCCTACAGCAAAGCGGTTACGGCCGACAAGCCGCTGAAGGTCAAGATGCTCGGTCAGCACTTTGCCCTGTACCGCGACACGAACGGGGTCGCGCGTTGCGTCAGCGATATCTGTATCCACCGCAGCGCGTCGCTGTCCGGCGGCAAGATCAAGGGCGACTGCATCGAGTGCCCGTATCACGGCTGGCAGTTCAACGGTGATGGGGCCTGCACGAAGATCCCCTCGCTGGGCATCGACGGCAAGCCGCCGGCACGCGCCAAGATCGACGCGTACCCGGTCGAAGAACGTTACGGGCTGGTACACGTGTTTCTCGGCGACCTGCCCGCGGAACAACGCCCGCCGATCATGGCGATCCCGGAATGGGACCAGGAAGGCTGGCGCTGCATTCATCTCGACTACGAATGGAAAACGAACTGGGAACGTTCGGTCGAAGCCGGCCTCGACCCGGCACACGCCGAGTTTGTGCACACGGGCATGAAATTCGCTGGTTCAGATGAGGAATACATCATTCCCAAGCTCAACGTCGAACGAACCAAGTGGGGCGCGCAACAGAGTTTCGATATCAAGACCATCGCCGCGCGCGGCGATCTGAAACACGTCAAGCCGGAAGCCGCGCAGGTGACGGCGTTCGCATCGTTCCACGGACCGACGTGCACGGAAACACGGCTGACCCTCGCGCCAGGAAAGATCGTCATCCAGTATATGTTCGAGACGCCGATCGACGAGTTCCACATCAGGAAACACCTGGTCAGTGCCCGCACGGTCAATATCGATCCCGGTTTCGACAAGCCGACCAACCAGATGAACCTGTTCGTTGCGGAGGAAGACCGGGTCATTATCGAACAGGTGGATCCCGCGATATTCCCCGACTCTAATACCAAGGAACTGCTGGTACCGGCCGACAAGCAAATCGCGATCTATCGCGAAATGATTGCCGAATGGGAAGCCCGTGGCTGGCGTATCGATACCCGCAAGGTCGCTGCGGACCGCGGCCGTACCGGCTATGCCATCCCGTGTCCGGCACGCCGCACACAGGCGAACTGGACACTGGATTCGACGCCGATGCTGCCCGCCAAAGCCTGACGCCCGAACCCGTTCAGCGGCCCGGATCATTCCGGGTCGCTGAACGGAAGATCGTACTCGGCAAGAAGAGCAGCCTGCTTCAGCGGAAAAACAAATCCGGCACCTTATAGACTGTCGCGATCTTGCCGAGCTTGCCCACGCGCACACCCAGCAACCGGATGCGGCGCTCCAGATCCACGCGCTTGAGACTCAGGCCCGCATGGCGGCGGATGATGTTCGCATCCGCCGTAAACTGTTCGATGGTGGTGTCGCGGGTCACGATCTGGAAGTCATCGAAGCGCAGCTTGATGCCGATGGTCTTGCCAGCGTAGCCTTTGCGCTGCAGGTCCGCCGCCACCTGCTGACACAACCTGGTAAAAACTGTGCTGAGCTCTGCGCGATCGCGAACTGCATGCAGGTCGCGATCGAATGTCGTCTCGCGGCTCATGCTGACCGGTTCGCTCTCGGTGATCACGGGACGTTCGTCGCGTCCCCAGCTCACTTCATGCAGCCATGCGCCATGACTTTTGCCAAAGCGCTCGATCAGCCAGCCACGATCGCGCGCTGCGATATCGCCCACCGTGTGGATCTCTTGGGCTTTCAGCTTCTCGTCAGCCTTGGGGCCAATGCCATTTACCTTGCGGCAAGGCAGAGGCCAGATCAACGCCTGAAGGTCATCCAGAGTGATGATGCTGATACCGTTCGGCTTGTTGAACTCGCTGGCCATCTTGGCCAGCAGCTTGTTGGGTGCCACGCCAATCGAGCAGGTCAATCCGGTGACCTCGAAGATACTTGTCTGGATCCGCTGTGCGAGCACACGACCGCCCTCGATCTGGCCGTCGGGGAGGTCGGTGAAGTCAATGTAGACCTCGTCGATGCCGCGGTCCTCCATCACCGGTGCAGCTGCGGTGATGGTGCTCTTGAAGAGGCGCGAGATGCGGCGCACTTCGTCGAAGTCCACCGGCAACAGGATGGCCTGCGGACAGAGCTTGGCTGCCTTCATCAGTCCCATGGCTGAGCCCACGCCGAACTGGCGGGCAGCATATGTGGCGGTGGTGGCCACGCCTCGACCGGTGTAGCCGGCCAGACGCGGGAACGCATCGACTGGGACCATGTCGGGTGAGGTCGCGCCGCAAAACAGCATACCGTCGTCCTTGCGACGGCCGCCACCGATCACAACCGGCAGACCCTTCAGTTGCGGATAGCGCAGCAACTCCACCGAGGCGAAGAAAGCGTCCATGTCGAGATGGGCAATGCGCCGGCGCAGCGGTGCTTCAGATCCGTGAGGGTTCACCCGGCAAGCATAGCTTGAACGAATCGATGCGAGACCCTGTTCCGTTGGTTCAGCAAATTCCCTGCGAACGTAACGCGAAGCGGATAATCGCTGGTTTCAGGCAGCTTGAGACGCTGCGGTTTCGCTGGCGGCGCAGATCGCCGCCCTGCTATTGTGATTTCCTTCACAGTTTCGGCAGGTCGCAGTTCACGTTGCTGCGTCGATGACGTACCGTACAGCCACGATTCAACATATTCTTCGTCCTGTTTCGGGTTTTGGGCGTGATGGCCTGAAGGGGTTTTTACCCGGGCGGACTTGGGCTTGTACGGGTTTAATTGGGGAGACACTGCAATGATTACTACCGGCAAATCGATGAGCGAAGTTCCGGCGATCAACCGTTTTCTGACCTACTGCCGTGTACGCACCGTACCGGGCAAGACCGTCATGATTCACGCGGGCGATGTACCAGACAGCCTCTACTACATCATGGACGGCTCGGTCGAAGTGATGATCGAGGACGAGGACGGCAACGAAATGGTGCTGGCCTATCTGAACAAGGGACAGTTCTTCGGCGAAATGGGCCTGTTTCACGACCAGCCCGCCCGCAGCGCCTGGGTGAGAACCCGCACCACGGCGGAAATCGCCGAAATGACCTACGCCCGCTTCCGGCAGATCGCCAGCGAGAGCCCGGGCCTGGTCTTCGAACTGGCCACCCAGCTCGCCACCCGCCTCGACCGCACCAACCGCAAACTTGGCGACCTCGCTTTCGTCGATGTCACCGGCCGCGTGGCTCACGCCATCATGGACCTGTGCAACGAACCCGATGCGATGACCCATCCGGACGGCATGCAGATCAAGGTCAGCCGCCAGGAACTGTCACGCCTCGTCGGCTGCTCACGCGAGATGGCTGGCCGCGTACTGAAGGTACTTGAGGAACAGGGCCTGATTTCGGCCAGCGGCAAGACGATCGTGGTCTTCAATGCGCGCCCAAAGCCCCGACTGAAGGCCGTCGGCCTCTGATATAGAACCCCGACCGTGGGAGCGGCTTCAGCCGCGATTGTTGGCCAATAATCGCGGCTGAAGCCGCTCCTACAGAAGGCGCTCCTACGGGGCAGAGGCCAGCTCGGCGCGCATGCGCTTGATGGTAGCGGCGTAGTCGTCGCTGCCGAAGATCGCTGAACCTGCCACGAACACATCAGCACCGGCCTCCGCAACGCTGCGGATATTGTCGGTCTTGATCCCGCCATCCACTTCGAGCATCACCGGCCGGCCCAGTGCGGTGATCCGTTCACGTACGGCCCGCAGCTTCGGCAGGCTGCCGGGAATGAATGCCTGGCCACCAAAACCCGGATTCACCGACATGACCAGCACGAGGTCCAGATGCGGCAGCGTGTAGTCCAGACAATCGAGCGGCGTGGCCGGATTCAGGGCCAGGCCCGGACGGCAGCCGAGTTCACGAATCAGGCTGATGGTGCGATCCACATGCCGGGTCGCCTCGGGATGAAAGCTGATCCAGCTCGCACCGGCACCGGCAAAGGCGCGCGCCAGTTCATCGACCGGCTGCACCATCAGGTGCACGTCGATCGGCGCCTTGATGCCACGCTTGCGCAACGCCTGCGCAGACCAGCGGGCCGATGGTCAGATTCGGCACGTAGTGGTTGTCCATCACATCGAAGTGAATCACGTCGGCACCGGCCGCGAGGACAGCTTCGACTTCCTCGCCGAGCCGGGCAAAGTCTGCCGACAGGATGGATGGCGCGATCAGGCGGACGGGTGATTTCACTGAAGGTGACTTTTCGCTGCGGAGCTGAGGCGGAAAATATAGCACGCGCTCAGCGCATGCCCCGATGTTCACGGATCAGTTCATAGGCGGCGCGGATCTCATGCGTGCGTTCCTTGGCCGCCTCGAGCATGTCCTCGGGCAGCCCGCGGGCGGCCTGCTTGTCCGGGTGATGCTGGTTCATCAGGCGCCGATAGGCTTTCTTGACCTCGGCATCGCTGGCGTCCGGCTCGATATCGAGCGCCCGATAGGCGCCCGCCCAGCGTCTGTTGCGGCGTGCTCGTGGTCCGCTGCTGGCGGAAGGCACGCCGGGCGCGCAGTGCCGCTTCCAGCTGCGTGAGCCCGAACGTGCTGACGCCCAGCGTACGGGCCATCTGCAGCAGCAGCGTCCGTTCGCCGATGCCGATCGCCGCCTTGCCGAGCAGAAAATCCATCTGGATCTCGAGGAAGGTCTGCAGCAGCTGCGGCTGGCTGCGGCAGGCCCGGCGGAGCCTGGCGACATGCTCCAGCAGCGGGAAATCCTGGCCCTTGCCCAGCGTGAAGCAATCCATGGCCCGACGCACCGCTGGCGGGCGGCAGGTGCATGTTTGCCATCACGGTGCGCGCTGAATCGAGCTCTTCCTCGGAAACCCGACCGTCAGCCTTGGCCAGCGCACCCAGGCCATAAAAGGTGGTCTCGAAGAACAGCCGCTGCCGGTCGGCAGCTGACCAGATACCGGCATCCGCCGGGTCGTAGCCGAGCCCACGCAGCCTGTCGCCCTGGCCGGCGCCGCGGTCAAACTGGTGACCCAGCGCAGTGCCGATGATCGCCCCCGGCGGGCCACCGACGAGGAAACCGAGAATGCCGCCGCCGACTTTACCAATCCATGCCATGTCGTAAAAAGCCAAGCGGGGATCCCGCTGCTAGAATGCCGTCGATGAATGCCGAGATCGCCCCTGACGCACTCTACGAATCCAGATTGACAGCCCTCACCCGGCTCAGTCAAGGCAAGGTGCGTGACATCTATGCCGTGGATGCAGCAGCATCTGCTGATCGTCACCACTGACCGGTTGTCGGCCTTCGATGTGGTGCTGCCCGATCCGATTCCGGGCAAGGGCGAGGTGCTCACCCGCCTGTCGAATTTCTGGTTCTGCACGCACGACCGGCATCGTCCGCAATCATCTGGCCAGACCTGAAGCTCGAAGACGTCATCACCGATCCGGTCGAGCGGGCCACGGTCGCATCACGCTCGATGCTGGTTCGCCGCCTGAAGCCGCTGCCCATCGAGGCTGTGGTGCGCGGCTATCTGATCGGCTCCGGCTACAAGGACTACCAGGCCACCGGCGGCATCTGCGGCGTCGAACTGCCCGCCGGCCTGCCGCTCGCCGCACAGCTGCCCGAGCCGATGTTCACGCCAGCCACCAAGGCCGCCATCGGCGATCACGACGAGAACATCAGCTTTGCCGAATGCGCGAAGCTGATCGGCGCCGATCTCGCACAGTGCGTGCGCTCCCTGGCCATCCGCATCTACACCGAAGGTGCGGCCTATGCCCGTCGAGCGCGGCATCATCATCGCCGACACCAAGTTCGAGTTCGGCCTCGATGAGCAGGGCGAGCTGTATCTGATCGACGAGGTGATGACGCCCGATTCGTCGCGCTTCTGGCCGGCCGCCGAATATCGCACGGGGATCAGCCCACCGAGCTTCGACAAGCAGTTCGTGCGCGACTACCTGGAGACACTCGACTGGAACAAGAAGGCGCCGGGACCGCGCTTGCCGGCAGCCATCATCGAAGGCACCAGTGCGAAGTACCACCAGGCGCTGACCATGCTCACCGGCACTGGTGGAGACTGAGCAGCGCGCGGATCCTCAGCTGCCGGCGATCGTCATCCGCTCGATCAGGATCGAGCCGGTCAGCACCGCACCACGACGGTCCACGTCGGTGCCGATGCCGAGGATGCCGCGGTACATGTCCTTCAGGTTGCCGGCGATCGTGATCTCGGTAACCGGGTACTGAATCTTGCCGTTCTCGACCCAGAAGCCGCTGGCACCGCGCGAGTAATCACCCGTCACCGGATTGATGCCGCTGCCCATCAGGTCAGCGATTATCAGACCGCGATCCATCTTCGCCAGCAGCTCGGCAAAGCTCTCACCGGTAGTCTGCACGACGAGGTTGTGCGCACCGCCAGCATTGCCGGTCGATGTCATGCCGAGCTTGCGCGCGTAGTAACTGCTCAGCATGTAGCCGCGCAGCACGCCCGCCTCCACCAGACAGCGCTCCGTCGTGGCCACCCCTTCTTCATCGAACGGGGCACTCGCCAGCGCCTTGTGCAGATGCGGCTGCTCGTCGATGGTGACACGGCTGGCAAACACCTGCGTATCCGAGCGAATCGACGAGGAACGAGGCCTTGCGGTACAGCGCGCCGCCACTGATGGCACCGAGCAGCGAGCCGATCAGGCCGCGCGCCATGCGCGCCGGAAACAGCACCGGTGCCGTGCGGGTCTCGAGTTTCTTGCCGCCCAGCCGGGCCACCGCACGCCGGCCAGCCTCGGCACCGATCAGCGCGGCCGCGGGCAGGTCACGCGGATCGCGGACCACCGCGTATTCGTAGTCGGTTTCCATCAGGCCATCGGCGCTGGCGACCACCGCACAGGACAGGCTGTGGTCAGACTCCGGGTAGCCGCCGATAAAACCGTGGCTGTTGCCATACACGCGCAGCCCTTCGCTGGCGCTGACCGATGCGCCTTCCGAGTTGGTTACGCGCGGATCGCTGTCCAGTGCGGCCGCTTCACAGGCACGTGGCCAGCTCGATGGCAGCGTCCGGTGTGATGTTCCAGGGGTGATACAGATCCAGATCCGGCACCTGCACAGGCATGCGCGCGGCATCAGCCAGACCGGCGTGCACATCCTCGGAACCGAAGCGCGCCAGCGTGCAGGCCTTGCGCACCGACTCCTCGATCGCTGCCGGCCGCAGGTCAGAGGTGCTGGTACTGCCCTTGCGGTGTCCGAACCAGACCGTGATGCCGAGACCCTGGTCGCGCTGATGCTGCAGGGTTTCGACCTCGCGCATGCGCACGTTCACCGAAAAGCCGGTACCGAAACTCGCACTCGCCTCGGCCTGTGAGGCGCCGAGTTCACGCGCCAGACGCAGCGCATCGCTGACTTTCTCTGCCAGCGGATCGAAGCCGCTGGTCACGCTCAGTGCAGCGGGAGTCTTCTTCGGCGCGCTCATTCTTCACCCCCGGTGCCGCCGACCGTCAGGCCGTCGATGCGCAGGGTGGGTTGCCCCACGCCGACCGGCACCGACTGGCCTTCCTTGCCGCACACGCCGACGCCGCTGTCGAGCTTGAGATCGTTGCCGACCATCGTCACCCGGCTGAGGACGGTCGCACCGTCACCCACCAGCGTGGCATCGCGGATCGGCGCACCCAGCTTGCCGTTCTCGATCAGGTAGGCCTCGCTGGCAGAAAACACGAACTTGCCGGAGGTGATATCCACCTGCCCGCCGCCGAAATTGCAGGCGTAGATACCGCGCTGCACCGACTCGATGATCTCGCCGGGATCGTGCGGGCCAGGCAGCATGTAGGTGTTGGTCATGCGCGGCAGCGGCAGATGGGCGAAGGACTGCCGCCGGCCGTTGCCGGTGGATTCGGTACCCATCAGCCGTGCGTTGAGCCGGTCCTGCATGTAGCCGCGCAGGCGGCCGTTCTCGATCAGCACCGTCTTGCTGGTGGGCGTGCCTTCGTCGTCGATGTTGAGTGAGCCGCGACGCCCTTCCAGCGTGCCGTCATCCACCACCGTACACAGCTCGGTGGCCACCGCTTCGCCGATGCGGCCGGTGAAGGCCGAAGTGCCCTTGCGGTTGAAGTCGCCCTCCAGCCCGTGACCGATGGCTTCGTGCAGCAGCACACCGGGCCAGCCCGGCCCGAGCACCACCACCATCTCACCGGCCGGTGCCGGCACGGCGTCCAGATTTACCACTGCCTGACGCACGGCCTCGCGACCAAACTCCAGCACGCGCTCATGGTCGAGCTTCTCGTAACCGTGGCGACCACCGCCACCAGCCACGCCCTGCTCGCGACGACCGTCGTGCTCGACGATCACAGAGATGTTGAAGCGCACCAGCGGACGCACATCGGCCGCCAGCGTGCCATCGCTGGCGCAGATGAAGATCACTTCGTGCGCAGCAGCGAGGCTGGCCACCACCTGCTTCACGCGCGGGTCGAGTGCGCGGACTTCGCGGTCCACCCGCTGCAGCAGGGCAACTTTCTCTTCGTCGGTCAGCGTCAGCAGCGGATCCATCGGCGGATAGAGCTGGCGACCGGTGCGCGCCTGCCAGGCCTTGACGCGACCCTGCTGGCCGCGACGCACGATCGCGCTGGCTGCATCGGCCGCCTGGTTGAGCGCCGGCACCACGATCTCGTCGGAATAGGCAAAACCGGTCTTTTCACCGGCCATCGCCCGCACGCCGACGCCCTGCTCGATGCTGTAGGCACCGCCCTTGACGATGCCGTCCTCGATCGACCAGGACTCCTGCCGGGCGATCTGGAAATAGAGATCCGCATTGTCCACATCGCCGCGCATGAGCAGGCCGAGCGCATGATCGAGATCGCGGTCGGTGATACCGGCCGGATCCAGCAGTTCAGTGCGCGCCAGCGCGAGCGCAGTACCAGGACTCATGACATTCATGCAGATTCCAATACTGTTGGTGACGGCAGCCGCAGCAGTTCGAGGTGCTCAGCTCACCGTCTTGATGCGCCGGTGGTCGAGCACCGGGAACTGCTGCCGCAGGCGCTTGAGATGGGCCGGATCAATGGTCGCGCTGCAGACGCCCGGGCGACCGACACTCTGGGCAAGGATCGCACCCCAGGGGTCGATCACCATCGAGCGGCCATAGGTCTGACGGCCTGCCGGGTGCGTGCCGGTCTGCGCAGAGGCGACGACATAGCAGAGATTTTCGATCGCGCGCGCGCGCAGCAGCGGCTCCCAGTGCGCAAGCCCTGTGCGATAGGTAAACGCAGCAGGCAGAGCGAGGATATCCATGCCCTGGCTCGCCATGCGGCGAAACTGTTCGGGGAAACGCAGGTCGTAGCAGACCGCGACGCCCAGCCTGCCCCACGGCGTTTCAACGATCAGCGGCTTGGTGCCCGGTGTGGTGCTGTGCGACTCACGGTAGGCCTCTTCGCTCTCCGGCACGCGAACGTCGAAGAGATGAATCTTGTCGTAACGCCCGGCGCGCTTGCCCTCGGCATCGTAGACCAGCGCCGCGGCATAGGGCCGCTTCGGATCATCGCTCTTCAGCGGAATCGTGCCGCCGACGATCCACATCTTCGCGCGGGCCGCCTCGGCAGCCAGAAAATCCTGCAGCGGGCCTACATTGTTCTCTTCGGTGATCGCGAGCCGGTCAGATTCCCGCTTGCCCATGCGGGCGAAGTTCTCCGGCAATACCGCCAGTACCGCGCCATCGGCTGCGGCTGACCGGAGGGCGCGCCTCGCCCTGCGTCAGGTTGGCGGCCACGTCTTCGCCGGAGTTCATCTGGATCGCTGCAATCTTCACCGTCGTCATGCCTGTCTTCCCGTCGTAATCGTGGCAAGAGTCTAAACCGTCAGGCGCCCGATTGCGCACTCCCACTCTGGAATATCAAGCGAAAAGCGACATAAGCTGAGTTGCGCCAAGGCAATGTCAAGTCACTCGCATCATGCGTCGCGTCAGCCATATAATCACGCTTCGCTGCCACCGATCCCGACCTTCGCAAGACAAGAAAACCAGTAATGCGACGCGAACGACCGGGCCATACAGCAACGCGATTACATCAATCCTGAACGACAAGGACCGCATCACCCATGTCCAGCAACAGCCTCTATGAACGTGCCCGGCGTCTGGCCGGAAACTCCGCCCTCGTCGCACTGTCACTCTCCGCTGCCCCCGGCATCGGCCAGGCTGCAAACCTGCTGCACGATTACTCGGCCGCTGGCGAGTATTCCAACTCGGGGTGGTTTACCGGTGAATTGGACGAGGCCGCTGCAGATGCCTCTACCCAGGGCACCGGCTTCAAGCTGACCGGCAGCAAGACTTTCAGCGACACCATGTTCTGGGGGTGGAACAACTACTACCAGGTGACGCTGCGCAAATATGACGTCACGGGTTTTGCCTTTGTCTGGGGCGGCGGCATCAATGGCTCGCTGAGCGATGGCGACATGCTCAACACAGCCTATGATTTCAGCATCGACTTCACTCACACCACACCGACTTACCCTGAATATGACTATACGGGCGCGCAATTGAGCCTGGTTACCGGCCTGCGCAGCGAGCCCTACACGCCCGAGCAGTGGCAGAGCGGCCCTGACAGCAACCCCCTCCTCCTAGCAACACCGCAGGGGGCAGCATGGAGGCCGCGGGCCAGCAGCAGTTCCAGGGCAATCTCGAACTGACCATCGACGAGTGGGCTGCGACGAATGCAACCTCCTGGTTCGTTATGTTGTCAGTGGAATGGTTCGATGCGCTCGCCGGTCCCGGCTATGAAGACACGCACGGCAGCATGAACGGCGACACCTTCACGCTGACCATTCCGAACCAGTCGATCGATGTCGACCTGATCTCGTCAACCGTCGTTCCGCTGCCCGGTGCAGTATGGCTGCTGGGCTCCGGCCTGCTCGGCCTGGCTTCAATTGGACGGCGCAAGAAAGCCTGAGCACCGACCGGCCGACCGGAATCCTGGTCGGCCGGTTCACTGCCCATGACCACCCCGCGCCTGCTGTTGCTGCTGGGTCAGTCCCCCTTCGACCCGACCAGTGGCGCCGCCCAGTCGATGCGCCAGATCGCGGAGTTGCTGGCCGCACAGGGCTTTTCGGTGCGCGCCCTTGCCACCACAGGCTGCGAGGGCGACACCGGCCACGAGCACCTCGCCTATCTGACGGCCGGCGGCTGGCATCCACGGCGTGTGTCCAGTTTTGCACAGCACGACCGGCAGGTACTTGAACTCGATACGGGCGGTGTACAACACGAACTGATCGAGGTCGACCCGCAACGCAAACATCGCTGGGAACAGGATGTCGGTGCGGTGTATGCAGCTCACCTCCACCGCCTGCAAGCAGAATTCAGGCCCACCCACGTGCTCACCTTCGGTGGCGACCGGGCTGACCAGGATCGCCGTGAAGCCTTGCGTGCCGCAGGCACACGCGTGGTATTTGCCCTGCATAATCTGCACTATCTGCCCCATCGTCCGGCCGCGTGTGATGCCTTTCTGGCACCGAGTCACTTTCTGGCACGGCGCTATGCAAAGGCATGGGGTGACGAGGTGGCGGTGCTCCCGCCCGCACTCTCCACGGACATCACCCTCGCTACCAGCCACGAGCCGGTATTCGTCACCTGGTTCAACCCGGAACCGGCCAAGGGCTTGTGGCTGATGGCACGTATTGCCGAGCGGCTGGGCAAAGAACGCCCCGATATTCCCCTGCTGGTTGTAGAGGGACGCGGGCGTGCCGCAGATCTGGTGGCAGCAGGACGGGCAGCCGGCGTTGACCTCGGCCGCTACCCGAACATCATGTTCAACCCGCCCGTCGCCAGGGTCGCCGACCTGTGGGCAGCCTGTCGGGTACTGCTGGCACCATCGGTGGTTGAAGAAGCCGCAGGCCGCGTCGCGATGGAAGCCATGCTGAACGGTGCCGTGCCCATCGTGTCCGATCGCGGCGGGCTGCCGGAGATGACCGGCGAGGCTGGTATCGTCCTGCCACTGCCGGCCAGCTACACGCGCGGCTCTCGCGAACCCTTACCGCTGAAAATGGCAGCGCCCTGGTTCGACGCAATCATCAGGCTCGTGGATGATGAAGCCGAGTTCTGCTCGCCGCAGCACCGCAGCAAGAGCTGCCGGCTGCTGCCTGGCTGCCCGGGCAGCTCGGGCCCGTATACGCACGATGGTTCTCCGGCATCGTGGGCTGACTCATCGCTCGACTACAATCGACCCGTAACCGCACGAGCCCCGGCGGATTGTGAGGAGCTTTGCACCATGAATCAGCCACCCCCCCTGCTCAACCGCCGCCAGCTGATCGCCGGCACCACCCTCACCGCTGCTGCAATCGCACTCGGTGCCTGCAGCGGCAAGGACAAGGCCATCGTGCGTCCGCCGGGCGTGCCGGTCGGCCCCTTCGGCGCGAAATCCACCGCTGAGGAAGTCACTGCAGGCATCGATCTCAGCGGCAAGACGGCCCTGATCACCGGTGCCAACTCAGGCCTTGGCTACGAAACCATGCGCGTACTCGCGATGCGCGGCGCCCACGTGCTGTGTGCCGCGCGCACCATGGAGAAGGCGAAAGAGGCCTGCGCCGGCATCCAGGGACGCACCACGCCGGTAGCCATCGAACTGACCGACTTCCCCTCCATCGTCGCCGGCACCGATGCCGTCCGGGCGCTAGGCATGCCGATCGACATGCTGATCCTCAACGCCGGCATCATGGCGCTGCCGGAGCTCGAACAGGTCAACGGCCTGGAAAAGCAGTTCGTCACCAACCACCTCGGCCACTTCATCGTCGGCAACCGGCTGCTGCCCCAGGTGCAGGCTGCAGCGCAGGGCCGCGTCGTGGTGCTCAGCAGCAGCGGCTACCAGTGGGCACCCGATGTCGGCATCGAGTTCGACAATCTGTCCGGCGAGCGCGGTTACGAGCCGAACAAGATGTACGGGCAGTCAAAGCTGGCCAACCACCTGTACGTGCGCGAACTCGCAAAGGTGCTGGCCGGCACCACGGCCACGGCAAACTCGGTACACCCCGGCGTGATCATGACCAATCTCGGCCGCAGCTTCCCGGAATGGAAACAGACCGCCGCGCGACTGATCGGCTGGACCTTCATGAAAAGCCTCGAAGCCGGCACAGCAACCACTTGCTACGTTGCGACTGCGCCTGCACTTGCCACGGTCAGCGGCTACTACTTCGCCGACTGCAATCCCGAATCGCCGGGCGGCAACATGGAGAACGATGCGCTGGCGGCAAAACTTTGGGCGGTGTCTGAAGAACTGACGCGGCCTTACCTGCTGGCGCCTGAGGCGCCCAGCGAAACCGTGTGAATACATCCCCTCCTGCCACCGGCCTCGACGGCCGCTCCTTGATCATCAGCGGTGCAGCTTCCGGTATCGGCCGGCAGTTGCTTGAGAACGCGCTGGCAGGCGGTGCGCAGTGTGCAGCACTGCTGCGCGATCGGGCCGAGGCACGATCGATCGGCACGCTGCTGCCCGCCGAGCGCATCCATTGCGCAGACCTTGCCGATCCGGAACTGGTAGCCGGGGTAACCCGCGATGCCATCGGCAGTCTCGGCGGTCGCGTCGACGGGCTCGTCTGCGCGGCCGGTATCTTCGAGCACCGGGCCGGGCTCGATACGGATCTGGCGCAGTGGCAGGCCGTGCTCAATATCAATCTCAGCAGTGCTTTCGAAATCGCCCGGGAGTGCGGCCGGGTAATGGCCACAGCCGGCAGCGGTTCGATCGTGCTGCTGTCCAGCCAGATCGGCATCGTCGGCCACCCGCAGGCAGCAGCCTATGCAGCATCCAAAGCCGGCCTCAACGGACTGACGCGCGCACTCGCCATCGAACTCGCCGGCCGCGGCGTACGGGTGAACACAGTGGCACCCGGACCGATCGCCACACCGATGACCGCCGGGGCGCGCGCCGACCCGCAGCGCAACCAGGCGCTGCTGGCGAGCATTCCCCTCGGCCGCTACGGCACACCCGATGAAGTGGCTGCCGTCATCGCCTTCCTGCTCTCCGATGCGGCGTCCTTCGTGACCGGACAGATACTCTGCGTGGATGGCGGCGTCACCGCTGCCTGAGCATCCCGCCATGAGCACACTGCGAGCTTCAGACTACGGACCGGGCGGCCGGGTAGGTGTCGCGGTTCCGCATGGCAACCCGACCGTCGAACCGGAAATGCGCGCGCTGATTCCAGAAAGCATCGGTGTGTATGCCACACGGCTCGTTCATCCCTCATCGCGCGTCGAAGAGCGCATCGATCACTACATCCGGCACATGCCGGATGCGATCCACAGCTTCGGCGGCATGGGCCTGCGGGCCTTCGGTTTTGCTTGTACCGGCAGCTCCTATGTTGCGGGCCTGGAACTCGAAGACCAGCTCACGGCGGCCGCCGCTGCTGAATGCGAACTGCCGGTCATCACCGCAGCGCGGGCGATCCGGCTGGCGCTCACCGCACTCGGTGCAAACAAGGTGGCGCTGGTATCACCCTATCCGGAGAGCCTGGCCGAAGCCGGCTATCGCTACTGGGACAGCGCCGGCATCCGCATCGTGTCGAAACTCCGCGTAGACCCCTCACTCAGCGATACGCACCGCATCTATGAACTGGGCAGCGACGACGCGCTGGCCGCCCTGCGCCAGATCGACCGTAGCGGAGCCGACTGCATCCTCGTCAGCGGCACCGGCATGCCAACCCTGCGGGCGCTGCGGATACTGCATGAAGAGTCCGCGCTGCCGGTGATTTCCTCGAACCTGTGCCTGGCCTGGGCGCTGATCCGCACGGTCGCACCGGAACAGGCACCGGCAACACCGAGACTACTACTGGCGCTTCAATAACGATTGCGTAGCGCATAAATCACCCTGGTTTCTACCGTCAAAACACATACGGCACCATTCGCTTTGTTGTAACCAGGTATTCCCGGTACTCAGGATATTTATCAACCAGCAGATGCTCCTCCGCGAGCATCCGCATGACGGCACCGATCAGCAGGACCAGGATGGCCACCACTGACAACAGCGATCCGTTACTCAAGACCCCAGCCAGACAAAACAAACATGCGGCCGTGTAGATCGGGTGCCGGATATACCGGTAGGGGCCCGTCCTCACGAGGGCGCCTTCAGTTGGAGTCGCCGCAACATGAAAGCTCCGTCGACCGAAGGTCAGCCTCGCCCAGAACATGAGCCCAAGCGCAATCAACTGAACTGCGATAACCAGCGGCGAGTATGAAAAGAGCGCGTGACCAATGAGCAGAACAACGACTGCCGCCCCCATGAGCAAGAACCCGGCAACAGACGCCATTCTCGTCACGCGACTTCCTGACAAAAGGCTATGTGTGACTCAACGTCTGCGGCAGCGGCCGCCCTCGGCGGTCCGAGGGCTTGCGCTGGTTATATGCCCGACATCTAGATTGGCACGACATTATTTGCGCATGGGCCTTTCTGGCCTTCACCAACTTCAAATTCAACTGCCTGGCCGTCACTAAGCGTTGCATAGCCTCCACCACTCTTGATTTCCGAATGATGGACAAACAAGTCTTTTCCTCCATCCTCAGGAGTAATAAATCCAAAGCCCTTGCCTGCGTTGAACCACTTAACTGTCCCTTTGCTCATGACTCATCCTCTCTCAATAAATGGTGAAATATCTCAATAGCCCTGCATCCGACTTTAGCATTTCGAAGTAGACGCCGGCTAATGTCCCACATGAAAGGCGTGCCTTAGCGTGCACCCCATGAGACTACCGAGCACGCACAATCGGCACACCTGCGCTGGCTCTTGCTATGGACTCGAGCGCGAATGGGTCTCCCGAGCGACTGGGCCAAGCACTGGCCGAGGCTGAAGCCGCCACTTACGATTGAACTCAGCCGCGCATAGCGGCCGCAGGCCGCGGCGTGTCGGCTGGAGTGATTTGTTAGCGGTCCTGAACCCGTGACTCCCAGTAGCCGGGACGGCGGGACTGATGTGCGACGGCGAAGATGACGATGCCAGCTGTGACTTCGCGATAGACAACCGAAAAGGGAAAGCCTTGGAGAAAAACCCGCCGGGTATTCGCCGCTGCCGGCGACCCAGCACGGGGGAAGGCCAGTGCGCGGGCTGCTGCATCTTCGACGGCGGCTGTGAATCGAGCCCCGAGACCGGCCTGCTCCTGATTGTAGTAGACGATTTCGGCGAGGAACTCACGGCGTGCCGCCGGTACGAACCTGGCCGATTTCACCGAGATAGGCGCCGGGCCTCGGCAAACACGTCTTCGGCCGCGTAGGTCTGCGTTTCTCCACGGTCATAGGCCACCACACGCGCCTCAATCTCCCGATTCCAGAGCGTCTCAATGTCGGACAGCGGGGAGGCCTGCAGGGACTCCAGAAGGGCTTCTGCAAGCTGGGCTCGCTCTTCGGCCGCGAGGGTGCGAGCCATTTTCTCCAGGTCTTTCAGGGAAGAGGCCATGCTATGTCTCCCTCACAGATGCATAGATCTTACGCCGTGATACGCAGTCTGTCGCGGACCTCTAACGCTCGCCATCACGCGTGCGCATCGTCGCGCGTCGCGTGGATGGCATTGTTATGCCGCATGCTGTTGGTTTTCTTCCCAACCCGGAAACACAAGCACGGCGGGATGGCACTTGAGCGCGCGAGCAAGAACCTTCGCGCGCTCGACCCCCAGGCTGATGCGATCATTCTCGATCGCGGAAATTGTGGCTTGAGGTATTTTCGTGAGCCGAGCCAGCTGATTCTGACTGAGTTCCTGAAGCTCCCGAATAATTCGTACGGATTCACCAACTGAAACGGCTACGCGGCGCTTGGCTGGACGAAACTGAGTCATTTATGACCTCCGATAATCATGGGCCGTGACCGCAACAACCTGAAAGAGTTGATCTGCAGCAACTACCCGATAAATTACGCGATACTGAATTCCCAAACGGGATGATCGATGGCCTTTCCACTTCCCCGAAAGCGCCTCGTCGTTGAATCCCTTGATAAGCCGTAAGCCAGGCGGACCGGATACAGATGTTATGTCCAGCCACTTCTCATAGCGCTTCAAAACGTCCCGTGGCACGGCATCAAGCTGTTTCTCAACCCTTCTGTGCTCTTCGACACGCCACATGCCATATAGTAGCTATACTATAAATAGTATGTCAAGAAAGCGATCCTATGCGGCATAACGTTTCCGCTAACCGGCCGCCCGCTTGCGGGCGGTCCTGGTTGAGCGGTTGGTTAGACCCCGACCCTTCACGAGCCGAACCTGCAGCTTGCATCCCAACGCGGATGCGTACCGCTGCAGGGTCGCGATGGATGGTGAGTGTTTCGCATCAGCGGACTCAAGCCTTGCCACAGCGGATTGTGTCGTGCCGATTTTGGCAGCCACATCGGCCTGGGTAAGGCCTGCTGCAGCCCGAGCCTTCAGTATTTCGTCTAGAAACTCGAACTCCTCGGCAACGCGGTCGTACTCATCCCGGACGCCAGGGCGTGCCAGGGCGCGGGCCTTAAACTGCTTGAGACTCCTACTCATTTCGTGACTTCCTCCATTCTACGTCTGGCGACCTCCAGTTCCCTGAGAGGTGTCTTCTCCGACTTCTTTGTGAACTGGTGGAGCATCACAATCCGCTTTCCGACAACCGTGCAGTAGAAGACACGGGCTATGCCCTCGGCAGCCTTGAGTCGTAGCTCGAAAAGGCCGCGACCCATTGCCTTGGTATGTGGCATGCCGAGATCCGGGCCATAGATTTCCATTCTCTCGGCATACCTCAAGAACCGGGACAGAAAACCGGCCGGAAGCTGAAGGATCTCTTCTTCCAGCCTCGGACTGTAAAACGTGACGTTCCAGTTCACCGCATGACTATAGCGGATGTGCTATGTCTTGTCCAGACCCGGATTCAGGGGTCTAACGACTTAGCTCACCGGCTGTCACGCGGGTTGCGCTTGCAAGCTGCGTGACAGACGCGTCCGGCGTCCGGTAGAGCGATTGGTTAGCGGGCAAGCCGCCTCTCCAGAACCTCGGCAACGTAATTGTTAAGGCTCTTGCCCTCTTTGAGGGCAGCGAGTGCCAGTCGCTCATGCAGGCGAGCACCTAACCGCAAATTGAATTTTCCAGAATACTGTTTGCCAGCCATACCTTCTGGCAACTCCTCATTGTCGGTCTTCGCCTTCGTTACCCACTCGTCGATTACCTCGCAAAGTTCGGCAAAGACCTGTTTCTCGTTCTTGCCATGGACACCGCCGAGCATGAGTTCCGGACACCGCCCGACATAGCACCCATCCTCCTCGGACCACTCCACAATTTTTAAAAAACGGTCTGACTTCTTCATTTCGACACCTGCTCGACAGCCGATTTCACGGCCTTCTCCTGATAAGGCTTTGCGTCGCCACCTGGGTTACCGCTGACGGTGATCCGGACACCGTTGGGATGCTTGAAGTTTCGATGACTGCCTTTGCCACCGCAGTCTTCAAAGCCAGCGCCCGTGAGTGTTCGGATTAGCTCGCGGAGCTTTGGTGGCATGTAACGATGGTACCATTATGGTACCGAGGTGTCCAGCCGCTAACGACTGAGCTCAGCCGTGGGCTGCTACCAGTTTCGATGACACCACCCTCAGCCTGAGCCCATCGCTTTCTCATAATCGACTGGACTCAGGTAACCCAGCGTCGAGTGTCGGCGTCGGGGATTGTAGAACCGTTCGATGTAATCAAACACATCCGCTTTCGCTTCGGCTCTGGTCTGATAGTTCGTCCGGTTGGTCCGTTCGATTTTGAGCGTCGAGAAGAAGCTCTCCATCGCCGCATTGTCCCAGCAGTCACCGCTACGACTCATGCTGCAGGTCACACCATGCTCCTGAAGCAAGCGCTGGAACTGCTCACTGGTGTATTGGGTAGATTCAACCGGTCGTCGCAACACTGGATTGTTGAATGAACTTCATGTGTTCGTCCAGAGCTTCAGCTGGAGTCTTCCAGCCAAGCGTTTTCCGAGGCCTGGAGTTCAGCGTGTGGGCGACGGCTTGTAGCTCTTCGTCACCCCAGCGGGACAGATCGGTGCCCTTTGGGAAGTATTGGCGCAGCAGGCCGTTTGTGTTCTCGTTCGTGCCGCGCTGCCAGGGGCTGTGGGGATCGGCGAAGAAGACCTTCACCCCGGAGTCGATCGTGAAGCGGACGTGATCGGACAGCTCCTTGCCACGATCCCAGGTCAATGATTGCCACAGTTGGGCGGGCAGAGTCATCACGGTCGTCTTGAGCGCATTGGTCATGGTGACAGCTCTGTAGCCGGCCAGTGCAGGTCCGTTTTTCTTCCGGGGAACCAGCCCGTAGCCCTCTTCACGGGGCAGATGCACGAGCATGGTGAATCGGCTGGAGCGTTCGACCAGCGTGCCCATCGCCGAGCGGTTCAACCCGATGATCAGGTCACCTTCCCAATGTCCAGGTACCGCCCGATCCTGTGTCTCTGCGGGACGCCTGGAGATCATGACATCCTCGCTAACGTGCGCCCACGCCTTGGCCTGCGCTCTGGCCCGCGGCACGCGTAACGCTCGCCCCGTGCGCAGATAGCTCACCAGCTCGCGCTTGAGAACGCCTCGCCCCTGAATGTAGAGAGCCTGATAGATCGCCTCGTGGGAGATGCGCATGGATTCATCATCCGGGAAGTCGACCTTCAGCCGGTTGGCGATCTGTTCGGGGGACCAGCCGTTAACCCATGTGCGATCACCACGATGCGGCTTGTTGCGACCCCTGAACAGTGCCTGCCGAGGGCCGGCGATCTCAACGCCATCAGCATCACGGATCTTGGCAGCCAGACGGTCCTGGACGTAGTCGCGCAGCCGCGTGTTGGTCACCAGTTTCGCCGGCTTCGGCCTTCGCGCAACTCGCTCGGCCTTCCACTGCGCCACCGAAGCTCGATACTCGAGTTTGCCGCCACGAGTCGCGGCGTTACGCCTGAGCTCCCTCGAGACTGTTGACGCGCTGCGTGCGATACGGCGGGCGATCTCGCGCACTCCCACGCCTTGGGCATGCAGCAACCCGATCTCTTCTCTCTCCGTGAACGACAGGTATCTCCCGGACACGGGTTTCGACATGAAAAGTGCCATGCCGCCACGATGCCGGAACCAGCGCGTACCGACCGCCTGCGACACGCCAACCGCTTCTGCGGCCCTCTCACTCGGGATCCCGGTCGCAATCTGTGTCCAGAACTGCCACTCGACCTCACGCCGATGCGACGGCGCACCCGGCGAGTGCATCGGCCCGCGTCCCGTCAATTCCCGCATCCATCCAGCAGGTCGCCCCATAAACACCTCCATGCTCAAGGTGTTGCGACGACCGGTTGAATCTACCCAATACACCAGTGCCGAGTACCAGGCGTTCCTGAAGGAACACGGCATCGTCAGCAGCATGAGTGGCGTGGGCAGCTGCTACGACAATGCGGTGGCCGAGAGCTTCTTCGGGTTGCTGAAACGGGAGCGCGTCAACCGGCGCTGCTACGCTACCCGCGCTCAGGCCAGAGCCGATGTCTTCGACTACATCGAGCGGTTCTACAATCGGCAGCGCAGTCACTCCTACGCTGACGGACTATCGCCCGCTACTTATGCCGAAACGCTATCGAAAAGCCTTAACTGAACCGTCCGTGGAGATGGGGGTGAACCAGCCTTTGAGTTGGAGCGCTATGTTGATCGACGCGAGAACCAACTGCGAGCCATCTGCAGGCCCGAGATTCATAAGCATACCCATTGAGAGCGAGTCATCGGTCTCGCCTGTTATGCCCAGCGGCACTTGTCCAAAGTCCTTAAGGTGCTTCGGCAGTTCCGTGTGATCCGGGATGTCTCCCTGCTTCTCATGAACGTAGCTCTTAAAGTCGCTAAAGTCTTTGGCCGATAACGTTCGCCCGCGTTGGCCTATAAGGTAGCGACTAAATCCCCTCAGTTCACGCTTTTGATACCTGAGCCACTCCTCAGCAGGGACAAAGTACCCGATCGTCTGCACGCTTTGAGGATAGCCGCGAGTGACGAGGTCGCACAGCGCAGCGTCGCGTGAGCACACGTCGAGGAAGCCACTGGGGGGCGCGAAGTCGACAACGCTCCGACCTTTGGGGTCTCGAAAGGAATCGCACAATTCGGGTGCCGCACCATAGGAAGCAGTCATGGCAAGTACAGCTGCCCACAGGAGTTGCTTCAAAGCCCAGCCTCCAAAGTTTTTGAGCGGTCTAACGCTGGTCTGAGCTCACCGGCGCCAGCGACTGGCGCGCGGGTTGCGCTTGCAAGCCGCGTGACAGACGCGTCAGGCGACCGGTGGAGCGATTGGTTAGCTGCCACTGCGGACACTCGACCAGTAGACAGCGCCAATTATATAGATTGAGTAGACGAGGCCGAGATAACCGAGCACAAGGCCAGCAACCGCAAAGCCACCTCCCCAGAGCCTCGAATCGCGCTTGCAACGATAGCGTGCCCAATGCGCAGTTCCGATACCAAGTACGGAACCTACAAGCGGAATTAGAAAGCCAGTTCCCGAAAATAGTAGCGATGAAACTGCGAGGACAGAAAGCCGCTGATCCGATTCAGCAGGGCGTCCGGGGCCATAACGCAGCCGTTGTGCGATGGGGCGTAGCACCATGTACGAAACTAGGAAATAAAGCGGAAACACCACAAATATCGACCCGTGGAGTAATGCCCAGCCGTGAATACTGGGCCACTCAAACACGTCGGCAGCTTTGGCGCCAAGGAATAGGAGTCCAACCGCGAGTCCGGCAGCCGCCGCAGCATGAAATATTCCAACATGTCGCCGCTCCAAACTCGCCATTGGCAGCTAACGCTTGAGGTCTAACGCCTTGAGTTAAGCCGCGCCGAAGGCGTCGGCTTGAATGATTGGTTAGGCCTATCGCCGCACATACGACGCCGACCCTGGGCTCACGAGAACAGAATACTCCTCCGCGGTCCACGCACGCCGCGCCACCAGATCGATGTTCGCCTCGGGTAGGGTTGTCCGTAGCTTGAAACTGGCCATGCGCTGCTCCCCAGAACCGGAAGACGTGACCCACCCAACGAACTCCCACCCCTTCTGTGCGGGGAGTTCGAAGAGAGCGGGTGTTTCACCGAGATCTCCGAATGACACTGTCACAAACAGTCTCACATTGGGACACGATTCCACGCTGCCGCCGCACTCGTAGACGCCGACTGGCACCGAGAATACGCGCACAAAGTATGGCTGCTCCGACCGAGGCGTTGTTGACGCCAGTTCCTCGTGCAGCCCGAGCACTGTAGCGAGCTCTGGCTTTTCCAGGCGCAACAATTCATGCGAGGCGGCAGGCATAGCCAGGAGCAGAGAAATGAGTGCGAGGAACTTCATTAGAGGCCTAACGCCTTGAGTTAAGCCGCGCCGTAGGCGTCGGCTTGAATGATGGGTTAGGCATCAATCCCACCATGCAACAAGCGCAGAGCTTCTGACCGGTAGCGATAGCGACTTGCCAAGTGCATCTGGGTCGGCAGGCCCAACTTCATCGGGCTGAAGATCTGCGATAGCTGATTGCAGCGCTTCGGGGGTCAGTGTTCCAGTTACGACGATCGTGTCCGAGAACGGCCATGCGTCATCACCAGGGTCCAGCTCGGTGATTAGGGCGTACACCGCTGAAACATCAGGTCGCTGCAAGAGACCGAGCAACGTCTCACGAAATAGCCTCATGCTTGGATGAGGGACGAGATTGCAGCCTATTGAACCTTCATCGTCGTTTCCGTCAAAGAACTGATCAATCGGAACCAGCTGCGGCTCCGACTGGCTCTCGAGTTCTCGCTTCAGCGCCCCGCTCTTTTGTCGGTCCACGACAGATCCTCTATTGATGCCTAACGCCTGAGTTAAGGGGAGCAAAATCGGAACGATTTTGGTTCCCCTTGAATGAATAGTTAGGACACTACGAGAAGAGCTTGGCCCCATAGGTCCGAAGCCAATCCTCGTCTAGGTTGCCGCTGTATGCAACGACCGCATCGACCCCGCAATGAGGGCAGAGCGCAGTCTGACCAACCCCAAGATCGTTCTCGTCGCACCACTCAAGTACTTCCAGGGGATGGAGCTTCTTGAGGCAATGGCAGCAAGCAGCCTGAGTTGCTTGCTTGAGGCTCTCCCTGTTTCCGCTAATTCCGCTGAGACGCTGCATGGGCCTAACGTTTAGATTGAGCGGCCGTAGTGTAATGGCCCAACAATGCCATGAGACCGTGCACGGTCCGCTCCAATCGCTGGTTAGATCTCACCGACGCGCGCTTGGGCCAACGACAATGAACACGCGCCAACCAATATCCTCTCCCGTGGTATTGGGCATCAGCGCCTGCGTTACCGAGACGTTACCTATTCTCCACCATGTCATGGCTCCCGTCCTATCGGCAGGCATCGTTCGCGGATCCTCCGGAAGGGTGCCTAAGATCGTAAGAGCACGGTTGGGAAGAAGAGGTTCACCGTACAGTGATACGAGTTCCTCATAAACCCTGAGATAGCTTTTTGTGGCTTGAGCTAGAGGTTCAATGGGCAAGTAATAATTCCCAGCCACGAGGGTTCCACTACGACACAAATAGAGCATTGAAACGTCGCGGTCAAAGGCGCGACCGCCGAATGCAAAGAATTCGCCGACCTTTGGAGCTTGCCACGGAATCGGCCAAGAGCCTCTGGCAATCTCCCTTTCTTGAATATATGCGCAAGGGGTTCCCAAATCCGCTACGCCAAAATCTGCGGCACTGGCAACTGTCGACACCAGTGCGCATGTGGCAATAAGACTACGTATGCCCATGAGATCTAACGTTTGAGTTCAGGCCGCGGCCCGTCAGGGCCGTCGCGCCTGCAACGAATGGTTGGGCGCTTACAGAACACGCCATCCGCTTCCTGGCCTTTCAGCCTGCACTCTGCCGCTACTCACGATGTGCAAGCACATGGCTGCGCTCCAGTTCCACCAAATGAGGGAGAAGATCAGAGTTTTCTTGCACATGGAAAATGAAACGCGGCACGCCCTGCTCAGTGGTCTGTGCCATGAAAGGCTCGCCCCAGAAACTAAGCAGCGCTTCCGCTCCGCCACTCAATTGGCTATCAGCAAGAATAAAGGAAATGGCCTTGGTTAAGTTGCACCAGCGGGGCTCCATGACCTTTGCGTTACCGGAGCAAGCGGAAATCTGGGGTTGTATAAACTGTTGCCATAAATTCCTTTGGCTTTCATCAAGAACGAACTGAATTGAGGACACCATCGGATTCTCCACTGCTGGCCGAAGCAATGCATCGAATAGCGGTTCTGGCTTATACATCGACAGGCAGACATTGAACCAAATTGTGTCTCCACTCATGTTCTTGATAAATTGCTCGTTCGCTGAACGCAGGTGGCGTGGCCCAACCAGAATCACATCAGGATGCTTTATTGCTGACTGGATTCTGTTAACCGCATGAGCTGTGTGATCAACCTGTTCGGCAGTGATCTCGTTGCTTCTTGTGTGCCGCATGAAGTTGATGAATAGCAATGCCATCAGGGCAAGAACTATGGGCAAGATGACATGTTCGTCGACTACATGCAGAAAATGCAAAAGGATAGCCGCTACTGCAGCTACGATTCCCGCGATCGCATCCCATTCAAGGCTGAGAAATTTCTTAATCTTCATATGTGGTCCTACGTTTGAGTTCAGGCGGCGGCGACGCTCACTGCCGATTTAAAATGCACGCCCTTCCGAGCCGTCAGCCTGTACCTCGCCGCGCGACCTTCTCGCTAACGAAGTGCACCAACTACACCGACGGTCCGGGGCTGTATTAGCACCGCGAGGAATCTTGCACATCACCCGGCCCGGCACCTTGCCGATATTAGGCACCAATTTTGGGGCCTAGGACCGAACCACGTGAACCGCTGACCCTTAATTCCGGTAACAACCAACCAAGCGCCCAACGTTTGAGCTCAGGCCGCGGCCCGTCAGGGCCGTCGCGCCTGCAGCGAATTGTTGGGCGGCAACGCGCCTATTTGGGAAATTTTCGCCTTGCCAGATCAACCAAAGCGTATGCCAAGAGCCACGGTACAAGATAGACGCCCGCAAACACCCAACCAAATAACGCCGCAAAAACTCTCTTGGCCCCATCGTTCTGGAATTTGGTGAGGATATCCGACGGGGTATTCTCCACACCATAACTCCGAACAAGATCACCGAGGTGTTGGTAGTAGTAATTGACCTGGAGATGAATCAGCAGCCAGCCAACCAACAACATCGTTAGCACGACGAGCCACCAAGGCATGTACTGCGGAACGAATGCGCGCAATAGCAGCAGTGTTGCCGGCAGTGCCAGAAACAGTGATTCAAAAATGATGTACGCGATTTCGTTCACATTGCCGCCCAACGCCTGAGCTCAGCCGCGCCGCGTGGCGGCGTCGGCTGCAGCGATTTGTTAGCCACCGTCTTGCCGCGGATGTTTATGTAGAGGTGATCGAGCGGCATCTGTAGGACCTCATCAATTAATTCCAAATTTGCACATCTGGTGACTACGAGTTTCTTCAGCCTCGGCATGGTTCCGCTTAGGCCATGGAGTGAGCGTAGGTTGTGACAGTAGTGGAACTGGACTTCCTCAAGGTTCGGCAGCGCCTGGAGTGTTTCGACTGATTCCTGATTGCACCAGTTGAACTCAAGTGTGCGCAGGGACGCAGGCAAGGGGAGTTCGGAGAAGTCCTTGCTCTTGGGTTTGGATCGCCAGATGTCCAACCGTTGAAGCTGGGCAAGCTGTTCGATACCTTTGTCATGGTGAACGGGCTGCCAGACGGCATGGCGCAGGCGCTTCAGGAGAGAAAAATCAATGGGCGGCCTCTTGGGATGGATGCCGAAGTACTCAAGACCCTCTTGCCTGTAGAGGGCATCGATCTTCTTGAGGGAGACTTCCCAAAACCAGACTTGCCGAATGTCGGTTAGGTCCGCGAGAAAGTCTAGGTTGTCCTCCCGAAAGCCGAAGACTGGACAGCCAAATACGCCCTGGATTTTGCGTTTTTTAATCTCGTCAATACACGCAAGCAAATGCGCGCTCTCTATCCCTAGGGACTTCACAATACCCAGGTCATCTGTCTCGAAGAAGCTTCCTACGCGAGTTATTGGCATGGGCGTTGAGGTGGCTAACGATTGAATTAAGCGGCAGCCGGCCGCAACAACATCAGTTTACTCAAATATCGGGGTGGCTGTCCGCTTGAATGATTAGTTAGGGGGCAAGATGCCTGCCTTGCTTGTCCCACAAGATGAACATGTTGTTCTGCGTCGAACCCATGGCCTGAATCAAACGATCGTTATTGAAGGTCGGCAACGCTTGAAGCTGCGAAAGTAGTTCGCCTGCACCTGTTGCCTCGCTTGGATAGGTGGCTACGCTCTCGCCAGTTGCTAGGTGCCACCAAACATCATCTACGAAAGGCCCTTGGTCGGTCGTTTCGATCGCTACACCGATAAGCGAATCTATCGCGACCTTTTGGACTGGCTTTTCGGGCCATTCGACATGAATGACACCGTTCTCGCAACGCACCTTTACCGCCGCATATGGACTCTCACGTGCGGGTTGCGAAGTTTGTGTCGATTCCACTTCCAGCTTATTCTTCTTGAAGAATTTTGACAACAATCCAAACACTGCCATGCACCCTAACGCTGCGCATCAGCGACGCGCCGATGCCGTAAACACCGAACACATTTATCCGGATTGCGCGTTCGCTGCATGCGCTTGTTAGGCGCAACCTCGACGCTGCTACGAAGTGACAGCACGACACACCTCTGCGATCGCCACGGCATCGAGGCTGCCCAAGCCGGTTCCAGCCCCAACGCTTTGCTATGGACCGTAACTGTAGGGCGGTTTGCGGTCGGATGAGCGGCGCAGACCCAGGTAATCCTCGCGGCCATCATAGGTGAGCTGAGAGACGCGCCGCGCCGGATGACCACGTACCACGAACCAAAGGACTCCCCGAGGTACCGGTGCTCGAGAATTTGCGCGGGCAACGCCTTGGACAATCGCCAACCGACTCATGCGTTCGAAGTGAGCGATCGGATATCGTGCGGCTCCATAAGGAAGGCGCCTAACGCCCGCGCTCAGCGGCAAAGGCGGCTCTTTCGCCATGTGCGGCCGCAGATGGCGGGACAGCTTGCCTTTGTCCGCCTGCAGCGCGTGGTTATGCGTCGTCACGGGTTGGCACTTGATGGTCACCGCCAGAACCGCGGCGCGTTCTCCCGTTCAATCTCCAGCCAGCACGTTTCCGCATCGATCTTGTAGGTGTTTTTCGCCGAGCGATGGGGAGCCGACAGCACTGCGCCTTATTCCAATCCATTCCGGGGCAGATGCCGTTGGGGTGCAGTATCGCGGCACGAAACTGCGAATTTGCGCTACGGGCCCGCCATCCCACAGCCAGACGCTCAACCCCTCGTACTTCAATTCAGGGTCCAGCGCGTCGCCCGATGAGTCCTTGCTGAGGGGCTTACCGAACGCCGCCACACTGAGGCTCGCTTGGCGCGAGCGTCACCGGCCCAATCTTGGCCGCTGGAAGGTCGCTGGCGTTGCGCAACACCGCGGACTGCAGGAGCAGCGCGATCTCCGATGCAGCGATGCTCGATTACGAGGCATAACTATTAGTTCGGATTGAAACGGGGGAAGTTA
>CAVOQT010000007.1:0-9268 GCA_963698405.1 uncultured Gammaproteobacteria bacterium
TCCTGGGCCATCAGCGAGTTCGAATCAACCTATAAGGCGCGCATGCAACGTGGGGCACGCCGCCAAATCGCCGGCCGTGCTGCGCACTCGATCTACTTCACCCTGCTTCCGGAGCTGGGCCTGGCGGGCGCCTTCGCATATCTGATGATCATGTTTAAGTCGGTCCAGCGTGCCCGCAACACGCTGCGCGGTCCGGCCCCGACACCGGAAGACGGCTCGATGCGAATGATTGCCCTGTTTGTCGGACCGGCAATCATCGGCTACTCGGTCGCCGGAGTATTCATATCGGTACTCTGGTACCCGATGTTGTGGCTGCTTGTAAGCCTTGCCATCGTTCTGCATCTACCAGGCGATACGGCATCAGACGAGCCCCAGGGGTGAAGCAGCCATTGCGGATATTGCATATCGCATCCGGCGATCTGTGGGCCGGCGCCGAGGTTGCTGTCTTTCATCTGGCCTCCGGGCTCAGTGCCAACTCCGATGTAAAGATCGAGATCGCATTGCTGAACGAAGGTGAACTCGCGGCTCGTCTGCGCAGCGCCAACATCCCCGTACATGTCTTCAACGAGCAGCGGCATGGGATCTTCAGCCTGCTCCTTCAGGTCCGCACGCTGATACAGCAGTTGCAACCACACATCGTCCACACGCATCGCGGCAAGGAACACCTGCTTGGCGCGCTGGCTGCTGCGCTGCTTCCGGGACGCATCTCGCTGCGTACCGTACATGGCGGCGCAGAGAGTATTGCCGGACGACATCCCGGATTGCGCGATGTCATCATGCAGAAACTCGACCGGTTCGTTGCCGGGTTTCAGCGTTGCGCGATCGCAGTTTCTGCACCACTGGCGACAGAGCTCGTCAAGAGTCTGCCAGGGATGCCGATCCGCACGATCGTCAACGGCATCGACCGGAAGGCAATCCAGGCAGCGGCAGCACAACCCTGCGGGCCTGTCGTGCCAGATCGCATCGGCATCTGCTTTTCCGGACGACTCGTGGCGGTCAAACGAGTGGATATATTTCTGGCGGCTGCACGAATCGTGCTCGAGGCGCATCCGGGACGCTATGTTTTTTATGTCATTGGCGATGGCCCGTTGCGTGTGCAGCTTGAGGCGCAAGCGCAACAACTGCAGCTCGGCAGTGATTGCGTGTTTAGCGGCTTTCTGCCAAATGCCCTGCCCTTGTTGAACCACATGGGGGCACTGGTATTGACATCTGACCATGAAGGCACACCCATGGTCGCGCTTGAAGCGCTTGCGCTTGGCGTACCTGTGGTTGCTCACGCCGTGGGCGGCCTGGTGCCGCTACTCGGTTCAGCAGCACAGGGACAACTTGTGCGGAGTCAGGATCCTGCCAAGTTCGCCAGGGGCATCATCGCAACCGCACCACCTGACCGGCCGACGCCCGCGGAACGTCACGACCTGCTGCCTGCTGAATACCGGATAGAAAGCTGTGCCACCGCCCATCTCGCCCTGTATCGCGAGCTACTGGCCCGAACGCCAGAACGCCACTAGTGTGATGTCCCGTTGATAATTTTCCAGAGTCTTTCGACTTTGGCGAGGATTGATTCGACGGTCGCGGTCCACTTGAATCTTTGGGAAGATGGCCCTTCGGGAAGAGAGGGAGCCATGAAGAAGACACGATTTACGGAAGAGCAGATGGTCAGGATCCTGCGTGAGGCGGACAAGGCGCCGGTCGCAGAGGTGGCCAAGAAGCACGGGGTGAGCGACGTCACGATCTACGCCTGGCGCAAGCGCTTCGGCAACTGGAGGCGGTGGACGTGAAGCGACTGCGGCAGCTGGAAGCCGAGAACGGCCGACTGAAGAAGGTGTTGGCCGAACGGGATCATGGACATCGAGATCCTGAAGGAAGTCGCCGCAAAAAAATGGTGAGCGCGTTCGTGCGCCGTCAGCAGATCGCCTACGTGTGCCAGCGTGGTCGATCGTTACGGCGAGCGTGCGCGCTACTGAGTGTGGCCCGATCTGCTGTCGGGTATGAGTCGCGGCTGGTGGCCCGCGATGCTGCGGCTGTGGCGGTGATGCGGGAGCTGGCAGCACAGTACCCGCGTTACGGTTATCGGCGCATCCAGGTGTTCCTGGCGCGTCGGGGTCTGTCATGAGCCCTGATCGGGCCCACCGGCTGTGGCGGCTGCACCAGCTGCAAGTGCCGAGAAAACGGCCTCGGCGCCGGGTGGCAGTCAGCCGCCCCCGGCCCTTGCCGGCGAAGGCTCCGGGCCAGGTCTGGGCTTATGACTTCGTGTTCGACGCCTGCGCCAATGGCCAGCAGCTCAAGTGCCTGACGATGATCGACGAGTTCACGCGCGAGTGCCTGGCCATCGATGTGGCGGGCAGCATCCGCTCGCCCGCGTGATCGAGGTGCTGACCCGGCTGGTGAGCGTGCACGGCGCGCCCACGGCATCTGCGCTCGGACAACGGTCCCGAGTTCGTCTCCCGGGCGATCTGCGGTGGCTGACGGCCGAGCAGATCGACACGGCGCTGAGTGATCCAGGCAAGCCGTGGCAGAACGGCATGAACGAATCATTCAACGGCAAGTTCCGCGATGAGTGCCTGAGTATGGAGTGGTTCAGGAATCGAATCGATGCGAAGATCGTCATCGAGCACTACCGGCAGCAGTACAACGAGGTTCGACCTCATTCGAGTCTCGGGCAGCTGACGCCGGCTGAGTTCAAACTAAAACTGTCATCAACCAACAACAATCTGGAGCTGGCCACTTCCTAAGGTAGCAGTGGACCGAAGATAGCCAGCAGGTCAGGAAGTCCATAGACTGCAATTTATCTGGCTATGAAAATATCTCAAAACATATTGGAAGATAGTTGTGGATTTGACTGAGTATCGCGCTTCTCCATTAGAGCAGCAACGAACCAAGGATCTCGTTCATCTTATGCCGGCCAGAGGCAGATGCGCATTAGATATAGGGGCCCGAGATGGATATTTTTCGATCTTGATGGCAGATCGTTTTGAGCAGGTCACTGCTCTGGATCTAATCGAGCCGAATATCCTTCATCCGCAAATTTCGTGCGTAAGGGGGAATGCGACTGCCTTGCAATTTGCGGACGACTCATTCGATTTTGTATTGTGTGTAGAAGTATTAGAGCATCTGCCTCCCGTAGATTTACAAAAAGCCTGCGGTGAAATAGAAAGGGTTTCCCGTCAGCGACTGTTAATTGGCGTTCCCTACAAGCAAGACATCAGAGTGGGCCGAACGACATGTTACTCTTGCGGAAGGAAAAACCCCCCTTGGGGACATGTGAACTCGTTTGATGAGCAGCGTATTATTAGGCTGTTCCCGCATTGTGTAGTTGAAACTATTTCATTCGTTGGAGTAAATAATTCGCGAACTAATTGGCTCTCGGCCGCCCTGATGGATTTTGCAGGGAACCCCTATGGCACCTACGACCAAGAAGAGGCATGCATCCATTGCGGCAATCGGTTGGTCATGCCGCCGCGTCGGATTGCAGCCCAACGGGTTGCCACTAAATGTGGATTCTGGTTGCGTAAGGCTACTGAAACTTTTGTAAAGCCGCGAGGGAATTGGATTCACGTACTTTTACGCAAGAACTAGTGGACTGTAACGATTGAAGCGGGAGCAATCCGCCTACGCGCTTGGTCTTGTGTGCAGAGCGGTTGTCGGCAATGACGTGGATCTCCTTGCCGCGCGGCTGGTTGACCACGATGTCAGTGAGGAATGCCACGAACTCTGCCGACGTGTGGCGCTCGGCGGTCTTGCCCAGCACGGTAATCCCCCCGGAATTTAGCTGAGGTCAGAAGTGGAATTTTCTCGTAATCTGAGTCGAGGAGATTCCCGTGAAGAAATCGCGATTTACCGACAGCCAGATCATTGGCGTTTTGAAGCAGGCTGAGGCTGGCAGCCCGGTTCCGGAGCTGTGCCGGACGCATGGCATCAGCAGCGCCACGTTCTACAAGTGGCGGGCGAAGTACGGCGGCCTGGATGTACCGATGATGTCCCGGATCAAGGAGCTGGAGGAAGAAAACCGGCGCTTGAAGAAGATGTACGCCGAGGTACAGATGCGGGCCGAGATCATGAAGGAAGCCCTCACAAAAAAATGGTGAGGCCATCTCAGCGGCGTGAGATGGCCAGATGGGCGGTTGTAGCCCGCGGGGCGAGTATCCGCCAAGCCTGCGCCGACTTCGCTGTCAGCGAGACCTGCTACCGCTACCAGCGGCGTTTATCGGACGAGAACGCCGTCATTGCCGACTGGCTACTGCGGCTGACCTTCAACCAGAAGAACTGGGGCTTCGGGCTGTGCTACCTGTACCTGCGCATCAAGCCTCGGAAGCGCCTGGTGCGCGAGAAACCGCAACCACTGACCGTGCCGGCATCGATCAACCAGGTCTGGTCCATGGACTTCATGCACGACCAGTTGAGTGATGGGCGGACGTTCCGCCTGTTCAACGTGCTGGACGACTTCAATCGCGAAGGACTGGGCATCGAAGTGGATCTGTCATTGCCGTCAGCTCGTGTGATCCGGTCCTTGGAGCAGATCATCGAGTGGCGCGGGCCGCCGACGGTGATCCGCTGCGACAACGGCCCGGAATACATCAGCGAAGCCTTGCGTGACTGGGCGCGGAGCCGCGGTATCCGCCTTGAACACATCCAGCCCGGGAAGCCGCAGCAGAATGCCTACGTTGAACGCTACAACCGCACCGTGCGTTACGACTGGCTGAGCCAGACCTTGTTCGAGTCTATCAACGACGTCCGGGAATCAGCCACCCGCTGGCTCTGGACTTACAACCACGAGCGGCCGAACATGGCCATCGGCGGCATCACCCCGACACAGAAGCTGGCGATGGCCGCATAGAATATCATTAGTGTTATCACGCCCTAGCGCAGCCCGGCAACGCGCGCCAGGAAGCTCGCCTTGTCGGCCGCAATATCCTCATGGACCGACAAGCGCCGCAGCAGATGCAGATCGCTGTGAGGCTGGTTCCAGCCCGACACCGTCGTCACCGCTGCACGATAGGCAGTACGCGCCAGTGCGAGCGCCGCAGGCGAGCAGTCGCCGTTCGGGTAGCAGAAAATATCTACCGGTCGCCCGATCATCTGCTCCAGGCGGCTACGCGATTCCCGCAACTCGTCGTCCAGCTGCAAGGCTGTCAGCTCGGGCAGCAGCCGTGTGTGCCTTCGGCTGTGTGAACCGAACTGCACCAGCCCCGAGTCCCGCATCGCCAGGATCTCGGCCTCGTCGAGCAGATCGCGACTCCCGGCCTCAGCAACGACCGGCACAAGGGTTTCCGCCGCATCGAGCAGCCCGATCATGGCTGCATCAGACAGACCCTTGCAGGCATTGATGACCTGATCGATCTGCACGATTTCGGCCATACCGGTCGGCACAAAGCCAGCACGCACCAGCAATGCCGACAATTCATCAGGCAGCAGGGGCATATCCCGCGCACTCAGCCTGCCCAGCAGTTGCGCCAACCGGTTGGGCCAGAACCGGTAAGCACTGCCGATAAAATCAGCGACCAGAAAAACTGTCGCTGGCACCCCTGCCGCCACAAGTACCGGCAGTCCGTACTCAAAGTTATCCCGCCAGCCATCGTCGAAGGTAATGCAGCAGGCCCGATCCGGCAGCACAGCACCAGCTGCGCGCAGGCTGAGCCATTCACCGAGATCGATGAGCGCGAAATGTTGCTTCAGTACCTGCAGGTGCATGGCGAGCGTATCCGGGCTGACATACATACCCGGCTGCTCGGTCAGCCGCGCCGGATGCCCGGCCGGCAGAATACGATGGTAGGTCAGAATCGTGAGCGATGGGCGCGGCCGCGTTCGCCACACCACCGGCGCGGCCAGACCGAGAGTGCGGCGCAGAAGCTTTTTTATTCGCTTACCGGACACGCTGCGCTACCAGGGCAGGTTCGGACTGATCAGGGGTCCAAGCCAGTTGGCTACCGGCAAGGGCATCCGGCTCCAGAGCCGGACTGCCAGCCCAAGACGGGAACGCCCACCCTGTTGATCTGAGACCGCATCAGCACCAGCCTGTGACCAGCAATGCCAGTACAGCTGCACCGGCTTTGCACCCCACTGGCTCTTGAAGCGGTAGGTTCCTGCATCCACGCTGCTACGGCCAAAATCGAAGGATGTGCAGCCCCGCGAGAGCGCAAGCTGCAACAACTCCCAGTACAGGCGCATATTGATGGCCAAGCCCTTCACCCGGCCCAGCGTTGCAGCCCACGGCACCTCCATGCCATCACGCCACTGCACGAGGATCGCTCCAGCCACTGGCTTGCCATTCAGACAGATCACGACCACCGATACGCGTGATTGCAGGGCCGCACAGACCGCTTCAAAAAAACGCAGCGGATAGACCGGCGTACCGAGATCACGCATCACGCTGCAGAACACCGGGTAAAAGTCTGCCAGCAGCTCCGCGCCACCAATCCGCACTTCCGGATTCTCGCGCTCTGCACGCCGGATCTGCGAGCGCAGCTTGGAGCCCAGGCTCTTTTGCAGTTCCGCGATAGTGTCCGGCAGCTGCAGAACCATCGACACCTTGTCGAGGCTTTGCGCCCAGCTGATCACCGGCATTTGCCGCGCATGACGCAACAGAATCCGTGTAGCGCGACGCTCAGCGGCAAGTCGTTCAACGCCCTGCAGGAGCGCTGCAACAACCGCATCGTCATCAGCCAGCACACCGCCGTAGGTGCAAAACGGCAGCGATCCCAAACAACGGGTCCACGGCACGATCCGCTGTTCGACCACCGGCAGTACGCCACGCAATCGCCCCTCGGCATCACGCGCACTGAGAAAGTAGCTGCGCAAATCAAAGCTGGCTGTGCCGATGCCTACCGCCGCTGCGAGCTGCCAGGCACTCGCATCCGCATGGCCCGTCACATAGGCATCCCAGTCGCCCGGCGGCGTCTGCGCCGTATCAACAGTCAGCGTGCCGGGGCTCACCGTGCCGAAGGCTCCCAGGTGACGATCCGGCGACCACACAAAAAGGCAATGCCGGCTGCCGCCAGCGCGAGATTCACCTGCACGAAGAAGTAAGCAAGGCGCAGCAACACAAAACGCTGCAATACAGGTATCCAGTGACAGAGGGAAACCAGGGCATAGCCAAGCAGTTGCAAGCCAAGTGCGATGGCAAAAAACCGGCTCTGCGGTGCGAGCCAGGCCGAGCTCAGCAACAGCAGCAACATGCACCACGGCACCAGCCAGCGCATGAGCTTGTGCCCCCAGACCTGGAATGAAAACCAGCCGTAGCGAAACGGATTCAGCACCTCACTCAGGCGAGCCATGGCAGTCATGCCACGCACCGCGGTACGAATCTTGCGCGCGTACTCCTTGCCAGGATCCTTGATGTCGCGATAGATCCCGACCATTCGCGGATCCGAGATCGCGCGGGTCCCTGCGCGCACCGCATACAGCGCACAGGCAAAGTCGCTGGGAATGCTTGCATCCCAGCAGCCAAGGATCGAGCGCCGAATGGCAAAAAAAGAGCCACTCAAACCAACCAGCCCCGCCCGCCCGGATTCGAGCCGGCGCAACCACATTTCGTATTTCACGTAGGCGCCTTCACCGACCACGCCGCCGTCGGCGCTGATAAACCGGTCTTCACTTGATACCGCGCCAACCGACGGATCTGACAGATCCTCGACCAGCACGCGAATGCTCCCGACCGGCAGATCCGTACCGGCATCCGAGAACACCAGTATTTCGCCTCTGGATGCCGCAATTGCCAGGCCCTGCGCAAACTCCTTGCCACGGCGCTCATCGGCGCGCACCAGCCTCACGCCGCGTACCGCATACTCAGCAACGATGGAATCAGAATCGTCGTCAGAGGCATCTGAACAGACGATGACCTCGAGATCCGGGTAGTCGAGGCCCAGCGCATTGTCGAGCTTGTGACGCAGACGCCGGGCTTCATTCCGGCAAGCGATGATCAGCGAAACCGGCGGCATGACCGCGGGGGATCCGCGTACCGGATGACGCGCCGGAATCAGCCTCAACAACAGCGGATAAAGCGCATAGCTGTACACGCAGCCAAAAACTGCCAGCCAGAACAGCGTGCGCAACGCGCCGTGCCTAGAACCAGGTCTGGGGGATAACGATCACATCGCCCGGCTTGAGCAACAGGTTCTGCTCCAGATCACCTGAATCGAGCAGGTCGCCGACGCGGATCTTTATCTTTGACTCTTTGCCATTTTCGGTACGGATCAGGACGGCACGATTGGGTGCCGCAAACTCACCGAGTCCGCCGACGGCAAGCAGCGCATCGAGCACACGCAGTCCGGCATGGTAGGGCACGCCGCTTGGCCGTGTGACCTGGCCAATCACCTGCACCTGACTGAGCGCACCGATCGCCTGACTGACGATCACGCTGACCTTCGGCGTACGGATGAAAACCGCCAGCGCAGTCTCAAGGTCAGCCGCCAGCTGCGCTGGCGTCTTGCCAACCGTTACGGTATCCCCGACCAGCGGAGTGGAAATCCGGCCATCCGGCCGCACCGGCGCCGTCACTGACAGCTCCGGATTCTGCCAGACGAATATCTGCAGGGTATCGCCCGGGCCAATCAGATAGTCCGCACTGACCACGGAAGCTGCGGGGGCAGGCGCTTCGGCCGGAACCTGGCCGGTCTGGGCCAGCGCGGGCTGTACGAGGAGGCTGGTCATCAGCAGGGTACAAAATGACTTGAACAGCGACATGGAAAACTCCTTCATGGGACTGAACACCGATGTGTGCAGCATACTACTCTGAAGCGGAGAGCAGGCCTTCTGCCACCAGGCATTCGCGCATGGTGCTGAAGCGAAAATCAGACAGCAGCAGCTCAAGACGCGGCAGTGTACGGTGCAGATTGAGGTAGTGACGAAACCGCGACCGCCACCCGGCGTCGGCAATCCGTGGCTGCTCCGGATCAACTTCCCAAGGGTGCAGATAAAACACCACGGGGCGACCCTGTGCCCGGACCCGACTCAGGCCCCAGCGCGTCAAGCCATAGGGGAACAGGCGAAAATACCCGCCGCCGGCCATCGGGATGTTCTGGCCGAACACCTCGACAGCAGTGAGCGGATATTCGACCAGTGTTCTGCCTTCCGGTGTCGTCAGCCGGTGCGGTACGGTCTGTGCATCCGGTATGCCATAGCGATCATGGCGCACGGGGAAAATACTCGAGTCATATTCAAAGCCCTCCTCCTTCAGGATATCGAGGGCCCACAGCGAATCGCGGGTGATCGAATAGGTTGCGGCACGATAGCCGGTGACTGCCACCTGCCCCAGGTCCTCCAGCAGTCGCTT